>NZ_JBNWEM010000002.1:0-1105509 GCF_051162505.1 Luteimonas campi
CGCACATTCTGTCACGGCCTTCTCGCTTCGTCAACACCCCGTGAGGGGTCTCGACCTCCCTTCCAGTCCGGCCCGAAGCGAGCGTTTCGTCGAAGGGAGCCGCACATTCTAGCCCGTTCTTCCTTTCCGTCAACACCTCGTTTCCTGAGGTGATGGCGGAGCGGGTGGGCCGTCCGCTTGCGGCGGCGGCCCCGGTGCCACGCGGGGCGCGCATTCTGCGCCTTCGCCGCCGCTTTGCATAGCCCTTCCCTTGACTCTCCCCCACGGCTGCCGGATGTTGCGCGCTGACCACACAGAGCGCCCGTCATGCCGCCTTCCAGATACCTCGCAGCTCTGCTTGCCCTGTCGCTGTCGGGCTGCGCCAGCGCCGGCGACGATTGGGTGGAGCTGTCCGGTCACCGATACTCGGTGGAAGTGGCCGATGACGACGCAGAACGCGCCCGCGGCCTCATGTTCCGCGACACGCTGGCGGACGGCCACGGCATGTTCTTCATCCATGAGCACACCGGGCCATTGGCCTACTGGATGAAGAACACACGCATTCCGCTGGATATCCTGTATTTCGACGAGTCGCTGCGGCTGGTCTCGCAGCAGCGCGACGTGCCGCCGTGTTCCGGCGGGAACGCCTGCCCGGCGTATCCGAGCTCGGCGCCTGCGCGCTACGTGCTGGAACTCAACGCCGGCGAGGCCGCGCGGATCGGCCTGACCGATGGCGCGCGGCTGGAACTTTCGCCGTCCCTGCACCAGGCGCGCTGAACCCCGTACCGCAGCCTTGCGCATACCGGTCTGCCGGAGCAGTCTTCCGCGATGAGCCACGCCCGCCCGTTGCCTGAATGGCAGGCACTCGCTTCGCTCGAGGACGCCGCCCTGCCGCTGCTCGACGTGGCGCTGCTGATCGCGCGCGACGAGTACCCGGCGCTCGATCCTCGACGCTACGCGCTACGGGTGCAGGGCCACGCCTCGCACCTGCGTCGCGCGGTCGAGCGCGAATCCCAGCTTGCGCTGAAGATGCGGACGATCAACCAGTACCTGTTCGAGGAAGTCGGCTACGCCGGCAACCACGACGAGTATTACGATCCGCGCAACAGCTATATCAACGAGGTGTTCGAGCGCAGGCTCGGCAATCCGATCTCGCTGGCGCTGGTGCAGATGGCGGTCTCGCGGGAGGTCGGGCTGCCCCTGGACGGCGTGTCGTTTCCCGGGCATTTCCTCGTACGGCTGCCGGTCGACAACGGCGTGCTGGTGATGGATCCATTCAACCGTGGCCGCCCGCTCGACGTCGACGAACTCAGGGAACGGGCCAGCGCCCACCTGGGCGGGGGCGTCCCGGACGATGAGGCGCTGTCGCAGATCCTCAACCCCGCTTCGAACAGGGCGATCCTGGTGAGGATGCTGCGCAACCTCCACGGCGTCTACCAGAAGCACGGCGACTGGGAACGTTCGGTGCGCTGCGCCGATCGCGTGTTGCGACTGCTGCCGGACGATCCGGAAGCGCTGCGCGACCGCGGCGTGGGCTATCTGGAGATCGGCCATCACGCCGGCGCGCGTGCAGACCTGCAGCGCTACCTGCAGCGCCAGCCGGGCGCCCCGGAAGCGGCGCGGATCCGGCTGCGCCTGATCGAGGCGGGCATCCAGCCGACGCGGCTGCACTGAGCCGGCCGCGAGGGCTTCACAGGGTGACCATCTCGAAATCGTCCTTGGTCACGCCGCAATCCGGACACGTCCAGGTGTCGGGCACCTCGTCCCAGCGCGTGCCCGGCGCAATGCCGTCGTCGGGCAGGCCGGCCGCCTCGTCGTAGACGAAACCGCAGACCACGCACATCCAGCTGCGGTAGGGCATGTCGTTCATCGGATAATGGGCGCGCAAGCGTCGGAGGAATCATGACATTGTCCCATCCCCCGCGCCGGGGCGAAACCGGCGCGACGCCCGCACGCGGGCTTTACGCGATCACGCCCGACCTGGCCGATACGGCGCGCCTGCTGTCCCTGGTGCAGGCCGTGCTGTCCTGGACGCGCTGGCTGCAATACCGAAACAAGACAGCGACGCCGGCGCTGCGGCATGCGCAGGTCGCCGCCCTGCTGCCGGCCTGCCGGGCGCAGGGCGTGCCGCTGATCGTGAACGACGACTGGCGCCTGGCGGCGCGCTGCGGCGCCGACGGCGCCCACCTGGGCGAGGACGACGGCGACCTGCGCGAGGCGCGTGCGGCGCTGGGGCCGGGGGCGGTGCTCGGCGCGTCCTGCTACGACTCGCTGGACCTGGCGCGGCGCGCGGTGGCGGCAGGGGCGGACTATGTCGCGTTCGGCGCCTTCCATCCCAGCACCACCAAGGCCGCGACGCGGCGCCCGGAGCCGGCGCTGCTGCAGCAGGCCGCGGCCCTCGGCGCGACCCGCGTGGCGATCGGCGGCATCACCGTCGACAATGCACCGGCACTGGTCGCCGCCGGCGCGGATCTGGTCGCGGTGGTCAGCGGCGTGTTCGGCGCCGACGATCCCGCCGCGGCGGCGCGCGCCTACCTGCGCGTGTTCGACCGCGACGGCGCTGCGACGCATGCCGGCGCCGCCCCACCCCACTGACGGCTCCGCCCCACCCCGATCCAGGATTGCAGACACCATGAACCACGAAAGCTCCCACGACCTGTTCACCCGCGCGCGCGCGCTGATGCCCGGCGGCGTCAACTCGCCGGTGCGCGCCTTCAAGTCGGTCGGCGGCGAGCCCTTCTTCGTCGCGCGCGCCGACGGCCCCTGGCTGTACGACGTCGACGGCAATCGCTACATCGACTACGTGGGTTCGTGGGGGCCGATGATCGTCGGCCACAACCACCCGGCGGTGCGCGCCGCGGTGGAGCGTGCGATCGGCAACGGCCTGTCCTACGGCGCCCCCTGCGCAGCCGAGGTGACGATGGCCGAGCGCATCACGCAGCTGGTGCCGTCCTGCGAGATGGTGCGCATGGTCAACTCGGGTACCGAGGCCACGCTGTCGGCGATCCGCCTGGCGCGCGGTGCGACCGGCCGCACGAAGATCGTGAAGTTCGAGGGTTGCTACCACGGCCACGGCGACTCGTTCCTGGTCAAGGCCGGCAGCGGGGCGCTGACCTTCGGCGTGCCGACCTCGCCGGGCGTTCCCAAGGCGCTCGCCGATCTCACCCTGACCCTGCCCTACAACGATTTCGAGGCCGCCACCGCGCTGTTCGAGGAAACCGGGGCGGACATCGCCGGGCTGATCATCGAGCCGGTGGTGGGCAACGCCAACTGCCTGCCGCCCCGCGCGGGCTATCTGCAGCATCTGCGCGACCTGTGCTCGCGGCATGGCGCGCTGTTGATCTTCGATGAAGTGATGACCGGGTTCCGCGTGGCGCTCGGCGGCGCGCAGGCGCGCTATGGCGTCACGCCCGACCTCAGCACCTTCGGCAAGATCATCGGGGGCGGCATGCCGGTGGGCGCCTATGGCGGGCGTCGCGAACTGATGGAACAGGTGGCGCCGGCCGGCCCGGTCTACCAGGCTGGCACGCTCAGCGGCAATCCGGTTGCGATGGCGGCCGGCCTGGCGATGCTCGACCTGGTCTCGGAGCCGGGTTTCCACGACCGGCTCGAGGCCGTCACGCATGCGCTGTGCGACGGGCTCGAAGCCGCGGCCCGCGAGGCCGGCGTGCCCTTCACCACCACCCGCGTCGGCGCGATGTTCGGCCTGTTCTTCACCTCGGAGCCTGCGGTCGACACCTATGCGCAGGCGGTGGCCTGCGACACGGGCGCATTCAACCGCTTCTTCCACGCGATGCTCGAGCGCGGCGTGTTCCTCGCTCCGTCCGCGTTCGAGGCGGGTTTCGTATCCAGCGCGCACGACGCCGCAGCGATCGACGCGACCCTGGCCGCGGCGAGGGAGGCCTTCGCGGTGGTCGCCGCGGGATGAAGCCGCGGATCCACAGGATCCTGTTCGACTTCGACGAGGTGCTCGCGCCCTACCGGCACGAGAAGCGGATCGCGGCGCTGGCGACTGTGGCCGGCTGCGCGCACGAGACGGTGCGCGCGGCGCTGTTCGCCTCGGGGCTCGAGGCCGAGTACGACAGCGGCGCGATCGACACGGCCACCTATCTCGACCGCCTCGCCGGGGCGGTCGGCGCGCGCATCGACGAGGACGCCTGGATCGGGGCCCGCATGGCCGGCAGCGTCGCGGAGCTGGCCATGCTCGAGCGGGTCGCGGCGCTGGACGAGGCGCTGTCGCTGGCCGTGCTGACCAACAACGGCGTGCTGATGGAGCGCGCGATCCCGCGCATCCTCGGGCCCCTTGCCGCGCGCTTCGATGGCCGGGTGCTGTGCAGCGGTGCGCTGCGGGTGCGCAAGCCGGATCCGGCCGTGTTCCTGCAGGCGCTCGAGCGTCTGGGATGGACGGCCGCGGGCACCCTGTTCGTGGACGACTCCTTCGCCAACGTGCGGTCGGCCCGCACGGTCGGGCTGCACGCGGAAACGGTCACCGACGCGCGTTCGCTGGGGCGGGTGCTCAGGCGGTATGCACTGGTGGGCGCGGCGGGCTGAATCCTGCCGGGCAGCTGGCGCGCGAGGCCTGGTCCAGCGCAGGGCAGCCGGCGCAGGACGACGCGCGATCTGCATGGCCGCCGCGATCCGGGCCGGGCAAACGCGCCCGTGGAACTGCGCCGCGCCGGCCGCCGTCAGGCCCTGGCCAGCGCCCGCTCCAGCCGCGCCAGGCCTTCCGCCAGCTCCGCGTCGGTAATGTTGAGCGGCGGCACGAAGCGCAGCACGTCCGGGCCGGCCTGCAGCAGCAGCAGGCCCTCGGCCGCGGCCAGGTCCAGCAGTTCGCCGGCGCGGCCGGCATGCGCTGGCGCCAGTACCGCACCCAGCAGCAGGCCGCGGCCGCGTACCTCCGAAAACAGCGCAGGCCCGCGCCCCGCCGCCTCCAGGCCCGCGCGCAGCGCGGCGGCCTGTCGACTGACGTTGGCCATGATGGCGGGCGAGGCCAGCTTGCGCAGCGCGACACGCGCGACCGCCGCGGCCAGCGGATTGCCGCCGAAGGTGGTGCCGTGGTCGCCGAACTGCATCGCGCCGGCAACCCTGGGGCCGGCCAGCATCGCGCCGATCGGGAAGCCGCCGCCCAGCGCCTTGGCCAGGGTGACGATGTCGGGCACGACCCGGTCGTGCCAGTGCGCGAACAGGCTGCCGGTACGGCCCATGCCGCTCTGGATCTCATCCAGCACCAGCAGCGCGCCATGGTGGTCGCACAGTTCGCGCACCGCGCGCAGGAAGCCGGGCGCGGCCGGCGTCACGCCGCCCTCGCCCTGAACCGGTTCGACCATCACCGCAGCCACATCGCCCGTGGCCATGGCCACCTCGAGCGCGGTCGCGTCGTTGAACTCCACGTAGCGGAATCCCGCCGGCAGCGGCTCATAGCCGGCCTGGTACTTCGGCTGCGCAGTCGCGGTCACGGTGGCGAGGGTGCGGCCGTGGAAACTGCCGCGGAAGGTGACGATCACGCGGCGGGCGGGCTCGCGCCCCTGCGCCGCGGCCCACTTGCGCACCAGCTTGATCGCCACCTCGTTGGCCTCTGCGCCGGAGTTGCACAGGAACACGCGCTCTGCGAAGCGCGAGGCCGCGACCAGCTCCTCGGCCAGGCGCAGCGGCGGCTCGCTCAGGAACACGTTGCTGGTGTGCCAGAGGCGGCCGGCCTGCTCGCCGAGCACGGCCACCAGGTCGGGATCGGCGTGGCCGAGGCTGCACACGGCGATGCCCGCAGAGAAGTCGATGTAATCGCGACCCTC
Source organism: Luteimonas campi (assembly GCF_051162505.1). NCBI lineage: Bacteria > Pseudomonadati > Pseudomonadota > Gammaproteobacteria > Lysobacterales > Lysobacteraceae > Luteimonas > Luteimonas campi. Next base: position 5,769 of record NZ_JBNWEM010000002.1, read on the forward strand.
GATATCCCACAGACGCGCGCCCTGGCCGCGGTCGAGAATCATCGGCCGCTGCCGGTAGACCGGCAGGTAGCGCTGCTGCCCGAGGGCGACGAGATCGGCGGTGCTGGCGGGGTCGGTCATGGCGCGTTGGCGTGCGAGCGGCAAGGCCGGTCATTGTGCCGTGTTCACGCCGGATACGCGTCCGGCGCGAGGCAGCGACCGTGGGTCGGCGGCAACTCCGCAGGCGCCGCCCGTCCCCCGGCTGCGTGCGGGCGGGCGAGACCTACCAGACGCCCGTGTTCGCCATCGACGCCCAGGGTTCGGCCGGCGCCAGCGCGCCGCCCTTCTGCAGCAGTTCGATCGAGATCTGGTCGGGCGTCCGCACGAACGCCATGCGGCCGTCGCGCGGCGGCCGGTTGATGATCACGCCCAGCGACTGCAGGTGCGCGCAGATGGCGTAGATGTCATCGACCTCGAAGGCGAGATGTCCGAAGTTGCGGGCGCTGCCGTAGTCCTCCGGCGCCGAACCGTCCTCCGGCGGCCAGTTGTAGGTGAGCTCGACCTCGGCCTCGGGGTTCTCCGGCGCGCCGAAGTAGACCAGGGTGTAGCGCCCCGCGTCGCTGTCCATGCGCCGCGTCTGGCGCAGGCCCAGGCCCTCGGTGAGGAAACGGCTGGTGGCCTCCAGGTCGTGGACCCGGAGCATGGCGTGGAGGTACTTCATGGCGAGGTTCCTGTGCGGACGGAGACAGTCCGGGCTGGCATTATCGCCCCCTCCTCCGCTTCCGGCGCCGTCATGAACCGCACGCCCCGTTTCGACACGCTTGCCGCCCACGCCGGGGTGGAGGCGGATCCTGCCAGCGGCGCGCTGTCGCCACCGCTGCAGCTGGCCACGACCTTCGAACACGCGCCCGACGCCAGCACCCCGCAGGGCTATCTGTACCAGCGCTACGGCAGCCCCAACCAAGCCCAGCTCGAGCAGGCGTTGGCGCTGCTGGACGGCGCTGCGCGGGCCATGTTCTTCGCCACCGGCATGACCGCCGGCACCACCGCCATGCAGGCGCTTGCGGCGGGCAGCGAACTGCTGATCGCGAACGACGCCTACTTCGGCTATCGCACCATCGGCGCGAAGTGGCTCGACCGCTGGGGCGTACGCCACCGGGTCGTGGACATGAGCGATCTGGATGCGGTGCGCGCGGCGATCACGCCGGCCACCCGCCTGCTGTGGGCGGAGACACCGTCCAACCCGCTGCTCAAGGTCTGCGACATCGCCGCGCTGGCGGGGATCGCGCACGATGCCGGCGCCCGGCTGCTGGTCGATGGCACCTTCGCCACACCCGCGCTGCAGCAGCCGCTGGCGCTGGGTGCGGACATCGTGCTGCATTCGGCGACCAAGTACCTGGGCGGGCATGGCGACGTGATGGGCGGCGTGCTGGCGTTCGCGGCCGACGACGATTTCGCGGCCGAGTGCAGCGACCTGCGCGGCCAGACCGGCAACACCGCCTCGCCGTTCTCGGCCTGGCTGGTGTTGCGCGGCCTGCGCACCCTGCCGGTGCGGGTGGAGCGGCACTGCCGCAACGCGATGGCGGTCGCGCAGTTCCTGCAATCGCATGCGCGCGTGGAGGCCGTGCACTATCCAGGCCTGTCCGGACACCTCGGCCACGCCACGGCCGCGCGCCAGATGCGCGGCGGCTTCGGCGGCATGCTGTCGTTCGAGGTGCGCGACGGCCGCGATGCGGCGCTGGCGGTGGCGGGGCGCCTGGCGCTGTTCACCAATGCGACCTCGCTGGGTTCGACCGAGTCGCTGGTCGAGCATCGCGCGTCGATCGAAGGCCCGCTCTCGGCCTCGCCGCCCGGGCTGCTGCGGCTGTCGGTGGGGCTGGAGGATGCGCAGGACCTGATCGAGGATCTTGCCGGCGCCCTGGGGTGATCGGAACGATGTGCGCGACCGGGGCCGCCGGAGCGGTCGGGACGCAGCGCGTTCAGTCCAGGAACAGGTCCGGCAGCAAGGGCTGCGCGGGATCGACCGCGTAGCCGGACAGGTCGGTGACGCCGGCGTCGGCCAGTACCTCGTCGTCGATCAGGAAACGGCCGTTGACGTCGGCCGCCGGGCGACACAGGACCGCGTGCGCCGCGTCGGCCATGATCGCCGGGGAACGCCCGTTGCCGGTGGAGACGCCCGGGATCATGTTCAGCGCATCGGTCGCGATCAGGGTGCGCGGCCACAGCCCGTTGATGGCGATGCCCCGCCCGGCGAACTCCGCCGCCAGGCCCAGGGTGACGAAGCTCATCCCCATCTTGGCCAGGGTGTAGCCGGTGTGCGGCGCCCACCACTTCGGATCCAGCGAAGGCGGCGGGCACAGGGTGAGGATGTGCGGATTCGACGCCTGCAGCAGGTGCGGCAGGCAGGCCTGGGCGCACAGGAAGCTGCCGCGGGCGTTGACCTGCTGCATCAGGTCGAAGCGCTTCATGGGGGTGTCGAGCACCCCGCGCAGCCAGATCGCGCTGGCGTTGTTCACCAGGATGTCGATGCCGCCGAAGGTTTCGACGGCCCTGGCGACCGCCTCGTGGACCTGGTCTTCCTCGCGGATGTCGCAGCGGATGGCGAGGGCGCGACCGCCAGCCTCCTCGACTGCCAGGGCGGCGGTGTGGATGGTGCCGGGCAGCCTGGGGTTGGGGACGCTGGACTTGGCGGCGATGACCACGTTGGCGCCGTCGCGGGCGGCACGCAGCGCGATCGCCAGGCCGATGCCGCGCGAGGCGCCGGTGATGAAGAGGGTCTTGCCTTGGAGAGACGGCATGGCGGGTTGTGTGGTCCGGGACCCCGAGAGCCTACCCCACCGCGCCCTTCTGAATCCGCAATCCCGAATCCCGAATCCCGGCCGTCAAGGCTTCGGCCCCTGGCCCTCGTTGTCCTCCCACTTCAGCAGCCGCCGCGTCACGAAGCGATACACCGGCTTGCCGGTACGGAACCACACCTCGCGCACCCAGGAACTGCGCTTGAGCAGCCGCCGCTCCACCGGGGTCAGCGTCTCGCGGCAGTACATGCGCTTGTGCTTGAGCAGGTGCCGCAGGTCTTCGCGGAACAGCAGCCGCATCCATGGGGCGCGCGGGTTGCCGCGGCTGGCGAGCTGGAAGTCGATGAGCGCCGGGCGGCCGTCCTCGAGCACCAGCCAGTTGGCCTCCTTGGCCAGGTCGTTATGGGCGATGCCGCGGCGGTGCAGCTGCAGCAGCAGCCGGCGCGCGGCGTGGAAGTAGGCCAGGTCGCCGCGCGGCGGCTTCTGGTACATCGCCGCGCCCGCCATGAAGCTGCGGTCCAGCCGGCGCCCGTCCCAGGCCAGCAGTTGCGGCACGTCCGCCATGCCGTGGATGCTGCGCAGCGCCAGCGCCTCGCGCCGGGCCAGCCACCACGCCGGCAGGCGCAGCCACAGCGGCACGTGCGCCATGTCGCGTCGCACGAACGGCCCGTCCGCCCCGCGCATCAGCGAGATGCGGCCGAAGCTGTCGGCCTTGAGCGCATGGGTTTCGGTGGCGGCATCGCGATGCATGCCTACAGTGTAGGCGAGCAGTCAGCGACGGCTGTCATAATCGGCCGATGGACTCCGGCTGGTTCGACGCCACGCTCGCCTGGATCAGCGCGCACCCCGTCGCGGCCGGCGGCCTGATCTTCCTGATCGCATTCTGCGACGCGATCGTCGTGCTCGGCATCGTGGTCCCGGCGCTGCCCTTGCTGTTCGCGATCGGGGCCCTGATCGGCCTGGGCCACATCGACGGCACCTATGCGATCACCTGCGCCGCGCTCGGCGCTTTCGCCGGCGACGGCATCGGCTACTGGGTGGGGCAGCGCTGGGGGTCGCGGCTGCGCGACCACTGGCCGTTCCGGCGCTATCCGCAGTTGCTCGACCGTGGCGAACAGGTGTTCCGCCGGCACGGCATCAAGGGCATCCTGATCGCGCGTTTCGTCGGTGCCATCCGTGCCTTCGTCCCCGCCATCGCCGGCATGCTGGGCATGCCGCTGCGGCGCTACGTGCCGATGAGCCTGCTGGCCTGCTTCCTGTGGGCCGGGCTGTTCCTGGCGCCGGGCTGGATCTTCGGCGCTTCCTACGACGCGGTCGCGGCGGTGGCGGACCGCCTGGTGCTGGTCCTGGGCGGCCTGCTGGTGCTGCTGGCCCTGGTGTGGGCCGGCGTGCTCTACAGCTACCGGTGGTTCGACCGGCATGCCAACGACCTGCTCGCCCGGCTGCTGCGCTGGACGCGCCTGCATCCCAGGCTGGGACGATACGCGGCGGCGCTGGTCGACCCGCGCCGCCCCGAATCCGCCTCGCTGGCGATCCTGGCCGCCTGCCTGCTGGCGATCGGCTGGGCCTGGTTCGCCCTGCTCGGCACGGTGTGGATGCGCGGCGAACCCTTGTCGCTGGACCTGAGCGTGTTCCAGGCGATGTACACCCTGCGCAACCCGCTGGCCGACCGGCTGATGGCCGGGCTGGCCTCGATCGGCGACTGGGAGGTGCTGGTCCCCGCCTCTGCGCTCGCCCTGCTGTGGCTGCTGTGGCGGCGGCGCTGGATCGCCGCGGCGCACTGGGTGGCCGCGCTCGCCTTCGGCCTGGTGCTGACCACCGGCCTGTCGCAGCTGATCGACATGCCGCTGCCGCCGACCGCGCACAGCGGCTTCGGCTTCCCGTCGGTGTCGGTGACGATGACCACCATCACCTTCGGCTTCTTCGCGGTGCTGATCGCGCGCGAACTGCCCGGGCGCAGCCGGGTCTGGCCTTATCTGGTAGCCGGGATCGTCGGTGTGCTGCTGGGCTTCGCGCGCCTGTACCTCGGCGCGCACTGGCTCAGCGACGTGGTCGGCGGCATGCTGCTGGGCATCGTCTGGCTGCTGGTGCTGGGGCTGGCCTATCGCCGCCACGTGGCGCGCTCGTTCTGGATGCGGCCCCTGGCGGCAGTCTTCTACGTGAGCTTCGCCGCGGCCGCCCTGTGGCACGCGCCGCGGGCCGTGGACCCTTTGCTGCAGCGGTTCCACGCGCCGGAGCCTGCGGTGGTCTTCGATCGCGAGGCCTGGTGGGACAGCGACTGGAGCCTGTTGCCTGCGCAGCGCCGCGAACGCGATGCCAGCCGCCGCTGGGCCCTGGAGATCCAGGTTGCCGGGCCACTGGCGCCGCTGCAGGGACACCTGGAGTCGCTGGGCTGGGCCGTGCAGCCGCAGGCGGACTGGATCGACACCCTCGGCCTGCTCGACGACGACACCGCGCCCGAGGAACAGGCGGTGCTGCCGGCCACGGTCGACCTGGAGGCCGAAGCGCTGCTGTTGCGGCGGCCGTCGGGCGATGGGCGGATCCAGGCGCTGCGCCTGTGGCGCGCCCCGGCGCGCCTGGGCGACGGCACCCCGCTGTGGATCGGCACCACCCAGACGCTCTCGTTCGAGCGCCCGCTGGGTGGGCTGTTCGGGGTCTGGCTGCCGGTGCCCGACGACGATGCGGCCCATGCCGCCGTGCACCGCGCGCTGACCGGCTTCCCGATGCGGCAGGCGCCGCATCCTGACACCCTCACGCCGGTGCTGCGGCTGCGCACCGACCGCGACGCGCTGGCGGTCGGCGGCGGAGACTGATCCCCGCCCTCCGTCTGCCTGCAGGATCCACCGGGCGCCGCGCTCGATCCGCTCAGCGGATCAGGTCGAGCAGCGCGTCCAGACGCGCGTCGGGATCGTCCTCCTCGAGCAGTTGCTGGCGTTGGGCCAGGCTGAGCGGCAGCACCTCGGCCAGCCGCCAGCTCACCCACGCGGCCTCGTCGAAGCGCTGTTCCGGAACCGCGATATCGGCATCCAGCTGCTCCAGGATCCGTCGCAGCACCTCTCCCAGCAGCATGTGCTGGGGCTGCAGTTCGGTGGCCGGGTCCGGGTCGCACCAGACCACCTCGGCCACGACCAGTCCGTTGTCGCGCAATCGGGTGGACTCCACCCGGAAGCGGCGATGCCCGCGCAGGCGCAGCTGCAGCAGGCCGTCGGTGCCGGTGTCGAAATCCTCGATCCGCGCCTCCGTGCCGCAGGACTCGGGCACCGCCGGCCTGCCGGCCTCCTCGCCTTCGGCGATCAGGCAGACGCCGAAGCCGCTGCCGCGCCGTCCGCACTCGCGCACCAGGTCCAGGTAACGCGGCTCGAACACCCGCAGCCCCAGCGCGGCGCCGGGGACCAGCACCGTGTGCAGCGGGAACAGGGGCAGGATCTCCGGCATGGGGACAGTCTAGGCCGGTTTGCGCAGGCCGGGCCTTCGCTCGCAGAGGGGAAGCGCAGCCGTCTCAGCCGGCGCGCAGCAGTTCCAGGAACCTGCGCGGCGCACCGTCGAAGCCGCCGTTAGACATGAACACGACATGGTCGCCCTCGCCGGTGCTGTCCTGCAGCGCTGCCAGCAGGGCATCGGGGTCGGCGACGGCGCGCGCGTCGCCGCGCATGGCACCGGTCACCTTCGCCGCATCCCAGGGCAGTTCGGGGCGAGCCAGGAACACCACCGCGTCCGCGCCCTCCAGCGAGGGCGCCAGCGCATCGGCATGCGCACCCAGCCGCATCGAATTGCTGCGCGGCTCCATCGCCACCACGATCCGCGCCGCCCCCACCTTCGCGCGCAGGCCGGCCAAGGTGGTGGCGATCGCGGTCGGGTGGTGGGCGAAGTCGTCGTATACGCAGACCCCGCGCGCCTGCCCCAGCAGCTCCATGCGCCGCTTCACGCCGCGGAATTCCGCCAGCGCCGGCAGCAGGGTCGCCACGTCCACGCCCACCGCCGCGCAGGCCGCCAGCGCGGCCAGGCCGTTGAGCACGTTGTGGTCGCCCAGCAGCGGCCACTCCACCGTACCCAGCGCGCGTCCGTCGTGCAGGACTTCGAAAGCGCTGCCATCCTCCCGCAGCTTGCGCGCCCGCCACTCGAAGCCCGCGTCGAAGCCGAAGCGCTCGACCGGGGTCCAGCAGCCCATCTCCAGCACTTCGCGCAGCCGCGCGTCGTGACCGTTGACCACGAGCCGGCCGCGCCCGGGCACGGTACGGACCAGATGGTGGAACTGGCGCTGGATCGCGGCCACGTCCGGGAAGATGTCGGCGTGGTCGTACTCGAGATTGTTGAGGATCGCCACCAGCGGCCGGTAGTGGACGAACTTGCTGCGCTTGTCGAAGAACGCCGTGTCGTACTCGTCCGCCTCGACCACGAATTCGCGGCCGGCGCCGATGCGCGCGGAAACCCCGAAATCCTCCGCCACGCCGCCGATCAGAAAGCCCGGCTGGCGCCCGGCGGCCTGCAGCAGGAAGGCCAGGATCGTGGTGGTGGTAGTCTTGCCGTGGGTGCCGGCCACGGCCAGCACATCGCGCCCAGGCAGTACCTGCTCGCGCAGCCATTCGGCGCCGGAGGTGTAGGCGCGACCGCTGTCGAGCACCGCTTCCACCGCCGGATTGCCGCGCGACAGCGCATTGCCGATCACCACCGTCGCGGCATCCCCGGAGATGTGCCCGGGCAGGTAGCCCTGGCGCAGGGCGATGCCCAGGCGTTCGAGCTGGGTGGACATGGGCGGGTACACCGCCTGGTCGCTGCCCTCGACCTCATGGCCGAGTTCGCGCGCCAGTGCCGCGACGCCACCCATGAAGGTGCCGGCGATGCCGAGGATGTGGAGTTTCAAGGCGGATCCTGCGTGCTGCATGACAGCCACGCACTTTACCCAAAGCCGCGGACGGCAGGCTGACGCCGGTCAAGGCCCGCAACCCCAGGCAGCGCTAGACTCCACCATCCCGATCGACCCTGGAAGGCCCGATGTCCCGATTCGCCCTCGCCGCCCCGGCGCTGGCCCTGCTGCTCGGCTGTCACGCCGTCGGCAGCGCGCCGGCCGGCCCTGCGGCCACCGACGCCACCGACGCCGCAGTCGCCGCCCCGACCGCCAGCCTGCCGCCGCTGACCGTGCGCAAGCACCCCACCTGCGGCTGCTGCAGCGTCTGGATCGAACACGTGCGCGATGCCGGCTTCCCGGTCGAAGCCCACGATATCGAGGAGATGGCGACGGTGAAGAAGGTGGCGGGCGTGCCGCAAGCGATGGCCTCCTGCCATACCGCCGAAGTCGGCGGCTATTTCATCGAAGGCCACGTGCCGGCCGCCGACATCGTGCGCCTGCTGCGAGAGCGCCCCGCGGCACGCGGCCTGGCCGTCCCGGGAATGCCGCTGGGGTCGCCGGGCATGGAGCATCCCGAGGGCATCGTCCACCCCTACGCGGTGATGCTGGTACTGGAAGACGGCAGCACGCGCGAGTTCAGCCGCTACCCGCGCGACTGAACCGCGCCACCTCGGCTCGGATCAGCCGACCGCCTTCTCCGGCGCGATCGCCTCGATGATGCGGGTGAACACCTCGTCCTGGCCGCCCACGCCATCGACGATGGTGAGCTGGCCGTGCTGGCGGTAGAACTCGATCACCGGCGCGGTCTGCTGGTCGTAGACCTCCAGCCGCTTGCGCACCGACTCCGGGTTGTCGTCGGCGCGCCCTTCCGCCTTGGCCCGGCCCGCGAGGCGTTCGACGATCATGTCGTTGTCGACCGTCAGCTGCACCGCGGCGTCGAACTTCTGACCCAGGCTGCCCAGCAGTTCGTCCAGCGCGGCGGCCTGCGCCAGGTTGCGCGGGTAACCGTCGAGGATGAAGCCGGCGCGGGTGTCCTCGCGCGAGAACCGGTCCTTGAGCATGCCCAGCAGGATGTCGTCGCTGACCAGTTCGCCGCGGGCCATCACTTCCTTGGCCTGCAGGCCCAGCGGCGAGCCGGCGGCGACTTCGGCGCGCAACAGATCGCCTGTGGAAATATGCGGGACCTGCAGGTGCTCCTTGAGCTTCGCCGCCTGCGTGCCCTTGCCCGAACCGGGCGCTCCCAGTAATACCAATCGCATCGAGGACTCCCACCAGAACCAGACCGGAAGCGGCCACGGACCGTTGCTACACTCGGGCCGCCACCGCCGATTCAGCCCTCACTTTAACCCATCGAACCGCCCCTCCGATCCCTACAGAAGGCGCATATGGCTTCCGGAACCCTGCTCTACTCCCAGTCCGGCGGTGTCACCGCCGTCATCAACGCCACCGCCTCGGGCGTGATCGGCGAAGCGCGCGCGTGCGGGATCAAGGTGCTGGCGGCGCGCAACGGCATCCTCGGCGCCCTGCGCGAAGACCTCGTGGATACCTCGAAGGAGACCGCGGCGAGCGTACGCGGCCTGGCCCACACCCCGGGTGGCGCGTTCGGCTCGTGCCGTTACAAGCTCAAGTCGCTGGATGAGGACCGGGCCAAGTACGAGCGCCTGCTGGAGGTGTTCCAGGCCCATGATGTGAGGTACTTCCTCTACAACGGCGGCAACGATTCGGCCGACACCGCCAACAAGGTGTCCAGGCTTGCGGCCCAGTTCGGCTACCCGCTGACCTGCATCGGCGTGCCCAAGACCATCGACAACGACCTCGCCGTGACCGACTGCTGCCCGGGCTTCGGCTCGGCGGCCAAGTACACCGCGGTCTCGGTGCGCGAGGCGGCGCTGGACGTGGCGGCGATGGCCGAGACCTCGACCAAGGTCTTCGTCTACGAGGCCATGGGCCGCCATGCCGGCTGGCTGGCCGCCGCCGCCGGCCTGGCCGGCCAGGGCCCGGACGAGGCGCCGCACCTGATCCTGTTTCCCGAGCGACCCTACGACGAGGACGACTTCCTGAAGAACGTGCAGAAGGTGGTCGACCGCGTGGGCTATTGCGTAGTGGTCGCCAGCGAGGGCATCCAGACCGCCGACGGCCGTTTCGTGGCCGATTCGGGCGGCGGCAAGGACTCCTTCGGCCATACCCAGCTGGGCGGCGTGGCCTCGTACCTGGCCGGCAAGGTCAAGGACCGGCTGGGCCTCAAGGTGCACTGGACCCTGCCCGACTACCTGCAGCGCAGCGCCCGCCACCTGGCCTCGAAGACCGACGTCGAGCAGGCCATCGCCGTAGGCAGGGCCGCGGTGCAGTTCGCGCTCGAGGGGCAGAACGCCACCATGCCGGTGATCGTGCGCACCTCCGACAAGCCCTATCGCTGGAAGATCGGCAGCGCGCCACTGGACAAGGTGGCCAACCACGAGAAGACCTTCCCCAAGGGCTATATCCGCCGCGACGGCTATGGCATCACCGACAAGGCCCGCGCCTACCTCGAGCCCCTGATCCGCGGCGAGCTGCCGCCGCCGTACGGCAAGGACGGCATCCCGGCCTACGTGAGCCTGAAGAACGTCGCGGTGAAGAAGAAGCTGCCCGCCTGGGAAGGTTGAGCAGGCATCCCGCGCGCGACCGCTCCGTTCGCCGGAGACACCCGCGCGCAACATCGGCGCGGGCCTCGCCGCCCGCGCCGCTCGCCGGGCACTGGAGCGCTGCAAGGAAGCGGGATGGGGTTTTCCGACGAGGAGCGCGACCTGCTGATGACGGTCAAGGGCGTCGGCCCGACCGTCGTCCAGCGGCTCGAGCAGCTCGGCTTCGCATCGCTCGAGCAGCTCGCTGACGCCGACGCGGTCGAGATCGTCAGCTCGGCGGCTGGACTGACCGGATCCACGTGCTGGAAGAACAGCCCGCAGGCGCGCGCGGCCGTCGTGGCCGCCCTCGACCTGGCGAAGGCCTACGCGGCGAGGCGCAAGTCGACAGGGCCGACAGACCGGCCATGACGGCGGGCATGACGTTCTGGATCGTCCTGGCCGCCGCCGCGGTGGCCCTGCTGGCGGGATTCGTCGCGACGATCCTGCGCACCCAGGCCCGCTTCGGCGCTGGCCAGCGCGCGGCCACCGGCCGTGATCGCGGCGACGGTGGCGGCACGACTGCAGGCGGCGGCGACGGAGGCTCGGGAGGCTGCGACGGCGGAAGCAGTTGCGGCTAGCGGCTCGGCGCGCGCACTCAAATCAGGGGTGTCTGGCGCACATCCATCGCTCCGGCGACCGCCGCCTGCCGGCAGGTTCGTCGACCACCGCTCACGCTCGCTTTCAGGGCGTCTCTCCCGGCAAGCGCGCCAGCACGTCCCCCGCGTCCACGAACCGCTCAGCCTCGCCGAACTCGGGCCAGCCTGCACGCAGTGCGCGCATCACTTCAGGCGCATCGACATGGGCCCCCAGCAGCCAGGCCGCAATGTCGTTGCAGGGCAGGCCGGCAGTCCGGCGGCACAGCAGGGGGCCGGGCGGCAGCGGGTCCGAGCGCCAGAGTTCATGGACACCGTCGGGCGGACTGGCGTCGTAGATGTCCGCCGCCAGGCCGGCCACGTCGGCCTCGCCCTCGCGCAGCCTCGCCAGCACTGCTTCGTGCGAGCCCGCATGGACGACGGCCGCGAACCGGTCCTGTTCCAGTCCCAGCGCGCGCAGCCGCGCGAGCGGCACGAAGCCGCCGGTGGCCGAGTCGGTCGATACCAGGGCCAGCCGCAACCCCTTGGCGCGCCGCGCCAGGTCCTCCAGGCGCGTCACATCGCGCCCCACCAGCACGCTGCGGTAGCGATCGGCCTGCGCCAGCGGCACATCCGGCACCGGCAGGACCGCCGCCTGCCCGCGCGCCTGCAGGAACGCATGCAGGTTGGGCACGATGACGTCGGCCTCGCCGGCACGGAACCCTGCCACCAGCGCGGAGGGCGAAGGCCACAGCCGCAATTGCACGGCGCGGCCGCTGCGTCGAGCGAGGAACTCGGCCAGTGGCGCGATTGCCGCGGCGCGGCCGCGTCCGGGGTATTCGTAACTGCCCACCACGAGCGGCGGCGGCTCAACGGGCAGGGCCGCACCTGGCGCCAGGGCCAGCAGGCAAGAGAGAAGACATGATCGCAGGCGCATTCGGCCACGCTAGCACGGGGCTCGCGCCGCAGCCTGTGCGGCGGGAGACGGCCGGCCTTGCCCCACCTGTCGGCTGCCGGCGCATGGCCACGGCCGCCGACACCGACCAGCCGCGGCTCAGCCGTCCAGCAGCGTCAGGTCGCGCACCGCGCCCTTGTCGGCACTCGTGGCCAGCAGCGCGTAGGCCTTCAGGGCCGCCGTCACCTTGCGCGGCCGCGGCTGCGCCGGCTTCCAGCCGGCGGCATCCTGCGCGGCGCGGCGGGCCGCAAGCTCGGCCTCCGGCACCAGCAGTTCGATCGAGCGCGCGGGAATGTCGATCCGGATCCGGTCGCCATCGCGCACCAGGCCGATCGTCCCACCGGCCGCGGCCTCGGGCGACACGTGGCCGATCGACAGACCCGAGGTGCCCCCGGAGAAGCGACCATCGGTGAGCAGGGCGCAGCGCTTGCCCAGGCCCTTGGACTTCAGGTAGCTGGTCGGATACAGCATCTCCTGCATCCCCGGGCCGCCCTTGGGGCCTTCGTATCGGATCACCACGACTTCGCCGGCCTGCACCTCGTCGCCGAGGATGCCCTGCACCGCGGCGTCCTGGCTCTCGAACACGCGGGCATGGCCTTCGAAGACATGGATGGATTCGTCCACGCCCGCGGTCTTCACCACGCAACCATCGAGCGCGATATTGCCGTGAAGCACGGCCAGGCCACCTTCCTGCGAGTAGGCGTGCGCGACGCTGCGGATGCAGCCGCCGGCGCGGTCGGTGTCGAGCGTCGGCCAGCGCGTGGACTGGCTGAAGGCGACCTGGGTCGGAATGCCGGCCGGACCGGCGCGGAAGAAGTTCGACAGCTTGGGGTCGTCGTTACCGGCGACATCCCACTTGGCGATGGCCTCGCCCAGCGTCCTCGCATGCACGGTCGCGGCGCCGGTGTGCAGCAGGCCGCCGCGCGCCAGTTCGCCGAGGATGGCCATGATGCCGCCAGCGCGGTGCACGTCCTCGACGTGGTAGTCGGGCGTATTGGGCGCCACCTTGCACAGCTGTGGCACGCGCCGCGACAGGCGGTCGATGTCGCGCAGGGTGAACGGCACCTCCGCCTCCTGCGCCGCGGCCAGCAGGTGCAGGATGGTGTTGGTCGAACCACCCATCGCGATGTCCAGCGTCATCGCGTTCTCGAAGGCCTCGAACGTGGCGATGCCGCGCGGCAGCGCGCGCGCGTCGCCATCGCCGTACCAGCGGTGCACCAGTTCCACCGCGGTGCGGCCGGCACGCAGGAACAGCTGCTCGCGGTCGGCATGCGTGGCCAGCACCGTGCCGTTGCCCGGCAGCGACAGGCCCAGGGCCTCGGTGAGGCAGTTCATCGAGTTGGCGGTGAACATGCCCGAACACGAGCCGCAGGTCGGACAGGCGCTGCGTTCGACCGCGGCCACCTGCTCGTCGGAGGCCGTCGGATCGGCGGCCATCACCATCGCGTCGACCAGGTCGAGCTTGTGGTCGGCCAGGCGCGTCTTGCCGGCTTCCATCGGCCCGCCGGAGACGAACACGGTCGGGATGTTGAGCCGCAGCGCGGCCATCAACATGCCGGGCGTGATCTTGTCGCAGTTGGAAATGCACACCAGCGCGTCGGCGCAGTGCGCATTGGCCATGTACTCGACCGAGTCGGCGATGATCTCGCGACTGGGCAGCGAGTACAGCATGCCGTCGTGGCCCATCGCGATGCCGTCGTCCACGGCGATGGTGTGGAACTCCTTGGCCACGCCACCGACGCGCACGATTTCGCGTGCGACCAGCTGGCCCAGGTCCTTCAGGTGGACGTGCCCGGGCACGAACTGGGTGAAGGAGTTGGCGATGGCGACGATGGGCTTCTGGAAATCCTCGTCGCGCATGCCGGTCGCGCGCCACAGCGCGCGTGCACCGGCCATGTTGCGGCCGTGGGTGGAGGTTTTCGAACGGTATTCGGGCATGGACTTCACGCGGATGACGCAACGCGTCAAAGCCGGGATTCTGCGGGCTTTGCGACGTTACGGCTGCAATGATTTCACCCGCAACGAAAGTCGAAGCGATTTGTCAAGACTTGTGCTTGACAAGCCCCGAAACGCGGGGTTAGTTTGCAGGAATGTTGCAGCGCCACACACCCACGACGAATGCCCACGACGCCAGCGCGGCGTCCATTCTCGTACTCGTGCTTATTACCTCGCCGACAGGTGCGGGACGATCGGGCGCGTAAGCAGGAAGCGCCAAATCGCAAAACCCCGCACCGCAAGGGCGGGGTTTTTTATTGCCTTGCACTCACCCTTCCAACACCGTTCCGCAGAGAGCCCTGAAATGACCCAGTCTTCCCTTCCCAAGCCCAGCATCGCCATCGTCGGTTATGGCAGCCAGGGCCGTGCCCATGCGCTCAACCTGCGCGACTCGGGCTTCGACGTGACCGTGGGCCTGCGTCCGGGCGGCCCGACCGAGGCCAAGGCCAAGGCGGACGGGTTCAGCGTCAAGGCTCCGGCCGAGGCGGTGAAGGAAGCCGATCTGGTCGCCATCCTCACCCCGGACATGGTGCAGAAGCAGGTCTACGAGGACGCCATCGCGCCGAACATGAAGGCCGGCGCCTGCCTGCTGTTCGCGCACGGGCTGAACGTGCATTTCGGCATGATCGCGCCGCGCGAGGACCTGGACGTGGTGCTGGTCGCGCCGAAGGGGCCGGGTGCGCTGGTGCGCCGCGAATACGAGATCGGGCGCGGCGTGCCCTGCATCTACGCCATCTACCAGGACAGGAGCGGCAAGGCCCGCGACCTGGCGCTGGCCTATGCCGGCGGCCTCGGCGGCGCGCGCGCCAACCTGATCGAGACCACCTTCAAGGAAGAAACCGAGACCGACCTGTTCGGCGAGCAGGCGGTGCTGTGCGGTGGCGCCTCGTCGCTGGTGCAGGCGGGCTTCGAGGTTCTGGTCGAGGCGGGCTACCAGCCGGAGATCGCCTACTACGAAGTGCTGCACGAACTGAAGCTGATCGTCGACCTGTTCTACGAAGGCGGCATCACCCGCATGCTCGAGTTCGTGTCCGAGACCGCGCAGTACGGCGACTACGTCAGCGGCCCGCGCGTGATCGACGCCGGCACCAAGGAGCGCATGCGCGAAGTGCTCAAGGACATCCAGGACGGCACCTTCACCCGCAACTGGGTGGCCGAGCACGCCGCGGGCCTGCCGAACTACAACAAGTTCAAGCAGGCCGACCTCGATCATCCGATCGAAGTGGTGGGCAAGCAGCTCCGCGCGAAGATGGTGTGGCTGGACAACTCCCCGAAGGAAGAGAAAGAGGCCGCGTGATGAACGGTGCGCACTGGCTGGTGCAGGCACTCGAGGCCGAGGGCGTCGACGCGCTCTTCGGCTACCCCGGCGGCACGATCATGCCGTTCTACGACGCGCTGCACGGCGCGTCGCTGAAGCACGTGCTGGTGCGCCACGAGCAGGGCGCGGCGTTCGCCGCGAACGGCTATGCGCGCGCCAGCGGCCGCGTCGGCGTCTGCGTGGCCACCTCCGGCCCGGGCGCGTCGAACCTGGTGACCGGCATCGCCGACGCCATGTTCGACTCGGTGCCGATGGTCGTGCTCACCGGCCAGGTGCCGACCTTCCTGATGGGCACCGATGCGTTCCAGGAGCTGGACGTGTTCGGCATGACCATGCCGATCGTCAAGCACAGCTTCCTGCCGCGCAGTGTCGACGACCTGCCACGCATGTTCGCCGAAGCCTTCCGCATCGCCCGCAGCGGGCGCCCGGGGCCGGTGCTGATCGACCTGCCCAAGGACGTGCAGATGGCGGATGCCTCGCACCTGCCGGTGCACTCGCCGCTGCCGGTCGAGCCGGTGCCGGGTCCGCCCGATGCCGCACTCCACGAAGCAGCCGCGCTGGTCTCCCAGTGCACCAGGCCGGTGGTCTACGCCGGCGGCGGCGTGGTGCTGGGCGATGCGATCGATGCGTTCCGCGAGTTCGTCGACCTCACCGGCCTGCCGACCGTGCTCACGCTCAAGGCGCTGGGCGCACTGCCGGCACAGCACCCGTCCAACCTGGGCATGCTGGGCATGCACGGCAGCCGCGCGGCCAACATGGCGGTGCAGGAATGCGACCTGCTGTTCGTCGTCGGCGCGCGCTTCGACGACCGTGCGACCGGCAAGCTGGCCGAGTTCGCGCCCAATGCACGCGTGGTGCACCTGGACGGCGATGGCTGCGAGATCGGCAAGCTGCGCAGCGCCGACGTTTCGGTGCCTGGCGACATCGCCGCGAGCCTGAGCCGCCTGGCCGCGCCGCTGGCCGCGCAGATGGAAGGCCGCCACGCCGCGCCTCGCAAGGCCTGGCGCGACCTCTGCGCCGAGCGCAGCCGTCGCCACGCCGCGCGCTACGACGCGCCCGGCGAGATGGTCTACGCACCGGCCCTGCTCAAGCGCCTGAGCGAGCTGGCGCCGCATGCGGTGGTCGCCTGCGATGTCGGCCAGCACCAGATGTGGGTGGCGCAGCACTGGCGCTTCCAGCATCCGCGCCAGCACCTGACCAGCGGCGCGCTGGGCGCCATGGGCTTCGGCCTGCCGGCGGCGATGGGCGCGCAGATGGAAAGCCCGGCGGCGCAGGTGATCTGCGTCAGCGGCGACGGCTCGTTCATGATGAACATCCAGGAACTGGCCACGATCCGTCGCTACCGGCTGCCGGTGAAGATCGTGCTGCTGGACAACTCCGCGCTGGGCATGGTCCGCCA
The DNA here is from genome assembly GCF_051162505.1 of Luteimonas campi. NCBI lineage: Bacteria > Pseudomonadati > Pseudomonadota > Gammaproteobacteria > Lysobacterales > Lysobacteraceae > Luteimonas > Luteimonas campi. The sequence continues at coordinate 22,288 of NZ_JBNWEM010000002.1, forward strand.
GTGGCAGGAGCTGTTCTTCGAGAAGCGCTACTCGGAGATCGACCTGTCCGACAACCCGGACTTCGCCGAGGTGGCGCGCGCCTTCGGCATCCAGGCGCTGCACGTGGACAAGGCGGCGGGCGTGGACGCCGCGCTCAAGGCGCTGCTGGCCGCTGAAGGCCCGACCCTGCTGCACGTGGCGATCGACACCGCCGCCAACGTCTGGCCGCTGGTGCCACCCAACCACAACAACGCGCAGATGATGGATCCGGACGACGCCGGCACGCTGGATACCGGCGAAGCCGCGGCGCCCCCCACCAACACGCCCGCCCCCGGAGCACCGAGCAATGCGCTACCAGCTTGATTTCGTCCTGCGCCGCGCCGAGGGCGCGCTGCCGCGCGTGCTGGGCGCCACCGAACGGCGCGGTTTCCGTCCGCTGGCGGTCGACGGCGAGGCCGGTGCCGATGGCGAACCGTGGCGGCTGCGGCTGACCGTCGAGGGCGAGCGTGCGGACGCGACCCTGCAGTCGCAGCTGGCCAAGCTCTACGACTGCCTGTCGGTGCAGGTACAGCCCTGCCCCTGACCGGGCGCGCCATCTCCCCACCTCCCTCCACCGAAGCCCGTCCCACGGACCCCCCCATGAGCGCCACTGTCACCCCCATCGCCGAAGCCCAGGCCCGCCACGCGGCCGCCGCGCAGCCGCTCGCCGCACCCGACCAGATCCTGGCCTGGTTCGACGGGGCGCTGGTGGCCGCCGACACCCTGCAGGCCGGCCTGACCACGCACGCCATGCACTACGGCAGCGGCGTGTTCGAAGGCGTCCGCGCCTATGCCACCGATACAGGCGCGGCGGTGTTCCGCCTGCCCGAGCATGTCGAGCGCATGCGTCGCGGCGCCGAGATGTTCGGCCTGCCCTTCGATCCGGCGCAGTGCACCCAGGCCACCCTGGCCACCCTGCGCGCCAATGGCCACCGCGATGCCTACATCCGTCCGCTGGCCTGGTTCGGCGAAGGCAGCTTCGGCCTGGATGTCGAAGGCCACGTGCCGCACCTGATGGTCGCCACCACCGCCACCCAGGTGCACCTCAACGGCAGCCGCGCGCGCCTGGGCGTGAGCCGCTGGCGGCGCAACCCGGCCGACTCGCTGCCGCCGCTCAAGCTGTGCGGCGGTTACGTGAACTCGATCCTGGCCAAGCGCGAGGCCAAGGCGCGCGGCTTCGACGAGGCGCTGTTCACCGACCGCGAGAACAACGTGGTCGAATGCACCGGCGCCAACGTGTTCATGGTCAAGGACGGGCGTATCACCGCGGTCGAACACCGCGATGCGCTGTCCGGCATCACCCGCGACACGCTGCTGCAGCTCAGCGGCGCGGAATCGCGCACGGTGCCGCTGTCGGAACTGCTGGACGCCGACGAGGTGTTCGCCTGCGGTACCGCGGCCGAAGTCGCGCCGGTGGCCCAGATCGAGGATCGCCAGTACGGCGACAACCCGGTGACGCGGGAACTACAGGCGCTGTATGGCCGCGTCGTGCGCGGCCAGGAAGCCGCATACCGCCACTGGCTGACCGCGGTCTGATGGACCCTGCCGTAGCCAGCACCATCGACGTGTCCGCCAGCGACGTGCTGGCGGCGCAGGCGCGGCTGCGCAGGTACCTGGACGTCACCCCGACCCACTACGCCGAGCGCTTCGGCACCTGGCTCAAGCTCGAGAACCTGCAGCGCACCGGCTCGTACAAGGTGCGCGGCGCGCTGAACGCGCTGCTGGCTGCGCGCGAGCGCGGCGACGACCGCTACGTCATCACCGCCTCGGCCGGCAACCACGCGCAGGGCATGGCCTGGGCCGCGTACCGGCTCGGCATTCCGGCGATCACGGTCATGCCGAAGAACGCGCCGGAAACCAAGGTCGCCGGCGTCGCCCACTGGGGCGCCACCGTGCGCCTGCACGGCGACACCTACGACGAGGCCAAGGCCTTCGCCAGGGAACTGGCGGAGCACAACGGCTTCCGCCTGCTGTCGGCCTTCGACGATCCAGACGTGATCGCCGGCCAGGGCACGGTGGGGCTGGAGATCGCCGCGGCGATGAATCCGGACGTGGTGCTGGTGCCGATCGGCGGCGGCGGGCTCGCCTCGGGCGTCGCGCTGGCGCTGAAGTCGCAGGGCGTGCGCATTATCGGCGCCCAGGTGGAGGGCATCGACGCCATGGCGCGCGCCCTCCAGAACGACCGCAGCCTGGTCGACCCGCGCGCCACGCTGGCGGACGGCGTGCGGGTGAAGGAGCCGGGCTACCTCACCGAACGCATCCTGCGCGAGCTGCTGGACGACGTGGTGATCGTGCGCGAGGCCGAACTGCGCGAGACCCTGGTCCGGCTGGCGCTGGAAGAACACGTGATCGCCGAGGGCGCCGGCGCGCTGGCGCTGGCCGCCGGCAAACGCGTGGCCGGAAAGCGCAAGTGCGCGGTGGTGTCGGGTGGCAACGTCGACGCCGGCGTCCTGGCCACCCTGCTTTCGGAGGTCCGCCCGCGTCCGCCGCGCAAGCCGCGTCGGCGCGCGCGCGAGCGACTTCCCTTGCCGGCGGCGAAGCAACCCCCGCTTCCCGCCGGCCTTCTCCCTGCATCCGCACCACCGTCGCCGCGGCCGAAATCCGCACCGAGTAACATCCGCAAGGATCTTCCCGAGGAACTCCTCGCATGAGCGCCACCCCCGAATTCGTACGCATCTTCGATACCACCCTGCGCGACGGCGAGCAGTCCCCCGGCTGCAGCATGACCCCGCAGCAGAAGGTGGTGATGGCGCGCGCCCTGGCCGAACTGGGCGTCGACATCATCGAAACCGGCTTCCCGGCCAGCTCGCAGTCCGACCGCGACGCCACCGCGCAGATCGCGCGCGAACTGCGCGAAACCACCCTGGCCGTCCTGTCGCGCTGCCTGCCCGCCGACATCCAGGCCTCCGCGCGGGCGCTGGAAGGCGCGGCGAAACCGCGCATCCACGTATTCCTGTCCACCAGCCCGCTGCACCGGGAGCACAAGCTGCGGATGAGCCGCGAGCAGGTGATCGACTCGATCGGCACGCACGTGGCGATGGCGAAGCGCTACGTGGACGACATCGAGTTCTCGCCCGAGGACGGTACCCGCACCGAGGAGGACTTCCTGCATGAGGCCGTCGGCGTGGCGATCGCCGCCGGCGCCACGACCATCAATGTGCCCGACACGCTGGGCTACACCACCCCCGAGGAGATCCGGGGCCTGTTCGAGCGCATGATCGCGAACATCCCCGGTGCACGGGAGGTCGTGTTCAGCGCGCACTGCCACAATGACCTCGGCCTGGCCGTGGCGAACTCGCTGGCGGCGATGGAGGGCGGCGCGCGCCAGATCGAGTGCACCATCAACGGCATCGGCGAGCGTGCCGGCAACGCCGCGCTGGAGGAACTCGTCATGGCGCTGAAGGTGCGCAATGCCTTCTACAACATCGACACGCGCGTCGACACCCGCCGCCTGGTGCCGACCTCGCAGCTGCTGCAGCGCCTGATCGGCATGCCGGTCCAGCGCAACAAGGCCATCGTGGGGCAGAACGCATTCGCGCACGAGTCGGGCATCCACCAGCACGGCATGCTGCGCAACCGCAGCACCTACGAGATCATGAACCCTTCCGACGTGGGCTGGCCCGACACCAAGATGGTGCTGGGTCGCCACAGCGGCCGCGCCGCGGTCGGTCACCGCCTGCGCGCGCTCGGCTACACCATGGAGGACGAGCAGCTCGACCAGGTGTTCGCACGCTTCAAGGACCTGTGCGAGCAGCAGCGCGTGGTGGAGGACCACGACCTGGAACGGCTGATCGACGGTGGCGTGGTGGGACAGGGCTATCGGCTGTCGTCGATGACCATCAGCGATCGCGGCCAGCGCGCCAGCGCCCAGGTGGAGCTGTCGGATCCGGAGGGCAGGAAGATCAGCGAGAGCGCGCTGGGCGACGGCCCCGTGGATGCGTTGTTCGCGGCGCTGTCCAACGCGACCGGGGTGAAACTGTCGCTGGAAAGCTACAGCGTGCACAGCGTGGGCCTGGGCGCGGACGCGCAGGGCGAGGCGTCGTTGAGCGTCCACCACGACGGCGTCGAGTACCAGGGCACCGGCACCAGCCGCGACATCATCGAGGCCAGCGCCCTGGCCTGGCTGGACGTGGCCAACCGCATCCTGCGTCGCGCCCCTGCCGGCCGGCCGGACGTGGACACGCGCGCAACCGCCTGACCACGGCACATCGCCGGTCGCCGCCTGGCGCGCCCGGCCCGCACACAGGCGGCCGGCGCCTTCGCCGACCGCCCCTCTTCCACGTTCGCCTTCGAAATCCATGCACGCTGACATCGTCGTACTGCCCGGGGACGGCATCGGCCCCGAGATCGTCTCCGCCACACTGCCCGTCCTGAACGCCGTCGCCGCACGCTTCGGCCACACGTTCTCGTTCGCCGAGCACGACATCGGCGGTATCGCCATCGACCGCCACGGCGAGCCGCTGCCGGCGGCGACGCTCGAGGCCGCCCGCAAGGCGGACGCCATCCTGCTGGGCGCCGTCGGCGGCCCGAAGTGGTCCGATCCGAATGCGAAGGTGCGCCCGGAACAGGGTCTGCTGGCGATCCGCAAGGCGCTGGGCCTGTTCGCCAACCTGCGCCCGGTCAAGCCGCATGCTGCCGCGCTCGGCGCATCTCCGATCAAGCCCGAGCTGCTGCAGGGCGTGGACATCGTGGTGGTGCGCGAGCTCACTGGCGGGATCTACTTCGGCGACAAGACCCGAAGCGACACCGAGGCGACCGACCTGTGCCGTTACAGCGTGGCCGAGATCGAGCGCGTGGTGCGCAGCGCCGGGGCGCTCGCGCGCCAGCGCCGCGGCCACCTGACCTCGGTCGACAAGGCCAACGTGCTGGAAACCTCGCGCCTGTGGCGCGACGTCGCCACGCGGGTGATGCGCGAGGAGTTTCCCGACGTGACCGTCGAGCACCAGCTGGTCGACTCCATGGCGATGCACCTGCTGTCGAAGCCGCGCGCCTACGACGTGATCGTGACCGAGAACATGTTCGGCGACATCCTCACCGACGAGGCCTCGATGCTGGCGGGCTCGCTGGGGCTGCTGGCTTCGGCCTCGCTGGGCGCGGGCAAGGTGGGCCAGGACGGATCGCCGCAGGCGGAACGTCAGATCGGATTGTTCGAGCCGATCCACGGCTCGGCTCCCGACATCGCCGGCAAGGGCATCGCCAACCCCTACGCCACCATCCTGAGCGCGGCGATGCTGATGCGCCACTCGCTCGGGCTCGAGGCCGAGGCGGTCGCGATCGAGGCCGCGGTGGCCGGAGCGCTGGACGCGAAGGTGTTCACCGCCGACCTCGCCGCGCCCGGGGAGGCGGTCGACACCGCGCGCGCCGCACAGGCGGTGCTCGAACGACTGGCCTGAACCAGCAGCGGGCGCGCGATCGCGCACCGGACACGATACTGACCAGAAAAGGGATGCAGATGCCGCTATCGAGGGACGAGTTTCTCGCGCGCGTACAGCGCCGCGATCCAGGCCAGCCGGAGTTCCTGCAGGCGGTGAAGGAAGTCACGGCCAGCCTGTGGCCGTTCCTCGAGCGGTTTCCCGAGTACAACCGGGACGGGCTGATGGATCGCCTGGTGGAACCCGAGCGCGTGGTCCAGTTCCGGGTGAGCTGGGTCGACGACCGTGGCGACGTGCAGGTCAACCGCGCCTGGCGCGTGCAGCACAGTTCTGCGATCGGCCCGTTCAAGGGCGGCATGCGCTTCCATCCGTCGGTGAACCTGTCGATCCTCAAGTTCCTGGCCTTCGAGCAGACCTTCAAGAATTCGTTGACCACGCTGCCGATGGGCGGCGGCAAGGGCGGCGCGGACTTCGATCCCAAGGGCAAGAGCGACGGCGAGGTGATGCGCTTCTGCCAGGCGCTGATGCTGGAGCTGCATCGCCACCTCGGCCCGGACACGGACGTGCCGGCGGGCGACATCGGCGTCGGCGCGCGCGAGGTCGGCTACATGGCCGGCATGATGAAGAAGTTATCCAACCAGGCCGGCTGCGTGTTCACCGGCAAGGGACTGTCCTACGGCGGCAGCCTGATGCGACCGGAAGCGACCGGCTACGGCACGGTCTACTTCGTCGAGCAGATGCTGCACCACGCGCGGCGCGAGACCCACGGTGCGCGCGTGCTGATTTCCGGCTCCGGCAACGTGGCGCAGTTCGCGGCGATCAAGGCCGAGGAGCTGGGCGGCAAGGTGCTGACCTTCAGCGACTCCGACGGCACGCTCTACGCACGCGACGGCTTCGGCCCGGATGCGATCCGCGAGATCGCCGAGTTGAAGAACCTGCGCCGCGGGCGGCTGTCGGAGCTCGGCGAGGATGCGCGCTTCGAGTACCTGCCCGGCAAGCGGCCCTGGCACATCCCCGCCGAGATCGCGCTTCCCTGCGCGACCCAGAACGAACTCGACGAAGACGATGCGCGCACGCTGGTGCACAACGGCGTGGTCTGCGTGGCCGAGGGCGCCAACATGCCGAGCACGCTGGAGGCGGTCGACGTGTTTCTCGAAGCCGGAACGCTGTATGCGCCGGGCAAGGCCAGCAATGCCGGCGGCGTGGCGACCTCGGGCCTGGAGATGAGCCAGAACGCGTTGCGGCTGTCGTGGCACCACGCCGAGGTCGACGAGCGCCTGCACGCAATCATGAAGGACATCCACGGCAACTGCGTGCGCCACGGCAAGCGCGAGGACAGCAGCGTCAACTACGTCGACGGCGCCAATATCGCCGGCTTCGTGAAGGTGGCCGACGCGATGCTGGCGCAAGGGGTGTACTGAGGGTCGCAGCTGGCGGGGTGTGGACGCCAGCCGGCTGATCCCCAACTGCGGTCGCTGCGGGATGCTGCGGACGTGGTGGCTTCATGCGAGACGTACTCGCCGGCCGATTGGAGCGGCCGCTCCATCGCAGGCGCAGAGAAGCGCACAGCTTCGGTTGGGGGCCGCCGCATTCCGGCCGGGGGTAGCGCACCGCTCGGGCAGACGTCCCTGTCCGCACTCGCGGCCACGGCACATCCATGTGGCGCTTGCGCCACCCCCGCCCGGAACGCGACGGCCTGGCGACCTGCGGGTGTTCCGCATCTTCGGCGTGGATGTAGGGGGCGGTCGCGTCGTGCGGTGTCAGTCCTGATGTCGTGACGTCGGACCTGGTCGTGACGCATCCACCTACGGTCGTGCAGTGCAGGCTTGTCGTGGTGGCGTGCGGTGCCAGGCTTCCGGCAACACGAGTTATCGTCGGGACCGCCCCTGTCAGTCGAGCTAGGTGGGGATCACGCCAGATGGCGATGCCGGAAAGGGGATCACTGTCCGGGCTGGAGAGCTCGGAGGACGGCGCCGTAAGCGCCCGCGCGACTGCGACGCCTGGCGTCTCATCGCATCGCGTCGAACAGCCACGGCTGCGCCGCGCGATGCGTCGCCTCGAACGCGGCGATCGTCTCTCGCTCCTGCAGGGTCAGGCCGATGTCGTCGAGGCCATTGACCAGGCAGTGCTTGCGGAACGCGTCGATCTCGAAGGCGTAGCGCACGCCGTCGGGCCGGGTCACCGACTGCGCGGCGAGATCCACCGTCAGCGTATAGCCGTCGTTGGCCTCGCACTGCGCGAACAGGGCGTCGACTTCGCCGTCGGCCAGCACGATCGGCAGCAGGCCGTTCTTGAAGCTGTTGTTGTAGAAGATGTCGGCGAAGCTGGGCGCGATGATGGCGCGGAAGCCGTACTCCTCCAGCGCCCAGGGCGCATGCTCGCGCGAGGAGCCGCAGCCGAAGTTCTCGCGCGCCAGCAGCACGCTGGCGCCGGCATAACGCGGGAAGTTCAGCACGAAATCGGGGTTGAGCGGACGCCGGCTGCTGTCCTGCCCGGGTTGGCCGACGTCGAGATAGCGCCACTCGTCGAACAGGTTCGGGCCGAAGCCGCTGCGCCTGATCGACTTGAGGAACTGCTTGGGGATGATCTGGTCGGTATCGACGTTGGCGCGGTCCAGGGGCGCAACCAGGCCGGTGTGGGTCGTGAAGGCTTTCATGCTCTGTTCCTCAGGCCTGCATCAGGTCGCGCACGTCGACGAAGTGCCCGGCGACGGCGGCAGCCGCGGCCATCGCCGGGCTGACCAGGTGGGTGCGCCCGCCTGCGCCCTGCCGCCCCTCGAAGTTGCGGTTGGAAGTCGAGGCGCAGTGTTCGCCGCTGCCGAGCTTGTCCGGATTCATCGCCAAGCACATCGAGCAGCCCGGTTCGCGCCATTCGAATCCCGCCTCGATGAATATCCGGTCGAGTCCTTCGGCCTCGGCCTGCGCCTTGACCAGGCCCGAACCCGGCACCACCAGCGCCTGCTTCACGCTCGCGGCAACCTTGCGTCCGCGCGCGACCTCGGCAGCCGCGCGCAGGTCCTCGATGCGCGAGTTCGTGCAGGAGCCGATGAACACGCGGTCGAGCCGGATACTGGTGATCGGCTGGTTGGCCTCCAGCCCCATGTACTTCAGCGCGCGCTCGATCGAGCCCTTCCTGACCGGGTCGACTTCGCGCGCGGGGTCCGGCACCGCCTGGTCCACCGCCAGCACCATCTCGGGCGAGGTGCCCCAGCTGACCTGGGGGCGGATGTCCTCCGCGCGCAGTTCGACCACCGTGTCGAACACCGCGTCCTCGTCCGACACCAGCGTCTTCCACAGCGCCGCCGCAGCGTCCCAGTCGGCGCCCTTGGGCGCGAACGGGCGCCCCTGCACGTAGTCGAGGGTCTTCTGGTCCACCGCCACCATGCCCACGCGCGCACCGGCCTCGATGGACATGTTGCAGATCGTCATGCGCCCTTCGATCGACAGGTCGCGGATCGCGCTGCCGGCGAACTCGAGCGCGTGGCCGTTGCCGCCGGCGGTGCCGATCCGGCCGATCACCGCCAGCACGATGTCCTTGGCGGTCACGCCCGGACCGAGCCGGCCTTCGACGCGCACCTGCATGTTCTTCATCTTCTTGGCCACCAGGCACTGCGTGGCCAGCACGTGTTCGACCTCGGAGGTGCCGATGCCGTGCGCCAGCGCGCCGAAGGCGCCATGCGTGGAGGTGTGCGAATCGCCGCAGACCACGGTCATGCCGGGCAGGGTCGCGCCCTGCTCGGGGCCGACCACGTGGACGATGCCCTGGCGCGCGTCGTTCATCTTGAACTCGAGGATGCCGAAGTCGTCGCAGTTCTCGTCCAGCGTCTGCACCTGCAGCCGCGAGACCTCGTCGACGATGGCTTCCAGCCCGCCCTGGCGCTCGGCCTTCGTCGTGGGCACGTTGTGGTCGGGCGTGGCGATGTTGGCGTCGACGCGCCAGGGCTTGCGGCCCGCCAGCCGCAAGCCTTCGAAGGCCTGTGGCGAGGTCACTTCGTGGAGGATGTGGCGGTCGATGTAGATCAGCGAGGAGCCGTCGTCGCGACGCTTGACCTCGTGCATCTCCCACAACTTGTCGTAGAGGGTCTTGCCTGGCATGGCGGGTGTCCGTGTGGCTTGGCGGTGGTGCCGGGCCTCGCCTGCGCGCAGCCCGACGCCCGATCCTAGGCACTTGCCTTCGATAACTCCAATTCATATTTTTCATCCATTGCATAACCGGTGCGACTTGATGGACCTGGCCAGCCTGGAAGCGTTTCTCGCCGTGGCGGAGAGCGGCGGCTTTTCCAACGCGGGCGAACGGCTGCACCTCACCCAGCCGGCGGTGAGCAAGCGCATTGCGGCGCTGGAACAGCATCTCGGGCGGCGCCTGTTCGATCGTGTCGGCCGCGAGGTCGCCCTGACCGAGGCTGGCCGCGCCCTGTTGCCCCGCGCGCGCGGCATCCTCGGCGAGATGGAGGACACGCGCCGCGCCCTGGGCAATCTCGACGTGGACGTCGGCGGCAGCCTCAGTCTGGCCACCAGCCACCACATCGGCCTGCACCGGCTGCCGCCGCTGCTGCGCGCCTTCCTGCGCACGCATCCGCAGGTGGCCGTGGATCTTCGCTTCCTCGACTCGGAACAGGCCTGGTCCGAGGTCCTGCATGGCAGGCTGGAACTGGCGATCACCACCCTGGGGCCCGCCGCCGCGCCGCTGCAAGCGGTACCCGTCTGGGACGATCCGCTGGAGTTCGTGGTCGCGCCCGACCATCCGCTGGCCGCCCGCGGCCGTGCCACCCTGGCCGAGCTGGCGCGGCACCCGGCGGTGCTGCCCGACGCCAGCACGTTCACCCATCGCATCGTCGCCGGCCGCTTCGCCGACGCGGGCCTGACGTTGCGCCTGCACATGACCACCAACGCCATGGAAACGCTGAAGATGCTGGCCGGGGTCGGGCTGGCCTGGAGCGTGCTGCCGCATACGATGCTGGACGCATCGACCGTGGCGCTGCGCGTGCCCGGCACGCGGCTGCGTCGCCAGCTCGGCTATGTCACCCATGCCGGGCGCACCTTGTCGAACGCTGCGCGAGCGTTCATGGCGCTTCTGGATGCAGCGGCAGACCGCGGGAAGCGCTGATACGGACCGCTCTCACCTCGCATCGCCCGTGGGCGACAGGCTGGCAGGGAGCGGGCGCGTCAGCCCCGCCACGGACCGCGAGAGAACAGATCGCGAAGTGGGCGTTACCGCTCCGCGACGGCCGCGGGTTCTTCGCGCCGCACCTTGAACCAGGCCGCGTACAGGGCCGGCAGGAACACCAGGGTCAGCACGGTGGCCACGGTCAGCCCGCCCATGATCGCCACCGCCATCGGCCCAAAGAAGGCGCTGCGCGAGAGCGGGATCATCGCCAGGATCGCCGCCAGCGCGGTCAGCACGATCGGCCGGAAGCGGCGCACCGTGGCGTCGATCACCGCGTCCCAGCGCGCGTGCCCGGCGGCGATGTCCTGCTCGATCTGGTCGACCAGGATCACCGAGTTGCGCATGATCATGCCCGCCAGCGCGATCGTGCCCAGCATCGCCACGAAGCCGAACGGCACGCGGAAGGCGAGCAGGAACAGGGTCACGCCGATCATCCCCAGCGGCGCGGTCAGCAGCACCAGCAGCGAGCGCGACAGGCTGCGCAGCTGCAGCATCAGCAGGGTCACCACCACCAGCAGGAACAGCGGCAGCCCGGCCTTGATCGAATCCTGGCCACGCGCCGAGTCCTCGACCGTGCCGCCGGTCTCGAGCAGATAGCCCGGCGGCAGCGCGGTGCGGATGTCCTCGAGCGTGGGCAGGATCTGCGCCACCACCGTCGGCGGCGTCACGCCGTCGCGGATGTCGGCGCGCACGGTGATGGTGGGCAGGCGGTCGCGGTGCCAGATGATGCCGTCCTCGTAGCCGTACTCGAGCGTGGCCACCTGCGACAGCGGCACCGGCCCGCCCTCGCCGCCGGGAATCGCCAGGCTGTCCAGCAGCTCCAGGTGGGCACGCTCCTCGCCGGTGCCGCGCAGCAGCACGCCGATCAGTTCGTTGCCTTCGCGGAAGGTGCTGACCTGCAACCCGCTAAGCGAGCCGGACAGGAACTGCGCCACGCGCTGCGAGCTGATGCCGAGCGCGCGCGCGCGATCCTGGTCGATGCGCAGGCGCACCACCTTGCTCGGTTCGCTCCAGTCCAGATGCACGTTGTCCAGGTGCGGATTCGCCCGCACGCGCTCGGCGACCTGCGCGGCCAGCGCGCGGACGCGCTCGACATGTTCGCCCGACACGCGGAACTGGACCGGATAACCCACCGGCGGACCGTTCTCCAGCCGGGTGACGCGCAGCTGCAGTTCGGGAAACCGGACGAAGACCTCGTCGAGCAGCCAGGCGCGCACCGACTCGCGCGCGGCCAGGTCGCTGGCGCGCACCACGAACTGGGCGAAGTTGGTCTGCGGCAGTTGCTGATCCAGCGGCAGGTAGAAGCGCGGCGAACCGGTGCCGACATAGGCGACGTAGTTCTCCACGCCCTCGTGGCCATCGAGCATCGCTTCCAGCCTGCGCACCTGCGTCTCGGTGGCGCGCAGCGAGCTGCCCTCGGCCAGCTCCATGTCGATCATCAGCTCCAGCCGCGTGGAGTCGGGGAAGAACTGCTGCGGCACGAAGCGGAACAGGGCCAGCGACAGCGCGAACGCGGCGACCGTGGCGACGATCACCAGCCAGCGATGGCGCAGCGACCAGTCGAGCAGGTCGCGGAAGCGCAGATAGAAGCGGGTCCGGTAGGGATCGTGGCCAGGCACCGCCACGCTACCGGGCTCCGCGCCTGCGGAAGCTGGAGAGGCGCGTTCGGGTATCGCAGGCCCGTGGGCGGTCGGGTGTCCGGCCGTCCCGAGGGGCGCGCGCGGAGGCAAACCGGCCTCCGCGTCATCCAGCGGACCGCCACGTCGCGCACCCGCTGCGCGGCCCGTCAGACGCAGGCGCGACAGGACGGCGGCCGAACGCCGCAGCAGGGACGGCCTGCCCGCGTGCGCCTGCATGTCCGGCAGCATCTTCTCGCCCAGCCAGGGGATGAACAGCACCGCCGCGATCCACGACACCACCAGGGCGATCGTGACCACCTCGAACAGCGAGCGGGTGTACTCGCCCACGCCCGAGGCCGCGGTGGCGATGGGCAGGAATCCGGCCGCCGTCACCAGGGTGCCGGTGAGCATCGGGAAGGCGGTGTTGGTCCAGGCGAAGCCTGCGGCGCGGAAGCGGTCGAAGCCCTGCTCCATCTTGATCGCCATCATCTCCACCGCGATGATCGCGTCGTCGACCAGCAGCCCCAGCGCCAGCACCAGCGCGCCCAGCGAGATCTTGTGCAGGCCGACGCCGAACCAGTCCATGACCACGAAGGTCATCGCCAGCACCAGCGGGATCGACACGGCCACCACCAGGCCGGTGCGGAAGCCGAGCGAGAAGAAGCTCACCAGCAGCACGATCGCCACCGCTTCGGCCAGCACTTTGACGAACTCGCCCACCGAGTCGCGCACCGCCGCCGGCTGGTCGGCGACCGGACGCAGCTCCATGCCCACGGGCAGGGTGAGCCGGATCCGCGCGAAAGCCGCGTCCAGGTTCTCGCCCAGGCGCAGGATGTCGCCGCCTTCGCGCATCGACACGCCCAGTCCGATCGCGTCCTGGCCCATGAAGCGCATGCGCGGGGCGGCCGGGTCGGAGAAGCCGCGGCTGACCGTGGCGATGTCGCCAAGCCGTATCGTGCGGTCGCCGGCGCGTATCGGGAACCGGCGGATGTCCTCGACCGAAGCGAAGGCGCCGTCCACCCGCAACTGCACGCGGTCGCTCGGGGTTTCGAAGAACCCGGCCGGCACCACCGCGTTCTGCTGCGCCAGCGCCTGCTGCACCGCCTGCATCGGGATGCCGAAGGTGGCGAGTCGGGTATTGCTGACCTCGATCCAGATGCGCTCGTCCTGCAGGCCGATCAGTTCGACCTTGCCGACGTTGTCGATGCGCTGCAGCTCCAGCTGGACCCGGTCGGCATAGTCCTTGAGCACGGCGTAATCGAAGCCCTCGCCGGTGAGCGCGTAGATGTTGCCGAAGGTGTCGCCGAACTCGTCGTTGAAGAACGGCCCCACCACGCCTTCGGGAAGGGTGGCGCGGATGTCGCCGATCTTCTTGCGCACCTGGTACCAGAGCGCGGGCACGTCGCGCGAATGCATCGAGTCGCGCGCCATGAAGATCACCTGCGACTCGCCCGGCCGCGAGTACGAGCGGATGAACTCGTACTCGCCGGTCTCCATCAGTTTCTTCTCGATGCGCTCGGTGACCTGGCGCGCAACCTCGTCCGCGGTCGCGCCCGGCCACAGGGTGCGCACCACCATCGCCTTGAAGGTGAACGGAGGATCCTCCGAACGCCCCAGCTGCAGGTAGGACAGCGCACCGCCGATGGCGACCACGATCATCGCGTACAGCACCAGGCTGCGGTTGCGCAGCGCCCACTCGGACAGGTTGAAGCGCATGGGCTCAGCGCTCCGGGTGCGCGCGCCGCGCCACGCGGCGGGGCCGGTGGCGGGCCGCCGCGCGGCAGCTGGCGACGCTCACCGCGCCGTCCCGGCAGCGGCCGGCACGGGCCGGTTGTCGCGATCCACGGGCGCGACGAGCTCGCCCTCGCGCAGCAGATGGCCGCCGGCGGACACCACCCAGGCGTCCGGATCCAGCCCGGACAGCACCGGCACCCGCTCCTGCCCCAGGCGACCGGTCCGGACCGGCGCCAGCCGCAGCGCACCCGTGCCCGGATCGACGATCCACACCGCGTGGCCGCCGCCCGCGGCCGGCTGCAGCGCCGCCAGCGGCACGCTCAGGGCCGCATCCTCGCCCTGCTGGCGCACATACACCCGCGCGCTCTGGCCCAGTTCGACCCGATCCGCGGCCCCCGGCTCCAGCGCCACGCGCGCGGCGAAGGTACGCGCCTGCGGGTCCGCGGCCGCGGCGATCTCGCGGATACGGCCCGGCAGACGCCGCGCCGGACCGTCCCAGAGTTCGACCTCGACCGGCTGGCCCAGGCGGAACTCGGCGACGCGGGATTCGGGCAAGGCGATCGCCACCTCGCGGCCGTCGCCGGCGAGCGTGTAGATCGCCTGGCCGGCCGCGACGACCTGGCCGGCTTCGGCCAGCCGTCCTGCGATCACCCCGTCGCGCGGCGCCCGCAACTGCGCGTAAGCGGCCTGGTTGCGGGCCACGTCCAGCTGCGCACGCGCGGCGCGCGCCTGTTCCTCGGCCGCCCGCCAGGCCGCGTCCTGCGCGTCCATGGCCGACTGGCTGACCAGCCGGTCCCGCGCCAGGGCCTGGAAGCGGACACGATCGGCGCGGACCCGGCCCAGCTCCGCCTCGGCCGCCGCCAGCTGCGCACGCGCAGCCTCCGCCTGCAGGCGCTGGTCGCCTGGATCCAGTTCGGCCAGCAACTGGCCCTTGCGCACCCGCTCGCCGGCATCCACGGTGCGCCGCGCGAGATTGCCACCGATCCGGAAGGACAACGGGCTTTCCTCGCCCGCGCGGACCTCGCCGGCATAGCTCGAGATCCCGGCCGCCTCGCCGCCGCCGGGCTGCTCCACCAGCACCGGTCGCGGGGCGGGCGCGTCCCCGCCTTCACTCCCACAGGCCGAAAGCAGCCCCGCCAGCGCCACGCCGGAGAGCCATACGGGAAACAGGCAGGCCTTGAGGTGCATCCGCAGCGCCGGGTGAATGCAAGGACGCGCAGAGTATAAATAGCAAACCGATTAGTCTAGTATTGCGCGCATGGTTCCCAAGCTTCCGCCTGCTGTCGATCCGCCCCGGCCCGCCGCCGGCCCCGGTCGGCCCAAGGACCTGGCCAAGCGCGCGTCGATCCTGGATGCCGCTGCGCGCATGTTCACCCGGTTCGGGTTCGAGGGCGCCAGCATGGACCAGATCGCGTCCGAGGCCGGGGTTTCCAAGCTCACCGTCTACAGCCATTTCGGCGACAAGGAAGCGCTGTTTGGCGAAGCCGCGCGCGTGGTCTGCGACTCGCTGATGCCCGACGACCTGTTCGTGGCCGATCCGTCGGCGCCGCTGCGCTCGCAGTTGGCCGGGATCGCCCGCGCGTTCTTCGCCATGATCACCAGCGAGGAAGCGCTCGCCATCCACCGGATGATGATGAGCCCGAGTGGCGACGAACGCCTGCGCCAGCTGTTCTGGCAGGCCGGGCCCGAACGCGTCCAGCGCGCCTTCACCGCCTTCCTCGAAGCGCGCGCGGCCGAGCTGGAGATTCCCGACCTGGCGCGCGCGGCCCGGCAGTTCTTCGCCCTGCTCAAGGGCGACCTGCACACGCGCATGGCCTGCGGCTTGTGCGAGCGCCCCAGTGCGGCCGGTGTCGACGAACACATCGACGCGACCGTGGACATGTTCCTGCGCGCCTACGGCCGGCGGCCCGGGCCAGCGCCCTGAACCGGCAGGCCATCGGTCGCGGTGACTTCCGGCACTCAGCCGGTTCCGGCCCGCTGGCGATGATGGCCGCGGGGGAAATTGCCCGACCGGGCCGGTAGAATCGCGTTTCCTCCTTACCCATCACGGACCGCAAGATGACGTTCGATTACGCCAAGGCCCGCGAGTTCATGGTCGAGCAGCAGATCCGTCCGTGGGACGTGCTCGACGGGCGCGTGCTGGACGTGCTGGCCAGGCTGCCGCGCGAGGCTTTCGTGGGCGAGCGCCACCGCGCCCTGGCCTATGCCGACCTGGAGCTGCCCATCGGCCATGGCGAAACCATGTTCAAGCCCGTGCTCGAAGGCCGCGCCCTGCAGGCGCTGGAGCTGCGGGGCGGCGAGTCGGTGCTGGAAATCGGCGCCGGCAGCGGCTTCATGGCCGCCTGCCTGGGTTCGCTGGCGCGCGAGGTGGTGAGCATCGAACGCCATGCCGACCTCGCCGACGCCGCCGCCGATCGCCTGCGCGCGCAGGGCATCGGCAACGCCGCGGTCGTGGCCGCCGACGCGTTCGGCTGGACACCAGGCCGCCAGTTCGACGCGATCTGCGTGTCCGGCGCGGTCGATACCATTCCGTCACGTTTCCTCGAGTGGCTGCGTCCTGGTGGCCGGATGTTCGTGGTGCACGGGCGCGCGCCGGCGATGGAAGCGGTGCTGGTGCACGGCGACGTCAACGCGCCGCGCTTCGAATCGTTGTTCGAGACCGGCCTGGCCTACCTCGCCGGCGCCGAACCGGCGGCCGAATTCAAGTTCTGACACGTCCCCGCTTTCTTCGCCAAGGATTCCCGATGCTCCGCCGCCCCCTCGTGCTCTCCCTCGCCCTGGCCCTGGCGTCCGCGCCGGTCTTCGCCGAAGACCTCATGCAGACCTACGAGCTGGCGCGGACCAACGACCCGCAGCTGTCGATCGCCGAGTCCAGCCGCCTGTCCACCCGCGAGGATGCCGTGCAGGCGCGTGCCGCGCTGCTGCCCCAGATCGACGGCACCGCGACCCTGGGCCGCGGTTACGCCGCCGGCGAGACCGGCTCGGGCCGCAGTCGCAATTACCAGGCCAGGCTCTCCCAGAGCGTGTTCGACTTGGGCACGATTTCCAACCTGCGCGCGCGTCGCGACTACGCCACCGCCGCGGACTACGACCTGGAGGCCGCGGGCGACGAGTTGATCTCGCGGACCGCCAACGCCTATTTCGACGTGCTGGTGGCGCTGGAAACGCTGAACGCGGCCGAAGCCGCCGAAGCCGCCTTCCAGAAGCAGTTCGACTACGCCGATCGCCGGCTCGAGGTGGGCCTGGCGCCCATCACCGACGTGCACGAAGCCCGCGCCCAGTACGACGGCGCGCGCGCCAACACCATCCTCGCGCGCAACGCGCTGCAGGATGCCTACCAGGCGCTGGCCGAGATCACCGGCACGCCGATCAACGCCCTGCGCGCCCTGCCCGAGGACTTCCGCCCCGAGCTGCCGGCCGGCGGCGATGCCGAGGCCTGGGTGCAGCGCGCGCTCGAGACCAATCCCGTCCTCCAGGCCTCCCAGTACGCGGTGCAGGGCGCCGAGCACGGCGTGACCACGGCACGCGCCGGACACCTGCCTTCGCTGGGCCTGGGCGTGACCTACAGCAACAACACCGACTGGTACTCGCCCTCTCCCGGCTCGGTGGCCGTGACCGACGAAGGCCATTCGATCGGCCTGACCCTGACTGTGCCGATCTTCGCCGGCGGCGCCACGCAGTCGCGCGTGCGCCAGGCGATCAACAGCCGCGACATCGCCCAGGACCAGCTCGAGCAGAACCGTCGCGCGATCGAGCGCAATACCCGCTATGCCTACCAGGCGCTGGTCGCCGGCATCAGCGAGGTCGAGGCGCGGCGCCTAGCGCTGGTCTCGGCGCAGAGCGCCTACGATGCCTCGCAGGTCGGCCTGGAGGTCGGCACCCGCACCGTGATCGACGTGCTGATCAACCAGCAGAACCTGTTCGTGGCGCGCCAAAACTACGCCACCGCGCGCTACAACTACCTGCGCAACCGGCTGCTGCTCGAGCAGGCTGCGGGCACCCTGGATGCGTCCACGGTCCAGGATGTGAACCGGCTGCTGACGGTCGAGACCACGGCGCCGTCGACCAACCCCCGGCAGTAGGCGCTACTGTCGCCCAAGGTACCCCGGAGCCGGCGTTCGCGCCGGCTTCGTCGTTCCTGGACCCGCGGCGCGCGGGGGCGGATCGCGACCATGCCGGCCCGCGGCTGCGCGGCCGGGCGTCGCCGGCCGAAGGACCGGTGCTGCGGGCGGCGTCGGCGCCGGTCCCGGCCCTTGCGACGCGACCTGCCCGTGCCGGCACCAAGGGCGCCAGCCCAACTCCGCACTCGGCCCTGCGCCCTCTGGGCCGCGGGCGGATCGGATCCTCGCTGCCCGTTCACGGTGGCGCCGCGCGCAGAGCGCCTGCAACCGCTCAGCTGCCGCCGGGCAGATCCGGGCCGATGACCTCCAGCGTGCGCTGCAACGCACCGCGGCCATCGCGCACCAGCGCCAGGCCTGCCTCGCGCATGGCCTCGCGCGCAGGCGCGTCCTGCAGCAGCTTCGCCAGGATGGTGGCCACGGCCCCGGCATCCTGGCCCACGCGCAGCGCCCCTGCCGCCTCCATCTGCCGCGCGATGTCGGCGAAGTTGTGCAGGTGCGGGCCGCTGGCCACCGGCGTGCCCACGGCGGCTGGTTCGAGCAGGTTGTGGCCGCCGATGTCCTGCAGGCTGCCGCCGACGAAGGCCACGTCGGCGCAGGCGTAGAACTGCTGCAGTTCGCCCAGGGTATCGAGCACGAACACCGCGTCTTCCGCATCCGGCCACTGCGTCAGCCGGCGCGTGGCCACCCGCCAGCCGGCATCCACCGCCTGTTGCGCCGCCCCGCGGAAACGCTCGGGATGGCGCGGCGCCCACAGCATCAGCAGGTCCGGCCAGCGCTCGCGCAGCTGGCGGTGCATGTCGAGCACCGCGGCTTCTTCTTCCGGATGGGTGCTGGCCGCGATCCAGACCGGCCGCTCGCCGATGCGTTCGCGGAAGGCGCGGGCCGCGCCCGCCAGCGTCTCGACATCGATCGCGATGTCGTATTTGAGGTTGCCGGCCACCACCAGCGACGCCTGCGGCGCGCCGAGTTCGCCGAAGCGGCGCGCGTCGTCCTGCGACTGCGCCACCACCCGGCGCAGCGTGGCCAATACCCGCGACAGCAGCGGCCGGAGCACGCGATAGCCGCGCAGCGAGCGTTCGGACAGGCGCCCGTTGACCAGGTACGCAGGAACGCCCGCGTCGCGGCAGCACAGCAGCAGGTTGGGCCAGAGTTCGGTTTCCACCACCAGCGCGATCCGTGGCCGGAAATGGGCGAGGAAGCGGTGCACCGCGCCGTCCAGGTCGTAGGGAAGATAGACATGGTCCACGCGTTCGCCCCAGATCGCGCGCACGCGCGCCGAGCCGGTCGGGGTGATCGTGGTCACCAGCAGGCGCCGCGCAGGGTCGGCGGCGAGCAGCGCATTCACCAGCGGGGCGACCGCGTTCACCTCGCCCACCGAGACCGCGTGCACCCACACCGGCGTCTCGCGCGCAGGCATCGCATAACGCGCGTAACGCTCGCTCCAGCGTTCGAAGTAGGCTTCCTGGCGGAAGCCGCGCCAGATCAGGTGGTAGACCGTCACCGGCACCAGCAGGTACAGCACGGCCGAGTACAGGCCACGCAGCAGGCGTTCGGTCTTGTCGGCGGCGGGCATGGGAACAGGATAACGGCAATGGATTGGAGACCGTGCGGGCGGCGCCGCCGCGCGCCCCTGCCCGTCGCGGCCCTCCGACTACAATCCACGCATGGATTCCCGGACCAGCTCCTTGCCCCCACCGCCGCGCTCGCCGCGTCACTGGCCGACCTGGCTGGGCATCGGCCTGATGGCGCTGGCCGCGCGCCTGCCCTGGCTGTGGCAGCGCGCCATCGGTCGCGGCCTGGGAACGCTGTTGCGGGTCCTGTTGCGCGATCGCCGCGAGGTGGCCGCGCGCAACCTGGCGCTGTGCTTCCCGGAACTGGACGCCCCGGCCCGCGAAGCACTGCTGCGCGACCACTTCACCTCGCTGGGCGTCGGGCTGTTCGAGTTCGTGCGCGCCTGGTGGGGCTCGGTGGAGCCGATGCGGCGCGGCCTGACGGTGGAGGGGCTGGAACACATCGCCGCGGCGCGCGCGAACGGGCGCGGCGTGATCGTGGTGTCGGGCCACTTCAGCACGCTGGAGATCTGCGGCCGGTTGATGTGCGACCACGTGCCCCTGGCCGGCATGTACCGGCCGCACGCCTCACCGGCCATGGAATGGGCGGTGCGACGCGGACGCGCGCGCTATGCGGCCGCCATGTTCCCCAAGCAGGACGTGCGCGGCGCGGTCCGTCACCTCAAGAAGGGTGGGCTGCTGTGGTACGCACCCGACCAGGACCCGAGCCGCGGCGAGGCGGTGTTCGTGCCCTTCTTCGGCCAGCCCGCGCACAGCCTCACCTCGACCCATTCGCTGGCGCGCCTGTCGGGCGCGGCGGTGGTGCTGTTCCAGCACCGGCGACGCGCCGACGGCAGCTACGCGTTGTGCCTGTGGCCGGCGCTGGAGGACTTCCCGTCGACGGACGCCGCCGCCGACACCGCGCGCGTGATTGCCGGCATCGAGGACATGGCGCGCGCCGCCCCCGCGCAGTACCTGTGGATCCATCGCCGCTTCAAGCGGCAACCGGACGGCGGCACGGTGTATTGAGGCTCCATCCAGGCCCGACAGGCCTGGCCCGGCGGTCGGCCGTCGGCACAGCGGCAGGGGCCGCGGCCCGGGGACACCGCATCGCGGTCGGATGGCAGGCTGCCGATACCCGCATCGTGCCGGGGTAAGGCCGCGACGGGCGGCGAGCGCGACAGGCCGCACCGCGCAGGCCGCACCGAGAGCCCGGCCGGCCCGCCGACAACTGCGTCAGGCTGTTGTCCCGGACTCGCGCCCGGCCAGCAGGCTGCCGGCGTAAAGCGCCGCCAGCAGCAGCGTGAGCCCACCCCAGAAGGTCGAATAGAACGCCAGGTGGGTGTTGAACGGGAACACCGTCACCGCCAGCGCCAGCATGGCCGGCCGGGCCCGGTCGCGGGCCTCGGTTCCCGAGAACCGCCAGGCACGCCAGGCCATGGCCGCGCCGGCCAGCCACAGCAGCAGGCCGAACACACCGGTCTCGCTCAGCACCTCCAGCACGATCTGGTGCGCGTGAAAGGCCGGCCCCTCGCCCCAGGCCGCCGGCTGCCCGGGTTCGGGATCGCAGGCGGGAAACGCGCCGCGGAAGCCGCGCGCACCGACGCCGTTGAACGGATGTTCGCGCGCCATGCACAGCGCCGCGCCCCAGATGCGGGTGCGTCCGGACAGGGCGGTATCGACGCCCTCCCCGCCTTCCACCGTCCAGGCCTGGGCGGTGCGCGCGACGCGATCCTGCACCTGCGGCGAAAACCAGGCCAGCGCCGCCAGCGCGACCGCACCCGCGGCGAACACGCCCAGCAGCCGCTTCCAGCCCAGCAGGCTCCAGCCGCTGGCGGCCAGCACCAGGGCAAAGGTGATCCAGGAGGCGCGCGATCCGGCGAACAGCACCACGATGCCCACCATCAGCGCCGCCACGATCCAGCCCGCGCTGCCGAAGCGGCGCCCGGCGAAGTACAGCGCGAACGGAGACAGGCTGGCCAGCACCACGCCCAGCTTGAGGTTGCACGGGCCCAGCACGCCGCCGAGGCGGTCGGCCAGCGCAAGCTGCTCGACGCTGCACATCGGCCGCCCGCTGATCGCCTGCTTGAGCGCGTCGATGCCCCAGAACAGCGGACTGGTGCCGCTGACCACCTGCGCCAGCGCATCCAGCGTCCAGACCAGCACGATCACCGCCAGGCCACCAAAGGTGATGCGTCGCCCACGCGCCGAAGCCACGGCCGACGCCGCCAGCCACAGGAACGGCAGGTACCGCAGGTCGACCAGCGACTCGCGGAAGGCGCGACCATGGTCGAGCGCGTCGAACGAGGACACCAGCTGCGGCAGCCAGTAGGCGCAGAACAGCACGCTGGTCAATGCCCAGGCCTGGTGGCTGAGCAGGCGCATGCCGCCGCGGAAGCGTCCGACCAGCAGATGCACGATCGCGGCCAGCGCGCCCAGCACCATCACGCCTTCCGCGTAACCCGGCGCCGGCCAGAGCGCCACGAATGCGAGCACCCAGTGCGGCGCCCAGCGCCAGCCGGCAGAGGGCGCCTCAGCGGAGGCGGAAGGCGGTGGGATCGTCGCAGAGTTCGTCATAGACCGACAGCGTGGCGTCCTGCATCGCCTGCAGGGTGTAGGGAATGGTATCGGGAAGCGGCGGCGGACGTTCGAGCAGGGTGCGCGCCGCCAGCGCCAGCGCGGGCGCGTCGAATGGCGGCACGGCACCGCCCGGCAGCAGTTCGCGCAGCAGTTCGCCGCTGCCGCCGTGTTCCCAGCCCAGCACGGGCCGGCCGCAGGCCAGGGCCTCGATCACGGTGCGGCCGAAGGCCTCGGGCTTGCGCGAGAGCTGCAGGACCAGGTCGCTGGCGGCATAGGCCTCGGCGATGGCGGAGGTGGGCGCGGTGAGCGCGAGCGCGCCGCCCACGCCCTGGCGCGCGGCTTCCCGCTCCAGCTCGGCGATGTAGCGTTCGCGGCCGGCCTCGCGCGCGCCGGGCATCCACAGCCGCGCGTCCATCCCGCCGGCCCGCAGGGTCGCCAGCAGGGCCAGCGCATCGACATGCCCCTTCAAGCGCGTGCCGCGCCCGGGCAGCAGCAGCAGCGGACCATCGCCGCCCAGGGCCGGATGCTGCGCGGCCGCGCGCGCGCGCGCCTCGCGGTCCGGTCGCGGCGCGCGCGGGAAGGCGGCAGGATCGATGCCGCGCGGGACCAGCCGCAGGCGCAGCGGATCGGTGGCCGGGTAGTGCTGCAGTACGTAGTCGCGAACCGTGCGCGAGACGCAGATCACGCGCTCGCCGCGCGCCATGATCGCGCTGTAGCGCGACGGCGAGTTCAGCCCGTGCACGGTGGTGACGAAACGCGGCCGCGTCGCTGCCGGCATGCCGGCCAGCGCGCGCCAGCCCAGCCAGGCCGGCAGCCGCGAGCGGGCATGCACCAGGTCGGCGCGCTCCTGCGCGAACAGCCTGCGCAGTGCGGGCACGTGGCGCAGCACCAGCGGCGACTTGCGCCCGATCTCCAGCGCCACGTGTTCGGCGCCCAGGCCGCGCAGGCTGGGCACCAGCCGGCCGCCGGCGGAAACCACGATGGCACGGTGTCCCGCACGCACCAGGGCGTCGGCGATCTCGAGGGTGGAACGTTCGACGCCGCCGGACTCCAGCGCCGGCAGCAGTTGCACCACGGTCAGCGGGCGCGGCATGCAGGCGCCGCCCGCCGGATCAGTCGACGAGGACGAAATGCGCGCCGCAGTAGGGGCAGTCGCACTGCCCGCCGTCGGCCTCGATCGGCAGGTAGACACGCGGATGCGAGTTCCACAGTGCCATCGACGGCAGCGGACAGCTCAGGGGCAGCTCGGCGCGACGGACCTCGTAACGGGTCTGCGCATTGGCCTGCGTGGTCTGGGGCTGCGTGGCGGTCATGAGGTGCGGCATCCGGATGGAACTGCCGCATTCTAGCGCGGAGCGGTCATCGGCAGTGAGCTGGCGAAGGTGTGCGCGCCGCGACGGGCGCGGATACATCGACACTGTCCGCGCACGCGCGCATGGCGCGGAAAGCGGCGGCGAAATCCGTGCAGCGCGGGACGCACGCTGCCGCCGGGCAGTCACCCGGCTGCGGTCGATCGCGTCGGGCACGGCCGGCAGGGTCCGGCCAATGCCGCGACCCCATCCGGCAGCGCTTGCGGCAGCGGCCGGACTGGGCACCGGCCGGCCGCTGCCGGCAGCAGGCCCCGGCCTGACGCCCGCCGGCGGCGCGGCGGGCGGTGCAGGTGCTGGCTCAGCCCGCGGCCGCTTCGGCCTCGGGCGCGGCGACGACCGCCTCGGTGGTGATGCGGATCTGCACCTCGTCGCTCACGTTCGGCGCGAAGGCGCCCACGCCGAAGTCGCTGCGCTTGATCGTGGTCGTGGCATCGAAGCCCGCCGCCGCGCGCTTGAGCATCGGATGCTCGGCGAACCGGTTGATGGTGACGTCCAGCACCACCGGACGGGTCTGGTCCTTGATGGTGAGATCGCCGGTGACCTTGAGGCGGTTGCCGCCGGCGGACTCGACCGCGGTGCTGCGGAAGGTCGCGGCCGGATACTTGTCGGCCTCGAAGAAGTCGGCGCTGCGCAGGTGCGCGTCGAAGTCCGCCACGAACGAGTTCAGGCCGGCGAGCGGCAGGGTCACCTCCACCGACGAGGCCGAGACATTGTCGGCGTCGTAGACGATCCGCCCTTCGGCCTGGCCGAAGTTGGCGACCGGATTGGAGAAGCCGAAGTGGCTCCACTGCGCGACCACGGTGGTGTGGGTGGGATCGATGACGTAGGTGCCGGACACGCCCTGGACGGCGTCGGCCGCCGGCGCGGCGGCTTCGGGGGTCGCGGCGGCGGCTTCGGCCGCGGGTCCGGCGGCTTCGGCCGGGGCCGGCGAATCGGCCTGCTGGCAGGCGGCCAGCGCAACGGTCAGGGCAAGCGGAAGCAGGAGTCTGGTGGCGGTAAGCATGGTCTGGTCTCGGAGGGGCGGTGGACGGGCGCGGCGCCGATGCGCGCCGCAGGCGTACTGCACCGCGGGCAGGCCGCCCGCGGGGTGGATCATGCGCTCATTCGATCCGGGCGGCCTCGTCGAAGGACAGGCGCGGGGACCGCGGATACACCGCCGCCGGATCGCCCTGGCCGAGGTTGACGAGCACGTTGGAGCGGATGGTGGTGCCGGCGAAGAAGGCCGCGTCGACCTTCGCGTTGTCGAAGCCGGTCATCGGGCCGGTGTCGAGGCCCAGCGAGCGGGCGGCCATGATCAGGTAGGCCGTCTGCATGCTCGAGCCGCGCAGCGCCACGCGCTGCAGTCGCTCGTCCGGCGAGCCCTCGAACCAGGACTTCGCGTCCACGTGCGGCATCAGCACCGGCAGCTTGTCGAAGAAGCGCAGGTCGTGGCCCACGATCACCGTGACCGGCGCGGACATCGTCTTGGCCAGGTTGCCCTCGCTCAGCGCCGGCCGCAGCTTTTCCTTGGCTTCGGGCGAGGTCACGAACACGAACCGCGCAGGGCAGGAGTTCGCCTCGGTGGGACCCAGCTTGAGCAGGTCGTAGAGCCGGCGCAGGCTGGCCTCGTCGACGCTGCCGGAGAAGGCATTGTGGGTACGTGCGGTGCGGAACAGCTGGTCGAGCGAGGGATCGGGCAGCGCGGTCATGGGCGTCCTGGCAGTAGCGGAATGGCACAGTGTAGTGTTCCATGTGCGGTGCTTTGCTTCAGCCCTCGCAACTGATGATCGCAAAATTGGAACGACTCGCGGGCCACGGCAACAATTCGCCCCAAATCTGGGCGCTCAGCGACGGCCGGGCAGGCAATGCGCGCCAGGCCGAAGCGCTGGCCGCGGCGCTGGGCGGACCCACCCGGACGCTCCAGCTGGCGCCGCGTGCGCCATGGCGATGGGCGGCCCCACGCGCGCTGCCGGGCGCCCGCGCCGCGTTCGGGTCGGGATTCGGCGACGACCAGGCCACTCCGCCGTCACTGGCCATCGGCTGCGGTCGGCAGGCGGCGCTGGCCACCCGCCTGCTGCGCCGATGTGGCGCGGCCGCGGTGCAGATCCTCGATCCGAGGATCGATCCGCGCCACTGGGACGTGGTGGTCGTCCCCGAGCACGACGGACTGGACGGCCCCAACGTCGTCCAACTGCTGGGGAGCCTGCACCCGGTCGACGACGACTGGCTGTCGCGCGCGCGCGCGCAGTTCCCGCAGTTCGCGCTGCTGCCGGGTCCGCGCACCGCTCTCCTGCTTGGCGGCCCGACCGGCAATGCGCCGTTCGACGCCGCGGGCCTGGAGGCCGTGCTCGACCGGCTCGAGCGCCTGCGCGCGGCCGAGGGCGGTAGCGTGCTGGCGACTGTGTCGCGACGCACGCCGCCGGCACTGGCGGCACGGCTGCGCCAGCGGCTCGCATCGGTACCGGGCCTGTGCTGGACCGGCACGCAGGACGGCGCCAACCCCTACCCCGGCCTGCTGGCCTGGGCCGACCGCATCGTGTGTTCGCCGGACTCGGTGAACATGGTGTCCGAGGCCTGCGCCACCGGGGCGCCGGTGCATGTCTTCGACCGCGACCGCTGCCGCGGACGCATCCGGCGCTTCCTCGACGTCCTGGATGCGCGGGGGCGCCTGGGGCCGCTCGAGGCCAGCGCGGGCGGGATCGTGCCGCTGCGCGAGACCCGTCGTGTCTCCGACGAGATCCGCGCCCGGCTCGGCCTGGGCACAGGCTGATCGCCGCTCCCGCACCCCGCCGCGCGCAGGCGCATCGCCGCCGTCCCCGGGCGCTGGCGAAGCGCGGCCTGGGCTTCGCCCCGGTGGAGATACGGCTGCCGCGGCCCGCGCGCCGGCGCTGACCGGGTCCGCGGTTTCAGCGCGGCGGCGCCGCCAGCTCGCGCGCGTCGAGGAAGCCGTTGCCGTCCACGTCCTGCCTGGCGAACCGTTCGGCCAGCCGCGCGAGATGCCGGGCCCGCGTCAAGGACGTCCCGCGGCCGCCGGGCTGCTCCTGCGGCGCCAGGACGCCGTCGCCGTCGCGGTCCATGCCGTCGAAGGCGTAGCTCATCCAGGCCTGGTATTCGGCCAGCGAGACGCGGCCATCGCCGTCGCCGTCCATCCTGGCCAGGTAGTCGCCCGTTTCCGTCACCTGCGCCCGGCCGGCGAGCGGCCAGGCGAGCACGCAGATTGCCAGCGTCGCTGCCGCACGGCGGCCGATGGCCCCGCTCATGCGCGGAACAAGGCGTCCGCCCGCCCGTCGGCGAGGGACGCCTGCGGCATCAGGCGCGCACCGACTGCAGCGAGTAGCCCTTCAGGCGCGCCGCGTAGTCCTGCAGCGCGCGGATACCGGTGGCCTCGGCTTCGCGGCACCAGGTCTGCAGGTTGTGCAGCGCCTCGTTCGCGTTGCTGGTCCGCGTCTCGAGGACCGCCGCCAGCCGGCGCCGGTACTCGACCAGCAGCTGGATGCGCGGACGCTGCGCGACCCACTGCTGCATCTGTTCGCGCGACTCGGGGCTGAGCCAGCGGCCGTCGTCGACCAGGCCCTTGCGCAGCTTGCGCGGCAGCAGCGAGCGGAGCCTCGCGCCCGCCGCCTGCGCTTCTTCCCGCAGCGCCGGCATCAGCACGTTGCGCTGGTAGTCGGTCATCGCCTGGAAGCGGTGCGCCAGCAGCGCCTTCATGGTGTCGGTATCGGGCGCCTGGATGTTGGGGCGCACGTCCAGCGACGGCGCCACGCGCAGCACCTTGGCCAGGCGCAGCTTTTCCAGCCCCTTGATCACCACCCAGCCGATGTCGAACTCCCAGCGGCGCAGCGAGAACTTGGCCGAACTCGGGAAGGCGTGGTGGTTGTTGTGCAGTTCTTCGCCGCCGATCCACAGCGCCCAGGGCGTGAGGTTGGTGGCGGTGTCGGTGGTCTCGAAGTTGCGGTAGCCCCACCAGTGGCCGAGGCCGTTGACCACGCCGGCGGCCCAGAACGGGATCCACAGCATCTGGATCGCCCAGATCGCCACGCCGGCGAAGCCGAACAGGGCGAACGAGACCAGCAGCAGGAAGGTCGGGCCGAGGTTGGCGTGCGGCGTGTACAGGCGCCGCTCGATCCAGTCGTCCGGGGCGCCCTTGCCGTACTGCTCGATGTCCTCGCGCATGCCGCGCGCTTCGCGGTACAGCTCCACGCCGCGCCAGAACACCGTGCGGATGCCCTTGAACTGCGGGCTGTGGGGATCGTCCTCGGTCTCGCACTTGGCGTGGTGCTTGCGGTGGATGGCGACCCACTCGCGGGTGATCATCGAGGTGGTCAGCCAGGTCCAGAAGCGGAAGAAGTGCGCGATCACAGGGTGGAAGTCCACGCCGCGGTGCGCCTGGCTGCGGTGCAGGTAGAGGGTGACCGAGAAGATGGTCAGCTGGGTCGCGACCAGCAGGTAGAGCGCGAGCTGCCAGAAGCCGAACTGGAGCAGGCCGCCGGCGAGGAAATCGATGAGGGACGCAGGCATGACGGTGTCGAAGCGGAGGGATCCCCGGCATGATGGGGCCCGCGCTGTCCCAAGGCCAGCCCCGTGGGGGCCTCGCAGGCCGGCCTGTTCATCCCCATGTCCCGTTCATGACCGGCACCCCGCTTTCACCTCCCCTGATCGAACTCGATGACGCACGTGTCCTGCGTGAAGGCCGCGCGGCGCTGGATGGCGTGAGCCTGCGCCTGCCGCAGGGGCGGCATACCGCCATCCTCGGGCCCAACGGCTGCGGCAAGTCGAGCTTCATCCAGCTGCTGACCCGTCAGCTGTACGCGTCGGCGCATGCCGACGGGCGCCCGCCGGTGCGCATCCTGGGCGAACACCTGTGGGATGTGCGCACGCTGCGCTCGCGGCTGGGGATCGTCACCGGCGCGATGCACGAGGAGCTGCGCTCGCTGCCCGGGCTGAGCGCCCGCGACGTGGTGCTGGGCGCCTTCGATGCCCGCCTCGCGCCGCAGGACGAGGACATCGAGCCCGCCCGCCTCGCCGCCGCCGAAACCGCGCTCGGCCGCGCCGGCGCCGCCCACCTGCACGACCGCGCCTACGAGGCGCTGTCCACCGGCGAAGCCCGCCGCGTCCTGCTGGCGCGTGCGCTGGTGCACGCGCCGATGGCCCTGCTGCTGGACGAGCCCGCGGCGGGGCTGGACGTGGTCGCGCGCGCACGGCTGCTGCACACGCTGCGCCGGCTGGCGGCGGAGGGCGTGACCCTGCTGCTGGTCACCCACCACGCCGAGGAACTGCTGCCCGAGATCGGCCACGTGGTACTGCTGCGCGCGGGCCGGGTGGTGGCCGACGGGCCGCGCGCCCAGGTGCTCACCGACGCCCTGCTGTCGCAGGCCTTCGGCGCGCCGCTGCATGTGGTCGACGGCCCGTCGCCGGTGTTCGCGCTTGCCGCGGAGGCCGTCGATGCCTGAGCTGCCCGAGGTCGAGACCACCCGCGCCGGGCTGGCGCCGCATGTCGAGGGCCGGCGCGTGCAGGCCCTGGTGCTGCGCCGCCCCGACCTGCGCTGGCCGATCCCGCCGGAACTGGGCGAACGGCTGACCGGCCAGCGCATCGACGCCGTGCGCCGGCGCGCCAAATACCTGCTGCTCGATACCGCCGCCGGCAGCGCGCTGCTGCACCTCGGCATGTCCGGCAGCCTGCGCGTGCTGGCGCCCGACACGCCCCTGCGCGCCCACGACCACGTCGACATCGTGCTGGCGTCCGCGGCACGCGTGCCGTCCCGGGTGCTGCGCTTCAACGACCCGCGCCGGTTCGGCTGCCTGCTCTGGCAGCCCGCCGGCGAGGTCCACCCGCTGCTCCGCGGGCTGGGGCCGGAGCCGCTGTCGGACGGGTTCGACGGCGACTACCTGTTCGCCCGCAGCCGGGGCCGCAGCGCGCCGGTGAAGAGCTTCCTGATGGACCAGCGCATCGTCGTGGGCGTCGGCAACATCTACGCCGCCGAGGCCCTGCACGCGGCCGGCATCTCGCCGCTGCGCGCGGCCGGACGGGTCTCCCGCGAGCGCTACCGGCTGCTGGCCGAGGCCGTGCGTCGCATCCTGGGACATGCGATCGCGCGTGGCGGCACCACCCTGCGCGACTTCCTCGCCCCCGACGGCGCGCCAGGCTATTTCGAACAGGAACTCTCGGCCTATGGCCGCGGCGGCGAGCCCTGCCCGCGCTGCGGGCGACCCCTGCGCCAGGCCAGCATCGGCCAGCGCGCGACCGTCTGGTGCGCCCGCTGCCAGCGCTGAGCGGCCGGAAATCCGCGGGCGAGGCGGCTTCGCGGTATAGTCCGGGCCGCTGAAGGGAGCACAGCGCCACATGTCCGACACCGCAGACATCACTCTCTGGCTGGACGCGGCGCGCGGCGGAGACCGGGGCGCGCTCGACCGGGTCCTGGCCACGCTGTACCAGGAACTGCACACCATGGCCCGGCGCCAGCTGTCGGGCCAGATGGGCCAGACGCTCGACGCCACCGCCCTGGTGCACGAGGCCTACCTCAAGCTGATCGGCCGGCGCGAGATCCAGTTCGACGACCGCGCGCACTTCTTCGCCTAT
This sequence comes from Luteimonas campi, assembly GCF_051162505.1. NCBI lineage: Bacteria > Pseudomonadati > Pseudomonadota > Gammaproteobacteria > Lysobacterales > Lysobacteraceae > Luteimonas > Luteimonas campi. Next base: position 52,375 of record NZ_JBNWEM010000002.1, read on the forward strand.
GCCGCCTCGGCGATGCGCAGCGTGGTGGTCGACTACGCGCGCCAGCGCCTGGCGCAGAAGCGTGGCGGCGACCTGCACCGCGTCACCGACCTGCCGCACGATCTGGAAGGCGGCCTGCGCATGGACGAGGACATGCTGGCGCTGGACGTGGCCCTGACCCGGCTCGCCGGCGTCGACGCCAAGCTCGCGCAGGTGGTGGAGCTGCGCTATTTCGGCGGACTCTCCGAAGCCGAGATCGCCACCCTGCTCGACCGCTCCGACCGCAGCATCCGCCGCGACTGGCAGAAGGCGCGGATGTACCTGCTGGCCTCGCTGGGCGGCTGACGCCGCGCAACGTGGCTCCGGGGGGAACCATGCACCGCAAGCATTCCGGCCGCGGCCCGCGTGGCACCGCCGGCAGTCTCCGCTGATGGACGCCGACCGCTGGCAGCGCCTGTCGCCGCTGCTCGATGCCCTGCTGGAACTCGACGAGGCCGCCCGCGCCAGCAGCCTGGCCTCGCTGCGCGACGACGATCCGCAGCTGGCCGACGACCTGGAGGAACTGCTCGCGCTCGAGGCCGGCAGCGACTTCCTGACCGAACCTCTGATCACCCCGCATCCGGGCGTGCATGCCGGCGCTTCGGTCGGGCCCTACGCGCTGGAGCGCATGCTCGGCGAGGGCGGCATGGGCCAGGTCTGGCTGGCGCGCCGCGCCGACGGCCTGTACGAGCGTCGCGTGGCGCTCAAGCTGCTGCGCCCGGGCCTGGCCGATCCGGGCCTGCGACTGCGCTTCACCCGCGAGCGGCAGATCCTGGCGCGGCTGGAGCACCCGCACATCGCGCGCCTGCTCGACGCCGGCATCAGCAGCGACAACCAGCCCTACCTGGCGCTGGAGTACGTCGAGGGCGAGCCGATCACCGACTGGTGCCGCGCGCGCGATCCGGGCGTGGTCACCCGGGTGCAGCTGTTCATGCAGGTCTGCGAGGCGGTGAGCCACGCGCATACCAACCTGATCGTGCACCGCGACCTCAAGCCGTCGAACATCCTGGTCACGCCGCTGGACGACGTGCGTCTGCTCGACTTCGGCATCGCCAAGCTGCTCGACACCCCCGACCACGCGCCGGAGCAGACCCGCACCGGCCTGCGCGCGTTCACCCTGCACTACGCCGCGCCCGAACAGATCCGCGGCGAACCGGTCACCACCATGACCGACGTCTACTCGATGGGCGTGGTGCTGTACGAGTTGCTGGCCGGGCGCAAGCCCTACCAGCTCAAGCGGCCCAGCGACGCGCAGTGGGAGGACGCGATCCTCAACGTGGACCCGCAGCGGCCGTCGCTGGCGCTGCAGCGCGACGCCGATGGCGCCACCGCCAGCCCCGCCGTGCGGCGGCGCGCGCGCGAGGTGGCCGGCGACCTCGACAACATCGTGCTCAAGGCCCTGGGCAAGAAGCCGGAACAACGCTACCCGTCGGTCGAGGCGATGGCGCTGGACCTGCAGCGCTGGCTCGACGGCAAGCCGGTGCATGCGCGGCCGCAGAGCCTGTCGTACCGCATCGGCAAGTACGTCAGCCGGCACCGCTGGGCGCTGTCCACCGCGGCCGTGGTGTCGCTGGTGCTGGTCGCGGCGCTGGGCATCGTCGCCTGGCAGGCACGGCAGGCGGTCAGCGAGTCGGCGCGCGCCCAGGCCATGCAGAACTTCGTGGTCGGCCTGTTCGAGACCGCAGGCGGCGTGCCGTCCGGGGCGCCAGTGGACATCCATCGCCTGCTCGACGATGGCGAACGGCGCATCGAGCGTGAACTGGGCAACCAGCCGGTCGCGCGCGCCGAACTGCTGGGCGTGGTGGCCCGGCTGCGTTCGGGCCTGGGCGACTACGGCGCCGCGCACGAGCTGCTGCGGCGCCAGGCGGTGCTGGTCGATGCGCTGCCCGACGCGCCACCGAGCCTGCGCCTGCAGTCGGCCACCGACCTGGGCCGGGTGCTGCGCCTGACCGGGGAAGCCGAGGCCTGCCTGGCGCGGATGCAGCCGCTGCTGTCGCTGGCGCGGCGCCATGAGCACCGCCTGCCGCTGCCGGCGTCGGCGTTCTACACCCAGCTCGGGCGTTGCCATGCCGCCAACCGCGGCCTGGCCGACGCGCGCGGGCTGTACCTGCGTTCGCTGTCGCTGCGCCGCGACGCCCTGCAGGACGACGCAGGGGTTGTCGAAAACCTGGGCGACCTGGCCAACCTGCATGCCGCCGCAGGCGATACCGGGCGCGCACTGGCCGCCTCGCGCGCCGCCCTGGGCCTGCTGCAGAGCACTGCGGGCGAGCGGCATCCGCTGGCGATCGACCTGCTGCGGGCGCTGTGTTCCTACGAGCGCGACGCCAGCAACACCGAGGCCGCCGAACGCCACTGCCGCCGCGCCGTGGACCTGGCGATGGACCTGCGCGGCAGGCAGCACCACGCCACCATCGACGCGCGCCGCCAGCTGGCGGCGCTGTACGTGGACCAGGGCCGCTTGGCCGACGCCGAAGCCGAATTCCGCGACGCGCTGGCATGGCTGGTCGCGCGCCTGGGCCAGGACCACGTCGACGTCGCGCGTGCGCGCAGCAGCCTGGCGATCATCGCCTGGGAACGCGGCAACATCGACACCGCGCTGGACGAGCTGGCGCGATCGGTGGACACCTGGCGGCGCCAGCGCAGCCAGCCACAGCTGGCCGGTGGCCTGTTCAACCAGGCCATGGTGCTGCACAGCGCGGGGCGCGACGCGGCGGCGCTGCCGCTGCTGCTGGAGTCGCTGCAGCTGCGACGCGGCATCTACGGCGAGCAGCACGGCCTGGTCGGCGACACGCTGCGCCTGCTGGGCGAAGTGCAGGGGGCCCTGGGACGGGATCAGGCGCTCGACAGCCTGCGGCAGGCGCAGGCGCTGACGCGCCTGGGGTATGGGGCCCAGCATTCGCATACGCGGCGGGCCGAGATCTCGCTGGCGCGCCATGAGGCGCGGCGCGGGGATGCGGCCGCACTCACCCGACTCGATGCGCTGGCCGAGCTGCCGCAGCAGGAAGCCGAAGTGCGCAAGGCCGGGTGGCTGGCGCGCGCCTACGCCGCGGATGTGCGCTGCGGCATCCCGGACCAGCGCCCGCTGGCCCTGGCCAGCCTGCAGGCACTGCAGGTGCAGCTCGCCCAGGCGCGACCCGAGGGCGGCGCGCTGCCGCGCGAGATCGATGGCCTGCAGGCGGCCTGCCTGGGCCTCGCCGGTACGCGCGCGCGCTGATTCAGCGCAGGGGCAGGGGCGGTTGCAGCGGCTCGATCCGTCCCTCGCCGCGCGAGATCCGCTTGAACTCGGCGCGGCTGACCGAGACATAGCGCTCGTTGCCGCCGATTTCCACCTGCGGCCCTTCGCTGACCGCGAAGCCCTGCTCGTCCACGCGCACCGTCATGGTGGCCTTGCTGCCGGTGTGGCAGATGGTCTTGATCTCGCTGATCTCGTCGGCCCAGGCCAGCAGGTACTGGCTGCCCTCGAACAGCTCGCCACGGAAATCCGTGCGCAGGCCGTAGCACAGCACCGGCACGCGCAGGGCATCGACCACCTCGCCCAGCTGCCAGACCTGCGCGCGGCACAGGAACTGCGCCTCGTCCACCAGCACGCAATGCAGCCGGCCGTGCGCGGCGATGTCGCGCTCGACCAGCGCCTGCAGGTCGTCCTCGCGCCCGAAGGCCAGGCCGTCGGCCTTCAGCCCGATCCTGGATGCCACCGTGCCGGAGCCGGCGCGATGGTCCAGGCGCGGGGTCATGATCAGCGTGCGCATGCCGCGTTCGCGGTAGTTGTGCGCCGACTGCAGGAGGGTGGTGGTCTTCCCGGCATTCATCGCCGAGTAGTAGAAATAGAGCTTGGCCATGGGCGGAATTCTAGCGCCCGCTGCCCGGCTCCCTTCCGTTCGCGGGAACCCGCGTCCCGCGCAGCGGGCGGGGGCGGGATGCGACGGAAAGGCCGGCCCGCGGCCCGCGGAGGGGGTTGGCGCCCGCGGCCGCCCGGCAGCCCCCGGCGCGCGATGCCGCCCGGGTAGAATGCCCGGCCGATTCCAGCAGTCGCACGATGCACGGCCTCAACCCCCAGCAATCCGCCGCGGTCACCCACTGCGACGGCCCCCTGCTCGTGCTGGCAGGCGCCGGCAGCGGCAAGACCCGGGTCATCGTCGAGAAGATCGCGCACCTCATCGCGACCGGCCGCTACCCGGCCAAGCGCATTGCCGCGATCACCTTCACCAACAAGTCGGCGAAGGAAATGCGCGAGCGCGTGGCCAAGCGGATCCGCGGCGACGCGGCCGAGGGCCTGACCGTCTGCACCTTCCATTCGCTGGGCCTGCGGATCCTGCAGGCCGATCCGGACAAGGTCGGCCTGCGCCGCGGATTCTCGATCTTCGACAGCGACGACACCCTGGCGCAGATGAAGGACCTGATGCCGGGCGCCAAGCCCGACGCGGTGCAGGCGATGCAGTCGCTGGTCTCGAACATCAAGAACGCCGGGCTGTCGCCGGAGCAGGCGGCGGAGGCGGCGCGCAGCGCGCGCGAGCACGAGGCCGCTTCGCTGTACGCGCGCTACCAGCAGCGCCTGGCGGCCTTCAACGCGGTCGATTTCGACGATCTGATCCGCCTGCCGGTGCAGTTGCTCGAATCCGACGAGGACGCCATCGCCGGCTGGCGCGAGCGCATCGGCTACCTGCTGGTCGACGAGTGCCAGGACACCAACGACGCGCAGTACCGCCTGCTCAAGGCGCTGGCCGGGCCCAAGGCCAACTTCACCTGCGTGGGCGACGACGACCAGAGCATCTACGCCTGGCGCGGGGCCAATCCCGAGAACCTCACCCAGCTGGGCACCGATTACCCCAACCTGGTGGTGGTCAAGCTCGAGCAGAACTACCGCTGCTCCAACCGCGTGCTGCGCGCGGCCAACGCGCTGATCGCCAACAATCCGCACGAGCATCCCAAGACGCTGTGGAGCGCGCAGGCCGACGGCGAACGCATCCGCGTCTGGGAGTGCCGCGATGCCGCGCACGAGGCCGAGCGCGTGGCCGGCGAGATCCACTTCATCGCCACCGCGCGCAAGGTCGAATGGGGCGAGTTCTGCATCCTGTTCCGCGGCAACCACCAGTCGCGCGCGCTGGAGAAGGCGCTGCAGCTGTTGCGCATTCCCTACCACCTGTCCGGCGGAACCGCCTTCCTCGACCGCGGCGAGGTCAAGGATGCGCTGGCCTGGCTGCGGCTGCTGGCCAATCCGGAGGACGACTCGGCTTTCCTGCGCGCGGTGCAGTCGCCCGGCCGCGGCATCGGCGCTACCTCGCTGGCCAAGCTGGCCGAGATGGCCCGCCATGCGCAGCTGCCGCTGTCGCGCGCAGCCGAGTCGATGGGCCTGCTGAAGCAACTGCAGCCGCGCGTGGCCAACGCGCTCGGCGCATTCACCGACATCGTGCGCGGACTGCGCCGCGACGCCGCGCAGCTGCCCGCCGCCGACCTGGTGCGTGCGCTCAACGAAAAGTCCGGACTCATCGCGATGCTGCGCGAACAGTGCAAGAGCGACGAGCTGTTCCGCATCCGCCGCGGCAACCTCGACGAGCTGGCCGACTGGTTCGAAGGCGCCAAGGCCGCGGGTCCCGGCGAGCTGGCCGCGCAACTGGCCCTGCTCTCGCACGCCGACAAGGGCGATCCGGGCAACCAGGTGCGGCTGATGAGCCTGCATGCGGCCAAGGGCCTGGAGTTCCGCTACGTGTTCATCGTCGGCATGAACGAGGACACGCTGCCGCACGAGGCCAGCATCGACGAAGGCCGCCTCGACGAGGAGCGCCGGCTGCTGTACGTGGGCATCACCCGCGCCAAGGAGCAGCTGTGGCTGTCCTACCCCCGCGAGGCGCAGCGCTGGGGCGCCAAGCTCAGGCTGGCGCCCAGCCGCTTCTTCGAGGAACTGCCGGCGGCCGAACTGCAGCGCGACGGCGCCGATCCGGTCGCGGATGCAGCGCGCAAGGCCGAGCGGGCCGACGTCGGCTTCGCCTCGATCCGCGCGCTGCTTGAGGATTGACCCCCCGCGACGGCACGTCCACGGGCCGCAACATCGCTTCGTTACACTCCAGTTCCGATCCATGTCCGAGGTTCTTCGCATGCGCGCGCACGTTTCCGCCGCACCGCTGCTTGCTGCAGCCCTGTTCGTCACCGGCTGCGCGTCGCTGCCCACGGCCTCCTCCCCGCCTGCGGACGCCGCGCCGACCGCCGCCACCGCGGTCGGGGCCGCGGCGGACGACAACCTCAACGCCGTGCTCTGGGTCCAGCGCTCGGCCGAATACCAGGCCAACACGATTTCCCTGTTCCGGGCGGCGATCGGGCAGCTCGACGAAGCGCTGGCGACGCCCGGCTGGGACGCGCTGGTGCCTGCCGAGCGCGAACAGTCCGCCCCACTGGCGGGCCTGCCGCCTGCCGTGATCATGGACATCGATGAAACCGTGCTCGACAACTCCCCCTACCAGGCCCGCCTGGTGGCCGGCGGCGGCGAGTACAACGAAGTGACCTGGTCGAGCTGGGTCGAGGAACGGAAGGCGCGTCCCGTGCCGGGCGTGCTGGAATTCGCGCGCGCCGCGCAGGCACGCGGCGTGACCATCCTGTATCTGTCCAACCGCGCCCAGCACCTGCAGGAGGCCACGCTGGCCAACCTGCGCGCGGTCGGCATGCCGGTCAAGGACGAAGGCGTGTTCCTCGGACTGGGCACCCACGTCGAAGGCTGCGAGCAACATGGTTCGGAGAAGCTGTGTCGTCGTCGCCTCGCCGGGCAGCAATATCGCGTGCTGATGCAGTTCGGCGACCAGCTGGGCGACTTCGTCGAAGTCATCGCCAACACCCCGCAGGCACGTGCCACCCTGCTCGACACGCACGGCCCCTGGTTCGGCGAGCGCTGGTGGATGCTGGCCAACCCCACCTACGGCTCCTGGGAGCCGGCGCTGTTCAACAACGCCTGGGGCGACTCGCGCGAACTGCGCAGAAGCCAGAAGCGTGAGGCGCTGGAATTGTCTAAATAAATCAACTACTTGCAAAGCTTAAATTAGGTATTGCATCAGGTGCCCGGGCGGGCTAGGCTGTCCCGGCCACAACACAGTCCTCCGGCATCGCCGGATTGCGCGGGAAACCAGCCGGTTTCCCGTTTTTTTGCAGCGATCGAGGCAGGCACGGGCGACGCCCTCTCCGGGCGTCTTGGCCTGGGTGCCAGCCCCCTGGCGCAGGGGCCTGCAGGCCGGCGCATGAGCCGGCCTGCGGCGAAAGCCGGCCACCCTAGGGTCGACCCCGGGTATCGGCCCGCAAGCGCCCGTCGTAGCGTGGGGAAACCACCGGCCCGACGGACCGGCCCAGACCGCGGGGTGTCGCCATGTCCTTCCCCTCGCTGCACGATGCCCTGTCGTCCCTGCTTCCCGGCGCCCGCGGCGGCCCGGAATGGCTGTTGCGCGCCGGCCTGCCAGGGCTGGTCGACGATGTGGACCACGATGACCGTCGTGGCGATCCGGCACGGGGCAATGGACCGCCCGACGTGGACGCCGATGCGATCTCGCGCCCGCCCCACGCGACCGAGAGCGGCGGCGGAGGCTTCCGGCACGCGCATGCCGAGGTCGGCATTCCGCCGCAGGCGCGGCAGGCGATGTCCGAGGCGCTGCGCGGGCCGGCGTCGCAACCGCTCGCGCCGCCCCCGGCCCAGTGGGACGCTTCGCTGCAGGCGCTGGCGCGCGAACTGCAGCAACTGCCGCCCAGCGTGATCCGTCAGCTCGGCGACGCGCTGTCCAGCAATCCTGCCGCGCTGCGCGCCCTGCCCGCGCAGCCCGAAGCGCTCGCCACCGTGCTGGCGTGGGGCGCTCCCGAGGCCGGACCGCCCATGCACGCCGCCGGCGCGGAGGCGCGCCGCCTGGCGCAGGGCGGCGAAGCCGCGCCTGCGGGCCGGGGCGGTCCCGAACCGGAAGGCCGCGAGTGGCGACTGGCGACGTCTGCGGGCACCGTGCCGGAGGCCCGCACCAGCGACCCGAGGAGCGTGGCCGCCGCGCTCGAGTCGCGCATCGCCATGGCCGGCAGCGAGGCCCGGCCGGGCCAGCCCGCCGAGGCGCAGCAGGCGCGCGGTTCGGATCCGGCCCTGGCTGGCACGGTCCGTGGGCAAGGCGCAACCGAGCTATCCATGCCTGCGACGGCGCTGCGCGCGGATCCCCAGTCGGCCACCCATCCAGCCGGTGCCCCAACCGCCGCCACTCAGGCCCCTACGACGGCGCATCCGGAGGGCTGGCCGATGCCGGGCGCGCGCGCAGAAGCGGCCGGCACCGCGGCCGAACGCGGTGCGCAGGCGCCTGGCCTGGGAGCGCTGGGCGGGGTCGCGGCCGGCGTGACCCTGGCCGCCGTCGCCACGCCCGCCGGCACGACCCATGCGCATGCACCCGACAGTGCCGTGCGGGCGCGCGGCGCGGAGGACGCACAAGGCCGCCGGCGCAAACGCGGCGACGCGGATGGCGAGGGCCATGGCGGAAAAGACAATGGGCGTGGACAGGGCGGCCAGCATGCCCCCGGTACCAAGGCAGATCGTGCCGGAGCTGCCGCGCCCTCCGCCGCAGCAGCCACCGCCGGCCAGGCGGCGGGCGCGTCCCTCGCCAATGACGCGACTGCGGCGACTGGCGCAGCGACGACAGGCGCGACGGCCGCCCGCGCAGACGAGCTCGGAAGCCCCGAGGCCACCGCCCTCGCCGCGCGTTCGCCGCTCCAGGCCGGCCCCCAGCCGCCCGGAGGCGCGATGGGGCACACGGGTGCGGCGCAGCCCCATCAGCAGACGCCGGAGAGGATCGCGGCCGGCGCTCCGGAACAGGCCCCCGAGGCCCTGCAGTCGCGCCATCGGCAATGGCTGTACTGGTCGCTGATCGTGGTGACCTACGCCTGCCTGGGCCTGGCCCTGGCCACGGTGGCGCCGGAGCTGTCCGGCCTGCCCATCGCCCAGGAATCGCTGGGGCTCTGGCGCAATGGATTGACCGGCGTGGGCCTGCTCACCGGGCTGTGGGCCTGGCAGCTCGCACGCCGCATGCGCTGAGGCCTGCGGGCCGCGGCGTCAGCGGGACGACGCCGACTCGCGCGTGTCGAGCGGCGGAAGCCGGGCGACATCGCCATCGCGCAGGTCGATACCGTGCTCCGACAGGAACTCGGCTGCCACCTGCTCGCCATAGCGGCGCAGTGCGTCGGACTGGCGCGTCTGCAGCAGCGTTCCGTATTCCCGACTGCGGATCGCGGTCAGGAGCGTGGCGCGGTCGGCGGCCTCCTGCCGGGCGGCTTCCCCGGCCGACGCCAGTCCCGCCATCAGCGACGAGGACGCGACCGTCTGCCGAATCGCGGGCAGTTGCTCCGGCCGTACCCGGTCGCGGTTGACCACCGCCCAGTGCACGGCGTGGTGCAGGGCCAGCACATCCAGCAGGTCGTCGCGATCGAGCCCGAGCGCGTCCATTGCCGCTCCTGTCTCCCGGAACGCACTGCCGTCTTCCAGCATGGCCCGCAGCCCCTCTGAGGTGGCCTGCTCCAGCGGACGGTAGTCGCGCAGGAACGCCTGCACGACCTCGCCGCGGACCGCAGCCGACTGCCGCAGCCGGGTGCCCGGCCGCCTTGCGGAAGAAGCGTCGTCCCAGCCTTCGCGATACAGACGCTCGAACTCGGCATCGAACGCCGGTGCCTGTGTCTGAGCAGACACCCGCGCCACGGTGTCCGCGGGCGCGGTACGGGCCGGGTCGCCGTCAGCGGGCGTGTCCGACGGTGCCACACCGCAGCCCGGGAGGGCCCACCCTGCCAGCAGCGCCACCAGGACCGAAGCGCGGCCGCTTTTCCCCAGTGCGCGTGCGCGCAAACCTGCGGGCTGCTTTCCAGGACTCATCGCCCGGGCATCATCCATTGCACCGCGGCACCGCCACGGGAACGCGCTACTGGCCGTAGCGTGCGCGGACCTGAGCGCCGTCGCGGCGCCCCAGCTCGGTGGCGACCTGTCGCAGCCAGCGGTCGGCGCTGGGCCGGCCATCGTCGCGCACGCGCCGTTCGTACTCCGGCAACAGCTCGGCGCGCCGCCGATCGATCATGCGCCGCAGGTCCTGCTCGAGCGCCGCCTGGTCCACCCGCGCACCAGCCCGGGGAGCCGCATCGGCCATCACCTTGCCACCGTTCTTCCGCCGCAGTGCCTCACGGTCGACCCAGTCCGGGCCATCGCCCGTGCTCTGGTTGCGCATCAGCGTGTGCTGCTGCATCAGGCTGGCCTGCCCACCGGCGTCGAACTGCGCATGCACTGGCGCAAACATGCACGCACCGGCCAACAGGGCTGCAGGGAGTACGGCATAGCGCCGGACCGGCGCGCGCGTCATTGGCTGCATGACTTCCTCCTGACGGATCGACGTGCCGAACCTAGCACCGCGAGGATTAACACCCCGCAAAAAGCGCACAGGCGGTGCGGCGCGGATACGACGACGGCGGGCATTGCCCGCCGTCGCGCGAGGCGCTGGGTTGGCCCAGCACCGTCTCCCGCTTACTGCTTGCGGGCCACCTGGGCCAGGCCCTCGCCCACGGACTTGATCGCGGTGGATACCGCCTGCGCGGTCTGCGAGAAGATCTGCGACTGGACCTGGAACTCGGTCATGGCCGCCATGTATTCCTCCGACTGCTGCTTGGCATCGCTGTCGTAGGTGCGCTCCATGGTCTGCTGCGCATCGATCATCTTGCCCACGCGCGAGGCGAGCATCTTGCCCATCGCGGCGGCCAGCGCCTCGAACCAGGAGCCGCCCTTGCCGGGCTTCATGTCGGCGGAATTGACTTCGCCGCTCTCGATGCGCGACGTGAACATGTGCAGGACGTAATTCTCGGTCATGACGGTAATCCTTCTGAAGATTCGAATCGGACGTGCCGGAGGTTTCCGGCGATTGCTCAAGTGCGGAACCTGCGCTTCAGTCCGATCCGGGCGGCCCGCGCAGGCGCCGCGACCGTGACCTGGTAATGGATTGCTTGCCCGCGACCGGGCCGTCGTCGATCGTCGCGCCCGCACCGTGCGTGGGCGCGTGGCCCGCGCGCTGCGAGGCCAGCCACTCCATGGCCGCGCGTTCTCCATCGCGCTCGATGCGCCGCGCGAGTTCGAGCGCCACCTGGGCATCGCGGCTGTGCAGCACGCTCCCTGCTTCGCCGAACTGCCGGATCAGGTTCTCGCGCTCATCGCCGTCCAGCAATCCTTCGCTGGCCAGGCTCTCGAGCGTGTCGACCCAGGCCGTGCGGTCGATCGTACTGGTCGCCGGCCGCAGATCCGCGCCGCTGACCGCCTTGCGCATGTGCTCGATGACGAAGTCCAGATCCTCGTCGTCACCCGGCTGCGCGGTGGCGCGCAGCGATTGTTCGAGCAGGTCGAAGATCTCGCGCTGGGTGTCGGACGCCGCAACCGCCGCCTCCGCCTCGGGCGCGCTGGAGGCCGCAGTGGCCGCGATCCCACCCATGCCGGCATGCACCTGCGCGCCGCCGAGGGCGGGACGGGCTGCTGCTCTGCGGGGCGGGCGGATGGCCATGGGCCAGGAATCCTTGGTTCGCCGTGCGGTGGAGATTCGAGTGTCCCGCCGCTCCGGGGCGGCGACAACTGGGGCCGACCCGAGGTCAGGCCGGCGCGGACGGCTGGCTGAGCGCGGGGATGGTCTGGAACAACTGCCGCATGCGCGTGCCTTCGCGACGCCCGAGGGCTTCGGCGGCTTCGGACAGCCAGGTCCGGGCCGCATCCTGCCCTTCGCGGTCCGTCCGCTCGCGGAATTCGGCTTCCAGGCGGGTCTTCTCGACCTTCAGGTCGGCGAGCAGGGTGTCGTACTGGCGCAGGATCGCGGCCTCGTCGGCCATGTCCAGGCTCCCCTGCGCACGCAGTTCGGCCAGGGTCTCGACGAACTCGCCACGACTCAGCGGCAGGTCGGGCGCCTGCGCGCCCGCGGCCGGCGACGATGTGCGTTCGGACGTCACCGCCTCACGCGCGAACGCCGATGCGTTCGCAGGCGGGGCGCTGTCTTCGTGCCGGGTCTGTACACGCTGGGGTGGGCGTCTTGCCATGCTCTGCACCGTCATCCGGAAAAGGAAGCAGCGGCCGGCAATGCCGGCCGCTGCAACAGGACACGCCGATCAGGCGCCGACGGCATCCAGGAAGCCGTTGCTGAAGGCGGAATTGAACACGCTGTCGAATGCGGAATTGCCCGAGCCGCCCGACTCGCTGAGGACGGAACTGACGATGCCGCCCGCCAGCTGACCAAGCATCGGGTTGCCGGTATAGGCCGTGACCACGGCACTGACCACGGAGGAAAGAACGTCGCTGAGGCCGCTGAGGAAGCTCATGGGGGTGACTCCTGTCTGAAGTTGGGATCGATTCTTCGCATATCGCTGGTCCGCGCCCTGGAGTCTGTTGAGAGCGCCTCCCGCGGCCAAGCTGGGGCGTTCCCGACCTGGGGCGAACCCTGGTGTCAGCCGTCGAAATGCGGATCAATCTCCAGCGTGCCGAGGTTCTGTTCGGCAAAGCGCCTGGCCAGGGCCGGCCCGGCCTCGCGGATGGCGTCGTAGCTGTCGCGCGAGCGGACATTGGCGCGCAGGCGCCAGCCTTCGGCGGTGCGGCTCAGCAGCAGGTCGGTGCCGGGCAGGGTCGCGTCGGACATGCGCAGCAGCACCTGGCCATCGCCGGCGCCCGTTGCCGTGCCGTCGACCGCAAGCTGGCGGACGTGGCGTTCGAGCATCTCGGCCAGCGCGCGTCCGCTGGCCATCGGCTGCGGGGGCGGCGCGCTCGCCGCCATGCCGGACGCGTCGCGCAAGGCGGCCTGCGCCTGCATCATGGCCAGCAGGTCCGCGCCGTCGATGGCGTTGGCGCTCATGCCATGGTGATCGGCACCACCCTCCTGCTGGCCGCGCCCCTCCACCGCGCGCAGTGCGGCCTGGTCGTCGGCGCGCTGGGCCGCCGCGTGGGACGCGAGGCGTCCCGACTCCGATGCGCCGGGCCGCGCCTCCTGCAGCTGGCGCTCCTGCGGCAGGCCCGGGCGCCCCTCCTGGCGACCGTTCTGCATCAGCTGGCGGAAGCGGTCGACCTGTTCCTTCGCGGGCGCTTCGCGTGGCCGGTCGAGCGGGCGCTCGGCATCGGCCTGGCGCGTGTTCTGCGCCGGGCGGTTGGAGATCGATGAACTGCCGGGATGATCGATACCCATGCGTGCATTCCTCAATGTCGACTGCGGCTGAAGTGGGCGGCCTGCACCAGGTCGGCGGCCGCGTCCTCTTCGCGACGGGCCTCCAGCGCCACCATCTCGCCGCGCCAGACGCCCTTGCGCTTTTCCAGCGCGTCCTCGCGCGCCTTGGCGCGAAAGAATTCCTGCATGGCCGCGGCCAGCGCCTGTTCGGCCTGCTGCAGCTTCTGCCGGGCCTGCTGCAGGCGCTGCTGCGCCGCCTGCTCCTGCTCGCCCAGCCAGTCGATGTGGGCCTCGCGCTGCTCCAGCGCCAGCGGAAACGGAATGCCGGGGGGCGGCGGCTCCATCATCCGCAGCCGCTGGCCCGCCCGTTCGCTGCGCAGCCGGGCGATCTCCTGGTCGATGCGATCGCAGGCGTCGCGGCATTCGCGCACCGCGCGCTGCCTCTCCACCACCACCAGGCGCGCCTTCTCGGTGCGGTGCGCGCGCAGCTGCAGCAGTTGCTGCAGCGGGTAGCGCTTTCGCGCGGCGCCGCTCATGCGAACAGTTTCCGCAGCGTGTCGGAGGACTGGGCGAACGGCACCAGCTCGTCAGAAGGCTGCTGCAGCAGCTTGCGCACCGGTCCGATGCGCTCGATCGCGAAGTCCGCGTCCGGATCGCTGCCGCGCTTGTATTCGCCCAGCTGCAGCAGCAGCTCGATGTCCTGGTGCTTGGCCAGGACCTTGCGCAGCTGCCCGGCGGCGCGCAGGTGCGCCTGGTCGACCACGCGCGGCATGGTGCGGCTGAGGCTGGTGAGCACGTCGATCGCGGGATAGTGGTAGGCCGCGGCCAGCTTGCGCGACAGGACGATGTGGCCGTCGAGGATCGAGCGCACTTCCTCGACGATCGGATCGCCGCCGTCCTCGTCTTCGGCCAATACGGTGTAGAAGGCGGTGATGCTGCCGGTCTCGTTGTTGCCGGCGCGCTCGAACAGCCGCGGCAGGGCGCTGAATACCGACGGCGGGAAACCGCGTCGCGCAGGCGGTTCGCCGATCGCCAGGCCGACGTCGCGCAACGCGCGCGCGAAGCGGGTCACCGAATCGAGCAGCAGCAGCACGCGCTTGCCCTGGTCGCGGAAATGCTCGGCGATGGCGGTGCCCACCCAGGCCGCGCGGCTGCGCTCGAGCGCGGGCCGATCGGAGGTGGCGACCACGATCACCGACTTCGCCAGCCCGGCCTCGCCGAGGTTGTCGTGGATGAATTCGTTGACCTCGCGGCCGCGCTCGCCCACCAACACGATCACGTTGACGTCGGCGTCGCCGCCGCGCGCGAGCATCCCCAGCAGGGTGCTCTTGCCGCCGCCGGCGACGGCGAAGATACCCACGCGCTGGCCCTCGCCCGCGGTCATCACCGCATCGATCGCACGCACGCCCGTGGAGAAGGGCCGCGCGATCAGGTTGCGCGTGAGCGGATTGGGCGACGCGGCGTAGATCGGCATCTCGACGCCGCCTCCCACCGGGCCGCCCCTGTCGATCGGCTCGCCATGCGCATCCAGGATCCTGCCGAGCAGGCCGGGGCCGGCGCGCACCGACGCCTGGCGGCCGCTGGCCACGATCTCGGTGGTGGCCGAAATGCCGTCGAGTGCGCCCAGCGGTGTGAGCAGGGTGTGCTGCCGCGACACGCCGACCACTTCGGCGGCGAGGTTGAAGTTGGGGTCGCCATCGCCCGGCGGATTGCGCAGATGGCACAGTTCCCCGATCGCGGCCTTGAGGCCGGTCGCGCGGATCAGGGTGCCGTAGGCCTCGACCACGCGGCCGACGCGCTGGATGGATTTCACCCCGGCCAGGGCGCTCAGCAGGGGATCGAGGGTCGCCTCGTCCTGCGCCTGCGCCAGCGGGCCGGGCAATGTCATCGTTCCGCCGCCGCCACGCCGACGCCGGCCAGCGCGGTCCGGATCGCCTCGATCTGCTGGGCGACGCCGGCGCGCACCTCGCCCGCCTCCGAAACCACCACGCAGCTGAGCGGGTCCAGGCTTTCGTCGTCCACCAGTTCGATCACGCCCACCGCGGGATGCGCCTGGCGGACCGCGCCCAGGCCCGACTGGACCGAACCCCGCACGTCGGGATGCACGCGGATGAGCAGGAACTGCTCGGCCTGCGCGGCTTCGACCGCCTGCATCACCAGCGGCGGCACCACGCTGGCCGCATCGAAGCCCGGCGCGATGCGGGCGACGATGGCACAGGCCAGCTCGGAGATCCGGCCCGCCGCCTCCCCCAGCACGCGCGCACGGCGCTCGTTGAGCGAGGTGAGCTGCTGGGTCATCTGTTGCTGGGCGCGCCGCAGGCCCTCGGCAAAGCCTTCGGCATGCCCGGCGTCGCGCGCCTGCGCGATCCCGGCCTCGACCTCGTCGTAAAGTGCATTGACCCGCTCGAGCAGGGCGTCGAGTTCCTCGAGCCTGGCCAGGTGCTGCGGCTTGAGCACGCGCGCCGAGAGCGACCGCTCGAATGCGCGCCGCTCGAAGATCGCGACGCTGCCGCCGCCGGCGGGCGCCGCGGATGCTTCCGTGCCGAGGGCCTCGGCCGATGTCGCGCTAGTCTCCATCGCGCCCCTCATGGTGCGATACGACCACCAGCAGCGCCTTTTCCGGCAGATGCGCGGGCGCGGCATCCTCGCGCGCGTGCAGCAGCCGCGTCCAGTCCGCGAGCGGATGATCGCGGCACTGGGCCCAGGCCAGCAGCTCGCCCCGTCCCTGCCGGTCGAGCACCTCGCCCAGCAAGGCCGGATCGGAGAGGAAGCGCGGATCCGCCAGCAGCGCTTCCCAGCACGAGGACAGGCGGGCGTGGACGCCAGGCTCAACGCGCCCGTCCCAGATCGAACGGTCCAAGGCGAGCAGATAGCTGTTGCCAAGGCTGCGCCGCAGCCAGCGCACCGGTTCGCGACGGACTTCGGCCCGGATCAGCGGCGCGTGCGCCAGCACGCCCAGGTCGCGCACGAGCGCCTGCAGCCGCGACCGCGGCCAGCGGCGCAGGATCGCGGTGCTGGCCTTCGCGCCCGGCGCCGGGGCGAACAACCCGTCCATGTGCGTGGCCGGCAGCGCACGCAGCAGCAGCCGCCGGCCCAGGCTGCTGGCGCGCGCCTGCGCGCACAGCTGCGGGTCCAGCCCGCCCTGCGTGTCGACTGCGTGCCAGCCGGGGTGGAATTCGCCGAGCAGTGCCTGCAGCGACATGTCGCGCCTCAGCCGTTCCAGAGCCTGCCGCTGTCGGCCGCGGACTCGCGCAGGCGCCGCTGCCGGAACTTGCCCCACGCGGCCCAGACCAGGCCCAGCAACGCCAGCACGCCCAGACCCAGGCCGATCGAGGTAGCGTTGGCGGCCGACATCGCCGCCGGCGCCGCCGTTCTCTGCGGTACCGCGGGCGCGCCGGGCATGGGCACGAATTCCACCGACACCTTGTTGATGTCCTCCAGGCCTTCGATGCCGTCCTTGACCACGGTCTTGATCCGCGTCTGCAGATTTTCGAGGTTGGCGCCGGGCTGCTGGAAGATCACCACCGATGCGGAGGAATCGCCGTCCTCGCCTCCGAGCGGATCGCGACGCGCCAGCGCGATGTGCACGCGGGCGTCGACCACCCCCGGGTAACCCGCCAAGGTACGCGCCAGCTCCTGCTGCCGGCTGCACAGGTAGCGCGCGTTCTCCTCGATCGAGGACGAGGCGATGCCTTCCTTCTTGAACACATCGCACATCGACACGTACTGCTGCCGCGGCAGGCCGCGGGCCTGCAGCACCTGCATGGCGTGGGAGAAATCCGCGCGGTCGACCCGGATCTCCCAGCCGGTCTTGCTCAATGAGGTCCGCTTCTCCGCATCGACACCGGCCGACAGCAGCGCGGCGAAGACCTCGTTGGCCTGCCGCTCCTCCAGATCCCCGTACATGGTGACCCGGGTGCAGGCCGCGAGCATCAGGCAGGCCAGCACGATGCCTGCGCGGACCAGCCCGGCCCGGCCGCGGTGGAAACGGGAAAGATCCATCAGCGGCGCTCCGCGTAGGTCAGGACTGCTGCCGGAAGAGCTGCTGCACACCATCGGACGTGCGGTTGGCCACATTGGACGTGAGCTGCGACTGGAACAGGAACTGATGGCATTGCATCGTCATCTCCAGCATCTGCCCAGGCGTCATCTCGGTGGCGCTTGCGGACATGGCGCGCGACAGGTCCTCGATCTTGCTGGCGGCGCCATTGAGGCTGTCGAACGCGTTGACCATCATCCTGGCGGTCGCCGATTGGCCCTCCGCCACCGGCGCGACCGACGGGGCGGTTGCGTCGTTGCGCACGGATCCCGCGCCGCCGGCGCGCTCGAGCGCCTGCGCGAACTCGCGGACATCCACCGCCGCGGCCTGTGGCTGCAGTGCGGGTGCCGCGGCCGGATTGGCGGCCGCGTCCATTGCCGCGACCTGGATTGCATCGATCATCTGGCTTGCTCCTGGTACCTGCGCCGGGGGGCGCGCTGCCTGCCATCGACCGCCACCGCCCTCGCCCCGCGACGCTGCGCCGCGGTCGCCGGGCATGCGGCGATTACTGCTTCCTGGCGACTGCGCTCAGCGACTCGGCCACGCTGTTCTGCGAGGTCGCGGCGTTGTTGGACATGAACTGCATCTTGAGGCTGGCCGCGGTCAGCGCCACCATCTGCGAAGGCTGGTCCGAACCGGTGCCGATCTGGTCGGACAGGGAGGTGATCTCGGACGCCTGCGCATCGAGCGTCTGCCCCCACGCGCGCGACATCGCTTCGTACCAGCTGGTGCCGCCGGATGCGCTGCTGCGCGTGCCGGACGGGCCGCCCGGTCCATTGGCGAACGTCGCCACGCCAACGAACTGGTTGATGAGGTTGTTGTCGGTCGGGATCGTCATCGCGATGACTCCTTGTGCATGCGAGGCGCGCGCCTCTGGGGGATTCGGGGGAAACGGACCGGTTGCACCTGCGGGCGGTCACGCCTGGACTGTAGCGGATAAATGCGTCGGCCAATCGTCACCTAGGGTTTACCGCAGGGGGTGTTCACATCGTGTCTGCGGCGCCTCGCTGCCGCCCGCGCTGCAGCGGCGCAGCCGACGCGGCCAGGCCGGACACGGACCCGACCGCGGGCTTCTTCTCCGCCGATTCGGCCCCGCCTTCGGCCGCTGGCACGGGCGCGGGCGCGGGCGCCGGCGCGGGCGCGGGCGACGGCGTCAGCTTCACCAGGGTGCCGTCTGCCTGGATGACATGGGCGAACTGCCCGATCGAGACCAGTTCGCCCCAGCCGGGCACCGTGGCGCCGTCGTGGTACACGTTGCCGTCCGCGTCGACGATGTGCGGGGTTTCGCCACGCACGATCGAGACGATGTGCGCCTTGCCCTCGGCTGCAGCGGGGGCCGCGTCGGCCATCGCATCGGCGGCCGGCTGCCGGAGGTTCACCGGTTCGACCTTGTTCACACCGGTCTCGACCATCGCGCGCGAGGTGAGGAAGTCGTGCAGCGCCTGCTGGTCGTCGCCGAGATCGCCGGTCACGCGGACGTTGTTGTTGCCGAGATAATCCGCGCGGACCGCGTAACCGCCTGTGCGCATCACCTCGGCCACGTCGACGGCCAGGTCCTGGCCGCTGCGCAGGGCGACACTGCCTTGCAGGCCCTCCTCGGCGATGCGCGACTGCAGGCGCGCGCGCGTGCTGCCATCGTCCACGGTACCCGACAGCACGGCGCGGCCGTCGACATCCTGGCGGATCTCCACGTCGCTGACCTTGAACTCGCGAGCCAGCTCGCGCAGCCGCTGCTCCACGTCGACCGCAGGCGGCGGCGCCGGCATCAGGGCCGCGGCGATCGCGAGCGCCGACAGCGCCAGCACCGCAACGCCCGCGATCAGCGGCATGCGGCTGGCGAACGCCGGCCGTCGCCGGGCCATCGGCGCGTCCACGCCCGGGGCCGGCGCGAGGCTCAACCACTCGGCCGCATCGGCGCGGCCAAAGGCGATCGCGGCCTCGCCGAGCGCGATCCGCTGCACCTGCGCGACCTCGACCGGGTCGCCCGGATGCAGGGTGCCGCCGGGCAGCTGCAGCGGCGCATCGAGCGCACGCAGGTGGAAGCGCCCGTCGACGACGTTCAGCAGTGCATGGTGCGGCGCCACGCCCAGGTCGGCCAGCACCACGTCGCAGTCGTCGCCGCTGCCGATGAGCACCATCTCGCGCCGCGACAGCGGACGCGAGGCGCCTGCATGCAGGCCGGCGACGATGCGCAGCACCGCCTCATGGTCGCTGGAAGGGGAAGTCTCTGTCTCGGGGGATGACATCGGATCGGGCTCCTGCGGGCGGGGGATCCCACGGGATGGTCATGGAACAGGACACCGTCGAAGGCAGGTCAGGCATTGATCTGCCCTGCCTGGACGATGCGGAGGTCAGGTGCGAGCTCCTGGTAGGACAGCACCGGGAGATCGAAGAAATCCACTTCCAGCAGCTTGCGCAGATGCCGGCGCACGTCGAGCGAGCACAGCAGCACCGGGCGCACGCCGGGCGCCTGCCGCGCCAGGTGCGCGCGCACCTCGTTGCCCAGGCGCGCGGCGAGCTCCGGCGAGATCGCCAGCTGGCTGGCGCCGCCGGCCACGCGCACCGACTGGCGCAGCTTGTCCTCGAGCTCGGGATGGATCAGCAGCACGTGCAGGTTGCGGTCGGCATCCGACCAGCGTTCGGCGATCTCGCGCTTGAGCGCCACGCGCACGTACTCGGTCAGCAGCACCACGTCCTTCTCACGGCTGCCGACGTCGGTGATCGCCTCGAACGCGTCGCGCAGGTTGCGGATCGGCACGCCCTCCTCGGCGAGCCGGCGCAGGACGTCCGCCACCCGCTGCGGCGCCACTACGCGCAGCATCTCCTTCACCAGGTCCGGATAGTCGCGCTGCATCTTGCCGAACAGGTTGGACGTTTCCTGGATGCCGAGGAAACTGCCCAGGCGGCGGCGCAGGGCTACGTCCAGGTGCAGCGACAGCAGGTCCAGCGGCGCCAGCGCGCCCTCGCCCGCCGCTTCGCTCCAGCGCCCGTGCAGCACGGGAAAGAAACCCGGCAGCGCATCGGCGCCCGGCGCCTGCGCGACGAAACCGCCGCTGCGCGGCAGGCGTCCCGACGCCACGCGCGCGCCATGCGCGCTGAGCCGGTACTCGCCCTCGTCCAGCGACGCCGACACGCGCACCACGGGCACCGGCACCGGCACGCCGAATTCGTCGCGCACCCGGCGCGCGGCCTCGGAAGCGCGCGCGCGCGGCGGCTCCTGCCCAACGACTGCGGCCAGCGTCGGCGACAGTTCGAGCAGCAGCGGCGGCGGCGGCGCAAACTCGTCAGTCTCCACCGGCTTGAGCGCGGCGGTGATCTCCTCGTCGCTGATCCGGAACATGCGCCGCAGGCTCTCGAACTCGTAGCGATAGCGCCAGGCGCTGTAGCCCAGCAGCGCCACGCCCAGCACCAGGAACACCGGCCAGGGGAAGCCGGGCACCAGGGTCATCAGCAGCGCCAGCAGGCCGGTGATCAGCGCCACGCGCGGCTGCGCACCGACCTGGCGGCTGATCGCGTCGCCGAGGTGGCGGTCGTCGATCTCGCCGGTGGTGCGGGTGACCACCAGGCCCGCGGCCATCGTCGCGAGGATGGCGGGAATCTGCGAGACCAGCCCGTCGCCGATGGTCAGGATGCTGTAGGTGTGCGTGGCCTGGGCCAGGCTCATGTCCTTCTGCAGCACGCCGATCGCCAGGCCGCCCAGCAGGTTGACCAGGATGATGACGATGCCGCAGATGGCGTCGCCCTTGACGAACTTCATGGCACCGTCGAGCGAGCCGTGCAGCTGGCTTTCGGTCTCGAGCAGGCGGCGCTTGCGGCGCGCCTCGTCCTTGTCGATCAGCCCGGCGCGCAGGTCAGAATCGATCGACAACTGCTTGCCGGGCATGGCGTCGAGGGTGAAGCGTGCCGCCACCTCGGCCACGCGCTCGGAGCCCTTGGCGATGACGATGAACTGCACCACAGTGATGATCAGGAACACCACCAGGCCGACCACCAGGTTGTTGCCCGCCACCAGGGTGCCGAAGGTCTCGACGATGTGGCCGCCGTCGGCGTGCAGCAGGATGGACTTGGTGATCGCGATCGAGATCGCGAGCCGGAACAGCGTGGTCAGCAGCAGCACGCTGGGAAAGCTGGAGAACGCCACCGGGTTGGGAATGTAGATGCCCAGCAGCAGCAGACCGAAGCCGATCGAGATGTTGACCGCCACCAGCGCGTCGATGACCACCAGCGGCAGCGGCAGGATCATCACGCTGATGATCAGCACGGCGCCGAAGGCGAGGATCACGTCGCTGTAGCCGAGCCCCTTGCGGGGCGCGGCGCCGTCGGGAGCGGCGAACAGGGTGTTCAACCAGCTGCGTACGCTTGTGGTCATCCATGGCCCTCGGGGGAAGGGGCGTCGACGACGCGGGACGCGGACGTCGCGGTCGTTCCGTCGCATCGGGGGCTGCGCGCGGATCGGGATCGCGGTGAACGCGTCACGACATGCGACTGCATGCCGCATCGTCGGGTGCTACATATATCGCCGCGATGTTATACGCGAGTCAACAGGATGTTGCAGAAGATCACGTTCGCGGGACTGTGACCGTGAACACGCGTCGCATCACGGGCGTTTAACCCGGTAACGTTGTAATAGCGACGGCGGCGCGGTCTGCTGCGGCGGGGAGCCGTCGGCGGCGGGTCCAAGGTCTTCACGATCGAGATCGGAGATCAAGGTGACCGCGCCGGCGCTGACACCGACGGCGAACGCGCGGCCGGCGCGCGAGCGCAGCACGACGATGCGCTCTCGCGGCCCGACCGGCAGCACCTGGACCACGGACAGGGGGGCATCGGGACCGGCAAGACCGAAACGCCTCCGCAGTACCCGCAGCAGGACGAGCAGGCAGACGATGATGAAGGCCAGTGGCAACACGATCGCCAGCAATTCCCAGACGTACGACGTGCCGGCCGGCTCCGGTGCGACGACTGCAGCGGCGCTGCCCGGCGAGAGCGCGGCCAGCAGGCACGACAGCAGCAGCGGCAGGGCGTGGCGTGGGCTTGGCGGCATCGGAAGCGTTCCGGCGGGAGGATGCGCGGGCAATGCCTGCGCGATGGCGGCATACCCTAGCAGGCGCGCCGCGTCTGCGCGTGTGCACGGCGGCCAGCGGAGCGCGGCTGCGTGAGCCCCCCGGCCGTGGGCCGTCGCTCCGCCGCCGCGGACGCCGCCTCGACCACGCTGGGCACCATCCTCGACGCGGTGCCGTTCGCCTGCGCGGCATTCTCATGCGCCAACGGCGCGCTGGTCGCCGGCAACCGCGGGTTCGTCGAGGCGTTCTCGGCGCTGCCGGGGTACCGCGACCGGGCCACGCTGCTGGACGCGCTGCGCGCCGGGCCCGACGACGGTGCCGAGGTGCGTGCACCGCACAGCGGGCGCTGGTACGCGCTGCACTGGCGCCCGCTGGCGCTGACGAAGGGCGAGGTGGACCTGCTCACCGCGGTCGACATCAGCGAGCGCCTGCAGGCGCTGGATACGCACAAGCACCAGCAGGAGAAGCTGCTGTTCACCTCGCGCCTGATGTCGGTCGGCGAAATGGCCGCGACCCTCGCGCATGAGCTCAACCAGCCGCTGGCGGCGATCGTGAACTATCTGAACGGCAGTCTGCGCCTGGTCGACCAGGCCGGCGGGCCGGCGCAGGTGGAGCGCGCGCTGCTGGCGGCGCGCACCCAGGCCGAGCATGCGAGCGCCGTCATCGCGCGCGTGCGCGAATTCGTGCGCGCACGCGAACCCCGGCGCGACGCGCACGACGTCGGCGTTATCGCAGGCACCGTGCTGGAACTGCTGCGGCTGGAAGCCGAACGCCAGCAGCTGTGCATCGAGCTGGCCCTGGCCCCCGACCTGCCCGCTGTCTTCGCCGACCGGGTGATGGTGGAGCAGGTGCTGCTCAATCTGGTGAAGAATGCCATCGAGGCGATGCGCGAGGTGCCGCCGGGCCAGCGCGCGCTGCGCATCGAAGGCCGCGTGAACCTCGACGACGAGGTGGAGGTACGCGTGCTCGATCGCGGCGGCGGGCTGAGTCCGGCCCAGAGCGAGCAGCTGTTCTCGCCCTTCTTCACCACCAAGTCCGACGGACTGGGCATCGGGCTGGCCATCTGCCGTTCGATCATCGAATACCATGAGGGCCGTCTGTTCTTCGAGGCTCGGCCCGATGGCGGCAGCGTGTTCGCATTCACGCTGCCACGGGCGGAAGGGAGGATCTAGGGAATGGCATCCGCGCGGGTCTATCTGGTCGACGACAACGACGGCTTCCGCGATTCCACCGCATGGCTGCTGGAGACCGCGGGTTTCGAGCCGCTGCCCTATGCCTCCGCCGCGGCGTTCCTGGCCGCCTACGAGGCCGACCGCCATGGTGCGCGCGAGGAGTGCCTGGTCTCCGACATCCGCATGCCGCAGATGAGCGGCCTGCAGCTGCAGGAAGAGCTGATCCGCCGCGGCGTCCGCCTGCCGCTGGTCTTCGTCACCGCGCATGGCGACGTGCCGCTGGCGGTGGAGGCGATGCGCAAAGGCGCCGCCAACTTCCTGGAAAAGCCCTTCAGCGAGCAGGCCCTGCTCCACGCCATCCAGGCGGCCTTCGCGGCCAGGCGCGAGCAGGCGCCGCTGCACAACCCGGCGCTCGGCAAGCTGAGCCCGCGCGAGCGGCAGGTCCTCGACCTGGTGGTCGCCAGCAAGCCCAACAAGATCATCGCCGACATCCTGGGCATCAGCATCAAGACGGTGGAACTGCACCGCGCGAACATGATGTCCAAGCTCGGCGTGCGTTCGCTTCCGGAACTGATGAAGGTGGCACTGGGCCATGGCTGAGCGCGCGGCATCCACCGGCAAGGGTGCGCGCAAGCGCGCCACGGCCACGACTGAGGCCCCCGCGGCGACGCGCGCGACGCGGGCAGTGGGCGGCCTGCTGCCGGCGGTCTCGCCGGCCCAGGCGGCGGCGCTGCGCAGCTTCTTTTCCGCGCCGCAGACCTGGAGCCTGTCCAACGGCGGGCTGCTGCAGTTCGTGCCCGGCCGGCCGGCGCCGGCGGCGCAGACCTTCGAGATCGACGCCGAGGGCACCCGCATCGGCCTGTGCCTCCAGCACCCCGCGCATGGCGATGGGCCGCACTGGAGCGACTACCAGGGCCGCTCGCGCGTGCTTGCCTGGAGCCTCGCCCACGAAGCGCAACTGATGCGTTTGAGCGAAGCCTTCGGCGTGGTGCTCACGCCGATCGCCGATGCGTGCGAAGCGCCCGCCGACGGCACCTCGCTGCTGTGGCTCGATTTCATCGTCGACGAGGACGCGCCTGAAGGGTCGACGTCGCGCATGCCCGCGCTGCAGGGTGCGCTGCGCCTGCCCGCGGCGTGGAGCGAGCGCCTGCTCGAACGCGCGGACCCGCCCGGCGACACCGGCCCGCAACTCGATGGCTGGCGCGCACTCGGCGTGCCGATCCGGCTGCAATGGCGGATCGCGCCGCTGCCATGGTCGGACTGGAGCGGGCTGCGTCCGGGCGACGTGCTCGTGGTCGGTCGGCGCAGCCAACCGCCCGCCAGCGAAGCCTGTGCCCACGGCCTGGCCTGGCCGCTCGAGCCCGCGACCGGCGGCTGGCGCGTCAGCGGCCCGCCCCGGCATTTTCCGACCAACCTGCAGGACACGTCCCCCATGAGCGATTCCACGCACGCCGGCGATGCCGGCACTTCGACCGATCCCGACGCGCTGGCGCGCCGCCTGCCGGTCGAGGTGAGCTT
Source organism: Luteimonas campi (assembly GCF_051162505.1). Taxonomy (NCBI): domain Bacteria; kingdom Pseudomonadati; phylum Pseudomonadota; class Gammaproteobacteria; order Lysobacterales; family Lysobacteraceae; genus Luteimonas; species Luteimonas campi. Next base: position 77,336 of record NZ_JBNWEM010000002.1, read on the forward strand.
CGAACTGGGCCGCACCGAGCTGCGCGTGGGCGAACTGTCCGCGCTGCAGCCGGGCTACGTCTTTCCGCTGGCGGGCGCGCTGGAAGGCGCGAACGTCACCATCCGCGCGAACGGCCAGGCGGTCGGCCAGGGCGAGGTGGTGGCGGTCGGCGACACCCTGGGCGTGCGCCTGCTGGGCTGGAGCTGAGCGGCCCACACCGCCCGTCCCGCCCCACCGCGCATCGCAGGAGCGTCCATGGATCTGAGCAGCTATTCCCCCGCCCTCGTCCTCGTCGTCATCGTGTCGCTGGCGCTGGCGCCGTTCGTCGCGGTGATGGTGACCTCGTTCACCAAGATCGTGGTGGTGCTGAGCCTGCTGCGCAACGCGCTGGGCCTGCAGCAGGTGCCGCCGAACGTGGTGATCAACGGCCTGGCCATCGTGCTGTCGATCTACGTGATGTATCCGGTGATCCTGGAAACCTACGATGCGGTGAGCGCGCACCAGCAGGGACGCCCGGTCCCGGCGTCCGTGCAGAAGAAGATCGACGATCGCCAGCGCGAGCAGGACCTGCGCAACCAGGCGCTGGCGCGTCGCGCCGCCGAGCGCGCGGCACAGGCGCAGCCCGCGCCGGGACCGTCGCTGGCGCCGGCGGCGGACGGGCAGGCGGCCGCGAGTCCGGCCGCCGCCGATGCGCTGCGCGCCGAAGCCGAAGCCGCGGCGGCGGGCGCCGTCGCGGGCGATAACGTCCCCGGCCCGTTGTTTCGCAACGTGGTCACCGGCTCGACGCCCGAGGCCGGCGCCGCGCCGTCTCCTGCACCGGCCGCCGCGCAGGCCCCGGCGCCGCTGGCGCCACCGGGCAGCGATGGCGCGCGGCTGCTGGCCTTGTTCGAGGCGGGCAAGGAGCCCCTGCGCTCGTTCCTGATCCAGCATTCCAACCCGTCAGAGCGCGCCTTCTTCCTGCGCAGCGCGCAGAGCCTGTTGCCCGAAGAGCGGCGCGGCGCACTGACCGCCAACGACTTCATCGTGGTGGTGCCCGCCTTCACCGTGAGCGAGCTCACCGCCGCCTTCCAGATCGGCTTCCTGATCTTCCTGCCGTTCCTGATCATCGACCTGGTGGTGGCCAACATCCTGCTGGCGCTGGGCATGATGATGATGTCGCCCACCACCGTGTCGCTGCCATTCAAGCTGCTGCTGTTCGTGCTGATCGACGGCTGGGCCAAGCTGGTGCACGGCCTGGTGCTGACCTACACCCCCTGACGGACGCGCGACGGAGGCGAGGATGGGCGAGACGCTCGAGCTGACCCGGCAGGCCCTGTGGCTGGTGCTGATGCTGTCTGGACCGCCGATCGCGGCCGCGGCCATCGTCGGCCTCGTCGTGGCCTTCCTGCAGGCGGCCACCCAGATCCAGGAGCAGACCTTCGCCTACGCGCTCAAGTTCGTGGCGATCGTGCTGGCGCTGTTCGTCACCGGGGCGATGATCGGCGGCACCCTGTACACCTATTCGAACCGGATCTTCATCGAGTTCCCGAGCCTGACCCGGCGCTGATGGAGTTCTTCTCGTCCGCAGAGAACGCGATGCTGGCGCTGGGCCTCACCCTGCCGCGCATCATCGGCGCCTTCATCATGCTGCCGCTGATCAGCCCGCAGAACATGCCGGCGATGGTGCGCAACAGCTTCCTGGTCAGCCTCGCGATCGTGGCGCTGCCGATCGTGGTCGTCACCGCGCCGGCCGGCACCATGAGCACGCTGTCGTGGCCGGCGCTGGTGGTCAAGGAACTCTTCATCGGCATCGCCATCGGCTTCTGCTTCGGCATCGTGTTCTGGGCGATCTCGGCCGCGGGCAACGTCATCGACACCCAGGTCGGCATGAGCATGGCCACGGTGTTCGACCCGATCCAGGGCCACCAGACCTCGCTGCACGCGGAGTTCCTGTCGATGTTCGCCGCCTGGGTGTTCATGGCCAGCGGCGCCTTCCTGATCTTCCTCGACCTGCTGCTGGGCAGCTACGCCATCTGGCCGCCGACCTCCTTCTATCCCAACCTGCCGGCGGCGGGGATGAACCTGTTCGTCGGCCATTTCGGGTTCTTCATGACCACCATGCTGGTGCTCGCGGCGCCGGTGATGGTGATCCTGCTGATCATCGACCTGTCGTTCGGCCTGGTGAACCGCTACGCGCCGCAGCTCAACGTGTTCGCGCTGACCCTCCCGCTCAAGGCCTGGGCCGCGACCGGCATCATCCTGCTGCTGCTGGGCGTGTACGTGGAGGTGCTGGTGCGGCGGCTGCACGACAGCGAAGGCCTGCTGCAGTTGCTGCGGCGGACCTTCGGCGCCTGAGGTCGCGCCTGCGCAGGACGCATCGGACGCTGGCCCATGGGGCCGCCTGGCCACCGCGGTCCCTTCGCAGGAATCATCCGGCCGCCTGGGCGCCGCCGCCCTCGCCCGTCGCCCGCTGATCGCGCCGGATCGACAGTCACCTGCAAGCACGGGCACTGTATTTACCGCAGCGGACGGCGGGCGCAGCGCGGCTGGCACGGGCCATGCAGGGAGATCGCAGCCGCCGGCCTGCTTGTCCGCGCCCGGCGCCTGCGCAATGCTGTCGCCAACTGCAGAGGGAATGCATGACGATCGAAGACCTCCCGGCGCCGTCGCCAGCGGCCCCGCCGCCCGGTCTGTGGCGTTTCGGCGACGCCGTGCTCGACGAACAGCAGGCGTCGCTGCATGTGGGAGGCGTGCAGGTCGCCCTCGACCGCAGCAGCCACGACGTGCTGCTGGCGCTCCTGCGCCACTCCGGCGAGGTCGTCACCAAGGAAGAGCTGCTCGAGGCCGGCTGGCCCGGACGCGTGGTCTCGGAGAATTCCCTGGCCAAGGCGGTGAGCCGCCTGCGCCAGGCCCTGGGCGCGCAGGGCCAGGGCCTACGCGCAGTGCACGGCTATGGCTATCGCCTGGCGGCCGCGGTGGAATTCCGGGCGGCCAGTCGCGAGGCGGCGCCACCGCAGCGCGACGACGACGCGCTGCCGGCCGAAGGCGACGAGGTCGGGCAGCGCCCGGGCTGGCGCCTGGTGCGGCGGCTGGGCGGCGGCAGCGCGTCGACCGCCTTCCTCGCCCGCGATCCCGGCGGCGACCTGCGGGTCATCAAGTTCGCCCAGGGCGAAGCGGGGCTGCGCGGGCTCAAGCGCGAGGTCGCGCTGTCGCGCTACATCGCCTCGGTGAAGGCGGCGCTGCCCGATGTCGCCTGCGTGCTCGACTGGAACCTGTCGCAGCCTCCGTTCTTTATCGACCTGCCCTACTTCGCGGACGGCCACCTGGGCATCTGGGCGGGCAGCGCGGACGGGCTGGCGGCGATGGACCGCACGGCCCGCATCGCGTTGTGCGCGCAGCTGTGCGAGGCGGTGGCCGGACTGCATGAGATCGGCATCATCCACAAGGACCTCAAGCCCGAGAACCTGTATCCCTGGCGCGACGAGTTGGGCCAGCTGCGGCTGGTGATCGCCGACCTGGGCGCCGGCCAGGCGGCCACGTCGCAGCGCCTGCTGGAGATGGGAATCACCCTGAGCATGGCGGCCGGCCAGCTCGAGGAGCGCGCCGGCAGCGCGCTCTACGTCTCGCCCGAGGTACTCGCCGGCGGCGTCGCCACCCAGCGCAGCGATGTGTATGCGCTCGGCGTGCTCGTCTACCAGGTGCTGGTGGGCGACCTGCGCCGGCCGCTGGCGCCGGGATGGGAGGCCGACCTCGAAGACCCGCTGCTGTGCCAGGACATCGCCCTGGCCGCCGCGGCGAACCCGGTGCGCCGGCTGCCCTCGGCGTCCGCGCTGGCCGAGCGCCTGCGCACGCTCGGAGCACGACGCGCCGAACAACGCCGCCATCGGCAGGCCGAACGCGAGCAGGCGCAGGCCCGGCGCGTGCTCGAACGCCAGCGCGCGCGCCGGCCCTGGCTGTTGGCCACCGGTGTCGCGCTGAGCCTCGGGGCCGTGGCCAGCGGCTTGCTGTACACGCAGGCGCTGAAGGCCGGCCACGTCGCGCGCGAACAGGCGGCCATCGCCGATGCGGTCAACCGCTTCTTCAACGAGGACGTGCTCGCCGCCGCCTCTCCCTACGAACATGGCGGCCAGGCGGAACGGACCGTGCGCGAGGCCATCGACCACGCTGTGACCCGCATCAGCGAGCGCATCGGCGACCAGCCGGTGGTCGAGGCGACCGTGCGTCTCGCGATCGGTCGCGCGTATGGCGAGGCCATGATGATTCCGCAGGCGATCGAGCAGAACCGGCGCGCCGTGGCGCTGTTCGAACAGCACCTGGGCCCGCACGACACCCGCACCCAGCGCGCACGTTACCAGCTCGCGTCGGACCTGGTCGACGACTCGCGCTTCGACGAGGCCGCGGCGCTGATCCACAAGACCGACGCCCTTCGTGCCGCCCGCCAGCGTCCGGATCTCCAGACGGCGCTGGCCGCGCACCGCGCCAGCTGCTACTGGCACATCCGCAAGGGCGACTACGAAGGAGGCCAGGCGCCGTGCGAGAACGCCGTGTCCGCGCAGCTGGCGTTCGACGACCAGGACCACAACGCGCTGGTCAAGGTCCGCGCGAACCTCGCCGTCCTGCACAGCCGCGCCGGACGCGCCGCCCAGGCCGAGCGGCAGTTCGAAGAGTTGGCGGAGGCGTTCGCGGCGCTGGGCGACACCGGCAGCCCGACCCGCCTGCGCATCCTCTACCTGCACGGCATGAACCTGCTGGCGCTTGGCCGGCTGGACGAAGCCGGGCGGTCGCTGGCCGAAGCGCACCGGGGTTCGGCGGCCACCCTGGGCGCGGACAATCCGCACACGCTCGAGATCCAGGTGGGGCTGGCCCAGCTGCACATGGTGGCCGGCAGCCATGCCGAGGCCGTGCCCCTGCTGCGCGAGGCGCACGCGGCCTATGTCCAGCAGCTTGGCGAGGACAACCACTACACGCTGGCGGCGCGGCAGCAGCTGGAAGCCGCGCTGTGCGCCGTCGGCGGCCCGGCCGGCGCCGACGCGCGGCCGTGCGAGGCTACGCGGCCGGACGCCGCCTCCGAGGCTTGAGCCGGCCGCGGTCCGCGCCTACGGCTCCTGCGCCAGGAGGGCCTCGCGGAACGGCGCTCCGCCCAGGCTGAACTGCACATGCAGCGATTCGCCCTTGGCCAGGTGCGTTTCGTGGTGCGTTTCGCTTGCCTGGCCGAGGCGGCAGGCGCCGCGCCCCTGGGGATCGGCGCTGATGCTGACCCGTACGTCGCCCGCCGGCACCAGGAACCGTACAGCCTCCGACTCGTCCAGACGTGCGGCCCAGCGCCCGTTGATGTAGACCGCCGCATAGCAGGCGCTGCCCTCCCAGGCCTTGGCACGGGAGACTCGCAGCGTGCCGGAGGGGCCGCGGACCGGTTCCTGATAGGCGAGCACGCGCTCGGCGGGCACATCGGTCAGCGCCGCGTCCGGGATTCCGGCCTCGCGCAGCGCGACACGGGCGGCCTCGCGCGAGGCGAGCTTCTCCGCCGCCTGCTCGACGCTCCGCTGCTCGTGCGCCGCCGAGGCGACGTCGCGGTAGATCGCATGCGCCTGCACCTCCCCGCGCTTCAGGGTCTTGGTCTCGTAGCTGTCCTCGTCGACCAGGCCGATCACGCTCTCCCAGCCGAACGGCATGTCGAACGTCAGCGTGCCGGCGTCGGTGATCTGGCCCGTCGAGTTCGGTGCCATCTTGACGTCGAAGGTGAGCCTGCCGGGACCCGCTGGCAGGATCCGCATCCGCGGGATCTCGGAACCGTTGGTGCTGGTGCCGGTCTCGACCATCACCTGGCCGGGCACCTCCCACTGGATGCTGCGCGTGGCGCTGGCATAGCCCGGCCAGCCGGCGACGGTCTCGCCCGCGAACGTCCTGCCCACCAGCCGCGCATACGGACCCCAGACGGCGGGGTCGGCCTCGGTGGCATCCGGCGGTGCGATGCCCTCCTGCTCGGCGGACTGCGGCGCCGGCTCGGCAGTTGCGGCGCTCTGCGCGGTAGCGGTGTCCTGCGCGACCGCCTCCTGCGCCCGCGCACCTGGCTGCAGCGCCAACAGTGCGCACACGATGAGCGCTCCAGACCTGGCGATGATCGATGTCATGGCAGTTCCGCCCCCGCAATGGAATCGGTGTCGGCCTGGAAACGCGCGCCCATCTCTTCGCGGAAGCGGGCGTCGCGCGCCTGGTTGCGTCTCGACAGGGACTTGCGCTCGGCCGCGGAGAGGTTGCTGACCGGCTGCGCGCGCAGCGCGCCCGGTTCGCGGGTCCGGTACACCAGCAGGCGACAGGACCCGGCCGTGGCGTCCAGCACCGGCGCGGGCACCTCGTAGGCGTCCCCGTCGGCGGTGATCTCCGCGACCGCCGGGGCCGGCGCGCCGGCGGGAAGGAAACCGCCGTGGATGCGGTCGGGCAGGTTCTCCCAGGCGCGGATGTCGGCCTTGGCCTTGGTCGCCGAGCTGAGCAGGATGGCGGCCACGCCCACGAGCGCGAGTGCGCCCGCCGCACCGCTGTCGCCGCTGCCCAGCGCCGCCTGCACGCCGAGCATGCCGACCTCGGCCACCGTCTCGCTGCCCTGGCGGAAGCTGGCCTTGCCGTTGAGCACGACGTCGATCTGGCGTCCGCCCAGGGTATTGGCCTGCCAGCCCAGGTCGCCCAGCACCGGCAGCGCCTGCCCGCCGGCCGTGACCGAGGCGAAGGGGTTGTCGCCGGCCTGGAACTTCAGCGCCTCGCCGTAGGGACCGGTCGCGATCTTCACCGGCGAGGTTCCCGACTCCACCAGCAGCAGCGTGCCGCTGCCCGCGGGCGGCGGCTGCAGGCCTTCGGGCTGCTGGGTGGCGGCGCGCTGGTAGAAGTCCTCGGCCATGGCGGGATCGCCGGCGCAGCTGGAAGCCCAGCCGGCCAGCAGCGACATCATCCCGAAGTCGCCGGCATAGGTTTCGTCGTTGGAGATCGTGTCCTGGTACTCGGCGGAACGGAAACTGGCGCGGGCGTTCTCGTGATCGCCCTCGGCCAGGAACAGCAGGCCGCGGTAGTAGTAGGCCATCGCGCGCTCGTACGGTTCGCCCTTGTAGTCCTTGACGCCCTCGGACGACCACAGCGAACGCGCCTTCTTGGCCGAGTCGGAATTGGCATAGACCAGCTCGATGCGCTCGATGGCGGCATCGAAGGCGCGCGCCGCGATGTCGGGCCGGCGCTGGTCGATGGCTTCCAGCCCGAGCCGCTGCAAGTTGAGCACGGCCCCCCACTCGCCTTCCTCCAGCAGGGCGTCGTAATAGGGAAGCAGGCTGTCGGGCACGCCCGACGCGACTTCCTGCGCCAGCGCCGGCAGGGTGCAGGCCAGGCCGAGACAGGCCGCGAGCGAACGGGCCAGCAGGCCATGACGGGGCGCGCTCATCGCCGCACCCCCACGGCGAACTGGCGCCCGGTCTCGATGGCCAGCAGCCGGGCCACCTCGGCATCCGTGGCGATCGCCGTCCCGGCGCGCTCGAAGCCGTTCGCGGTCGCCACCCAGGGCCGGGGCCCCTCCTCCGCGGCTTCGGCGGCCGTCTCGAAGTCGACCAGGGTTTCGCCGCTGGCCACGTCGCGCAGGGCGACATGGAACCGGCGTCCCGAGGCGGCATCGGGTACCGGCCGCGACGTCACTTCCATCAGGTAGTCGGCGTGGTCGACCAGGCCCTGGGTCTCGATCGCGTGCACGTTGGGGCGCTCGCCCTGCACGTCCATGCCGGCCAGCCGCGTGGCCAGGGTGCGGTCGATGAAGCGCACGCCGCCCAGTCGCAGTTGGGCCATGAACTCGGACTGCAGGCTGCGCGACGCGTCGGACAGTGTCGCGGCCGCCGGGGCATCGTCCTCGCTGTAGCGCTCGCGACGCTCGTGCAGGTGCGAACGCGCCCCCGCGACGGCGACCCCGCTGGAGCCGTCGTAGTGGTGCGCCACGCTGCCCGCCTGCGCGGCCTTGCCGTGGACGGAGCGGTCCAGCGTCTCGACCTCGCGGTACCGGGTCGACACGCCGGCATCGAGGCCGGCCTCCCAGAACAGCATGACCCGGTTGCGCGCGCCCAGCCGCTGGCGCAGCTCGGTCCAGGGAACGGGCACCGCCACCGGCTCGCGGTGCGCGGGCGTCAACACCTGCGGCTGGCCGGGGCGCATCTGCGCGACGGCCTGCATGGGCAGGGCCAAGGTCAGTGCGGAAGCGATCAGGACGATGCGCATGAGGTCCTCCGGTTTACTGGTTCGGGGCCAGCTCGATGTAGTAGTGCGCGGCTGCGCCGAACGAGGACTCCTGGTAGACCGCCATGCCGCCGGGCGGCAGGAATACCGTGCGCCAGGCCGAAACCGGCTCGGCCGGGCCCATGCCCTGGTCGAGGAAGGCGGTGCGCGCGCGCACGCTGAAGCCGGCGCCGGTGCAGTTGGCCAGGCGCGCGGTGACCTGCACGGTGCCGCCCGCGGTGGGCTGGGTCGCCAGCTGCTGCACCATCACGCTGCGGAACAGGCCCGCATCGCTCATCAGCACGGCGTCGGCCGGGATGTCCTTGACCGCGCCGTAGGCCACCGAGGTCAGCGCCGGGCCGCCGGTGGGCGCATTGCGCTTGAGCGCCTTGTAGTCGCAGGTGAGCAGGGCCTGCGGGCGCGTGTTGGGCGTGGAGCAGGCGGACAGCAGCAGCACCAGCACGGCGCTGCAGCAGAGGGTCGGGGCGGCAAGCTTCATGACGTCTCCTTCGGATGGGTGGCGGCATCCTTCGCGGCGTGACGGGCGCACGCGTCCGGATCGCCGCATGCGGCGATGGGTCGGGGGAAAGTGGCGACCTCCGTGTCGCTGCCCCGCGGGAACAGCGCGAGGCGGATCAGCGATAGACCACGTCGTCCGCGGCGGCCCGCTGGAACTCGTACATGCCCGTCCAGACCACGGCCCCGGTTTCGGCATCGACCAGTTCGAAGGCGATCTGGTTGTAGCGCTGGACCACGCCGCTGCGCGGGTCGCGGCTGTCCAGGGTCATCAGCGCGCCGGCCAGGAAGAAGTCGATGCCCGCCTGGCCGCCGGTCAGGCCGGTGGTGCCCACGTCGGTGGTGCCTTCGCGCTTGAGTTCGCGCTGCTTGGCGACCATGCCGGCATAGCGCTGGCCGACGAAGCTCATGCGGCCCTGCGCGGCGCGGTTGAGTTCGGTCATCAGGCGCTGGGTGATCATCCGCCGGTTGATGATCTGCGAACCTTCGTTGCGGAACTCCTGCTCGTCCACCAGCACGCGTGGCGCGTGCTGCAGCTGGTTGAGGAAGCCGCTGGCGAACATGTCGCGCGCCATCTGGTTGGTCATGCTCTGGATGTCGTGGGCCTCGATGCCCACCCCGGTGACCAGCCCCTTCTGCCCCGGGTCGAGGTCGCGTGCCTGCACCCCGTGCCGGTTCTCGAGCTTGCGCTCGCGTGCCAGGCCGTCGCCGCCGGCGAGCAGCAGCAGGCCGCATGCCAGCCACAGGCCGGCACTCAAATGGTTTGCGCTCACGATGTCCCCCTGTTGCGATGTCGGGCGGCCGGTCCGTCGGACGGCGGCCACCGCGTCCTCCACCTGTGCGGCGGGAACGTCGGGGCGAGTGGAGCATGGGCCCGGCCGTGAATGCTTGGCCGTCCCCTGAAAGTTTCTGAAAACTTTTGAACCCCCGCCAACGGCGGCGGCCTGCGGGCGGTCGGGGGCCGCCGCCGGGAGGTCAGAAGGTGGGACGGACGGGCAGCGGGACGGGCGCCTGGCCCGCCAGCTCCGGGACGGCGGCCGCCGGGGTCTCAGTCCTCGCGGCGCAGCGCCTCGGCCCGCAGCAGGATCGGCGGGGGGACCACCTCTTCCGGGGTGGCGAAGATGCCGACGCGGCGCAGCCACTGGCCCGGCCCGGGCGCCGAGGTCAGCGCGACGACCGGGACCGACAGCAGCATGCCGGCGAGCACCGGCGACATCCATGCCGCCAGTCCCGGCGAGACCAGCCAGGCGACCACGGTCGCACCCAGGCCGAACAGGCTGAGCCCGCCGTAGCGGGCGAGCAGCGCCGACAGCGGCAGGGTTCCGTCGTCGCGGCGCTGCGCATCCCAGCCCGAGTCCTTGCCGGCCAGCACCTCGGCCACGCCGCGCGACTGCAGGTACATGGTGATCGGCGCCATCAGCGCGGCCAGCACCGTTTCCAGCAGCGCGCCGACCGCCAGGCGCAGCCCGCCGCCGAAGGCGCGACGCGCCGTGCCGTCCAGCAAGGCGGCCGCCAGGCCCAGCAGCTTGGGTCCGAACAACAGGGCCATGGTCAGGCCGAAGATCCACAGGAAGCGTGACGGGTCCGCCTCGCGCCAGTACGCCAGCGGCGCATAGCCCTCCTCCACGCCCGCCTGCAGCGGGATCGAGAGCCCGACCAGCATCAGCATCGCCCACATCGGCGCGGTGAAGTAATGGCCGATGCCGATCATCATGTGCAGGCGGCTGACCGGATGCAGCCCGCGCGCGGGCACCACCAGCGAGTGCTGCAGGTTGCCCTGGCACCAGCGCCGGTCGCGCACCAGCATGTCGGTGAGCGACGGCGGCCCTTCCTCGTAACTGCCGCCTAGCCCCGGCTCCATGTGCAGGGCCCAGCCGCCGCGCCGCATCAGCGCGGCCTCGACGAAGTCGTGGCTGAGCACGTTGCCGCCGAACGGCGCGCGCCCCTCCAGCGCCGGCAGGCCCGCGCACTCGGCGAAGGCGCGGGTGCGGATCATCGCGTTGTGGCCCCAGTAATTGCTCTCCGCGCCGTGCCACCAGGCCACGCCGTGCGCGATCACCGGGCCGTAGACGCGGCCGGAAAACTGTTGCATGCGCGCGAAGACCGTGCTGCCGTTCACCACCAGCGGCAGGGTCTGGATCAGGGCCACGTCCGGGTTGCGCTCCATCGCCGCGGCCAGGCGCACGATCGTCGCGCCCTCCATCAGGCTGTCGGCGTCGAGGATCAGCATGTTGGCGAAGGCGCCGCCGAAGCGGCGCACCCAGCCGGCGATGTTGCCGGCCTTGCGCTCGGCGTTGTCGCTGCGGCGGCGGTAGTACACGCCCAGTTCCTTGCCCAGCTTCGCACGCAGCGCGAGGAAGGCCGCTTCCTCGGCGGCCGCGACCTCGGGACGGCGGGTGTCGCTGAGGATGAAAACATCGAAGCAGGCAGCGCGCCCGGTCGCCACCAACGATTCCAGGATTGCCTGCACCCCGGCGAAGGTGCGGTGCGGATCCTCGTTGTAGACCGGCACCAGCAGCGCGGTGCGCGTGGACAGTTCGGGCAGCGGACCGCTGGTCGACAGCCCCAGCCGCAGCGGGCGTCTGCGCAACACCTGGATGAAGCCCGGCACCGCGCTGGCGAAGGACAGCGCAACCCAGGCGAACAGCGGCACGAACAGCGCCAGCAACAGCAGCTCGAGCACGGTGATGCCGTCGGCGCGCAGCAGCCACCACATCTGCCAGGCCGCGAGCAGGCCCAGCAAGGCGGTGCCGCCGAACACCGCGGCGCGGCGCAGCGCCATGCGCGGCGGCGTGCTCGGCAACCGCGGATTGACCAGACGGCCCTGGCGCAGGCCCTGCACCGGCATGTCCAGCGGCGCCTCGGGAGGCAGCCAGGGTGCCTGCGCGGCGGGCGGATCGGTCGCCACGGCGGCGGGAGACATCACGCCGGCCATCGCGACAGCCAGGTTTCCGACAGGGCCTCGCCACCGCCATCGAGCAGCCGCGCGCGCAGCTCGACCACTTCGGCCGCGCCCGGCAGCAGTTCGAAACTCATGCGCCAACGACCATTGGCCAGCCGGTACACCACCGGATTGCGCAGCTCGCCCGCCGACGCCCAGGCCTCGACCCGCGGCGCGCCGTCGTGCGGCACGGCGTCCAGCCGCCCGCCCGCGAAGTCGACCACGAACTGGCGCGGCGCCACGCCTTCCGCATCGCCCTGGCCGGTGCGCGTGGCGAGCGCGCGCGCCAGCTGCGGCCGCCATGCGTGGTCCGCGCACCAGTGCAGGCGGTAGGCGAAGCGGTGTTCGCGGCCCGGCGCCAGCGGATCGCGCGGACGCCAGAAGGCGACGATGTTGTCCGCGAACTCGTTGCCGGTAGGCAGCTCGACCAGGTGCACTTCGCCGGCGCCCCAGTCGCCCAGCGGCTCGACCCAGGCGCTGGGGCGCTGCTCGTAGCGTGCCTCTGCATCCTGGAACGCCTCGAAATCCCGCTTGCGCTGCATCAGCCCGAAGCCGCGCGGGTTCTCGTCCACGAAACCGCTGTGCGCGATCTCGCGCGGATTGCGCAGCGGCCGCCAGACCTGCTCGCCGGCCCCGTTGAAGATGGCCAGGCCATCGGAGTCGTGCACCGCGGGGCGGAAGTCGTCGATGCCCACGCGGTCGCCCGCATCGAATTCGAACATGCTGGTCAGCGGCGCGATGCCGGCGTTGCGCAGCTCAACGCGCGGGAACAGGCGCGCATCCACTTCCATCGTCGTTTCCTCGCCCGCCGGCGCGATGACGAAACGGTAGGCGCCGGCGACGCTGGGGCTGTCGAGCAGCGCATGCACCACCATCGACGTGGCGCCGGGCGCCGGCTGTTCCAGCCAGAACGCGCGGAACAGCGGGAACTCCTCCGGCCCCGGATCGCCGCTGCCCAGCGCCAGACCGCGCGCCGACAGGCCGTAGGCCAGGCCGCGCGCGACTGCCCGGAAGTAGCTGGCGCCCAGGAATACGCAAAGCTCGTCGAAGTAGTCGGGACGGTTGAGCGGCGCGTGCAGGCGGAAGCCGGCGTGGCCGAGCGCGGGATCGTCGGCCGGCGCCGGCTGCGGGCCGAAGTCGAAGCGCTCGCGGCGATACGGCAGCGGCGCCGCGCGGCCGTCTTCCACCAGGTGCAGGTCGACGCGGTCCTTGAAGATGAAGCCGCGATGGAACAGCTGCGCCTGGAAGCCGGCGCTGCTGTCGCGCCACAGCGCCTGCTCGGGGCGGAAGCGGTAGTCGCGGAACTGGTCGTAGCTGATCGCGTCCAGCGCGGCGGGCAAGGCGCGCGGAGGCGGCACGTAGGCCTGCGCGGCAAGCGCGCGCGCCAGCGCGGGCACGGTGTCCGCATCGAACGGGGTGGACGGTCCCGACTGCGCGGCCCGGAGGACGCGCACGGGCCATCCCAGCAGCAGCGGCATCGACATACCGGCCGCGATCAGTTGACGGCGACGCAAGGGCAGCCTCGAGGGGAGCGGGGAAAACCGCGCACCATTAGACGGGCGGCTCCTTAACGCCGCGTCAACGCCGGCGGGTGCCCTCGCTCAGCCGGCCATGCCGGTGTGCCGCAGCAGCGCCTCGATCCGCGGCGCCCGTCCGCGGAAGGCACGGAAGTTCTCGGCCGCGGCGCGGCTGCCGCCGCGCGCCAGCACCTCGTGCCGAAAGCGCCGGCCGATCTCGCGCTCCAGGCCGGGCGCTTCCTCGAAGGCCGCATAGGCGTCCGCGCTCAGCACCTCGGCCCATTTGTAGCTGTAATAGCCGGCCGCGTAGCCGCCGGCGAAGATGTGGCTGAACTGGTGCTGGAACCGGTTCCACGCCGGCGGCAGATTCACCGCCACCTCGGCGCGCACCCGGCCGAGCAGCGACTGCACCTCCTCGACCGCCGGCGCCGGCCCCGCGTGCAGCAGCATGTCGAACAGCGCGAACTCCAGCTGGCGCACGGTGAACATGCCGCTCTGGTAGTTCTTCGCCGCCAGCATGCGCTCGAACAGCGTGTGCGGCAGCGGCGCGCCGGTGTCCACGTGCGCGGTCATCGCCTGCACCCGCGGCCACTCCCAGCAGAAGTTCTCCATGAACTGGCTGGGCAGCTCCACCGCATCCCACTCCACGCCGTTGATCCCGGCCACGCCGAGTTCGCCGATGCGGGTCAGCAGCTGGTGCAGGCCATGACCCATCTCGTGGAACAGGGTGGTCACGTCGGAATGGCTGAAGGTCGCCGGCTGGCCGTCGACGCCCCTGCCGAAATTGCAGACCAGGTACACGATCGGCGTCTGCGTGCCTTCGGCGCGCACGCGGCGGTTGCGGCAGTCGTCCATCCACGCACCGCCGCGCTTGCCTTCGCGCGCATACAGGTCGAGGTAGAACTGCCCGACCAGGGTGCCATCGGCATCGACCAGGCGATGGAAGCGCACGTCCTCGTGCCAGACCGGGCCGCTGTCTTCCTCGACGCGCAGGCCGTACAGGTCGTGGATGAGGCCGAACAGGCCGGCGAGCACCTTCGGCTCGGTGAAGTACTGCTTCACTTCCTGCGCCGAGAAGCTGTAGCGGGCCTGCTTGAGCTTCTCCGACACGTAGGCCAGGTCCCAGGCCTCGAGACCGTCGAGTCCGAGCTGCTCGCGCGCGAACGCCTCGAGTTCGGCGCGGTCGCGCTGCGCATGCGGCCGCGCACGCACCGCCAGGTCGCGCAGGAAGGCCAGCACCTCGTCGGGCGTGTCGGCCATCTTGGTGGCCAGCGAATAGGCCGCATAGCTGTCGAAGCCCAGCAGGGCGGCCAGTTCGGCGCGCAGCGCGAGGATGCGTTCGATCAGCGCGCTGTTGTCGAGCGCCGGATCGTCGCCCAGTTCCGAGGCGCGCACCGCGTTGGCGCGGTACAGCGTGGCGCGCAGCTCGCGGTCCTCGGCATAGGCCTGCACCGGCAGGTAGACCGGCATCTGCAGACCCAGCTTCCAGCCCGGCAACCCGTCCTTCTGGGCCGCCGCACGGCAGGCGGCGCGCACATCGGCCGGCAGGCCGGCAAGACGCGCCTCGTCCTCGACGTGCAGCGACCAGGCATCGGTGGCATCGAGCACGTTCTGCGAATACTTCGCCGACAGCGCCGACAGTTCCTCGCGGATCGCGGCGAAACGCGCCTTGTCGTCTTCCGCCAGCTCCGCGCCACCGAGGCGGAAGTCCCGCAGCGCGTTCTCCACCACCTTGCGGCGCGCGTCGTCGACGGCGTCGAATTCCGGCGCTTCCGCCAGTGCGCGGTACTGCGCGTACAGGGCCAGGTTCTGCCCCAGCGCGCTCCAGAACCGGGTGACCCGGGGCAGGGTCTGGTTGTAGGCCTCGCGCAGCGCAGGCGTGTTGACCACCGCCTCCAGGTGGGCCACCTGCCCCCAGGCGCGCGCCAGTCGCTCGGTGGCGTCGTCCAGCGGCACCACGAAGCTGTCCCAGCCGACCGGCGACACCCGCTCGGCCGCGCGCACCGCCGCCTCGGCCTCGGCCAGAAGCTGGTCGATGGCCGGCGCGACGTGTTCAGGCCGGATCTCGTCGAAACGCGGCAGGCCGGAGAAATCGAGCAGCGGATTGGCGGACATGGCGAGGCGGGAGCGGGACGGGACGCGCAGGATGCCACGCCGCCGCGTGCGTCGAAGGAACAGCGCGTGACTGTCCCGCCGCAGGCGCCCGCCGGCGCAGGCGCGGATCCCGCCACCCTGCCCGCGCGCAGGCCGACGGCTAGTGCGCCACCGGCTCGAACAGCAGGTCGTGATAGTCGTAGCTGAAATCGGCCGTGGGCGAGACCGCCTTCATGGTGATGCGCGCGACCTTGCCCTCGGCGTCCAGGGCGAAGCTCACATAGGCCGGCTCGATCGACGCATCGTCCCAGTCGGCGCGGAAGGTGTCGTACTGCCAGTGGCTGAGCGTGCCGGTCATGCCCGGGCTCTGCGAGAAGTCGATCCGCAGCCGGCCGCCGGCGTGTTCGATCGCGATCGGGCCGTACCAGGCATCGGCATAGCGACCGGCGTAGCCCGCGAGCGGCAGCGAGGGTCGCGAGGCCTTGGGCCGCGCCGCGCCCATCGACTCCAGCGCGGACAGTCCCGCCGCCAGGCGCGCGCGGTTCCATTCGCTGAAATCGGCCACCCAGTCGCGCGGCTCGAGCTCCAGGTAGTGGTCGAGCAGTTCGTGGGCGAGGCCGCGGATCACCTCCACGTCCTCGGAATTGATCTGCAGCGCGATGCCGATTCCCCGCTCGGGCACCAGCGCCACGAAGGCGAGCACGCCGAACACCGCGCCGCCGTGCTGCACCACCTTCACGCCGCGGTAGTCCTGCACGTTCCAGCCGAGCGCATACCCGGAGAACTGCGGGGTGAGCGCGGCGATGGGCTCGGGATAGGCGCGGATCGGCACCTGCACCTGCGGCGTCCACATCTCGCGCGCGGCCGCCTCGCTGTAGAGACGCGCACCACCCGGCACCGCCCCGCGGCCCAGCTGCACCTGCAGCCAGCGTGCGAAATCGT
The DNA here is from genome assembly GCF_051162505.1 of Luteimonas campi. Taxonomy (NCBI): domain Bacteria; kingdom Pseudomonadati; phylum Pseudomonadota; class Gammaproteobacteria; order Lysobacterales; family Lysobacteraceae; genus Luteimonas; species Luteimonas campi. The sequence goes on from NZ_JBNWEM010000002.1 coordinate 93,543, forward strand.
TGGCGCTCCAGGACAGCCCGCCGGCCGGCGCGCCGACCTGGCCCAGGCCCTCGCGCTCGGGCAGCAACTGCTGCGGGCCGAGCCCGCGCAGGCGCGGATCGAGGCGCGCATGCGGCTGCGCGCGGTTGGGGTTGGCGAAGCGCGCGTCCTCGTGGCTCACCGCGGTGCGCATGCCCAGCGGCGCGAAGATGCGTTCGCGCACGAACGATTCCCAGTCCTGCCCGCTCACCGCCGCCACCAGCTCGCCGGCGACGATGTACAGGATGTTGTCGTAGGCGTAGCCGCTACGGAAGCTGGTGGCCGGCCTGATGTGGCGCAGCGCGCGCACGATGTCGGCGCGGCTGCGCGAACTGCGCGGGATGAACAGCAGGTCGCCCGCGCCCAGGCCGAGGCCGCTGCGGTGCACGAGCAGGTCGCGCACGGTCATCTCGCGCGTCACCCAGGCGTCGTACATGCGGAAATCGGGCAGGTGGTCGATCACCCGGTCGTCCCAGCCCATCTTCCCCTCGTCGACCAGCAGCGCCAGCGCGGCCGCGGTCACCGCCTTGCCGGTCGAGCCTGTGGGGAAGATGGTGTTGGCATCGACCGGCGCATCGTCTCCGAGCGCCCGTACGCCATACCCCTTCGCCAGCGTCACCTGGCCGTCCTCGACCACGGCGATGGCCATGCCGGGCACATCGCGCGCGCGCATCGCCTGCTCGACGCGTTCGTCGAAGCCCGGCGGCGGGGCGGCGAGCGCAGGGAACGAGGACAGCCCGGCAATGGCGACGGCCATCGCGCACAGGCAGCTACGGATCGGATGCATGGTGTCTCCTTCGGATGTCATGGCGCGGGCCCCGCAGCCGCGGTGTTGGTGACGGCGACCCGTGGCGCGCCCCGCCACAGTCGCCACAGCCCCCAGGTCATCAGCGGCAGCACGTAGATGGCCAGGAAGTACCAGGTCAGCGTGCCGTAGCCGCGGGCGATCAGGTCCACCAGTCCCACCGCCGTGGCGGCGTAGACGGCGAGCAGCATCGTGCCGACCGCGATGCCCGGGCGCAGCGCGCGCGGCATCGCGCGCTCGCGTTCGCGGAAGGCTGCGGCGACGCGCTCGTTGATCGCATGCAGCAGGGCCACGCCGGTATCGACCAGGGTCAGCATCACCGCAAGCTGGAAGGCCCATTCGAACCACGGCGCCTGCAGCCTGGCCAGCAGGAAGGCCGAAGGCAGCGCCTGGTCGGCGATCTCCAGGTGCCAGCCCATCATCGCCACGTAGAACAGCACGCCCGGCAGCATGCCCAGCGGCCCGGCCAGCGCCCCGGCCACCAGCGCGTCGCGGCTGCGGCCGAAATGGCGCACGCAGAACAGCACCGCGGGGATGGTGGCGACGTTGTAGCCGGCATAGGTCACGCCGGCACCGAGCCAGCCGCCGTCGACCGGCCCGGTGGCGAACGCCTCGCCGATGCGGTCGCCGAAGGCGATCACGCACCAGACCACGAACACCGCGTACACCAGGTACAGGTAGCCGACCGACGCCACCAGAAAGCGCTCGATGCCCGCGGCGCCGACCGTGAGCAGCGCGCCGGTGGCGACGATCATCGCCAGCGAGCCGGCCAGGCGCGGCAGCCCGAACAGGCTGTGCGCGATCTCGCCCGCCGCTGCGCCCATCACCGCCAGGATGACCAGCATCAGCGCGACGTAGCCGATCTCGAACAGCCACCAGCCGCGGCCCAGCAGGACGCGGAAGAAGGCGCGGTAGTCGTATGCGCGCGCGCGACGGGCCAGCTCGAAGCTGGCCATCAGCACGACGCTCCAGACCAGCATGCTGACTGCCATTCCCAGCAGGCCGCCCCAGGGGCCGGCGGGCAGGAAGAACTCCACCAGTTCGCGGCCGGTGGCATAGCCGCCGGCGATCACCGCCGCCTGGAACACGAAGCCCGGCAGCAGGAAGCGCTGGAACCAGGTGGCAGCAGGCCTCATCCCAGGCAGGCGTCCACCAGCCGCTCGAAGGCCGCACCGCCGCGCATCGGATCGGCCACCGGCATGCCCAGCCGCGCCGCCAGCGCGTCGACCGCTTCGTGCGCGGCCTCCGCCTCCAGCCGCCCGGTGTTGAGGCTCACCCCGGCGCAGCGGATGCCGGGACTGGTGCGCGCGCCCAGGCGCAGGGCGAGATCGATGGTCTCCTCGATCGAGGGCAGCGCGAACTGCGGATGGCCTAGCACGGCCTCGCGCCCCTGCTCGTGACAGACCACGATCACGTCTGGCTGGCTGCCGTGCAGCAGCGCCAGCGACACCGCCGCGTAGGCCGGGTGCGAGAGCGAGCCCTGCCCTTCGATCAGGTCCCAGTGCGCGGCATCGGCCTCGGGCGAGAGTTGCTCGGCCGCGCCCGCGGCAAAATCGGCCACCACCGCGTCCATCGGCACGCCCTGGCCGGCAATCAGGATCCCGGTCTGCCCGCTGGCGCGGAAGTCGGCGTCGAGTCCACGCGCGCGGAAGGCGCGCGTCAGCGCCAGCGCGGTGTACTTCTTGCCCAGCGCGCAGTCGGTGCCGACCGTCAGCAGGCGGCGCCCGCTGCGCTTGCGCCCGGTGGCCACCGGCAGGCCCGGCGGCGGTTCGCGCACGTCGATCAGGCGACGGCCGTGCACGAGCGCGGCATTGCGCAGCGGCTCGATCCCGCCCAGTCGCGCATGCATGCCGCCGATGAGATCGAGCCCGGCCTGCAGCGCCTCGACCAGCGCCGGTACCCAGCTTTCCGGGATGCGTCCGCCCGGATTGGCCACGCCGATCACCATCGCGCGCGCACCCTGCAGTCGCGCCCTGGCCGGCGTCATCGCCGGCAGGCCGGCGCTGACGGTCGCACCAGCGCAGGCATATTCGCCCACGCAGCGCTCGGGCGCCCAGTCGCGCAGCCCGAACGCGGTCTTGGCGTAGCCGGGCTCGGTGATGTCGCCGAGGAACAACAGGTAGGGCTGCGGCAGGGCCTCGGCCTCGCGCGCGATTGGAACTGCGGTCTGCATGCGGTAGCGCCCGATTTCCCTGCGCAGCATTGGCCGCCCGCGTGCGGGCGGCGTGGGGTCAGAAGCGGAAGTCGAATTCCAGCCCGAAGGTGCGCGGCTGGATCGGCACCGCGGCCAGATGCTGGGTGACGCCGGTGAGCGCGCCGGTGATGTCGGTGAGCGACGACCAGGCGCGCTTGTCGCCGGCGTTCTTCACGTAACCGCGCACGGTCCAGCTGCCGTTGGACAGCGAGGCGTACAGGTCCAGCGCGCCGTAGCTCTGGATCGTCAGCGGCTCGGTGATCGTCGTATCGAGCACGGTCCTGGGATCGGCGATGGCGATCACCTGGCGCTCGGTGGTGGCGTTGGTGCGGTCGTCGACCCAGCGGTAGCCGCCGCCGAAGCCGGCGCTCCAGCCGTTGGCAAGGGCGATGGTGTAATCCACCGTCGCCGACAGCGTCAGGTCGGGCACGTAGGGCATGCGGTCGCCGCCCAGGCCGGTGTTGATCTCGAGCACGCCGCCGGGCAGGTCCGGATCCAGCGGCACCACGATGGCCGGGAAGTCCTGGTCGAGTTCGGAGTCGTTGTAGGCGCCGTTGAAGCCGAGCGTCAGCCCGCTCACCGGGCGCCACTGCAGCGAGGCCTCGATGCCGCGGCTGGTGGCTTCGCCGCCGTTGACCAGGCCGCTGACGCCGTTGACCTGCGATGCCACCTGGATGTCCTCCCAGTCGATCTGGTAGGCCACCAGGTCGAGCATCAGGCGGCGCCCGAAGCCGGCCTTCCAGCCCAGCTCGTAGCTGGTGAGCATGGACGAATCCACCGCCGAGGGCAGGCCCACCGCGACCACGTTGGGGCCACCGGGCTGATAGCCGGTGGAGGCCTTGGCGTAGACCATAGAATCGGGCGTGATCTGGAACTGCGGGGTGATGCTCCAGGTGAACACGTCCTCGCTGGAACTGTTGTCCTGCACGCCGATCGGGATCAGCACGCCGCCGGTCACGTTCTGCTGGAACTTCTGGTCGTTGCGCGAGAAGCGCACGCCTGCGCCCAGCTTGAAGCGCTCGGTGAAGCGATAGCTGGCGTTGGCGAAGACCGCGGTTTCCTCGTAGGTGCTGGGAATCACCAGTTCGCCCAGCACGCCGATGATGTCGTTCCAGGGCGCCGGCAGCGGCGAGCCATCGAGGCTGTTCAGCGCCACGTACTGGCTGTTGTCGCCCTTCTCGTCGGAGTAGAAGCCGCCGACCAGCCATTCGAAGTCGCCGCCCGACTTGGACTGCAGGCGCACTTCCTGGGTGAACTGCCTCAGCTCCAGCCGGTTGTCGAGATAGGACGAGCCCGGCTCGAGGGTGGGATCGGCATCGAGGAAAGCGAGCGGATACTCGCCGTAGCTGAGCGAGACGTCGCTGCGCACGGCGGTCATCGTGTCGGCGTAGCTGGTGGCCGAGACCAGGTCGGCGAAGCCGAGGTCGTGCTCGAAGGTCAGCGCGTAGTGGTCGATTTCCTTGCGGAACGGCTCGTCGACGTAGACGCGGTTGGACAGCCCGGCGAGCGGGCGCTGGGTATCGGCGTCCACCGCGATGATCGAGTTGTTGTCGCTCTCGACCTCCTGGCGCATCGCGGCGAGCTGCAGGCTCGAGGCCTCGCCTTCCCAGCGCAGTGCGACGCGCGCGCTGGTCTGCTCGCCGCGGTTGATGTCGCGGCGGCCGTCGACCAGGTTGTCGACGTAGCCGGGCAGCTCCTGGCGCGCGGCGCTCAGGCGCAGCGCGAACGCGTCCTGCACGATCGGCAGGTTCATGCCGAAGCGGTAGTTCTGGCCGGTGCCGCCATCGGACGGCGACGAGACGCCCGCGCCGACTCGGAACTCGCGATGCGAGGTGTCGGGCTTGCGCATGGTGTACTTGATCAGGCCGCCCATCGCGCCGGCGCCGTACAGCGTGCCCTGCGGCCCGCGCAGCACCTCGATGGCCTCGATGTCGTAAGGCAGCAGGTCGAGCTGGTAGAGCGTGGCCTGCTGGTAGAGGCTGTTGGAGCCGACCGGCGCATCATCCACGTAGGTGCCCACGGTGGACCCCGGCGAGAGCGCCGCCACGCCGCGCATCGAGACCTGCACCTGGCCCGGCGTGCCGTTGGACTGCATCTGCAGGCCGGGCACGTAGCTGGCGTAGTCGGCCATCTGGGTGGCGTTGAGGTTCTCCAGCTGGGTCTCGCCCAGGCGCGTGATCGCGGTAGCGACTTCGCGGATGTTTTCCTGCCGCTTGTTGGCGGTGACGATGACGCTGTCGAGCTGGACCGGCCCGGCCTGGTCATCCGCGGGCGCCTGCTGGGCGAACACCGCGGCGGGGGCGGCCACGGCCATGGCGGCCACGACGGCGAGGGCGAGCCGCGAGCGGCGGGCCGGGACGGACGGGACGGATGCGGTCATGCAGGCTCTCTCCGGTCAGCTTCGCACCGGGGACAACCCGGTCCTGATCAGGGATCATGATCCCGATTGGAAAATTGTCAATACAGAATGAAAAATGGCTAGGCGCGCCCTGATTGGCGGATCGGCCGGTCCAGCGCGCGCAGCAGGACGGCCGCCAGCACCGCCAGCCCGGCCAGCAGGACGAAGAAGCCGGCATGGCTGGCGCGCGACCACAACATCCCCACCAGCCCCGCCAACAGGCTGCCGCTGAACACCGCCAGGAACCAGGACGCGACCGTGGTCGCGCCCAGCCGCGGCGGCGCGAGCTTCGCGAACAGGCCCAGGCCGGTCGGCAGGATGTACAGCTCGCCCAGGGTCAGCACCAGGAAGAACGTCAGCAGCCAGGGCCAGGCCACGCGTGCGTCGCCGGCCATGGCGCTGACCAGGGCCAGCAGCAGATAGGCCGCCGCCACCAGCAGCGCGCCGGTGGCCATGCGCGCGGCCGGCGAGGACTCGCGGCCGCGCGCGGCGCGATGGCGCCAGACCATCAGCAGCAGCGGCGTCATCGCGATCACCAGCAGCGGATTGAGCGACTGGAACCAGGTCATCGGGATCGTCCAGGCGCCCAGCGAGCGGTCCACCCCGCTGTCGATCCACAACGGCAAGGTGTTGCCGATCTGCTCGTAGGCGCCGCGGAAGATGGTCGCCGCGATGCCGACGCCCAGCAGCAGCCACCAGATCCGGCGCCCGTCGCGGCGAGCCTGCGCCGGCAGCGGCGCCGACCTAGCAACGCGCGCCGGCTCCGGCGGCAGGTATTTGCGTCCGGCCAGATAGATGAGCAGTCCGACAAACATGCCGATGCCCGCGGCGCCGAAGCCGTAGTGCCAGCCGTAGAGTTCGCCCAGGGTGCCGCAGACCAGCGGCGCCAGCAGGCCGCCGACGTTCAGGCCCACGTAGTAGACGTTGTAGGCGCGGCCGCGGCGCGGGTCACCCTCGGCGTACAGATCGTTGATCTGGCTGGGCAGGCTGGGCAGGAACAGGCCGTTGCCCAGGGCGATGATGGCCAGCGCCGCATAGAACATCGACTCGGACGCCATCAGCAGATGGCCCAGGGCCATGATGCTGCCGCCGGCGATCACCGCATTGCGCTTGCCCAGCCAGCGGTCGGCGATCGCGCCGCCGAGGATCGGGGTGAAATAGGCCAGCGCGGTGTAGCTGCCGTAGATGAAGGAGGCCTTCTCCTGCGCGAACAGCAGCTGCCGGGTCATGTAGTAGACCAGCAGCGTGCGCATCCCGTAGTAGGAGAACAGCTCCCACATCTGGGTCAGGAACAGGATCGTCAGCCCGCGCGGCTGCCCGAACCAGGTCGGCTCGTGGGGCTGCGCGCTCATCCCGCGGCCGCCGGCCCCCAGACCTCTTCGCCGCAGACGATGTAGCCGTCCTCGTAGCGCACCGACGGGCTGCGGTCGCGCGCGAGGAACACCGGGCCGTCCAGATCGACCACGTCGCAGAGCTGGCCGAGCACGAAGGCCGGCGCCGCGGCCAGGCTGGTGCCGGCCATGTTGCCCACCATCACCTGCTTGCCCAGCGCGCGCGCACGATGCGCCATCATCAGCCCCTCGGTGAGGCCGCCGCACTTGTCGAGCTTGATGTTGATCACGTCGAAGTGGTGGTGGCGCGACTCCAGCTCGCCCAGATCGAGAATGCTCTCGTCGGCGGCGAACGGCAGCACGCGATCGATCCCGGCCAGCGAATCCTCCGCGCCGCGGGCGCAGGGCTGCTCGAGCAGCGACACGCGCGCCTCCACCAGCACCGGCAGCAGCGCCGGCAGCGTCTCGGCGGTGTAGCCCTGGTTGGCGTCCACGCCGATCCACGGCGCCGGGCAGCGCGCACGCACCGCGCGCACGCGCTCGGCGTCGAGCTGCGCATCGCCGGTGAGCTTGAGCTTGAGCGCGCGTGCCTGCACGAAGGCGGCGGCGTTGCGCGCCATCACCTCCGGCGTGTCGGCGCCCACGGTGAAGGTGGTCAGCAGCGGACGCACGCGCTCGAGCCCGGCCAGCCGCCACACCGGCACACCCGCACGGCTCGATTCCAGTTCCCACAGCGCGCAGTCCAGCGCGTTGCGTGCGCCACCGGCCGGCAACAGCGTGCGCAGCGTCTCGCGGTCGAGGCCGGCCTCGATGCGCGGACGCAATGCCTCCAGCGTGGCGAGCATCGCGTCGGGATGGTCGTTGTTGTAGTAGACGCCGGCGGCCTCGCCGCGGCCGGCGTGCACACCGTCGTGCAGTCGGACGACCGTGGCCGGCATCGCTTCGAACACGTGACCGGAGATCCGGAAAGGCGCCGCCAGCGGCAGCGGTTCATTGTGCAGTTCCAGGGTCACGGGCACGGCGGTGCTCACGCGGACCTCCACGGCATGTCAGGGGATGGTGCCGGCGGCGGACCGCCGGCGGGATGCGCGGCCAGCGCCGCTCAGTAGTAGGCGCCGAAGCCGATCACGTGATGCGCGATGCCGATCCACAGCGCGTACAGGCAGGCCAGGGCGAGCAGCAGCGCCCACAACTTGGCCAGCAGCCGGCGCGGCGCGCGCAGCACGTGCCAGGCGTTCCACACCGCGACCGCCGCGCCCAGCGGCAGTGCCACGGTGGCGAACAGGCGCAGGGCGATGATCATCCCGTCGCTGTCGGGGCTGGTCATCTCCAGCGAGCTGAGCATCGCGACCACGAAGCCTAGCGCGCCGCCCAGGGCCAGCAGGACTGCCAGCGCGGCGATACGGACCAGTCGGTGCATGCGCGCGTCCTGCCCCGCCAGGCGATACGGCGCGCGGTAGTAGCGCCGCACCATCGCCGACACGGGCCAGGCCAGCACGGTCAGCGCCAGCACCAGCAGGCTGGCCACCAGCAGCGGCATCGACAGCGCGCGCCAGGTCGACAGGCGCTCGAACACCATGATCGGGGCATAGGGCTCGAGGCTGAAGCGCGTCACCCGGCCATCGACGACATCGGCCGCGAGGCGATCGCTGCTGGCGGTGTCCTGCCAGACCCAAGGCGAGACTTCGCGCCACTTCTTCGGCGCGCCGCCCGGCCCCAGGGCAAGGGTCACGCTGATGGTGCCGTCCTCGTTGGCGACCACCTTGACCGGGCCGAGGATGTTGGCCAGGGAAACGAAGTTGCTCTGCGGACGGCGGCTGCTGGCGTAGGTGCCGGCGATCAGCTGCGCGTGCTCGCGCGCCTCCGCCTCGGAAACGCCCGCCGCCGGGGCGGGCTCGCCCGGCAGGTAACGGTCGGCGAAACCGCGCGAGAGCGCATAGCGCACATGTCCGGTGGCGCCCTCGCGGCCGGAGCTGTTCATCGACACGAAGAGACCGATACCGTCGTCCGGGAACAGCTGCAGGTCGCTGTGGAACCACTGCGTGTCGCCGCCGTGCGAGATCGCGCGGTGGCCGTTAACCGAGGTCTCGTAGAAGCCCAGCATCATCCGGTTCAGGGGCCCGACCGACGCCTGCCCGGTGGTGTGCATCATCCGCGCGGTGTCGGCGCCGAGAATGCGCGCATCGCCGTAGGCGCCCAGCTGCAGGTGCGCGATCATGAAGCGCGCCATGTCCGCACCCGTCGCCGCCAGGCTGCCGGCCGGCGCCAGGCTGATGAACTCGTAGTCCCTGGGCTGGCCGTCGGAAGCGCGCGCATAGCCCTTGGACATGCCGGCCAGCAGTTCCGGCTGCAGCGGCTGGCGGAAGCTCGAGCGGGTCATGCCCAGCGGCTGGAAGATCCGCTGTTCGATGTAGTCGTCGAACGTCTGCCCCGACACGCGCTCGACGATGTAGCCGGCCAGCGCGGTGGCGTAGTTGGAATAGGCCGGCGTGGCGCCGGGCACGTGGATGCGCTCGGGCACCCAGTACTTGAGCGCTTCGCCCAGCGGCGTGATCGAGGCCTCGCTGGCGGTGATCAGGCCGCGGATCTGCTCCTCCATGCCCGTGGTATGGGTCAGGATCTGGCGCAGCGTGACCGGCGTGCCGTCGCGGTGCGGGATCTCTAAGTCGAGGTACTGGTTGACGTCGGCATCCAGGTCCAGCTTGCCCTGTTCCACCAGCTGCATCACCGCGGTCCAGGTGAACAGCTTGGACACCGAGCCGGGGCGGAACAGGGTGGCGTCGGGATCCACCGGCGTGCGCTCGGCCAGGTCGGCGTAGCCGTAGCCCTTCTGCAGCAGCACCTGACCGTCCTTCACCACCACCACGACCGCACCGGCGATATCGCCGGAGGCCAGGGCGTAGGGCAGGAAGCCGTCGAGCCAAGCTTCGACGTCGGCGCGATCGAGCACTGGCGTCCCCGACGGCGTCGCCTCTGCAGGCACCAGGCCATCGCCGGGCTGTTCCGGCACCGGCGGCAGCGTTGCCGGCGCAATCGCGGCCGGCGCGGGGTCCTGCGCTGCGGCCGGCGACAGGAATGCGGCGAGCAGCCAGCCGCACAGGATCTTGGGAAGCGAACGCATCGGACGGTCTCCGGATGTTCAGGTTGCGCCGCCCCAGTGGGCGCTATCCTGATTTGGCGATAATGATCCCAATCGGAAAATTGTCAACATGACCAATGCCCTGGTGTGCCGGCATCCGTCCGGCCCATCCGCCTCTTCCCGGCGACCGCCGGGGAAGCGATGATGATCCCGACCAGGACAAGACCGCAGCCACCGGAGAACCGGCAAGGATGACCCAGCAGCACCCCACGATCGGCGGGCTCCTGCGCTCGCTGCGCGCGCGCAAGGGCTGGACGCTCAAGCAGATGAGCGAGCACTCGGGCATCCCGCTGTCCACCCTGTCCAAGGTCGAGCACGATCGGCTGACGCTGACCTACGACAAGCTGCTGCAGCTGAGCCAGCGGCTCAACCTGCGCATGTCCGAACTGTTCGCAGAACAGGACGAGACGCCCGAGCCGCCGGTCACCGCGCGCCGCAGCATCGGCCGCATCGAGGACGCGATCCGGGTCACCACGCCCAACTACGACTACTACTATCTGTGCCCGGAGCTGCGGCGCAAGCGCATGATCCCGGTGCTGACGCGGGTGCGCGCCCGCTCGATCGGCGAGTTCGGCGACCTGGTGCGTCACTCGGGCGAGGAGTACATCCATGTGCTGGAAGGACGCATGGAGCTGCATACCGAGTTCTACGACCCGATCGTGCTGGACGCGGGCGAGTCGGTGTACATCGACTCCAACATGGGCCACGCCTACATCGCCGCCGAAGGCTGCGAGGAGGCGTTGCTGCTGGGCGTGTGCTCGAGCCCGGACGAGCAGCTGATGGAATCGTTGATGACCCTGCACGGCGACGAGACGGCGCCGCGCGCGGCATCGGTCCGGCAGCTCAAGGCGCCCTCGCCCGCGGCTCCCGCCAGGCGGCCGCCGCGCGCCGCGCCGCGTCGCGACTGATGCAGGTCGGGCGGCCTGCCCGTCGCATCACGGCGTATTGATCGCGCCTGCGTCAGCCTCCGGCCTCGTTTCCGCCGGAGCCCGACGTGGACCCGAAAGCAGGCAACCGGACAGCCGTCCGCCGCTGCGCGATGCCCGGCGCGGGTCGCGCCCCTGGCCGGGGCGTCTGAGCATGGCCGCGCGCCGCATCCGCATCGGCTGCGCAGGCTGGTCGATCGGGACGCCGCAGCGCGGATTGTTCGACGACGGCGCCAGCATGCTGGCGCGCTACGCCACGCGCTTCGACGTGGTCGAGGTCAACTCTTCGTTCTACCGCCCCCACCGCCGAGAAACCTGGCGGCGCTGGGCCGAGAGCGTGCCCGCCAGGTTCCGCTTCTCGGCCAAGCTGCCGCGCACCATCTCGCACGAACTTGGCCTGCGCGCGGCGGGCCCCGCGCTGGACAGCTTCCTGTCGGAGGTCGACGGCCTCGGCGGCAAGCTCGGTGCCCTGCTGCTGCAGCTGCCGCCGAGCCTGGCGCTGGAACCGCGCAGCGCCAGCGCGTTCCTCCGCATGCTGCGTCGTCGCACCGACGTGCCGGTGGCCTGCGAGCCGCGCCACGCCAGCTGGTTCGACGCGCGCGCGACTGCGCTGCTGCAACGGCACGCGGTCACGCGCGTGGCCGCCGATCCGGCGCGCCTGCCCGAAGCCGCGCGCCCGCCGGCGGACGCGCCCTGGAGCTACTGGCGCTGGCATGGCTCGCCGCGGATCTACTACAGCCGCTACGAGGATCCGGCGCTGGACGAACTCGCCGCCGCGGTCGCGTCCGCCCGCGCCGCGCCGGCCTGGGTGATCTTCGACAACACCGCGCACGGACACGCGGTCACCGATGCGCTGCGCTTCCAGACCATTGCCGGCGCCGCGCCGCGCATCCGCCGGAGGAGCCATGCCTGAAGGCCCATCCATCGTCATCCTCAGGGACGAAGCCGCCCATTTCCGACGCAGGACGGTGCGCCAGGTCGAGGGCAACAGCAAGCTCGACATCCAGCGCATGCAGGGCCGGCGCGTGGTGGCCGTGCGCAGCTGGGGCAAGCATTTCCTGCTGGAATTCAGCAACTTCAGCCTGCGGGTGCACATGCTGATGTTCGGTTCCTACCGCATCGACGATCCCAAGCCCGGCAAGCCGCCGCGGCTGGCGCTGCATTTCGACAACGGCACGCTGTACTTCTATTCCTCGTCGCTCAAGTACGTCGAGGGTCCGCTGGACGAAAGCTACGACTGGCGCGGGGACGTGATGTCGCCGGACTGGGATCCGGCGCTCGCGCGCCGCAAGCTCAAGCGCGAGCCGGACACCCTGGTCTGCGATGCGCTGCTCGACCAGGACGTGTTCGCAGGCGTCGGCAACATCATCAAGAACGAGGTGCTGTTCCGCATCCGGGTGCATCCCGAAACCCGCGTCGGCGACCTGCCGCCGCGCAAGCTGGGGCAGATGATCGCCCAGGCGCGCGAGTACAGCTTCGACTTCCTCGAGTGGAAGAAGCAGTACGTGCTGCGCAAGCACTGGCTGGTGCATCGCCGGCGCGAATGCTCCGAATGCGGATCGCGCCTGGAACTCGCGCACCTGGGCACGCGCCAGCGCCGCACGTTCTGGTGCAACCACTGCCAGCTGCGCTACTGAGGGCGACAGCGCACCGCCTGCCGCGGGAGCGCATCCGGATCAGCCGGGCAGGCCGACCGGCGCCGCATCCTTCGGCGCGGATGGCAATGCGCCGCTGTCCGCGCGCCGGCGCACCAGTGCGTCCGCCCGGCCGCCGAGGTACCAGCCGAGCGCGGCCCACGAGAGCGCACAGGCGGCTCCGATCACGGCGACCAGGACCATGCCTTGGCCAAGCAGGTCGAGCGCGGCCCTGATCCACGCGCTGGCGGCATCGCCCGCGCGGTAGACCACTGTATCGATGCACGCCTTGGCCTTGTACTTGGTCTGCGCGTCGAGCGGCGCGAACAGCATTTCCCGGCCCGGGCGCACGAAGGCGTGCTCGCCGATCCGGCGCACGATCATCAGCGCGGCGAGCATCGCGAACCCCGGCGCCAGCGCCAGGCCGACGAACCCGGCGCTGACCAGCAGCGGCACGCCCGCAAGCAGCACGCGCACCCCGAGCTTCTGCGCCACGCGCCCGGTGACGAAGGCCTGCGCCAGCAGCGCGCCGGCCTGCACCGCGATGTCGATCAGGCTGAAGACCCGCACCTGCGTGTCGCGATCGGGGAACAGCGCAGCCACCAGCCTGGCCTGCTCGAAGTACAGGAACGTGGTGACCGCCGCCAGCAGCAGGACGAATCCCGAGACCGCCAGCAGATAGGGCGAACGCAGCACGCCGGTGAACCCGCTCAGTGGATTGCCCGGCACCGGACGGCGCGTGCTTTCCGCGGGCACGGCCCCAGGCCGGCCGGCCCCGCCCTGCTCGCGCCACCGCATCAGTGGACGCCTGAGCGCCAGCGCGCCGCCCAGCAGCGCCGCTGCGATCAGCACCAGGCCGGCATGCCCCACCGCGCCCACCAGCAGCGCCCCTGCGGCCGGGCCCGCGAGTCCGCCGACGCTGGCTCCCGCGGCGATGAAGGCGAACAGCCGCCTGGCCTGGGCCGCGTCGAACACGTCGGCCATCACGCTCCAGGTCACCGAGACCACGAACAGGCTGTAGACCGAGATCCAGACATAGAACGCGCGCGCGATCCAGAGATCGCCCTCCCGGGCATGGAAAGCCAGCGCGAACGCCACCAGGTTGGCGCAGAACACCAGGTACACCCAGCCGGCGAACGCGCGTCGCGGCACCCGCGAGCTGAGCCAGGCGAACAGCGGCACCACCAGCACGGTCGCGACGAAGGTGGCGGTGAACAGCCACTGCAGCTGGTCGACACCAGCGGCGATGCCCATCGCCTCGCGCACCGGCCGCAGCATGAAGTAGCCGGCGAAGATGCAGAAAAACAGCGCGAAACCGGTGAGCGAGGCACCCACTTCTTCCGGCTCGGCATGGATCGCGGTGGCGATGGCACGCGAAATGGCGGAGGGCATGGCCACGGCCTCAGGGAAACTCGAGGCCGGTCAGGCGTTCTGTCAGCGTCCACAGGCGCGCGGCGGCGTCCGCGTCGCGCGCGGCATCCGGTACCCGCGCCAGGCCCAGCGGCCCGCGATGTTCGTCTGCGCCGACGGGGCCGTAATAGCTGCCCGGCTGCGCCTCCGTCGCGGTGGCCGCGTACAGCGTCGGGATCGCGCCCTGCGCGGCGGAATGGTATTCCTCCCGGTCCTGCGCCCACTCGCGACCGAAGTCGCTGTCCAGCCCCGGCCCCCTGCGGACCAGTTCGGTGACCGCCACGCCAGGGTGCGCGGCGAAGCTCGCGATCCCCCAGCCGCCGGCATCGCTGCGCCGCTGCAGTTCGAACGCGAACATCAGGCAGGCCAGCTTGGACTGCGCGTACCGCGCGTAAGGGTCGTAGCCGCGCTCGGCCTGCAGGTCGTCGAAGTCGATGCGCCCGCGCGCGGCGGCGATACTCGACAGCGTGACCACGCGCGGCGCCTCGCTCCGTCGCAGCAGCGGCAGCAGCTCGGCGGTGAGCGCGAAGTGGCCGATATAGTTGGTCGCGAGCTGGGCCTCGAAGCCGTCGGCGGACACGCTGCGCTCGGGCGGGGCCATGATCGCGGCGTTGTTGATCAGCCCGTCCAGACGCGGCAGCGAGGCGCGCAGGCGCTCGCCCAGCGCGCGCACCGAAGCGAGGTCGGCCAGGTCGACGGGTTCGAAGCGCACCTGGGCGCGCGGATGGTCCTTGCGGATGCGGGCGATGCTCTCCTGCCCGCGCTCGGGGTTGCGGGCAGCGATCACCACCTGCGCGCCAGCCGCGGCCAGCGCCTTGGCATCCTCGTAGCCCATGCCGCTGGTGCCGCCGGTGACCAGGAAGATCCTGCCGTCCTGCGCAGGCATGTCGGCCGGGGTCCAGCCGGGTTCGGGCGCCGACTGCGCCAATGCATTGCCGAATTGCAGCAGTCCGCCCAGCGCGAGGGCGGCCAGGCCGCGGCGCGACGCCACGGGTCGGGAGCTGGTGGAGGGAAGGTTCGCAGGCATGGTGGGGTCCTCGGAGGACGGCCGCCCACAGCGGGCAGCCTTGGCGAGGCCATGCTCCGCCCGTCCTCAGTCCGGATAAACCGGATAAATGCGAACGCCTTGTACGATGAGCCGCACAATCCCTTGTGGGAGATCCCCATGCGCCGTCCCGACCTGAGCGATGTGGCCCTGTTCGCCGCCGTGGTGGAGGCCGGAGGCTTCCGTGCCGCAGCCGATCGTCGCGGCGTCGCCCCGAGTTCGTTGAGCGACCGTATCCGCCGGCTCGAGCGCGACCTCGGCCTGCGGCTGCTCCACCGCACTACCCGCAGCGTGACGCCGACCGATACCGGACAGCGCCTGCTCGACCGGCTGCGCCCGGCCCTGGCCGAGATCGAGTCGGCCTTCGACGACCTCGGCGACGACATCCATCGCCCCGTCGGCACCTTGCGCCTCAACGTTCCGGTACCGACCGCGCGCTTCGTCCTACCGGGGCTGGTTCCGCCCTTCCTCGCCCGCTATCCGGGCGTGAGCGTGGAGGTGGCGATGGACAACACCCACATCGACGTCCTGGCGGCGGGCTACGACGCCGGCGTGCGCTACGAGGAAAGTCTGGCGCGCGACATGATCGCGGTACCGATCGGCCCGAGACGGCAGCGCTTCGTAGCCGCAGCCGCGGCCGCGTACCTCGACCGCCACGGCACGCCCCAGCATCCGCGGGAACTCGTCGAGCATCGCCTGATCGGCCACCGCTTCGAAAGCGGCAAGCTCGCGGTCTGGGAGTTCGAGCGCGACGGCGACACCGTCCGCGTGCCGCCGCAGGGCCCGCTGCTGACCTCGTCGCAGGACCTGGAAGTAGGCGCCGCGCTGGCTGGCAGCGGCATCATCTACACCTTCGAGGAGTACCTACGGCCAGCCCTCGACGACGGCAGGCTGCGGCCGGTACTCGAGTCATGGTGGCAATCGTTCGAGGGCCCGTACCTCTACTACACCGATCGGCGCCATGTACCGGCGCCGTTACGCGCGTTCGTCGACTTTCTCAGGGAGCAGGCAACTGCCTGACAACGCGACGGCAAGGCCATCTGCGCGATGGTTATCGTGGGCCCACCAGGATTCGAACCTGGAACCAAGGGATTCGCTTTGGCCGCGGGTTTCCCTGCGGAGCGGACTATCTCTTCACCCTTCGCCGCGGCGGCTGCCGGGCGGATGGGGTGCGGGACGCTCGAGCCTGTGATCAAGGGCACTGCAGCCCCCAGGTAGTCTCTGCACCTTCCGGCGGTGTACCGCCGGCTTGGCTCAGGATTGCCACCGGCCGGCCTCGCGGCCGCCGCTGCGGTTTCCCTGAATTCATCCCGTTCCCGTCCGCGCATTCCTGCGCGGCGGCACCTTTCGATGAGTCCCCTGCTCTAACCGTTGAGCTATAGGCCCGAACGGGCATCCTAGCAAAAGCGACGCCAGCGCTCGCGGCGCCGGTCCATGGTGCATACAAAAGATCGCGCAACCGCGACCGATCGACGAGTACCGGCCACGGCCGCGCGACACGAGCCGGGCGGCGAGGCCGCCCGGTCGTCGGGGTGACGGCTTACTGGCCGTCGGTGTTGTTGCGGCCGTCGGCGGCGGCGTTCGCCTCCTCGGCGGCGTCCTGCGCCTGTTCGGCGGCGTCGGCGGCCTTCTCCGCCGAGTCGGCGAGGTCCTCGCGACGGGTCATGTCGTCGGCACCACCGACCTGGCTGGCGATCTGCGAGCTGGCATCGGCCGCGGCGTCCGCGGCCTCGGCGGCGGCCTGCGCGGACTGCGCGGCTGCCATGTCGCCGGTGTTGGCGGCGTTCTGGGCCGCCTGCTGCGCCTCGGTCGCCGAGTTGGCGGCTTCCTGGGCAGAGTTCTGGGCCTGGTCGGCGTTGGAACAGGCGCTCAGACCAGCGGCCAGGGCCAGCGCGAGAAGGGTCTTGGTCGCATTCATCAATGATCTCCTGGTTCCGGCGCTCGCTGCGCCGTCGGGTAGCGACTTTGCCCGCGCGGATGTCGGCGCGGCGCGAACGCGGCGCGCCCGCAGCCGCAGGCGTTCAGGTTGGCGCCCCACAACGAAATCGCCCCGGGGCGACGAGGCGCACCGGGGCGATCGGAGTGTCGTGGAGCGCCGGCTGGCGCGCCGGACGGCTCAGTCGATGTCGAGGAACGAGCGCAGCTGCTCCGAGCGGCTCGGGTGGCGCAGCTTGCGCAGCGCCTTGGCCTCGATCTGGCGGATGCGCTCGCGGGTGACGTCGAACTGCTTGCCGACTTCCTCGAGGGTGTGGTCGGTGTTCATGTCGATGCCGAAGCGCATGCGCAGCACCTTGGCCTCGCGCGGGGTCAGCCCGGCCAGCACGTCGCGCACGGTCTCGGACAGGTTGATGTTAGTGGTGGCCTCGATCGGGGACTCGACGTTGGTGTCCTCGATGAAGTCGCCCAGGTGCGAGTCCTCGTCGTCGCCGATCGGGGTCTCCATGGAGATCGGCTCCTTGGCGATCTTCATCACCTTGCGGATCTTGTCCTCGGGCATGTCCATTTCCTTGGCCAGCTCCTCCGGCGTGGCCTCGCGGCCGTACTGCTGGAGCATCTGGCGGGAAATGCGGTTGAGCTTGTTGATCGTCTCGATCATGTGCACCGGGATGCGGATGGTGCGCGCCTGGTCGGCGATCGAGCGGGTGATCGCCTGGCGGATCCACCAGGTGGCGTAGGTCGAGAACTTGTAGCCGCGGCGGTATTCGAACTTGTCCACCGCCTTCATCAGGCCGATGTTGCCTTCCTGGATCAGGTCGAGGAACTGCAGGCCGCGGTTGGTGTACTTCTTGGCGATGGAGATCACCAGGCGCAGGTTGGCCTCGACCATCTCCTTCTTGGCCTTGCGCGCCTTGGCCTCGCCATAGGCCATCGCGCGGTTGATCTCGCGCAGGTCGGCCAGGGTGACCATCATCGCCTTCTCCACCGCGAGGGTGGCTTCCTGCTCGGCGATGATCTGGTCCTTGACCTCGCGCATGCCGCTCGACCACTTCTGCTTGCGCTTGAGCACCTCGTCCACCCAGCCCAGGTTGGTCTGGTTGCCTTCCCAGGCGCGGATGAAGTCCTTGCGCGGCATCTTGGCCACGCGCGTGGACAGGTCGAGGATGCGGCGCTCGTGGTCCTTCACCTGGCCCACCACGTCGCGCAGCTTGCGCACCAGGGTGTCGGTCAGCGGCAGCGGCAGCTTGAAGGTGGTGAAGATCTCGGCCATTTCCTCGCGCAGCTTCAGCACCGGCTTGGCTTCGGCGCCGGACTTGGCGTAGGTCTTCTGGAACTTGGTGTAGAGCGCGGCCAGCGCCTCCATGCGGCGCGCGACCTCGGCCGGATCGGGTCCGGTCGGCCCCGCCTCCTCGGCTTCGCCGTCGTCGGCCTCGTCCTCATCCTCGGCTTCCGCATCGTCCGCGGCCGGGGCGTCGTCGGCCTCGGCGGCCGGCGCCTCCGGCGCGGGCTCCTCCAGGTCGTTGAAGCCCACCACCAGCTCGGCCAGGCGCTTCTTGCCGGCCTTGTGCAGTTCGTAGTCCTCGAGCAGCAGCTGCACCGACCAGGGGAAGCTGGCCAGCGAGGACAGCATCTGGTTCAGGCCTTCCTCGATGCGCTTGGCGATGGCGATCTCGCCTTCGCGGGTCAGCAGCTCGACCGTGCCCATCTCGCGCATGTACATGCGCACCGGGTCGGTGGTGCGGCCGCCCTCGGCGTCGAGCGCGGTCAGCGTGGCCGCCGCCTCCTCGGCCGCGGTGTCGTCGACCTCGCGGTTGCCGGTGGAGTCGCCGGTGAGCAGCAGCGATTCGACATCGGGTGCGATCTCGTGCACCTCGATGCCCATGCCGTTGATCATGCCGATGATGTCCTCGATCTGCTCCGGATCGACGAGGTCGTCGGGCAGGTGGTCGTTGACTTCGGCGTAGGTCAGGTAGCCCTGCTCCAAGCCCTTGGAGATCAGGAGCTTGATGTCGGACTGCTCGGCTGGACGTTCGTTCGCCATGAGGCGCGCACCGGGGAGAAAAGTGAACCCGTAATTATACCATCGCCGCCCCCTCGGGTCCTCCGCGGGTGGCCTGGAGCCCGTCCATCAGGGACCGGGCTGCAGCACAGATGGGGACGGATCCTGCGGATTCCAGCTCGCGGGCCGCCCTCCGAGGCCCCCGAGCAGCCGGAAGCGCCGGATCAGGCGCGCAGCAGGAAGGTGACCGGCCCGTCGTTGACCAGGGCGACCGCCATGTTGGCACCGAAGCGGCCGGTTTCCACCGGGCCGACGTGACGCGCGCGGCATTCAGCCAGCAGACGGTCGAAGACCGCCCGGGCCTCGTCTGGCGGCGCGGCGGTGCTGAAGCCGGGGCGCATGCCCGAGCGGGTGTCGGCCGCCAGCGTGAACTGGCTGACCAGCAGCAGGCCGCCGCCGGTGTCCGACAACGAACGGTTCATCCGCCCCTCCCCGTCTCCGAAGACCCGGTAGCCCAGCAGGCGATCGGTCATCCGCGCCAGCTGCGCCTCGCCATCGCCCGGCTCGATGCCCACCAGCGCCAGCAGCCCGGGCCCGATGCGGCCGACGACCTCGTCTTCGACACGGACGCTGGCTTCGCTGACGCGCTGGATGAGGGCAAGCATGGGCGGGCGCGGGGTTCCGGGGCGCGTGGGGCGTCAAGCCTAATGGTTCGGCATTCCGCGCGCATGGGTGGATCTGCCGCGACACGCGGATGCCCTGCTGCGCGCACGACGCCTGCTGCAGCCGCGGGTGTGGATGTCCGTCGTCGAGGGCTGCGGCGCATGGCGACGCGCCGCCGACCAAGGCCCAGCCGGGGCGCCCGCCCGCCGCGCCGGGCGACTGCTGCCAGCGCGCCCGGCCCTGTGCGCATAGCGCGATGCGGCGCGGCCGTCAGGGCCCCGCGCCCCGGGTTGCGGTCCGCGCTCGCTACACTTGCGCGCATGACCGACCTCCTGGCCCGGCTCCTGTATGCGCTCGCCGCCGTGATCGGCCGGCTGCCCTGGCCCGCCCTGCAGCGCCTGGGCGACGCGCTGGCGTGGCTGTGGCTGCGCACCGGCGCGCGGGAGAGCCGGGTGGCGCTGCGCAACCTGGAACTGGCCTACCCCGACCTGCTGCCGGCCCAGCGCGAGGACTGGCGCCACCGCATCCTGCGTTCGACCGGCCTGCAGACCCTGCAGACCCTCCGGATGTGGACCCGCCCGCATGCCGAGAACCTGGGCCTGATCGCCGAGATCCACGGCGAGGCGCTGTTCGACGACGCGCTGACAGCGGGCCGCGGGCTGATCGTGGCCGCGCCGCATTTCGGTAACTGGGAACTGCTCAACCAGTGGCTGGCGGCGAAGACGCCGCTGGCGATCCTCTACAAGCCGCCGGAATCGGCCATCGGCGAGGCCTTCCTGCGCCGCGTGCGCGCCGACACGCAGGCCGACCGCGTCACCCAGGTGCGGGCCGAAGGCGCGGGCGTGCGCCAGCTGTACAAGCGCCTGCAGGCCGGCGGCGTGGTCGGCATCCTGCCCGACCAGCAGCCCAAGGGCGGCGACGGCGAATTCGCACCCTTCTTCGGCGTACAGGCCTCGACCATGACCCTGCTCGGCCGGCTCGCCTCGCGCAGCGGCGCCACGGTGCTGTTCGCCTGGTGCGAACGCATCGGCCCGGGCCCGGCGCATGCGCTGCGGATCATGGCCGCCTCGCCCGGTGTCGCGGCGGCCGACAGCCGGATCGCGACGGCCGCGCTCAATGCCGATGTCGAGCGCATCGCCCGACGCGATCCGGCCCAGTACCAGTGGACCTACAAGCGCTTCAAGGCGCAGCCGCCCGGCGCCGCGACCTCCAATCCCTACGCCGATCTGGAAGGCGGATGAGCGCGCCGGACACTGCCCCGGACCTACCAGGTCCCGCGGACGACGACGCGGGCTGGCAGCCGCTGCCGTCGCGCGCCCGCTGGCTGTTCGTGCTGGGCAGCGCCTTCGGCAACGGCCTGCTGGCGCTGGTCCTGCTCGTCCCGATCGGGCTGCTGGTCGCGGAAGCATGGCGCCTGCCCCTGGCGCTGGCGGTGCTGGTCGCCCTGCCGGCGTTCGGCGCCTGGGCCGGTCAGCGGCGCTACGCCTGGACCCGCTGGCGCCTCGATGGCGATGGCTATGCGCTGCGGCGCGGCCGCCTGTGGCGCCAGGAAACCCTCGTTCCCGGGTCGCGGGTGCAACACCTGGACCTGCGCCACGGCCCGATCGAGCGCCGCTTCGGCCTGTCCACGCTCGTGATCCACACCGCCGGCACCCGCAGCAACGCGGTGGCCACGGCCGGGCTCGATGCCGCCGACGCGGAGCGGCTGCGCGACCGGCTGGCGCGCTGGATCGAGACCGATGACGACGAGCCCTGATCCCGCGCTCCAGGCCTCGCCGGCCGACCGGCGCCTGCATCCGTGGTCCTGGCTGTTCGTGCTGCTCGGCTCGCTGCGGCAGTTCCTGGTACCGCTGCTGGTGCTGCTGGTGTTCGGCGGCCGCCGCGACGAGGGCTACCAGCTGGCCGCCGCCGGCGTGGCGGTGCTGGTGCTGGCGGCGGTGTCGGTCTGGCGCTATTTCACCTACCGCTTCCGGATCGAGGGCGACAGCCTGGTGATCCGCAGCGGCCTGCTCGAACGCAGTCTGCGGCAGGTGCCGTTCTCGCGCATCCACAACGTCGAGTTGCGGCAGAGCCTGCTGCATCGCCTGTTCGACGTGGCCGAGGTCAAGCTCGAATCGGCCGGCGGCACCCGGCCCGAAGCGCAGATGCGGGTGCTGCAGCTCGGCGATGCGCTGGCGCTGGAACAGCTGATCCGCCAGCGCGCGCATGGCGTGGAGGCGACAGCCGACGCCGCGCCCGCCGACAGCGGGCACCTGCTGCTGGCGCTGCCGCTGCCGGAGCTGGTGCGCCTGGGGCTGGTCTCCAATCGCGGCATGGTGGTGGTGGGCGCGGCATTCGCGCTGGCCTGGCAGGCCTTGCCGGAGAACACGATCAAGCAGGGCTTCGACCGGATCCGCGGCGAGCTGTCGGGCTATGCCGCCCATCTCGATGGCGGCTGGACCTCGACGGCGCTCGCGCTCGCCGGGGTGCTGCTGCTGGCCCTGGCGCTGCTGCGGCTGTTCTCGGTCCTGCTGGCGATCGTGCGCTACCACGGCTTCGAGCTGCGCGAGCACGGCCGCCGGCTGACGGTCGAGCGCGGACTGTTCTCGCGCGTGCGCAGCAGCGTCTCGCGCCGCCGCATCCAGGCCTGGACCCTGCGTGAAGGCTGGCTGCACCGGCGCTTCGCGCGCCGCTCGCTGTCGATCGATACCGCAGGCGTGCAGGGCGACGACGGCCAGGGCCAACCGCGCGAGGCGCCCGAGCTGGCCCCCATCGCCACGCCCGCGGCCTGCGATGCGCTGCTGGTCCGGTTGCTCGACGGCGGCCTCTGGCCACCGGAAGGCTGGCGCCCGCTGCACCCCCGCGCCTGGCAGCGGCTGCTGCTGGGCGATGCGGTGTTCGCCACCCTGCTCAGCGCCGGACTGTGCTGGTACGGCGGCGCCTTGGGGCTGCTGGGCCTGCTCTGGCTGCCCTGGGGCTGGTGGCTGGCGCTTCGGCACGCGCGCTTTGCCGGCTACCACGTCGACCGTCGCCTGGTGGCCGTACGCGAGGGCTGGTGGGCGCGCCACTGGCGCTTCGCCGAGATCGACAAGCTGCAGTCCCTGCAATTGCGCCAGTCGCCGCTCGACCGCCGTTTCGGCATGGCCTCGATATGGCTCGATACGGCAGGCGCCAGTGGCCTGGCGCCGCCTTTGCGCATCCGCTACCTGCCGCTGGCCGAGGCGCGCGCCCTGCACCACAGCCTCGGACGCGAAGTGGCGCGGCGGCCGTTGCGCTGGTAGCGAGCCTCAGCCGCGCAGCGGCGGCTGGGCGGCAAGTTCGAGGAACAACGCCTCGTAGCGCGCATTCATGTGCTCGCGCCCGTATTCGCGCAGCGCCAGCGCGCGCGCGGCCGCACCCAGGCGCGTGGCCAGCGCGTCGTCGCGCAGCAGGCGCTCGAGCGCATCGGCCAGCGCGACCGGATCCGACCCGGGCACCAGCAGGCCGTCCACGCCGTCCGCGATTACCTCGCGCACACCGGGAACCGCGCTGCCCACCACCGCGCAGCCGGCCGCCATGCCTTCGATCAGGGCCAGCGGCATGCCTTCGTAGCGGGTGCTGAGTACCGCGATGCGATGGGTCTGGAGCAGTTCCGGCACGTTGCGCGCCACGCCCAGGAAACGCACCTGGTCCTGCAGGCCCAGTTCGGCCGCCAGACGTTCGACCGGCGCGCGATGCAGGGCCTTGCCGCCGCCGGCCAGCAGCAGCGGTGGGCGCAGTCCGCGCTCGGCGAGCAGGGCCAGGGCACGCAGCAGGCTGGCGTGGTCCTTCTGTCGCGAATAGCGCGCGACCATGACGATGCCCGGAACGCGTGCGGCAAGCGGATGCGCGTCGGCCCCGGCGAAGGGATCGAGGCGGATGCCGTTGGGGATGGCGATGGTGCGCCCGGGCGGCATGCCCATGTCCAGCAGCACCTGGCGCACGCCTTCCGAGCAGCCCACGATGCGCGACGTGCGCGCGGCCAGCCAGCGCGTCTGCGCCAGGCGCCAGCGGGTGTAGCGCTCGCGGGTGTTGTGCTCCACGTGCACCAGGTGCGGCACCTTCGCCAGCAGCCCCGCGTAGCGCCCCCAGAGATGTTCGCTGAAGCCGTGCGCCACCAGCACGTCGGGCCGGAACTCGCGGCACAGCCGCACCAGGGCCTGGATGGTGGCCAGGTGCGTCCAGCCCGGCACCAGCCGCAGCGGGGTTCCGGCCGCGCGCAGTTCCGCGATCCGGGCTGGATCGCCGCGCCGCTTGCGGCGCAGCACCAGCAAGGGTTCCACCCGCCCGCCCGCCATGCCGGCATTCACCAGCTGGATCGCGACCTGGGTCGCGCCGCCGGAGAATCCGCCAGTGACGAGATGGAGCACGCGCGGGCGGGCCTGGGTCATGACGAGTGATTCACGCGAGGGGGTTCATACGATAGCGCCAGCGCACCCCCGCGTATCCGCCGCGCCATGGCTCTGCTCTGCACAGGCTGCCTCCTGCTTGCCTTCGCCGCAGCGATGTCGCTGGCGTGGTGGCTGCGGCGGCCGGTCGAATCGGCGCCGTGCCGGCCACGCGTCTGGCTGATCGAAGGCGGCGGGCCGGTGCGGGGCGGAGCGACGATCCCGCGCACGCTGTGGTCGTACTGGCACGAGGATCGCGTGCCCCTGGTGGTGCGCCGCTGTCTGGACAACTGGCGACGCCACTGCCCTGGCTGGGAAATCCGGCTCATCGTCGGCGACGACCTGTTGCGCCATGTCGAGGCCGACGACCTCCCGCCCGACTTCGAACGGCTGACACCGGCGCGGCGCTCGGACTGGCTGCGGCTGTATCTGCTCTCGCGCCACGGCGGCGTCTGGATCGACGCGAGCACTATCCTCACCGAATCGCTCGACTGGCTCGTGGAGGCGCAGGCCGACAGCGGCGCGCAATACCTGGGCTTCTACCTGGAGGGATTCTGCGTGCCCGGCGGCACGCCGGTGCTCGACAGCTGGTGCATGGCCGCGCCGCCGGGCATGCCCTTCCTCGTCGACTGGCATGCGGAGCTGGCCAGGGCCCTCGCCGTCGGCGACGAGGCCTATCTCGAGGCCCTGCGCCGCCAGGGCCGCTACCAGCGTCTGGTCAAACGCATTTCCAGGCCGGGCTACCTGATCGTCCACGTCTGCGCCCAGGTGGTGCTGGACACGGGCCGTGCCTACCGCCTGCAGCTGTGGCGGGCCGAGGACACGGCGTACTTCCTGCAGCAGATCTCGCACTGGCGACGCTTCCGCCTGTACCGGCGCCTGCTCGCCCATCCCGCGCCGGCGCGACCCCCGCGCCTGATCAAGCTGCGCGGCGGGGAGCGCAGGAAGCTCGAAGGCTATGTCGCCCACCACCTCTACCGCGAAGGCAGCATCGTCGCCCGTTACCTGCCCTAGCCGCGCCTCACTGGGCCCGGTGCAGCCAGCCGCGCCGCGCGAGGCTGCGCTCGGCGCGCCAAGCGCGCAGCCACCAGCCACGCGCGCGGTACTCGGCCAGCACCGCAGGCATGCCCTGCGGGAACACGGCCGCGATGGCGTCGCGGCAGTCGCGCACCAGCGCCTCGTCCTCGGGCAGCTTGCGCGCCAGCGAGGCGAAGGTACGCAGGCAGAAGTATTCCAGCGCCAGGCGCGTGCGCGCCGAGATGCCGCCGGGCAGGGCCAGCAGCCCGGCGTGGAACTCGCGCAGCGATTGCAGCAGGTCGCGCGACTTGGCCGGCGTCATCCGCGCCAGGATGCTGTCGCCGCGCTGGCGGTAACCCACCCAGGGGCGTGCGGCGTGGGTCCAGCTGCGCACGGCACCGGCGAGTTGCGGGATCACCGCGATGTCCTCGAAATACCGCCCTTCGGGGAACCGCGCCGCGCGCCAGGCCGACAGGGTCGCGATCTTCGACCAGGTATGCAGCTGACGGGTCTCCAACAGTCCGGTCAGCAGGACGTCCCGATCGTGCGAGATACCTGCGGCTGCCCCGTCGAACGAACGCCGGTGCCAGCCGCGGCGCAGCCGCTGACTGAGGCCGGAGCGCTCGCCGAACAGCGCGTAGTCGCACAACACCAGGTCGGGTGCATCGCGCTCGACCAGCGCGCGCAGCCCGTCGATCGCCCCCGGACGCAGCACATCGTCCGAGTCCAGGAACCAGACGTAGCGCCCGCACGCCTGCTCCAGCAGGCTGTTGCGCGCCGCGGACAGGCCGCGGTTGCCCTCGTGCGTGAAGCTGCGGACGCGGCCAGGGTGCGCGTCCTGCACCCGACGCACGACCTGCATGGAGCCATCCGGTGATGCATCGTCGAGCACCAGGATCTCGACGCCGGCATCGGCCTGGGCCAGCACCGACTCGAGGCAGTCGCGGATATAGGGTTCGACGTTGTAGACAGGCACCAGCACGCTCAACCAGGGCGGGTTCGCAGATGGCGACATCGAGCGTTCCGGAGCGTCGGGAAAGACCGGCGCGAGTCTACAGCGGCGGCGCCCCGCACACGACCTGCGGTCTTATCCGGTCTTGCGCAGCGCGGCGTAGAAGAAGCCGTCCATCCCGTACTCGCCGGGCAGCCGCTGGCGGCCGGCGCCCGCAACGTGGCCGTACGCCGGGTCGAGCCCGACGGCCACGGCATCGGGCGTGCGGGCGAGGAAGGTCTCGACCTGCTGCCCGTTCTCCGCACGCAGGATCGAACAGGTGGCGTACAGCAGGGTGCCGCCAGCGGCGAGCAGCGGCCACAGCGCATCGAGCAGGCGCGCCTGCAGGATGGCCAACGCCTCCAGATCGCCGGGCCGCCGGTGCAGCAGCACATCGGGCTGGCGACGCACGATGCCGGTCGCCGAACACGGCGCGTCGAGCAGGATCGCGTCGAACAACTCGCCATCCCACCATGTCGCAGGCGCGGTGGCATCGGCCGCGAGCAGGCGCGCGTGGCGGCCTACCCCCAGCCGCTCGAACGTGTCGCGGACGCGGCGCAGGCGTCGTTCGTCGACATCGAGGGCGGTCAGCTGCAGCGTCGGATCGCGTTCGAGCAGGTGCGCGGACTTGCCGCCCGGGGCCGCGCAGGCATCGAGCACGCGGCGACCGGCCACAACGCCGGCGAGCGGCGCCAGCACATCGGCCACGCGCTGCGCGGCTGCGTCCTGCACCGAGGCATCGCCTTCGGCGAAGCCGGGCAGCGTGATCGGCGAGACAGGCGCATCGATGCGCAGCGCATCGGGCAGGTCCTCGGCCACCGTGGCCGCCACCCCGGCCTCCTGCAGCCGCGCCGCATAGTCCTCGCGCCGGCTACGCCCGCGGTTTACCCGCAGCCAGGTCGGTGCCGGCGCTGCGCTGGCGTCGAAGATCGCGACAGCCGCCTCCGGCCAGTCGGTCTGCACCCGCTCGCGCAGCCAGGCCGGCCAGGCGGCTGCGGCCTCGCCCGCCGGCAGCCCCTCGCGCTGGGCACGCCGCAGCAGCGCGTTGACCATGCCGGCCTGGTGGCTGCGGCCCAGGGCGCGGGCGGCGTCGACGGTCGCGTCCAGGGCCGCATGCGCCGGCAGGGCCAGCGGATCTAGCTGGGCGAAGCCCACATGCAGCAGCGCACGCAGCGGAGCGTCCCGCCGCGCCAGCGGTCGCGGCATCCAGGCCGCCATCGCCGCGTCGTAGCGTGCGCGTCCGCGCAGTGCGGCAAAGGCGATCGCCTCGACCAGGGCGCGGTCGCGCGGGTCGGCCAGCGTCGGCAACACTTCCGCCAGCATCGTCCTGAGCGAGCGGCCCTGGCGCAGGACCGCGTCGAGCAACTCGATGGCCCGCAGGCGCACGGCGACGCCGGGCGCCAGCGCGCCCTGGGCTGGTCCCGGCCCACCGCGCCGACGCTTCATGCGCCAGGCCCGCGCGCGGCGTCCGCCGCGCGCATCGCCAGTTCGCGACGCGCGTTGAGGTAGTCGGCGGCCGTGATCACCTTGCCGCCCGGGCGCTGCAGCGAACGGATGCGCAGCGCACCGTCCCCGCAGGCGATGTCGATCCCGTCGCGCCGGGCCACCAGGACCGTGCCCGGCGCGGCGCGATGCGCCAGCCCGAGCGCGACCGCGCCGTGGATGCGCACCGCTTCGCCGGCCACCTCGCCCTCGGCCACCGGCCACGGCGAATACGCCCGCACCTTGCGCGCCAGCGT
Organism: Luteimonas campi; assembly: GCF_051162505.1. Classification (NCBI taxonomy): domain Bacteria; kingdom Pseudomonadati; phylum Pseudomonadota; class Gammaproteobacteria; order Lysobacterales; family Lysobacteraceae; genus Luteimonas; species Luteimonas campi. The sequence goes on from NZ_JBNWEM010000002.1 coordinate 121,175, forward strand.
TGCGGCCGGCTGCCGCCAGTCCAGGCGCGCCTCGGCTTTTTCGAGCTTGTGGGCATAGGTCACGCCCTGCTCGGGCTGCGCCACTGGCGCGGGGCGCACGCCGGCGCGCAGCAGGGTGAGCCCGTCACCCAGCACCTGCGCGCCGAGGTCCGCCAGGCGCGCATGCAGCTGCCCGGCGGTTTCGTCCGCGCCGATCCGAGTGGCCTGGGACAGCAACACCGGGCCGGTATCCAGGCCCTGCTCCATCTGCATCAGGCAGACGCCGGTTTCGGCATCGCCGGCTTCGATCGCGCGCTGGATCGGCGCCGCGCCACGCCAGCGCGGCAACAGCGAGGCATGCACGTTCCAGCAGCCGTGGGACGGAATCGCCAGCACCTTGGGCGGCAGCAGCAGCCCGTAGGCCACCACGACCATCAGGTCCGGCTGCAGCGCGCGCAGGGCCTTGCGCGATTCCACGCTGCGCAGGGTTTCGGGCTGCAGCACCGGCAGGCCCAGCCGCTGCGCCTCGAGCTTGACCGGCGAGGCGGCCAGTCCCCGCCCGCGTCCGGCGGGACGGTCGGGCTGGGTATAGACCGCGACCACCTCGCCACGGGCGGCCGCCACGCGCAGCGAGGGGACCGCGAAATCGGGCGTGCCGGCGAAGACGATGCGCATGGATGAAGAGCCGGGATTCGGGATTGGGGATTCGGATTGGGAATAGCGGGAGCGGGGGGGCGGGAGAATCCCGCCGTACCGCGCCCCCCGCTCGCGGATCGCTAATCCCGGCCTTTCCGCAGTTTCTCGAGCTTCTTGATCGCGCGGTCGCGCTTGAGCGGCGAGAGGTAGTCGATGAAGAGCTTGCCGTCGAGATGGTCGATCTCGTGCTGCACGCAGGTGGCGAGCAGGCCATCCACGCGCAGCTCGAAGGGCTTGCCGTGCCGGTCGAGCGCATCCACCACGATGCCGTCGGCACGGGTGACGTCGGCATAGATGCCGGGGATCGACAGGCAGCCTTCCTGGTGCGCACGCAGTTCGGGCGAGCGCTCGCGGACGGTCGGATTGACGAACACCAGCGGCTGCTCGCGCCCCTCGGTGACGTCGATGACCATGAAGCGCTGGTGGGTGTCGATCTGTGTCGCCGCCAGCCCGATGCCCGGCGCCTCGTACATGGTCTGGAACATGTCGTCGAGCAGGCGCTGGAAAAGCGGATCCTCCAACTGCGCGGGGTCGACCGGGCGGGCCACGGTCCGGAGCCGGGGGTGGGGATATTCGAGGATCGGGAGCAGGGCCATGGCGGAAAGGTGGCGGCGGTCACAACCGCACGGAACGGCTGGCCATTGTAGCGCCCTGCGGCTTGCAACCGGCCGCCCCTTTCAGGCTATAGTGCGGCCGCTGCACGGGGAAATCTTCAAGGGGAGCAATTAGATGGCCCGTATGCTTCAGCGCCTTTCTCAGGGGCTCCGCACGACGTGCGTGGTCGCCTTGATGACGGTGGCCACCTACGCGACCGCGCAGACCATGCGCGGCGATCATCCCGATACGTATGTCGTGCAGCGTGGGGATACGCTGTGGGACATCGCGGGCCGGTTCCTGCAGCGGCCGTGGCTGTGGCCGGAAATCTGGCAGGCCAACCCGCAGATCCACAATCCGCACCTGATCTATCCGGGCGATGTCATCAGCCTGGCCTACCTCAACCGCGTGACCGCGACCGAGGGCCCGCGCGAAGCGACGGCGCAGCCGATCAATGCGATCCCGCTGTCGGACGTGGAGGCCTTCCTCAAGGACCTGCGCGTGGTCGACGGATTCGAGCACCTGCCCTACGTGGTCGGGCTCGAGGAAGACCGCCTGCGCGCGACCCAGGGCCAGGTGGCCTACATCCGCGGCCTGGAAGGGGCGAGTGCCGGCCAGCGCTATGCGGTGGTGCGTCCGACCGTGCGCTATACCCACCTGGACCGCAGCGGCCTGTGCTGCGACCTGTTCCACAAGGACGACCTGGATTTCCGCGGCAAGCGCATCGCCGACTTCCAGCAGTTCTGGACCAACGTGATCACCCCGGACAAGGGCCAGGAACTGCTCGGCTACGAGTTGCAGCGGGTCAACGTCGGCACGATCACCCGTGGCGAGGTCGGCGGCATCCAGGCCAGCACCCTGCTGTTGGACGAGACCGGTCGCGAAGTCCGCATCGGCGACCGCCTGATCCCGGTCGACGCCCAGCCCTACGACCTGCAGTTCTTCCCGCACGCCCCGTCCCAGCAGCTCGAATACGGCCGTGCCCGCGTGCTGGCGGTGGCCGACGCGCTGTCGCACGGCGGTCCGCGGGACGTGATCGCGCTGTCGGTGGGCGCGCGCGAGGGTGTGGACAACGGCACCGTGTTCTCGCTGTGGCGCGAGGGCACCAACACCGTCGACCGCGTCGAGAAGGGCCCGGACCGAGACGCCGACACCGTGTTCTACGAGAACAAGGTGCGCCTGCCGGACGAGTTCGCCGGCCACGCGATGGTGTTCCGCACCTACGACAAGGTCAGCTACGCGCTGGTGATGGACAGCATCAAGCCCACCCGCGTCGGCTACCACCTCAAGCACCCCGACGCGCCCTACTGACGGCGCGGGGTTTTCCGACAGGACACAGCGACGGCGCCGGAAGGCGCCGTCGTCGTCTGCGCGGCACGCTGCCGGCATGACGACCGACGACCTCGCCCTGCTGCGCCTGATCGACTGTGGCGGCGCCAGCGCGCCGCGCCGCAGGCTGCTGGAGCGGCATGCCGGGCCGGCCGCGGCCCTCGCCGCAGGCCCGCACGCCTGGCGCGACGCTGGCCTCGATCAGGCCCAGGTGCGCGCCCTGGACCGGGACGACGCCCCCGCCGCCCAGGTCCAATGGCTGGCGGATCCGCGCCATCGCCTGCTCGGCTGGCACGATCCTGACTACCCGGCCCTGCTGCGCCGCATGGCCAGCCCGCCGCTGGCGCTGTTCGTGGCCGGCGATGCCGGCCTGCTCTGGCATCCGGCCGTCGCGGTGGTCGGCACCCGCGCGCCCACCGCGGCGGGCCGCGACCAGGCCCGGGACTTCACCCGCGCCTTCGCCGGCGCCGGCCTGGCGGTCTGCAGCGGCCTGGCCGCGGGCATCGATACGGTGGCCCACCAGACCGCGCTGGATGCCGACGGCATCACCGTGGCGGTGCTGGGCAGCGGTATCGACGTTCCCTACCCGCGCTCCAATGCCGGACTGCACCGGGCCATCGTCGCGCGCGGCGTCGTGCTGAGCGAGCATCCGCCCGGAACCGGCGCCCGCCGCGAGCACTTCCCGGCCCGCAACCGGATCATCGCTGGCCTGGCCCTTGGCACGCTGGTGGTGGAGGCCGCGCAGCGCTCGGGGGCGCTGATCACCGCGCGCCTGGCCGCCGAGGCCGGGCGCGAGGTGTTCGCGCTGCCCGGCTCGATCCGCAACCCGATGGCGCGCGGCTGCCACCGCCTGCTGCGCGAGGGCGCCACGCTGGTGGAACGGCCGGGCGAGGTCGCCGCCGCCCTCGCGCCGGTGGCCGCCAGCCTGGCCGACGCCTTGCGCCAGCGCCTGCACGCCCCCATCCAGGGATCCGCGGCGCCCCTCCCGGAGTCCGTGAGCAGCCAGGGCCCGGAGGATCCGGACTACCAGCGCTTGTGGTCGGCCCTGTGTCACGACCCAAGCCCTATGGATGAACTGCTGGAGCGCACTGGATTGACGACCGCCAAGGCGTCGTCCATGCTCCTGCTCATGGAGCTGGATGGGCGGGTCGTGCACGAGCACGGCCGTTATTCCCGAAAGTCATGACATTTCGCGCCCTCGGGCGCAGGCCGGGGGGAAATGAAAGAGAGCATCCTGGACGTCCTGCTCTATCTGTTCGAACACTATTTCAGTGAGGACGCGGACCTGGTCCGCGACCGCGACTCGCTCCAGGCCGGCCTGCTCGAGGCCGGATTCAGCCCGGCGGAAATCAGCAAGGCCTTCGACTGGCTCGACGCGCTGGCCCAGCAGCGGCCCGGTGCCGGCACCGGCCGCGCCGACGGTCCGGTCCGGGTCTACTTCGGGCCGGAGCTCGACAAGCTCGATGTCGACTGCCGCGGCTTCCTGCTGTTCCTGGAACAGCACGGCGTCCTCGATGCCGGCCAGCGCGAGCTGGTGCTGGACCGGGCCATGGCCCTGGACCAGGACGAGCTGGACCTGGACGACCTGAAGTGGGTGGTGCTGATGGTGCTGTTCAACCAGCCGGGCATGGAGGCGGCCTACGCCTGGATGGAAACCCAGATGTTCGCCGACGAACCCGAGCCGGTGCACTGACGCCGCGCTGATACCCGGATGATCCCGCCCGTCCCCGGCGTCGGCCCACCGCCGCTGCCGCCACCGCCCGCACGTCCGCGGCCGGCGCCAGCGCCGCGCCAGGGCATGCACGGCTGCCTGATCGCCCTGCTGGTCGCGGGCGGGCTGGCGATTCCGGTGGCCGCGATCCTGGTCGCGATCGCGATGCCTGCCTACAACGATTACCTGGCGCGCTCGCAGATCGTCGCTGCGCTGGCCGAAACCGCGCCAGTGAAGGTCAGGCTGGGGGAATTCGTCGCGCAGCACGGCCGCTGTCCGCTTGCCGACGAGCCCGGCTTCGGTGCCGCGCACGCGCCAGGCCAGGCCCACGCCGGCGTCGCCTTCATCGCCACGGACTCCGGCTGCGCGATGGCGATCGCGCTGCCCGACACCCGTGGCGGGCCGCTGCAGGGCAAGCGACTGTGGCTGGAGCGCGAGGAGGATGGCAGCTGGCGCTGCGGTTCCGATGCCGAAGACCGGTACCTGCCCGCCGACTGCCGGGGCTGAGGCGCAGCGTCGCGGGGGCGGCGCCGAACACAAGCAACACAGGGGAAAACACGATGTCGAACTGGTATTACGCCGATGCCGACCACGCGCGCCAGGGGCCGGTCGACGCCGCCAGCCTGGTGCGCCTGCGGCTGCAGGGCAGGCTGGGCTGGGACACGCTGGTATGGCGCGACGGCATGGCCGACTGGCAACCGATGCGCGACTTCGCCGCCGAGCTGGCACAGGCCGACGACCGGGCGCCGCCGCTGCCGACATCCCCAACGGCCGATCCCGTGGCCGCGGCGGGAGCGGCCGCCGCGGTCGACCCGGCATCGCCCTATGCCCCGCCGGTGGCGGCCGTCAGCGCGAGCGGGGCCGTGGTCGCCGGGGGCGAGGTCGTCCACGCCGGATTCTGGAAGCGCTTCGCCGCCATGGTGATCGACGGCCTGGTCACGGCCGTGGCGTCGTGGGCCATCCAGATTCCGCTGCTGCTGATGGCCGGCGCCGCCGGCGCGATGGGCGGGGACCTGTTCGGCACCGGCGGTTCGCTGGCGATCGTGCTGCTGTCCTACGGCGTGGGCCTGCTGGTGCCGCTGCTGTATTTCGCCTGGATGCACTCGGCGCCGGGCCAGGCCTCGCTGGGCAAACTGGCGGTCGGGATCAAGGTCTGCCGCGGCAATGGCGAGCGGATCAGCTTCGCGCGCGCGTTCTGGCGCTATGCGGCCTACTTCGCCACGGTGGTGTTCAGCTTCGGCCTCGGCGGCCTGGTATCGGCGCTGACGACCGGCCTGGCCGAACGCAGGCAGGCGCTGCACGACATGATCTGCGACACCCTCGTGGTGGACCGCTGGGCCTTCACCGACCGGCCGGACCTGCAGCGGCGGGAGCTGGGAACCGTGGCCTGGGTCATACTGGTCATCGGCCTGGTTCTGCTGGGCCTGCTGCTGCTGGGAATCGTGGCCGCGATCGCAATTCCGGCCATGACGGGCTGAGCGGCGGCGGCCGGCCGGGCGCGGCTTGCTTGACACCGCCATGGGCGGCGTGATTCCACTATAAATAGCGCCGTCCCCGGACGGCATCGTCTCCTGCGCCCGGGACCTCCCGGGCGTCGTGTTCTTCACATCCCGAACGGCGCGGCCGACAGGCCCGCCCGGAACCCGCACCCGATGCCCAAGCACCTGCTCATCGTCGAATCGCCGGCCAAGGCCAAGACGATCAACAAGTACCTCGGCAAGGACTTCCAGGTCCTTGCCTCGTACGGCCACGTCCGCGATCTGGTGCCGAAGGAGGGGGCCGTCGACCCGGAGGACGGCTTCCGCATGCGCTACGAGCTGATCGAACGCAACGAGAAGCACGTCGAGGCGATCGCCAAAGCCGCCCGCGCCGCCGACGGCATCTGGCTGGCGACCGACCCGGACCGCGAGGGCGAGGCGATCAGCTGGCACATCGCCGAGATCCTGCGCGAGCGCGGCCTGCTCGAGGGCAAGGACCTGCAGCGCGTGGTGTTCACCGAGATCACCCCGCGCGCGATCAAGGAAGCGATGAACCAGCCGCGTCGCATCGCCGACGAACTGGTCGACGCCCAGCAGGCGCGGCGCGCGCTCGACTACCTGGTCGGCTTCAACCTCTCGCCGGTGCTGTGGCGCAAGATCAAGGCGGGCCTGTCCGCCGGCCGCGTGCAGTCGCCGGCGCTGCGCATGATCGTCGAGCGCGAGGAGGAGATCGAGGCGTTCAAGGCGCGCGAGTACTGGACGATCGAGGCCGACTGCGCGCATCCCTCCCAGCCCTTCGGCGCCAAGCTGGTCAAGCTGGACGGGCAGAAGTTCGAGCAGTTCACCATCACCGACGGCGACACCGCCGAGGACGCGCGGGCGCGCATCGCCGCCGCGGCGCAGGGTTCGCTGCACGTCACCGACGTGGCCAGCAAGGAACGCAAGCGCCGGCCGTCGCCGCCGTTCACCACATCGACCCTGCAGCAGGAGGCCGCGCGCAAGCTCGGCTTCACCACCCGCCGCACCATGCAGGTGGCGCAGAAGCTGTACGAGGGCGTGGCCATCGGCGAGGAAGGCACGGTCGGCCTGATCACCTACATGCGTACCGACTCGGTGAACCTGTCGCAGGACGCGCTGGGCGAGATCCGCGACGTGATCGCGCGCGACTTCGGCACCGCATCGGTGCCGGACAAGCCCAACGTCTACCAGACCAAGTCCAAGAACGCGCAGGAGGCGCACGAGGCGGTGCGGCCGACCTCCGCGCTGCGCACGCCGGCGCAGGTGGCCCGCTACCTGTCCGACGACGAGCGCCGGCTGTACGAACTGGTGTGGAAGCGCGCGGTCGCCTCGCAGATGATCCCGGCCACGCTCAATACCGTGACCGTCGACCTCGCTGCCGGCGCCGAGCACGGCTTCCGCGCCTCCGGCACCACGGTGGTCGTGCCCGGCTTCCTGGCGGTGTACGAGGAAGGCAAGGACAGCAAGGGCAAGGAGGACGAGGACGAGGGCCGCAAGCTGCCGGCGATGAAGCTCGGCGACCGCATCCCGCTCGATCGCATCCACGCCGACCAGCACTTCACCCAGCCGCCGCCGCGCTACACCGAAGCCTCGCTGGTCAAGGCGCTGGAGGAGTACGGCATCGGCCGCCCCTCGACCTACGCCTCGATCATCCAGACCCTCACCGGCAAGCAGTACGCGGTGCTGGAAGGTCGCGCGTTCAAGCCCACCGACGTGGGCCGCGCGGTGTCCAAGTTCCTCAGCAACCACTTCAGCAAGTACGTCGACTACGACTTCACCGCCAACCTCGAGGACGAACTCGATGCGGTCAGCCGCGGCGAGGAGGAATGGATCCCGCTGATGGAGAAGTTCTGGGGCCCGTTCAAGGAACAGGTCGACGAGAAGAAGGCCACGCTCGACAAGGCCGATGCCGGCAGCATCCGCGTGCTCGGCGACGATCCCGAGAGCGGGCGCCCGGTCAGCGCGCGCATCGGCAGGTTCGGCCCCCTGGTGCAGATCGGCACCGTCGAGGACGAGGAGAAGCCGCGCTTCGCCTCGCTGCGCCCGGGCCAGAGCATCTATTCGATCAGCCTGGAGGAGGCGCTGGAGCTGTTCCAGCTGCCGCGCGCGCTCGGCCAGAGCAACGGCGAGGACGTGAGCGTGGGCATCGGCCGCTTCGGTCCCTTCGCCCGCCGCGGCAGCACCTATGCATCGCTGACCAAGGAAGACGATCCGTACAAGATCGACCTGGCGCGCGCGGTGTTCCTGATCGAGCAGAAGGAGGAGATCGCGCGCAACCGCGTGATCAAGGAATTCGAGGGCAGCGACATCCAGGTGCTCAACGGGCGCTTCGGCCCGTACATCAGCGACGGCCGGCTCAACGGCAAGATCCCGAAGGACCGCGAGCCGGCGTCGCTGACGCTCGAGGAAGTGACGCGCCTGCTCGAGGAAACCGGCAAGCCGGCGCGGCGCGGTTTCGGTGCGAAGAAGGCGCCGGCAAAGAAGGCCGCGGCGAAAAAGGCGCCCGCCAAGAAGGCGACGAAGAAGGCTGCGACCAGGAAAACGGCGGCCAGAAGCGCCGCCCGGCCCTATTCCTCGGACCTGGAGGAAGCCAAACCCCTGGTCACTGCCGCCAAGTTCGAACCCGGCAAGAAGCGCGTGGTGAAGAAGGCCGACGACGCGCCGTTCTGAATCGCGCAGGGCGCAGGCGACCGCTGAATCGGCGCCTGCCGCCGCCACCCGACTGCGATTCACGCCAGCGAAGCGTCGCGCGCAGGGGCGGCCGCGCCGGGGTTGTTACCTGTGGGAGTGCGCTTGCGCGCAAAAAAATGTTCGCGACCAAGGTCGCTCCGACACGCAGGGAGAGGCGGTCTGCGACCACGGTCCGGGCCCCGCCCCAACCGGAACGGTCCGGCGTAACGGCACACCGATCGCCCACCACCGCGATTGGTATTCGCCCGGCATATCCCTAAGCTTGCCGGCATGCCCCCGTCCGCTTCCGCTTCCGTCCAGGACGCCATCGCCATCGTGCGACGCGGCGGCGTGATCGCCTATCCGACGGAAGGTGTCTGGGGCCTGGGTTGCGACCCCTTCGACGAGGCGGCGGTGATGCGCCTGCTCGCGCTCAAGCAGCGCGAGGTCGAGAAAGGTCTGATCCTGGTCGCGGCCGAACCGGCCCAGCTCGACGGGCTGGTCGACTGGAGCCGCCTTGCGCTGCCCACGCGTCGCGACGTGCTCGCATCCTGGCCCGGCCCCCACACCTGGGTCATGCCGGTCGCCGCGCGCGTTCCGCGGTGGATCACCGGTGCGCACGACGGGGTGGCGGTGCGGGTCAGCGCGCACCCGGTCGTCGTCGCACTGTGCAATGCGTACGACGGCGCGCTGGTCTCCACCAGCGCCAATGTCGCCACGCACCCGGCGCCCCGCACACGCCAGGAACTCGATGCGGCGATCGCCGCGGGCGTGGACGCGATCGTTGCCGGGGAAACCTCCGGACTGGCCCAGGCGACCGCGATCCAGGACGCACGGGACCGACGCAAAATCCGCTAGAAAACAAGGGCTTTTCCGCCGCTTCCTGTTGCAGCGGAAACCATCACGGCGCCGGCGTTGCCGCGCCGCACCAATTGTGTTTTATTCGGATCACGTGGCTGCGCCGCCGGGTCGTCACCGCCAGGGTGACGCGCCGGTTTCCCCACGCACACCCGTCCCTCCCACCACGACGACACGACGATGCGGGCACACCCGGATCGGGGCCTCCACGACCCCGCAAGCGAACACGACAGCTGTGGTTTCGGCCTGATCGCCAGGATCGAGGGCGAACCGGAACGGGCGGTCGTGGACATCGCGCTGGAGGCGCTCTCGCGCATGGCGCATCGCGGCGGCGTCGCCGCCGACGGCCTGTCGGGCGACGGCTGCGGCGTGCTGATCCATGGTGCCGAACGGTTCGTGCGCGTGCTGGCGCGGGACGCGGGGCTGCCCCTGCATGCCGGAACGGTTGCCGCCGGCATGGTGTTCCTGCCGCACGGGGCCACCGACGCCGCCCACTGCCGCGACACGCTCGCCGCGCAACTCGGGCGCGAGGGCGTGCGCGTGGCCGGCTGGCGCGAGGTGCCGCTGGACATGGCCGCCTGCGGCAAGCTCGCGCGCCAGACCGTGCCGCGGATCGAGCAGGTCTTTATCGAGGCCGACGAGGCCGAGCTCGACGCGCTCGAGCGAGCGCTCTATCTCGCCCGCCGGCGCACCGAGGAAGCGCTGTCCGCGCTGCCCGACTTCTACGTGGTGGGGCTGTCGCCGCGCCTGCTCGGCTACAAGGGCATGGTCCTGCCCAGCCACCTGCGCCAGCTGTTCCCCGACCTCTCGCATCCGGACCTGGCCGCGCGCGCGGTGGTCTTCCACCAGCGCTTCTCCACCAACACCCTGCCGCGCTGGCCGCTGGCGCATCCGTTCCGCCGCCTGGCGCACAACGGCGAGATCAACAGCATCGAGGGCAACCGGCGCTGGGCGCAGGCGCGCAAGGGCGTGTGGCGTTCGCCGCTGATCGACGTGTCGGAGTTCTCGTCGAGCGTGACCATGCATGGCTCGGATTCGCAGTCGCTCGACAACATGCTCGAGTGGCTGCTGCTCGGCGGCATGGACCTGCCGCAGGCGATGCGCATCCTGATCCCGCCGGCGACGCAGTCGCTGGAGTACAAGGACGCGGACCTCTCGGCGTTCTACGAGTACTACTCGATCAATTCCGAGCCCTGGGACGGCCCGGCGGGCGTGGTGATGTGCGACGGCCGCTATGCGGCCTGCACGCTCGACCGCAACGGCCTGCGCCCGGCGCGCTGGACCCTGTCGAAGGACGGCGTGTTCGTGATCGCGTCCGAAGCCGGCGTGTGGGACCTGCCGCCCGACCAGGTGCAGGCCAAGGGCAAGCTCGGCCCGGGCGAGATGATCGCCGTCGACCTGGAGGGCGGACGCCTGCTCGACAGCGACGCGATCGACGACATCAACCGCGCGCGCGCGCCGTACAAACAGTGGCTCAAGCGCGGCATGCGCTGGCTGCACACCGAACTGATCGATCCGGCGCTGACCGACGCGCCGTTCACGCCGGAAATGCTGCTGGCGTTCCAGAAGCTGTTCCAGCTCTCGCGCGAAGAGCAGGAGGCGGTACTGCGCCCACTCGCCGAGACCGAGCAGGAAGGCATCGGCTCGATGGGCGACGACGTGCCCATGGCCGCGATCAGCCAGCGCGTACGCCCGCTCTACGACTGCTTCCGCCAGGCCTTCGCGCAGGTGACCAACCCGCCGATCGACCCGATCCGCGAGGACTGCGTGATGTCGCTGTCCACGCAGATCGGGCGCGAGGGCAACCTGTTCCTCGACCAGGCCGAGAACGTCGACCACGTGATGCTCAACTCGCCGGTGCTGTCGCAGCGCAAGCTGCACCAGCTGCTGGCGCTGGAGCGCTTCGCGTCGCGCCATCGCTACATCGACCTGTACTTCGACCGGCGCGCCGGCCTGCGCGCGGCGATCGCCCGCATCTGCGCCGAGGCCGAGGCGGCGGTGCGCGAGGGCGTGGAGCTGCTGATCCTCAGCGACCGCCGCCCGCGCCACGGCCACGCCGCCGTGCACGCCCTGCTGGCCACCGGCGCGGTACACCTGCACCTGGTGCGCCTGGGCCTGCGCTGCGACGCCAATCTCATCGTCGAGACCGGCACCGCGCGCGACCCGCACCACTTCGCCTGCCTGATCGGCTTCGGCGCCACGGCCATCTATCCCTACCTGGCCTACCAGAGCCTGGCGGCGCTCGCGCGGCGCGGGCTGCTCGGCGGCAAGACCAGCAACGAGCCCAGCCAGTTCGGGCGCAGCTACCGCCGCGGGGTCAAGAAGGGCCTGCTCAAGATCCTGTCGAAGATGGGCATCGGCAGCATCGCCAGCTACCGCGGCGCGCAGCTGTTCGAGATCGTCGGCCTCGACGAGGACGTGGTCTCGCTGTGCTTCGAGGGCACGCCGTCGCGCATCGGCGGCGCCGGCTTCGCGCGCCTGGAAGCCGACGCCTGGTCGCTGGCCGAACACGGCTGGGACGACAACGCCCTGCCCGAACCGGGCGGGCTGATGCGCTACGTGCACGGCGGCGAGTACCACCAGTACAACCCGGACGTGGTGACCAGCCTGCAGCGCGCGGTGCTCACCGGGACGCGCGAGGACTGGAAGGTCTATGCCGACCACGTCAACACGCGCCCGCCGGCGGCGCTGCGCGACCTGCTCGGCTTGCGCCCGCTCGGCGCGCCGCTGCCGCTGGACGAGGTCGAACCGGTGTCGTCGATCGTCAAGCGCTTCGACAGCGCGGCGATGAGCCTGGGGGCGCTGTCGCCCGAGGCGCACGAGGCGCTGGCGATCGCCATGAACCGCCTCGGCGGCCGCAGCAACTCGGGCGAAGGCGGCGAGGATCCGGCCCGCTACGGCACCGAGAAGCGCAGCAAGATCAAGCAGATCGCCTCGGGCCGCTTCGGCGTCACGCCCGAATACCTGATCAATGCCGAGGTGCTGCAGATCAAGGTGGCGCAGGGCGCCAAGCCGGGCGAAGGCGGGCAGCTGCCGGGCAGCAAGGTCAATCCGTTGATCGCGCGGCTGCGCTATGCGCGCCCGGGCATCGGCCTGATCTCGCCGCCGCCGCACCACGACATCTATTCGATCGAGGACCTGGCGCAGCTGATCTTCGACCTGCGCCAGGTCAATCCCGAGGCGCTGATCTCGGTCAAGCTGGTCTCGCACGCCGGCGTGGGCACGATCGCCGCGGGCGTGGTCAAGGCCGGCGCCGACCTGATCACCATCTCCGGCCACGACGGCGGCACCGGCGCCAGCCCGCTGGGCTCGATCCGCTACGCCGGCGTGCCCTGGGAGCTGGGCCTGTCCGAGGCGCGCCAGGCGCTGCAGGCCAACGAACTGCGCGAGCGCGTGCTGCTGCAGACCGACGGCGGGCTCAAGACCGGGCTGGACGTGGTCAAGGCGGCGATGCTGGGCGCCGACAGCTTCGGCTTCGGCACCGCGCCGATGATCGCGCTGGGCTGCAAGTACCTGCGCATCTGCCATCTCAACAACTGCGCCACCGGCGTCGCCACCCAGGACGAGCGCCTGCGTTCGGCGCACTTCACCGGCCTGCCGGAGCGCGTGGAGAATTTCTTCCGCAACGTGGCCGAGGACGTGCGCGAACTGCTGGCCTCGCTCGGCGCGCGCTCGCTGGACGAGATCACCGGCCGCACCGACCTGCTCGAGCAGCAGCTGCGCCACACCCGTGAGGACGTGGACATCGACCTGTCGCGGATGCTCGCGCGCGATCCCGGCCAGCCCGCCGCGTACTGCGGCGCGCCCGCGCTGCAGGCCCCGGCCGATGGCCTGGCCGCGCGCCTGGAGGCGGCGCTGACGGGCGCGATCGAGCGCGCGCAGGGCGGCGAGCATGTCGACACCATCCGCAACACCGACCGCAGCATCGGCACGCGCCTGTCGGGCCTGATCGCGCGCCACCACGGCAACACCGGCATGGCCGCGCGTCCGCTCACCCTGCGTCTGACCGGCAGCGCCGGGCAGAGCTTCGGCGCGTTCAACGCCGGCGGCCTGCGCCTGGAGCTGGAGGGCGAAGCCAACGACTACGTCGGCAAGGGCATGGCCGGTGGTCGCATCGTGCTCTCGCCGCCGCGCGGCAGCGCGTTCGAGTCGCGGCACGCGCCGATCCTCGGCAACACCTGCCTGTACGGCGCGACCGGTGGCGAACTCTACGCGGCTGGACGCGCGGGCGAGCGCTTCGCGGTGCGCAACTCCGGCGCGGTGGCGGTGGTCGAGGGCGCGGGCCACCACTGCTGCGAGTACATGACCGGCGGCACCGTGGTGGTGCTGGGCCGTACCGGCCTGAACTTCGGCGCCGGCTTCACCGGTGGCCTGGCCTATGTGCTGGACCTGGAGCGCGACTTCGTCGACCGCTACAACCACGAACTGATCGACATCGTGCGCATCTCGCCCGAGAGCTTCGACAACTACCGCCAGCACCTGACCGACCTGCTGCAGTCGCACGCCGACCTCACCGGCAGCGCCTGGAGCGCGCGCATCCTCGACGAGTTCCGCGATTTCGTCGGCAAGTTCTGGCTGGTCAAGCCCAAGGCCGCGAGCCTGGAAGCGTTGGCGCACGAACTGCGCAGGGCGGCGTGATGAGAGCCGGGATTTGGGATTCGGGATTCGGGATTGGGAAACGCGGAGGCGTGCCTCCCGACCCATGCGCGATGTCCGCGCGTGGCGTTCTTCCGATTTCCCATTCCCGATTCCCGATTCCCGCCCATGAGCAAGAAGCAGGTCTTCCAGTTCCTTGACGTCCCGCGCGACATGCCGCGCAAGGTGCCGCTGCAGCTGCGCACCGACGGCGACTGGAACGAACTCTACGGCCGCTTCGGCCAGGCCGAGGCCGTGCACCAGGCCGGGCGCTGCCTGGACTGCGGCAATCCGTATTGCGAAGCCAAGTGCCCGGTGCACAACTACATCCCCAACTGGCTGGCGCTGGTGGAGGAAGGGCGCATCCTCGAGGCGGCCGCGCTTTGCCACGAGACCAATCCGCTGCCGGAGATGTGCGGCCGCGTCTGCCCGCAGGACCGCCTGTGCGAAGGCGCGTGCACGCTCAACGCCGGCTTCGGCGCGGTGACCATCGGCGCGGTGGAGAAGTACATCGTCGATACCGCCTTCGAGCAGGGCTGGCGTCCCGACCTGTCCAAGGTGGTGGCCACCGGCCGTCGGGTAGCGGTGATCGGTGCCGGTCCCGCCGGCCTGGCCTGCGCCGACCGCCTGGCGCGCGCCGGCATCGCCGCGACGGTGTTCGATCGCTACGAGCAAGTGGGCGGCCTGCTGCAGTTCGGCATCCCCAGCTTCAAGCTCGACAAGTCGGTGATCGACACCCGGCGCGAGGTGCTCGAGGAGATGGGCGTGCGCTTCCGCCTCGGCGTGGAGATCGGCCGCGATGTCGCGATCGGCAGCCTGCTGTCGGAGTACGACGCGGTGTTCCTGGGCCTGGGCGCCTACCGCTATACCGATGGCGGGCTGCCGGGCCAGGACCTGTCCGGCGTGCTGCCGGCGCTGCCCTTCCTGGTGCAGAACGGGCGCATCGTGACCGGACGGCAGCCGCATGGCCGCCCCATCGCCGGCTGGGAAGACCGGCTGGAACTGCCCGACCTGGCCGGCAAGCGCGTGGTGGTGCTGGGCGGCGGCGATACCGGCATGGACTGCGTGCGCTCGGCCGTCCGCCTCGGTGCGGCCAGCGTCACCTGTGCCTACCGGCGCGACGAGGCCAACATGCCGGGTTCGGCGCGCGAGGTGGCCAACGCTCGCGAGGAAGGCGTGCGCTTCCTGTTCAACCGCCAGCCGCTGGCGATCGAGAGCGCCGACGGCAGTAGTGCCAGCGGCGTGCGCGTGGTCGAGACGCGGCTGGGCGAACCCGACGCCAATGGGCGCCAGCGCGCCGAACCGGTCGCCGGCAGCGAATCGGTGATCGAGGCCGACGTGGTGATCATCGCCTTCGGCTTCTCGCCGCGCCCGCCCGAATGGCTGGACGCGCTCGGCGTGAGGGCGCGCGAGAACGGCCGCCTGATCGTCGGCGGCGAGGGGCGCCTGCCCTACCAGACCTCGCATCCGCAGCTGTTCGCCGGCGGCGACTGCGTGCGCGGTGCCGACCTGGTCGTGACCGCCGTGCAGGAAGGTCGCGACGCCGCCGCCGCGATCGCGCGCATGCTGCGCAGCCAGGAACAGCCGATGGCTGCGCTGGACGCGGCCTGAGCGGCGCCGGCTTGAATCCGGGCTGAGGCCGGCGCGCCCCGCGTTTGCAGGGGCCGGGTTGCGGTTGCAAGATGGCCGCATGCGCCTGCCAGCCACCGCCCGCCGCCTGTTGCCCGCACTGGCGATTGCCGCGTGCGCGCTGGGCGCGACGGCGGCCGAGCCGGTGACGGTGTATCGCTGCGTGGATGCGCGCGGACATGTCACCATCGGCGACGTGCCCTGTGCCGAGGGCAGCGACGGAGAGGTGCGCGAGATGCAGCGGCCGCAGGACGGCACGCCACTACCGCGACCCGCGCCCGTCCAGGCCCAGGCGCCACCGGCGCCCGCTCCGCAGGTGGTCGTCGCGCGCGCCCCGCAGCCCATGTACGAGTGCGTGACGCCGGACGGCGAGCGGTACACCAGCGAGACCGGCGACGGCAATCCGCGCTGGGTGCCGCTGTGGGCCCAGGGCTATCGCGGCAATTGGCGGCCGGGGCATCCCCGCCAGGATGGCGGCGGCCGCGAACTGATCGACTACTACGCCCGGCGGCCCCTGGGCGGCTATGTCGGCGCCCCCACGCCCAGGCCCGAGCCGCCATCGAGCGGCCGCGGGCGACCGCCGCACGGCGGGCACGGCGGACACGGTCCTGGCTACGGCGGCGCCGGCACCTGGGTGCGCGACACCTGCCATGCCCTGCCCCAGGGCGAGGTCTGCGCGCGCCTGGCCGACCGCCGCGACGAGATCCGGCGCCGCTTCTTCAATGCCCAAGAGCGCGAGCGCGACACGTTGCGCCTTGAAGAGCGCGGCATCGACGCGCGCCTCGCCGCGGACTGCGGACAGCCGTGACGCGCCCCGCCTTGCTGCTGGCCGCCGCCCTGCTGGCGTACGGCCCGATCGCCGCGGCCCAGGACGCAGCCACCATCTACCGCTGCACCGCCGCCAGCGGCGAGGTCACGATCCAGAACGGCACGCCCTGCCCGGCCGGCAGCCGCCAGGAGATCCGCCGGGTCGAGGCGCTGCCGACGCGTCCGGCCCCGCCCGCGCCGCTGACCGTGGTGGAAGAGCCGGCCTGGACTCCGCCCCCGGCGTCGGACTTCGTGCTGGTCGCCGGCCCCGAAGACGAACCGATCGCCGGCCCGCCGCGGCCCGACCTGCCCCGGCCGGCCAGGCTCGCGGCCGAGGATCGCCTGCCGCCCCCGCCGATCTACCAGTGCGAGACCTGGGACAACGACAGCTACGTCAGCGAGGACCCGGCGCCGAAGCCGCGCTGCGTGCGCCTGGACACGGGCGGCGTGGGCCAGGCCTGCGAGAACCGCTACGACGCCTGCGCGCGCATCGGCCAGCAGGCCGAGTGCGCGGGCTGGAAGCGGCGCCAGCGCGAGATCGAATCGGCATGGCGCCACGCGCGTGCGGCGGACAAGGCCGGGCTGCAGGAGGACTTCGCGCGGGTCACCCGCATCCTCACCGATTCCACCTGCGCCCTGCCGCCCTGACCGGTCGGCCGCTCAGCCTTCGAAGCTGATCCGCACCGATTCGGCGCTGCGCTGCGCGGGGCCGTGGTACACCGCCTCGATGTTGTTGCCGTCCGGATCCAGGACGAACGCGGCGTAGTAGCCGGGATGGTAGGCGCGCTCGCCCGGCGCGCCGTTGTCGCGACCGCCGTGCGCCAGGGCGGCCGCATGGAAGGCGTCGACCATGGCCCGGTCCTGCGCCTGGAACGCGAAGTGGTGGCGCCCGGTGGGCTGGCCCTGCGCCGCCTCGCTGTCGATGCCGGAGACGAACAGCTCGTCGGCCCAGAACCAACCTTCGCCGCTGCCGCCGAGCGGCACGCCCAGCGCGGCGAGGACGGGTTCGTAGAAGCGTCGGCTCGCGTCCAGATCGCGCACCACCAGTTGCAGGTGATCGATCAGGCGGCCGCGGAACAGTTCGGTGGTTTCCATCTAACGCATCCTGCTGGGTCGGGGCGCCTTGATAGCATTCCGCCCCTTGCCGGCGCCACCGGCTACAGCCAGCGTGGTACGGCGTCCCGATAGGCGGCGTAGGCCGCGCCGAGGCGCGACTGCAGCGTCGCCTCCTCCCAGGGAATGATGCGGTGCTGCAGGACCCACACCGGCAGCGGCAGCATCGCCAGCGCCCAGGGAAGGTCGTACATCAGGGCCAGGCCTACGTAGCTGGCCAGCATGCCGATGTAGACCGGGTTGCGCGTACGCCGGAACGGCCCGCCTCGCACCAGTCCGCTGGGCACGCTCCCGGGCATGATCGTGGTGCGGCGGCGTGCGAACAGCGCGAAACTCCACAGCACCAGCAGCAGGCCTCCATTCGCGAGCACGGTGCCGGCAAGCTGCAGGCCATCGCGCAGGCCGCCATGCGGCACGGGCAGATCCAGGCCGCCCTGCACCAGGGCGCCGGCGGCGAACGCCAGTACGCAGTGCAGCGGCGAGGTCGAGCGCACCAGCCAGGGTGCCGTCGTGCGCGTTGCGCCCGCCGGCGCGACGTCAGAAGCCATAGCGCAGGAAGCCGCCGTCCACCGCGATGCATTCGCCGGTGATGTAGCCGGCCGCGGGCAGGCACAGGAATGCGACCGCGGCGGCGACCTCCTCGGGTTCGCCCACCCGCCCCATCGGCGTGCGCAGCAGCACCTCGTCCAGGTAGTCCGGATCCGACAGCTTGTCGGAGGTGCGGCGCGTGCGGATGTACCAGGGCGCCACCGCGTTCACGCGCACGCCGTCCTCGGCCCATTCGGCCGCGAGGTTGCGCGTCATCTGGTGCATGGCCGCCTTGCTCATGCCGTAGGGCGCGCCGCTGCGCACGTGGGTCAGCCCCGACACGCTGCCGACGTTGACGATCGACGAGACGGCATGGCGGGTCAGCAGCGGGTAGGCGTAGCGCGACAGTTCGAAGGCACTGAACAGGTTGATCTCGAAGATCTCGCGCCACTCGTCCTCGGTGTAGTCGTTGGCCGCGCGGGTGAGGTTGCCGCCGGCGTTGTTGACCAGGATGTTGAGGCCCTCGCCCTGGTCCTCGACCCAGTCCAGCACTTCCCGCCGCTGCTCCTCGTCGGCGACGTTGCCGATGAAGGCGCGGATGTCGCCGGCCGGGAATTCCTCGGCCAGCTCATCGCGCGCGGCCTCCAGCGCATCGCCGTTGCGCGCGACGATCAGCACCGTGGCGCCGAAACCCAGCAGCTCGCGCGCGATCGCGCGGCCGATGCCGGCGCTGCCGCCGGTCACCAGCGCCAGTTGCCCATCCAGGCGCCAGCGATGCGGATCCATGCTCAGTTCCCCTTGACGTGACCGGCGTAGCATAACGCCGGACCCACAGGGAGGCCGCCATGCACGCCATCCGCCGACTGGGCATGCTCGCCGCGCTGTTCGCCTGCAGCGCCTGCGCGCCGCCGCCCGATCCGCCCGAAGAGAAGCTTCCGGAACCCCAGGCAGCAGCGCCGGCCGAAGCGGCCCCGACCTGAAATGCGCTGGCACGATCCCGGCAGGAATCGCGCCCGACCGGACGGTCAGCTGCCCGGCTTCAGCGGCTGCGCGAGGCCTCGTCGAACACGATGAAGATCACCAGGTCCTCGTCGCCCAGCTGGCGCAGCGCGTGGCTGTCGCCGTTGCGGGTGAGGATGGCGTCGCCCGCACCGACCTCGCGCACCGCGCCGTTGAGCGTCAGCTCGCCCCGGCCCGACAGCACGTAGTAGATCTCGTCCTTGTCGTTGACGTGGGCGCCGATCGTCGCGCCCGGATGCAGCGCGCGCTTGCGGAATACCAGGTCGAACCCGGTCGCGTCGGCGAAGAATGGATAGGCCGTGGTGCTGCCCTGGCCGCCATGCGGGCCTGGCTGCACGACGGCGATGTCGCGTTCGGCGACCACGACCGAGGGCGAGACCGGTGGCGCGGTGCCGGCCTCGATGCGATGGCACTCCTCCGGCGTCACCTCGCGCACCGGCGCGCCGGCATCGGCCCCACGCCAACCCGCGGCCACCAGACACGCCACCAGCTGCGCGCCTGCCGCGCTGAAGTGGGTGTCGTCGGCCTGCCTCTGGGCCGGCATGTGCATGTAGTAGGGCTTCGAACGCGCATCGCCGGCCAGACGCAGCCAGTCCATGCTCGCGGCGTGGAGGTCGACCAGCGTCACGCCCTCGCGCCGCGCCAGCTCGCGCACCGCCTGCGAATAGGGGCCGTGCGTGTCCAGCAGCTGGCTGCCGTCGAACTTGCGCCGCGCCACAGGCGTCACCAGCACAGGGATGGCCCCGCGCGCCCGCGCCAGGTCGACGTAACGCATCAGCCAGCGCGGGTACTCGGCCGTGGGTTCGCTGTAGCGCGCGGGATCCTCGATCTTTGCGTCGTTGTGGCCAAACTGCACCAGCAGCACGTCGCCCGCGTCCAGTTCGCGCGCGATGCCGTCCAGCCAGCCCTGCTCGATGAAGCTGCGCGCACTGCGCCCGCTCTGCGCGTGGTTGCGCACCTGCGCCCCATCGGCCAGGTAGCGCTGCAGCTGCATGCCCCAGCCCTGGCGCGGCGCGCGCGACGCCGGATACTCGCTGGCGGTCGAATCCCCCGCGATGAAGACGCGAACGGACGCGTCTGCCGCCGAAGCGGTGGCGGCGATGCACAGGCCGGCGCAGGCGGCCAGCTGCTTGATCCGATGCAGCATGGATGTGTCCTCGGAGCGGCCGGCGATGGTTCCCCGGCCGGGGACGGAAGCGGAACGGACGGATCGCCGCATGGGAGAGGACGCCGGCCGTCCGCCCGTTCCGCAGTCGATCAGCGCGCGAGCCAGCCGCCGTCGACCGGGATCACCGCGCCATTGACGTAATCCGAGGCGCGGCTGGCCAGGAACACCGCCGCACCGCCGAGATCCGAGGGTTCGCCCCAGCGCGCCGCCGGGATGCGGTCGAGAATCGCCTGGTTGCGGTCCGCGTCCGCGCGCAGCTGCGCGGTGTTGTCGGTGGCCATGTAGCCCGGCGCGATCGCATTGATGTTCACGCCCTTCGCGCCCCACTCGTTGGCCAGCAGCCGGGTGATGCCGGCGATGCCGCTCTTGGACGCGGTGTACGAGGGCACGCGGATGCCGCCCTGGAACGACAGCATCGAGGCGATGTTGATGATCTTGCCGCTGCCCTGGGCGATGAAGTGGCGGCCGGCGGCCTGCGACATGAAGAACGCGGACTTGATGTTGACGTTCATCACGTCGTCCCAGTCCTTCTCGCTGAAGTCGACCGCGTCGGCGCGGCGGATCAGGCCGGCGTTGTTGACCAGGATGTCGAGCCGGCCCAGCTGGGCGACGGTGCCCTCCACCAGCCGCGCCACCGGTTCGATCGAGATCAGGTTGGCCTCGAGGTTGACGAAGCGGCGGCCGAGCGCGCGCACCTTTTCGCCGGTTTCAACGGCTTCCACGATGCCGGCGCCGGCGATGTCCGCGCCCGCCTCGGCCAGCGCCAGGGCGATGCCCTGGCCGAGGCCCGTGTTGGCGCCGGTGACCAGCGCGACCTTGCCTTCCAGACTGAAGGGATTGCCTGCCACGTTGTTGCCTCCTGGTTACTTGAGCTGGCAGATGTCCAGCACGTGCATGTCGGTGTAGTCGAGGTTCTCGCCGCCCATCGCCCAGATGAAGGCGTAGTTGGACGTCCCCGCGCCCATGTGGATCGACCACGGCGGCGAGATCACCGCCTCGTCGTTCTGCATCACGATGTGGCGCTGCGCGTCGGGCTGGCCCATGAAGTGGTAGACGCGATCGTTCTCGCCCAGGTCGAAGTAGAAATAGATCTCACTGCGGCGGTCGTGCAGGTGCGGCGGCATGGTGTTCCACACGCTGCCGGGCTTGAGCACGGTCAGGCCCAGCAGCAGCTGCGAGGACTGGCAGGTGGCCGGCACGATGAACTGGTAGATCGTGCGTTCGTTGCTGGTTTCCAGCGCGCCGCGCTCCAGTGCGACGGCGTCCTTGATCGACAGTTGCCTGGTCTCGAAACGCGCGTGCGCAGGCGTCGAGGTGAGGTAGAACTTCGCCGGCGCGGCTGCGTCGTCGGAGGCGAAGGTGACGTCCTGGCTGCCCATCGCCACGTACAGGCCGTCCTTGGGCCCGAGCGCGTATTCGGTGCCGTCAACGGTCACCTTGCCGGCGCCTGCACCCACGTTGATCACGCCCAGTTCGCGGCGCTCCAGGAAGGGATGGCCCTTCGCCGACTCGGGTTCGGTCTGGCGCGGCAGCGCGACGGATTTCGAGACCGGGGCGGCCCCGCCGATCACGAAGCGCTCGTTGTGCGAGTAGTTGAGCTGCACCGTGTCCGCGACGAACAGGTTGCCGACCAGGTAGCGGTCGCGCAGCTGGTCGTTGCTGGCGCCATCCATCATGTCGGGGTGGGTGGCGTGGTAGGTCTTGCTGAACATGGCGGGGACTCCGTGATTCGGAGGCCGGCGAGGCCGGCCAGGGGATCGACTCGAGCCAGTCTATCCACTTTGGTAACCGGTGTCATATTGCGCTGCGGCACGCCGGGCCGCTGCCAGCGCTTCCTGGGAAGGACCATTGGACGCAGGCCAGGCGAAGGGGTTCGCGCGGAACGCCGGCCGGCTCCGACTTCCACCGCAACTGTCCGGGCCGCGGGCAGACGTTGTCCGCACAGGCGGACCGCGCCGGCGGCGCGCGACTGCGCACGCGTCAGCGCGTGGACACCATGGGTCGAGCGCGGCGCCGGATGCCTGCAGCCGTCAAGGCTGCGCGCCAGCCGATCCACTGAGATCGTCTGTCCGAACGCGGGAACGCTGTCGCCCGCCTACGCGGGCGGCTGGCAGGAGTCGCGGATCACCAGGTGCGGACGCACGCTCGCGAGCGGACGGCTGGTCGACTCGGCCTGCAGCAGCATTGCCGCCGCCATACGACCGGTGTCGCGGGTGTCGCGGCGCACCGAGGTCAGCGGCGGCCACAGGCGCGAGGCCAGGGTGCTGTCGTCGTACCCCACCACCGACAGCTGCTGCGGGATCTGGATGCCGGTGCGCAGCGCCACGCGGTAGACGCCGGCGGCCATCTCGTCGTTGCCGCAGAAGATCGCGGTCGGGCGCTCTTTCGCCGACAGCAGCTTCTCGGCGGCGGCCACGCCCGACTCGAAGGTATAGCCGGCCTCCACCAGTCGCGATTTCGGCAGCTCGATGCCGCGCCGCTGCAGTGCGCCGACGAAGCCCTGCGTGCGTTCGATCGCCGACCGGTAGGCGGCCGGGCCGGTGATCATCGCCACATCGCGATGGCCGAGACTTTGCAGATAGTCCGCGACCTCGGCCGCACCGTCGCGGTCGTGGGTGACCACCATCTTTTCCGGGCCGTCCAGCGAGACCGCGGCGATGCGCGCGTAGCGGCAGCCGATCTCGTTGAGCATGTCGCACAGCGCCTGGTCCTCCGACACGCGCGGCACCAGCATCACCCCGTGCAGCTTCTGCTGCTGCACGAAGCGGCGCACGCCGTCCACGTAGTCGGGGCTGCGGCTGTCGCAGGGATGCACCACCAGTTCGAAGCCCGAATCGCGCAGCGCGTCGAGCGCGCCGTACTGGATGTCGACGATGTACTGTGCGGTCGGGTTGTCGTAGATCATGCCGATCAGGAACGAGCGCCGGAACGCCAGCCCGCGCGCCATCGGGTCGGGCACGTAGCCGACCTCCCGCATCAGCGCCTCGACCTTCTCGCGGGTGTCGCTGCGCACCAGCGGCGAGTGGTTGATGATCCGCGAGACGGTCTTCTTCGACACGCCGGCAAGCCGGGCGATGTCGTTGATGGTGGCGGCCTTGCCGCCGAGCGAGGCCTTGGGGCTGTCTTCCTTGGGGGGGCGCGACATACGACTCCTGCCCGGTGATACCGGTGTCCGGGCAGTCTAGCGCGGAGCGGCCGGGCTTTGTCGGATTCAGGCGGGGCCGGCGCCCCGCACCGGTCCGCCCCGACGCCCCGATCCCCGCGGGCGATGTCAGCCGCGCAGCATCGCCGGCAGCCACAGCGACAGCGGCGGCCAGAACGCGACCACCAGCAGCACCGCTAGGCCGGCGAGCCAGAACGGCCAGATCGTGCGCAGGCTCTGGCCGATGGTGATCTTGCCGATCGCCGTGCCCACGAACAACACCGAACCCACCGGCGGCGTGACCAGGCCCAATCCACCGGCCAGCACCAGCACCATGCCGAAGTGGATCGGGTCGATGCCATAGGCGCGCGCCACCGGCAGGAAGATCGGCGTGCAGATCAGGATCATCGGCGCCAGGTCCATGAAGATGCCCAGCAACAGCAGCATCACCACGATCAGCACCAGCACCATCTCCGGGCTGTCGGCGAAGGACTGCAGCGCATGCACCGCCGCAGCGGGCACCTGCAGGTAGGCCAGCAGCCAGCCGAACAGCGCCGCGGTCGCGATCACGAACAGGATCACCCCGGTGGTGCGCGCCGCATGCGTCACCGTCGCCAGGAACTCGCGGAAGCGCAACTGCCGGTACAGCACCGTGGTCACCAGCAGCGCGTACAGCACCGCGACCGCCGCACTCTCCACCGCGGTGAAGATGCCGGCGCGTATGCCGACGAAGATCAAGGCCACCAGGCCCAGGCCCGGCAACGCCGCCAGCAGCCGCACCAGCACCGCGCGCAGCCCCGGGAAGGGCTCCACGCCGTAGCCACGGCGCCGCGCGACGACGTAGCCGGTGACCATCAGCACCACGGTCATCAGCAAGGCCGGCAGGATGCCGCCGGCGAACAGGTCGGCGATCGAGATGCCGCCCCCCATCGCCGCCGAGTACAGGATCAGGTTGTGCGAAGGCGGTACCAGCAGGGCCACCAGCGCCGCGGTGATGCTCACGTTCACCGCGAAATCACGGTCGTAGCCGCGCTTGACCATCTGCGGGATCATCGTCCCGCCGACCGCGGAGACATCGGCGATCGCCGATCCGGAGACGCCGCCGAAGAACAGCGAGGACAGGATGCTCACCTGTCCCAGGCCGCCGCGGATGCGCCCTACCAGCGAGGACGCCAGCGCGATCAGCCGTTCCGAGATGCCGCCGCGCATCATGATCTCGCCGGCGAAGATGAACAGGGGAATCGCGATCAGCGACGCGGTCCCGATGCCCGCCCCGATCTGCTGGACCATCACCACTTCCGGCAGCCCGAGATAGGCCAGCGTCGCCATCGACGCGGCCGCCAGGGCGAACGCCACCGGCACGCCGATCGCCAGCAGCAGCACGAAGATTCCAAACAGCAGCGCGATCGCCATCAGCCTTCCCCGCCCTTGTCCGCGGTCCACACCGCAACGCCGCGCGCGAGCGCGAACACCACCATCAGCGCCCCGCCCAGCGCCAGCGGCAGATAGGGCAGGCTCTGCGGCAGCGGCGCGCCCGCCATCCTGATGTCGAGGCCGTCGGCCAGCAGCACCGCGCCCCAGCTAGCCATCACCGCGCCGATCGCCGCGATCACGAGGTTGACCACGGTGTCGACGAACCTGCGATGCAGCGGCCGCATCGCCTGCGCCAGCAGGAAGAAGCCGAAGTGACGTCCGGTGTGTACGCCCGAGGCCGCGCCGAAACTCATGGCCGCGGCCAGCAGCAGGATGGTCACCGGCTCGGTCCAGCTGGGCGAATCGTTGACCACGTAGCGGGCGAACACCTGCCAGCCCTGCACCACCACCAGCCCCAGCAGCGCGGCCACCGCCACGCCGATCGAGGCATCCGACAGGCGGTCGAGCGCGGTGGCGCGCACGTCGTGCTGCGGCTTCTCTTCTTCGCTCATCGTCCCTCCTCAGGTCGCCGCGCGGATGCGGCGATGGATATCGGCGATGGCCGCGTCAGCCAGGTAATCCTCGACCAGCGGGCGCGCCGCCGCGCGGAACGCTGCGCCATCGACGTCGTTGAAGGCCACGCCGGCTTCGGCCACGGCCTGGCGCGCCGCCGCCTCGGACGCGTCCCACAACCTGCGCATCACCTTGACAGACTCGCGCGCGGCATCGATCAGCAGGTCGCGATCGCCCGGCTGCAGCGCGTCGAGCGAGCGCTGCGAGACCAGCAGGATGTCCGGCGCGCGCGAATGCTCGCTCTGCGACCAGTAGCTGGCCGCCTCGAAATGACGGCTCGAGTGGAAGCTGCGCATGTTGTTCTCGGCGCCGTCGATCATGCGCGTCTCCATGCCCGAGAACGTGTCGCCCAGCGACATCGGCGTGGGGTTGGCGCCGAGCATGCGCACCAGCCGGATGAAGATGTCGGAAGCGGCCACGCGGATCTTCAGCCCGCGCAGGTCTTCCGGCACCACCAGCGGCCTGCGCGTGTTGTAGAAGCAGCGCGCGCCGCTGTCGTAGATCGCCAGCCCCACGAGTCCGCGCGTGCGGAAGCCGTCGAGCACGGTCTGCGCGATGCCCGCATCCAGCGCCTGGCGCATGTGCGCGGTGGAATCGAACACGTAGGGTAGGCACAGCGGAATCGTGAGCGGGAACGCGTTGTTCAGCGCGCCGCCGTAGACGCGGGTGATGTCGATCGCGCCGTAGCGGGCCATGTCGATGGCCTCCGACTCGCGGCCGAGCTGGCCGGAGTGGTACTGGCGCAGGCGCACCCGACCGCCTGTCTCGCGCTCGAGCGTCTCGCCGATGAACCGCACCGCCTCGACCGTCGGGTAGTTCGACACATGCACGTCGGTGGCGGTCAGGACCGTGGCCCCGCCCGCCGCACGCGCACCTGGCCACATCGGCAGGCCCGCCACGCAGGCCGCGCCCGCCGCGGCGATGAATGCGCGCCGCCTCATGCCTGCGTCTCCGCGCCACCGAAAGGCAGTGCCGCCACTGCGCGCCCGGAGATCCGCCCGTGCTGCCCGAAATCGACCGTGGCCTGCTGGCCTTCGCGGATGTCGTGGATGCCGGTCGCGTTGCCGGTCGCGATCAGCTCGCCCGCGCGCAACGGGCGGCACCGCCGTGCCGATCGCGACAGCGCGAACGCATACGCCGCCAGCAGGCCGCCGGGCAGCCTCGATGCACCGCCCTCGCCGACGACGACACCGTCGACCGAGGTCGCAACCTGCATCCGCGCTTCGGGCACCTCGAGCCAGTCCTGGATCTGCGGACCCAGCACCAGCCCGTTGTTGTTGCCGAAATCCGAGACCACCACGCGCGGCCCCAGCTCGTTGATCGTCGCCAGCGGGCTGCTGGCGATCTCGACACCCACGTACAGGTCGGCCGGCAGTCCGGCGGCTTCCGCAGGCGTCCAGTCGCGCTTGCCCTCGGGCGCATCCGCGCGCAGGCGCAGCACGTATTCGGCCTCGATCGCGCCGAAGCCGCCAGCGAAGATCGGGAAGGAGACGCCTGCCGAACCCGCTTGCAGGTTGCCCGCGAAGATCGGCCCCAGCAGGCGCTCGTCCCCGGATGCGTCGCGGCGGTCCGCGGCGATGTAGCCCACCTTCCAGCCGACCACGCGGTCCGGCCAGAGCGCGATGGCGGCATCCTGCACGCGGTAGGCGGCGACCAGGTCGGCGGGAATCGGGCCGGGGAAGTCCGGCAGGCTTACGGCGCGGCGGCGCGCCTGGACAAAGCGGTCGGCGATGTGTTGTCCGGCGGTGTCAACCCCGCCGGGGCTCGTCGGTGTCATATGGATCCTTGTCCCCTCTGCCCTGGCCGCGTGATGTTGCAGTGCAGATCGCCGCACCACGGGTGACGGTATAAGGTAAAGCGGTGTCATCTTTCAATGTGCAGTGCGTCATTTCGTAAGCGAGGCGCTGCCGGCACCCTAACGCACTGCGGAGATCCTGCATGAGCCCATCGTTCCGATCCTCCCTGCTGGCGCGGCTGGCCACCCTTGTGTGCCTGTCCGCGCTGATCCTGCCGGCGCTTGCGCAGCCGGCGTCCGACGCGATCGCGTTTCCGGGCGCGCAGGGCTGGGCGGCAGACACCGCGGGCGGCCGCGGCGGGCGGATCCTGCGGGTGACCACGCTGGCAGCGGAAGGTCCCGGCTCGTTCGCCGAGGCGGTGAACAGCCCGGGGCCGCGCATCGTGGTGTTCGAGGTGGGCGGCGTGATCGACCTGGGCGTCAAGACCCTGCGCATCACCGAGCCCCATCTCACCATCGCCGGGCAGACCGCGCCCGCGCCCGGCATCACCCTCATCCGCGGCGGGATCGATATCGCCACCCACGACGTGGTCGTGCGCCATCTCCGCGTGCGCCCGGGCGACGCCGGCCAGCCCCTGCGCAGCGGCGTGGACTTCGATGCGATCTCCACCGTGCGCGCCGAGAACGTGATCGTCGACCACTGCTCGCTGACCTGGGGCACGGACGAGGGCCTGTCCTCGTCGGGCACGCGCTTCATCGAGGGCGGCCGGACGCTGGAGGATTTCCGCAAGGGCACCTCGCGCCGCGTCACCTTCAGCAACAACCTGATCGCCGAAGGCCTGGCCTATTCCAGCCACGGCAAGGGCGAGCACTCCAAGGGCACCCTGGTCCACGACCACGTGCAGGACATCCTGATCGTGGGCAACCTGTACGCGCACAACTACGAGCGCAATCCGCTGTTCAAGGGCGGCGTGTCGGGGCAGGTGATCAACAATCTCATCTACAACCCGGGCGCGCGTGCCGCCCACTACAACCTCATCGCCGAGGAGTGGCTGGGGCACGACTACGCCACCGGGACGATGGTGCTGCGCGGCAACGTGCTGCGCGCCGGTCCGGACACGCGCAAGCTGGCGCTGTTCATGGTCGGCGGTTCCGGCGATGTCGATCTCTATCTCGAGGACAACCTGGCGGTCGATGCGATCGGCGAGGCCACGATTCCCGAGATCGGCCGCTACACCACCGCACCGGTGAAGGTGAACCGCCTGCGCGATGCGCCCGCCCTGCCCTTCGGCGTGACGCTGCAGCCCTCTGCGCAGGTGCAGGACGCGGTCATCGCCAATGCCGGCGCCACGCCCTGGAACCGCGACCCGATCGACCGGCGCATCGTCGCCGACGTGATCGAGGGCCGCGGCGAGATCATCGACAGCCAGGACGAGGTGGGCGGCTATCCGCAGTACGCCGAGACCCGCAGGCCCTTCGTCGAATCCGAATGGGATCTCGACACGATGGAGCCGCACGCGGGATATGCGCGCGGCGAACCGCTGCGCTGACGCAGGCCCATGCGGGTCACCCGCCGGGCCCTCCTGGAACGCTGCGCGCTGGCGGCCGCAGCGGCGCTCGCCTCCATGACCGTACCCGCTGCGCCGTCTCCCACGCCCAGCTACGCGCGCGTCCGTGGGGGACGCGTCGCAGGCACCGTGGAAGGCGGCGTCCATGTGTTCCGCGGCCTGCGCTACGGTGCCGATACCCGCGGGCAGCGGTTCCTGCCGCCGCGCCGCGAAGACCCGTGGCGCGGCGTCCGCGATGCCACCGTGTTCGGCGCCGCCGCCCCGCAGCGCGGCGGCGAGGGCCCCGGCAGCGAGGACTGCCTGTTCCTCAACCTGTGGACACCCGGGCTGCGCGACGGCGGCAAGCGCCCGGTGCTGGTCTATCTGCACGGCGGCGGCTTCAACACCGGCTCGGGTAGCGACCCGCTGTACGACGGCACGCGGCTGTGCCTGCGCGGCGACGTGGTGGTGGTCACGCTGAACCATCGGCTCAACGCCTTCGGCTACCTGCACCTGAAGGAGCTGCTGGGCAGCGGCTATGCCACCTCCGGCAACATCGGCCAGCTCGACCTGATCGAGGCGTTGCGCTGGGTGCAGCAGCACGCCGCGGAGTTCGGCGGCGATGCCGGCAACGTGACCGTGTTCGGCCAATCGGGGGGCGGCGCGAAGATCGCGACACTGATGGCCATGCCGGCCGCGCGCGGGCTGTTCCATCGCGCCTGGACGATGAGCGGACAGCAGGTCACCGCCGCCGGGCCGCGCGCAGCCGATGGACGCGCGCGCCTCTTGCTGGACGCACTGGGCCTGGCCCCGGGCCAGGCCCATGCACTGACCACGCTGCCGCTGGACGCCGTGCTGCATGCGCTGGCCACGCGCGACCCCTCGCGCGAGGAAGACACCACCCTGTACCTGGGCCCGGTGCTGGACGGCGTAACGCTGCCGCGGCATCCGTTCTGGCCGGACGCCCCCGCGCAATCGGCGTCGATCCCGATGGTCATCGGCAACACCCGCGACGAAACGCGCGCCTTCCTCTGCGCCGATCCGGCCCACTTCGGCCTCGACTGGGATGCGCTGCCGGCGAAACTGCGTGCCCACCAGTACGTGGACCTGGATCCGGAGCAGGTGGTTGTCGAGTACCGGCGGCTGTATCCGCACTACACGCCGAGCGAGGTGTTCTTCGCCGCGACCACCGCGGGCCGCTCCTGGCGGGGCGCGATCGAGGAACTGGAGGCGCGTGCGCGCGCACGTGGAGGCAACACCTGGGCCTACCAGCTCGACTGGCATCCCCGCGACGTCGATCCGGAGGCGCGCCTGCGCGCCTTCCACACCCTCGACATCCCGCTGGTGTTCGACAACATCCAACAGCCCGGGTCGCGCACCGGAACCAGCGCCGGGGCGCAGCGGGTGGCCGATGCCATGGCCGGCACCCTGCTGGCGTTCGCGCGCAGCGGCGATCCCCGCACCGCGGCCACCGCGGACTGGCTGCCCTACTCGCTCGCGCGGCGCGAGACGATGGTGTTCGACCGCAGCCCGCGCATGGAGCACGACCCGCGCGGCGGCGAGCGCAGGCTGTACCAGGGGGTTCCGTTCGTGCAGCGCGGGACGTTCTGACGCACGCCTTCCTGGCGTGCGGGGCAGCCGCGCGTTCGGTCCATCTACCGGCAACGGGATTGGTGCGCACGCACCGTGGACCTTGGCCACCGTTCGTGCGCGCGATCACCTGCGACCCGGATCATCACACAGGCGAGATCGCACCTCAGCGGACGGCAGCATCTGCACTCATGCGGCGCTGAATCACGCGCGCCTGCCGCAGCCGCTGCAGGGTAGCCAACCCCGTGACGCGGATCGAGCTACCGGCGTTCCACAGGGGGATGTTTGCGCACGAGTCACCCACCCGCCCAACTTGCCCTCGTGCTCGCAGGGCAGTTGGGCGTGGATGCGCGGCACTGCGGTGCACGCGGCCGACGCATTGCGCCGGGCACGACAGCACAGCGGGCCGACTAAGCCATAACCTCCCCTGCTGGGCGCGACCTGAACTCCAGGCGGAAACGACAGCGCCTCCCCCTGCTCCCACCCCTCGCTCCGTAGAGGAACCAGAACGGGGCCCATGCGGGCCCCGTCTGGAATCTCACGACGCGCGGCGGCCCTTTCCGGGCCGACGCGATGGGTCAGAACTTGTAGCGGAATCCGACCATGAACTGCCGGCCGGTGTGGGTGTAGGCGATCGGGCGGTCGCCGGTGGAGTCGATCCACAGGTCGCTCCACTCGTCGGTGAGGTTGAGCCCTTCCAGCGAGACCGAGAGATGGTCGTTGATGTTGTAGGCGATCGAGGCGTCGACCGTGGTCGTGGCCTTGGTGCCTTCGACGTCGCTGCCCTCCCGGCCCGGGATCTGGTTGAGATATTCGTCGCGATAGGCGGCCGAGAGGCGTGCGGAGAACTTCTGGTTGTCGTAGTACAGCGTCGCGTTCCAGGCGTTCTCCGACAAGCCCACCATCGGCCCGCGCGCCGACGGGGCGCCACTCGAGCTGAGGTACTGGATCTCGGATTCGACGTAGGTGTAGTTGAGCTGCACGCCGAGGTCCTGCCAGGCGCCCGGCAGGAAGGTGAAGGGCTGCTGGTAGCTGATCTCGTAACCGGTGAGGTCGCCGCCGGGGGTATTGAGCGGCTGCTGGAAGACGAAGTCGTCCGCCGGCGTCGCGCCGGTGCCGGCCAGCAGCGACTCGGGCAGGCCGGAGCTGCTGAACGGCCGCGTTTCGCGCGAGGTCTGGATGTAGCTGTCGATGTCCTTGTAGAACGCGCCCAGCGACAGCAGACCTTCGTTGCTGAAGTACCACTCGAGGTTGAGGTCGAGGGTCTTGGCGCGGAACGGATCGAGCCTCGGGTTGCCGGTGGTCACGGTGCGGGCGCCGCCGCTGACGGTCACCGTGGCGCCCGGGTTGAGGAAGCCCAGGTTCGGTCGCGACATCACTTCGGCACCCGACAGCCGCACGATGAAATCGGGGGCCACCTCGGCGATGAGGTTGAACGACGGCAGCGTGTCCGTGTAGTCGTGGGTCACGCGGGTCGGCACCGAGACGCCGCCCACGATCGAGGAACCGTCGCTGGTGAGTTCGGTGTCAACCCGGCGCACGCCGACGTTGCCGCGGAACGGCACCGGCCCGATGTCGAACGAGAAGTCGCCCTGCACGTAGAAGCCTGTGCTGCGCTCGTTGACGACGCGATTGTTGGCCGCCACACCCGACAGCGTGTCCGACACGGCGAACAGGCCGCGGTTGCTGTAGATGTCGTAGGCGTCCGCGAACGCGTTCACGTCCGGGACCACCCAGCGGTTCGTTCCGCCCGCGCCGATGCCGTACAGGCCGAACTCGCGCACCAGCCCGGCCAGGGTCGCGCTGTCCACCGCCGGCACCGCGCCCTCGGATGCCCGCCGCCACTCGCGGCCGGTGTAGGTGTAATCCTTGTAGTGCGCACCGCCCTTGAGCGAAAAGTACGGCGACGCATTCCAGGTCATGTCCACCTGCCCGGTGTCGTATTCGTTGCGCGCGTACTGGGGCCGCAGCCGCACTTCGGCCAGGCTCCAGCCGTTCGGATCGAGCGGATCCAGCGCGCCGTAGTCGAACGCCGGCAGGCGGCTGTTGCCGCGGTAGTCCCACGAGTACCCGTCGACATCGAACTTGTCCATGATGATCGTGGTCTGGATCGGGTTGTCGTACTCCGAGCGCGAACTGCCCACCAGCGCGTTGAGCGTGACGTCGTCGCTGAAGCGGTGCTTCAGCGTCCAGCCCCACTGCAGGAAGTCGGTGGTCTGTTCGTCGTAGCGTCCCTCGGAGCGGATGTCGACGTTGTCGAACACGCCGTAGACCAGGTTGCCGCGGTCGTCGATCTCGCCGTCCAGCACCACCGTGTTCGGCTTGCCGGTGGCCGGTGGATTTGTTGGATTGTTGCCGCGGCTGAACGACACCGCATTCATGTTGTCCTGCCAGCGATTGGCGTCAAAGCGCGCGTAGAGCGCGTCGAACACCAGCTCGGTGCGGTCGTTGGGGCGGAACTGCAGCGAACCGGTCAGGCCGATGCGTTCCTGGTCGTGGACGTAGACGTTGTAGCGCGGGATCCGCGGGTGGAAGACGTCCGCGCTGCGCGCCTGCAGGAACGGCGAGGAGGCGCTGAAGTTGCCGTTCGAGGTGCCGTTGGCCCAGCGCACCGAGTCGGACCCCTCTTCCACCACCTTGCGATCGGTGTAGGCGACCGAGAGCAGCGCGCCAAGCTTGTCGTCGGCAAAGGTGTTGCTGATCAGGAAGCTGCCGCGCGGATCGGTTTCCTCGAGCAGATCGTTGTAGCTCGCCTGCCCGCCAACCGAGAGGGTGAAGCCGTCGAAATCGAAGGGCCGAGCCGTGCGCAGGTCGACGGTCGCGCCGAGCGAGCCTTCCTCGATCTCGGCCGCCGAGGTCTTGCGTACGACGAGCTGGCTGAACAGTTCCGAGGCGAAGGTGTTGAAGTCGAAGCCGCGTCCGCGGTTCACGCCGCCGGAGGTGTCGGTGCCGCCGCCGGTCGCCAGCGCCTCGATGCCGTTGATGCGCACGCGGGTGAACTGCGGCCCGAGGCCGCGCACCGAGATATTGCGCCCCTCGCCGCCCTCGCGGGTGATCGACACGCCCGGGATGCGCTGCAGCGATTCGGCCAGGTTGAGGTCGGGAAAATCGGCGATGTCTTCCGCGACGATCGCGTCCACCACCCCGGCCTCGCCACGCTTGATGTCCAGCGCCTTCTCCAGGCTGGCGCGATAGCCGGTCACGACCATCGTATCCAGGGTCTGCGCCTCCTCCGCTGCCCCAGGCGCCTCGGCCTCCTGCGCAAGCGCGAGCATGGCGTTCGCCTGCAGCGCGAGGCCGATCGACAACGCGAGCAAGGTAACCGGTGTCTTTTTTACCCTCGAAGCAGCTTGCATAATTCCCCTCCCGTGGAGTCAGACGTGGACCCTGCAACGGCTGACGGTTGTATGGTGTCGCTGGACGATTGCCTGGCGGGCCGAATGACACCGCTGGTCAAAACCCTAACAAAACCTTTCCCCGCAAGCATGCTGCGGCGCAAAACGGCCCATCCCGGGCCGCGGGGAAGGCGCCACCAAGGAGAGCTCATGGCCGGTCGGATCGCGTGTTTCGGTGAACTGCTGCTGCGCCTGGGGGCGCCCGGACGGGAGTTGCTGCTGCAGTCGCCCGCGCTGGAGGTTCGCATCGGCGGGGCCGAGGCCAACGTCGGCGTGTCGCTGGCCCGGTTCGGGCACGAGGTGGCGATGCTGGGCACCGTGGCCGACAACGCCCTGGGTCGCGCCGCCCTGGGCGAACTGCGCCGCCATGGCGTGGACACCCGCGCGGTGCGCGCGGTGGAAGGCCGCATGGGGCTGTATTTCCTGGCGGCCGGCGCCGGCCATCGCCCCAGCGAGGTGCTCTACGACCGTGCGGCCTCGGCCTTCGCGCTGGCGCCCGCCGCGGAGTACGACTGGCCGGTCCTGCTGCGCGGCGTGGGCTGGCTGCATCTGTCGGGGGTCACCCCGGCGCTGGGCGCGGCCACCGCCACCGCCGCGGCCGACGCGGTGCGGGCCGCTGCCGCACTGGGCGTGCGCGTGTCCTTCGACGGCAACTTTCGTCCCAAGCTGTGGGCGGCCTGGGACGGCGAGCCGGCGCGCATCCTGCGGCCCCTGCTGGACGGTTGCGAGATCGCCTTCGCCGACCATCGCGACATCGATGTGGTGCTGGGCGCCGAGGATGGCGACGGCGACGCGCCGCATGCGCAGCGCTTCGCCCGCGCGGCGCGGCGGGCATTCGATGCGTTTCCGCGCCTGCAGCGCCTGGCCTGCACCACCCGCGCCCAGGCCAGCGTCGAGCACCATGCGCTCGGCGCGCTCATGGCCACGCGCGCGGGGGAACTGCACCAGGTCGAGGCGCGCGAACTGCCGGGCATCGTCGACCGGATCGGCGGCGGCGATGCCTTTGCCGCCGGCGTGCTGCACGGCCTGCTGAGCGGCTGGGACGACCAGGAGAGCCTGCGTTTCGGCCACGCTGCAGGCTGCCTCAAGCACTCGGTGCCTGGCGACTTCAACCTGTGCGACGCGGAAGATGTGCTGGCGCTGGTGCGCGGCGAACGCCTGGACGTGAAGCGCTGAGGCCACGACCGCCCACCTGGGCCGCGCCCGGGTGGTCTGCTGCATCGGCGGCGGCGTGTTCCGCCGCCGCGGGCCGCCGGCAGCGCCGGCGAACCTTCAGATCCCGCAGAAGCAGTGCGCCAGCACCGACACCGGCGCGCCGTTGCGGGGCTTGAGCACCTGCTCCAGCACGTCCAGGTCGCGCCCGGCCTGCGGCGCGGCACGCGCGAGCAGAGACTGCGCGAACTCCGAATCGCGCAGCCAGGCCTGGCCGATGCGGCCCTGCACGAAGCCGGTGAACAGCTTCTCGAACGGCGTCGCCGCGCGCTCCACATAGCGCAGGCGCCAGTTGCCCGCCTCGCCCAGCTTGGCCCGGGCCGCGGCATCGGCCACGGCCGCCTGGATGCCGCCGAACTCGTCGACCAGCCCGCGCTCGCGCGCCTGCCCGCCGGTCCACACCCGCCCACGCGCGACCGCATCGATCTGCTCGGGCGTGCGCCCGCGTCCCTGTGCCGCGCGGGTGATGAAATCGCGATAGCCCTTCTCGATCGCCACCTGGATCACCTGCCCGACCTCGGGCGACAGCGGCCGGCTCAGGTCGAAGGCGCCGGCGATGCGGGTGGTGGCCACGCCGTCGGTCCGCACGCCGATCTTCTCAAGCGCGCGCGGGAAGGTCGGGACCAGGCCGAAGATGCCGATCGATCCGGTGATCGTGGAGGGATCGGCGTAGATGCGGTCGGCGTCCATGCTGATCCAGTAGCCGCCGGACGCGGCCACGTCGCCGAAGGAGACCACCACCGGCTTGTCCGCCGCCTGCAGCCCGAGGATCTCGCGCCGGATCACTTCGGAGGCGTAGGCCGAGCCGCCGGGCGAGTTCACCCGCAGCACGACCGCCTTCACGTCGTCGTCGTCGCGCGCCTCGCGCAACAGGGCCGCGGTCGATTCGCCGCCGATCCGGCCCGGCGGCTGCCGGCCTTCCACGATCTCGCCTTCGGCCACCACCACCGCCACCTGCGGGCGCGGGTCCACGGCGCGCGCCGGGCCCTCGGCATGGCGCAGGTAGTCGAGGAAGCCCACCTGGCGGAAGCCGCCCTGGGCCTCCTCGTCCGGCTCGCCGCGCTCGGCCAGCAGGAGCTCCAGCTCTTCCTGGGTCTTCAGCCCGTCCACCAGCTTCTGCTGCAGCGCGTACTGGGCGATGTCCCCGTTCGCCGCGGTGATGCCCTGCGGCAGCGTGTCGATGTCGGCCGCGAGCTTCTCTGCGGTGGTCCCGCGCAGGCGGGCGACATCGGCCAGGTAGCGCTGCCAGACATCGCCGCGCCAGAACAGGTCGGCTTCCTTGGCCTCGGGAGAGGCATCGTCGCGGATGAAGGGCTCTGCCGCCGACTTGTACTCGCCCACCTTGAACAGGTGCATGTCGATGCCGAGCTTGTCCTGCAGGCCTTCGCGATAGAACTGGCGATAGCCGCTCAGGCCCATCAGCAGCACTTCGCCCTGCGGATCGAGATAGACCTCGTCGGCATGCGCGGCCAGCAGGTATTGCGCCTGGCTGAAGCGTTCGCCAAAGGCGACCACCTGCTTGCCCGATTCGCGCAGCGCCTGCACGGCCGCGCCGATCTCGCGGATCGCGGCGAAGCCGGCGAAGCCCATCCGGTCCACGCGCAGCAGCACGCGCTCGATGTTGTCGTCGGTCCGCGCGGCTTCCAGCACCTTCAGCACATCGCGCAGCTGCACCTCGGCCGGGCCCTGGCCGAAGCTGGCCTGCAGCGAGCGGCTCATCGGGTCGGTGGTGTACTGCTCCACCAGCACCGCCTCCGGGGCGAACACCAGGGTGGTGCCCGTCTGCAGCGGCTGCAGCCCCCGGCCGCCGCCCACCACGACCGCCAGCACCAGCAGCAGCAGGAAGAAGAACAGTAGGTTCAGGATCAGCCGGCGGACGAAGTTCATCCCGTCCCAGACGCCGACGATGGCGCGCGCCACGGGGCCGCGCGAAGAGGCTTGACTCATTGGGGGCTTTGCTCGCTGTTCCGGATGTGCAGAGTACCCGCCGGATGCGGGGTTTTCATGCGTCGTTCGTCACCCGGCCCGGTGGCAGGGCGTCCGCCCTGCTGCTGCGCAGGAAGCGCCAGGCCATGAGCACCGCCGCCACCAGCAGCCCGGCGATCAGCCCCAACCACATGCCGGTCGGCCCCCAGCCCAGCCCCAGGCCCAGGCCGGCGCCCAGCGGCATGCCCACGCCCCAGTAGGCGAATGCGGCGATGAACATCGGCACCCGGGTGTCCTTGAGCCCGCGCAGGGCGCCGGCGGAGAGCACCTGCACCCCGTCGGGGAACTGGAAGGCCGCCGCATACAGCAGCAGGGTTCCGGCCAGCGCGGCCACCGCCAGGTCGCGCGTGTAGATCGCCGCGATCGCATCGTGCCAGCCCAGCAACACCGTGGCCGACAGCGCCTGCGTCCCCAGCACCAGCAGCATGCCGGCGTAGGCCGCGCGGCGCACGCCCTGGGCGCCGCGCGCGGCGCCCACCGCATGCCCGACGCGCACCGTGGTCGCCTCGGCCAGCCCGAAGGGGATCATGAAACACAGGGAGGCCACGTTGATCGCGATCTGGTGCGCGGCCACCTCGAACTCGCCCAGCCGTCCGATCAGCAGCGCGGTGACGATGAACAGGCCACCCTCCATCGCCACGGTCACGCCGATCGGCAGGCCGGTACGCAGCAGGCCCCCGATCTCGCGCCAGCGCGGCAGGTCGAAGCGCTCGAACAGGCGCAGCGCCGCGAAGCGGCGCGAGCGCGCCAGGTAGACCAGGAAGCCCGCCACCTGCAGCCACATCATCGTCGCCGAGGCCAGTCCCAGCCCGCCCGCCCCCATCTCGCGGAAACCGAACGCACCGAAGGTCATCGCGTAACCCAGTGGCAGCAGCACCAGTAGGCCACCGAAACCGAAGGCCATGGTCGGCAAGGTCCAGTGCAGGCCATCGCACAGGTAGCGCAGGCAGAAGTACAGGGTGAGCGCGGGGATGCCCCAGCGGATGCCGTGCAGGAAAGCCGTGGCCGTGGGCCGCACCTCCGGTGCGATGCCCATCGGTTCGAGCGCGTATACCGACAGGCTGAGGCAGGCGAACAGCAGCAGCCCCAGCATCAGCGACAGCCACAGGGCCTGTCGGAACAGCGGCCCGATCTCACCGCGCCGGCCGGCGCCGTCGAGCTGCGAAACCGATGGGGGCAGCGCCATCAGCGTGCCCATGGGCACCATCATCGGCAGCCAGAACATCGCCGTGCCGACCGCGACCCCGGCCAGCGTATTGGTGCCGTGGCGGCCGGCGATCACGTTGTCGACGAAGCCGATCAGGCCGGTGGCGAGATGGCCGGCCACCAGGGGCGCGGCCAACGCCGCGGTGGTGCGCACTTCATGGCGGAAGCGCGCCGGCGGGGCGGGCGGAGTCATGGGAGCGGGGGAAGGCGCGACTGCGGCCGGCAGCGATCCAGTGTCGCGCGCTGGCGCCGGGTCGGCGGCGGCCGGTATCTTACCGTCCGTCCCCCTTATCGTCAC
Organism: Luteimonas campi; assembly: GCF_051162505.1. Classification (NCBI taxonomy): domain Bacteria; kingdom Pseudomonadati; phylum Pseudomonadota; class Gammaproteobacteria; order Lysobacterales; family Lysobacteraceae; genus Luteimonas; species Luteimonas campi. The sequence goes on from NZ_JBNWEM010000002.1 coordinate 159,505, forward strand.
CGCGGCGCAGGCTGTGCAGGCCACGCCGGACGCGCCTGCCCGCGGCAGCGAGCCAGGCCGCGGGCCAACACGACCAGGACCGTCATGCCGATGAGTACACCGCAGCCCCCGACCGCAGACACCGTGCCAGCCGCATCGCCCGGCGTGCAGGCGGACTGCGCCAACTGCGGCACCGCGCTGCTGGGCGAACACTGCTACGCCTGCGGGCAACCGGTGAAGGGCCTGGTGCGCCACTTCTCGAGCCTGGTGGGCGACGTGCTCGACAGTGTCTTCGAATGGGATTCGCGCACTCCGCGCACGCTGTGGCCGCTGCTCGCGCGGCCGGGCTACCTGACCCTGGAGTATTTCGCCGGACGCCGCATCCGCTACGTCAGCCCGTTCCGGCTGTTCTTCTTCATTGCGGTGCTGACCTTCTTCGTCGGCAAGTTCACCCTGAGCTTCGGCACCGAAAGCCCCGTCCAGTTCGGCGGCGATTCGGGCATCGAGACCGCGCGCGACATCGCCGAGGTCGAGCAGGCGCGCGACCGCGCCCTGGAGCGACTGGCCGCGGCCCGGACCGATGAGGCCACCCCCACCGACGCCGCAGACAATGCCGAGCCGCCCGTCGCGGGCGCCGCACGACGCGCGACCGACGCCGCGCTGAGCGCCGGCGAGGCGGCCATCCGCGCCCAGGCCGAGGAACGCATCGCCGCCTTCCGCCATGCGGAGGAGACCGGCGGCCCACCGCCGATCCCGCGGCTGCACCGGCTGCAGTTCAGCGGCAGCGAGCCCTGGGACGCCGAGCGCAACCCGGTGCGCATCGCATCCCTGCCGGGATTCGCCAACGACTGGATCAATCGCCAGATCGGCCGCCTGGAAAAGAACATCCCGCGACTGCAGGAAGACCCCGACCTGTTCAAGGACGCGGTGCTGGGCGCCGTGCCCTCGACCCTGTTCGTGCTGCTGCCGCTGTTCGCCCTGATGCTCAAGGCCGCCTATGTGTTCAAGCGGCGCCTGTACATGGAGCACCTGATCGTTGCGCTGCACAGCCATGCCTTCCTGTGCCTGGCGCTGCTGCTGATGTTCCTCTCGATGGGCCTGGAGCACTGGCTGGCGCCGACCCAGCTGGCGGCGCTGCTCGCGTTCGACCTGGTCGAGGCCGCGATCTGGATCTGGATGCCGCTGTACCTGCTGCTGATGCAGAAACGCGTGTACCGGCAGGGCTGGACGATGACCCTGCTCAAGTTCGCGGTGATCGGCCTGTGCTATTCGATCCTGCTGAGCTTCGGCGCGGTGTTCACCACGATCACCAGCCTGGTGTGGATGTAGGCGGGAGGGACGCGATGGTGCTTTACGAAGTGAGCGTACGGATCGATCGCGCGGTCGCCGACGCCTACCTGGCGTGGCTGCCCGGGCATGTGCAGCGCATGCTGGCGCTGCCGGGGTTCGAGTCGGCCGAAATGTTCGAAGTGGTGGAGACCCCGCCCGATGCCGGCCTGGTGCAGGCCTGCGTGCACTACCGCCTGGCCGATGCCGGGGCGCTGGAGCGCTACCTGCAGGACCACGCCGCGCGGATGCGCGCCGAAGGCATGGAACTGTTCGGCAACCGGATCCGCGCCGCGCGCAGGGTGTTGCGCCCGCTTCCAGGCTGACCGGCGTAGCGGGCGGCCCGCGCTCGCGCGGGCTTCAGGGCCCCACGCGCTGGCGCAACCATTGCGCCCGCTGCGCCGCCGGCTGCGCCAGCAGGGCCGTCCGCAGGCCGTCGCGCTCCTGCGGCGGAATGCGCTGGGCCAGCACCGCCAGGTCGTCGCGCGCCTGCGCCGGCAGGGCGCGCAAGGCCTGCAGCAGGGCCTCGCGCTCTTCCGGGGGTACCTGGGCGAACAGCGCGTGCAATCGGGGCCAGTCCGCGCCCAGCACCGGCCCCAGCAGCCAGCCGCGCGCGATGCCGGCATCGAGCGCATCGAAGCGCGCACGCAGCGCCTGCTGCTCGGCGATGGGCAGGGAACGCCAGGCTTCCCGCGCGGCGCGCATGCGCTCGCGCTCGGCTTCCGGCAGGGCGCGCCAGGCCTGCCAGACTTCGCGGCGCTCGCGCCGCAACGCTTCGGGCAGCGCCTCCCATGCCTGCAGCCGACGCTGCAGGGCCTCGGCCTGTGCGGGGTCGAGCGCGGCCAGGCGCGCCGAGGGCGACGACTGCGCGCCCGCGCCCGCCGCCCCCAGCAACAGGGCCAGCGCCGCCATGGCCAGGCCAACGCTAGCGCGGCGCATCCACCTGCTCCTGCGAGGCGGCGCCCTCGTCGATCCTGGTGGTGTCGGGGACCGGCGGCAGGCGGTCGTCCTGCCCCAGCGCCATCACCAGCCAGGCATCGAAGGCGGGATCGGCGTCGTCGGCAAACACACCCGTCGCCTCGTCGAGCAGCAGCGCGAGGTCGCGATGGCTGGCGAGCGTTCCCGCCGGGTCGAAGCGGGCGGCCGGTGCCGCCGGCGGCGGCAGGTCCTCGATCCGGATGCGTTCCCCCCCTCCGGTTTCGGGGGCGGGCAGCCAGGGTCCCCACCACGTAGCGGCCAGCGCTCCAGCCGTCAGGGCGCCCACCGCCAGCGTCGACGGCCACAGCCAGGCCGGCCGGCGCGCGGCCTCCGGCGCACCCGCGGTGCGGACCGGCGGCGGGCGCAGGCCGTCGCGCAGCAGGGCGATGGTCTCAAGCCGCTCGGCCGGCACCGCCCGCACCGCCAGTTGCGCGGACTGCGACAGCGCGCGCCAGGCGTCGGGGTCGGCACTGCCGTCGTCGCGATGCGGCAGCGCCCGCTGCAGCGCCAGGCGGTAGGTCGGCCGGGCGATGCCGAGCACGGCCGCGGCCTCCGATTCGGCCAGCCCGGCCACGACCCGCAGCAGCAGGGCCGCGCGCGGCCCGCTGCCCAGCCCGGCCACTGCGGCCGGCACCTCGGCCGAGGCCCCGCCAGCGCCGCGCAGTTGCGGAGCGGCCAGCAGCATCGCCCAGAAGCGGCGGGGCCACTCGGCAAACGGCAGGCCCGGCGCCGCCTGCGCGAACCCGCGCAGGGTTGCGGCCAGGGCCGCGTCGCCCAGCGCGGCGTCGCCGCCCTGCCAGTGCGCGAACACCACGCCGCGACGTTCGACGCCACGCAGGAAAGCGGTCAGGGCGGCACGGGCCGCAACGGGATCGTTCAAGAGGGGAAAACCGGTTTACGGGCCCGGGGGCGGCCCGCTGCGCGCCATGATACGGCGCGCCCGCGGCGGGGCCGCACGACTTGACGATCGTCTCATTCGTTGATCCGCGCGCGGCTGTGCGGGCGCATGTTGTGCACATGCGTCGCCAAAACGTCACATCCGCGGGTCCGTGAAGGGCGTTTGTCTATGTGAAGGCTTTGTTTCACGGTCAAGTCATTGATTTTTCTTGACAAATGTCAGGTGGCGTTTTTTTCGCCAAGCCAGCCTTTCACATGGATGACGCCGTCAAAACGTGCCCCGAAAGCGCTTGGTGCACAGACTTATCCACACAAATTGTGGATAAGGGGAAAACCCTTCCACACCATCGACTTGCGCCACCTACGTCGGCGCGCCGGCAACTTGGCCGCGCAAGTCGCGGCGCGCCAAAGCGGCAGGCCGGCCCGCCACACTCGCTAGACTTCGGCGGTGTCCGACATCGCCCCGCCCGTCCTCCAGGTCGCCCTGCCGCTGCCGCCGCTGCGGCTGTTCGACTACGCCGCTCCGGCCGGGCACCTCCCCGGTCCGGACGACATCGGCCGGCGCGTGCGGGTACCGTTCGGGCCGCGCGAACTCGTCGGCGTGGTCGCCGGGGTGGGGTCTGCCGCACCCGCGCCGGAAGCCCGCCTGCGGCCCGTGCACGCGCTGCTGGACGAAACGCCCCTGCTGCAGGGCGAACTGCTCGAGTCGCTGCGCTGGCTGGGCCGCTACACCCATGCGCCGCTGGGCGAGGTGCTGGCCACGGCCCTGCCGGCCGCCCTGCGCCGCGGCGAACCGATCCCCGACACCCATGCCTGGGCCTGGCGCCTGACCGAGGCCGGCGCAGCCGCGCTGCCCGGCCTGCGCCGCGGCAGCCGCCCCCGGCACCTGGCCGAACTGCTGGCGGCCGCACCCCGCGACGAGGAGGCGCTGGGTTCGATGGAGGCCTGGCGCACCGCGGCGCGCGCGCTGGAGGGCCGCGGCCTGGCCGAACGCATCGCCGTCCCGGCGCCGGGCTTCGCGCCCGCTCCGCAACCCGGCCCGACCCCCAACCCCGAGCAGCGCGCGGCGATCGAGGCCGTGCGCGAGGCGGCGGGCTTCGCGCCCATGCTGCTCGACGGCGTCACCGGCAGCGGCAAGACCGAGGTCTACCTGCACGCGATCGCGGACTGTCTGGCGCGAGGCCGCCAGGCCCTGGTGCTGGTACCGGAGATCGGCCTGACTCCGCAGTTGCTGGCGCGCTTCCGTGCGCGCCTCGGCGTGCCGGTGCACGCCGCCCACTCCGGACTCAACGACAACGAACGCGCCCGCACCTGGGCGGCGGCCTGGCGCGGCGAGGCGCGGGTGATCGTCGGCACGCGCTCGGCCGTGTTCACGCCGCTGCCCGATGCCGGCCTGATCGTGATCGACGAGGAGCACGACGCCAGCTACAAGCAGCAGGACGGCATCCGCTACCACGCGCGCGATTTCGCCCTGGTGCGCGGCAAGTCGCTCGGCGTCCCGGTACTGCTGGGCAGCGCCACGCCGTCGCTGGAGAGCCTGCACAACGCCGGCGCCGGCCGCTACGGCTACCTGCGCCTGTCGCAGCGCGCGGGCGATGCACGCCCCCCCGCGGTCCGCGTGATCGACGTGCGCAAGCGCGCGCTGGATGCGGGGCTGTCGGGGCAGATGCTCGATGCGATCCGCGGCGCGCTCGGCAGCGGCGGCCAGGTGCTGGTATTCCGCAACCGTCGCGGCTACGCACCGGTACTGCTCTGCCACGACTGCGGTTGGAGCGCGCAGTGCCCCCGCTGCAGCACGCCGGAACACGGCCGCCCGATGACCGTGCACGCGCACGGCAGGCGTCTGCAGTGCCATCACTGCGGCCATCGCCGGCCATCGCCGCCGGCCTGCCCGGATTGCGCCAGCCTGGCGCTGCAGCCGCAGGGCGCGGGCACCGAGCGGATCGAGGAAGTCCTTGCAGCGACGTTCCCGGAGGTGCCGGTGCTGCGCATCGACCGGGGCAGCACCCAGCGCCGCGATGCCTTGGCGCAGCTGCTCGGCAGCCTGGGCGACAGGCCGGGCATCCTGATCGGCACCCAGATGCTGGCCAAGGGCCACGATTTGCCTGACCTGAGCCTGGTCTGCGTGGTCGGCGTCGACGAAGGGCTGTTCTCGGCGGACTTCCGGGCCCACGAGAAGCTCGCGCAATTGCTGATCCAGGTGGCCGGTCGCGCCGGTCGCGCGCGCCGCGCCGGCGAGGTGCTGCTGCAGACCCATCATCCGGAGCATCCGCTGCTCGCGACCCTCATCGCCGGCGGCTACCCCGCGTTCGCCGGCGACGAGCTGGCCCAGCGCGAAGCCGCCGGCTTCCCGCCCTATGCGCACCTGGCGCTGCTGCGCGCCGAATCCAAGCACGCCGAACCGCCGATGGAGTTCCTGCGCGCCGTGCGCCGCACGCTCGAACCCGCGGGCCGCGCGCGCGCATCGGCGCAGGACGGGCTGTCGATCAGCGGCCCGATGCCGGCACCGATGCCGCGGCGCGCCGGCATGCACCGCGCCCAGCTGCTGCTGCTCGCGCAGTCGCGGCGCACCCTGCATGCCGCGCTCCACGACGCGGTCCCCGCGATCCACGCACTGACCGAGGCGCGCAAGGTGCGCTGGTCGCTGGACGTGGACCCCGCCGACCTCTACTGAGCGGCTTCGCCGCCCGGCCCGGCCTTGGCCGGAGCGGCCTTGCCGGGACGCCTGCGGCGCCGCGGATCGGCGCGCGGCCGCTCGCGCACCAGCACCTTCTGCCCCTCGCGGCGCACCTCGAACAGTTCCACCGCGTCGATCAGCGCGCTGAGGCTGCGATAGCCGTAGTTGCGCGGATCGAACGAGCCCTGGTTGCCCAAGTGGCTGCCCACGCCGCCCAGATGCGCCCAGCCCTCGTCGTCGGCCACCGCCGCGACCGCGCCGCGCAGCTGGTGCGCCAGCGCTTGGTCGCCCTTGAGCTCGCCCGAGGTCTTGGGCCGCGCCTGGTCGGGCGCCACGTCGCCGTCGTCGCCGAGCTTCTCCAGGAACAGGAAGGTGGAACAGGCCTTCACGAACGGCAGCGGCGTCTGCTTCTGGCCGAAACCGTAGACCGCGTAGCCGTCGTTGCGCAGGCGCATCACCAGCGGGGTGAAGTCGGCGTCGCTGGAGACGATGGCGAAGCCGTCCAGCGTGCGCGCGTACATCAGGTCCATGGCGTCGATCACCATGGCCATGTCCGAAGCGTTCTTGCCGGTGGAATAGGCGAACTGCTGGATCGGGCGGATCGCGTACTCGTGCAGCACCTTCTCCCAGCCGGCCAGGTTCTGGCTCTTCCAGTTGCCGTAGGCACGGCGCACGTTGACCACGCCGTGCCGGGCCACCTCGTTGAGGATGGCGTCGATCTTCGCCGCCGGCGCGTTGTCCGCGTCGATCAGCAGGGCGATGCGCTTGTCGCTTTCGGCCATGTCGGTGTCCCCTGGGTGCAGGCGACAGGGTAGCGCGGCGATCGTACGGCCTGAAACCAACACGGCAGCGGCACGGCGGATCGGCGACAATGCGTGTCCCCGCATTCGCAGACGCCACGCCGACATGCCGACCCAGCTCGAACAGCTCCGTTCCCTGTCCACCGTCGTCGCCGACACCGGCGACATCGAGGCCATCGCCCGCTTCAAGCCGATGGACGCGACCACCAACCCCTCGCTGCTGTTCAAGGCCGCGGCCCTGCCGGCCTACGCCGGACATCTCGCGGAGGCGGTGGCCGGCGCCAGCGGCAGCGGCGAGGCGAAGGTGGCCGACGCGGGCGACCGGCTGTCGGTGGCGATCGGCGGCGAGATCCTCAAGCTGATCCCCGGCCGCGTCTCGACCGAGGTGGATGCGCGCCTGAGCTTCGACACCGAAGCCACGATCGCCAAGGCGCACCGCCTGGTCGAGCTCTACGACCAGGCCGGCATCGGCCGCGACCGCCTGCTGATCAAGATCGCGTCGACCTGGGAAGGCATCCGTGCCGCCGAGCGGCTCGAGCGCGAAGGCATCCACTGCAACCTGACCCTGCTGTTCTCGTTCGCGCAGGCGGTGGCCTGCGCCGAGGCCGGCGTGTTCCTGATCTCGCCCTTCGTCGGCCGCATCCTCGACTGGCACCTGGCCAACGGCATGGACAAGCCGGCCACGCCGCAGGACGATCCGGGCGTGCAGTCGGTCACCCGCATCTGGCAGTACTACAAGCAGCACGGCTACCAGACCGTGGTGATGGGCGCGAGCTTCCGCAACACCGGCGAAGTGCTGGCCCTTGCCGGCTGCGACCGTCTGACCATCTCGCCCGACCTGCTGGCCGCGCTCGAGGAGTCCGAGGGCACGGTCGAGCGCGCGCTGGTCGAAAGCGGCGACCGCGGCACCCCGCCTGCCGCGCTCGACGAGCCGGCGTTCCGCTGGCAGCACAACGAAGACGCCATGGCCACCGAGAAGCTGGCGCAGGGCATCCGCAACTTCGCCGCCGACCAGCGCAAGCTGGAAGCGCAGCTGGCCGCGAAGATCGGCTGAGACTTCGTGCTGCGCATGGCGCCGCCGCAGCGCGGTGCCATGCCTCCGATGCGAGTCGTACGCGGCGCCTGCGGGCGCCGCGTGCATATGCCGGCGCGAAAGTGGCGGCCTCCGCCGCATGGCGGCGTTTGCATACGCGATGTCCACAACGCCGCGCGCCCTGGCCCATAGAATGGGTGCCATGGAAGCCAGCCAGGCACACGTGGTGATCGTCGGCGGCGGTTTCGCAGGCCTCTGGGCTGCGCGCGCGCTCCGCTCCGCGCCGGTGCGCATCACCCTGGTCGACCGCGGCAACCACCACCTGTTCCAGCCCCTGCTCTACCAGGTGGCGACCGCTGGCCTGTCCGCGCCCGACATCGCCGCCCCGCTGCGGCAGATCCTGCGCCGGCAGAAGAACGTGCAGGTGCAGCTGGCGACCGTCTCGCGCATCGACGTGGACGCGCGCGAGGTCGAACTCGACCATGCCGAAGGCGTGCGCCGCCTGCGCTACGACCAGCTGCTGCTGGCCACCGGCGCGACCCACGCCTATTTCGGGAACGAGCACTGGGCGGAACACGCGCCCGGCCTGAAGACGCTCGACGATGCACTGGACCTGCGGCGCAAGCTGCTGCTGGCCTTCGAGCGGGCCGAAGCCGCCACCGACCCTGCCGAGCGCGACGCCTGGTTGAGCTTCGCCATCATCGGCGGCGGCCCCACCGGGGTGGAACTCGCCGGCACCCTGGCCGAGATCGCGCGCCACACCCTGGGCGGCGAGTTCCGCAACATCGATCCGGCCCGCGCGCGCGTGCGCCTGGTGGAGGCCGGGCCGCGCGTGCTGTCCTCGTTCCCGGAAGACCTCTCGGAACGGGCGCGGACGCAGCTGGAGAAGCTCGGCGTCGAGGTGCAGACCGGCGCCGCGGTCGAAGACATCACCGAAGCGGGCTACTGGCGCGGCGGCGAGTTCGTACCGGCGCGCACCGTGGTCTGGGCCGCCGGCGTGGCGGCGTCGCCGCTCGGCCGCTGCCTGGGCGTGCCGCTCGACCGCGCCGGGCGCGTGCAGGTGCGGCCCGACCTCTCCATCCCCGGCCATCCGGAGGTGTTCGTGGCCGGCGACCTGGCGGCGATCGCGCGCGCCGACGGCCGTCCCGTGCCGGGCGTGGCGCCGGCGGCCAAGCAGATGGGCCGGCACGTGGCGCGCATGATCCGCGCGCGCCTGGCCGGACAGGAAGGCGAAGGCGCGCCGTTCCGCTATCGGGACTTCGGCAACCTCGCCACCATCGGCCGCATGGCCGCGGTGGTCGACCTCGGAAAGCTGCGCTTCTCCGGCATGCTGGCCTGGTGGTTCTGGCTGGTCGCGCACCTGTTCTTCCTGATCGGCTTCCGCAACCGCTCGGTGGTGCTGCTCAACTGGTCGGTGGCGTACTGGACCCACCAGCGCGCGGCACGCATCATCCTTGGCGGCGACGATCGGTCCGATACAAAGTAACGATCGGGCGCACCTGCGAAAGCAGCATCGCGTGCACAGCGGCTGGGCTAGGATGTCGCGTCCCCCGAAGCGGCCCGCGCATGACCGATGTCCCCACGCAGAACATGCTGATCGCACTTGCGGTCACCACCGTGGCCGGGCTGGCCACCGGCTTCGGCAGCCTGCTGGTATTCGCGTCGAAGGGCCCGAACGCGCGCCTGCTGGCGTTCGGCCTGGCCTTTGCCGGCGGCGCGATGGTGTACGTGTCGCTGGGCGAGATCCTGGGCAAGTCGGTGGCGTCGTTCTCGGCGCAGTTCGGCGACCGGCTCGGCTTCACCTGGGGCACGATCGCCTTCCTGGCAGGCGTGCTGCTGATCGTCACCATCGACCGCCTGGTGCCCAACCCGCACGAGCGGCTCGAGGTCGACGATCCCTATTTCCGCGAGCACAACGTCGACTACGTCAAACGCGTCGGCCTGCTGACCGCGGTGGCGATCACCGCGCACAACTTCCCCGAGGGCTTGGCCACCTTCTTCGCCACGCTCGAGAACCCCGGCGTGGGCATGCCGCTGGCGTTCGCCATCGCCATCCACAACATTCCCGAGGGCATCGCCATCGCGGTCCCGGTGTACTTCGCCACCAACAACAAGACCTACGCCTTCGTCGCCTGCCTGCTGTCGGGGCTGGCCGAGCCGGTTGGCGCGATCGTGGGCTATGCGCTGCTGCGCCCGTTCATGTCCGACGCGGTCTTCGGTGCGGTGTTCGGCCTGATCGCCGGGGTCATGGTGTTCCTGGCCCTGGACGAGCTGCTGCCGGCGGCCAAGCGCTACGCCAAGGGGCACGAGACCGTGTACGGCCTGGTGACCGGCATGGGCGCGCTGGCGATCAGCCTGGTCCTGTTCAAGTGGTGATCCGCCCGGCCTGAGCGACGTACGGATCGGCCGATCCGCACCTGCGAAGGCGTCCATAGCGTTCGGGTCCGCCGGCCCGGACGACCGCCACTGCCCTGTTCCGCACCCTCCTCCCATCGATCCGATGGAGAAGCCCATGCGTCCCCGCCTGTCCGCCCTCGTCCTGCTCCTGGCACAGGGGCTGTTCTCGCTCGCCTGCTTGGCCACCGCCGCGTATGCCTTCGCCTACCTGTACCTCACCGCGCGCGGCGGCGACCCCTTCGCGGCCCGGTTCGCGGTCTCCGGACTGGATGTGCCGGCGCACTTCTTCGGCGCGGGACTGGCCCTGCTGCTGTTGCCGCTGCAGCTGAGCCAGGGCGTGCGCAGGCGCTGGCCGGCGCTGCACCGCCTCGGCGGCTGGCTGTCGGCGGGGGCGATCCTGATCGGCGGAGTGTCCGGGCTGTCGCTGGCCCAGCAGGCCCACGGCGGCTGGCCCAGCCGGGCCGGCTTCAGCCTGCTGTCGCTGCTGTGGCTCGGCGTGACCGCGAACGGCATCCGCCTGGCCATCGCCGGGCAGATCGCGCGGCACCGGCGCTGGATGGCATATTCGATGGCACTGACCGCGGGGGCGGTCACGCTCCGGGTCATGCTGGCGCTGGGCACCGGCCCGCTGGGCTGGCCTTTCCTGCCGGTCTATATCGGCACCGCCTGGGCCAGCTGGCTGTTCAACCTGGCCGTCTGCGCCTGGCTGCTGCGGCTGCGCGCTCCTGCGCCGCCTACCGCGTCGCGTGCTGTGCCCGGTACGCGCTGGGCGTCTGGCCCACCCGCTGCTTGAACGCGGTGTTGAAGGTCGACTTGGAGGTGAAGCCGGCGTCGTAGGCGATCTCCAGGATCCCCCGCCGGTCGCCGGGATCGGCCAGGCAGGCGCGCACCGCTTCGATCCGGTGGCGATTCACGTACTCCCAGAAGTTGCCGCCGAGCCGGCGGTTGATCACCGCCGAGACCAGATATTCGGGATAGCCGCTGCGCCGCGCGACCTGGGCGATGCCCAGCGCCGGCTCGCGATACAGCGCCTGCTCCGACATCAGCTGCACCAGGCGCGCCTCGACCTCGTCGAAGCGCGGATCGTCGCCCTCGGCCGCGACCGGCGCCGGTCCAGGCGCCTGGGACCCGAGCGGCTCGGCCACCGGAGGCTGGCTCAGGCTGAACCAGCCGACCACGCAGACCCAGCCGGCGACGGCTGCATAGATCAGGAAATAGTCGACCATCGGCAACTGCGCCATCGCATGCAGCGCGGCGATGCCCCAGATCACGAGCTGGCACACGACCATGGCCGCCAGCCAGCGCATCGACAGCCGGTCGGCGTCCGAGCGCCGGCCGCGCAGCCAGCGCCGGTAGCGCCGCACCTGCAGCGCCCCGGCCGCCAGATAGCCCAGCGCGACAGAGAACAGCACCGGGTCGAACCAGCGCCGGTGCCAGTCCCCGTCCGCCGACACGGGCGCGCCCGCAAGCCAGCAGCCGGCCATCCGGGCGAGCAGCAGGGCCAGCCAGATCCCGTGCCACAGATCGCGCAGCCCTGGCGCGCGGCCGCTCACCAGGGTGCGCACGTAGAGGAAGAACAGTGGCGCATAGGCGAACGGCATCAGCCGCAGCACCCGGAATGCGGGGGCGAAGCCCGCCTGGGGCGCCGAGATGTGGGCCGCCTTGACGGCCAGATCGATGGCGATCAGCGCCAGCCACAGCGAGAGCACGCGGTTGGCGGCCGTGTTGACCGGGCGACGCCACAGCGCGGGCGCAAGCATTGCCGCCTGGACCGCGCCTACGGCGTACAGGAGGATCCAGAATCGGGTCACGTGCGAATCGGGTCGGTCACCGCCGCACAGGGTACCGCGCACAGCAAAAGCCCGGCACGTGGCCGGGCTTCATCGCTCCTGCGGGCGCGCCGCGATCAGGCCGTGAACAGCGCCTTCATCTTCTTCAGCGCGTTCGCTTCCACCTGGCGGATGCGCTCGGCCGACACGCCGTATTCGTCGGCCAGCTCCTGCAGCGTGATCTTGCTGTCGGCATCCAGCCAGCGGCGCCGGATGATGTCGCGCGAACGCGCATCCAGCCGGGTCATGCCTTCGCGCAGCAGCTCGAGCTGGCTGTCCTCGCTGTCCATCCGCTCGTAGGCCTGGGCGGGATCCTCGTCGCGCGAGATCAGGTACGCGGCAGGCGCGGGCGGCGCGCGATCGTCGTCCTCGTCGGACGGCGCGTCGAACCCGACGTCGCGGCCGGACAGGCGCGACTCCATCTCCAGCACCTCGCGCTCGGAAACGTTGAGGTCGGCCGCGACGGTGCGCACTTCCTCGGCATTGAGCCACCCCAGACGGGTCTTGCTCTTGCGCAGGTTGAAGAACAGCTTGCGCTGCGCCTTGGTCGTGGCGACCTTCACGATGCGCCAGTTCTTCAGGATGAACTCGTGCATCTCGGCGCGGATCCAGTGCACCGCGAAGCTCACCAGGCGCACGCCGATATCGGGGTCGAAGCGCTTGACCGCCTTCATCAGGCCGATGTTGCCTTCCTGGATGAGGTCGCCCAGCTGCAGGCCATAGCCGCTGTAGCCGCGGGCCACATGGACGACGAAGCGCAGGTGGGAATGCACCAGCTCGCGTGCCGCATCGAGGTCTTCCTCGTCGCGGTAGCGGCGCGCCAGCGCCTGCTCGTCCTCAGAGGACAGCACCGGGATCTGGTGGACGGCGCCGATGTAGGCCTCCAGCGAACCGAGCGGAGTCAGCCCGGTGAAGGCGGGAACCGGCAGGTTGTTGGCAACGAGGGCTTGGGACATGGGCGTCTTCATGGGAAAGGAGTCTAGCAGTCGCTACCTGTGACTGCTAAGGCATGGGAAAGTTCCCTGTGTTGCACGGCTGGAACGACCCCAGTATTCCGCTCGCGCCGCGACGGCGCGGTGAACCGCGAAGCAGGCCGACAACCTCTTAAACATCAATAAGTTACAGAAAAACGAAGGCCGGCGCATCCCTGCGCCGGCCTCCGTGGACAGCACCGCAGCGCCTGAACTCAGAACGTCTGCGCGTAACGCATGTACAGCGTGCGCCCGTACGCGTCGTACAGCTCGAAGTTCCAGGGCCGCCCACGGACCTCCAGCAGCTCGGGATAGCGGTCGCCGGCATTGTTCACGCCGAGGGTGATGCTGCCCTCCCAGGGCGCGCGGTAGGTCACCGACAGGTCGTGGGTGGTGTAGCTGCCCAGGCGCGAGCCCGGCCCACCGCCGACGAAGCCGAACGAAGGCGTGCTGCCCGGATTCTCCTGCGAGTCGATGTAGTTGAGGTTCCAGTTGGCGGTGAAGGCGCCCAGCGTCCAGCTGTTGCGCAGGTTGACCCGCAGGTCGGGCGCGGAGATCCAGCCCAGGCGGTCCTTGACCGTGGTGCCGTCGGTCACCGTGTAGTCCAGCACCTTGGCCACCTGCAGCCAGTTCTCCAGACGCCCCGATCCATCGAGGTCCAGACGGGTCCGCAGGTTGAGGTCCAGGCCGCTGGTCTCCAGGTCGCCTTCGTTGGCGTAGGCCGTGTTGACCTCGCTGATCGAACCGTTGCCACGACGCAACACCGAGGTCCCGCTGGGCAGCGCGATGCCGGCGTTGTCGAAGTTCACCAGCTCCTGGTATTCGATCAGGCGGATGCGGTCCTCGACCTCGATCGAGTAGTAGTCGAGGGTGAGGTTCAGCCAGTCGGTCGCGTCCCAGGCCAGGCCCACGCTGAACTGCCGCGAGGTCTCCGACTCGAGGTCCATGTTGCCGCTCGACCAGGTGTCGACCTGGTAGCTCACGTCATCGCCCTGCGGGCCGTCGGCGATGTTGTCGCCATTGGCGTCGCCGCCGCAGTCGGCCGGCGCGTAGCCCAGCACCACGCAGGTGCGGTAATCGTTGACCTGCTCGGCCGAGAACGCGCGCTTGCCGTGTACGTAGGGCAGCGGCGGGGCGCGGAATCCCTGGCCTACCGACGCGCGCAGGGTCAGGTTTTCCAGCGGCTGCCAGCGCATCGACACCTTCGGCGAGACGTCGCTGCCGTAGTCGCTGTAGCGGTCGTAGCGCGCAGCCACGGTGAAGTCGAAGCTGTCCACGATCGGGAACAGCCACTCGGCATAGGCCGCGTAGATCTCGCGCGAGCCGGCCGCCGAGTTGCCCGAGGAGCCAGCGACCACGCCCGCCTCGGACAGCGAATCGTAGATGTCAGCGTAGTCCTCCTGGCGATACTCGGCGCCGAAAGCCACCACCGACACGCCGCCGCCCATCTCGAACAGGTCGAGCGTGGCATTGGCGTACAGCTCTTCGATGTCGAAGATGCCATCGCGCGAGGTGGTCGCAGTGAATCCCTTGATCACCTCCTCCGAGTTGCCGAACGGATCGAACAGGTTGTACGTGCCGTTGGCGACCGCCTGCTCGGCCAGCGGCGTGACGATGTAGCCGCGGCCCAGTTCCTTGAACTTGGCCTTGCTGCGGCGCATGCCGAAGTCGAGGTAGAGGTTGTCGGTGGCCTGCCAGTTGAAGCCGAGATTGAGGTCGGCGACGGTGTTGTCGACGAAGTTGTCGCGGTTGCCCGCGGCGGCGTAGCGGTGGTAGACGAAGGCGCCCAGGCCGTCGCCGGGCAGCGGGTCGTTGGGCGACCCTTCCGGCACGTACAGCGCACCCGGCGTTGGCGCGTAGCGGCCGAAGCTGTCGGTACTGCTGTAGCTGCCGGAGGCGTAGATCGACCAGTCCTCGTTGATCTGCAGGTTGCCGCGCGCGAACAGCGACTTGTTCTTGACCGAGGCCTCGTCGGCGGCGACCGCGTTGAAGTCGTAGACGCAGTTGTCGCCATTGCGCCAGAAGTTGGGATCGTCGCAGGCATAGCCCGGCAGCGCGCCGCCGAACTCGCCTTCCTCGCCCGGATCGGTCGCGCTCTCGAAGTAGAAGTTGTTGCCGTAGAACGAGCCGCCGCGCAGGGTGCCGCTGATCTGGTCGCGGGTGTAGACCATGTCGCGCGAGTTGGCCGAGGCGCCGAGGATCAGGCTGCCGCGGTCGGACGAGGTGCCGAAGACCAGCGAAGCTTCTTCCGTATCGCCGCCGCGCACCTTGGGGTTGCCGATGCCGTAGCGGACTTCCGCGCCTTCGTAGTCCTTGCGCAGGATGATGTTGACAACGCCGCCGATCGCATCCGAGCCGTACAGCGCCGAGGCGCCGTCGGACAGGATCTCGATGCGCTCCACCGCCGCCAGCGGGATGGTGTTGAGATCGGCGTTGCTGCCGGTCGAGGGCGCGTACGGCACCCGGCGGCCGTCCACCAGTACCAGGGTGCGGTCGGAGCCGATGCCACGCAGGTCGATGTCGGCCATCGCCTGGGCCGAGCTGCCCGAGCGCGGACGGAAATTGCCGAACGATGAGAAGGTCGAATCGCGCAGCACGTCCGCCACGGACACATCGCCGCTGGCGTCGATCGCCGCGCGATCGATCACGGTCAGCGGCACCGCACCCTCGATGTCGGCGCGCCGGATGCGCGAGCCGGTGACCTGGATGCGGTCGAGGGTCTGGGTGTCTTCGGCGGGCGCGTCCTGGGCAGCGACGGGAAGCGCGGGCAGGGCGCAGGCAATGGCGATCGGCAGTGCGGCGATCCCGCGCGCACGCGACCGGTAAAGGGATGTCATGAGGCGTTTCTCCGGATCTCGTTATGTGTGCGTTAAACGCATCGACGACGTTACGGCCCGGGCGCGGCGGACGCTTGGCGGCGCATGCCTGTCCGGTTTGCGCCGTGTGTCGTCCAGGCGACGCGATAACGCGATGGCGGCATGCCGAAGCGCGCGCGGAACGCCCGCGAGAAACTGCAGTTGTTCTCGAAGCCGCAGGCCGCGCCCGCCTCGCTCACCGACAGCCGTGTGCCGCGCAACAGCCCCGCCGCGCGCGCCAGGCGCATGCGGCTCGAGGCCGCCTGCGGGCCTTCGCGGTAGAGCGCCTGGAAGGTCTTGGTGAAGTACCAGACCGAAACGCTTCCCAGCCCGGCGAGTTCGGAGATGCGTACCGGGCGGTCGAGGTTCCCGGCCAGATGCATCCAGGCGCGCTGCATCCGGGCGAACACCTGGCGCCGGCGCCGCAAGGAACGACCCGGGCAGCGATCGACCAGGTCCCGGTAGTCGGCCTGCTGCGCAGCCAGCAGCCGCAGCAGCGGTTCCAGCCGCAACCGGTCGGTTGCCTGGAGCCGGCTGGTATTGCGTGCGAACACGGCGCAGCGCCGCCACAGCCGCAGCGCCGCCGGACGCGCACCCGGCGCCATTTGTCCCAGCCCCGGGAACAGGCCGCCGTCCGCCGCCAGCATGGCCTGCAGGCGCGGAGTGAGCGCGATCCCGATGGCACTGCCGTCTGCCGAGGTCTGCAGCAGCGGGCGCGTGTCGCGCTCGAGCACGATCCATTGCCCGCGCGAAAGATGGAACCGGCCCTCGCGGCAGTCCAGCCGGGCATCGCCGCGCAGTACCAGCCAGGCGCTGGCCGTCGGATCGACGATCGCGACGCTGCCGCCACGACTGGCCACCATCAGAGTGGGCGCGTCATCGCCCGCCTGCCCTCCACCCACGGTCTGCGCGCCACCGCGGTCGCTCCACAACGTCTGCACTTGCATGGCTGTCTCCTGTACGGAATCCAGCCTGCTGTTTGACGCAACGGGTTCCGAAACTCAGGAAACCAGCACGAATTCGTACCGACATCGTGCCGTGCGGCATCCGAAAGTCATGCCCCGCGGTGTGATTGCCATGACCTTCGCCATGGTCCGGCCGCGACTGGCCGCTTCGGCAAGGGCCGCGCCTAGGCCGGGCGCCAGCTGCGCCCAACCGATGTCGATGTTCTGGCTCATCGGCAGGCCGAGGTACAGCCAGCGACCCTGGGCGTCCACCGCAGGCGAGCCGCCCACCGCCATGCCCGCCTGCGAGAGGCAACGCCCGGTTCCCTGTTCCTGCAGCGGTCGCCAGGGCGTGGCGCAGCCGGATTCGGGGCCGATCGAATACACCCGTCCGCCGTGTACTCCCCAGTGCCGGTAGTGCTGGGGTTCGGGAAGCGCGTCGGAGAGGCGGGTGATTTGGCGCAGGGAGGCATCGGTGCGCCACAGGCCCGGCGCCGAGGTTCGACTGAACACGACCGCATCGTTGACGGGGTCGTAGCGCGCCAGCCCCACGTCGTCCCGGGTGGCCAGTTCGCGCCAGTCCGCGCGGGCGTACAGCACCAGGCGCACGCGCCCGCGGCCATCGTCCACCCCCACCAGCAGCCGGTCCGTCTGGCCCGCGTACGCGGCGAATACCGGCCGCGCGGCCGGAACGGGGAGGATCTGCGCGCGGCCGGACACGGCATCCACTTCGTAGAGCCGTTCGCCGGCGGGCGTGCGGCCCAGCACCAGCAGGCTGCGGCCATCGGCCGACCAGACCGGCGGGTGGCGCGGCAACGGCTGCAGTCCCTCGACCGGGTGCAGGGTGGCGGGGTGGTCGACCTCGCCCAGCCACAGTTGCGTCGACATCGAGCGGTCCGACAGGAAGGCCAGGGTGCGCCCGTCCGGCGAGATCGCCGGCAGCATGTCCACGCCGCTGGACGCGAACACGGGCTCTGGCGCCGCGCTGCCGACGCCGTCGAGGCGCGCGCGGAACAGGCCACTGCGCGACTGATCGATCTCGAACACCATCGACCACGCATCGGCGGCGATGTCCGGATGCACGGCGTTGCCGACCGGCAGCCGCGAGAGCGGCTGCATGGCCGCATCCGACAGGCGCAGCAGCCACAGCGTCGACTGCCCGGCGACATGGCTGAGCACCAGGCCGCTGCCATCGGGCAGCCAGTCCCAGCCGCGGATGTCGCCGCGCAGACGGGTCAGCGGGCGGGGCGTGCCCCCTTCGGCCGGCATGATCCAGAGGTCGGCCAGCGACACGTTGCGCCGGAATACCAGCTGGCGACCGTCCGGCGAGTAGCGCGGCAGCTGGTCGACCTCGCCTTCGCCGATCGCGTAAGCCAGCGGCTGCCAGCGGCCGGTGGCGAAATCGAGCCTGTGCAGCGGGGCACTGCTGCCGCCGTCGCCGCGGGGGCCGCCCATGACCAGGCCGCGTCCATCGGGCGTCCAGTCGTACTGGGACCAGGTGCCGTGCAGGCAGGGCCCGACTTCGCGCGGCTCGCCGCCGCTCGCAGCGACCAGCATGAACCGGCACGCATCGGCGGAGACGCGGACGAAGGCGATGCGGGTGCCGTCGCGCGACCACACCGGCATCGTGTCCGACTGGCCAGCGGCCGGCGCGGTGAGCGCGCGCGCCGCGGCCTGTGCCACCGGCTGCAGCATCAGCACACTGTCGCCCTCCGCGCCGGACTGGGCGAACGCCACCGTGGTGCCGTCCGGGGACAGGGCGGGAAGCCGTTCCTGTCCGGGCGCGGAGGTGATCGCGCGATAGCCCAGATCGAGCACGGCGGGCTCGGCCACCGGCGCCGCTGGCACGGAGTCGCCGGTGCCTACGATCCAGAACGTCACGACCAAGGCAAGCATCAGCGCAGCCGCGGACAGCGGCCACCGCCAGCGCCGCGCCGGCCCAGGCGCGACCGGCCCGGCTTGCGGAGCCGGCATCTGCGCCTCCGCAGGCGCAGCCGGCATGGCGGGAGGCTGTAGAGCCGGAAGCTGCACGGCCGGCGGCTGCAGCGCAGCGTCCGCCTCGTCGAGCCATACCGCCGGTGCGAGCAGGCGATAGCCGGTCTTGGCGATCGTCTCGATGTAACGCGGCGCATCCCGGTCGTCGCCGAATGCCTTGCGCAACTGGGTAATGGCCTGGGTCAGCACGTCATCGGTCGGCATCGTGTCCGGCCAGACCTGTTCGAACAGGGCTTCGCGCGTGACCACGCTGCCGCTACGCTCCACCAGCACCA
Source organism: Luteimonas campi (assembly GCF_051162505.1). NCBI lineage: Bacteria > Pseudomonadati > Pseudomonadota > Gammaproteobacteria > Lysobacterales > Lysobacteraceae > Luteimonas > Luteimonas campi. The sequence continues at coordinate 178,461 of NZ_JBNWEM010000002.1, forward strand.
GCAGCACCTGCAGCGCCTTCGGCGTGAGTCGCCGACCGTCGTCGCCCTCGCCTCGCGTCACCACGCGCCGCAGTGCGTCGACCTCGCAGTCGAGCACGCGAAGCCGGTTGGCCACGGGCCGGATCATGGCCGCCGCATCGTGCGCCTGCACGACGGATCGACCTGGTTGCCGGGGAACGGAAGGCTGCGCATGCGTGTCGCGGGACGGTTCGCGGAGAGGGGGAACCCGCAGCCTGTCACCGCGATCGCCTGCCCGCATGTGTCATAGGTCGGGCCCGCGCACCACGAAAATCCCGCCGAGGCCTCACCTGCCTCCGCCACGCTTTGCAGGAACTGGCGCGAGCGTCTGGCGCTGGTCACGGGCACTTCAGGCAGATTCGCCTGGGCGCGGCGATCCCTAGCCTGTCACTTCCTCCCACCCAGGAAGACCGCAATGAAAACGCTCGCGATCACCCTCGGCGCAATGCTGTCGGCCACGGCATTGCTGCCGGTTTCCGCCAGCAGTGCGGCCCCGCTGCCCGACTGCGTCACGCTCTCGCCCACGCACCAGGGCACGCGCGCCGCCGACAACGCGCAACTGCTGCTCAAGGATGGCGACGCCCACTACCGTGTCGACTTCAAGCGCAGCTGCGACGCGATCGGACGCAACTCGAAGATCACACTCGAAACCAATGGCCAGGCGAACCTGCTGTGTCCGCAGGGCACGACCGTGCGCGCGGCCAACACCAGCTGCGGCGCGCGCTCGGTGGAGCTGATCGAGGCGGACGTCTACGAGCGCAGGGCGCGCATGAACCGGCGCCGCTGAGGCTCATGCGGGGGGGACGGACACCGCATTTGCGCCGCCCCGCCCGGTCGCGATCAACGCGGCGCGGGCACCATGCCGGCGCGATACGGGTACTGCGCGAAGATGTCGGCCATGGCGCCGTCGATGCGCGCGTCCCGCTCGGCGGCGTCGCGCGTGCGCCCCACGCGGCCCACCGCGATCCCTTCCCACACCAGGCGGTTGCGCTCGACATCGATCAGGTCGATGTTGAGCGTGCCCTCGGTGTAGCGATGCACGTCGGTCCGGTCGCGCCAGTAGGGCACCACGTAATAGCCGCGCGCCCGGTAGCTGTAGTAGTACGCGTAGTCGACCGTCGGCATCGAAGTGACGTCGGTGCGCTGCTGCGAATAAGCGTTGATGTTGAGCCACAGATCGGGCTTGCCGGTCGTGAACTCGTAGCCCCGGGCTTCCATCTGCGCGCGCGCAGCGGCCTTCATGCGCTCGCTGGCCGCCGAGCTGTAGCCGTGCGGCTCGATCGCGAGCGGGGAGTAGAAACCGAAGCTGCGGTAGCGGCCGAAGTCGGCTTCGGGGTCGGCTTCGGTCGTGATGCGCGGTCCGGTGGCGCAGGCTGCAAGCACGAGGGCCAGGGCGACGAACCCCAGGATCCGTGCAACTGGGCGGAAGGTACTCATGGGCAAGGCCTCCTGTGGGTTCGCGGACGCTAGCATGCGTCCGGCTACGCGGAGTGAATGGATGCGAGACGGCCCGCCGCAGAGCATTTCGAGCCGACGGGCGGCGTGCACATCTCCATGATGCCCGTTGGGCCAGACTGGTCCCACAGCCCGGCCATCCGAGCGGGCCTCTCTCTCTTCCCAAGTTGGGGCGCCGCATGCCGGCGCCCTTCTTTTGTCTGCCCGCGCTTGTCGGACGGCGCAAGCCGGGTTCGGACGCGCCAGCTCCGGACGGCCCAGGGACCCCACCCGCGCAACGAACCCGCGCGGCCGATCTCCCCCGGGACGACGCCACCAGCGGACGCTTCGCCGCGCGCCCTGGCGATCGCAGTCCGGAGTCAGCCACCCCGGACGACTGGCCCGCAAGTTCAGGCCGGCCGGTACACCTGCGCCCCCTGCCCGATGAATTCGGCGGACTTCGCCGCCATGCCCGCCTCGCGCGCGTCGTCGAGGCCCTGCGCCGCGGCGTGATCGCGCACATCCTGGGTGATCTTCATCGAGCAGAAGTGCGGCCCGCACATCGAGCAGAAATGCGCCAGCTTGTGCGCGTCCTTGGGCATGGTCTCGTCGTGCATCGACTGCGCCCGCTCCGGATCCAGCCCCAGGTGGAACTGGTCCTGCCAGCGGAATTCGAAGCGCGCCTTGGACAGGGCGTTGTCGCGCACCTGCGCGCCCGGGTGGCCCTTGGCCAGGTCGGCTGCGTGGGCCGCGATCCTGTAGGCCATGATGCCATCGCGCACGTCCTCGCGATCGGGCAGGCCCAGGTGTTCCTTCGGCGTGACGTAGCAGAGCATGGCCGTGCCGAACCAGCCGATCATGGCCGCACCGATGGCCGAGGTGATGTGGTCGTAGCCCGGCGCGATGTCGGTGGTCAGCGGCCCGAGGGTGTAGAACGGCGCCTCGCCGCACTCGGCCAGCTGCTTGTCCATGTTCTCCCTGATCAGTTGCATCGGCACGTGGCCCGGCCCTTCGATCATGGTCTGCACATCGTGCTTCCAGGCGATCCGCGTCAGTTCCCCCAGTGTCTCCAGTTCCCCGAACTGCGCGGCATCGTTGGCGTCGGCGATGCAGCCCGGGCGCAGCCCGTCGCCGAGCGAGAAGGCCACGTCGTAGGCCTTCATGATTTCGCAGATCTCCTCGAAATGGGTGTAGAGGAAGTTCTCGCGATGATGGGCCAGGCACCACTTGGCCAGGATCGAGCCACCGCGGGACACGATCCCGGTCACGCGTTTGGCGGTCAGCGGCACATAGCGCAGCAGCACCCCGGCGTGGATGGTGAAGTAGTCCACGCCCTGCTCGGCCTGCTCGACCAAGGTGTCGCGGAAGATCTCCCAGGTCAGCTCCTCGGCGCGGCCGTCCACCTTCTCCAGCGCCTGGTAGATCGGCACGGTGCCGATCGGCACCGGCGAGTTGCGCACGATCCACTCGCGGGTTTCGTGGATGTGCCGGCCGGTGGACAGGTCCATCACCGTGTCGGCGCCCCAGCGGATGGCCCACACCAGCTTCTCCACTTCCTCGGCGATGCCCGAACTCACGGCGCTGTTGCCGATATTGGCGTTGACCTTGGTCAGGAAATTGCGGCCGATGATCATCGGCTCGCTTTCCGGATGGTTGATGTTGCAAGGGAGGATGGCGCGGCCGCGCGCGATCTCGTCGCGCACGAACTCCGGGGTGACCAGGGCCGGGAGGCTCGCGCCGAAGGACTGGCCCGGGTGCCGCGCCAGCAGTCCGGCGTCGCGCACCGCGTCGATGCGCTGGTTCTCGCGGATCGCCACGTACTCCATCTCGGGCGTGACGATGCCGCGACGCGCGTAATGCATCTGGGTGACGTTGGCCCCGGCGCGCGCCCGTCGCGGCAGGCCGCGTCGCGGGAAGCGCACCGCGTCGAGCCTGGCGTCCGCCAGACGCCCGCGGCCGAAGGCCGAACTGGGCACGGGCAGCGGATCGCTGTCGCCACGCTCCTCGATCCATCGCGCACGCAGGGGCGTCAGTCCGCGGGCCAGGTCGATGCCGGCGTCCGGATCGGTATAGGGGCCCGAGGTGTCGTACACGGTGACGGGCGGGTTGTCTTCGCCACCGAACAGCGTCGGGGTGCGCGTCTGCACGATCTCGCGCATCGGCACGCGCAGGTCCGGCCTGGATCCCTCGACGAATATCTTCTGCGACCCGGGAATGGGGCGCGTGACGGAGGCGGACAGCGCTCCGGCCTGCTGGATCAGCGAATCTGCGGGAATGGCGTTCATCGGCCTCGTCCATGGGTGGCCGCGAGGGATTCGCGGCACGGGAACGAAGCGAAGACGCAGCCGCCCCCTCGCCGGGGCGTTCGCCGCGAAGCTTCCCTACGCCGGTGTCAGCCGGATCAGGTTCGAAGGGACTGTCTCAATCCGCGGCGCCAGGCGCTGCGGATACCCCCGCTTCAAGGCCTATTAGACCTCGCCCGCCGCGACTGCGCCAGCGTCGCGGCGGGCGTGGGATCAGAACGCCAGGGTCACGCCCGCGATCGGGCCGCGGAAGCGCTGGTCCAGCCCGACCGTGCCGTCGGAACCATGCTGGCGGACATTGAGCTTGAACCAGTCGTAGCCGGCATACAGGCCGAAGTTGTCGGTGAAGCGATACTCCACGAGCGCGTTGGCGCGGCTGAGGTCGCCGTCGTAGTCGTCGAAATCGCCCCAGTCCGCATCCAGGTATTGGCCCTGCACGACGAAACGCCAGCGCTGGTCCTCGGTATTGAATCCCAGCCGCACGCCGACCACGGGCGCGGTGCCGCTTTCGGATGCGCGCGCGGTGTAGATCTCGCCATCGCTGTCGGCACGCAGTTCCGCGGCGAGCTTGGCGCGCTGCACGCCGACCTGCAGGCCGATGCTGGTGGTCGGCGTCTCGACCACCGCGAAGTCGTAGACCGCTCCGCCCAGGTCGAATTCGGTGTCGAAGGCCGCGGTGGTGTCGGCGGGAATCACGGTGTCGCCCAGCTCGATGTCCTCGCCCAGCGCGTAGCTGCGGTCTTCGCTGTAACGGAAATAATTGAACAGCAGGCGATGGCGGTTGCCGAAACGGAACGCACCCTCCACGCGCGGCACGGTTTTCTCGCCCAGTTCGTAGCGATCGCTCTCGAAGGCGTATTCCTCGCCGCCGAACACGGTATCGGCGGTGAACTGGCTCTCGGCCTTGGCGTGCATGCCGCCGAGGCGGAGGGTGAAGCGGTCGTCATCGGCCTGGGCCGCGAATGCGGGTGCCAGCAGCAGTGCGCCAAGGGCGCAGGAAAGAAGTGTCTTGTTCACGGCATAGATCCTGTGGGAACGGACGCCATCGGGTGGCCCGCCGCATTGAAGGAAACCGCCGGTGCAACATGCGTGAACGCGAAGCGGCAAACATGTACGCGGCGTTCAGTTCCATGCGTCGATCGCAGCGGTCCGGATCAAGCGCCGCGGTGCATGCCAGACCTTCGCCGGCACGTCGATCCCGGTCGCCATCGCGGATCACGGGATTCGACGTTGCGGACCGGGATCCACCCGGTCCCGCGCGTCTGCGTTGAGACGCCTCCGCACCCGTCGGCGAGGATGGTTCCCGATGCAATCAAAACCGTGTCTTGACGCACTGCACCAGCGTCCGGTATTCATGGCGGCCATGTCGAACGTCCCCACCATCGCCGCCTTCCGCGACGCCGCGCCCACCGCGCAGGCGGTTGCGATTGCGACGATTACCACCACCGGCACCATTGGGGCCGGGGTGCGGACGCGCGTGCAGGATTGATCGACCACGCCGCTCCGCACCCGATCCGGGTGCGGGCCGCACGGCTTCCACCTCGACCGGACGCGGAGCCCAACCGGAGCTTCCAGAGCATGTCGTCCGTATCCCAACTCCCCGGCGACGCCGTCGCCTCCGCCGCCTCGTCGGTGCTCGCGGCGCTGCGGCCCGCCGCGATGACCCGCGTGCACAAGTTCGGCGGCAGCAGCATCGCCGACGCCACGCGCATCGCGGGGCTGGCGCCGCTGGTCGACGACGGCGCGGGGGGCAGCGTGGTCGTGGTCTCCGCCATGGCCGGCACCACCAATGCGCTGGTGGCGATGGCCACGCAGGCAACCTCGGGACAGGACTGGAGCGGCGAGTGGTCGGCGCTGCGCGAGCGCCATCTGCAGGCTGCCGACACCATCGATCCGGAGGTCCGGCACGGCCTGCGCGATGCGGTGGCCCGCGACTTCGACGGGCTGCGCGACGACCTGCTCGCCCTGGCGTCCGCGAGCGGCGACATCGAACCGCTGGTGGCGCAGGTGCATGGCCTGGGCGAACTGGTGTCCTCGCGCCTGGTCCAGGCCGCGCTCGGGGGCGAAGCCGGCGGCTGGCAACGGCTCGACGCGCGCGACGTGCTGGTCGTGCACCCGGGCGACATGGGCGTGGGCGTGGACTGGGAGGCATCGCGCGAGCGGTTCGCCGACTGGCGCGCGCGCCAGCAGCCCGCGCGGGTGGTGGTCACCGGCTTCATCGCGCGCGATGAGGCCGGCCGCAGCACCACGCTCGGCCGCAACGGCAGCGACTATTCGGCCGCGATCTTCGCCAACCTGTTCGATGCCGGCGAACTGCTGATCTGGACCGACGTCGACGGCGTGCTGTCGGCCGATCCGCGGCTGGTGCCCGATGCCATGGTGCTGCCGACGATGTCGTATGCCGAGGCCTGCGAACTGGCCTACTTCGGCGCCAAGGTGCTGCATCCGCAGACCATGGCGCCGGTGCAGTCGCGCGGCATCCCGCTGTGCATCCGCAACACCCTCAACCCCTCTGCGCCCGGCACCTGGATCCTGGAAGAGAACCCGGCGGGCGACACCGAACTGTCGCCGGTGAAGGGCCTGACCATCGTCCGCGACATGGCGGTGCTGGAACTGACCGGCAACGCGATGGTCGGCGTCCCGGGAACCGCGGAGAAGCTGTTCGCCGCGCTGCACAGGGCCGGCGTGTCGGTGGTCATGATCTCGCAGGGCTCCTCGGAGCATTCGATCTGCTGCGTGATCCGCGACAACCAGGCCGAGCGCGCACGCATCGCGGTGGAATCCGCGTTCGCCGAGGCCATCGCCGACACCCAGGCGCAGGGCGTGCGGCTGACCCGCGACATCTCGATCCTGGCCGCGGTCGGCGACGGCATGGTCGGCATTCCGGGCGTGGCCGCGAGGCTGTTTGCGGCGCTGGCGCAGGCGCGGGTCAACATCCGCGCGATCGCCCAGGGCGCCAGCGAGCGCAACATCTCGGTCGCCATCGCCGATGCCGACGCCACCCGCGCCCTGCGCGCCGCGCACTCGGCGTTCTGGCTGTCGCCGCAGACGGTATCGGTGGGCCTGATCGGGCCGGGCCAGGTGGGCCGCGCGCTGCTGTCGCAGCTGGCCAAGGTGCTGCCGCGGCTGCGCGCGACCTCCCAGGTCGACCTGCGCCTGCGCGCCATCGCCAACAGCGGCTACATGGCGCTCGACCATTTCGCGATCCATCCCGACGAAGCCACCGCCCGCCTGACCGGCATGACCACCCAGGCCTTCGACGCCGGCGTGTTCGCCGCGCACGTCCGCGCCGAACACATCCCGCACGCGCTGATCGTGGACTGCAGCGGCAGCGACGCGGTCGCGCGCCACTATCCCGACTGGCTGGCGGCGGGCATCCACATCGTCACGCCCAGCAAGCACGCCGGCAGCGGCGACTGGGAGCGCTACGTCGCCATCCGCGAGGCCCAGCGCGGCGGCAGCCGCTTCATGTATGAGGCCACCGTGGGCGCGGGCCTGCCGGTGATCAGCACGCTGCGCAACCTGCTCGACACCGGCGATACGGTGCAGGCCATCGACGGCATGCTCTCGGGCACCCTGGCCTGGCTGTTCAACAGCTTCGACGGCAGCCGTCCGTTCTCGGCACTGGTGCGCGAGGCGCGCGAGCTCGGCTATACCGAGCCCGATCCGCGCGACGACCTGTCCGGACTGGACGTGGCGCGCAAGCTGGTGATCCTGGCGCGCGAGGCCGGGCGCGAGCTGTCGCTGGACGATGTCGAGATCGAGAGCCTGGTGCCCGAAGCCCTGCGCGATGTTCCCCGCGACGAGTTCCTGGCGCGACTGGAGGAGCTCGACGCACCGATGCGGCAGCGGCTGGACGCGGCGCGGGCGCAGGGCCAGTCGCTGCGCCATATCGCGCACCTGTCCAGCGAGGGCGGCGCGCGCGTGGGCGTGGTCGCCCTGCCCGCCTCGCACGCCTGCTGCCATACGCGCCTGACCGACAACCTGGTGCAGTTCACCACCGAGCGCTACGCCAGCAATCCGCTGGTGGTGCAGGGGCCCGGCGCCGGGCCGCAGGTCACCGCGGCCGGCGTCTTCGGCGACGTGCTGGCGATCGCGCACTCGCTCAGCACCGGGGTCGGCGTGCAGGCATGAACCACGCGATCCGCGCATTCGCGCCTGCCAGCGTCGGCAATATCGGGGTCGGCTTCGACCTGCTCGGACACGCGGTCGTCGGCCCGCGCGACGTGGCGACGGTGCGCCGCATCGACGCGCCCGAGGTGCGCATCGAGGCCATCGACGGCGACATCGCCGGGGTCGAGCGGCTGCCGCTGGAAGCCGCACGCAACACCGCCGGCGGAGCCCTGATCGCACTGCGCGAACAGCTGGCGCTGCCCTACGGCTTCGCACTGTCGCTGCACAAGGGTATTCCGCTGGGCTCGGGACTCGGCGGCTCGGCGGCCTCGTGCGTGGCCGCCCTGGTCGCGGCCAATGCGCTGCTGGATGCGCCGCTGTCGCGCGAGGCCCTGTACGGTTTCGCGCTGGACGGCGAGGCGATCTCGAGCGGCAGCCGGCACGGCGACAACGTCGCGCCGATGCTGCTGGGTGGCGTGGCCGTAGCCACCGCCCGCCGCGCGCTGCGGCTGCAGGTGCCGGAGTGGCTGCACGCGGTCGTGGTGCACCCGGACCAGGTGCTGGAGACGCGCCGTTCGCGCGAGGTGCTGGCCGAGCCTTACCGGCTGCCGGTCCTGGTCGAGCAGACCGCACACCTCGCGCAGTTCCTCCTCGGCCTGCAGCACGCCGATGCCGCCCTGATCCGCGACGGGCTGCAGGACGTGCTGGTGGAGCCGCGACGCGCGCCGCTGATCCCGGGCTTCGCCGCAGTCAAGGCGGCGGCGCTCGACCATGGCGCGCTGGGCTCCAGCATCTCGGGCGGCGGTCCGAGCGTGTTCGCCTGGTTCGAATCGCGCGAGATGGCCGAACAGGCAGCGCCGGCGATGCGCCAGGGCTTCCTCGATGCAGGCTTCGATGCCCGCGCCTACGTCACGCCCGTGGACGCGCCGCGCGCCGACGTGCTCGGCGCCGACTAGCCCCGCCCCCCGGGCGTGGCATCGCGCCGCCGGCCCCGCCCACCCGTCTTGGAGCGAACAGACAGCCATGCAGTTCATCAGTACCCGCGGACAGGTCGCGCCGACCCCGATCGATGCCGCGCTTGTGGCCGGCCTGGCGCCCGACGGCGGCCTGTACGTGCCCGCATCCATCCCGACGGTGGACTTCGCCCGACCGGATGAGCGCCTGCCCGGGACTGCACTGCGCACGCTGGCGCCCTTCTTCGTCGACTCCGCGCTGCGCGACCGGCTGGCGGCGATCTGCGAGGACGCGTTCTCGTTCGAGGCGCCGTTGCGGCCGCTGAGCGGCACCGGCGACCACGCACTGGAGCTGTTCCACGGGCCGACCGCGGCGTTCAAGGACTACGCCGCGCGCTTCCTGGCGCGCGCGCTCGAGGGCTTGCGCGATCCCGCCGCCCCGTCCACCACCATCGTGGTCGCGACCTCGGGCGATACTGGCGCCGCAGTGGCCGCGGCGTTCCACATGCGTCCCGGCTTTCGCGTGGCGATCCTGTATCCGGACGGCATGGTCTCGCCGCGGCAGGCGCACGGGCTGGGCTGCTGGGGCGACAACGTCGCGGCCTGGCGCGTGGACGGCAGCTTCGACGACTGCCAGCGCCTGGCCAAGCTGGCGCTGTCCGACGCCGCGCTGCGATCGAAGGTGGCCCTGGGCTCGGCCAACAGCATCAGCCTGGGCCGCTTGCTGCCGCAGGCGGCCTATTACGCGCATGCGGCCAGCCGCTTCCACGCCGCGCACGGGCGAGTCCTGAATTTCATCGTGCCGACCGGCAACCTGGGCAACGCCAGTGCCGCCTTCGTCGCGCGCGCGATGGGAGCGCCGGTGGGCGAGATCCGCCTGGCCTGCAATGCCAACGACACGCTGCCGCGCTACTTCTCCGGCGGCGACTACGCGCCGCGCGCCACGCTCGCCACCCTGGCCAACGCGATGGACGTGGGGGCGCCGAGCAACTTCGAACGCCTGCGCCACTGGCTAGGCAGCGACGAGGCGCTGCGTGCCGCCTTCGTCGCCACCACCGTGGACGATGCCACCATCCGCGACGTGGTCCGCGAGGCGCCCGCGCGCCATGGCATCGTGGCCTGTCCGCACACCGCGACCGGGCTGAAGCTGCTGCAGGACCTGCGCGCAGCCGGCGACACCCGCGACTGGGCGGTGGTGGCGACCGCGCACCCGGCCAAGTTCGACAGCATCGTCGAGCCGCTGGTAGGGCACGTGGTGCAGCCGCCGCCGGCGCTGGCCGAGTGCCTGGCCAGGCCGGCCCAGGCCACGCCCATGGCGGCCGACTACGACGCGCTGCGGGCGGTGCTGGAAGCCTGAGGGGCCCAGGGCCGGTGTCGCCCTCCGGCCGCGACTGACGGCGTGCACCGGTGCGCGCTCAGCGCGCCGCCATGAAGGCCTCGATCTCGTCGGCGCTGCGCGCCAGCCTTGCGGTGAGGACCTCGTGGCCCTCGCGGGTGATGGCCACGTCGTCCTCGATGCGGATGCCGATCCCGCGCCATTTGGCCGCGACGCTGCTGTCGTCGGCGGGGATGTACAGGCCCGGCTCGATGGTGAACACCATGCCGGGCTCGAGCAGCCGCGATTCGCCGTCGATGCGGTAGTCGCCCACGTCGTGCACGTCCAGGCCGAGCCAGTGCCCGGTCTTGTGCCGGTAGTAGCGCTTGTAGCTGGCGTCGGCGATGTTCTTCTCGAGCCTGCCCTTGAGCAGGCCGAGCCTGAGCAACCCCTCGGTGAGCGTCTCGACTGCCGCGTTGTGCCCGGTTTCGTAGGCGACGCCCGGCCGCGCCTGCGCCAGCGCCGCAGCGTAGGCGGCGTCGACCAGTTCGTGCAGCGCGCGCTGCGCCGGGCTGAAGCGGCCATTGGCCGGGAAGGTGCGGGTGATGTCGGCGGCATACCCGCGGTACTCGGCACCCGCGTCGATCAGCACCAGGTCGCCGTCGCGGGCCTGGCCCGCATTGGCCCGGTAGTGCAGCACGCAGGCGTTGGCGCCGGCGCCAACGATGCTCGAGTACGCCGGCTCCGCATCGGCGGCCCGGAACACGCGCTCCAGCTCGGCCTGCAATACGTATTCGTGCACGCCGGGCCGCGCCGCGCGCATTGCCGCCTCGTGCGCCTGCACGCTGATGCGCGCGGCCTGCCGCATCAGCCGCAGCTCGTCGCGCGACTTGAACAGCCGCATCTCGTCCAGCAGGTGGCCCAGTTCCAGGAATTCGTGCGGCGGCTGCGCGCCCAGGCGGACCTGTGCGCGCACGCGGTTCAGCCATCCGATCAGCTTGAGGTCGAACTCGGTGTCGCGGCCAAAGTGGTAGTAGACGCGGCTGCGGCCTTCCAGCAGGCCGGGCAGGATCTCGTCGAGGTCGTCGATCGGATACGCATCGTCCATGCCGAAGGCCTCGACCGCGCCTTCGGGACCCGCACGCGGGCCATCCCAGCCCTCGCGCTCGGGGTCGCGTTCGCGGCAGAACAGCAGGGTCTCGCCGTGCTGGCGCCCCGGCACCAGCACCAGCACCGCCTCCGGCTCGGGAAAGCCGGTGAGGTACCACAGGTCGGAGTCCTGGCGGTACGGGTAATGGGTGTCGCGGCTGCGGATGCGCTCCGGGGCAGCCGGCAGCACGAGGATGGCGTCGTCGCCGGCCATGCGCATCAGCTGGCGCCGGCGCCGGGCATACCCCTGGGCGGTGATGCCGGTGGCCGGCCGCATCAGCGCCTGCCTCCCGTCATCGCGAGCGGCGACCGCGGATGCGGCGGAACGGCGGGAGCGCGCATCGCCGCGCGCATGGATCCGACCCCGGGCACCCTCGGCACCCTAGTTCAGGCGCCCGCGATGGCGCGGGCCCAGCGCGCAGTCGCCGTGCAGCAGCAGCACCGCGACCCGGACGTATTCCTCGATCTCCGCCAGCGCGTCTTCGTCTTCCTCGTCGCCGCCTTCCTCCGGCGCCGCGGCCGAAAGACGCACCAGGTCGGCCAGGGCTTCCTGCCCTTCGGCCGACAGCGGCGGGGTCGCGCCGGCCGCCAGCCCGAAACCGCCGACGAAGCCGCGGCACCAGCCGAACAGGGCCCCGCTGCGTTCGTAGAGGCTGGCCTCGGCGTCGGGCAGCAGCAGTTCTAAGCCGAACTCGCGGTCCTCCAGCTGGGACACGCTGGCCTCGCGCAGCCGGTCGAGGGCATCGCCCGGCGCCACTGCGGCGATCTCGGGATCGGCCAGCACCTGCGCCAGCCAGCCCGGGCCATCGCTGCCGCCGCCGGCCAGCCAGCCGCACAGGCCACCGTGCAGTTCGCTCGCGTCGGCACCCAGTTCACGGTCGCGGCAGGCCGATTCGACGTCCTGCAGGGGGGGCAAGGCTGGAGGCACGGGCGGGGTCCGGACGGGGGCGTCCAGTCTAGAGCCTCGGCGCGGCCGCTGCATGCCGCCGCGTCGGGCGCGCTTGTTGCGGGCTGGCGTTGGCACCTACACTCGGCCGGTCCATGAACGCTACGCGCAGGGGTTCGCCGCGTGCCGACCAATCCGGGGGATCTCCAGCTCATGGGCGCGGCCGCCGCCGTGTCGGTGCTGCTGATCGCGCTGGTCGTCATCACCCTGCGCCGCCGCCAGAGCGAGCGCGCGCACCTCGCCCGGCTGCGCGACCGCGAGGAACGCCTGAAGCTGGCCCTCTGGGCCACCGGCGAGCGCTACTGGGACTATGACGTGGCCACCGGGCGGATCAACCGCCTGGCGCTGGACTCGCCCGAGGACCCGGGGGGCGGACTGGGCGAGGATGTGGTCGACCTCGCGGCGATCATCCATCCCGACGACCTGCCGATGGCGCGCCAGCGCATCGCCGACTACATCGCCGGCAAGACCGACACCTTCCTGGCCGAGCTGCGCATCGAGCGCAATCGGGAATGGGTGTGGATGCGCGCGCGCGGGCGCGCGGTGGCGCGCGACGAGCACGGCCGGGTGCTGCGGATCGCGGGCACCGCACTCAACATCACCGGCACCCGGGCGGCCGAACGCGAGCTGCGCATCTCCAGCGAGGTGCTGCGCAGCATGAACGAGGCGGTCGTGGTGATCGACCGCAACTTCGACTTCGTCTCCGTCAACCCCGCCTTCCTGCGGATGACCGGTTACGACGAGGACGAGGTGATCGGGCGCAACGCCAGCATCCTCGACAGCCTCCAGCACGACGGCGCCTTCTACCAGCACATCCGCGAGCAGATCCGGCGCAAGGGCCGCTGGACCGGCGAGATCTGGCAACGACGCAAGGACGGCGAGGAGTTCCTCTGCCAGATCGAAACCAGCACGGTCTACGACAAGAACGGCCAGCTGATCCTGTACGTGATCGTGCTCAACGACATCACCCAGCAGAAGCGCGCCGAGCAGGAGCTGCGCTACCTGGCCAACTTCGACACCCTGACCAACCTGCCCAACCGTTCGCTGCTGTCCGAGCGCCTGTCGCGCGCGATCGTGCGCGCGCACCGCGAGGACAACCGCATCGCGGTGCTGTTCCTGGACCTGGACCGGTTCAAGGACGTCAACGACTCGCTCGGCCATGCCGCCGGCGACCGCATCCTGCGCGCCGCGGCCGCGCGCCTGCAGCAGACCGTGGGCATGCACCACACCGTCGCCCGCCTGGGCGGCGACGAATTCACCGTGGTGCTGGAGAACCTGGACGCCCCCGAGGAGGCCGACCGGGTGGCGCGCGAGATCATCATGGCCTTCGAGGCGCCGCTCCTGCTCGACGACCGCCGCGAGATCGCGATCTCGCCGTCGATCGGCATCAGCCTCTACCCCGACCACGCGCACGTGCCGACCGAGCTGCTCAAGCAGGCCGACACCGCGATGTACCAGGCCAAGGCCGCCGGCCGCCGCACCTTCATGCGCTACGACGATGCGATGGACGTGGTGGTGCGCCAGCGCGCGACCATCTCCGGCGCGCTGCGCAAGGTGCTCGACCGCGGCGAGCTGCGCCTGGTGTTCCAGCCGCGGATGGCGCTCGCGCAGGGCCGGATCACCGGGGTAGAAGCGCTGTTGCGCTGGACCAGCGACGAACACGGCGAGATCCCGCCCTCGGACTTCATCCCGATGGCCGAGGAGAGCGGCCTGATTCTGGAAATCGGCGAATGGGTGCTGCGCGAGGCCTGCCTGACCCTCCAGCGCTGGCGCCAGCATGGGCTGACCGACCTCACCGTGTCGGTCAATGTCTCGGTGCTGCAGCTGCTGCGCGGCGATTTCCCCGAGGTGGTGAGCCGGGTGCTGGCCGATGTCGACCTGCCCCCGAGCGCGCTGGAGCTGGAGCTGACCGAGAGCGTGCTGATGGCCAACGCCGAGCATGCCGCCGCCAAGCTGCAGTCCTTCCGCGAACTGGGCGTGTCGCTGGCGATCGACGATTTCGGCACCGGCTACTCCTCTCTGGCCTACCTGAAGCGGCTGCCCATCACCACGATCAAGATCGACAAGGCCTTCATCGGCGACCTCACCCACGACCCGGAAGACGCGGCGATCACCAGCACAGTGATCACGATGGCCCATTCGCTGGGCCTGAACGTGGTCGCGGAAGGGGTGGAGACGGATGCGCAGGCACGCTTCCTCCGCGACCACCGTTGCGACGAGGTGCAGGGATTCTGGCTGTCGCAGCCGCTGGAAGGGCACGCCTGCCTGGCATTCATCCGCAACTGGCGCCCCGCCGAGGAACAGGCGCTGGCGACGCCGCTGGCGGCGCCTTGACCGCTCCGCGCGGCCTGCTATCGTGCCGCCATGGACCGCCCCGACGTGATCGCCCAGCTCCGCGCGCTGACCGCGCGCATCGACGCGCTGGTCGACCGTGCCCAGAGGCTGGCCGAGGAGAACCGCTCGCTGCGCCAGCAGCACGAGCAGATTTCCGGCGAACGCTCGCAGCTGCTGGCCAAGAACGAACAGGCGCGCTCGCGGGTCGAGGCGATGATCGCGCGGCTCAAGTCGCTGGAGCAGCACACGTGAGCGCCTGCGCATGAGCGGCACCAGCGAGGCGGTCAACGTTCGCCTGCTCGACCGCGAGTACACGGTGGGCGTGTCGGCGGACGGCCGCGACAGCCTGGTCGCGGCGGCAAAGCTGCTCGACGAACGCATGCGCGAGGTGCGCGGCAGCAACCGCATGGCCGCGGTGGATCGCGTGGCCGTGCTCGCGGCGCTGAACCTGGCGCATGAGCTGCAGCAGGTCCGCGTGGAGAACGCGCAGCGCGACCGCGAAATGGCCGATCTGCTCGAAGGCCTGCAGCGCAAGCTCGACGACCTGATCGACGCACGCTGACGACCGCGCTCCCCTCACGTCCGCGCGCGCCATCGCCGCCCTGCAACCCGCCGATCCGGCTGGACCGCGCCGGACATCGGACTTCAATGAACCGCACCATCCTGGCGCCGACGAACGGGCTTGGCAGGTTCTACGTGCGGGCTATACTGCGCCTGCGTCCTCTGCCGTGATCGACGGCATGCGCAACATTCGCCTTGTCCCTTAATGACGACCACGGGGGCGCCGCGGAATCCGGGTGTGCAGGTCCGCCTCGCAGCGGGAAGCCCGATGGATCCCAAGCGTTCCCACTTGAACCCCGGGTTCAAGGTCGTTTCGCAGGCATCGGCACAGGCGGAGGACGTATTCATTCCAGGGCGCGCGTCGCGTGGGCAGGCCGCGGCGCGCTTCCAGTCCCGGTGCAGCGCCGGTCACAATAGGCGCATGTTCCCGCGCCGACCTTTCCGATGAACGACGACCGCGCCGCGCTGCGCCGCGAACTGCGCGAGCGCCGGCGCGCGCTGCCGGCCGCGCAGCGGATCGCGGCGGCCGATGCGTTGGCCGCACGCCTGCTGGCCCTGCCCTTCGCCCCGCGTACCGGCCACGTGGCCGGATATTGGGCACTCGACGGCGAGATCGCCCTGCACGTGTGGCAGATGCGCCTGCCGCGCGAGCTCAGCTATTGCCTGCCCGTGCTGCACGCGGACAACACGCTGCGGTTCGCGCCATGGCGGCCGGGCGCGCCGCTGACCAGCAACCGCTACGGCATTCCCGAACCAGACGTGCCGCCGGCGCAGCTGCTGCGTCCCGAGCAGCTCGACCTCGTGGTCGTGCCACTGGTCGCCTTCGACGCGCACGGCCACCGGCTGGGCATGGGGGGCGGCTGGTACGATCGCAGCTTCGCGTTCCGCGTGGACCGGCCGCCGCCGCCGCGCCTGGTGGGCGCGGCGTTCGCTATGCAGCAGGCCACAGCCATCGCCCCCGAGCCCTGGGACATCCCGCTCGACGCGGTCTGCACCGAATCCGAGACCTTCCTGGTAGATCCATGAGTCCACGCAAGCGCTACTGGCTGATGAAGTCCGAACCCACGGACTTCTCCATCGACGACCTCGAGCGCGTCGTCACCGAACCCTGGACCGGCGTGCGCAACTACCAGGCGCGCAACTTCATGCGCCAGATGCAGGTGGGCGACGGCGTGCTGTTCTACCACTCCAATACCGACGTGCCCGGCATTTACGGCATCGCCGAGGTGGCGAGCGCGGCCTATCCCGATCCGACCCAGTTCCAGAAGAAGTCCAAGTACTTCGACGAGAAGGCCACGCGCGAGCAGCCGCGCTGGGACCTGGTGGACGTGAAGTTCGTGCGCAAGCTCGCGCGCGCGGTGTCGCTCGACGAGATCCGCGGCCATGCCGAGGCGCTGGGCGAGGAGTTCGCGCTGATCCGCAAGGGCTCGCGCCTGTCGGTGCTCCCGGTCACGGCGGCGCAGTGGAAGCTGCTGCTGTCGCTGGAGTAACGGCCGACGCATCGCCGACACCCGTCCCCTGCCGCCGTCGCTGCGCGGGCGCCCTCTTCTTCCCATCCAGTCCAGATCCGAGTTGCCAGCCCCATGTCCGAACACAAGCGCCTGGCCGGCGAGAAGGCCATCGAATTCGTCGAGGACGGCATGGTCGTCGGCGTCGGCACGGGCTCGACCGTGGCCTATTTCATCGACGCGCTCGCCCGCATCCGCGACCGCATCGCCGGCGCGGTGTCGAGCTCGGAGCAGAGCACCGCACGTCTGAAACAGCACGGCATCGAGGTGCTCGACCTCAACGCCACCGGGCCGCTGGCGCTGTATGTCGACGGTGCCGACGAATGCGATCCGCAGCGCTGCCTGATCAAGGGCGGCGGCGCGGCGCTGACCCGCGAGAAGATCATCGCCGAGGCCAGCCGCAGCTTCGTCTGCATCATCGATCCGGCCAAGCGCGTCGACGTGCTGGGACGCTTCCCGCTGCCGGTCGAGGTGATCCCGATGGCGCGCAGCCTGGTCGCGCGCGAGATCCTCGCCAGCACCGGCGGGCAGCCGGTGTGGCGCGAGGGCGTGGTCACCGACAACGGCAACGCGGTCCTGGACGTGCACAACCTGCGCATCGCCGACCCGGTGGCGCTGGAGCGTGAACTCAACCAGATTCCCGGCGTGGTCAGCGTGGGCCTGTTCGCCCGGCGTCCCGCCGACGTGGTGATCGTGGGCGGGGAGCCGCCGCTGGTCCTGCGCTGAAGGTCGGAGGTCCCTGCCAGGCAGGCTCGACCCCGCGCAGCCTGGCGTCCGCCGTCCGGATCGATCCAGCCCAGTGGGGATCCGGCGATCTCAGCGCAGCACCAGGGCCGCCAGCAGGCGCGATGCGCGCCGCGATGGGGCGCGCCGGCGCCGGGCCATCGCGGCGGCCGGGCGGCGACGCGGCCGGGCCATCGGCAGGGAACCGGCGCAGCCCGGGCCGGGGCGCAGCAGGCGCAGCGCGAATGCCGCCGCCAGGCTCGCGGACGGGGCCAGCAGCAGCCACAGGCTCATCCAGCCCGGCGTGGGCAGCGACAGCACGGCCAGGCCGCCGAGCAGCAACGCGCCCAGCAGGGCGGCCTCGAGCTGGCGCAGGGGCTGGGCGGGGGTCCGGCGGGTCGGGAACGCTGTGGTCATGGCGGCACTCCTGGGCGGGACGACAGCCTCGGCCAGGGACATCTCATGGGTTGCGACGCGGCCGGCCGCGCCCGCCTGCCGGCTCAGTAGCCGGCGGCGTCCAGCGCTCGGGTCGCGGCGAGCCGGCCCACGTCGATCAGCTCGGCTGCGCGCCAGAACTCGTAGAACTGGCAGACGTCGCGGGGGATCCGGATCAGCAGCTCGGGCGGGTCGAGCGCGAGCTGCACCCGCGCGATCTGCGCCTGCATCGTGTCCAGCGACCGCGACATGATCTCCGGCAGCGCCATCTGCAGCGCATCGCCGGCCGGTGCGTCGTCCACACCGCGCACCACCCGCTCCAGCCAGTTGCCGACCCGCGCGCCCAGGCCCGGGGGATCCTCATCGGCGCCCGGGGACGCCGGCTCGCCCGGAGGCCGCCGCGGCCAGCCATGCATGTCCACGGCCACCAGCCGATGCGCATCGGCCAACCGCGTCGCCGTGATCGGCAGCGGCGCCAGCAGGCCACCGTCGACCAGCGCGCGTCCGTTGACCGGGTGCGGGGTGAACAGCCCCGGGATCGCGAACGAGGCGCGCAGCGCGTCCCACAGCCGGCCCTCGCGGATCCAGACTTCGCGCTGGCGCTCCAGATCGACCGCGACCGCGGTGAACTCGACCGGCAGGGTTTCGATCAGCGGGTCGCCCACGACCTCGCGCATCGTGTCCACCAGGCGCTGCCCGCGCAGCACCCCCGAACGTCGCCAGCCCGGATCGAGCAGGCGCAGGATGTCGTTGCGCGACATGGCGCGCAGGCGCTGGTCGAACTCGCGCAGCCGGCCTGCGGCGAAGATGCCGCCCACCAGCGCGCCGCTGGAGGATCCGGACACCGCGTCGATGCGGAACCCGCGCTCCTCCAGCACCTCGATCACCCCGATCTGGGCCAGGCCGCGCGCGCCGCCGGCGCCCAGCGCCAGCGCGATGCGTTCCTGCCCGGCAACCTGCGCGGGAGCGGCGGGCGCGTCGGGCCTCACCGCTCGTAGTTCGACAGCGCCAGCTGCAGCAGCGCTTTGGCCTGCTCGCGCAGCGCGGGCGGGCCGACGATCTCGGCGTCGGCGCCGTAGTGCAGCACGTCCATCAGCAGTTCGCGGGAGGCGCTGTAGGGCAGCTTCAGCTCGTAGCGCCCGTCGGGCAGCAGGCGGCCCTGCTGCTGCGAATGCCAGTGTTCGTCGGCCACCCAGCGCGCGGCCTTGGCGCTGAACACGATCGTCGCCACGCCCTTGGCCGGGCCGGAAAAGATGCCGTAGCTGCCGGCCAGGTGGGTGTCGAGCTCGGCCTCGTCGATGTCGCGGGCGGGAGGATCGAGCACGCGCGCGGTGGCGATGCGGTCGACCGAGAAGCTGCGCAGCGCCTCGCGCTCGTGGTCCCAGGCGTCGAGGTACCAGTTGTCGCGGTAGTGGGTGATACGCTGCGGCGAAACCGTGCGACGGGTCTTCTCGTCGGTGGAGCGGGCGCGGTAATCGAACGCCAGCTGCCGGCGCTGCAGCACCGCCGAGCAGACGTTGCGGAACACGTGCTCGTCCATGCGCCGCCCGCGGTGCGGGATCACGCGCACCCGCTCGACCGGCCACTGCTTGCCGGCCGAATGCTCGTCGAGCAGCCTGTCGATGCGCGACTGCAGGGGCGCCAGTGCGCTCGACAGCACCCCGCCGGCGCTGCGCGAGAGCAACTGCTGCGCGGCCAGCAGGGCGTGCAGCTCGTCGGAATTGAGCCACAACCCCGGCAGCTCGAAGCGCCCGCCCTCCTCGGCGTCGTAGCGGAACCCGGCTTCGCCGTCGCCGACGATCGGCGCCATCAGCGCGTCGCGCAGGAAGGCCAGGTCGCGGTAGACGGTGGCGCGGGAACATTCCAGCTCCCCCTGCAGCCGCGCCACCGTCACCGGGTAGCGCGACGTCTTGAGGATGCGGTGCAGGGACAGGATGCGTTCGTATCGGTCCATGCGGGCGATTATGCGCTGTCCGGGGGCGCTGCGGGCCCGTGTTCCGGCGCCGTCCGGGCACCCGGATTTGCAGCCCCGCGGCACCGGCCCCACCATGCGCGGTGGATATCGCGGGGGATCGGCCGGACGTGGCCAGCAGCAGGACCGGAACAACGACGGCGGTGGCGGGGCGGGCGGCAATGCGCGCGCCGACCCCATGCACCTGGGAGACGGCATGGCGCTGTGGCTGACGTTGGCGATCCTGGCCGGCGCGATCGCCCTGTTCGTGACCGAG
This sequence comes from Luteimonas campi, assembly GCF_051162505.1. Taxonomy (NCBI): domain Bacteria; kingdom Pseudomonadati; phylum Pseudomonadota; class Gammaproteobacteria; order Lysobacterales; family Lysobacteraceae; genus Luteimonas; species Luteimonas campi. The sequence continues at coordinate 198,481 of NZ_JBNWEM010000002.1, forward strand.
AAGCTGCGGGTCGACGTGGTCGCCCTGCTGGTGATGACCGCGCTGGTGGTCACCGGCACGATCAGCCTGGCGGACGGGCTGTCGGGCTTCAGCAACCAGGCCACGATCATGGTCGCGGCGATGTTCGTGCTGAGCGCGGCGCTGCAGCGCAACGGCGCGGTGGCGGCCATCGGCGAGGTGCTGTCGAAGATCCGCTACGAATGGCTGTTCCTGCTGGTGATGCTGGTGCTGGTCTCGTGCGTGGCGGCGTTCGTCAACAACACCGCCACCGTGGCCGTGTTCCTGCCGCTGGTCCTGGCGGCCAGCACCGCCAACCGCTGGGCACCGTCGAAGTTCCTGATCCCGCTGTCGTACATGTCGCAGGCCGCGGGCGTGTGCACCCTGATCGGAACCTCGACCAACCTGCTGGTGGATTCCATGGCCCGCGACGCGACCGGCGTGGGCTTCACCCTGTTCGAGTTCGCGCCGCTGGGGCTGGTCTTCGTCGGCATCTGCATGCTCTACCTGATGACGGTAGGGCGCTGGCTGCTGCCCGATCGCGGCGTGCCGGGCACCGAGGAGCACGAACACGTCGGCCGCTACGTGGCCGAGCTGCTGGTGCCGGAAGAATCAGGGGCCATCGGGCTGCGCCGCGAACAGGTGGTGCCCGACAGCATCGACGACGTGGTCGTGCTGGAGATCCTGCGCGACGGCCGCGCGCTCCACGGCAGCGAGGCTCAGGTGCGCGCAGGCGATCGCCTGCTGCTGCGTGGCGAGTGGAAACGCATCGCCGCGGTGCGCAAGGCGCGCAAGCTGCGCTTCGACCACGTGGCGCGCGACCTCGACGGCGATATCGATGCCGAGCGCATGCAGGTCGAGGTGATGGTGTCGCCGGGTTCGCACCTGATCGGCCATACCCTGGCCGGCATGCGCTTCGGCCACATGTATCGCGCGCGCGTCCACGGCATCCACCGGCGCCTGCTCGACGTGCGCCAGCCGCTCGACCAGGTGCAGCTCGACCTCGGCGACGTGCTGCTGCTGGATGCGCCGGCCAAGGCGATCGAGGACCTGCGCGCGGACAAGGGGATGATCGTGCTGGGCGCACGCAGGCAGGCCAAGGTCGACGTGTTCCGCGCCACGGCGTCGGTGCTGATCATGGTCGCCGCGATCACGGTGGCGGCGCTGGGCTGGCTGTCGATCGTGGAGGCGGCGCTGCTCGGATGCGCCTGCCTGCTGGTGTTCCGCCTGATCGAGCCGGACGAGGCCTACCGGGCCATCGACTGGCGGGTGATCCTGCTGCTGGCCGGGATCCTGCCGCTCGGCATCGCCCTGCAGAAGAGTGGCGGTGCGGCGCTGGCGGCCGACTTCCTGATCGGTTCCCTGGGCGGATTCGGGCCACTGGCGGCCCTGGCCGCGGTCTACCTGATGACCTCGATCGCCACCGAGTTCATGAGCAACAACGCCTCGGCGGTGCTGGTGGTGCCGATCGCCCTGGCGACCGCCGAGTCGATGGGCATCGACGCCAAGCCGCTGCTGGTGGCGGTGGCTTTCGCGGCCTCCACCAGCTTCGCCACGCCGATCAGCTACCAGACCAACACCATGGTCTTCACCGCCGGCGGCTACCGGTTCTCGGACTTCGTGCGCATGGGGATCCCGCTCAACGTGGTGTTCTGCACCGCCGCGATCCTGCTGATCCCGCGTTTCTTCCCGTTCTGAGCCCATCCGGCGGCCCGGGGCCGCGGTGGGCCTGCGGTTCAGTTGAGATCACGGCGGCGCTTGGCACAATGGCTGCCGAAACCGTTTCCACCCCGGAGTCCGGATGCTCGCCAGCTGGTGGCTGGCCGTCGTCGGCCTGCCCGTATTCCTGCAGCCCCTGCCCGAAGCGCCGGACCAGCCGGCGGCGATGGCGGTCGCCTCGGGGCGGGTGTCGCTGCGCCAGCCCTGCCTGCGCCTGGTGTGTCCCGACGCGGAATGGCAGCAGGCCCGGCGCACGCTGGCCCCGGCGACCGCGCCGGGGGTGGTGGACGAGATCCGGCCGCGGCGGCTGCCCCGCCTGGCCACGCGCCGCTTCATCGGCCTGCATTCCCCGGCCTCGCGCCGCGACTGGTTCCATTCCAGCGGAGGCGCGGCCCTGGTCGATGCGCGCTACGGGATGGAGGCGGTGCGCAATCCGCAGACCCGCGTCCAGCTCGAACTGGGCACCGGCTACCGCCTGCAGCCCTACGCCAATTACGGCACCGCCGCGCAGGGGCCGGTGGCGATGGGCCAGCTGCGGCTGTCGCAGCGGCTGGGCGACTTCGGCTCGCTGAACCAGCAGGTCCGTCTGGAGCGCGGCCGCGAGAACGCCTATCTGCGCCAGACCATCGGCCTGGACTTGGAACTCGCGCCCCAATGGTCGCTGCTGGGCGACTTCGAACTGCGCCACGACACCGCCGGCAACGGCGGTCAGGGCCACACCGACCGCGAAGGCTCGCTGCGGCTGCACTACGCCTTCTGACCCTACCGTCTTCCATTCGCCCGGCCGGCGCGCGCAGGCCGGCATTCGCCTGCATTCCTGCCACGTGAACCTGTTCCCGATCCGTCCGCTCGCCACCCTCCTCCTGACCTGCGCCAGCCTGCCTGCCCTGGCCGCGGAAGCCGATGCTGTCGATGCTGTCGATGCCGTCGATGCCGTCGATGTCGCCGAAGGCTGGACCGGCACCGGCGAGCTGGGCTTCGCGCTGTCGCGCGGCAACGCGCGTTCCGAAAGCCTCAATACCCGGCTCGCCTTCACGCGCGAGGACGCGCGCTGGCAGCATCGCCTGCACGCGGCCGCGCTGCGCGCGCGCAGCGAGAGCAGCGGCGACTTCGATGGCGACGGCATCGAGGAGCAGCGCTACGCGCTCAGCGCCAACCGCTTCGAACTCGGCGGTTCCAGCGGCTACAGGTTCGACCCGCGTCACTCCCTGGTGGGCAGCCTGCGTTACGAGCACGACGACTTCTCGGCCTGGGAGCAGCAGGCCACCGCCTCGCTCAACTACGGCCGGCTCATGGTCGACAACGAGCGCACCCGGCTCTCCGGCGAGATCGGACCCGGCCTGCGTCGCGCGCGCAGCGCCGAGACCGGGGAATCGGTGGGCGATGCGATCCTGCGCGCCCGCGCCGAACTGAGCCATCGGCTCACCGGCAACACCCAGTTGCTGAACACCCTGCTGGTGGAATCGGGCGCGGACAACACCTTCGCCCAGAACGACCTCGCCATCAGCGTGGCGATGAGCGACAAGCTGGCGCTCAAGGCGGGCCTGCAGACCCGCCACAACACCGAGGTCGACGAGGCTGCCGGCGTGCGCCGGACCGACACCCTGACCACGCTCAACCTGGTCTACAGCTTCCGCTGAGCGGGCTCAGCGCGGCGGCAGGAATGCGCCCGCGCCGCTGGCCAGCAGCTGGCCGGCCACCTCGCGCCCCAGGGCCTCGGCATCGGCACCGGCGGAGCCGGCGCGCACCAGGCGGCCATCCGTCGCATCGCCCACCAGCCCCTGCAGCTGCAGTTGGCCGTCGCCCGACTCCTGCGCGAAGGCCGCCACCGGCACGTGGCAGCTGCCGTGCAGGGCGCGATTCATGGCCCGCTCGGCCTCCACGCAGCGCCGGGTGGGCGCGTGGTCGAGGACGACCAGCAGGCGCTGGATGCGTGCGTCGCCGTCGCGGCTCTCAACCGCGATCGCGCCCTGCGCAGGCGCGGGCAGCCATTGCGGGGGCAGCAGGCGGTCGCGGATGCGCGCCTCCAGCCCCAGCCGCAGCAGGCCGGCGCAGGCGAGCACGATCGCGTCGTATTCGCCGGCATCGAGCTTGGCCAGGCGCGTGTTGACGTTGCCGCGCAGGTCGCGCAGCCGCAGGTCCGGCCGGCGCGCGCGCAGCTGCGCCTGGCGCCGCAGCGACGAGGTACCCACGCAGGCACCCTCGGGCAGCGCGTCGATGCCCTCGTAGCGGTTGCTGACGAAGGCGTCGGCTGGGTCGGCGCGCTCCAGGATCGCCGGCAGCACGAAGCCCGGCTCGAGTTCCATCGGCACATCCTTGAGCGAATGCACCGCGCAGTCGGCGTCCCCGCGCTGCATCGCCACTTCCAGCTCCTTGAGGAACAGACCCTTGCCGCCGATCGCGGCCAGCGAGCGGTCCAGCACTTCGTCGCCGCGCGTGCTCAGCGGCACCAGCGCGACCTCCAGCCCCGGGTGGGCGGCGCGCAGGCGCGCGGCCACGTGTTCGGTCTGCCACAGGGCGAGCGGGCTCTTGCGGGTGGCGATGCGGAGGATGTCCATGCGCGCATTATCCCCCGCGCGCCGGCCCGGCGGGCAGGGCGCGCCTGACGGGGCTAGAGGCTGCGAACGGTGTCGCGCAACTGCGCCACGCAGCGCCGGCTGACCTCGAGCGGGCGATCGCCGTGGCGCAGGATGGCGTGCACATGGCCGTCCAGTCCGCGGCGCAGTTCGACCAGTTCGTGGCGTGCCACCAGGCAATTGCGGTGGATGCGCACGAAGCGGTCGCCGAGTTCGTCCTCCAGCGACTTGAGCGACTCCTCGATCAGGTCCTCGCCGCGCGCGTGGTGGACCACCACGTACTTCTCTTCGGCCTGCAGGTAGCGCACGTCCTCGATCGGGATCAGCCGCAGGCTGCCGCGCAGCCGCGCGCACAGATGGGTGCGGCGCGCGCCCTCGGACCCGTTGCCGGCCCGCTGCTGACGTCCCGCGGCCAGGACCCGCGCCCGCTGCAGCGCGGAGGCCAGACGCTCGGCACGCACCGGCTTGACCAGGTAGTCGACCGCCTCGGCGTCGAATGCCGACAGCGCATGGGCATCGTAGGCCGTGCAGAACACCACCGCCGGACGCGGCTCGAATGCCTGCAGGTGCCGCGCCACCTCCAGCCCGTCGATGCCGGGCATGGCGATGTCCAGCAGGACCAGGTCGGGATCGTGCTGCGCGCAGGCATGCAGGGTCTCGTGCCCGTCGCCGACCTCGGCCACCACCTGCACGTCCGCCTGCGCGGCCAGCAGCGCACGCAGGCGCTCGCGCGCTAGCGGTTCGTCGTCGGCGATGACGATCTTCACTGGGGCACCTTGTCCAGCGGGAGCGTGATCTTGCAGACATAATAGCCATCGTCCCAGCCCGACACCATGCGAGCCTGGGGGCCGAACATGTAGCCCAGGCGGTGGCCGATGCTGCGATGCGCATGGCCCGCCCCGTGGCGACTGCCCGGCCCGGGAGGCAGCGAGGGGTTGCGCACCTGCAGGTTCAACGCCCCGTTGCCCACGTCGATGTCGATCTCGATGGTGCCGCCCTGCGGCAGGCGCGAGATCCCGTGCAGCACCGCGTTCTCGAGCAGCGGCTGCAGCACCAGCCGCGGCATCCGCAGCGACAGCGGCAGGTCGTCCTGCTTGCGCCACGCGATCCGGAGCCGCTCGCCCATCCGCAACTGCTCGATGGCGAGGTAGCGTTCGCTCAGATCGATCTCCTCCCCCAGCGAAGAGTGTTCGCCTGCGCCCAGGGCCGCGCGGAACAGGTCGGACAGGTCGAGGACGGCGCGCTCCGCCACCTCGGGATCGCGCTGCACCAGGCTCGCGATCATGTTCATGCTGTTGAACAGGAAGTGCGGACGGATGCGCGCCTGCAGCGCATCCGCCTCCGCCCTGGCATGCGCGCCCACCTGCGCCTGCCAGCGGTCGATGACGTAGAAGTAGCGCAGCGCCAGCGCCGTCAGCAGCGCCACCACGGCCGCGCTGCCCGTGGTGAACCTCAGCAGTCCGGGCAGTTCGCCGCTCTCGCCCACGCTGGAGAACAGTCCATGGACGATGGCCGACGCCAGTCCGGCGACGGCCACCGACAGCGCCACCGCGACCAGCGCGCCGGTGCGCATCGGCAGGGCCGACAGCGCGCGTCGAAGCACGCACAGCAACCCGGACACCGACAGCGCAAGCCACAAGGCGTAGCCGCTCGCATTGACGAACCCGCGCAGGTCCCATTCGCGGGAACCGTCCGGCACCAGCGCCACCACCAGCACGGTCAGCTGCGCCAGGCCCAGCATCCCGACCAGCCGTGGCATCCGGCACAGGTCCGGCAGCCAGGGCTCGTCGCCAGACCCGGGGCGCATCCGCTCAGCCGGCCGCGAGCCGCTTGCCGAACCAGTCGCCGAGGTCGCGGATCTCCTCGATGCAGACCGAGTGCGGCATGGGGTAGCGATGGAAATCGACCTCGAAGCCGTGCTGGCGCAGCCAGGCGGCGGACTGCTCGCCCGCCGCGAAGGGCACCACCGGATCGGCGCTGCCGTGGGCCATGAACAGCGGCTGCGCGCGGGCCGCCGCCGTCAGTGCGGCTGCGGCGGTCGCGGCGCCCGGCAGGTAGGTGGACAGGCCGACGAGGCCGGCCAGCGGCGTTTCCCGGCGCAGTCCGGCGGCCAGGGTGATCGCCCCGCCCTGGGAAAAACCGGCCAGGAAGATCCGCGAGGCGGGGATGCCGCGCGCGATCTCGCGGTCGATCAGCGCGGTGACCTGGGCGATGGACTCCAGCACGCCCTGTTCGTCGGCGCGGTTGGCCAGGTCGAAGTCGCGGATGTCGTACCAGGCGCGCATGCGGGCGCCGTTGTTGATCGTCACCGCGCGCATGGGCGCATGCGGGAACACGAACCGGATCGAGGGCCAGTCGCGACGCACCAGCTCGGGCAGGATCGGCAGGAAGTCGTTGCCGTCCGCGCCCAGGCCATGCAGCCACAGCACGCTCCAGGCGGGATCGGCGCCGGTTTCGCGCTCGATCGTCTCCAGCAGCTGCGGTTCCTGATCGCTCATCCTGTCCTGTCCCCGTCGATGGAGCGGCGACTATACCGTGCCGCCCCGTGTCCCCCGCCGCAGGCCGCCACGCGCGACGCGCGCCGGTCGCATGGAACAGGCCTGCTGCATGCGGCGCGACCGGCAGGCGCTGTGGCGGTCCGCTGTCACCCACGCGACGCGGACAGTCCCGTATGCGGATGCGCGGGGAGGCGCAGGCCTGCGCGTCAATCTGCCAGCCCGTGGTTCCGCCAGGCCGCGCGGATCGTCGCGCGCGCGGCCTCCAGGGCGTCGTCGAGCGGCACGATCCGGGTGCGACGGTCGAGGGTGCAGTCCAGGCCCGCCGCCACCAGCAGCGCATGCGCGTCGCGCAATGCCGCCGCGGTCGGCGCATCCAGCCTGCCGGCCTCTGCCAGCGCGTCGAGCAGCAGCGGCGTGGCGCGCGGCGACAGCAGCGCCGGCTGCGTGGCTGCATCGCGCAGCACCAGGTACTGCAGCAGGAACTCCAGGTCGACCAGCCCGCCCTCGCCCTGCTTCAGGTCGAACAGCCCCTCGCCGCCACGATCCAGTTCGGCGCGCATGCGCGCGCGCATCGACACCACATCGGCGCGCAGGGCCGCGCCGTCGCGGCTGCGTCCCAGGGTGGCGGCACGTACGCTGTCGAACGCTGCGGCCAGTTCGGCATCCCCCGCCACGCAGCGCGCGCGCACCAGGGCCTGGTGCTCCCAGGTCCAGGCGCGTTCGCGCTGGTAGTCGCCGTAGCTGGCGAGCGAGGACACCAGCAGGCCCTTGCCGCCGTCGGGACGCAGCCGCACGTCGATGTCGTACAGGCGTCCGGCGCCGGTGACCGCGCCCAGCAGCGCCACGACCTTCTGCGCCAGACGTGCGAACCAGCGCGGCGCATCCAGCGGGCGCGGGCCATCGGACTGCGCCTCCAGCGGCGCGTCGTACAGGAACACCAGGTCGAGGTCGGAGCCGAAGCCCAGCTCCTCGCCGCCGAGGCTCCCGTAGCCGAGCACCGCGAAGCCGGCACCGGCGATGTCGCCGTGCGCCGCCTGCAGTTCGCTCCGGGCCAGCGCCAGCACCTCCCGCACCACGGCGTCGGCCAGCCAGGCGAGCTGGCGGGTGCTGTCCTGGGCCGGCTGGCGGCGGTCCAGCGTGGCCAGCGCGATGCGGAAGCTGAGCTGCTGGCGGACCTCGTTGAGCGCGAACAGCGCGCTCTCGGTGTCGTCGCCATCGTCGCCGCGGCAGGCCTCCTCGAACAGTTCGCGGGTGAGTTGCGATCCATCGCTGCGCGCATCGAGCAGTTCGTCGAGCAGGATGGGGTGCGCGGCCAGGCGCTCGGCCAGCAGTGCGCTGCGCGTGACCAGATCGACCAGCCGCGCCAGTGCCGGCGGATGTTCGTCGAGCAGGGCCAGATAGCTCGCGCGGCGCAGGATGTTGTGCAGCAGGGCGAGCAGCCGCCGGATCGCCTGCAGCGGCCGCGTGGCCGGCACCGACGCCTGCAGCAGGACCGGCATCACCCGGTCCAGGCGCGCGCGCGCGGCGTCGGACAGTTCGCGCACGTTGGGCGAGCGCGCGAAGTCGCTCAGCGCCGCGTCCACGTTGCCGGCGTCGCCGAAGCCTGCGGCCGCCAGCGCCTCGGCGCCGCTGCCCTCGGGCAGCGCGCGCCAGTAGGCGGCGATGTCGTGGTCCACCGACGGTTGCTGGCAGCGCTGCGACAGCAGTGCGTCGAACTCCTGTGCCACGCGTTCCCGGCGCTGCGCCGTCGCCGAGGCCAGCGATTCCCAGTGCGCATGCCCGAGCCCGCGCGCGATGCGGTCGCGGTCGACGGCGGAGGCCGGGAGCACGTGGGTCTGCGCATCCCGCAGCATCTGCAGCCGGTTTTCCAGGCGGCGCAGGAAGCGGTAGTCGTCGACCAGGGCCGCGGCGGTGTCCGCGCCGATCTGGCCGGCCTCGCGCAAGGCGTCCAGTGCGGGCAGCAGCCGCGGCTGCTGCAACGCCGGCTCGCGACCGCCCCGGATCAGCTGCAGCGCCTGGGCGAGGAACTCGATCTCGCGGATGCCGCCCGGGCCACGCTTGATGTCGTCGGCGAGATCCTGGCGCGCGACTTCGGCGGCGATCATCGACTTCATCTGGCGCAGGCCGTCGAGCGCGCCGAAGTCGAGGTAACGCCGGTAGACGAAGGGGCGCAGCGTATCCAGGAAGCGCCGCCCGGCGTCGAGATCGCCGGCGACCGGGCGCGCCTTCTGCCAGGCGTAGCGTTCCCAGTCGCGACCTTCGCGCTGGAAGTAGAGTTCCAGCGCGGCAAAGCTCATCGCCACCCGTCCGGCGTTGCCGAAGGGACGCAGCCGCAGGTCGACGCGATGGCAGAAGCCGTCCACCGTGGTCTCGTCCAGCAGCCTGGCCAACTGCTGGCCCAGGCGCGCGAAATAGTCTTCGGCGGCCAGCGGCCGGCCGCCGTCGCTCTCGCCGCCGGCCTCGTAGGCGTAGACCAGGTCGATGTCGGAACTGAAATTGAGCTCGCCGCCGCCGAGCTTGCCCATGCCGAACACGACCAGGCGCAGCGGCCGGCCCTCACGGTCGCGCGCCACGCCGTGGCGGCGGGCGAAATCCTGCTCCAGCGCATCCAGGGCCACGCACAGGCATTGTTCGGCCAGGCGCGTGGTACCGGCGAGCGTGGCATCCACCCCGTCCAGGCCGAGCACGTCGCGCCAGACCAGGCGCGTGGACTCGCCGCGCCGATGCTGGCGCAGCAGGCGCGGCCAGTCCTCCCGCCGGTCGGCATCGAGCGCGGGCGGCGGCAAAGCCTCGGCCCCATCGTCCTGCGCCAGCCGCGCCAGCAACGCCGGCTGCTGCACCAGGACATCGATCGCGAAGTCGCTGGCGATAGCCACCTGCCGCAGACGTCCGCGCAGCGGATCGTCCTCGGCCAGGGCGGGGAAGCGCGCAAGCGCGCGGTCGGCGATGGCCTCTGACTGTGAGCGTGCGTCATCCATGCGGCGATTGTGGCAGCAGGACCGGTTGCAGCCACGCGTCGATCATCATCGCCGCCGACGTCGACATCGACGCACACCAAGGTCCGTAGGCAGCGCACGGTGGCGGTCGCCGGGGGGCCTGAAGCGATTCCCCGCACGCAGTGCGAACGCATGCACGGCTGGCACGACGTGCACCCGGACGGCTGTGAACGCGTGGGGCGGCGGGCAAAAAAAGCCCGCTCGCAGTTGCCTGCCAGCGGGCTTTGCTCCCTCCCCCACGTCGGGTGCGGGGGCATCGTGAACGATTCGTTACACCGGTTGCACGCTGCACCGCAAAACGATACCGGCGGGTTTACTAAGCGTGGACGACGCGGGGTTCGGCCTGCCGCCCGATGGTAACGATTACATCGCCTGCAACGCGTGCTTCCTGCCGCTGCAGTGGCTGATGTCGCGACCCTGCGCGACTGCGCGTGGGCTCGGCAGCCGGCTATCGCGGGCGCGGGCCGCGCCCCAGATCGCGCAGGATCTCGCGCGCGGCATTGCGTCCCGGCAGCCCGGTCACCCCCCCGCCGGGGTGGCTGCCCGAGCCGCACAGGTACAGCCCGGGCAGTGCACCGCGGTAGTTGCCCTGCCCCAGCAGGGGGCGCGCGCTGAACATCTGGTCCAGGCCGAGGGCGCCGTGGAAGATGTCGCCGCCCACCAGGCCGAACTCGCGCTCCAGGTCCAGCGGCGACAGCGCGCGATAGCCCAGCACGCTGCGCGCGAAGTTGGGCGCGACCGCATCCACGGTCTCGATCATCAACCTGGCCACGGTGTCGCGGTGCGCGTCCCAGCCGCCGTCGACCTCGGGATGCACGTGCTGGCAGAACAGGCTGGCGACGTGCTGCCCGGGCGGCGCCAGCGTGTCGTCGAGCGTGGACGAGATCACCAGCTCGACGATCGGTGCACGCGCCCACCCCGGGTTGTGCGCCTTCGACTTGGCGTCGAAGTACGCGGCCTCGAAGTATTGCAGCGAGGGCCCGACCAGGATCCCGCTCTGGTGGTGCGGCTGCAGCGCAGTGCCGGGCGCGGCGCTGAAATCCGGCAGCTCCGACAGCGCCACGTTCATGCGGAACGTGCCGGAGCCGCAGCGGTAGCGTTCGATGCGTTGCGCGGTGTCCTCGTCCAGGTGCGCGCGATCGACCAGGCGCGTGTAGAGCAGTTTCGGATTGAGGTTGGATACGACCGTGCCCGCGCGCAGTTCGCGGCCGTCGTCCAGCACCACGCCCCGTGCGCGTCCGCCCTCGACGATCACCTGCGCCACCGCCTGTCCGCTGTGCACCCGCACGCCGCGCGCGGCGCATTCGGCCGCGATCGCCTGGGTGATCGCACCCATGCCGCCGATCGCGTGCCCCCACACCCCCGGCTTGCCGTTGGTCTGGCCGAACACATGGTGCAGCAGCACGTAGGCGCTGCCCGGCGTGTACGGGCTGGCGAAGTTGCCCACCACCGAATCCCAGCCCAGCGCCGCCTTGAGCGGTGTGGATTCGAACCAGTGGTCGAGCAGTTCGCCGGCGGACTTGGTGAACAGGTCGAGCAGGTCGCGCCGGCCGCGCAGGTCGAGATGGCGCAGCCGGCGCGCGGCGTCCAGCGAGGACAGCCAGTCGGCCAGCGACATCGCCCCACCGAGGTTCGGGGGCGTGCGGTGCATCAGCTCGCGCAGCACCCCGACCGCGCGGTCGAGCATCGCGCCGTAGCCGGCCAGGCGTTCGATGTCGCGCGGCGAGGTGGACTGCAGGGAGGCCTCGGTCTGGCCACTGCCGAGGCGGAACGCGCCGCCGTCTGGCAAAGGCAGGAAGTTCGCGTAGGGCCGCTCGACCACGCGCAGGCCGTGCCGGGCCAGGCGCAGCTCGGCGATCACCTTGGGATCAAGCAGGCTGACGGTGTAGCTGGCGGTCGAGTTGCGGAAGCCGGGATGGAATTCCCCTGTCACCGCCGCGCCGCCGACCACCGCGCGACGCTCGAGCACGCTGACCTGGAGCCCGGCCGCGGCGAGGTACGCCGCGCAGACCAGGCCATTGTGGCCGCCGCCGATGACCAGTATGTCCGTCTGCTGTGGCACTGCCGATCTCCTGCTTCGTGGCGTGATTGTAGGAGCGCCTCCGGGTTCGCGAGCGCAAGATCGGGTCCACCCCCGGTCACGGCATCGACGGCCGCCGGCGCAACGTCGGGCCGCGGCATCGCACGGTGGCCACGTTGCCGTTGAGGCGGCCGAAGAGACCGCGGCCGGCCGGGAGAACCCGCTCGGGTCATGCCGGCGGACGCGGCAGGAATCTCCTCGCGGGGTACAGGACCTCCCGCCAGCGCGCTAGCGCAGCAGGCGCTCCACCGCATCGGCCAGGCGCGCGGCAGCATCGGGGCGTCCCAGCGCGGCAGCGGCGCGGGCGGCGTCGGGCAGCCGGTCCGGCGACTCGAACGCCTCGCGCAGCAGCGCGGCCAGCGATTCGGGCGACAGGTCCGGCTCGGCGACATGCCAGCCGACGCCGGCCGCGGCCAGCGTCTCGGCATTGCGCCGCTGCTCCTCGCGCGCGCCGCCATGCGGCAGCGGCACGAAGATCGCCGGGCGGCCGATGGTGAGCAGGTCGGCGGCGGTGGTGGCGCCGGCGCGGGTGACCACCAGGTGCGCCGCGCGCAGGCGCTCGCCCATGTCGTCGAAAAACGGGCGCACGGCAGCCTCGATGCCGGCTTCGCGCAGCTGCGCGGCGATCGCCTCTGCATCCTCGCCCCGGTACTGCAGCGACAGCCGCAGGCGCGCGCGCAGCGCCGCGGGCAGCAGCGCGAGCGCCGGCGGCACCACCCGGCCGAACACGGCCGCGCCCTGGCTGCCGCCGACCACCAGCAGGTGCAGCGGCGAGGCCGCGTCGAACGGCGGATAGTCGCCGCGCGCGGCGAGGATGGCCTGGCGCACCGGATTGCCGGTCTGCACGATCCTGGACGGATCGAAGCCCTGGGCGCCGGCCACCGCCGGGAACGAGGTGGCCAGGCCATCGGCCAGCCGCAGCAGCTGCGCATTGGCCTTGCTCAGGCGCGTGGCCTGTTCGTGCAGCAGCAGCGGCAGGCCCAGGCTCTTCGCCGCCAGCGCAGGCGCGAAGCTTGGATAACCGCCGAAACCGACCATCAGCGCGGCACGGCGCCGGCGCAGGTCGCGGCGCGAGGCCAGCACGCCGCGCAGGATGGTCAGCGCGGCGCGCGCTTTGGCCGCGATCCCGCCTTCGAGCGAACTCGCCGGCAGCACCACGTGCTCGATACCCGCCAGCGCCTGCGCGTACTGCGCGCCGCGTCGCTCGGTGTGGATAACCACCGCGTGACCGCGGGCCATCAGTTCGCGCGCCAGCGCTTCGGCCGGGAACAGGTGTCCGCCGGTGCCGCCGGCGGCGAGGGCGATGGTGGCGCGGTCGGCTGGAGGCATCGGAACGCAGGCGTCGGGGGCGGACACTATAGCGTCGCCGCCTGCAGCAGGCCGCGCTGGAGCGCCGCGTGCGGCAGCCTGCAAGCGCGGCGGATCGCGGCGCAGAGCACGCGCGCCCGTGACTTTTGTCATGGGGCCGCCGCAGTGCGGTCTGTACCATATCTGCAGTCGGGCCTTGCGCCGTGTGTCGTCGGCGGCCCGTCGCGCGTGTCCTCCCACCTGCCCACCCCGAGCGCCCGCGGCACTGCGTCGCTGCGCCCGCCCCACGGATTGTCCGGATGAACCCCAAAGGTCTCGCCAAACCCGCCCTGATCGTCGTCGCCGTGCTCGCCACCGGCCTGCTGCTGTGGCGCGGTTTCGGCAGCGGCGAGGACGCCGCGCCGCAGGGCCGCGGCCGCTGGGGCGACGGCGAGCGCCCGCCCACGCCCGTGCGCGTCACCGAAGCCGCGCGCGAGCCGCTGGCCGTGCAGATCAAGGCGCTGGGCACGGTGACGCCGCTCAAATCGGTGACCGTGCGCCCGCGCGTGGACGGCGAACTGCTGCGCGTGGTGTTCGATGAGGGCCAGCATGTCGCGGCCGGGCAGCTGCTGGCCGAGATCGACCCGGCCCCGTTCCGCATCCAGCTGGCGCAGGCCCAGGGCCAGCAGAAGCAGAACCTGGCCGAGCTCGAGAACACGCGCATCCAGCTGCGCCGCTACCAGGACCTGTCGCAGGGCTCGTACGTGTCCGCGCAGGACGTGGCCAACCTGCAGGCGCAGGTGCGCCAGCTCGAGGGCCGCCGCGAGATCGACCAGGCCGCGGTGGACGAGGCCAAGCTGCAGCTGCAGTACACGCGCATCGTCGCGCCGGTGGCCGGCCGCGTCGGCCTGCGCACGGTGGACGCGGGCAACCTGGTGCGCAGCGGCGACGAGGATGGCATCGCCAGCATCGCGCAGATGCGGCCGATCAGCGTGCTGTTCTCGGTGCCCGAGAACGTGCTGCCCTCGGTGATCGACGCGGTGCGCCGCGACCCGGCGCTGCCGGTCGAGGCCTGGGACCGCGAGGAGCGCCACGTGCTCGCGCGCGGGCGGCTGTCGAGCCTGGACAACCGCATCGACCCCGAAACCGGCACCCTGCGCCTGCGCGCGCTGTTCGACAACGACGACGGCGCGCTGTTCCCCAGCCAGTTCGTCAACGCCCGCCTGCAGCTGGGCGACGACGAAACCCTGGTGATCCCCGACGCCGCCGTGCAGTTCGGCAGCCAGGGCACCTATGTCTACCTGGTCGGCGCCGACGACACCGCCAGCGTGCGGCCGGTGGTGCTGGGCGCGAGCAGCGAGGGGCGGGTGGCCGTGCTGGAGGGCCTGGAGGCCGGCGACCGGGTGGTGCTCGAAGGCATCGACCGCCTGCGCGAAGGCGCGAAGGTCGAGATCGTGGAGCACGACGGCGACATCGACGGCGAGGACGCGCAGGACGACGGGCGCGACGCATGAACCTCTCGCGCCCGTTCATCCTGCGCCCGGTGGCGACCACGCTGCTGATGCTGGCGCTGCTGCTGTCGGGACTGTTCGCCTACCGCCTGCTGCCGGTGGCCGCGCTGCCGCAGGTGGACTACCCCATCATCCAGGTGCTCACCCTGTACCCGGGCGCCAGCCCGACGGTGACCACCAGTGCGGTGACCGCGCCGCTGGAGCGCCGCCTGGGACAGATCCCCGGCCTCAACCAGATGTCGTCGACCAGCTCCGGCGGCGCCTCGGTGATCACCCTGCAGTTCGCGCTCGAGGTGGACCTGGGCGTGGCCGAGCAGGAAGTGCAGGCGGCGATCAACAGCGCCGGCAGCTTCCTGCCGGGCGACCTGCCGATGCCGCCGGTGTACCGCAAGGTCAACCCGGCCGACACGCCGATCCTGACCTTGGCGATCACCTCCTCGACCATGGCCCTGCCCGAGGTCTACGACCTGGTCGATACGCGCATGGCGCAGCGCCTGTCGCAGCTGCCCGGCGTCGGCCTGGTGAGCATCGCCGGCGGCCAGCGCCCGGCCGTGCGCATCCAGGTCAATCCGTCCGCCCTGGCCTCGGCCGGTGTCGGCATGGACGACATCCGCGCGGCGATCGCCGCGGCCAACGTCAACATGCCCAAGGGCAGCTTCGACGGCCCCACCCGCGCGATCATGCTCGATGCCAACGACCAGATGCGCTCGGCCGAGGAGTACCGCCAGCTGGTGATCGCCTGGCGAGGCGGCGCGCCGCTGCGCCTCGGCGACGTGGCCACGGTCGAGCAGGGCGCGGAGAACCGCCAGCTCGCGGCCTGGTCGGGCGAGGTGCCGGCGATCCTGCTCAACATCCAGCGCCAGCCCGGCGCCAACGTGATCGAGGTGGTCGACGGCATCCAGGACCTGCTGCCGCGCCTGCGCGCGGCCATGCCCGCGGCGGTCGACGTGACCGTGCTCAGCGACCGCACCGAATCCATCCGTGCCTCGATCAAGGGCGTGCAGCACGAGCTGCTGCTCGCCATCGGCCTGGTCGTGCTGGTGACCTTCGTGTTCCTGCGCACGATTCCGGCCACCATCATCCCAAGCCTGGCGGTGCCGCTGTCGCTGGTGGCGACCTTCGGCTTCATGCTGCTGGCGGGCTTCTCGCTCAACAACCTGACGCTGATGGCGCTGACCATCGCCACCGGCTTCGTGGTCGACGACGCGATCGTGATGCTGGAGAACGTGGCGCGCCATCTGGAGGAAGGCAAGTCGCGGCTGCAGGCCGCGCTCGACGGCGCCCGCCAGATCGGCTTCACCCTGATCTCGCTCACCGTCTCGCTGATCGCGGTGCTGATCCCGCTGCTGTTCATGGGCGACGTGGTCGGGCGGCTGTTCCACGAGTTCGCGATCACCCTGGCGGTCGCCATCGCCATCTCGCTGGTGGTCTCGCTCACGCTCACGCCGATGCTGTGCGCGCGCTTCCTCAAGGCCGGGCGCGACCACGGCATCGCCGAGGGCGAGGCCGCGCACAGCGGTGCCGAGGGCGACATGTTCGACCGCGTGGTGGCGCTGTACGACCGCGCCCTGCACTGGACGCTCGCCCGCCAGCCACTGATGCTCGGCGTCACCGTGGCGACGCTGGCGCTCACCGCCGCGCTGTACCTGGCGGTGCCCAAGGGCTTCTTCCCCTCGCAGGACGCGGGCCTGGTCCAGGGCATCAGCGAGGCGCCGGCCTCGATCTCGTTCCAGGCCATGTCGCAGCGCCAGCAGGCGCTGGCCGAGGCGATCCTGGAGGATCCCGACGTTGCCTCGCTCTCGTCCTTCATCGGCGTGGACGGCAGCAATCCCACGCTCAACACCGGCCGCTTTCTGATCGAGCTCAAGCCGCATGCGCAGCGCGACGCCGGCGCGCACGCGATCATCGAACGGATGCAGGCGCGCGCGGCGCAGGTGCCGGGCATCGGCCTGTATCTGCAGCCGGTGCAGGAGCTGTCGATCGAGGACCGGGTGAGCCGCGGCCAGTACCAGTTCGCGCTCACCAGCCCCGACCAGGCGGCGCTGGCGCAGTGGACGCCGCGCATGCTCGAGCACCTGCGCGGCACCGGCGCGCTCGCCGACGTCGCCAGCGACCTGCAGGACGCAGGCCTGCAGGCTTGGGTGGACATCGACCGCGACGCCGCCGCGCGCCTGGGCGTGCAGGCCTCCGACGTGGCCGACGCGCTGTACGACGTCTTTGGCCAGCGCCAGGTGTCCACCATCTTCACCCAGTCCAACCAGTACCGCGTGGTGCTGGAGGCCGATGCGCAGTTCCAGCTGGGCCCCGAGGCGATCGGACGCATCTTCGTGGCGACCGCCGACGGCGGGCAGACGCCGCTGTCGGGCATCGCCCGCGTGTCCACGCGCAGCGCGCCGCTGCTGGTCAGCCATATCGGCCAGTTCCCCGCGGCCACGGTCTCGTTCAACCTCGCGCCGGGCGCCTCGCTGGGCGAGGCGGTGGAACAGATCGAGGCCGCGCGCGAAGCGATCGGGCTGCCGGCCTCGATCGAACTGCGGCTGCAGGGCGGCGCGCAGGCCTTCCGCAATTCGCTGTCCAGCACGCTGTGGCTGATCTTGGCCGCGGTGCTGGTGATGTACATCGTGCTGGGCGTGCTCTACGAGAGCTTCATCCACCCGGTGACGATCCTGTCCACCCTGCCCTCGGCCACCGTCGGCGCACTGGCCGCGCTGCTGCTGTCCGGGCGCAGCCTGGACCTGATCGCGGTGATCGGCATCATCCTGCTGATCGGCCTGGTGAAGAAGAACGGCATCATGATGGTCGACTTCGCGCTGGAGGCCGAGCGCGAGCAGGGTCTGAGTCCGCAGCAGGCGATCCATCGCGCCGCGCTGCTGCGCTTCCGTCCGATCCTGATGACCACGCTGGCGGCGCTGTTCGCGGCGATCCCGATGATGCTGGCCTCGGGCTCGGGCGCGGAGCTGCGCCAGCCGCTGGGCCTGGTGATGGTGGGCGGGCTGCTGGTGAGCCAGGTGCTGACCCTGTTCACCACCCCGGTGATCTACCTGTTCTTCGACCGGCTGACGCGGCGCAAGGCGCCCGCGCCCTTGGCCGACGACGAAGCGTTCTCGTGATGGCCAAGCCGCGTCCCAGTGTGGGAGCGGGCTCGCCCGCGATGCCGTTCGCGACGGAAGTCGGCGCTCCCGAACCCGGCGCCACCGCTTATCGCGCGCAAGCGCGCTCCCACATGTCCCGGGCGGGATGGCGCTGATGGACAGCCAGCGCCTCAACCTGTCGCGCATCTTCATCGAGCGTCCGGTCGCGACGATCCTGCTCGCCGTGGCCGTGGTACTGGCCGGCATCCTCGCCTACCGCATGCTGCCGGTGGCGCCGCTGCCGCAGATCGACTATCCCGCGATCCAGGTCAGCGCCTCGCTGCCCGGCGCCAGTCCCGAATCGATGGCCGCCACCGTGGCCACGCCGCTGGAGCGCGCGCTGGGCACGATCCCGGGCATCACCCGGATCAGCTCCAGCAGCAACCAGGGCAATGTGCGCATCGACCTGCAGTTCACCCTGGACCGCAACGTCGACGAGGCCGCGCGCGAGGTGCAGGCGGCGATCAACGCCGCGCGCGCGCAGCTGCCCTCGGGCATGCCCGGCATGCCGCAGTACCGCAAGATCAATCCCTCGCAGGCGCCGATCCTGGCGCTGGCGCTGAGTTCGTCCACGCACACGCCCGGCCAGGTCTTCGACGTGGCCTCGACGATCATCGCGCAGAAGATCGCGCAGATCCCCGGCGTGGGCCAGGTGGAAGCCGGCGGCGCCTCGCTGCCGGCGGTGCGCGTCTCGCTCAACCCCAGCGCGCTCAACCAGTACGGCATCGCGCTGGACGAGGTGGCTGGCGCGATCCGCAACGCCAATGCGCTGCGCCCGCTGGGCCACGTGGTGCGCGGCGAGCGCCAGTGGCAGATCGAGGCCAGCCTGCAGCTGCGCACCGCGGCCGAGTACCGCGACCTGATCGTGGCCTGGCGCGGCGACCGCCCGGTGCACCTGCGCGACGTGGCCGAGGTCAACGAAGGCACCGAAAACCGCTACGCCGCCGGCTTCCACAACGACCGCGACGCGGTGCTGCTGGTGGTCAGCCGCCAGCCCGGCGCCAACATCATCCGCACCGTCGACGCCATCCACGCGCAGATGGACACGCTGCAGGCGCTGCTGCCGCCGGGCATCGACATGACCCTGGTGATGGACCGCTCGCCGGTGATCCGCGCCACCATGGCCGAGGCCGAGACCACCCTGCTGCTGGCCGTGGCCCTGGTGGTGCTGGTGGTGCTGGCCTTCCTCGGCAGCTGGCGCGCGGCGCTGGTGCCCACGCTCGCCATCCCGGTGTCGCTGCTGGGCGCGCTGGCGATCATCTGGCTGGCCGGCTTCTCGCTCAACACCATGTCGCTGATGGCGCTGATCGTGGCCGCGGTGCTGGTGGTGGACGATGCCATCGTGGTGCTGGAAAACATCTCGCGCCATATCGACGCGGGCCTGTCGCCCTGGCATGCGGCGATGCGCGGCGCCGGCGAGGTCGGCACGACGCTGCTGTCGATGAATATCGCGCTGGGCGTAGTGTTCGTCTCGATCCTGTTCCTGGACGATTTCGTCGAACGCCTGTTCCGCGAGTTCTCGCTGACCCTGGTCGCGGCGATGACGGTCTCGCTGCTGGTCTCGCTGAGCCTGACGCCGACGCTGTGCGCGCGCCTGCTCGGCGGCCACCGCCGCACCGCGGACGTGCCGAAGTGGCAGCGCCTGGGCACGCATGTCTCCGATCGCCTGCGCGGCCTGTACCTGCGCTCGCTGGGCGCCACCCTGCGCCACACCACGCTGGCGCTGCTGGTCCTGCTCGGCGCCATCGTGTTCAACGCCTTCCTGTTCGCCAAGGTGCCCAAGGGCACCGTGCCCGAGCAGGACACCGGCCAGCTGCGCGGTTTCGCGCGCGGCGACGACGGGCTGTCGTTCCAGGTGATGCAGCCCAAGATCCGGGCCTATCGCGAGCACCTGCTGGCCGATCCGGCGATCGAGGAGATCTCCGGCTACCTCGGCGGCGGCACGGGCGTGAACAACGGCTTCGTGATGATCCAGATGAAGCCCCTGGCCGAACGCGGCGTGTCCAGCCGCGAGGTGATCGACCGCCTGCGCGCCAGCCTGCCCAAGGTGCCCGGCGGCAACCTGTGGCTGTGGGTGGACCAGGACATCCGCATCGGCGGCGGCGGTGGCGGCGAGGGCAACTACAACCTCGAACTGCTGTCGGACGACACCGCGCCGTTGCGCGCCTGGACGCCGCGCATCCGCGAGGCGCTGGAGGCGCTACCGCAACTGGTGGACGTGGAGTCCGGCGGCGACGAGGGCATGCGCCAGGTGGCGCTGGAGATCGACCGCGACGCGGCGGTGCGGCTGGGCGTGGACATGCGCACCATCGCCACGGTGCTCAACAATTCCTTCAGCCAGCGCCAGGTGGCCACGCTCTACGACAGCCTCAACCAGTACCGCGTGGTGATGGAACTCGATCCGCGCCATACGCAGACGCCGGATACGCTGGAGCAGGTGTTCGCCATCGGCGAGGGCGGCCGGCGCGTGCCGCTGTCGGCCTTCGCGCGCTGGGAGTACGGCATGGCGCCCGACCGCATCCAGCACCGCGAGCAGTTCGTGGCCACGCGGGTGAGCTTCGCGCTGGCGCCGGACACCACCCTGGAGGAGGCGGTGGACGCGATCGACCAGGCCATGGCCCGGATCATGCTGCCCAACGAGGTGCAGGCGCGGCTGGGCGACGAAGCCGGCAGCCTGCAGGAGATGAAGCAGCGGCAGCTGTGGATGATCCTCGGCGCGGTGCTGGCGGTGTACCTGGTGCTGGGCGTGCTGTACGAAAGCTACGTCCAGCCGCTGGCGATCCTGTCGATCCTGCCCTCGGCCGGGATCGGCGCGCTGCTGGCGCTGCTGCTGTTCGACGGCGCGCTCGACCTGATCTCGCTGCTGGGCCTGTTCCTGCTGGTCGGGGTGGTGATGAAGAACACCATCCTGATGATCGATTTCGCCTTGGCCACGCAGCGCGAGCGCGGGCTGTCTGCCGAGGCGGCGATCCTGGAAGCCGCCAGGTTGCGCTTCCGCCCGATCCTGATGACCTCGCTGGCCGCCCTGCTCGGCATGCTGCCGCTGGTGCTGTCCACCGGCGAGGGCTGGGAAATGCGTCGCCCGCTGGGCCTGGCCATCGTCGGCGGCCTGCTGGTGAGCCAGTGGCTGACGCTGTACACCACGCCCGCGGCCTTCCTGGTGCTGGCGCGGTTGCGCGCACGGCTCGGCAAGCGGCCGCGCACCGCCGCCACGCCCGCGAGATCCGGCACGCCCTGAACGGCCGCAGCGCCACGCCGGGCGGGACGCAGGGCAAACATCCGCTGGCGTATCGGGGCGATAATGGGCGTCCCCACCGCAAGACCCTCCCAGATGCACCAGCACCGGATCCGTTGCGCAGCCCTGCGCGACCGCGTCGTCGACGCCGCCTCCGCCGCCAGCCACATCCTGCCCGGCGCCACCGTCGCGATGAGCGGCTTCACCGGCTCCGGCTATCCCAAGGTCGTGCCCGGCGCGCTGGCCGAGCGCATCGGCCAGGCCCACGAGGCGGGCGAGGCCTTCCAGATCCGCCTGCTCACCGGCGCCTCGACCGCGCCCGAACTCGACGGCGCCCTGGCCAGGGTCGACGGCATCGCCCTGCGGCTGCCCTTCCAGAGCGATCCGGATACGCGCCAGCGCATCAACGACGGTTCGCTGGCCTACATCGACGCGCACCTGAGCCATGTGGCCCAGCACGCCTGGTTCGGGTTCTACGGCGACATCGATGTGGCCGTGGTCGAGGCCGTCGCGATCCGCGAGGACGGCGGCATCGTGCCCTCCACCTCGGTGGGCAACAGCAAGACCTGGCTGGACCTGGCGAAGAAGGTGATCGTCGAGGTGAATACCTGGCAGCCCGAAGGACTGGAGGGCATGCACGATATCTACTACGGCACCGCACTGCCGCCGCAGCGCAAGCCCATTCCGCTGGAACATACCGGCGACCGCATCGGCGAGACCGCGCTGCGCGTGGACCCGGACAAGATCGTCGCGGTGGTGATGACGCATGGTCCCGACCGCAACAGCCCGTTCAGTCCCGCGGACGCGGCCAGCGAGCGCATCGCCGGCCACCTGATCGAATTCCTGCAGCACGAGGTCGCGCGCGGGCGCCTGCCGGCCAGCCTGCTGCCGCTGCAGTCGGGCGTTGGCAACATCCCCAACGCGGTGCTGGCCGGACTGGCGAAGAGCGGCTTCCGCGATCTCACCGCGTTCACCGAGGTGATCCAGGACGGCATGCTCGACCTGCTGCGCAGCGGCGTGCTGGCCAGCGCCTCGTGCACGGGCTTCGCGATGAGCCCGGAGGCCAACGAGGCCTTCAAGCGCGAGATCGATTTTTTCCGCGACAGGATCATCCTGCGCACGCAGGAGATCTCCAACCATCCCGAGCTGGTGCGGCGCCTGGGCTGCATCGGCATGAACGGCATGGTGGAAGTGGACCTGTACGGCAACGTCAATTCCACCCACATCATGGGCAGCCGGATCATGAACGGCATCGGCGGCTCGGGCGACTTCGCGCGCAACGGCTTCCTCTCGATCTTCCTCTCGCCCAGCACCGCCAAGGGCGGCAGCATCAGCTCGATCGTGCCGATGGTCAGCCATGTCGACCACACCGAGCACGACGTCTCGATCGTCGTCACCGAACAGGGCCTGGCCGACCTGCGCGGGCTCTCGCCCAAGCAGCGCGCGAAGGTGCTGATCGAGCGTTGCGCGCATCCCGAGTACCGCGACGCGCTGCAGGACTACTTCGACCGCGCCCTGCGCGACAGCTACGGCAAGCACACCCCGCACCTGTTGCCTGAGGCCCTGTCGTGGCACCAGCGCTGGCTGGACACAGGTTCGATGCTGCCGCGCTGACGCCGGGCGGCGGTAGCCGGCAGCGCAGTCGTCTCTTTCCCCGCCGACGCCGGAACATCGTTGCAGCGCGCGGCGTCCCGGCGGACGCCGTGGTCGCGTTACGGCCGCGGCCGCCTCAGCAGGGAGGCGTCCGCTGCCTGCTTGAAGAACGCGCGCTTGCGCGCCCGCGGCAGCTGCTTGAGCCGCCACTCGGCACGTGAGGCCGACGCGCGGTCGGGATAGGCGCGGCTTGCGATCAGGAAGAACGGGCCGCGGCCGCGCGTATAGCGCGCGCCCCTGCCTTCGGCATGCGCGCGCAGCCGCGCCTCGAGGTCGTTGCTGATCCCGGCATACCAGCTGCCGTCGCCGCACTCGAGCAGGTAGAGCCACCAGCGCCCTGCGGTCGCTTCCCGCTCGGGCTGGGCACTTGCCGGGAAGTCCGGTGACAAAGTTCGTTGGCTGGCGCGGGCGGACATGAGGCAAGCATGCCCCAGCCGCGCCGTGGGAGCGCGCTTTGCGCGCGAAACCCTGGCGGCCGGGTCTGCCCGCGGCGGCAGTACGCCGTCCACCATCCGTCGCTCCCTGCGCATCTTGAAAGCGCGGTGCAGCATGTCCCAAGGCCGCCGTCCTCGAACGAACGGCCAAAGAAAAACCCCGCCTTGCGGCGGGGTTTTCCGTGTTGCGGTACAGCGTTGTGGCGCTGGATCAGAAATCCATGCCGCCCATGCCGCCCATGCCGCCGCCGCCCGGCATCGCCGGCTCTTCCTTCTTCGGCAGCTCGGCCACCATCGCTTCGGTGGTGATCATCAGGCCGGCGATCGAGGCCGCGTTCTGCAGCGCCGAACGGGTGACCTTGGTCGGGTCCAGGATGCCGAACTCGATCATGTCGCCGAACTCGCCGTTGGCGGCGTTGTAGCCGAAGTTGCCCGAACCGTCCTTGACCTTGTTGACGATCACGGAGGGCTCTTCGCCGGCGTTGGTGACGATCTCGCGCAGCGGGGCTTCCATCGCGCGCAGGGCGATCTGGATGCCGTGGCTCTGGTCCTCGTTGGCGCCCTTGAGCTGGCCGATGGCCTGCAGCGCGCGCACCAGGGCGACGCCGCCGCCCGGGACCACGCCTTCCTCGACGGCTGCGCGCGTGGCGTGCAGGGCGTCTTCGACGCGGGCCTTCTTTTCCTTCATCTCGATCTCGGTCGAGGCACCGACCTTGATCACGGCCACGCCGCCGGCCAGCTTGGCCACGCGCTCCTGCAGCTTCTCGCGGTCGTAGTCCGAAGAGGTCTCTTCGATCTGCGCCTTGATCTGCTTGATGCGCGCTTCGATGCCAGCGGTCTCGCCGGCGCCGTCGATGATGGTGGTGTTCTCCTTGGAGACCTGCACCTTCTTGGCGCGGCCGAGGTCGGCGATGGTCGCCTTCTCAAGCTGGAGGCCCACTTCCTCGGAGATCACGGTGCCGCCGGTCAGCACGGCCATGTCTTCCAGCATCGCCTTGCGACGGTCGCCGAAGCCCGGGGCCTTCACGGCGCAGACCTTGACGATGCCGCGGATGGTGTTGACCACCAGGGTCGCCAGGGCCTCGCCCTCGACTTCTTCGGCGACGATCAGCAGCGGCTTGCCGGCCTTGGCCACGCCCTCGAGGACGGGCAGCAGGTCGCGGACGTTCGAGATCTTCTTATCGTGCAGCAGGATGAAGGGATCATCCAGCTCGGCCGACATCGACTGCTGGTTGTTGATGAAGTACGGCGACAGGTAGCCGCGGTCGAACTGCATGCCCTCGACCACGTCCAGCTCGTTCTCCAGGCCCGAGCCTTCCTCGACCGTGATCACGCCTTCCTTGCCGACCTTCTTCATCGCGTCGGCGATGATGTTGCCGATCGACTCGTCGGAGTTGGCCGAGATCGTGCCGACCTGGGCGATCGCCTTGTCGTCGGCGGTGGGCTTGCTGATCTTCTTCAGCTCTTCCACGGCGGCCTTCACCGCCTGGTCGATGCCGCGCTTGAGATCCATCGGGTTCATGCCGGCGGCAACCGCCTTGGAACCTTCGCGGATCAGCGCCTGCGCCAGCACGGTGGCGGTGGTGGTGCCGTCGCCGGCGTTGTCGGAGGTCTTGGAAGCGACTTCCTTGACCATCTGCGCGCCCATGTTCTCGAACTTGTCGGCAAGCTCGATTTCCTTGGCGACGGAGACGCCGTCCTTGGTGATGGTCGGGGCGCCGAAGCTCTTCTCGAGCACGACGTTGCGGCCCTTCGGGCCGAGCGTTGCCTTCACGGCATTGGCGAGCACGTTGACGCCACGCACCATCTTGGCGCGAGCGTCCTCACCGAAACGGATTTCTTTGGCAGCCATTTTGAAACTCCGGGAATAGGGATTGGGGATTAGGGATTAGGAAAAGCGGCAGCGACGGGTTCGAGCGGGCGGGATCGTGAGCGCCGTGCGCTCTTCCGAATCTCCAATCCCGAATCCCGAATCCCGTCGCGGCGATCGGCTCAGCCGAGCACCGCGAAGATGTCGTCTTCCTTCACCACCAGGTAGTCGGTGCCGTCGAGCTTCACCTCGGTACCGCTGTACTTGCCGAACAGGACCTGGTCGCCGGCCTTGACCTTGGGGGCGCGCACGCTGCCGTTGTCGAGGACCTTGCCCTCGCCCACGGCGACGACTTCACCCTTGATCGGCTTCTCGGTGGCCGAATCGGGGATCACGATCCCGCCGGCGGACACCTTTTCTTCTTCCATGCGCTTGATGACCACGCGGTCGTACAGCGGCTTGATGTTGCTCATGTTCAACCCTCGCAAGTGATTGATAGGACTACAAAATTTGCGGCGATCTTAGCAGTCGCGGGTGGAGACTGCCAGGATCGCGGGCGCGAAAATCCCGGACGAACCGGGAGGTGCGGCCGAACATGGGGAGGCTTCACGGGGCTTTCAAGGGCCGCACCGGAATTTTTCGCGTTCCCGGTCTCCGGGGCCGTGGTCCTTGTCCGATCGAGATGCGAAGGATGTGCAGGACGTGCGAGGTGCCGGCTGCGGGGAGTCCCGGGGACGAATGTCCCCCGGCGCCGGCCTGCGGCCGGCGCCTCCTCCTTGATTTCGTCCCCGGGACTCCCCGCATCCGTCTGGACAGCTCTCCGCGCCTGCTGGAAGGCGATCCCGCGCTACCGCAGCCGCGGCCGGCGGGGTCGGCAGGCCCCTGGGGCGAAATCAAGGAGGAGGAGGGCTTCGCCGCAGGCGGAGCCCGGGGGACATTCGCCGCAGGGGCCTGCCGGGCGCGACGGGCTCCTTCAGGTCGCCGCGCCGTCGCGTGCGCTCTGACAGCGCGCATCCAATGGATGCCGCGTTCGGCGCCGGCACGCGCCAGACGGGAGGGTGCAGTCCGGCAGACAGGCCGCCTCAGTCCGCCACCGGCAGCTCCAGCGTTTCCTTGACCTCTTCCATCACGATGTAGCTCTTGGACTCGCGCACATGCGGCAGGGTCAGCAGGGTGCTGCCCAGCAGCTTGCGATAGGACGCCATCTCCGAGATGCGCGCCTTGATCAGGTAGTCGAAGTCCCCGGACACCAGGTGACATTCCAGGACGTTGGGCAGGCGCAGCGCCGCACGGCGGAACTCCTCGAAGATGTCGCCGGACTTGTAGGCCAGGCTGATCTCCACGAACACCAGCAGGCTGGCCTTGACTGCCTCGGGCGCCAGGCGCGCGTGGTAGCCGGTGATCACGCCGTCGCGCTCGAGCCGGCGTACGCGTTCGGTGCAGGGCGTGGTCGACAGGCCGACCCGCTCGCCCAGTTCGGTGAAGGAGATCCGCCCCTCCTGCTGCAGGATCCGGAGGATGCGCCGGTCGATGCGGTCGAGCTCGCGTGCCTTCATTGGTCCCGTCAAGCGCTGGATCTGCGGGGATTTTACCTGCCCTCTGCAGATAAAACCGCGGAATCGACTGGCTGCCAATTCCTATACTGGTGGAAGTCCCGGCTTTCGCTGCGGGGCCCAGCGTCCGCCACCCACCCTCCCGGGCGGCGGCACTGGGCCCCGGCCTTTGCGAGCGGCGCCGCCGGCCAGCCGGGCCGTGCACACAGTCAGATCTTTCGTCGAGAGCGAAGCGATGCGCATCCTGATCCTGGGTTCGGGCGTGATTGGCGTCACCAGCGCCTGGTATCTGCGCCAGCAGGGCCACGAGGTGGTCGTGGTCGATCGCGAGGCGGCGCCAGCGCTGTCCACCAGCTTCGCCAACGCGGGGCAGGTGTCGCCCGGCTACGCCTCGCCCTGGCCCGCGCCCGGCATCCCGCTCAAGGCGGCGAAGTGGCTGCTGTCGCGCCATGCGCCGCTGGCGATCAAGCCCACCGCCGATCCCGCCCAGTACCGCTGGCTGTGGGCGATGCTGCGCAACTGCACCCATCCGCGCTACGCGGTAAGCAAGGCGCGGATGGTGCGCCTGGCCGAGTACAGCCGCGACTGCCTGGCCGAGCTGCGCGGGGCCACCGGCATCGAGTACGAGCAGCGCACCCTCGGCACCACCCAGCTGTTCCGTACCCAGGCCCAGCTCGAGGCGGCCGAGCGCGACATCGCGGTGCTGCGCGAGTACGGCGTGCGCTATGAGCTGCTGGATCCGGACGGCATCGTGCGGGTGGAGCCGGCGCTGGCCCAGGTGCGCGACACCCTGGTCGGGGCGCTGCGCCTGCCGGGCGACGAAACCGGGGACTGCCATCTGTTCACCACCCGCCTGGCGGAGATCGCCGCCGCGGCCGGGGTCGAGTTCCGCCTGGGCCAGCGCGTGGACGCGCTGCTGGCCGAGGGTGATCGGCTCTCGGGCGTGCGCATCGACGGGCGGGTCGAAACCGCCGACCGCTACGTGCTGGCGCTGGGCAGCTGGTCGCCGCAGCTGCTGGCGCCGGTGGGGATCCGGCTGCCGGTGTATCCGCTCAAGGGCTATTCGCTGACGATTCCGATCTCGCGGCCGGAGATGGCGCCGCACTCGACCGTGCTCGACGAGAGCTACAAGGTGGCGATCACCCGCTTCGACAACCGCATCCGCGTGGGCGGAATGGCCGAGGTGTCGGGCTACGACCTGTCGCTGCCACGACGTCGGCGCGAGACGCTGGAACTGGTGGTGCGCAGCCTGTATCCCGACGGCGGCGACCTGGCCGCGGCCGAATTCTGGACCGGCCTGCGTCCTTCCACGCCCGACGGCCCGCCGGTGGTGGGGGCGACGAAGTACCGCAACCTCTGGCTCAATACCGGTCACGGCACGCTCGGCTGGACCATGGCCTGCGGTTCGGCGCGCTATCTGGCCGACCTGATCGACGGGCGAGCACCGGCCATCGACACCGAGGGCCTGGACATCTCGCGCTACGAGCGCCCCTGGCCGGTCCCGACCGGACTGCGCTGACGATGCGTCCCTCGCGCGCCCGCATCGACCTGGAGGCCCTGCGCCACAACTACCGCCACGCGCGCTCGCTCGGCGGCGGCCGGGCGCTGGCCGTGGTCAAGGCCGACGCCTACGGCCATGGCGCGGTCGCCTGCGCGCGCGCGCTCGATGCCGAGGCCGACGGCTTTGGCGTGGCCAGCATCGAGGAGGCGCTGGAGCTGCGCGAGTCCGGCATCCGCGCGCCGATCCTGCTGCTGGAGGGCTTCTTCGACGCCGACGAACTGCCGCTGATCGAGCGCCACGCGCTGTGCACGGTGGTGGCCTCGCCCTGGCAGGTGGAGATGCTGGAGGCCCATCGCGCCACGCGTCCATGGCGGGTGTGGCTCAAGCTCGACTCGGGCATGCACCGGCTGGGCCTGTCGCCGCACGAATATGCCGGCGCGTGGCAGCGGCTGGCCGCGCTGCCCTGGATCGCGGAGATGGTCGCGATGAGCCATTTCTCGCGCGCCGACGAACTCGCCCACGCCAGCACACCCGAGCAGCTGGCCACCTTCGAGGCGGCGCTGGCCGGGCTGCCGCCGGGCACCTGCGCCAGCATCGCCAACTCCGCCGCGCTGATGGCCTGGCCGTCCACGCGGCGCGCCTGGGTGCGCCCAGGGCTGATGCTGTACGGCTCGCACATGCTCGACGCGCCCTGCGCCGCGGCCGACGCACTGCGCGCGGTGATGACGCTCGAATCGAAGGTGATCGCGGTGCGCGAACTGGCCGCGGGCGAACCGATCGGCTACGCCGGCACGTTCACCACCACCCGCCGCACGCGCGTGGGCGTGGTTGCGGCCGGCTACGCGGATGGGTATCCGCAGTACGCCACGTCCGGCACGCCCGTGGTCATCGACGGCCGGCCCGGCGAGCTGATCGGGCGCGTGTCGATGGACATGCTCACCATCGACCTGACCGACCACCCGCAGGCCGGGCTGGGCAGCCTCGTCGAACTCTGGGGCCCGCGGCTGCCGGTCGCCGACGTCGCCGCGCGCAGCGGCAACAGTCCCTACCGTCTGCTGGCCGGACTCAAGCGGGTGCCGCGCGTCTACGCCGGCGAGGCCTGAGCGCGGCGTCGGTCACGCGGCGGAAGGCTCCGACGGCTGCAGTCCCGCGAGCGGCCGATGGATCCGACAGCCACGCGCCAGGACGCATCAGCCCTGCAGGCGTCGCGCTGCCAACCGCGCCCGGACCCTGCCGCGGGGCGGATGCTTGCTTGCCGGGCGTGCAGCGCGCCTAGAACCGCCAGGCCGCCTGCAGCATCGTCTCGCCGTCGTTGGGCTGGTGCAGGCTGGCGTTGGAGATGTGGCGGGCCAGCAGCGAGAAGCGGCCCCAGCGCCAGCCGATGGTGCTGATGAACTGCGGGTCGCCCGACAGCGCCTCGGTCTTGCCGTCCTGCACGCCGACGCCGAACCCGCCCACCAGGCCACTGGGCCGCTCGTAGCGCAGGCCGCCGTGGAAGACGGTGACGTCGTCGCCATTGTCGTAGGCCGAATCGCTGCGGCCGCGCACATGCATCGCGCCGACCTCCCAGCGCAGGGTGCCACCGCGGAACTCGCGCCACTCCGGCAGCCAGGCCACCGCCGCGACGGGCGTGTCCTCGTTGTCGCGGGTGAACGACATGCCCGCGCCCACTTCGACCTGGGCCGCGGCAGCGGCGCTCCAGCCGGCGAGGATGGGGAGCAGCACGACGGCAAGCCGGCGCAGCCCGGCACGAGGCGTTCGCGACATGGGAGTCGAGGCGAGTGTAGGGGCGCAAAGGATACCGGCAGCCCGGTAAACCGGGCGATGCAGGTCTCCGACACGCAGCGTTGGGGATGGCGGGACAATCCGTCCCGCACGCCGGCGGCTGCGGCAGGCCGGCCCCGCAGCCGCGGTCGGCTACCCTATCGGGTCCCGACACCCCCCCGCCACCTCGCCGTGACCGCCCTCGCCTGCCTGTGTACCTGCCCCGATGCCGCGGTCGCCGCGCGCATCGCCGAGGCGCTGGTCGGCGAGCGGCTGGCCGCCTGCGTGAACGTGCTGCCGGGGGTGGAGTCGGTCTACCGCTGGGAGGGCCGGGTGGCACGCGCCGGCGAAGTGCTGCTGGTGATCAAGACCGTGCGCGCCCGCCTCGATGCGCTGACGGCGCGGGTGGTCGAGCTGCACCCCTATGAATGCCCCGAGGTGGTGGCGCTCGACATCGCCGGCGGCCTGCCGGCCTATCTGGCCTGGATCGCGGACGCCACCGGCCCCGGAGCCGACGCTTGAACCGACCGATCGCCCACCTGATCCGCGCTGCCTCGTTCGCGCTGCTCGTCCTGCTGGCCCTGCCCGTCGCGGCCGTGGACGACAGCGAACTGTTGCCGGTCGACCAGGCCTTCGTGCTGCAGGCGCGCGCCGTGGAGCGGGGCCGCATCGAGATCCAGTGGCAGATCGCCGAGGGGTATTACCTCTACCGGCACCGAACCTCGGTCCAGGTGAGCGACGGCGGCTTCAAGGCCAACCCGCTGCAGCTGCCGGCGGGCAAGCGCCATACCGACGAATTCTTCGGCGAGGTGGAGACTTATCGCGACCGCCTGGTCGCCACGCTCACCGGCGCCGCGGCCGATGGCGTGCGCGAACTCGCCCTGCAGGTGAAGTACCAGGGCTGCGCCGACCTCGGCATCTGCTATCCACCGCAGACGCGCACCCTGCGGGTCGCACTGCCGGCCGATGCCCCGGTCGCGCCGACGGGCGCGTCCCCGGACCCGCGCCTTGCTGCGCTGGGGCGCAGCCTGGGCGGCGCGACCCCTGCCCCCGGCGCGCTGCTGGGCCTCGACCCCAGCGGCACGGCCCAGGCGCTGCCGCTGCCGCCGGAACAGGCCTTCGCCTTCGAGGCCATCGCCGGCGACGGCGATACCCTGCTGCTGCGCTTCACTCCGGCGCGCGGCTACTACCTCTACCGCGACCGCAGCAGCTTCGTCGTGGACGGCGCGCCGGGCATCCGCGCCGGCAGGCCGCAGTGGCCGCGCGGCGTGGCCCACCGCGACGAGCACTTCGGCGAGGTGGTGGTCTATTTCGACCAGGTCGACGTGCCGCTGCCGCTGCTGCGCAGCAGCGCCGAGGCCGCGACCGTGCGCCTGACCGCCAGTTTCCAGGGCTGCCAGGACGAGGGCATCTGCTATCCGCCGATGACCCGCACGGTGGAGGTGGCGCTGCCCGCGGGAACGGTCGCGGCCGCTTCGACCGCGCCCGGGGCAACCGGGCAGGCCGGCCCGGCGCAGGAACCCGCGGCCGCATCGACCAGCGCGGCCGACGACGCGCCACCAGCGGACGCCAGCCGCAGCCCCACCGCAGCGCCCTCGACCGGCGCCGACCCGGACGCGGAGACGAGCGCGGGCGTTGTCGCCGCTGCCCGGCCGGCCGACGCCTCCGCCGACAACGCGGTGCGCACCGCGCCTCCGGGCACGGCGCTGCCGGCCGGCGGCGCCTTCGGCGCGCTGCTGCTGGCCCTGCTGGGCGGACTGGTGCTCAACCTCATGCCCTGCGTGCTGCCGATCCTGTCGCTCAAGGTGCTCGGCCTGGCGCAGAGCGGCGAGAGCCGCGCGCACGCCCGCCGCCACGCGCTCTGGTACACCGCCGGCGTGCTAGTGGCCTTCGCCGCGATCGGCGCGCTGGTGCTGGCCCTGCGCGCCGGCGGCCAGGCGCTGGGCTGGGGCTTCCAGCTGCAGCAGCCCTGGTTCGTCGCCGCGCTGGTGTACCTGATGTTCGCGGTGGGCCTGAGCCTGTCGGGCGTGTTCACGCTGGGTGCGGGCATCGGCGGCATCGGCCAGTCGCTGGCCGCCCGCAGCGGCCCGGCGGGCGACTTCTTCACCGGCGTGCTGGCCTGCGTGGTCGCCAGCCCCTGCATCGCGCCCTTCATGGGCGGGGCGCTGGCGTTCGCCTTCACCGCGGCGCCGTGGCTGGCGCTGGCGGTGTTCCTGATGCTGGGCCTGGGGCTTGCGCTGCCCTTCCTGCTGATCGGCTTCGTTCCGGCACTGGCCGACCGGCTGCCGCGGCCGGGTGCGTGGATGGAAACGCTCAAGCAGGTGCTGGCCTTCCCGATGTACCTCACCGCGATCTGGCTGCTGTGGGTGCTGGGCAAGCAGCGCGGCGTGGATGCGATGGCGCTGGTGGCGGTGGGCCTGGCGCTGTTCGCGCTGGGCCTGTGGTGGCACGAACGCAGGCGCTGGACCGGCGGGTTCGCCGGGCGCGCACTGGCGCTGGCGCTGGCCGCGCTGGCGCTGCTGCCGGTGTGGAAGGTCGAATCGCTGCCGCCGCCGCAGCGCGCAGCGCTCGCGGACGAGGGCCACGAGGCCTGGTCCGAGGCGCGGCTGCAGGCGTTGCGCGACGAAGGCCGCGCGGTGTTCGTGAACATGACCGCCGACTGGTGCGTGACCTGCAAGGCCAACGAGCGCCGCGTGCTGTCGCAGCCCGTCTTCCGCAGCGCCCTGGAACAGGCCGACGCGGTCTACCTGGTGGGCGACTACACCAATACCGATCCCGCGATCACCGCCTACCTCGACCGCCATCGCGCGGTCGGCGTACCGCTGTACGTGGTCTATCCGCGCGGCGGCGGCGAGGGCGTAGTGCTGCCGGCCCTGCTCAGCGACGACATCGTGACCGCGGCGCTGCGAAGGGCCGCGCCATGAAGCTGACGCCGCTGAAGATCGTGCTGGTGGCCGCTGCGGCCGGATGCCTGGGCGTGGTCGCGGGCATGTTCGCCACCGGCCCCGGCCCGCTGCTGGGCAGCGAATTCGGCCAGAGGGTGCTCAACGACGCGCTGACCGCCAATGCCGACGTGCCCGGGGGCGTGGCCGTCGCCCGTCGCGGCGAGTCCCTGCCGCCGGTGCGCGTGGACGGCCTGGATGGCGCGGGGTTCGCGCTGCCCGAAGACTTCGCCGGTCGCCCGCTGCTGGTCAACGTCTGGGCCAGCTGGTGCGGGCCGTGCATCAAGGAGATGCCCGAGCTCGATCGTTACGCCCGCGCGCAGGGCGAGGGCGGCGTGCAGGTGCTCGGCCTGGCCCTGGACGATCCCCAGGCCGTGCGCGAATTCCTGCAGCGCATCCCGGTGGCGTACCCGCAGGCGATCGACACGCCCGGGCCGGCCGATGCCGGCGTGCAGCTGGGCAACCCCAAGGGCGTGCTGCCCTACTCGATCCTGGTCTCGGCCGATGGCCGCCTGCTGAAGCAGAAGATCGGCCCCTTCGAGGAGGGCGAGATCGACGCCTGGGCGACGCCCTGAGCGCTCAGTCCAGCCCGGCGAAGGGATCGCGCCAGGCCTCGATCTCCTCCAGCCGCGCGTGCCAGGCGCGCACCTCCGGGAAGGCATCGAGCGCGATCCCGGCCTGCGCCGCGAACGGCAGTACCGAGGACACGCGGAAATCGGCGTAGGTCGGCGCATCGCCCACCAGCCAGCGGCGCCCGGCGAGCGCATCCTCCAGCACTGCGGTAAACGGCTTCAGCTCGGCTTCGGCCTCCGCGACCGCGGCCGCGTCCGGCGCACGCGCGAAATAACGCGGCACCACGATCCGCTCGAAGTACAGCACCCCGGCCCAGCGGGTGAAGTGGTGGGCGCTCCAGCTCACCCACATCATCACCTCCTCGCGCCGCTCCTGCGGCCAGAACGCAGGGAGGAAGCGGCCGGCCAGGCGCATCGCGATCGCATCGGTCTCCCACAAAGTGAGCGCCTGCTCCACCAGCACCGGCACCCGCGTGTTGGGGTTGATCGCGCGGAACGCGGCCTGGTCGCGCCCCATCGGATCGGCGCGGACGAAGCGCAGCGGCGCCTGCAGATATCGAGCCACGGCCACCGCCACGCGGGGGTTGAGGTGGTGGGAGTAGTACAGGCGGTCTTCGTTGGGCATCGTGTCGGCTTCCGGGGTAGTTCCCGAGCGTCGAACGACGGCGGCCGCGATCGACACGCGATCGCGCACGCGCGGCTTCTTGACCGGCGGAAAACTCAAACACCCGCTTAAGTCCAGCAAACGTCGGCGAACTGGACAGCATTCGCGACTTCCCCCAGACTGCGCGCCTTGTCCCGCACCGCATTCTCGATGGCCCAGCTGCTGCTCCTGCACGGCCCCAACCTCAACCTGCTCGGCACACGCGAGCCGGAGGTCTACGGGCACACCACGCTGGCCGACATCGACGCCGACCTGCGGGCCCGCGCCGCCGACGCCGGCCACGCGCTCGAGAGCCTGCAGTCCAATGCCGAGCACGTGCTGGTCGACCGCGTCCAGGCCGCACGCGGCGACGGTACCGCCTTCATTCTGATCAACCCGGCCGCCTTCACACATACCAGCGTCGCCCTGCGCGATGCGCTGGCGGCGGTCGCGATCCCCTTCATCGAGATCCACCTGTCCAACCCGCACACCCGCGAGCCGTTCCGCCAGCACAGCTATTTCAGCGACAAGGCGGTGGGCGTGGTCTGCGGTTTCGGTGCCGACAGCTACCGCTACGCGCTCGACGCGGCCCTGCGCCGGCTGCCGGCCGCCGCCTGAACCCTTTTCTCTCTCGCAAGCCCGAACCCGAGGCCGTCCATGGACCTTCGCAAGCTCAAGAAACTCATCGAACTGCTCGAGGAGTCGAACCTCGCCGAAATCGAGATCAAGGAGGGCGAAGAGTCGGTACGCCTGTCGCGCGGCACCAGCGTCGGCACGCCGATGGTCTATGCGCAGGCGCCTGCCGCCGCGCAGGCTCCGCGCGCCGAGCCGGTGATGCCGATGCAGTCGCCGGTCGAGGCCGCCACCGGCGGCCGTGCGCCCGCGGGCGACTCCGGCCTGCCGGCCGGCCACGTCGTCACCTCGCCGATGGTCGGCACCTTCTACAGCTCGCCGGCGCCCGACAAGCCGCCCTTCGTCACCGTCGGCCAGACGGTCAAGGCCGGCGACACCCTGGGCATCATCGAGGCGATGAAGATGTTCAACCCGATCGAGGCCGACGCCTCGGGCACGGTGCTGGCGATCACCTGCGAAAGCGGACAGCCGGTGGAGTTCGACCAGCCGCTGTTCGTGATCGGCTGAAGCCGATCACGACGGGATTCGGGATTGGGGATTCGGGATTTGGTGGAAGACCTGTCGCTGCCGAGACCACACGAACGCCTGGACGTCTGGCGCGATGCGATGCTGCTCGTGGAAGAGGTCTACCGCGCGACATCCCGGTTTCCGGCGGAGGAGCGCCTGGGCCTGACGGCCCAGATGCGCAGATCCGCGGTCAGTGTCCCGTCCAATATCGCCGAGGGTGCCGCCCGCCGCTCCACCTCCGAATACCTGCGTTTCCTGTCGATCGCACGCGGTTCGCTCTCAGAGCTGGCGACCCAGATTGAAATCTCCCGCCGCCTTGGCTTCGGCGAAGGCCCCGCTATCGATCCGGATCTGCTCGACCGCACGTTCGCGCGCCTCAATGCGCTGATTCGCGCCAACGAGAGACGTCTGCGTGAGCCGGACGAAGCGCTTCCCGAATCCCCAATCCCGAATCCCGAATCCCATGCTCGATAAAGTCGTCATCGCCAACCGTGGCGAAATCGCGCTGCGCATCCTGCGCGCGTGCCACGCGCTCGGTATCCGCACCGTCGCGGTGCACTCCACGGTCGATCGCAACCTCAAGCACGTGGCGATGGCCGACGAGTCGGTGTGCATCGGCCCGGCGCCGTCCAACCGCAGCTACCTCGACATGCCGGCGATCATCGCCGCGGCCGAGGTCACCGACGCGCAGGCGATCCACCCCGGCTACGGCTTTCTCAGCGAGAACGCCGATTTCGCCGAGCGCGTGGAGCAGTCGGGCTTCATCTTCATCGGACCCAAGGCCGAGACCATCCGCCTGATGGGCGACAAGGTCGAGGCGATCCGCGCGATGAAGGAGGCCGGCGTGCCCTGCGTGCCCGGCAGCGGCGGCCCGCTCGGCGACGATGCCGAGGCCAACGTGCGCATCGCGCGCGAGATCGGCTACCCGGTGATCGTGAAGGCGGCCGGCGGCGGCGGCGGGCGCGGCATGCGCGTGGTCCACACCGAGGCCGCGCTGGTCAACGCCATCGCCACCACCAAGCAGGAAGCCAAGGCCGCGTTCGGCAACGACATGGTCTACATGGAGAAGTTCCTGGAGAACCCGCGCCACGTGGAGATCCAGGTGCTGGCCGACGGCCAGGGCAACGCCATCCACCTGGGCGAGCGCGACTGTTCGATGCAGCGCCGCCACCAGAAGGTGGTGGAAGAGGCACCGGCGCCCGGCATCAGCGATGAACAGCGCGCGGAGATCGGCAAGGTCTGCGTCGAGGCCTGCATCCGCATCGGCTATCGCGGCGCGGGCACGTTCGAGTTCCTGTACGAGAACGGCCGCTTCTACTTCATCGAAATGAACACCCGCATCCAGGTCGAGCATCCGGTGACCGAACTGGTGACCGGCATCGACCTGATCCGCGAGCAGCTCAAGATCGCCTCGGGGCAGAAGCTGTCGATCCGCCAGGAGGACATCGTGCTGCGCGGCCATGCGATCGAGTGCCGCATCAATGCCGAAGACCCGGACAGCTTCCTGCCCTCGCCCGGCCTGATCCAGCACTTCCATTCGCCCGGCGGCCCCGGCGTGCGCGTGGATTCGCACATCTACGAGGGCTACACCGTCCCGCCGAACTACGATTCGATGATCGGCAAGCTGATCGTGCATGGCGCCGACCGCGAACAGGCAATCGCCCGCATGCGCGTGGCGCTGAGCGAGATGGTGGTCGACGGCATCAAGACCAACATCCCGCTGCAGCAGCGGATCATGGCCGACGGCGGGTTCCAGGCCGGCGGCCAGAACATCCACTATCTCGAAAAGCGCCTGGCCGAGCGCAAGGACAAGGCGCTCTCGATCGGCTGATCGCGCCCCGGTCGCGCCGCGGTCCGGGAAGCGCGGGCGCAGCCGGCGCTCGTTTCGTTGCAAGGCAGCCGGACCGGCCGACGCGCGGTCGGCCGACGCGTCCGGCGAAAGGTCCTACTGCTGGCCCATCAGGACGCCGCGGACGGCACCGTCCTCCAGCGGCACGGCCGGCACCTGTCCCGGCAGGGGCTCCTCGTCCCGGGGACGCATGTCCGGGACCGGCGTGATGCCATCGGCCGCGGCCGGATCGGTCACCACCACATACTCGCTCGATCCGTCCGGCCAGACGATCTGCACCGTGGTGCCGGGCGGCAGGGTGGCGAACGGCGCCCCGCTCTGTGCGCGGTACACGGCCACCATCTGCGCCGCGCCCAGCCGGCGTTGCTCCTCGCTGGCGCGCACGGTGACCAGCGATACGCGCGACAGCTCCGCATAGCGGTCCTCCGACGCGTCGAGCACGGTCACCCCGATCGCCGCCACCGAATAGACGGCAAACAGCAGGATCCAGAACAACGCGGCGAGACGACGCTTCCTCATGTCCAACTTCATGGTCTTCCTCCAAACCGTTCCACCAGCGCCGACACCGCCTCGCGGACGACATCTGCGCTCTGCCGCGGCACCGCGGCGTCGTATACGAACTCCTCGAATCCCTGTTCCGGCAGGCGCGAGCAGATGCCGCCGTTGACGCAGTACGAGGTCATCACCGGGCTCTGCGGGCCGCAGTCCGCGCCCATGCGGCAGGCGGCGATCTGCCACACCAGCGGCGCGTATTGCGGAGCGATATCCAGGTCCAGCATCGACAGCCAGCCCGTCACCTCTCCAGCCGAGGACAGCGCGCCGAAGGCCTGCGGATCGCCGGCCGCGCCGATGCGCTGCAGCAGGTCCTCGCCGTAGCCGCGCTCGGCCGAAAGCGGTTCGCCGCGCGCGAACAGCTCGGCCTCCGCCACCAGGCCGCCCGCCCGCGCCGACTGCACCCGCAGTTGACCGACACGCACCTGGCTCAAGCCGTCACCGGGGCCGAAGCGTCGGCAGCGGCTGTCCACCCGGCTGCGCGCGGCCTGCATGGCCCGCGATGCGGGCAGGCCCAGGCCCGACAGCACCGCGCTGTCGCGCGCGAACGCGGGGGGATCGGCGGCGTATTGCCGGCATTCGTCGATCACGCGACTCAGCAGCCAGATCGCTTCCGGGGCGCCGTCCCGCGCCTCGGGCTGCAGCCGCTGCGCGAAGGCGAACAGGTCGGTGCTGGTGTCGAACTCGCGACGACGCGCGGCGACGTGCGTCGGCAGCGCGGTCATCCGTCGCGGTGCGGCGGTGGCCCGCGGCAGGGGATCGGCCACGACTTCCGCCAACGGCGCCGCGGGTGCGACGGCAGCCAGCCTGGGAGCTGCATCGACGGCGGCTGCGGCGGTGCCGGGGCGTGATCCGTCCAGTCGTACCAACAGCGCCAGCAGCGGAACCAGACACAGCGCTGCCAGCAGCAGGACGCGCACCTGCGAGCGTCCGGCCGCCTCTCGCCACGCATTGTCCTGGTCGACCCGCATCGACAGACTCCTGGACGTCCGCCCGCCGCCGAAGGGATGGCTACCGGAGTCCGGCTGCAATTCTAGCCTGCGCCGCCCCTTCCGCTCCGGCACGATGTGGCCGGCGGCCCGCGCGGCCACGTGCGCACGGCGACGGCCGCCCCGGTTCAGGCGCCCGGGGACACGCGGACGCTATGCTGTGCGGCATCCCTCCGCCGCCCCCGCCTCCGTCGTGCCTAGCGCGCTGCCCCGCATCCTGCTGTGCCTGTGCCTGCTGTTCCAGGGCATGGCGCCGGCGTTCGCCGGTCTGCAGGTCGCGATCGCGGAGGCGGCGTCGGCCCAGCCGCCGGCGATGGCGGATTGCCACGGGGCGGAAGCACCCGCGCCCGAGCCGGACCCGGCCCTGGCCGGACAGACGCCCGAGGATTGCCTGCAGCATTGCCTGGACCTGTGCCTGCAGCAGGGCCACGCGCTGGGTCGCCCGGGCCTGGCCATGATGCCGCCGGCGGCCGGTGCGGCACCATCCGCCGCCCTGCAACCTCCGTCCACCCCCGCCGTTCCGTTCCCGCCGCTGCGTCCTCCCATCGCCTGAGCGGCTGCCCAGGCACGTCCGCTGCTGCCGGCCCGCCAGGGCCGCGCATCTTCCAGGTTGACGATTTCGCGGCGCGCGATGCGCCCGCGACCGGAGTCCACGCATGATCCATCCACCGCTCCCGCGGCCGCCCTCGCCCGCGCGGCGCCGCTTCGTCCAGGGCCTGTTGCTGGGCGGCGCCACGCTCGCTGCCGGCACCCTGCGCAATCCCGCGCAGGCAGGCAGCCGCACCTACGCCACGCCCGGCCAGACGCTGTCGGGCGATGCCTTCCAGCTCGACATCGGCGCGTCCCTGGTGAACTTCACCGGCCGCGTCCGCCCGGCGATCACCGTCAACGACAGCCTGCCGGCGCCGCTGCTGCGCTGGCGCGAAGGCGACACGGTCACGCTGCGCGTGTCCAATCGCCTGCCGCAGGGCCATCCGAGCTCGATCCACTGGCACGGCATCCTGCTGCCGTCGAACATGGACGGCGTACCGGGCATGAGCTTCGACGGCATCATGCCGGGCGAGTCCTACCTCTACCGTTTCACGCTCAGGCAGTCCGGCACCTACTGGTACCACAGCCATTCCCTGCACCAGGAGCAGGCCGGACTGTATGGCGCGATCGTCGTCGATGCGCGCGAACCCGCCCCCTACCACTGGGATCGCGAACACGTGGTGTTGCTCTCGGACTGGACCGATCTCGCGCCGGCCGACCTGTTCGCGCGCCTGAAGAAGGCGCCGCACTACGACAACTGGTACAAGCCGACGATCGGCGATTTCCTGCGCGATGCGCGCCGCGATGGCCTGGCCGCCACGCTGGCCGACCGCCGCGCCTGGGGCGAGATGCGGATGACGCCGAGCGACCTGTCGGACGTCAACGCCCACACCTACACCTACCTGATGAACGGTGCGACGCCCGCCGGCAACTGGACGGGCGAATTCCGTCCGGGCGAGAAGCTGCTGCTGCGCCTGATCAACGCCTCGGCGATGACCCACTTCGACCTGCGCATCCCCGGCCTGAAGATGACGGTGGTGGCTGCGGACGGCCAGTACGTGCACCCGGTGAGCGTGGACGAACTGCGCATGGGTGCGGCCGAAACCTACGATGTGATCGTCGAGCCGCGCGGACAGGAGGCCTACACGATCTTCGCGCAGGACATGGGGCGCACCGGCCACGCGCGCGGCACCCTGGCGGTCCGCGCCGGGCTGCAGGCACCAGTGCCGTCGCTGGACCCGCGTCCACGCCTGACCATGGACGACATGGGCCACGGTGGTCATGGTGGTCATGGCGCCATGACCGAAGGCGGCTGCGGCGCAGCGATGGCGGCGGAGGGCGGCTGCGGCGCGCGGCACGCGCCTGCGTTGGCCGACGCGCATGGCAGGCACGACGCGCATGCCGCGCACGGCGCCGGCCTGCAGACGCATCCGGCCAGCGAGGACGGCAATCCGCTGGTCGACATGCAGACCATGGCGCCGACGCCGAAGCTCGACGATCCCGGCATCGGTCTGCGCGCCAACGGCCGCCGCGTGCTGACCTACGCCGACCTCAGGAGCGTGTTCGACGACCCCGACGGCCGCGAGCCGGGGCGCACGGTCGAACTGCACCTGACCGGGCACATGGAGAAGTTCGCCTGGTCCTTCGACGGCATCCCCTTCGCCAGCGCCGAACCGCTGCGCCTGAACTACGGCGAGCGCATGCGCATCGTGCTGGTCAACGACACGATGATGCAGCACCCAATCCACCTGCACGGCCTGTGGAGCGATCTGGAGGACGCCGACGGCCGGTTCATGGTGCGAAAGCACACCGTCGACATGCCGCCGGGCACGCGCCGGAGCTACCGGGTGCGTGCCGACGCCCTGGGGCGCTGGGCCTATCACTGCCACCTGCTCTACCACATGGATGCCGGCATGATGCGGGAAGTGCGCGTGGAGGAACGCGCATGAGCCGCGCCTACACCCTCGCTTGCGCATTGCTGCTCACCGGCGCTCCCTGCGGCGTGGCGCTGGCGCAGCATGCGCACGGCGCATCCCGGAACACGCCCGCCGCAGATAGCTGCACGCCCGCACACGCGGCCATGGGCCACTGCGTACCGGCGGCGCGGCATCACGGCGCGCCTGCGGAGCATCGAGCCCTTCCGCCTCCCGCACGCGACGCGGACGGATGTACTTCCGAGCACGCCGCGATGGACCACTGCACGCCCGCTGCCGCGACGTCCACGCAGCAACCGGGCACACACGGGGGACATGACGCCGATCCGCATGCCGCGCACGGCAGGAACGGCTGCACGCCGGAGCACGCCGCGATGGGACACTGCGCGCCCGCTGCCGCGACGTCCACGCAGCACCCGGGCACACACGGGGGACATGACGCCGATCCGCACGCCGCGCACGGCAGGAACGGCTGCACACCGGAGCACGCCGCGATGGGACACTGCGCGCCCGCCGCCGCGACATCCACGCAGCACCCGGGCACACACGGGGGACATGACGCCGATCCCCATGCCGCGCAAGGCGGGAACGGATGCACCCCGGAGCACGCCGCGATGGGTCACTGCGTGCCCGATGGCGCGCGGCGTCCGCGCGAACCGATCCCGCCGGTCACCCAGGCCGATCGCGATGCGGCCTTCCCCGTGCTTTCGCACGGCCACACGACGCACGGCGCCACGACCTATACCCGGGTGAAGTTCGACCGTTTCGAGGCCTGGGACAGCGACGAGGCGAGCGGCCAGGCCTGGGAAGGCAGCGCGTCCGTAGGCGGCGACCTGCACCGCGTCTGGCTGCGCAGCAGCGGCAGCCGAAGCGCAGGCCGCACCACGGCAGCCAGCGCCGAGCTGCGCTGGTCGCGTGCGGTGGCGCGCTGGTGGGACGTGGTGGCCGGCGCACGCCATGACGTCCGTCCGGGCCCGTCGCGCACCCGCGCCGCGATCGGCGTGCAGGGCCTCGCGCCCTACCAGTTCGAAGTCTCGGCGATGGCCTATTTCGGCGATGGTGGACTGGCCGCGAAGCTCGAGGCCGA
This sequence comes from Luteimonas campi, assembly GCF_051162505.1. Classification (NCBI taxonomy): domain Bacteria; kingdom Pseudomonadati; phylum Pseudomonadota; class Gammaproteobacteria; order Lysobacterales; family Lysobacteraceae; genus Luteimonas; species Luteimonas campi. The sequence continues at coordinate 240,465 of NZ_JBNWEM010000002.1, forward strand.
GTACGACCTGCGTTTCAGCAACCGCCTGGTGCTGCAGCCGATGCTGGAGCTGGAACTGCAGGCGCGGGACGACCCTGCGCGCGGCACCGGCAGCGGTCTGTCGAAGGCGGAAGCCGGGCTGCGGCTGCGATACGAGGTCACGCGCCGGTTCGCGCCCTACCTGGGCCTCGCGCACGAGCGCAGTTTCCGCCGGACCGCCGACTACCACGCGGCGCATGGCGAGGCACCCCGGGAAACGCGGCTTGTGGCCGGAGTGCGGTTCTGGTTCTGAAGCCGCGCTGTCGGCCGTGTTTCGGACGCGTCGGCCGTGATAACGGAATCACGCCAGCCGCTGGGCGCCCTCCTCAGGCCTCCAACGCGGCCAGCGGCGGCAGCGCCCAGTCGATGGGTGCCTGGCCGCGGCGCACGAGCGCCTGGTTGGCTTTGGAAAAATGCCCGGAGCCGAGGAAACCGCGGTGTGCGGACAGCGGCGAAGGATGGGTGGTCCGCAACACGCTGTGGCGACGCGCATCGACGATGCCGCCCTTCTTCTGCGCATAGCTGCCCCACAGCATGAACACCAGGCCCTCGCGCTCACGGTTGAGCACATCGACCACATGATCGGTGAAACCTTCCCAGCCCTTGCCCTGGTGGGCGCCGGCGCGGCCTTCCTCCACGGTCAGCACCGCATTGAGCAGCAACACGCCCTGGCGCGCCCAGGGCATCAGCCAGCCGTGGTCCGGCGGCGCGATGCCGAGGTCGCGCTGCAGCTCCTTGTACATGTTCTGCAGCGAGGGCGGCACCGGCACGCCGGGCGGGACCGAGAAGCACAGGCCATGCGCCTGCCCGGGGCCGTGGTAGGGATCCTGGCCGAGCACGACCACCTTCACCGCGTCGAAAGGCGTGGCCTCGAACGCGGCGAAGATCTGCGGCCCGGGCGGATAGATGCGGGCGCCGGCGGCCTTGCGCTGGCGCAGGAAGGCCGACAGCGCACGCATGTCCTCGCGCGCGAACCAGTCGCCCACGCGCGCCTTCCACGAGGGCTCCAGGCGGACGTCGTCGCTCACGGCTGCTGCTGCGCGGGCGAAACCGGCATGCGCGAAAGGCGCAGCTGGAACAGCGCCTTGGTCGCCAGCAGGCGCTCCTCGATCGGCTTGAGCACCAGGTCGTTGGCGCCGTCGCGCAGCAGCGCGGCCTGGTTGGCGCGGTTGTCGTCGCCGGTCATCACCAGCACCGGCAGCCGGCGCTTGCCGTAGCCCATGTGGTTGCGCACGCGATCGAGCACGTCGCGCCCGCTCAACTCGCCCTTGAGGTAGAGATCGGTCAGCACCAGGTCGGCGCCGGGCGCGGCCTCGGTGCCGGCATAGGCCTCGAGGTAGGCGATCGCGTCCTCGGCGGTGGTGACATGGGTCACGCGCATCTGGTGCGCCTCGAGCATGCGCCGGATGGCCACCGCCACCGTGCGGCTGTCCTCGATGTAGAGCACGTGCGCGTCCGGGATGGGCTGCGGCTGCACGTAGCCGCGGATGAAGGCCGCCAGCGCGTTGTGTCCGAGCGACTTGTCGAAGTAGTCGGTGACGTCCTCGGTGAAGCGCCGGTCCTCGAGGTGCGACTGCACGTCGCCCGAGATCACGATCACCGGCACGTAGCGCTGGCCGCCGGCTTCGCGCACCGCGCGCGCCACCTGCAGGCCGTCGCCATCGGGCAGCACCAGGGCGGTGGTGACCAGGTCGATGGGGTCGCCGGCCAGCAGCGCGCGCGCGTCCGCCAGGCTGCCGCCCTCGACCACCTGCACGCCCGGCAGCTCCTTCACCAGCACCGCCTGGATCAGCTTGCGCACCAGCTTGGAGCCGTCCACCACCATGACGCGCGGCTGGTCGGATTCGAGGTGGCGCAGATCGTGCTGGTTCATGCGGTCAGAGTCCGGTGGGGCGCGTCTGGCGCAGGAAATGTCCGGTCACCAGGCCAGCGCCGAGCCAGCCGAGCACGGTGGCCCCCGCGATCACGCCCAGCGCCCAGGGCAGGTCGATCCCGGACAGTGCGAAGCTGCTGCCATAGCTCGCCGCCAGCACCGCCAGGGGGTCGCGCAACGACAGCGCGACCGCGGCCAGCAGCGCGACCGCGAACGCGCCCGCGGCCAGGCCGTACCACGCCCCCAGGTAGAGGAACGGGCGTCGGATGAAGCCGTCGGTCGCACCGAGCAACTGCAGCACGCCGATTTCCTCGCGCCGCGACTGGATGTCCAGGCGCACGGTATTGCCGACCACCAGCAGCGCGCCCAGGCCCAGCAGCATCGCCAGCACCCACGCCACGCGCCCGCCGAAGCGCAGCCAGCCGTCCAGACGCTCGCGCCACTGCACGTCATGCTGCACCAGCCCGGCCTCCGGCAACTGCTCGAGTGACGCCGCCACCATCCTCTCGTCGCCCGCGGGCGTGACCAGCAGCAGGTGCGGCAGCGGATTGTCCTCGCCGACCGCGTCGACGATCCCGGCCAACGCCCCGCCGGCACGCAGCGAGGCCAGGCCTTCGTCCGGCGTGACGTGGACCACTTCGCTCACGTTGGCGCGCGCACGCAGTTCGTCCGCAAGCTGGCCGGCGCGTGCGGCGTCGACCTCCTGCCTGAGGAACACGCTGATCTCGCGCGAGCGCTCGACGTTGCCGGCCAGCCGCTCGAGGTTGCCCAGCACCAGCCAGAGCCCCAGCGGCAGGGCCAGCGCCAGCGCCATCACCGAAACCGTCAGCAGCGCCGCCCCGGGCTTGCGGAATACCCGTCCCAGGCTGGCGACGAGGCTGTAGAGATGGTGGTCGATCCAGGTGCCCAGCGGCGAGGCGGAGCGATCTGCGCGTGCGTTCGCCTCAGCCATCGGCCAGATCCTCCGGCGCGATGTCGTCGACCAGGCGGCCATGGTCGAGCACCAGCACGCGCTTGCGCATGCGCTTGACCAGGCCCAGGTCGTGGCTGGCCACCAGCACGCTGGTGCCGCGTTCGGGCAGCGAGGCGAACAGCGCCATGATTTCGGCCGACAGGGTGGGATCGAGGTTGCCGGTCGGCTCGTCGGCCACCAGCAGCCGCGGCTCGGCCACGACCGCGCGGGCGATCCCCACGCGCTGCTGCTCGCCGGCCGAGAGCTGGCCCGGCAGCGCGGCCTCGCGATCACCCAGGCCCAGCCGCTCGAGCACGCTGCGCACGCGCTTGCCGATCTCGCCGCGGCGCAGGCCGCGCAGGATCAGCGGCAGGGCGATGTTGTCGAACACGCTGCGGTCGGTGAGCAGGCGGTGGTCCTGGAACACCACGCCGACCTCGCGCCGGTGCAAGGCCACCCGCCGCCCGCGCACCTTGAGCAGGTTGCGGTCGTTGAACAGCACCGCGCCGCGGCTGGGCCGCTCGGCGAGGTGGATCAGCTTGAGCAGGGTGCTCTTGCCCGCACCGGAGTGCCCGGTGAGGAACAGCATCTCGCCGGCAGCCACGTCGAAGCTCACCTCGGCGAGCGCGACGCGCCCACCGGAATATTGCTTGCTGACACTGTCGAAGCGCAGGACGGTCATGGCGGGGGAGTATCGCAGAACTGGCATGGACCGAATCGGACGCCGTGCTGGCTTTGCGACGCCGACGACCGGCCGCGTGAAACCGACCAGCGCGGCGCAGCGGTGCCTGTCCCCAGCGCCGCAGGGGCAGCGACCGAGGCGGCGCCGGGAGCTGCGTCGATGCAGCCCGGGCGGGCGCACGCTTCGCGGCCGCGGCCTGGCCTCGCATCCGGGGCGAACGTGCGTCCACCGCGCGTGCAGACGACCGTCGCGGGGCCGTCGCAGACGTTGCGGGCACGACACAGGCAGCGCCGTGACCGGCAGCGCCGCGACGCCCGGCCCCATTCATGGAGCGACGCCGGCAGGTGCCGGCGTCGGGGTGCGAATCAGTGCTGGCTCTGCGGCGCGCGCGTGACCAGCTTGCGCAGACGCGCGCCGATGCGCGAGATCAGCGACGGCGCCGCGGCATCGGCCGCGCGCGTTGCCGCCTGCGCTTGCGGCGCCGGCGCGGCACGGGGTTCGCGCGGCCGGGGCTGGCCGGATTCGGCCTGCCCGCGCGGGCTGCCCATCGCGGCTTCCGCGCCTTCGACGCGCTTGCCACCGCGACGCCGGCGGCGCTTGCGGGGCGGGCGCGACGCATCCGGCGTGGCCGCGGCCACGGCGCCGGCAGCATCGATCACGGGCCTGGGTTCGGCACGCGGCGTGGCCTGCGCGGCGTCCACCGCCGGCGCTGCCGCAGCCGCCTCGCCTTCGGGCCGCGGGCGCGGCTGTCGACGCGGCCGGTCGCGGTCGCCGCCACTGCTGCCGCTGCGCGGACCGCGACCTCCGCCACCGGGGCCGCCGCGACCGCCACTGCGGCCACCGCCGCGCTTGGCGTCCTCGGCGGCGCGCGCTTCGCGCACCTCGCGGTAGATCTCGCCGATGCTGTCGCCATCGCCATCGCCATCGCCGTCGTCGCCGTCGTCGCCGTCGGCAGCTTCGGCCGGCCTGGCGCGCTCCGGACGCGGCAGCGCAACCAGCAGTTCCCGCGTCACCGGCTCGGACGGGATCTTCTGTTCGATGTAGGCCTCGATATCCGGCAGGCCGATCGCGTAGCGCTCGCAGGCGAAGCTGATCGCGTCGCCCTCGGCGCCCAGGCGCGCGGTACGGCCGATGCGGTGCACGTAGTCCTCGGCGTCGAACGGCAGGTCGTAGTTGTAGACGTGGCTGACGCCGTCGATGTGCAGGCCGCGCGCGGCCACGTCGGTGGCGACCAGGATCTCGAGCTGGCCGGCCTGGAACTTCTTCAGCAGCGACTCGCGCTTCTTCTGCGGCACGTCGCCCGACAACACGCCGACGCGGTAGCCGGCGCGCTCGAGCGAACGCGCGACGCGCTCGACGAAGGCCTTGGTGTTGACGAACACCATGGTGCGGGCGCCTTCCGAACGCGAGAGCAGCCCCAGCAGCAGCGGCATCTTCTCCTCGTCCGAGGGGTAGTACAGCTTCTGGCGCACGCGCGCGGCGGTGATCGATTCGGTCTCGACCACCATCTTCTCCGGCTCGTTCATGTGCTCGTAGGCGAGCTCGAGCACGCGATGGCTCAGGGTGGCCGAGAACAGCAGGGTCTGGCGCTCGGTGCGCACCGGCATCCGCCGCAGCAGGAAGCGGATGTCCTTGATGAAGCCGAGGTCGAACATGCGGTCGGCCTCGTCCAGCACGCAGACCTCGCAGGCGTGCAGGGACACGACCTTGTGCTGCTTGACGTAGTCGATCAGGCGGCCGGGGGTGGCGATGATCACGTCGGCGCCGGCCTGCAGCAGCGCGCGTTGCTTGTCGTAGTCGACGCCGCCGTAGACCAGGGCGAACTTCAGGCCCAGCTCGGGCGCGAGCTTCATCGCGTCCTTGTGGATCTGGATGGCCAGTTCGCGGGTGGGCGCCAGGATCAGCGCGCGCGGATCCTCGGGCTTGCGCTCGGCCAGGGCGGGCCTGGACAGCAGGCGGTTGATCACCGTGACCAGGAAGGCCAGGGTCTTGCCGGTACCGGTCTGGGCCTGGCCGGCGACGTCGCGCCCGGCGAGGGTGATCGGCAGGGTCATGGCCTGGATCGGGGTGCAGCGGGTGAATCCGGCGGACTCGAGGCCGGCCAGCAGGGCCGGATGCAGCTCGAAGCTGGAGAAGGTGATGTCGGTAAGTGGCTTGTCGCTCATGTATTGGGATCTTGAGTGCGGCGCCAGGGCGTGCGTGCCCGAAGCGGCTCCCGGTCCGCTTGGGTCGGCGCAATGCGGGGGGCTGTCCCGCATACCGGCGACCCAAACGGGCAGGGAAGTCGTTCGAACTGCATGACACGCTCTGGCGCTTGCGTGGGTGGCGCCCGCAACGCAGACTGCCTGGAAACGGGACGGCGCCGAAGCGCGCTCCCGAGGGCTCGCGGACCATGGGCGTGGGGTGCCCGGCGTTCCCGGACCGGGCAATCCCGGGCGGGAGGCCCTTGATTCGGGCCGCGAATCGCCCAAGTTTACCATCCATCCCCGCAGCCGCCCTGCCCGGCCGCCCTCTTCTCTTCAGGAGCCTTCCCGTGAGCGAACACGTCATCCATGCCAGCGACGCCGACTTCGATGCCACCGTGCTGCAGTCCGCCGAGCCGGTGCTCGTCGATTTCTGGGCGCCCTGGTGCGGACCGTGCAAGATGATCGCCCCGGCCCTGGACGAGCTGGCCGACGAGTACGCCGGCAAGGTCAAGATCGCCAAGGTCAACGTGGACGAGAACCGCGCCACGGCCCTGAAGTACCACGTCCGCTCGATCCCGATGCTGCTGCTGTTCAAGGGTGGCCAGGTGCAGGCGACCCAGATCGGCGCCGTGGGCAAGGCCCAGCTGGCGCAGATGATCGACAAGGCGGTCTGAGGACCGCCGGGCGCCGGCCGGCGCCCTTTGGCGCATGCCCCGCCGGCGCCCTGACGTCGGCCTCACGTGGCTGCCCGCAGGCTGGCCGCGGCTTCGAACGCGTGCATGCGGTCGCTGCCGCATGAACGCCGCACCCGCATCCTGCTTGCCGGCGGCCCGCCACAGGTGGTAGTTTGCCGCCATCCGGCGTGGAATTCGGCGCCGCACCCCGTCTGCAGGATCTCCTTCCAACATCCCCGCCCACTCTCCGGGCGCTCGCACCGAGCGAGGAAATCGCACTTGTCCGACAATACCCCCGACGCCGGCGACACCGTCGCCAAGCGCGTGCGCAAGACGGCCGCGCGCACCACCAAGAAGGTCGTCAAATCCGCCGACGCGGACACGCCCAACCTGTTCGAATCCAGCGCCGCGCCCTCCGCGCCGCGGGCCGAACCGCGGCAGGACGCGCCCGTGCAGCAGGAGGCCCGGCCCGCGCCGGCCGCCGAAACCGGCTCCAGCCAGTCCGCACCCGCGCAGGGCGGCGGCGAGGCCGCGCCGGCCGAGGGCGGCGGGCAGCAGCCGCGCCAGCAGCACGACAGCCGCCAGGGCGGCAATCAGCAGCCCGGCAACCAGGGTCAGGGCCAAGGCCAGGGCAACAACCGCCGCGACCGCTTCCGCAACCGCCGCGACCGCCAGCGCGACCGCCACCGCGACGGCGGCCTTCCGCAGGACGACGGCGGCAACGGCCACGAGCAGGCCAACCGCATGCCGCCGCCGAACATCCCCGAAGGCTTCCCCCAGTACTCGCTGGGCGACCTGAAGCGGATGCCGGCGCACAAGCTGTTCGACATCGCCGAGCAGCTCAACATCCACGAAGGCGTGGCCCGCGCGCGCAAGCAGGACGTGATCTTCGCCCTGCTCAAGGTGCTCACCCGCACCAACGAGGGCGTGCAGGCCGACGGCGTGCTGGAGATCCTGCCCGACGGCTTCGGCTTCCTGCGCGGCGCCGAGGCCAGCTACCTGGCCGGCCCGGACGACACCTACATCTCGCCCAGCCAGATCCGCCGCTTCAACCTGCGCACCGGCGACCACCTGTCCGGTCGCATCCGCTGGCCCAAGGACGGCGAGCGCTACTTCGCGCTCAACGTGGTCGACACGATCAACGGCGAGCCGCCGGAGGCCAGCAAGGGCAAGGTGCTGTTCGAGAACCTCACCCCGCTGTTCCCGCGTAGGCGCTTCAAGCTCGAGCGCGGCGACGGTTCCAGCGAGGACATCGCCGGCCGCATCCTCGACCTGATGGCGCCGCAGGGCAAGGGCCAGCGCGCCCTCATCGTCTCGCCGCCCAAGGCTGGCAAGACCATGCTGATGCAGCAGATCGCCACCGCGATCACCACCAACCATCCGGAAGTGCACCTGATCGTGCTGCTGGTGGACGAGCGTCCGGAAGAAGTGACCGAAATGCAGCGCACCGTGCGCGGCGAAGTGGTCTCCTCGACCTTCGACGAGCCGGCCGCGCGCCACGTGCAGGTCGCCGAGATGGTGATCGAGCGCGCCAAGCGCCTGGTCGAGCACAAGAAGGACGTGGTGATCCTGCTCGACTCGATCACCCGCCTGGCCCGCGCCTACAACAACGTGGTGCCGTCCTCGGGCAAGGTGCTCACCGGCGGCGTCGACGCCAACGCCCTGCACCGCCCCAAGCGCTTCTTCGGCGCGGCGCGTAACGTCGAGGAAGGCGGCTCGCTGACCATCATCGCCACCGCGCTGGTCGACACCGGCAGCGCGATGGACAAGGTGATCTACGAGGAGTTCAAGGGCACCGGCAACTCGGAAATCCACCTGGACCGCCGCATCACCGAAAAGCGCGTCTACCCGGCGATCGCGGTCAACCTCTCCGGCACCCGCCGCGAGGACCTGCTGATCGAGCCGGACCTGCTGCAACGCATCTGGATCCTGCGCAAGCTGCTGCATCCGATGGACGAGATCGCGGCGATGGAGTTCCTGCTCGACAAGATGAAGAGCACCAAGTCCAACGACGAGTTCTTCGCTTCGATGAAGCGCTGAACCCGGCGCCGGAGGTCGACGAAAAGCCCGCTTCGCGGGCTTTTCGTTTGTTCGGCCTCCGGGCCGGGGGCCGCCCGCCGCAGCTGCCATTGCGCGGGTCCCCCCGTCGCCGCAACATGGACCTCCGCGCACACATGGAGCCGTCGCGATGCCCGCAATCGCCACCGCCTTCCTGACGAACGCCGCGAGCCGGCTTGCGCCGCTGGACGAGGCGCTGGCACTGGCGCAATCGCCGAACGACGTCGCCTGGACGCTGTGCCGCTTCAGCGGCAAGGAACTGCAGCTGGTGGACGTGATCGTCTACCTGTGCGACCCGGGCGGACGCAGCCTCACCCAGCAGGCGGCATGGGGGCCCAAGCGCGCCGCCAGCCGGGTGCTCGAATCCCGCCTCACCCTGGCCCTCGGCCAGGGCATCGTGGGCCGGTGCGCGCTGGCGCGGCTGCCGCAGCGCACCGGCGATGCGCGCTTCGACGCGCGCTACGTGCCCGACGACCAGTCCAACCTGTCGGAGCTCGCGGTGCCGATCGAGCACGGCGGGATCCTGTTCGGCGTACTCGACAGCGAGCATCCGGAAGGCGATCACTACACCCTCGCGCACGAACACGCGCTGCAGGCGATCGCCGAGCGCGGCGCCCGCCGGCTGCATGCGCTGGCGAAGGCAGCCCCCGCCGGCGCCTGAGCGGATCAGCCGCCGTCCAGCGGACCCAGCAGCTTCAGCCCCATCCCGACCTGGTGCACCTCCCCCGCGATCAGGGTATCGGGTGCGATGTCGAAGCCCTCGAGGCTTTCCATCCGCCATGGCACCGGCATGCGCGGCCCGGGTACGTAGACTTCCCACTGCCCGTACGCCGCCGGCTTTCCCACGCCGTGGATGCGGTAGTCGACCGGCACCCGTACCGACCAGACCGGCTCCTTGGCCATCTCTCCGCTGGTCGGCGGACGGAACTGCCAGCGGCGGGCAGCCGTCACCGCCGACCGCGCCAGCATCTCGCGCATGCGCACCATCTCGCGCTCCGGCCCCACCACCCGCAGATTGACCTGTTCGGCCACGACATCCAGCACCTCACCCGACGGACCGATGCGGAGGACGAGATAGACGACGCCCGTCACGCCCATCTCCAAGGCCTGTTGCGGGTATCGGGGTGCGGCCATCTGCGCCGCACTCACCTGGTCGGCGGGAGGACTGTCCGCGAACTCTTCGGGCGCCCCGTCGACCCGCCGCGCCATCTGCACGGCTTCGCGCCCGAAATAGCCGTCGCGGATGGAGACGCGGAAGCGCTCATCGTCGACGCGCTCGGCCGCCATCCGCAGGCTCATCCGGGCACTGCCGTGCGCCGGCTTGCCGTCGACCAGGATCGGCTCGAAGCGCCAGCCAGGCGCGGACGCATCGATCACGTCGAGCACCGCCGTCGGCAGGTCCTCGCGCCGGTCGATCGTCCAGTCGCCGATCGTTCCTTCCGGCGTGATCGTGACCCGCCCGGTCACCAGCATGCTGCCCTCGACCTGCTTTCGCGCTGCCTTGGCGTTCTGGGCGTCCGCAGCCGACGCGAAGCAGGCGAGCACGACTGTCAGCCATAACACCGGCCATCTCCGGATGGTCTTCATCCTTCCTCCTGTCCATGGGTGATCGATGCGGGCAGCGTACAGCCTCGGACAGCCCGACACCCCGGGCGAGCCGTCCGGCGCTGCAGGGATTGGCGTCGCCACGCTGTCGCGGATTGCGCGACAAAGAAGGGTCGGACCATTCGCGTACATCGCGACAGGCGCAACGTGGACATGGCCCACGGCCACCGGTGCGCCGGGCAGCCGCACGGACAACTATTCCGACGAACAGGCCAGCGCGGATCGCGGCCGGCCCCGACGCGGACATCGCAGCACGCCGAAGCGGGCGGGATGGACGCCGCCCGATTGCGGTCGACCGCACGCGCATGCGGTGCGCGCACGGCACCGCGCATGATCGCGCAAAGGTCTCCGCCGGACGTCCCCGTGCCACCGCGTTGCCCCCAGGCAGGCGCCTGCGCCGATCATAGCGCTCGCGGGGGCGCGACCTGCCAGTGGCGCTCAGCCGCGGTCGCGCAGGAACCGGGCCATCGAGACCCCGGACTGCACCGGCACGTACTCGTGGGCCACGTCGACGAAGCCGCGCATCACCGCGATCTCGCGCGGGGTACGGTTGAGCGCATCGCGTGCTTCCGGATCGGCGCCGGCGCGCAGCAGGCGGCGGGTCAGGCGCAGCAACCCGTGCAGCGCCGCCAGGTGCAGGGGCCCGAAACCGCGCGGGTCGCGCGCCTCCAGCGAGGCGCCTTCGTCGAGCAGGTGCTCGAGTACCGCCAGCAGCACGTCCTCGTCGCAGGCGGTGCCGGGTTCGGCGCGTGCGCCGAGCAGCAGCAGCAGCGGGGTGACCCCGCCCGCGGCGGCCGCGTCGACCTCGGCGCCGGCCAGCAGCAGGGTGTCGAACAGGGCCACCAGGCGGGTGCGGTCGCGGGCGGTGAAGCCGTACAGGGCGGCGCAGTGCAGCGGGGTCAGGCCCTGGGCGTCGGTGGCGTGGACGTTGGCGCCGGCGGTCATCAGCTTCGCGCACAGGTCCGGCAGCCCCAGCGCCGAGGACAGCATCAGCACGGTGACCTCGCCCGGCAGGCGCTGCTCGAGCCTGGCGCCGGCGGCCAGGAGGCGCTCGACCAGTTCGCCCTGGCGCATGCTCACCGCCGCAGACAGCGGCGTGGCGCCGGTGTGCGCGACATGCTGTGGATTGGCGCCGCGCGCCAGCAGCAGTTCCACCACGGCGCGGTGGCCGCCGCCGCAGGCGCGCAGCAGCGCCGTGCAGCCCTGGGGATCGACGCTGTCCACTGGCAGCCCCAGGTCGATCAGGCGACGGACCGCGTCGGCGTCGCCGGCCATGGCCGCGGCCGGCACGTCGGCCGGCTGCAGCACCCGCCGCGGCAGGGCCCAGCCGCGCCAGTCCAGCCAGTCGGCCAGGTCGCGGCGGCCGCTGGCCAGGGCCACGCCCAGCGGGGTCTGCCCGTCCTGGGCGCGCACGTCGACCGCGGCGCCGTGACGCACCAGGGTCTTGAGCACGTCCTCGCGCGCCAGCGCGGCGGCCAGGTGCAACGCCGTCATGCCGCGCGCATCGCGCGCGTCGGCATCGACGCCGATCGCGAGCAGGCGTTCGATCAACCGGTTCCAGCCCAGATGCACGGCCAGCGACAGCGGCGGGTCGCCAGCGGGCGAAGCGGCGAAGGGATCGGCGCCCTGCTCCAGCAGGTCCAGCGCCGACTGCTCCAGCGTGCGGCCCGCCTGGTCGCCCTTCACGCATGCGGCCAGGAACCGCGCCAGGCCGCCACTGCCGGCTGGCGAGGCGCCGTGGCCGAGCAGCGCCTGCAGCGCCGGCAGGGCGGCGGGCCCGCAGGCCAGCAGGCGGAAGGCGGCGGTGTCGCCATTGTCGTCACGGACCTCGCCGTCGGCTCCCTGGGCCATCAACCAGTCCACGCGCGCCCGCGAGGGGATCGCATCCCCCTCGAACAGCAGGCGGCCCAGTTCCGACGGCGAGACCAGGGCGGCGATACGCTCGAGTTCGTCGTAGCGACCCGCGTCCAGGCCTTCGCGCAGCAGGAGCATGGGGGCGCGCTGTTCGGGCACGGCCTCGCCCGAGTCCGGACGCACGCTGGCGGGCAGCGCGTAGTCCGGGTCGAGCATGGCCACCAGCCGCCAGCGGCCGGCTTCGGCCGCAATCGCGGCCGCGCGCCGGCCATCATGGCCTGTGGCGCGCGGATCGAGGCCGAGTTCGAGCAGGCGCCCGACCAGGGCCGAGGACGGAGTGTCGGCCAGACAGGCCAGCACCAGGGCGTTGCGCCCCTGCGCGTCCACCGCGGCAGGATCGGCCTTTGCCGCCAGCAGGGCCTCGAAGGCGCTGAGCGAGCCGCCGCGCGCGGCTTCCAGCAAGGGGGTCGCACCGGCGCCATCGCGGGCCTGCGCATCCGCGCCGGCGTCGAGCAGGGCGGCGACGATGGCGGCATGGCCCTGCGCCGCGGCCACGTGCAGCGCGGTGCGCTGGTCGCGGTCGCGCGCGTCGACCCGTGCCTTGTGCCGCAGCAGCAGTTGCACGCCGGCCGGGTCGTCCTCGTCGCCGCCCGCCGCCGCCAGCAGCGCCGGGGTGCCGGACTCGATCAGCGGCCGGGCGCCGCGCTCGAGCAGGAAGCGCGCCAGGCGCCAGTTGCCGGCGGCGCAGGCCACGCCCAGCGGCGTCAGCCCATCGTGGTTGGCCACGTCCAGCTCGGCCGAGGCATCGCGCAGCAGCGCGGCCACGCCGGGGTCGGAACTGCGCGCGGCGTGATGCAGCGGAGTGTTGCCGTCCAGGTCGGCGGCGCGCGGGTCGGCACCGTTGGCCAGCAGGGTCATCACCGCTTCCGGGCGGCCGTGCCAGCTGTCGCGGGTCGCGGCCAGCAGCGGAGTCAGGCCGGCATGCGCGGTGTTGAGGTCGACGCCGCGCGCGATCAGGGCGCGCAGCAGGCGCAGGTCGGGCAGCACCGCGGCCAGCACGGGCAGGCCGCGCTGGTCGCGGTCATCGGCCAGCGGCAGCGCATGAACGTCGGCTCCGGCCTCGATCAGGGCCAGCGCCTGATCCACGCGCCCGGCGCGTGCGGCGGCCACCAGCGCGCGGTCCAGGTCCCCGTCCAGCGCCGGCAGCGGCAGACTGGAGGCCTCGCCTTCCATCTCGACTACCGGGATCGTGCGTGCGGCCTCGGCGGGCGCCGGCAGGCGCTGCAGCAGCAGGTGCAGCAGCGGCCAGAGCAGGATCGATGCGCCGGCCAGCGACCAGCGTGCCGTGTCGCCGAGAAGTTGCGGCCAGGCCAGCAGCACGATGCCGGCCATGATCGCGGCGACGGCGGCGGCAGCGGCCGCCCCGTGCCAACCGGACGCGTCGCGCGCAGGCAGCGCCTGCCATTCGTGGGCCAGGCTGCCCCCTTCGCGCTCGAGCGCACGCCACACCGGCCAGGTCCGCCACAGCCCCAGCACGCCCAGGCCGGCGAGCGCGCTCAGCGCAAGCGCCGCGCCCAGGCCGCCGCTGCGCAGCAACGCCAGCAGCGGCCAGCTCACCAGCAGCGCGGCGACCAGCAGGCCGGCGGCCCACAGCGCCAGCAGCGCGCGCGCATCGCGCAGCAGGCCGGCGCGATGCGCGGGCAAGGGCGAATCCGCGCGCCAGCCCCGCACGGCCAGGGCGAAGGCGGGCTGGGCCAGCAGCGCGGCCACCAGCGCCACCAGCCCGCCCATGCCGGCGGCCAGCGTCAGCGCGAGGCCGGTCGCGGCGGCGGCGATGGAGGCGCGTCGGGACGTCGGGGTCGCGGGTACCCGGGGCTCAGGCATCGGTGCCCCAGTCCTCGCTCATCGGATCGGCAGCGGCCCCCGGGGGAAACTGCAGGTGGAAGCCGCGCTGGACCAGGTTGGCGCGCACCTCGTCGGGGTTCTCGCGTGCCAGCGTGCGGCCGGGCACCAGCGCGACATCCAGCACGAAGCGCAGCGGACCCAAGCGTTCGCGCAATGCTTCGGGCAGCCGCCCGAAATCATCGCGGGCGGCGAGATACACATAGGTGTCGGCCCGGCGCTGGCTCTTGTAGACGTAGGCTTGCATGTCCGCGTGTGGTCACAGGTCGCGGAATTGTGCGGGAAATCGGCCCTGCGGGGAACGTCGAACCGTTCAGGAGCGCGGCTCGCGGCGTTGCGGCGGGCATCGCGGCCATGACCCTCGGCAGATGTTCGGCCCGGGCCGGCTGCTAGGCTGTCGCGATTCCCGCTGCCCGTCCCCCGCGATGCCTCGATCCGCTCCGCTGCTGTCCTGCCTGTTCCTGTCCGCCTTCGCCGCGCTCGCGCAGGCGCAGCCCGCACAACCGCTCACGCTGGACCGAATCATGGACGACCCCGACTGGATCGGACCACCAGTGGAGCAGGCCTGGTGGTCCTGGGACGGGCGCCAGGCCTATTACCTGCTCAAGCGCGAGGGCAGCGGCATCCGCGACATCCACGTGCAGGACATCGCCGGAGGCGCGGCCCAGGTCGTCGACGGCGCTTCCCGGGCCGGCATCGATGCCGCGCAGCCGGTGCTGGACCCGCAGCGCACCCGCATGGCCTTCGTGCGCAACGGCGACGTGTTCGTGCGCGACCTGCGCAACGGCGCGCTGACCCAGCTCACCCGCAGCGAGGCGACCGAGTCCGGCCCGCGCTGGTCCAGCGATGGCGCCCTGGTCTGGCGCAGCGGCCATGACTGGTTCCGCTGGAGCGCGCAGGACGGCGCCACCACGCACGCAGCTTCGCCACAGGTGCAGGACGACCCGGCCGCGGCGCCCAAGTCCGACCTGCTGCGCGAGGACCAACTGCGCCTGGTGGAGACGCTGCGCGTGGAGCGCGAGCGTCGCGAGGCCCAGCGCAAGCGCGAGACCGAATTGCGCCGCGCCGATCCCACGCGCGCGCCAGCGCCGGTGTACCTGGGCAAGGACGTCGAGATCGCCGCGACCTCGCTTTCGCCCGACGGCCGCTGGCTGGCGGTCGCCACCGAGCGCAAGGCCGACGAGCGCGGCCAGGGCGGCAAGATGCCCAAGTACGTGACCGAATCGGGTTACGAGGAATTCGAGGACGTGCGCACCCGTGTGGGCCGCAACCTGCCGCGCGCGCAGACCTTCTGGCTGGTCGACATGCGCGACGGCTCGCGCCGCGAGCTGTCCACCGCCGGGCTGCCGGGCATCGACCGCGATCCGCTGGCGTCGCTGCGCGAAGCCGCGGGCAAGGAACCGCTCAAGGGCGCGCGCGCGCTGCGCGTGGAGGACGCCGCGGGCGGTCTGCTGTGGAGCGCGGACTCGCGCCATCTGGCGCTGATGCTGCACTCGGTCGACAACAAGGACCGCTGGCTGGCGACGCTGCAGCCCGAAGCGGCGACCCTGCAGTCGCGCCACCGCCTCACCGACCCGGCCTGGGTCAACTGGAGCTTCAACGAATTCGGCTGGCTGCCCGACCAGCGCACGCTGTGGTTCGTCTCCGAGGAGAGCGGCCATGCGCACCTGTACACCGTCGATGCTGCCGGCGGCCGGCCGCGCGCGCTCACCTCGGGCCGCTGGGAGGTATCGCAGCCGGCGCTGTCGCCCGACGGCAGCCGCGTCCTCTTCACCTGCAACCGCGCCAGGCCGGGCGACTACGAGCTGTGCGCGGTGCCCGCGAATGGCGGCGATGTCGTCGAACTGACCAGCCTCGGCGGCGTCGAGGACTTCGTGGCCTCGCCCGACGGCGCGCGCCTGCTGCTGCGCCATTCCTCCAGCTACGTGCCGCCGCAGCTGGCGGTCATGGATGCCGGCGGCGGCAACCTGCGCACGCTCACCGACACGCGCAAGGCCGAATACCGCGCCTTCGAGTTCCTGCAGCCCGAGTACGTGCAGGTGCCTTCGAAGCACGGCGCCGGCACGATCTGGGGCAAGTACTACGGCCCGGCCACGATGGAGCCGGGACGCAAGTATCCGGTGGTGCTGTTCGTGCACGGCGCGGGCTACCTGCAGAACGTCAGCGACCGCTACCCGAACTACTTCCGCGAACAGATGTTCCACAACCTGCTGGTACAGCAGGGCTACATCGTGCTCGACCTCGATTTCCGTGCGTCCGAGGGCTACGGCCGCGACTGGCGCACCGCGATCTACCGGCAGATGGGCCATCCGGAGCTGGAGGACTACCTGGACGGCATCGACTGGCTGGTCGAGCACCGCCAGGCCGACCGCGAGCGTGTGGGCATCTACGGCGGCAGCTACGGCGGCTTCATGAGCTTCATGGCGCTGTTCCGCGAGCCGGGCAAGTTCAAGGCCGGCGCCGCGCTGCGTCCGGTCACCGACTGGACCCAGTACAGCCACACCTACACCGCCAACATCCTCAACACACCCGACATCGATCCGGAGGCCTATCGCAAGTCTTCGCCGATCGAATACGCCGATGGGCTGCAGGACCACCTGCTGATCGCCCACGGCATGATCGACGACAACGTGTTCTATCGCGACTCGGTGGTGCTGGCGCAGCGCCTGATCGAGCTGCGCAAGGACAAGTGGGAGCTGGCCAGCTATCCGATGGAGCGGCACGGCTACGTGCACGCCGATTCCTGGTACGACCAGTACCGCCGCATCCTCGAGTTGTTCGAGCGCGCGCTGAAGTGATGCAGGCGCCGGGCACGCCGGAGCCGCGCGCCATCGAGGTGCTGCGTCCGTCGCCGGTCCGCTGGCTGGTGACGGCTGCCATCTGCGCGGCCTTCGTCTGGGCCGGATCGGCGATCATGCCGAGCCATCCGCTGCTGGCCTGGGCCTGCATCGCGTTCTTCGGCCTGGGCGTGCTGGTGGCCCTGGCCAACCTGTTGCCGGGCGCCAGCGGCCTGGTGCTCGATGCCGAAGGCTTCGAGATCGTCTCGCTGTACCGCCGCTCGCGCATCGCCTGGGCCGACGTGGCGCGTTTCGGCGAAGTGGGCGTGGGCCTGGAACGGATGGTCGGCTTCGATTTCGCCGAGGGCGCGCGTAGCCAGGCCCGGATGCACCGGATCAACCGCCGGGTCAGCGGCTTCCACGGCGCCCTGCCCGACCGCTACCGGCTCGGGGCCGCCGAACTGGTGCAGCGGCTGGAACATTACCGGCAGGACTGGCACGCCCGCCATCCGGGGGCGCCCGCGCGCCTGACTTGATCTGGCGCAACCCGCCCCGCAGCCGGCGCGCCTAGAATGTCGCGCATGGACCGATTCGACGATATCCGCGACTACCTCACCGGCCTGCAGGACCGCATCTGCAGCGCGATCGAAACCGCCGACGGCGGCGCCCGCTTCATCGAGGACGCCTGGCAGCGCGACCCGCACGATGCCTCCACCCATCTGCGCGGCGGCGGCCGCACCCGCGTGCTGCGCGAAGGCGCGGTGTTCGAACAGGCCGGCATCGGTTTTTCCGATGTGTCCGGCGATCGCCTGCCGCCCTCGGCCACCGCCGCACGCCCGGAACTGGCCGGCGCCTCCTGGCAGGCAGTGGGCGTGTCGCTGGTGTTCCACCCGCGCAATCCCCACCTGCCCACCACCCACGCCAACGTGCGCCACTTCCGCGCCCTGCGCGACGGCCAGACCGTGGCCTGGTGGTTCGGCGGCGGCTTCGATCTGACCCCGTTCTATCCGGTCGACGAGGATGTGCGGCACTGGCACCGCACCGCGCGCGCGCTGTGCGAACCCTTCGGCGGGCAGGAGCGCTACCACGCGCACAAGCGCTGGTGCGACGAATACTTCTACCTCAAGCACCGCAACGAGACGCGCGGCATCGGCGGCCTGTTCTTCGACGACCTGCACGGCGACATGGAGCAGGATTTCGCCTACCTGCGCGCGGTCGGCGACGGCTTCCTCGACGCCTACCTGCCGATCGTCGAGCGCCGCAAGGACACGCCGTACGGCGAGCGCGAACGCCAGTTCCAGCTGTACCGGCGCGGTCGCTACGTCGAGTTCAACCTGGTCTACGACCGCGGCACCCATTTCGGCCTGCAGAGCGGCGGCCGCGCCGAGTCGATCCTGATGAGCATGCCGCCGCTGGCGCGCTGGGAGTACGGCTACACGCCCGAACCGGGCAGCGCCGAAGCCCTGCTGCACGACTACCTGGTGCCGCGCGACTGGCTCGCCGGCACCTGACGCCGGCATGGACGAGACCGCCACGCTGAAGCGCAATCTCGACGCGATCCGCGCGCGCATCGATGCCGCCTGCCATGCGGCCGGACGCGATCCGGGCGAAGTCCGCCTGCTGCCGGTCAGCAAGACCGTGGACGCGGCGCGCCTGCGCCAGGCCTGCGCCGCAGGCATGCGCGAGTTCGGCGAGAACAAGGTGCAGGAAGCGATGGGCAAGTGGGAGGCGATGGCCGACCTGCCCGACCTGCGCTGGGTGCTGATCGGCCACCTGCAGACCAACAAGGCCAAGTACGCGGCGCGCTTCGCCAGCGAATTCCACGCCCTCGACAGCCTGCGCGTGGCCGAGGCGCTGGATGCGCAGCTGCAGTCGTGCGGCCGCGCGCTCGATGTGCTGGTGCAGGTCAACACCTCGGGCGAAGCGACCAAGTTCGGCCTGTCGCCCGACGAGGTGCTGACCTTCGTGCGCCAGTTGCCGGCGTTCGCCTCGCTGCGCGTGCGCGGCCTGATGACGCTGGCGCTGTTCTCCGACGATGCCGCGCGCGTGCGCGCCTGCTTCGTGCGCCTGCGCGAGTTGCGCGAGCGCCTGCGCCAGGACGCGCCCGACGGCATCGCGATGGACGAACTGTCGATGGGCATGTCCGGCGATTTCCCGCTCGCGATCGCGGAAGGCGCCACCACCGTGCGCGTGGGCACGGCCCTCTTCGGCAGCCGGGCCGTGCCGGAGGCCGGACGCGCCGGCAGCGGCGCGGCGCCGGCATGAGCGGCGGCCAGGCCGGCTTCGCCCCCAGTGCGGGCAACCGCCTGGTCGACGTGGTGTCGGTGCAGTCGCAGGTGGCCTATGGCGGCGTCGGCAATTCCATCGCCGTGCCCCTGCTGCAGGCGCTGGACCTGCGGGTGGCGCCGGTGCCGACGGTGCTGCTGGGCAATACGCCGCACTACCCCACGATGCACGGCGGGCCGCTGCCGCAGCACTGGTTCGAGGGCCTGCTCGAGGACCTGGAAGCACGCGAAGTGGCCACGCGCGCGCGCCTGCTGCTGGTCGGCTATCTCGGCTCGCCGGAGCAGGGACAGGCGCTGGCGCGCTGGATCGACCGCATCCGCCTGCGCAACCCCGGGCTTGTGGTGCAGATCGATCCGGTGATCGGCGACCACGACAGCGGCCGCTATACCGATCCGGCGCTGGAGCCGGTGTGGCGCGACGCGCTGATGCCGCGTGCGCAGGGACTCACCCCCAACCACTACGAACTCGAACAGCTCAGCGGCCGCCGGCTGCACACGCTGGACGACTGCGCGCAGGCCGCCCGCGACCTGCTCGGCGACACCACGCGCTGGGTGGTGGTCACCAGCGCCGCGCCCGCCACCTGCCCGCCCGGCCGGCTGCAGCTGGTGGTCGCAACCGACACCGGCAGCAGCACGCTGGAACATCCGCTGGTCCCGCACGCGGTCAAGGGCGTGGGCGACCTGTTCGCGGCCCTGGTCGCGGGTCGGCGACTGCGGGGCGCGACGCTGGAGGATGCCGTGCGCCGGGCCTGCGAGGACGTGGTGCGGGTGCTGCGCCACGTGCAGGCACAGGGCTGGCAGGAACTGGCCCTGCCGAGGGACATCGTGCGCAGCCTGGACTGACGGCGACGCGACGGCCCGCATCCGCCCGCGAACGCTGCTTCCCGCCGTCGCCTGGCGCGCGGCAGGCCGCAGACCGCACTCAGCGACGCCGATTCTCCGACGCGGTCTCGCCCCCGGCGACCGCCGCGCACTATCCTTGCCGCTGCGCATCGCCGGACCCACCCCCGGCCCGGAACCCTGCTTGACGACCACGCCGCCCCTGTTCTCCGTCGTGCCGCCGGGCCTGTTCGGGCCGCTGGCCTCGGCCAACCGGGCCCACTACTGGCTGCTGCTGTGCCGCCTGTTCGACGAGTTCTTCGGCCCCGACGCGCCGCTGCCGCCCAGCATCGGCCTGCCGCGCCGCGAGATCACCGCCGCGATCGAGCGCACCCTGCTCAGCGACGATCCCTGGGAAGACGAGGACGGCGACACGCCGGACACGCCGCGTCCGGTGCGCGCCACGCACATCTACGAGCGTTTCCGCAATGCCGGCTGGCTGCGCCAGGAGCGCATCGGCGCGCGCGAGATGGTGACCATGCCGCCGGCGGTGTCGCAGCTACTGTCGGCCCTGGTCGAATTCGCCGAGCACGGGCCGACCTTCGTGTCCGCGCGCATGCGCTCGATCGAGCTGCAGCTGCAGCAGGTGGCCGAGGGCAAGGCCGCGGGCGATGCGCTGGACGAGGCGGCGGACCAGTCGCGACGCCTGCTCGTGTCGCTCTCGTCGATGAGCCTGCAGGTGCGCGACCTGATGCCGGAGCTGAGCAAGGCCGAGACCACCGCGCAGTTCGCGCGCCAGTGGTTCGAGCGCTACGTCAGCGACTTCTTCATCGGCGACTACGCCGAACTGCACAAGGCCGACCATCCGCTGGCGCGGCGCAGCGCGATCCTGGCGATGGCGCAGCAGTTCGAGACCGGCGACCGGCGCACGGCGCTGCTGGACTGGTATGCCGAGCACGCCACCGGCGGGGATGCCACTCGCGCCGAGCAGCGCTTCGGCCGCAGCCTGCGCCGCCTGCATGAACTCGAGCGTATCGACGAATACCTGGCGCGCCTGGACGACGACATCCGCCAGGCCAACCGCCGCGCGCTCGCCTTCCTCGACTATCGCCTGCGCGCGCCGGACAGGCTCGACATCCTGCTGCGCCGCGCCTGTCGCGGTGTGCTGTCGGCCCCGGCCGAAGCGCTGCGCCTGCCGGTGGCCCCCGGCGCGCTGATGGACGCGGCGCGCCTGCGTCCGCCGCGGCAGAAGCCCGCGCCGATTCCGCGCACCGCCAACGCCGGCCAGCCGCCCTCGCCCGAGCAGCTGGCACGGCTGTCGCTGCTGCGGCGCATGAAGCGCGCGCGACTGGTCACCGCCGAGGACATGGCGCGCTACCTCGGCCGCCACCTCGACCGCGCGACGCAGATCGGCTCGGGCGCGCTCGCGATCGCTTCGATCGAAGACCTGCGCGCCTACCAGACGCTGCTCACCCTCGCCCTGCGCAGCCACCGCATCGGCGGCCTGCGCCGCGAGGATCCGCTCGGCCGCCTGCTGCGCGGCTACCGGGTCGAACTGCTCGACGCCGGCGAGCGCGACGACAACGGCTATCTGCGCGCACCGCGATTCGTGGTGCGACGCGTCGGCCAGACCACACGGAACACCGCATGAAACGCAGCTGGAACACGCTGAGCCAACAGTCCAACGGCGTCTACGCCGTGCAGGATTTCGAGCGCGCCGCCTATCGCCTGGTGGTCGAGCAGGTGCTGTACGCGGCCGATCGCAATACGCGCCTGGCTTACCACCTGGTCGAGGACCATTACGACGACTTCGTGGCCGCGCTGGCGCCGCTGGGCATCCGCCTGGAGCGCAATGCGCACCATCGCTACATCGTCGCCCTGCCCGTGCACGGCGAAGGCGTGCCGGTCTCGCTGGCCGAGACCCTGCTGCTGCTCGTGCTGCGCCAGCGCTACGACGAGGCCATGCGCCAGGGGCTGGTCGAGGACGAGGGCGTGGTGACGGTGGAACTGCCGGAGCTGCAGGAGGCCTACCAGGCGCTGGCCGGCCGCCCGATGCCCGACATCGGCAACCTGCGCGAGCTCGGCCGCACGCTCAGGCGCTGGGGCGTGGCGCGCCTGGTCGATTCGGAGGGCGACGATCCGCAGCCCTTCCACCTGCAGGTGCGTCCGGCCATCGTCGACATCGTCGGCGAACACTGGCTGCAGCGGCTGGACCAGCACAACCGCGACGACGATCCGGCCGATGCCGGCAGCGATGCCGACGCCGCCTCGGAGGACGACGATGCAGCTGCTTGAGCGCGTGCACCTGGTGCAGTTCTTCCTGTTCGAGGCGCAGACCCTCGAGCTCGACGCCACCAGCGCCATCATCGCCCCCAACGGCGCCGGCAAGAGCGCCCTGCTCGATGCGCTGCAGATCGTGCTGCTGGGCGTGGACCGGTCGCGCATCCGCTTCAACGCGCAGGCCGGCGGCAGCCACCGCGCGCGCAGCATCCGCGACTACTGCCTGGGCGTGTACCGCAGCGGCGACGAAGGGCGCAAGCGGCGCACCGCCACCACCTACATCTCGCTGGTGTTCCGCGACACCGACAGCGGCGAGACGCTGACCGCGGGCGTGGCGCTGGGCGCCACGGTCGATGAACCGGACCACCGGCTGCACGGCATGTACCTGCTGCCGGGCGTCGCGCTGGAGCTGGACGACCACCTGGAGCGCGTCAAGGGCAAGGAGCTGCCGCTGGCCTGGAACACGTTCCGCGAACAGGCCGCACGGCGCTGCCGGGACGCCGGCACCCGACCCGAGCTGCACACGGCCGCCGAGCGTTTCGTCAAGGACCTGCTCTACCGCCTGCGCGCCTCGCCCGGCGCCAATCCCGACGTCACCGCCTACCGCAAGGCCTTCCTCAACGCGCTCAACCTGCAGCGGGTGGAGGACGTGGACCTGTTCGTGCGCACCCTGGTGGCCGAGGACCGGCCGACCGATGTCGCGCGCTTCCGCGCCCTGCTCGAGAGCTTCCGCCAGATCCGCGACCGCATCGAGCAGGTGCGCCTGCGCATCGAGGCGGCCGAAGGCGTGGAGCACCAGTACGACCGGATCGCCGCGCAGTCGGTGCGAGGCGCCTCGTACCGAGCGCTGGCCGCCGAGTACGCGCGCGATCTCTACGCCGAACAGGTGGAACAGGCCGAGGACGACGTGCAGGCGGGCGACGCCCTGCTGGCCGGGCTGCGCCGCGCGCTGGACGAGGCGCGCGGCGAGCGCGACCTGGGCCGCGACGAACTGCAGCGCGCCAGCGTCCTGCTGCAGGGCAGCGCGGGCTACGGCGAACAGTCGCGCTTCGACGAGGTGAGCGGTCGCGATCTCGATCGCCTGCGCCAGCTGCGCGGCGAACTGCTGCGCGAGACCGCGCAGGTGCGCGACCAGCTGCGCGCGACCGCCGGCCTGTCGCTGGCGCCGGACATCGCCGCCGGGGCCGGCGACGCCGCCGCGCACTGGTCGCGTTGGCACGACGCGCTGGCCGCGCTGGAGGATGCGGCGCCGCTGCCGTGGACGCCCGAGCGCCTCTACGAAGACGCGCGGGCTGCGCTGCAGTCGGCCGCGCCCCTGATCGATGCGGTCGAGCGGCTGGCCCACGCGCAGCGCGAAGCGCTCGACCAGGCGCGCGACCGGCTGGACGCCGCACGCCAGAACCAGAAGCGCATCGCGGCCGGCCAGGCCGAACTGCATCCGGACACCGTGCGCCTGATGAGCTACCTGCGCGAGGCCGGCATCGATGCGCGCCCGGTCTGCGACCTGGTCCAGGTGGTCGACAAGTCCTGGCAGGCGGCGATCGAGGGCTACCTGCGCAGCAATGTCGAAGCGTTGCTGATCCCCGAGGCCGACGAGGAGCGCGCGACCAGGCTCTATCGCGGCCTCGGCGGCGGACGCGCGGTGTATGGCGTCAAGCTGGCGCTGTCGAGCCAGGCGCGGCGTGGTCGCGCGCAGGCACCGGCGGCGGGCGCCGTCGCCGCCCTGCTCGACGGCGTCAACGCCGAAGCCCTGGCGTTCCTGCGCCGCCAGCTCGGCGAGCTGCAGTGCGTCGACAGCGAGGCCGAGCTGGTGCGCAGCCGCCAGGGCCTGACCCGCGACGGCCTGCTCGCCCGCGGCGGCAGCATCGAACGGCTGCGGCTGCCGGCGGGCAGCGAGCTGAAGATCGGCGCCTCCGACAACCGCGCACGCCTGCGCGTGCTGCGCGAGGACGTGGAGGCGGCCGAGCGCGAGGTGCAGGCGCTGGAACCGGTGCTGCGCGAACTCGACGGCCACCGCCGCCAGCTCGCGCGCCTGGCCGACGCCGATGCCCTGGCCCAGGCCCTGCATGCGCGCGGGCTCGAATACCAGCAGACGCGGCAGCGCTACCGCAGCGCGCTCGACAGCCGCGAGGTCCAGCACGATCCCGACCTGCTGCGCCTGTCCGAGCAGGTGCGTGCGCTCAAGGGCGCGCTCGAGGCCAGCGAACGCCGGGTCGAGGAGCTGATCGGCGAGGAGGCCGTGGCGAAGCGGCAGGGCGAGGAACGCCGCCGCCTGCTGGCCGGCCTGCGCGAGCAGGAGGCGATCGTCGCCCGGCGCGCGGTGGACGCGTTCAAGGATCCGGATGTCGACCCCAACCTGGTCGAACGCCATCGCGACGAGCTCGACGACAAGGTCGAGTCGCTGGAAGAGCGCGCCCGCACCTGCGAGCGCCGGGCCGACGAGAGCGACCGCCAGCTGGCCCGGCTGCTGCCCGAGGCCTGGAGCGCGCTGGCGCAGTACGCGCGCGACCATGGCCTCACCCTGGAGTTCGACGCCAACGCCTGGCGCCAGGCGCTGGCGCTGCTGCGCCGCGAGCTCACCCAGCTGCGCGAGACCGACCTGGTCCGCTACGAGGGCGAGGCGCGCCAGGCCTACGACACCGCGGTCGAAACCTTCCGCTCCAGCGTCGCCGCCGCGCTCAACGACAACTTCGTGCGCCTGCGCCAGCAGATCGCCACGCTCAACCGCACCCTGCGCAGCAGCCCGCCGTTCTCCAACAACGAGCGCTACCAGTTCCACTACGAGGTGGTGCCGGAGTTCCGCGACCTGGAACGCTTCATCAAGCGCGCCACCGACGTGGGCGGCGAGGACGGGCTGTTCGGCAGCGCCGGCGAGGTGCCGGCGGCGTTCCGCGAGCTGATCGAGGACGATGCCGCGGCGCGCACCGCCACCTCCCCGCTCGACGACTACCGCCGCTTCTTCCGCTTCGAGGTCCAGATCCGCCAGGACGACCGGGTGATCGGCACGCTCAGCGAACGCATGCGCTCGGGCTCCGGCGGCGAGCACCGCGCGCCGCTGTACGTGATCGCCGGCGCCGCGCTGGCCGCCGCCTACGGCAAGACCGAGGCCCAGCCCGGCGGCATGGGCCTGATCCTGCTCGACGAGTTCGGCGACAAGATCGACGCGCAGAACGCGCGCGCCACCACCAACTACCTGCGCTCGCTCGGCCTGCAGCTGGTGCTGGCCGCGCCCGATACCGCGCAGGGCACGCTCAGCGGCGTACTGGAGAGCTACATCGAGCTGTTCCGCGACGGCGAGCTGTTGCAGGCCGAACGCATCGAGGTGCAGGCCGCCGCGCGCGAGCTGCTGCTGTCCGACCAGTTCGACCTGCATCCGGAACTGCTGGAAGCGGAGATCGCCAGCATCCAGCGGCAGACCCCGGCACCGTGAGCGACGCCACGCTCCTGCTGCAGCGACTGTTGCGCAGGGGCGAGGCCGCCAGTCTGCGCGGCGACCCGAAGCCCGTGTCGCTGCCGATGACCGCGGCCTCCAGCGCGCGCGAGTATCTTGCCCTGGCGACGCTGGCCGAGCGCGAGCGTTTCCACGGCCAGATCGCGCTGGCCGAACGCGCCGGCGCGATCACGGTGCTGCGCGACCGGCACCGTGGCGATGGCGAGCAGCTGCTGCGGCTCACCCTGGCCGATGCCGGGGCGCTGGCCGCCTTCCTGGGCGTTGCCCTGCATGCCAGCCGCATCGAGGCGGCAACGTGCGCGCTCGCCGGCTGGACGGCCACATTCCCGGTCGTCGAGGCGGTCCTCGAGGCATGGCGGGGCGGCCGCAAGGTCAGGGCTTGCGGCCCCGAGGCGGCGGGCGATCTCGCGGACGCGGCGCGCGCGGTCGCGCATTGCGCCCACGACAGCTCCCGCGAGCGGCTGCTGCGCCGGGAAAGCGTCCGCCTGTTCGGCGACAGCAAACGGCTCGAAGCGCTGACGCCCTGGCTGGACCTGCTGGTCACTGGCGAGATCGCGACGCGCGACTGCGACAGGGCGCATACCTGGGCCGCGCTGGGCCTGCGCCGCGAACCGCAGCCGCTGCTGCTGTCGGGCAGCGGGCAACTGCGGCTCGACGGCGCTCGACTGCCGCTGGTGCGCCCCTGGCTCGGCGTGCCGCCAGAATGCGTCGAGGCGCTCGCCACCCCTGCGCGCCGGGTGCTGAGTATCGAGAACCTGGCGAGCTTCCACGAGGCTGCCCGCACGACGAGTGCGGCCGACCTCCTGCTGATCTACACCGGCGGCATGCCGTCGCCCGCGTGGCGACGCGCCTATGTCCGCCTTCTCGCCGGGTTGCCTGGCGAAGCCACCCTGTACCACTGGGGCGATATCGACGAAGGCGGGTTCCGGATCGCCGCCGTGCTGACGGAGGCGGCATCGGGGACAGGGCGCGGGCTGCGCCCCTGGCACATGTCGGCCGCCACCCTGCCTGAAGACATCGTCGCCATGGCCGCCGTGCCCGATCGCGCCGTCCTGGGCGCGATGCAACGCTGGGCGATCCGCGCCGGCTGGACCGAGGTCGCGGACGCGCTGCAGCAGCACCCGATCCGGCTCGAACAGGAAGCGCTGGATCCGGCCCGCGCCGACATCGGGCTACCGACTGCGCCGCCCGGCTGAGTGGCACCCCTTCACGCGCAGGCGCCCTAGAAGCTGGCGCTGAGCTTCACCCAGGCGGTGCGGCCCGGCTCGTGGATGCGCGTGGGATCGGCCGGATAGCCGAAGGCACTGTTGCCGGCCAGGTTGAGGTGCTCGGCGTAGTCGCGGTCGAACAGGTTGTCGATGCCGGCGGCCAGGCGCAGTTGATCGTTGATGCGCCAGGTGCCGTTGAGCGAGAACACCGCGAAGCCGTCGCTCGGGCCGAGGTCGCGGCCCACCACGTTGCCCAGCGACGGACTCACCCGGTCCTGCGTCGCCACCAGTCGCAGCAGTGCACCGGCCGACCAGGTGCCGTTGTCCCAGGCGGCGTTGAGCCGTGCTTCCAGCGGCGGCATCTGCGGCAGCGCCTGGCCGGTGGCGGCCAGCTCGCCCCAGGAGTAGGCCAGCGTGCCGCCGAGCTTCCAGTGCTCGGCCGCGCGCCACTCCACGCCCGCCTCGCCGCCGCGGATGTCGGCATCGGCATTGCGCGCGCGCGTGCTGGTGCCCATCGCGCCGCTCATGTAGTCGAAGGCGATGTAGTCGGTCATGCGGCCGGCGTAGGCCGACACCCAGGCATCGACGCGCTTGCCGGCATAGCGCATGCCGACGTCGAGCTGAGTGGTTCGTTCCGGTTGCACGCCCGCAAACGCATTGGCCGCGCCGTCCGGGCCGCGATTGGGCGAGAACAGCTCCCAGTAGTCGGGCATGCGCTGGGTGTGGCCGACGCCGGCGTACCAGCGCAGCGGCCTGCCCTCGAGGTCCTGCTCGAAGCGCACGAAGGCCGAGGGCAGGGTTTCCGAGCGCGTCCGGCCCAGGGTCGGGTTGGGCATCGGCATCATGCCGCCGGTGCTGGCGCGGCGATCCTCGGCCTCGGCGCGGTCCACGCGCGCGCCCGCGATCAGGTGGTTGCGCGCATCCAGGTGCCAGTGCAGCTCGGCGAAGGCGCCGGCCTGGCGGAAACGCGCGTCCACCATCCACGGCTGCGCGAGATACTGGCCGCGGCCCGGTGCGCTGCGGCGCGCGTGGCGGCTGCTGCGCGCGTCGACGCCGGCAGTCAACTCCCAATGGTCGCCGCCGAAGCCGAGCGCCGCACGGCCACCGCTGGTGCGGTGCGCGACGTTGCTCGCCATCGGCATCGGCATCGCGCCATCCGGGTCGGGATCGCGCAGCGTGTAGTTGTCCATCACATGATCGACGTCGTTGTAGTAGACGTTGGCGGCGATCTCGCGCAGCCTGCCTTCCATGCCCTTCTTCTCGAAGCGCAGGCCGTAGGTGGTGCGGTCGAAGCGCGAGCCGTCCATGCCGCGCCCCGCGTAGCGGGCCTGGCCGTCGCCGCTGCCGACGCTGGCCTCCAGCACCGTATCCGGATCCGGCGTCCAGCCGATGGCCGCGTCGGCATTCCACTTGTCCCAGGCCGATGGCACGCGCCGGCCGGCGCCGTCCTCGTAGTCGCCCGACTCGGAGCGGTTGGCAGTCAGCCTTCCGTACACCTGCGGGTTGCCGGCCAGCGCGTTGACCACCTGGTCGTTGCGGCCATGGCTGGCGAACATCGCGCTGCCGTCCATGCGCAGGCCGGCCTGGTCGAAGTACGGGATCTCACGTTCGAAGCGCACCGTGCCCGCGGAGGCACCGCCGCCCCAGAGCACGGTCTGCGGCCCCTTGACGATGGTGAGCCGGTCGTAGGTTTCCGGCGAGACGTAGGACATCGCGTTGTCCATGCGCGAGGGACACGCACCCATCAGCGCGCCATCGCCGGCGAGCAGGTTGAGGCGCGAGCCGAACTGTCCGCGCAGCACCGGGTCGCCATTGGTACCGCCGCTGCGCAGCGTGGCGAAGCCAGGCACGGTCTTGAGATAGTCGGCGCCATCGCTGGCCGGCACCGGCTGGCGCGGCAGGCGTGGATCGGTCACCCAGGTCAGCGAGGCGACCGGCGCCACGCCCACCACCACCAGCGTGCCGAGGTTGACCACGCGCTCATCGAGAGGCGCCAGCGCCTCGTCCGCCGCCCAGGCGCTGCCTGCGGCGAGCTGCGCAAGCACGGCGGCCACACCCAGGTACAACAGCTTGCTTCTCATTCCCGATCCTCCGTTCATGGCGCCATTGCAGCGCCAATCCGTACGCGCGGGAACGGACAAAATGTCCACATTCCATGCGCGCTTGACCTGGATCACCCGCAACGCGAAGCGCGCCTGTGGGCTGACGCAGATCAAGGCGTTCCGGGGTGCGCACGCACATGCTGGCCAGCCGTCGGCGATTGCCGTCAGCCCTGAGGAAACCCGATGCAATTCAACGTACAGCTCGACACCGGCCGCATCGATCTGCCCGCGCTTGTGCAGCAACTGCAGGCGCAGGATCCGGCGGCAATGGCCGACTTCGACACGCTCGGCCGCATCCTGCGCATCTCGACGAGCCTGGGCGAGGGCGAGATCGCCACCGGGCTGTCGCAGGTCGGCATCACCGTGCCGATGCATGCGATCGAGCGCCAGGCCTCCACCTGCTGCGGCGGCTGCGGCGGCTGAGCTGCGTGGTCAGCTGGAGATCGACTGCGCCGCGGAAGCGACAGCTTGACAGGCGCACGAAGCAGACGATCATCGTGCGGTCTCGCCGTTCGAGTCGCCTGGCGGGCTGTTCGCCGGCGCGAGCCGGCCGCCACCAGCGATGGTTCTTACGTGGCACCGCCCGCGAGACGCCGAATTCCATAGGCGTGCGCGGAGGGCCGATGAGCACGAACGATCACCTGCACACCGATCGCATGGACCATGGCCGGCAGCCGACGCCCAATAAATGCAAGCGCGACTCAGGCAGGTTTGGCGTCGGCATGCGCACGCTGGCCAGCCTGCGGCGCAGGGCGGCGCAGCGGACAGGGTGGCGCGCATCGACGGGCCGCGCAGCCCCGGGCGGATGAGCTTGCCCGCGCCGACACGGCTGCTGGCGCTGCTCGTCGGTCGTGCGGTGCCCTATACGCGTCCGGGCAGTCGCAGTGCGATCGACAAGCGTCCCCTGGAGGGTGCGCTGGCCATCGGCCCGACGGGCCTGCATGGCGACGAGCAGGGCGACATGCGCGTGCATGGCGGCCCCGACAAGGCGATCCACCACTATCCCTGGGACCACTACGCGGCGTGGCGCCTCGAGCTGCCCGGGCGCACCGTCCTCGATGCGGCCGGCGCCTTCGGCGAGAACTTCTCCACCCTGGGGTGGACCGAGCAGAACATCTGCATCGGCGACATCGTCCAGGCCGGCAGCGCGACCCTCGAAGTCTCGCAAGGGCGGCAACCCTGCTGGAAGCTCAACGACCGCTTTGGCCAGGCCGACATGGCGCGCAGGCTGCAGGCCAGCGCACGCACGGGCTGGTACTACCGCGTGCTGGAGCCCGGCGAAGTCCGCAGCGGCGACGGGTTGCACATCGTGGCGCGTCCCTTCGCCGACTGGCCGCTGGCCCGGCTGCTCGACATGCTCTATCACCGCACGCTCGATCGCGATCTGCTGGAACGCGCCGCCACACTGCCGCTGCCCGACTCGTGGATGCGCGTGATCCACAACCGCTTGCGCACCAGCAGCGTGGAAGCCTGGGACAAGCGCCTCGACGGTCCTGCGCGCGACGAGGGGACGCCTTAGCCCCGCCGTGCGGGCCGGCGATCGTCGCGCGCCAGGCCGTCGGCGGATGCAGCGAGCGGCGCCGACCCCGTGTGCGTGGGCTCGCGTCGCCTCGGATCGCGCCGCGTTGCGGCTACGTCGACTGACAAGTCCCATGCACTGCGTGGCCGGGCGCCCGTCGTCCCAAGCACGCATCGGACCCGAACGCGCCAAGGTCTCGTCCAGGCGCCCGGCCCGTGTCTGCATCCCGCCGCGTTTCATCGCCCCATGAGGGGGCGCTGAGATACGCTCGCGCACTTCCCACGACCGCAGCGCACCGATATGGAATGGCTTTCCGACCCGACCATCTGGATGGGCCTGGCGACCCTGGTGATCCTCGAGATCATCCTGGGCATCGACAACCTGGTGTTCATCGCGATCCTGGCGGACAAGCTGCCGCCGCACCAGCGCGACAAGGCGCGCATCATCGGCCTGTCGCTGGCCCTGCTGATGCGTCTGGTCCTGCTCGCGGCGCTGTCGTGGATCATGCGGCTGACCACGCCGCTGTTCACGGTCTTCGACCATGCCTTCTCGGGGCGCGACCTGATCCTGCTCGGCGGCGGCCTGTTCCTGCTGTTCAAGGCCACCATGGAACTGCACGAACGGCTCGAGGGCGGCAGCCACGCCAGCACCGGCAAGCAGGTGTTCGCGAGCTTCGGCGTGGTGGTGACCCAGATCGTGATCCTCGACGCCGTGTTCTCGCTGGACTCGGTGATCACCGCCGTCGGCATGGTGGACGAGCTGGGCGTGATGTACGCGGCGGTGACCATCGCCATGGCGGTGATGCTGCTGGCCAGCAAGCCGCTGACCAACTTCGTCAACAGGCATCCCACGGTGGTGGTGCTGTGCCTGGGCTTCCTGCTGATGATCGGCTTCAGCCTGGTCGCCGAAGGCCTGGGCTTCAAGATCCCGAAGGGCTATCTGTACGCGGCGATCGTGTTCTCGATCCTGATCGAGGGCTTCAACCAGTGGTCGCGGTTCCGGCGCGAGCAGCGGGCCGCGTCGGTCCCGTTCCGCCAGCGCACGGCCGAAGCGGTGACGCGGCTGCTGGGCGCCCGGGACGGGACCGCGCAGGCGGAGGACGGACAGGCCGACGGGTCGCGGCCCGCCGCGCCTACGACCGAACGGCTGGAGGCTGCCGAGCACGACATGATCCGGAGCGTGCTGACCCTGGCCGAGCGTTCGGTCGCCAGCGTGATGACGGTGCGCACGGACATCGAATGGGTCGACGCCGGGCGCGGCATCGAGCACGCGACCGGTCGCCTCATGCAGGCGCCGCACACCAGGCTGCTGGTCGCTGACGGCGATCTGGACAACCTGCAGGGCGTGGTGCAGAGCCGCGACGTGCTGGCCGGCGTGCTGTCCGGCAAGCCGCTGGCGCTGGCGGACTATCTGCGCGAACCGCTGATCCTGCCCGAAGGCACCACCGCCCTGCAGGCGCTGGAGCGCATCCGCGAGCACCCGGTGCCGTTGGCGGTGGTGGTCGACGAATACGGCAGCGTCAACGGCCTGGTCACCGCCAACGACCTGCTGGCCGCGATCGCCGGCGACCTGGCCGATACGCGCGACGCGGACTATGGCGCCGAACGCCAGGCCGATGGCGGCTGGCTGGTGGATGCGTCGATGTCGATGGAGGACCTGCAGCGCGCCACGGGTATTTCGCTGCCGCGGGATTCCACCTACGTCACCCTGTCGGGACTGTTCCTGCACCACCTGGGCAGGCTCCCGGTCGAGGGCGACGCGATCACCGTGGATGCCTGGCGGCTCGAGGTCGCATCCCTCGAGCGTCGTCGCGTGGGCCGCGCCGTGATCCGGAAAGC
The DNA here is from genome assembly GCF_051162505.1 of Luteimonas campi. Lineage (NCBI taxonomy): Bacteria > Pseudomonadati > Pseudomonadota > Gammaproteobacteria > Lysobacterales > Lysobacteraceae > Luteimonas > Luteimonas campi. The sequence goes on from NZ_JBNWEM010000002.1 coordinate 272,548, forward strand.
GGACGTCGAGTAAGCGGTTCGACCGGGCTCCGCGCACTGCGCGGAGCCCTGGCGGGCGATGACCGCCCGCGAAGCGAGGGGCGGCGAGTCGCCTGCCCTATCGCCAGTTAACACTCACGCGCTATGCCAGCGCTCGCTGGTGCCTGCATGGCGCCATGCGCGCCCGCTTCCCGACGGCGCTTCGACGACGGGCGGCCGGCGCTACTCGACGGTGACCGCCTTGGCCAGGTTGCGGGGCTTGTCGACGTCGGTGCCGCGCGCCAGCGCGGCGTGGTAGGCCAGCATCTGCACCGGGATGGTGTGCACGATGGGGCTGAGCACGCCGACATGGCGCGGTGTGCGGATCACGTGCACGCCCTCGGACTCGCTGAAGTTGCTGTCGGCGTCGGTGAACACGAACAGTTCGCCGCCGCGTGCGCGCACTTCCTGCATGTTCGACTTCACCTTCTCCAGCAGGCCGTCGTTGGGCGCGATCACCACCACCGGCATCGCCGCATCCACCAGCGCCAGCGGCCCGTGCTTGAGCTCGCCCGCCGGGTAGGCCTCGGCGTGGATGTATGAGATTTCCTTGAGCTTGAGCGCGCCTTCCAGCGCGATCGGATAGTGCACGCCGCGACCGAGGAACAGCGCGTGTTCCTTGGGCGCGAAGCGTTCGGCCCAGGACGCGATCTGCGGCTCGAGGTTGAGCGCATGCTGCACGCTGCCGGGCAGGTGGCGCAGCGCTTCGATGTACTCGGCCTCCTTGTCCGCATCCAGCCGGCCATTGAGCTTGGCCAGGGTCGCGGCCAGCGCGAACAGGCCGACCAGCTGCGTGGTGAAGGCCTTGGTGGAGGCCACGCCGATCTCGGCACCGGCGCGGGTATAGAACACCAGGCGGCTGGCGCGCGGGATCGCGCTTTCGGGCACGTTGCAGATCGAGAGCGTATGCGCATGGCCCAGCGACTTGGCGTACTTCAGCGCCTCCATCGTGTCCAGCGTTTCGCCCGACTGCGAGATGGTGACGATCAGCTGCTTCGGATTGGCGACCGCCTGGCGGTAGCGGTACTCGCTCGCGATCTCGACGCTGCAGGGCAGGCCGCTGATCGCCTCGATCCAGTATCGCGCCACCGAGCCGGCGTAGAAGCTGGTGCCGCAGGCGAGGATCTGCACGCCCTCGACTTCGCGCAGCACCTGCTCGGCCTCCCTGCCGAACAGCGTGGCCGGGAAACCGTTCGCATCGATGATCGCCTCGAGCGTGTCGCCGATCGCGCGCGGCTGCTCGTGGATCTCCTTCTGCATGAAATGCCGGTATGGGCCGAGTTCCAGCGAGGCCAGCGACACGTCCGACAGGTGCACCTCGCGCTCGACCTGCGCGTCCTGCGCATCGAACACGCGAACCGCGTCGCGGGTGACTTCGGCGGTATCGCCCTCCTCGAGGAAGATCACCCGGCGAGTGGCCTGCAGGATCGCCGACACGTCGGAGGCGACGAAGTTCTCGCCCTCGCCCAGGCCCACCAGCAGCGGGCAGCCCATGCGCGCCACCACCATGCGGTGGGGCTCCTTGCGGCTGACCACGGCCAGCGCGTAGGCGCCGTGCAGTTCCTTGACCGCGCGCTGCAACGCGCCCAGCAGGTCGTCGCCGGACTTGAGGTAATGGTGGATCAGGTGCGCGATCACCTCGGTGTCGGTCTGCGACTCGAACGCATAGCCGAGCTGGTGCAGGCGCGCGCGCTGCTCCTCATGGTTTTCGATGATGCCGTTGTGCACCAGGGCCACGCCCTGGCTGATGTGCGGATGCGCATTGGCCTCGGTGACGCCGCCGTGGGTGGCCCAGCGCGTATGACCGATGCCGAGCATGGCGGAAACGCCCTCCGCGCCCGCGGCGGCCTCCATCTCCGACACGCGGCCGGTGCGGCGCACGCGCCGGACGTCGCCGGCATCGACCAGGGCGATGCCGGCCGAGTCGTAGCCGCGGTATTCGAGCCGCTTAAGGCCTTCGATCAGGACGGGGACAACATCGCGATCCGCGATCGCGCCAACGATGCCGCACATGGTTCCGCTACTCCTCGAGTGTCTGCCGAGTGTACGGGAAAGGACTGTCCGTCCGGACACGTCCGGCGTCCGGACGGACACTTCGAGCAGGGTGATTCCTTCATGCAATCAATGAGTTGGATGTTGGCACGTTGATTGCGTGCAACCTCGGCAGGCCTTCCTGCATCCACATCCACACATGGACACCCAAGCCCGTATCCGCGACACCTCCGGACAGGACCAGACCCTGGCCCGTCCCACCGGCCTGCGACGCGTGCGCAAGGCCTGGCTGTTCGCCGGCGGCGGCACGCTCGGCGTGGCGGCGCTGGTGGCCTGGGTCGCCAGCGGCTGGGCGTCGGGCGCCTCGTCCTACGATGCCTCGCGCGTGCGCATCGCCGAGGTGACGCGCGGCGACCTGGTGCGCGACCTGTCCGCGGACGGGCGCGTGATCACGGCCAACAGCCCCACCCTGTACGCGATCGCCGGCGGCACCGTGTCGCTCAAGGTCGTGGCCGGCGACGTGGTCAAGGCCGGGCAGGAACTCGCGGTCATCGACAGCCCGGAGCTGCGCAGCCGGCTGGTGCAGGAGGAATCGACCCTGGCCAACCTGGAGGGCGAGGCGAACCGCGCCGTGCTCGATGCGCAGCTCACCCGCTCCGAGGCGCAGAAGCTGCTCGACCAGGCGCAGATCGACCATACCGCCGCGCAGCGCGACGTGGAGCGCTACGAGCGCGCGTTCGAGGGTGGCGCGGTGTCGAAGAACGAGTACGACCGCGCGCTCGACGGACTCAAGAAGGCCGACCTGGGCCTGGCGGCCGCACGCAAGGATTTCTCGCTGCAGGGCCAGGGCGCGGGCATCGACGCGCGCAACAAGCGCCTGCTGGCCGACCGCCAGCAGGCGGTGGTCGCCGAGCTGCGGCGCCAGGTCGACGCGCTCACCCTGCGCGCGCCCTTCGACGGCCAAGTGGGCCAAGTGCAGGTCGCGCAGGGCACCAACGTCGCGATCAATGCGCCGGTGCTGGGCGTGATCGACCTGAGCGTGTTCGAGGTCGAGATCCGCGTGCCCGAAAGCTTCGCCCGCGACCTGGCGATCGGCGTGCCGGCGCAGGTCACGAGTTCCGGCAACCGCTATGCCGCGCAGGTTTCGGCGGTCTCGCCGGAGGTCGTCAACGGCGAGGTCACCGCCCGCCTGCGCTTCGACGAGGGCCAGCAGCCGCCCAACCTGCGCCAGAACCAGCGCCTGTCCGCACGCATCGTGCTGGACACGCGCGAGGACGTGCTGATGGTCGAGCGCGGGCCGTTCCTGGAGCAGGACGGCGGCCGCGTGGCCTGGGTGGTCGAGGGCAGCAGCGCCGTGCGCCGCCCGATCCAGGCCGGCGCCTTCAGTCTCAACGCCGTGGAAATCGTGTCGGGCCTGCAGGAGGGCGAGCGCATCGTCGTCTCGGGCACCGACCAGTTCGCCAACGCGGACCGCGTCCGCATCTCGGGACAATGACATGGACACCTTCGCCCACTTCCCCACCCGCCTGCACTGGACCGCGCAGCAGTTGACCGACGCCGTTCCGCTGCGCCTGCACGAGCTGTATGCGTTCGACGCCGCGCGTGGCGCGGCCTGCCCCGGCGCCGCGAACGGCGAACGCCGGACGCGGCCGGCCGCGAACGCCTACGCGGTGCGCTCGCCGCTGCCGGCCCGGTTCGGCATCGGCTGAGCCCCCGCTTCATCCCGCCCGCCCGCCGTGCCGTCTCTCTCTCCGGCCACGATGCGGCGGCGGGGTGGCCTTTCTCTCCCTGCTCCGAAGGAACCCACCATGCTCGACATGCGCCAGGTCACCAAGGTCTACCGCACCGAACTCGTCGAAACCCACGCGCTGCGCTCGCTCGACCTGCAGGTGCGCGACGGCGAGTTCGTCGCCGTCACCGGCCCGTCCGGCTCGGGCAAGACCACCTTCCTCAACATCGCCGGCCTGCTGGAGACCTTCACCGGCGGCGAGTACCACCTCGATGGCGTGAACGTGAAGGGGCTCAACGACAACCAGCGCTCGCGCCTGCGCAACGAGAAGATCGGCTTCATCTTCCAGAGCTTCAACCTGATCCCGGACCTCAACCTGTTCGACAACTGCGAGGTACCGCTGCGCTACCGCGGCATGCCCGGTAATGAGCGCAAGCTGCGCATCGAGGAGGCGCTGTCGCAGGTGGGCCTGGGGTCGCGCATGAAGCACTACCCGGCCGAACTGTCGGGCGGGCAGCAGCAGCGTGCCGCGATCGCGCGCGCGCTGGCCGGTTCACCGCGGCTGCTGCTGGCCGACGAACCCACCGGCAACCTCGACTCGCAGATGGCGCGCAGCGTGATGGAGCTGCTGGAGGACATCAACTCGCGCGGCACCACCATCGTGATGGTGACCCACGATCCGGAACTGGCCGCGCGTGCGCAGCGCAACGTGCACATCGTCGATGGCATGGCCACCGACCTGTCGATCGAGCCCGGCCTGGGTCGCGCGACGCAGGCCGCCTCGGCCGAAGCCGAGCCCGCCTGAACCACGCAGCCTCGATTCCACCAGCCGCGGGCCAGACCCGTCTCCGGAGCGCCACATGTTCGGCTACTACTTCAACCTCGCCCTGCGCAGCTTCCGCCGCAACCGGGTGCTCACCGCGCTGATGGTGCTGGCGATCGCGCTGGGCATCGGCGCTTGCATGACCACCTTGACCGTGTTCCGGGTGCTGTCCGGCGACCCGATTCCCGGCAAGAGCGGACAGCTGTACTACGTGCAGCTCGACCCCGAAGGCATGCAGGGTTACACCCCCGGCGGCGAACCCAATGACCAGGTCACCCGCACCGACGCCGAGACGCTGCTGCGCGAGAAGCGTGGCGACCGCCAGGCGATGATGACCGGCGGCGGCGTGTCGGTGACCCCCGACCGCGCCGACCTGACGCCGTTCGTTTCCGACGCGCGCTACGCCAGCACCGACTTCTTCCCGATGTTCCAGGTGCCCTTCCTGCACGGCAACGGCTGGTCGCAGGCGGACGACGAGGCGCGTGCGCGGGTGGTGGTGATCTCGCGCGACCTCAACGAGCGCGTGTTCGGCGGCACCAACAGCGTCGGCCAGCGCCTGCGCCTGGACCAGACCGATTTCACCGTGATCGGCGTGATCGACGAGTGGCGCCCCACCCCACGCTTCTACGACATGAACAGCGACCGCTACGGCGAACTGGAGGACGTGTTCCTGCCGTTCTCGACCTCGCGCGACCTGCAGATGGGCCGCAGCGGCAACATGAACTGCTGGGGCGACTCGCGCGGCGACAACACCGCGCTCAACGTGCCCTGCGCCTGGATCCAGTACTGGGTTGAGCTCGGCTCGGAAGACAAGCGCAAGGCGTATTTCGACTATCTCACCAGCTACTCCGAGCAGCAGCGCGCCGCCGGCCGCTTCGAACGCCCCACCAACGTGCGCCTGCGCAGCGTGATGGAGTGGCTGGACTACAACCGCGTGGTGCCCAACGACGTGGTGATGCAGCTGTGGCTGGGCTTCGGCTTCCTGCTGGTGTGCCTGCTCAACACCGTCGGCCTGCTGCTGGCCAAGTTCCTGCGTCGCAGCAGCGAGATCGGCGTGCGCCGCGCGCTGGGCGCTTCGCGCGCCGAGATCTTCAAGCAGTGCCTGGTCGAAGCCGGCACCATCGGCCTGGCCGGCGGCGTCATCGGCCTGGGCCTGGCCCTGCTCGGGCTGTGGGCGGTGCGCCAGCAGCCGGCCAGCTACGCCGAACTCGCGCACCTGGATCCGGCCATGCTGCTGACCACCTTCGTGCTCGCCATCGTCGCCAGCCTGTTCGCCGGCGTGCTGCCGGCCTGGCGCGCGATGCAGGTCACCCCCGCGCTGCAGCTCAAGTCGCAGTAACGCCGCCGCATTCCCGGAGACAGCCATGGAAATCCGTCCGATCCTCTCCACCCTGATGCGGCACAAGACGGCCGCGACCCTGATCGTGCTGGAGATCGCGCTGACCTGCGCGATCATCTGCAACGCCCTGTTCATGATCGGCGAGCGCATTACCTTCGTGAACGAGGCCAGCGGCCTGGCCGAGAACGAGCTGGTACGCGTGCAGATCACCGGCATCGGCAACGACGACAACGCCGCCGCGCAGACCCGCACCGACCTCGCCGCGCTGCGCGGCCTGCCCGGGGTGACCGGCGCCACGGTGATCAACCAGGTCCCGTTCACCAACTCGTCCTGGAACAGCGGCGTGCGTCTGAGCACCGAGCAGACCCAGCCGAACATGGTGGCCACGGTCTACATGGCCGAGGACCAGTTCATGGACACGCTGGGCCTGCGCCTGGTGTCCGGACGCTGGTTCCAGCCCGACGAGTTCCTGGAGTTCGATGCCGTCGACCGTGCCGAAGGGCCGGTGCGCATCCCCGTGGCGATCATCACCCGCAAGATGGCCGAGCGCCTGTTCCCCGGCGAGGAGGCGGTAGGCAAGAACTTCTACAGCTGGGGCGACGAGCCGATCCGCATCGTCGGGGTGATCGAGCACCTGGTGCGGCCGAGCCTGCAGGGCGGCCCGGAAGGCCGCGAGCACAGCATGGTATTCCCGATCCGTCCGACCTACGCGACCGGCGGCAACTACGTGATCCGCACCGCCCCGGAACGTCGCGACGAGATCCTGGCCGCCGCCACCAAGACCCTGCGCGACAGCGGCCCCCGGCGCATCGTGCTGGAAGAGAACACCAAGACCATGCAGGCCCTGCGCGAGGAGTTCTACCAGGCGCCCAGGGCGATGGCCTGGCTGCTCGGCATCGTCTGCCTGGGCCTGCTGTTCATCACCTCGCTGGGCATCGTCGGCCTGGCCAGCTTCTGGGTGCAGCAGCGCACCAAGCAGATCGGCGTGCGGCGCGCGCTGGGCGCGACCAAGGGCCAGATCCTGCGCTACTTCCAGACCGAGAACTTCCTGCTCGCCAGCATCGGCATCGTGCTCGGCATGCTCGCCGCCTACGGCATCAACCAGGTGCTGATGAACCAGTACGAGCTGGCGCGCCTGCCGCTGTACTACCTGCCGCTGGGTGCGCTGGCGCTCTGGCTGCTGGGGCAGATCTCGGTGTTGGGGCCGGCCCGTCGCGCGGCCTCGGTCCCGCCTGCCATCGCCACGCGCAGCGTCTGATGCGCGCCGCGATCGCCAGCCCGAACTCCGCCCCGCGCCGCGCGCGCGGGGCGGCGCTGTTCGCCGCCGGCCTCGCCCTGGCCTGCGGCATCGCGCCCGCCGGCGAGCCGCCCGCCGGCCCGGCCCTGGCCGAGGCCATCGCCGGGCTGGATGCCGCCCTGTTCGATGCCTTCAACCACTGCGCCGATCCGGCGCAGCTGGCCCGCCACGCCGCTTACTTCGACGAGGCCGTGGAGTTCTACCACGACACCGGCGGGGTGACCTGGACGCGCGAGGCGATGCTCGACAACACCCGCCGCCATGCCTGCGGCCGCTACACCCGGCAACTGGTCGAAGGCAGCCTGCGCGTCCACCCGGTCCCCGGCTTCGGCGCGATCTCGCAGGGCAGCCACCGCTTCTGCGCGTCAGGTAGCGACGGCTGCGAAGGCCTGGCCGACTTCACGATGGTCTGGCAATGGCGCGACGGGCGCTGGAGCGTCACCCGCGTGCTGAGTTACGGCCACCGCGCCGCTGCGGACCCGCAGTCGCTACGATAGCGGCAGGCCCGCACGCGTCCGCACATGCCCACCCTCCTCGTCATCGACGACAATCCGTCCGTCGGCACCGCGCTGGAACTGCTGTTCTCCCTGCACGAGATCGACGTGCGCCGCGCCGAAACCCCGGACGAAGGCCTGGCGCTGCTGCAGCGCGGCGGCATCGACCTGGTGATCCAGGACATGAACTTCCACGCCGACACCACGTCCGGCGACGAGGGTGTGGCCCTGTTCCGGCAGATCCGCGCGCAGCACCCCGATATGCCGGTGATCCTGCTCACTGCGTGGACGCGGCTGGAGTCCGCGGTCGACCTGGTCAAGGCCGGTGCCGCCGACTACATCGGCAAGCCCTGGGACGACCACAAGCTGCTGGCGTCGGTGAACAACCTGCTCGAGCTGGCGGAAACGCGGCGCGAGCTGGCCGCGCGCAGCGCGGGCGAACGCGGCCGGCGCGAGGCGATGGCGCGGCAGCACGACCTGCGCGGCCTGGTCTACGACGACGTCGCCAGCGAGACGGTGCTGTCGCTGGCGCTGCAGGTGTCGCGCTCTGACCTGCCGGTGCTGGTCACCGGGCCCAACGGCGCCGGCAAGGAAAAATACGCGGAGATCATCCACTTCAACTCGGCGGTGCGATCGGGACCGTTCGTGGCGGTGAACTGCGGCGCGCTGCCCAGCGAACTGATCGAGGCCGAACTATTCGGCGCCGAACCGGGCGCTTACACCGGCGCGGGCAACAAGGCGCGCACCGGCAAGTTCGAAGCTGCCGACGGCGGCACCCTGTTCCTCGACGAGATCGGCACCTTGCCGCCGGCCGGCCAGGTGAAGCTGCTGCGCGTGCTGGAGACCGGGCGGTTCCAGCGCCTGGGCGGCAACCAGGAGCGCAGCGTGAAGGTGCGCGTGGTCAGCGCCACCAACGCCGACCTGGCGGCAATGATCGCCGAGGGGCGTTTCCGCGAAGACCTGTACTACCGGCTCAACGGCATCGAACTGCGCCTGCCTGCGCTGGCGCGCAGGCCGCGCGACATCCTACCGCTGGCGAGGCATTTCCTTCCCCCCGGCCGGCAGTTGAGCCCCGCCGCCGAGCGCGCGCTGCTGCACCATCCCTGGCCCGGCAACGTGCGCGAACTGCGCAACGCGGTGCAGCGCGCCGCGCTGCTGTCGGGCGACGTGATCGAAGCCGCCGCCCTGGGCCTGGCGCCGCTGTCGGCGGACGCGGGCGCGCACGGCCACGGCGACGAACCCGACCGCGCCGCGATCGAAGCGGCGCTCGCGCGCGCGGGCGGCGTGCTGGCGCAGGCCGCGACCGAGCTGGGCATGTCGCGGCAGGCGTTGTACCGGCGCCTGGACCGCTACGGCATCCCACGCGGCTGACCGCGACGCATGCGCATCCTCCGCGTCCTGCCGCTGGCGATTCGCATGATCGCGCTGGTGGTCGTCGCCGTGGCGGCCGCCTCCGCGCTTACCGCGATGTTCGCAACCTGGATGTCGGCCTGGCTGGCGGCGCTGCTGGGCACGCTGACCAGCGGCACGCTGATGGGCCTGGTGGTGTGGCGCACCTTCGTGCCGCTGCGTGCGCTGATCCGCGCCCTGACCGGCACCGTGGCCGGCTACCGCGACGGCGACTTCAGTTTCGGCATCACCTGGGACCGATACGGCGACCTGATCGAACTGGTCGACGCGCACAACGCGCTCGGTCAGGCCCTGCGCGAGCAGCGGCTGTCGCTGGTGCAGCGCGAACTGCTGCTCGACACCATGGTGCAGAACACGCCGGTGGCCATGCTGCTGCTCGACCCGGCGCTGCGCGTGGTGCTCGGCAACCTCGCGGCACGACGGATGCTCGGCGACGGGCGCCGGCTGGAGGGACGCGCGCTGGAGGACCTGCTACGCGACGCGCCGCCCGCGGTGGGCGAAGCCTTCGCTCGCGGCGGCGACGGCATGTTCACCGTCGGCGACGAAGACCACGAGGACATCTACCACCTCGCGCGGCGCATGTTCCGCCTCAACGGGCGCCGCCACGAGCTGATCCTGCTGCGCCAGATGACGGCCGAACTGCGCCGCCAGGAAGTGCAGACCTGGAAGAAGGTGATCCGGGTGATCAGCCACGAGCTCAACAACTCGCTGGCGCCGATCGCCTCGCTCGCCCACTCGGGCGCCGAACTGCTGCGCCGCGGCCAGCACGAGAAGCTGCCGCTGGCGCTGGCCACCATCGAGGAACGGGCGCGCCATCTGGAAGGATTCCTGCGCGACTACGCGCGCTTCGCCAAGCTGCCCGCGCCGCGCGCCGAGCCGATCCAGCTGGGGCCGTTCCTGGAGAAACTGCGCAGCCAGGTGGCGTTCGCGATCGAAGGGGTGGTCCCGGACGAGGTGGTGCGCTTCGATCCCGCGCAGATCGAACAGGCCCTGCTGAACCTGCTCAAGAACGCCCACGAATCGGGCACGCCGCACGAGGCGGTCTCGCTGGCGGTGCGTCGCATCGCCGAGGGCTGGCGCATCGACGTGCTCGACCGCGGCAGCGGCATGAACGAGGCGGTGCTGGCCAATGCCCTGCTGCCGTTCTACTCGACCAAGCGCAGCGGGACCGGCCTGGGCCTGGCGCTGGCGCGCGAGATCGCCGAAGCCCACGGCGGCCGCATCGCCCTGCTCAACCGCGACGGCGGCGGCCTGTGCGTCTCGATCGTATTGCCGGGCTAAACGTAACCATCAGCCGCTTGCAAGAAAAACGCGTCCCCACGCGCGAGAAACCCGACGCCTCGCGCTGTTGAAGCCCACCCAAGCCCCCCTCGACCGCAACGGCACCAACGCGTCCCCACGCCTGCCGAACGGAACACACGCAAGGCCGCAACCAACCCGCCACCCCATTCGCAACCGGATGCACTCGGCGCTACGCGTGTTGCACCGAGGTGCGCGCCTCTGGATGCACTCGCACCAGGCGCGACTTCAATCGCGATCGCAACCCATGCACAGCAATGCGGCTGCAAGAGTCAGCCTCAGCCGCTCCCGCCGACCCCGGCGCCCGCACGCTACGACTTCTTCTGCGGCCGCTCCCATCCCTCGATGGTCATCTGCCGCGCCCGCGCCACGGTCAGCTTGCCTGGCGCCGCATCCATTCCGATCACCGATCCAGCGCCGATGGTCGCGCCCTCGCCGATCGTGACCGGTGCGACCAGCGCCGAATTGGAGCCGATGAAGGCGCCATCGCCGATGGTGGTGGTCGACTTGTTCGCGCCGTCGTAGTTGCAGGTGATCGTGCCGGCGCCGATGTTCACCTTCGCGCCCACCACCGCATCGCCCAGGTAGGCGAGATGGTTGGCCTTGCTGCCCACGCCCAGCCGCGCGTTCTTGGTCTCGACGAAATTGCCCACGTGCACGCCGTCGGCCAGCACGGTGCCCGGGCGCAGGCGCGCGAACGGGCCGATGCTCGCCGCGCCTTCGACGCGCGCGCCTTCCAGGTCGCAATGGGCGCGCACTTCGGTGCCAGGCCCCAGCACCACGTCCTTGAGCCGCGTGAACGGACCGATGCGCACGCCATCGCCCAGTTCCACGCGGCCCTCGAACACCACGTCGGCGTCGATCTCCACGTCGCGCCCCACGATCACTTCGCCGCGGATGTCGAGACGGGCGGGATCGGCCACGCGCGCACCCTGCAGGCACAGCGCCTTGGCCGCGCGCAGCTGGAACGCGCGCTCCAGTTGCGCCAGCTGCCAGGGATCGTTGGCGCCCTCGGTCTCGCGCGCGTCGTCCACGATCACCAGCTCGGCCGCAGTGAAGTCGGCCGCGGCCATGCCGGCCACGTCGGTGAGGTAATACTCGCCCTGGGCGTTGTCGTTGGACAGGCGCGACAGCCAGCCCTTCAGCGCGGTGGCATCGGCGGCGATCACACCCGTGTTGACCAGGCGGATGGCGCGCTGCTCGTCGCTCGCGTCCTTCTCCTCGACCACGGCAGCGACATGGCCCTGCGCGTCGCGCACGATGCGGCCATAGCCGGTCGGGTTGTCCAGTTCGGCCGCCAGCAGCGACAGCCTGCCCCCTGCCGCCAGCAGGCGCCGCAGGGTCTCGACGGTGAACAGCGGCGCGTCGCCGTACATCACCAGCACGCGCGCCTGGTCGGGCACGTCGGGCATCGCCTGCTGCACCGCATGGCCGGTGCCCAGCTGACGTGCCTGCTCGGCCCAGGCCAGGTCGGGCTGGTCGGCGAACGCGGCCTGCACCTGTTCGCCCCCATGCCCATGGACGATGTGGATGCCCGCGGGCGCGAGCGCGCGCGCAGTGGCGATCACGTGGGCGAGCATCGGCCGTCCCGCGACCTTCTGCAGCACCTTGGGCAGCGACGACTTCATGCGCTTGCCCTCGCCGGCGGCGAGGATCACGACGTGCAGCGGAGTGCTCATGGGGCTTCCAGTGGGTCCGGACCGGGGATTCTAAGGCGCTCCCCGCATGTACGCAGAATCGCGCACGGGCCGGACCGGCGTCGTCGACCGGCCCGCGGTCCATCGTCCAGCCGATGTCGCCTTAACCCGCGGAGCGCTACCCTTGGCCGCCATGACCGCCCGCCCGACCCCCGCACCTCGACTGGAGCACGCGCCGTGAGCCTGCGTCGCCAGGGCGGCCACTACCTCGTGATCGGCGGCCTGCAGTGGCTGCTCGACTGGGGCGTGACGGTATGGCTGTCGCACCTGGGCATGCTGATCGAGCCGGCCAACGTCACCGGCCGCATCAGCGGCGCGATGCTCGGTTACTGGCTCAACGGCAAGTTCACCTTCGCCGGTGAGGACTCGGCGATGGGGCGGGTGCAGTTCCAGCGCTTCGCCCTGATGTGGCTGTGCACGACCGCCGTCAGCACCTTCGCGGTGGGCGTGATCGACGACATACTGGGGCTCAGGTGGGCCTGGCTGGCCAAGCCGGTGGTGGAGGTCGCGCTGGGCCTGGTCGGGTTCGTGCTGTCGCGACACTGGATCTACCGGCGCTGAGCGCCGCCGCGGCGCGCTATCGCCCTGGTGCGGATCTCCCGGCGCGCAGCAGCGGCAGCGCCCGGTCCAGCGGAAGCGCCGGCACCGTGCCGCGGTGGCCGTCCATGTCGCGCGCGCGGAACAGCGAATTGACGATGGCCTCTTCGGTGGCCTCGGCCACCGCGTCGAACAGCGGCGTCATCGCCTCGTTCGCCAGCAGCGGCCGCGCCGTTTCCTCATTCTCGCGTTCCCGGCCCGGGCCTGCGGCGGTGGAGAAGGCGATCACGTAGTCTCCCGAGCCGTTGCTCATCGACGAGCCGGTGCGCCCCAGGCCCAGCAGTGCGCGCGTGGCCAGGCGCCGCAGCAGGCGCGCGTCGAGGGGAGCGTCGGTGGCGACCACGATCATGATGCTGCCGTCGCCGCTGGCCGGCGGCATGTCGCGCGCGGCAAGGCGCGGCGGCTGCAGCTGGTCCAGCGCGACGCCCGCGATTGTCAGCCGCCCCCCGTAGTTGCTCTGCACCAACACCCCGACCGTGTAGCCACCCTGGGCGGGGGCGAGGCGCCGCGAGCTGGTGCCGATGCCGCCCTTCCAGCCGAACGCGACCGTGCCTGTCCCCGCGCCCACGGCCCCCTCCGCGACGTTGTCCGTAGAGGCCGTGTCCAGCGCCTGGCGCACGTGCTCCGGGCGCAGCGGGCGCGCGCGGATGTCGTTGAGGTAGCCATCATTGGTCTCGCCGACCAGCGGGTTGAGCGACCGCACCTGCTCCATGCCGGGGCGGGAGAGCTGCCAGTCGACCAGCGCATCGGCCGCGCGCCAGACGCCCAGCGTGCCGGTCAGCAGGATCGGCGTTTCCAGCTCGCCCAGTTCGTCGACCTGGGTGATGCCGAGCAGCTTGCCGTAGCCGTTGCCGACCACGATCGCCGCCGGCACGCGCTCGCGGTAGAGGTCGCCCGGATGCGGCAGGATCGCGGTGACGCCGGTGCGGATGCGCTCGCCCTCGATCACCGTCGCATGACCGACCGCCACGCCGGCCACGTCGACGATGGCGTTGCGCGGTCCGGTCGGCAGCACGCCGATGACCACGCCCGCCTCGCGCGCACGCGGGCGCTCTGCGGCGATCGCCGGCGCCGCCAGCAGGCATGTCGCCAGCATCGCGGCCAGCGGACAGGTCCAACGCCAGTGTGCGTTCGCCATCGCGCGCTCCCCCGGATCCGTGATGGCGCATTGTGTCGCAATCGCGTGTACATCGGCGCCGCGTTGCCGGCTGCGCTTCGGCAGGGCGGACACCACAGGCGCCGATCCGGCCGTTATCGGCGGCGCGGGAAGCAGGCCGCTCGCGCGTGGCCGGCCCGCCGCGGCATCCGCAGCCATCGGCTGCCGCGGACGCGTTACGTCGCAGCGCGCGGAAACGCGCCGCCTGGCCCGGATGCGCGAACGCCGGCGCGAGGCCGGCGTCCCGTCAAGCTGCGCTGCGCGTTCGCTCAGTGCTTGAGGTTCTTGCGCAGGCGCTCCAGCGCCGAGAGCTGGGCCATCACCTCGGCCAGCTTCTGCTGCGCCTCGGCGACGTCCATCGCCTCGCCGCGGCCGGCCAGCACGCGCTCCGCCTCTTCCTTGGCGGCGCGCACCTTGGCCTCGTCGATCTCGTCGGCGCGGATCGCGGTGTCGGCCAGGATCGTCACCACCTGCGGCTGCACCTCGAGGATGCCGCCACCGATGGCGAAGTCGAGCACGCTGCCGTCCGGCCGGGTCACCACGACCTTGCCCGGCTTGAGCCGGGTGATCAGCGGCGCGTGGCGCGGCGCGATGCCGAGCTCGCCCATCTCGCCGGTGGCGACCACGAGCGTGGCCTCGCCCTGGAAGATCTCGGCCTCGGCGCTGACGATGTCGCAACGGATGGTAGACATTGTTTCCTCGCTACGCTCGGAAACGGGATTCGGGATTCGGGATTCGGGATTCGCAACGGCAGTGCCGCGCTCGACCCTCTTCGACCTCAAACCGGTGCCCGCTTTTCCGAATCCCTAATTCCGAATCCCGAATCCCACGAAGATTCCCGCTTACGCGGAAATCTTCTTCGCCTTCTCGACCGCCTCGTCGATGGTGCCGACCATGTAGAACGCCTGCTCCGGCAGGTGGTCGAACTCGCCCTCGACGATGCCCTTGAAGCCGCGGATCGTCTCCTTCAGCGACACGTACTTGCCGGGCGAGCCGGTAAACACTTCGGCGACGTGGAAGGGCTGCGAGAAGAAGCGCTCGATCTTGCGCGCGCGGGCCACGGCCAGCTTGTCGTCTTCCGACAGCTCGTCCATGCCCAGGATCGCGATGATGTCCTTGAGCTCCTTGTACTTCTGCAGCGTGGCCTGCACGCGGCGCGCGGTGTCGTAGTGCTCGTGGCCGATCACGTTCGGGTCGAGCTGGCGCGAGGTGGAGTCGAGCGGGTCGACCGCCGGGTAGATACCCAGCGAGGCGATGTTGCGGCTCAGCACGACGGTGGCGTCGAGGTGGGCGAAGGTGGTCGCCGGCGACGGGTCGGTCAGGTCGTCCGCGGGCACGTACACGGCCTGGATCGAGGTGATCGAACCGGTCTTGGTCGAGGTGATGCGCTCCTGCAGCACGCCCATCTCCTCGGCCAGGGTCGGCTGGTAGCCCACCGCCGACGGCATGCGGCCCAGCAGCGCCGACACTTCGGTACCGGCCAGGGTGT
This sequence comes from Luteimonas campi, assembly GCF_051162505.1. Classification (NCBI taxonomy): domain Bacteria; kingdom Pseudomonadati; phylum Pseudomonadota; class Gammaproteobacteria; order Lysobacterales; family Lysobacteraceae; genus Luteimonas; species Luteimonas campi. The sequence continues at coordinate 287,888 of NZ_JBNWEM010000002.1, forward strand.
AGCGGTAGATGTTGTCCACGAACAGCAGCACGTCGCGGCCTTCGTCGCGGAAGTACTCGGCCATGGTCAGGCCGGTCAGCGCGACGCGCAGGCGGTTGCCCGGCGGCTCGTTCATCTGGCCGTACACCATCGCCACCTTCGACTTCTCCGGCTCGGCGATGTTGACGACGCCCGACTCCTGCATCTCGTGGTAGAAGTCGTTGCCTTCGCGGGTACGCTCGCCCACGCCGGCGAACACCGACAGGCCCGAGTGCTCGGTCGCGATGTTGTTGATCAGTTCCATCATGTTGACGGTCTTGCCCACGCCGGCGCCGCCGAACAGGCCGACCTTGCCGCCCTTGGCGAACGGGCACATCAGGTCGATGACCTTGATGCCGGTTTCCAGCAGCTCGGTGGTCGAGGACTGGTCCTCGTAGGACGGGGCCGCGCGGTGGATTTCCCACGTGGTGTCGGCCTTGACCGGGCCGGCCTCGTCGATCGGCGCGCCCAGCACGTCCATGATGCGGCCCAGCGTGCCGGTGCCGACCGGCACCGAGATCGCGCGGCCGGTGTTCTCGGCCACCAGGTTGCGCTTCAGGCCGTCGGTGGAGCCGAGCGCGATCGTGCGCACGACGCCGTCGCCGAGCTGCTGCTGCACCTCGAGCGTGATCGCGGTGTTCTGCACCTTCAGCGCGTCGTACACCTTCGGCACTTCGCTGCGCGGGAATTCCACGTCGACGACCGCGCCGATGATCTGAACGATCTTGCCCTGACTCATTGCTGCATTCCTCTAATTGAATTCTGTGGTGGCGCGGTCAGACCGCCGCCGCGCCGCCGACGATTTCGGAAATTTCCTGGGTGATCGCCGCCTGCCGGGCCTTGTTGTAGACCAGGTTCAGCGTGTCGATCAGCTTGGTGGCGTTGTCGCTGGCCGACTTCATCGCCACCATCCGCGCCGCGTGCTCGGACGCCACGTTCTCCATCACCGCCTGGTACACCAGCGACTCGATGTAGCGCGTCAGCACGTGCGCCAGCACGCGCTCGGCATCGGGTTCGTAGATGTAGTCCCAGTCGTGCTTGGCGACCGCGGTCTCCGACGCCGGCAGCGGCAGCAGCTGGTCGAACGCCGCGCGCTGGGTCATGGTGTTGACGAAGTCGTTGTAGACCAGGAACACCTTGTCCAGCCGGCTGGCGTCGTAGGCCTCGAGCATCACCTGCACCACGCCCACCAGCTGCTCGACCTCGGGCTGGTCGCCCAGGTGCGCCACGCTGGCCAGCATGTTGACCTTGAGCCGGCGGAAGAACACGGCGGCCTTCTGGCCGATGGTCACCACGTCCACCTCGACGCCCTTTTCCTGCCACTGGCGGATCTCGACCAGCAGCTTGCGGAACAGGTTGTTGTTCAGGCCGCCGGCCAGGCCGCGGTCGGACGAAACGATGACGTAGCCGACGCGCTTGATGTCCTTGCGCTCGACCAGGTAAGGGTGCTGGAACTCGGTATTCGCCTGCGCCAGGTGGCCGATGATCTGCTTCATCGCCCGCGCGTAGGGGCGCGAGGCCTTCATCCGGTCCTGGGCCTTGCGGATCTTCGAGGCCGAGACCATCTCCAGCGCGCGCGTCACCTTGCGGGTGTTCTGCACGCTCTTGATCTTGGTCTTGATTTCCCTTCCACCAGCCATCTAGCTCGCTCCGCTCGCGGTGATTGGCGATCGGTGGCCGGCGATCCGATACGAATCCCGACCACCGCCACCTGCTGTTGCCTTAACCATCACGGGTCGCGAACGACCCGACACACCGGCTCAGTACGAGCCGGTCTTCCTGAAGTCCTCGATGCCGGCCTTGTAGGCCGCTTCGATCTCGTCGTTCCAGTCGCCGCTGCCGTTGATGCGCTCGATCAGCGCGCCCTGGGTGTTGGCGAAATGCGCGTGCAGGGCCTCTTCGAACGCCAGGACCTTGCTGACCGGCACGTCGTCCATGTAGCCCTTGTCCACCGCGTAGATCGACAGCGCCTGGTAGGCGATCGACATCGGCTGGTACTGCTTCTGCTTCATCAGCTCGGTGACGCGCTGGCCGCGCTCGAGCTGCTTGCGGGTCGCGTCGTCCAGGTCGGAGGCGAACTGGGCGAACGCCGCAAGTTCGCGGTACTGGGCCAGGGCGATGCGGATGCCGCCGGACAGCTTCTTGATGATCTTGGTCTGGGCGGCGCCGCCGACGCGCGACACCGAGATGCCGGCGTTCACGGCCGGGCGGATGCCGGCGTTGAACAGGTCGGTTTCCAGGAAGATCTGGCCGTCGGTGATCGAGATCACGTTGGTCGGCACGAACGCGGACACGTCGCCGGCCTGGGTCTCGATGATCGGCAGCGCGGTCAGCGAGCCGGTCTGGCCCTTGACCTCGCCGTTGGTGAACTTCTCGACGTACTCGGCCGAGACGCGCGCGGCGCGCTCGAGCAGGCGGCTGTGCAGGTAGAACACGTCGCCCGGGTAGGCTTCGCGGCCCGGCGGGCGCTTGAGCAGCAGCGAGATCTGGCGGTAGGCCACGGCCTGCTTGGACAGGTCGTCATACACGATCAGCGCGTCCTGGCCGCGGTCCATGAAGTACTCGCCCATGGTGCAGCCCGAGTAGGCGGCGATGTACTGCATCGCGGCCGACTCCGACGCGGTCGCCGCGACCACCACGGTGTGCGCCAGCGCGCCGTTCTCTTCCAGCTTGCGCACGATGTTGGCCACGGTCGAGGCCTTCTGGCCGATCGCGACGTAGACGCACTTGATGCCGGTGCCCTTCTGGTTGATCACCGCGTCGATCGCCATCGCGGTCTTGCCCGTCTGGCGGTCGCCGATGATCAGCTCGCGCTGGCCGCGGCCGATCGGGATCATCGCGTCCACCGACTTGTAGCCGGTCTGCACCGGCTGGTCGACCGACTTGCGCCAGATCACGCCCGGCGCCACGCGCTCCACCGGGGCGGTGAGCTTGGCGTCGATCGGACCCTTGCCGTCGATCGGCTCGCCCAGGGCGTTCACCACGCGGCCGAGCATCTCGGGGCCGACCGGCACCGACAGGATCTGTCCCGTGGTCTTGGCCACGTCGCCTTCGCGCAGGTGCTCGTAGTCGCCCAGCACCACCGCGCCGACCGAGTCGCGCTCGAGGTTCAGCGCCAGCGCGTAGGTGGGCGTGCCACTTTCGGCAGCGGGCAGCTCGATCATCTCGCCCTGCATCGCATCGGCCAGGCCGTAGATGCGCACGATGCCGTCGGAGACCGAGGTCACGGTGCCTTCGTTGCGCGCTTCCGCGGACAGCTTGACGTTCTCGATGCGGCTCTTGATGAGCTCGCTGATTTCGGACGGGTTGAGCGTGGTGGTTGCCATCTTCGTTTCCTTGGAGGTGGTCCGCAGCGTGCGGTTCACCGCTTCGATTGCGTTTTGGGATTCGGGACTCGGGATTGGGGATCTGGGGAAGCAGCGCTCGCTCTTCCGAATCTCCAATCCCGAATCCCGAACCCCGGCTTCATCCTGCCAGCGCCGACTGCAGACGCGAGAGCCGGCCGCGCAGCGAGCCGTCGATCACCACGTCGCCGGCGTCGATCACCGCGCCGCCGATCAGCGACGCGTCGACCGCCGTCTCCAGCTCGACCTCGCGGCCGAAGCGCTTGCGCAGCGCCGCGCGGATGCTGTCGAGCTCGGCCTCCGGCATCGCCATCGCCGAGGTGACCTTGGCGCGCACGACGCGCTCGGCGTCGGCGCGCAGTTCCTCGAACAGCCCGGCGATCTCCGGCAACAGGGCCAGCCGGCGGTTGTCGGCCAGTAGCGACAGGTAGTCGCCGAAGCCGGCCAGCTCCGCCTGCGGGGCCAGCAGCGCCACGGCCTGCTCGCGCTTGAGCGAGGGGTGGCCGAGGACGCCTGCCGCCTGCGGATCGGCGGCGATGCGCGCCGAGAAGGCCAGCGCCTGCGACCAGGGCGCGAGCGCCCCGGCCTCCCGCGCCAGCAGGAACGCAGCGCGGGCGTAGGGACGGGCGAGCGTGAGGGCCTGGCTCATCGGATCAGCCCGCCTCGGCCGCCAGTTCGCCGGCCAGCTCGTCGAGCAGCGCCTTGTGGGCGTTGGCGTCGATTTCGCGGCGCAGCAGCTTCTCGGCGCCGGCCACGGCCAGCGTCGACACCTGGCGGCGCAGGTCTTCGCGGGCGCGCGTGGTCGCGGCCTCGATCTCGCTCTGCGTCGCCGCCTTCAGGCGCGCGGCTTCCAGCAGCGCCTCGGCCTTGGCGGCGTCGACGATCTGGTTGGCGCGCTGGTGGGCGTGCTCGATGATCTCGTTGGCCTTGGCGCGGGCCGCCTTGAGCTCCTCGGCGACCTTTTCCTCGGCCTGCGCCAGGTTCTTCTGGGCATGGTCGGCGGCCGCGAGGCCTTCGGCGATCTTCTTCTGGCGCTCTTCGATCGCCGCCAGCAGCGGCGGCCAGATCTTGCTGGCGATCAGCCAGATCAGGGCGGCGAACGCCAGGGCCTGGGCGATTAGGGTCAGATTGAGGTTCATTGATGCGCTCTGCCTGTACTCAGGGCGCCGCCGGCCGGATGGCCGGGGCTACCCACATGCCGCCAGGCGGACCAAGCAGGTCCGCCGGAGGCGCCGTCGGTGCGAAGACCGACAGTTACGGGGCCAGGCCGCCGACCAGGAACGGGCTGGCGAAGGCGAACAGCAGGCCGACGGCGACCGAGATGATGAACGCGGCGTCGATCAGGCCGGCGGTGATGAACATGCGGACCTGCAGCACCGGGATCAGCTCGGGCTGGCGCGCGGCCGACTCGAGGAACTTGCCGGCCATGATGGCCAGGCCCAGACCGGCGCCGAGCGCGGCCAGGCCGATCATGATGCCGATGGCCAGAACGGTCGAAGCCTGGACGGAAGCGAGGGCGGTCAGTGCGGTTTCCATGGTTTTCTCCGAAACAACGAGCTTGGTAAGGGTGAAGGATGGCGTGGAACGAAAGCGGAACTCTTAGTGCGCGTCTTCCGACAGGCTCAGGTAGACGATCGACAGCATCATGAAGATGAAGGCCTGCAGCGGGATCACCAGCAGGTGGAAGATCATCCAGCCCAGGCCGAACAGCGCGCCGCCGAGCAGGCCGAGGATGCTGGCGCCGCCGAGCACCCAGATCAGCAGGAACACGATCTCGCCGCCGAACATGTTGCCGAACAGTCGCATCGCCAGCGAAATCGGCTTGCTCAGCCACTCGACAATGTTGAGGATGAGGTTGAACGGCATCATCCACTTGCCGAACGGCGCGGTCAGGAACTCCTTGCTGAAGCCGCCGATGCCCTTGGCACGCAGCGCGAAGAACAGCATCAGGAAGAACACGCTGATCGACATGCCGAGCGTGGCGTTCACGTCGGCGGTCGGCACCGGCTTCCAGTAGGGCACGCCCAGCAGCTCGAGCGGCTTGGCGATGAAATCCGCCGGGATGAACTTGAGCATGTTCATCAGCAGGATCCAGAAGAACAGCGTGATCGCGATCGGCGTGACCAGCTTGCTCGTACCGTGATAGGTGTCACGGGCCTGGCGGTCGACGAACTCGAGCATGATCTCGACGAAGGCCTGCCACTTGCCCGGCACGCCGGCAGTGGCCTTGCGCGTGGCCAGCCAGAAGATGAAGACCATGAACAGGCCCATCGTCACGGAAGTGGCGAGCGTGTCCACGTTGATCGTGAAGAAGCCGCCCTCGCCGACCTGTGCGGTCAGGTTCTGCAGATGGTGCTGGATGTAGCTGGTTGGGGTCAGTTCCGACTCGCCCGCCATGTCTCGACTCGTCCTGTTGATGACTGCTCTGGATCAACGCCGCGCCAGCGCCACGACCTGGGCGACCAGTGCGACAAGGGTTCCCGCCAACACCGCCGCAGGCGGCCAGCCGGCCCATGCCACCGCCGCCAACAGCACGGCAATTACCACCACCCACTTCGCCAGCATGGCGGCCATCAGCCGCAGCAGCGCCGTGGTTCCGGGCCCGACGCCGCCGCCCAGCGCCAGGCGCGTGGACAACCAGCCTCCGGCGATGACCGCCGCCCCGCCGGCCAGCACCCCCAGCGACCACGCCCCGCCCTGCATGAGCCAGGCGGCGACCGCTGCGAGGGCCGTCGCGATCACCTGCGGCACCACTGCCTGCGCGAGTGCGCGCCGGTGAGCGGAGATGGGATCGCGCAAAGCCCGTGCCTCTGGTCGTCGGAGGGTTGGCCGAGGGAAACGGCCCGGCAAAGCCGCAAAATTATAGCAAGGGCCGCATTTGAACGGCAATGTGTTGCAGCGCACAACCTGAAGGGCCTGTCGGATCCCCCTGGCTGGCATCAAGGCGGCGGGCCACGGCCCCGGGAACTTCGCCGGACAGCCCGGGTCCACCCATGCAGGCCCGCGATCACCCTCGTCGATCCCCCGGGCCACCAAGCCCCGGCCCGTGCCGGGGCTTCTTTTGGTTCTGCTCCTACTCGAAAGAGGAGTTGGACACGATTGTGGAGATGTCCCTACCAGATGGTCCCCGCCTTCGGGCCGACGCCGCGTCCCGGCGACCGGGGGTCGCTTTTCGCTCGGTCAGGACATCCATGTCCTGACTCGCGCGCAAAACATCCATGTTTTGCTTGTCGCGACCCCCGGTCGCCGGGACGCGACTCACCGTTCCTGATGCTGCGATGCCTCCCCATTCGAGGGCACTGGGCGGAAAGCAAAGGCCGCATCAGGCCCCTGGAGGCCGCGGGGAAGCAAATCCCAAGGCTTGCCGCCAAAGATGCGCTAGCCAAAAAGAGGCGGCAGTGGCGACGGCGAGCTGCCTGGGCGCGCGAGGATCCCACCACGACGGATGCGGATGTCCCTGGGTGCGAAATCAAGGAGGAGGCGAGGGCCGCAGGCCGTCGCCGGGGGACATTCGCACCCAGGGGCGTCCGTAGCCGTCGCACCGGGCACATGCACGCAGCGGCTTTCCACACGCCACGCGGGAAGACACTCCAGATCGGCAAGATCCAGACCACGCAGGAGCCGCGGCGCAACACCAGACGGCTCCTCCGCGGCGGATTCCGCCGCTACTTCTTCTTGGGCAGGTACAGGTCGGTGATGGTGCCGTCGAACACCTCGGCCGCCATCGCCACCGACTCGCTGAGCGTGGGATGCGGATGGATGGTGTGGCCGATGTCGGCGACCTCGCAGCCCATCTCGATCGCCAGCGCCGCCTCGGCAATCAGCTCGCCTGCGTGCACGCCAACGATGCCTGCGCCGATGATCCGGTGGGTGGCCTCGTCGAACACCAGCTTGGTGAAGCCCTCGGTGCGCGACAGGCCGATGGCACGGCCAGAGGCCGCCCACGGGAACTTGCCCACGCCGACCTTGAGTCCCTTGGCCCTGGCCTCCGTCTCGGTGACACCGACCCACGCGATCTCGGGATCGGTATAGGCCACCGACGGAATCACCCGCGCGACCCACTCCTTCTTGTGGCCGGCCGCGACTTCCGCCGCGAGCTTGCCCTCATGGGTCGCCTTGTGGGCCAGCATCGGCTGCCCGACGATGTCGCCGATGGCGAAGATGTGCGGCACGTTGGTGCGCATCTGCGCGTCGACCTCGATGAAGCCGCGCTCGGTGCCGCGCACGCCGGCCTTGTCGGCGTCGATCTTCTTGCCATTCGGTGCACGGCCCACGGCCACCAGCACGCGATCGAACAGCTTGCCCTCGGGGATGTTCTCGCCGTCGAAGCTGACCTCGATGCCCTTCTTGCCGGCCTTGGCTTCCACCACCTTCGTCTTGAGGTGGGTGGCGACGCCCTGCTTCTTCAGGCGGTCGGCGAGCGGCTTGACCAGGTCCTTGTCGGCGCCCGGCATCAGCTGGTCGGCCAGCTCCACCACCGTCACCTCGCTGCCGAGGCCGCGATAGACCGTGGCCATCTCCAAGCCGATGATGCCGCCACCGACGACGAGCAGCTTCTTGGGCACGTCGGCGAGGTCGAGCGCATCGGTGGAATCCATGATGCGCGGGTCGTCCCAGGGGAAGCCCGGCAGCTTCAGCGCCTGCGAACCGGCGGCGATGATGCACTGGCCGAAACGCAGCAGCTGGGTCTTGCCGTCGTCGCCGGTGACCTCGAGCTCGTTGGCCGAGACAAACTTGCCCGTGCCCTGCAGCACGCGCACCTTGCGCTGCTTGGCCATGCCGGCCAGGCCCTTGGTGAGCTGGCCGACGACTTTTTCCTTGTAGCCGCGCAGGGTGTCGAGGTTGATCTTCGGCTTGCCGAAGTCCACGCCGTAGTCGCTGGCGTGCGCGGCCTGGTCGATCACGTCGGCCGCATGCAGCAGGGCCTTGGACGGGATGCAGCCCACGTTGAGGCAGACGCCGCCCAGCGAGGCGTAGCGTTCGACCAGCACGGTGTCCAGGTCGAGGTCGGCGGCACGGAACGCGGCCGTGTAGCCACCGGGACCTGCACCCAGCACCACCACCGCGCACTCCACGTCGGCCTTGCGGCCCGACGCCGCGGCCGCTTCGGGCGCCGGGCCTGCGGGGGTGCGGTGCGAGGGCGCCACCGGGGGCTTGCTGCCCGGCGCGACCTTGTCTGCGGGGCGCGCGTACGGAGGGGTATCGCCCTCGGCCTCGATCAGCGCGACCACGGCGCCCTCGGACAGTGTGTCGCCCACCTTGACCCTGAGCTCCTTCACCACCCCGGCGTGCGAGGACGGCACTTCCATCGTCGCCTTGTCGGATTCCAGCGTGACCAGGCCCTGGTCCTTGGCCACGGTATCGCCGACCGACACCAGCACCTCGATCACGGGCACATCGTCGTAGCCGCCGATGTCGGGCACGGTGGCCTCGACCAGGCCGCCACCCGCGGCGCCGTCCTGGCGGTCGCCGGCACCTGCCGGAGCGGGCGGCGGGGCCGTCTGCGCTGCGGCGGTCGCCTGGCCCGCCTGCTTGGCAGGCGCGGGCGCAGGCGCCGCTTCCGCCGATGCGCCTTCCACCTCCAGCACCATCACCACGCTGCCTTCCGACACCGTGTCGCCGAGCTTGATCCTCAGTTCCTTCACCACGCCGGCATGCGAAGACGGGACTTCCATCGTCGCCTTGTCCGATTCCAGCGTCGCCAGCCCCTGGTCCTTGGCCACCGTGTCGCCAACCGCCACCAGCACCTCGATGACCGGGACATCGTCGTAGCCGCCGATGTCGGGGACCTTCACTTCAACCGTGTTCGCCATGCTCTGTTCCTTTGTCGGGCGGGCTGGCCCGCCCCGTCGCGCAACGTGGATGCCGGGCCGGACGCGCAGCGCGTCCGGTCCATCTGGCAGGCGCTACAGCAGCACCCGGCGCATGTCCGCGAGCAGCTGCGCGAGGTAGGCCGTGAAGCGCGCCGCCGCGGCGCCGTCGATCACGCGGTGGTCGTAGCTCAGCGACAGCGGCAGCACCAGGCGGGGCTGGAAGGCCTTGCCGTCCCAGACCGGCTTCATCGAAGACTTCGACACGCCCAGGATCGCGACTTCAGGCGCATTGACGATCGGCGTGAACGCGGTGCCGCCGATGCCGCCGAGCGAGCTGATCGAGAAGCAGCCGCCGGACATGTCGGCCGGGCCGAGCTTGCCGTCGCGCGCCTTCTTCGCCAGTTCGCCGGTTTCCTGCGCGATCTGGATCACGCCCTTCCTGTCGACATCGCGCACCACCGGCACCACCAGGCCATTGGGCGTGTCGGCGGCGAAGCCGATGTGGAAGTACTTCTTGAGCGTCAGCGTCTCGCCCGAGGCATCGAGCGAGGCGTTGAAGTCCGGGAACTTCTTCAGCGCATTGGCGCTGGCCTTGATCAGGAAGGCGAGCATGGTGAGCTTGATGCCGGCCTTCTCGTTCTCCTTGTTGAGCGCGACGCGCAGCGCCTCGAGGTCGGTGATGTCGGCATCGTCGTGCTGGGTGACGTGCGGGATCATCGCCCAGTTGCGCGCGAGGTTGGCGCCCGAGATCTTCTTGATCCTCGGCAGCGGCTTTTCCTCGATCTCGCCGAACTTGGCGAAGTCGACCTTGGGCCATGGCAGCAGATTGAGACCAGCGCCGCCGGCGACCGGGGCCCCGGCCGGAGCCGCAGTCGCGCCGGACATCACGCCCTTGACGAACTTCTGCACGTCCTCCTTCGTGATCCGGCCGCCCTTTTCGCTGCCGTCCACCCGGCCCAGATCCACCCCGAGCTCGCGCGCGAACAGGCGCACCGCGGGACTGGCGTAGGGCACCTTGCCGGGAATCAGCGCGTCGGCCTCGAACCGCAGCGGCGGCTGGCCGGAGGTAGGCGCCTGCCCGGCCTGGGCATCGATCGAGGCCTGGGCCAGGCGATCGGGACGATCGCCCACGGCGACCGGCTCGACCACCGGATCAGGTTCCTTGGCGCGCGTCGGGACCGGCGCTGCGGCAGCGGGAGCGGGGGCCGCCTTCGGTGCTGGCGGCGTGGCGGCATCGCCGTCGCCGGCCGCTTCGATCACGGCAACGAGTCCGCCTTCGGAGATCGTATCGCCCACCTTGACCTTCAGTTCCTTCACCACGCCGGCGTGCGCGGACGGCACTTCCATCGTCGCCTTGTCCGACTCCAGCGTGACCAGCCCCTGGTCCTTGGCCACCGTGTCGCCCACCGCGACCAGCACCTCGATGACGGGGACATCGTCGTAGCCGCCGATATCGGGGACACGGGATTCTTTGAGCTCGGCCATCCGGCCCTCTCCAGGCGCAAGGGGATTCCTATTGTGGCGGTACGGCCCCCTGCCGCCAACCTCGCGTGGGATCCCGCTGCGCCCGCCGCCGCAGCGCACCGGCAAACGGCGGCATCTGCTGCGCAACGCGGGTGCACGCTGCCCGCGCGCGGCGCGCGATACGCCTGCGCACAGTCGAGCCGCCGCCAGTGTTCCGCGCATGGTTGCGACTGAAACATGTGCCGGCACCCTCCGTGTCGATCCCAAGGAGGTACTGGCCGCCCGCTCGCGCGAGCGTCCGCCGCACGAACCATGCGGCAGGCTTGACCTTTCACATCTTGCGCCGGGGAAATATGTCGACGCGGTGTCGATGCGCCCGCGCAGCCCGCATCGCCACGCGGTTTTCCGCGACTGCGGCGGCCAACGCGCTCCGACGCGTGCAATCACCCGCATGAACCCCAGCCCGACGCCGGGCGCGGGTTCATCGCACGCAGCGGCATGCATTCATGGAGCGCTGCCTACGTTAGGCGCCGCCCACCTCAAGGGCGCACAAAACAACCACTGAGGAGTTCCCCCATGCAGTCCATGCGTCTTTACGGCCTTTCCGCCGCCATCGCCGCCCTCCTGGTCGCCCCGACCGCCTTTGCCCAGGACAGCGACACCGCTTCCGGCAAGCGCTTCTCCGTGGTCGGCAGCGCCACCATCATGGAACCCGATGCCGATCCGCTGGGCGCCGAAGTCCGCGGCGATGTCGCGCCGACGCTGAGCGCGACCTGGCATGTCAACGACAACGTCGGCGTCGAGCTCTGGGGCGCGGCCGACAAGTTCAACCATCGCGTGCGCAGCGACGCCGGCAACCTCGGCACGGTCGACGCGCAGCCGATCGCGCTGAGCGGCCAGTACCACTTCGGCTCGGCCGACAACACGTTCCGCCCGTTCCTCGGCCTGGGCTACCACCAGACCAACATCAGCGACGAGTCGATCGGCAGCGGCGAGCACGTGAGCATGACCACGCCCAAGGGTGCGATCGGCACCGCCGGTGTCGACATCAACATCAACCCCACCTGGTTCGCGCGCGTGGATGCGCGCTACCTGGACGGCGATGCCGACGTCAAGGTCGCGGGCGAGACGGTCGAGCGCGACGTCGGCTTCGACCCATGGACGATCGGCTTCGGTATCGGCGCGCGCTTCTGACCGACCGAGCGGACCTGCGCCATCGCAACGGGCCCTTCGGGGCCCGTTGTCTTTTGTCCCGCTTCAGCGCCGCCGCAGCATGCCCAGGCGTCGCAGCTTTCGCCGCAGCCCCAGCGCAAACGCGAGGTGGTAGCCCAGCAGCAGCCCGCCCACCGCCCACAGGCTGGCCGGCTCCGCCAGCCACGGCCATGGGACGGGGGCGGGCAAGCCTTCCCAGGCGCGATGCCAGGCCTGCCATGCGCCCAGAGCCACGCGCGCGGCGACCAGCAGCGTCAGCGCCAGCACCAGCCAGGGATTGGCGATGTAGTGGAGTTGGCCATTGCCCGCCTCGAAGCGCGCCAGCCACAGCCCCACCGCACCTGTCGCCAGCCCGGCCACCAGGCCGACGCCCGCGTTCCAGGCCGCGCCCCCGATCCAGATCCCCGCAAAAGCCGCGCCCGCCAGGAACAACGCCGAAGACAGCAGCAGGCCGGCGGCGTTGAACGTCACCCAGCCCGGCCGCGCCCGCCTGCGTGCGCGGCCGGCGCGATAGCGTTGCCACAGCCCCAGCGGCCACAGCAGCAGCAACAGGACCACGAAGCACAGCAGCAGTGCGGGAATCAGCAGCAGGGGCATGGGCGGGCGCCCGGGGCGGCGGTTCGAATCGGCCTTGCAGCCAGGCCGGCATGCGGTGCAGGGACGGTGGCGTTGCGATGGCTCACAGCGATGGCCTCCAGGCCGTCAGTGGCGCTGGCGATGCAGGCTCAGGGTGGCGGGGTCTGGGCCGCACCCGCTTCCTGCGACGCACCCACCACGCGCTCGCGGCGGATCAGGTACAGGCCGCTGGCGACGATGATGGCCGCGCCCAGCCAGGTCTTGGCGTCGGGCAGCGCCTGCCAGACCGTCAGGTCGATCAGCACCACCCACAGCAGCGCGGCGTATTCCAGCGGCGCGATCTGGCTGGCCTCGCCGATGCGGAAGGCATGGGTCAGCGCGACCTGGCCCAGCGCACCCGTCAGCCCGACCAGGCCGATCACCCACAGGTGGCCGGCCTGGACCGGATGCCAGTCGAAGGCGGCGACGGTGCCGGCGAACACCGCCAACAGGGCCAGGAACCAGAACACCATCGCCTCCGGGCTGTCGCGCATCGCGAGCTTGCGCACCGTGATCGCGGCGATCGAATAGCACAGCGCGGCCAGCACCAGCACCAGCCCGGCGGTGGTGGCCATGCCGCCGCCGGTGGGACGCAACACCACCAGCACCCCGACCAGGCCGAGCGCGATCGCGGTCCAGCGGCGCGGCCCGACCTTCTCGCCCAGCAGCGGCACCGCCAGCGCGGTGATCATCAGGGGCGCCACGAACACGATCGCGTAGGCGGTCGACAGCGGCATGCGCGCCAGGCCGTAGACGAATCCGACCATCATCCCCACGCTCAGCAGGCCGCGCAGCAGGTGCAGCGGCCAGTGCACCCGCAGCAGCGTGTGGGCGCGTCCACGCGCGAGGATCCAGACCACCACCAGCGGCAGCGCCGACAGGCTGCGAAGCGCGGCCACCTGGAACGGCGGGTAGTCCGCGGCGAGCCACTTCATGCCCGCGTCCATGACCGCGAACAGCACGCCGGCCACCAGCATCCACGCGGCCGCCGCGCCGGGCCGCAGTTCCTGCGGGCGCATCAGCGTCCCAGCGAAGCGGTGTCGATCACGAAGCGGTAGCGCACGTCGCCGCGCAGCATCCGTTCATAGGCCTCGTTGATCTGGTCCACTGCGATCAGTTCGATATCCGCGGCGATGCCGTGCACGGCGCAGAACTCCAGCATCTGCTGGGTCTCGGCGATGCCGCCGATCAGCGAGCCGGCGATGCGCCGGCGCTTGGACACCAGCGGGAAGGCCGACAGCGGTGCGGGTTCGGGTATGCCCAGCAGCACCAGAGTCCCATCGACCTTCAGCAGGCCCAGGCAGGCGTTGTAGTCGTGTGGCGCCGAAACCGTGTCGATGATCAGGTCGAACTGGCGCGCATGGCTCTTGAACGCGCGCCCGTCGCCGGTGGTGGCGAAATCCTGCGCCCCCAGGGCCAGGGCGTCGGCGCGCTTGGACGCGCTGGTGCTCAGCACCGTGACCTCGGCCCCCATCGCCACCGCCAGCTTCACCGCCATGTGGCCGAGTCCGCCCAGGCCCATCACCGCCACGCGGTGGCCGGCGACCACGCCGAAGTGGCGCAGCGGCGACCACGTGGTCACGCCCGCGCACAGCAGCGGGGCGGCGCGATCGAGCGGGATGCCGTCGGGAATCCGCAGCACATAGTCCTGGTCGACCACGATCCGGGTCGAATAGCCGCCGTAGGTCGGTGCGCCGCTGAGCCGTTCGTGCGAGTTGTAGGTGGCGGTCATGCCCTCGTCGCAGTACTGCTCCTGGCCGGCGTGGCACTGCGGACAGGCGCGGCAGGAGTCGACGAAGCAGCCCACGCCGACCGCATCGCCCACCCGGTGGCGCTCGACCCGTGCCCCGACCGCAGAAACGCGGCCGATGATCTCGTGGCCCGGCACCATCGGGAACATGGCCCCGCCCCACTCGTCGCGGGCGAGGTGGATGTCGGTATGGCAGACGCCGCAGTAGAGGATGTCGATCTGCACGTCGCGTGGCCCGGGGGCGCGACGCTCGATCGCGAAGGGCGCCAGCGGCGAACCGGCGGCCTGGGCGGCATAGGCGGGGATCATGGGTCGGGCCCGACGGAAGGGAGATGCGCATGATGCCGCATCCGCCACCGCTCAGCCGGCCTCCAGCACATGCCCCAGGCCATCGGCGTCGATCTCGGCCACCGCCATCGACAGCGCCGCCGGATCGGTGCCGCGGACGAAGCCGATGCGGAAATGCACCTCGCCGGCCGGCGTGCGCGAGGAATGGATCGATTCCAGGCTCACCCCGTGGCGCTCGAACACGTGCAGCAGCGTGCGCAGCGAACCGGGCCGGTCCTCGGGCAGGTGCACGCTGGCGTAGCGCCGGGTGACCAGGTCGGCGAGCAGGTAGCCGACCCGTTCGTAGGCGTAATTGCCCTCGGCCAGGGCCTGCGCGCCGAAACTGTCGCGGCTGTGCAGGAAGCGTTCGCGGAAGCGGGCGCGTGCCGCGTCGTCGCCCTGGCTGACCAGGCTGCGCAGTTCGGTGAACTGCGCCAGCAGCCGGTCCAGCACCTCGGCCGCATGGCGGTTGCCGAACTGGATCTCTTCGTAGATCGCCGGGTTGAGCGACAGGATGCGCGCGGCGATCGCGGCATCGAGTTCGAACGAGGCCGAGCGGAACGGCAGGATCGCCTGCAGCCCGCCCAGTTCGTCGGCGTACTCGCCCAGTACGCCGGCCTGCGCCAGGTGCGAGGCGTGCACCATCGCCTGCACCAGCGCCATCATCCGGTCGTGGCGCTCGGCGCTGGCGTGCACGTATTCGCCCTCCAGCGCGTCGAGCAGGCCCTGCAGCCATGGCCGCCAGCGGTCGAGCCGCGCTTCGCACACCACCACCACGCGGCCCTTGAGGGTCGGCGCCTTGGGCGGAGCGGTCATCGGGTGCAGGCCGGCCACTTCCGCGCGCGACCGCAGCATCGCCTCGGTCGGCGCCTGCTTGATCGAGGTGATGTCCAGCCACAGCCGGCCCGCCTCGCGTCCGGCCGACCGGCGCACGTACTCGTCGATCACCTGCGGCGTCTGCCGGATCGGCGTGGCGAACAGCAGCACGTCGGCCTGCGCCAGCAGCGCCTCGGGCGCATCGCTGCCGGGATCGCCGGGATCGTGGCCGAGCACGCGCAGGCCCATGCGCCGTTCGAAGAAGCCGCGCAGCCAGCGGCCGTAGGTGCCGGCGCTGCCGACGATGGCGATGATGGGGGATGGGTTCACGCAACGGCACGTCGGCACAGGCAGGCGCGACACGTTACGGGCTGGCAGGCGCGTGCGCATCCGTTGCGGGCGCAACTGTGGGGTAACCTAGCGCCCGGCGCACGCGGCAGCGCGCCGCCTGCCCGGGCGCTGCCGTCGATCCACGTCGTCCCGCGCGGGACGACGCCCCATTCCCCCCGTTTTCCTCGAGTCCCGCCATGCCCTCCTTCGACATCGTCTCGGAAGTCGACACCCACGAACTGATCAACGCCGTCGACCAGGCCAACCGCGAACTGTCCACCCGCTTCGACTTCAAGGGCGTGGACGCGAAGTTCGTGCGCGAGGACGCGGTGATCACCCAGTCCGCGCCCAGCGAGTTCCAGCTGCAGCAGATGACCGACATCCTGCGCGCGCGCCTGATCGCGCGGAAGATCGACGCGCGCTGCCTGGAGTTCGGGGACATCGACACCAACGTCGCCGGCGCGCGGCAGAAGGTCACCGTGAAGCAGGGCATCGAGCGCGAGCTGGCCAAGAAGATCCAGGGCAAGCTCAAGGACGCCAAGCTCAAGGTCGACAGCCAGATCAACGGCGACAAGCTGCGCGTGACCGGCAAGAAGCGCGACGACCTGCAGGCCGCGATCGCGCTGCTGCGCGGCGAAGACTTCGAGCTGCCGCTGCAGTTCGACAACTTCCGTGACTGAGCCGGACTTCGACCAGGCGCTGGTCGAGCGCGCCGTGCGGCGCTGGCTCGAGCGCGCCGTCATCGGCCTCAACCTCTGCCCCTTCGCCAAGGCGGTCTACGCCAAAGGCCAGGTGCGGATCGTGGTGAGCGACGCCAGCACCGAGCGCGCGCTGCTCGAGCAGCTGGGCGAAGAGCTGGCGCTGCTGCGCGACACGCCGGCCGCGGCCATCGATACCACCCTGCTGGTGCATCCGCTGGTGCTGGGCGATTTCCTGGCCTACAACGACTTTCTCGATGAGGCCGACGCCCTGGTCGAGACGATGGCGCTGGACGGGGTGCTGCAGGTGGCGAGCTTCCATCCCGACTACCAGTTCGCCGACAGCGCGCCGGACGAGGTCGACAATCTCACCAACCGCGCTCCGTATCCGATCCTGCACCTGCTGCGCGAGGACAGCGTCGACCGCGCGGTCGAGGCCTATCCGGAGCCGGACGCGATCATCGAGCGCAATATCGCCACGGTACGGGGGCTCGGATTCGCAGGGTGGCAGGCGCTGCTGGACGACCCGGACGGCGCGCCCGTCGACAGCCCACCCGCGGCCTGACCCGCTAGACGGCGCGCGCGAGCGCAGCGGCCTCCAGCAGGGTCTGCGCCCGCGCCAGCGAGGGCACGATCCGGTGGCCGAGACCGCGCAGCGCCGCATCCGGCTCCACCAGGTCGGGCACCTGCACCGGCAGCATCCCGGCCGCCAGCGCGGCACGCACCCCGGCCGGCGAATCCTCCAGCACCAGGCAGCGCGCGGGCTCGACCCCAAGCCGCTCGGCCGCGAGCAGATAGACGTCCGGTGCCGGCTTGGGCCGGGGCACGTCGCTGCTGGTACACACCGCATCGAAGCGGTCGAGCAGGCCGGCGCGGCGCAGCTTGCGCAGGGCCAGCGGCCGCCGGGTGGAGGTCGCGACCGCGCGCGGCAGGCCCTGCCGCTGCAGCCAGTCCAGCAGCTCGACGATGCCTGGGCGATGCGGGATGCCCGCCTCCACCATCGCCTCGTACAGGACGTCGGCGCGATCGAGCATCGCGTCCGCCGCGCGCCCGCCCAGCCGCTCCGCCAGGATCTCGCGACAGGCCTGTTCGCCGGTGCCCACCAGCGACAGCCACAGCGAATGCGGCAGCGCGTGCCCCGCCTCGGCGGCGGCGCGGGCCATGCAGTCGGTGATCGCCCGCTCGCTGTCGAGCATCAGGCCGTCCATGTCGAACACCACCGCCGCGGGCAGGAACGGCAACGGGGCAGCCGCACTCACGCTGCCGGCCCGTCGAACAGCCGGGCGAGATCGTCGGCGCCAAGCTGGCGCCACTCACCCGGCGCCAGTCCATCGAGCGCCAGTCCGCCGATGCGCGGGCGGTGCAGCGCCAGCACGTGGTTGCCCACGGCGGCGAACATCCGCCGCACCTGGTGATAGCGGCCCTCGGTGAGGGTCAGGCGCGCGTGCGTGGCATCGACTGGCTCCAGCCGGGCCGGTTTCAGCGGCGTGGTCTCCGACTCGAGCATCAGGCTGCCGCTGGCGAACACCGCCGCCTCGTCGCCGCGCAGCGGGCGGTCCAGCGTGGCCTCGTAGGTCTTGGCGAGGTTGGATCTGGGCGAGATGATCCGGTGCAGCAGCTGGCCGTCGTCGGTCAGCAGCAACAGACCGCTGGTGTCGCGGTCGAGGCGTCCGACGGTGGACAGCACCGGGTCGCGGCGCCGGAACCGTGGCGGCAGCAGGTCGTAGACCAAGCGGCCGGCGTCCTTGGTCGAACAGGTCACGCCGACCGGCTTGTGCAGCATCAGCACCATCCCCGGGGCCGGATCGAGCGGCTCGCCGTCGATGCGCACGGTGGCGTGCTGCACCGGGTCGTCCGCGTAGAGCACCTCGCCGTCGGCGTCGGTGATCCGGCCCTCGCGGAACATCCACTGCACCTCGCGGCGGCTGCCGTAGCCGAGGTTGGCGAGGTAGCGCAGCAGCTTCATCGGGCCCTCACCGCATGCACCACCTTGAAGCCGCCCTGGACGGCGATCTCGCCGACCTGCCCGAAGCGCGCGGCCAGCATGTCCTCGTAGGGCAGCTGGCGGTTGGCCACCAGCCACAGTCCACCGCCGGGGCGCAGCGCATCGGCGGCCGCGGCGATGAAGGCGCGACCGATCTCCGGGCGCGGCTCCCCGCGCAGCGCATGGAACGGCGGATTGCTGACGATGAAGTCGTAACGGCGCGGCAGCCCGGTGGTGACGTCGTGCCACAGGAACTCCAGCGCGGCGCGGCTGGCATGCGCGGCCAGGTTGGCGCGCGCGCAGTCCAGCGCGCGCAGTTCGGCCTCCACCACGTCCAGCGCGGTCACGCCCGGGCAGCGCGCCAGTACCTGGTCGGACAGATAGCCCCAACCGGCGCCGAGGTCGGCGCCATGCCCGGACAGCGTCGCCGGCAGGTGCCGCGCCAGCAGCGCGGAGGCGGCGTCGACACGGTCCCAGGCGAAGACGCCGGGCCGGCTGAGGAATCGGCCATCCAGGATCGGCCGCGGCGCATCCAGCGCGCCCCACTCCGCGGCCAGCGCCGCGTCGGCGCCGCCTGCCTGCGCCCAGAACACCCGGCACTTGTGCTTGCTCTGCACGCTGGCGGCACCCAGCAGCGCCTCGAAATCCGCCTGCCCGGTGCGGGCCCCGGCATCGTTGGGCATCGCCGCCACGACATGGCCGCCCGGCAGGGTGCGTGCCAGCGCCTGGGCCAGCAGCGCGCGCGCCTCGTCGCGCTGGCGCGGCGGCAGCAGCAGCACCAGCCCGAAACGGTCGTCGCTGGCGGCACGCACCGCGAACCCGGAACGCCCGAGCGCATCGTGTTCGGGACGGAAGCTCTGTTCGCAGGCCAGGCTGCGCGGCGCATGGGCGTGCAGCGCGGCGCCGCTGCGCGCGCGCAGGAACAGCGCGCCCGCCTCGGGCCAGGCCAGCTGGCCGCTGGCGAAGGGCAGCATCAGCGCATCGAGGGCGGGATCGGACATCGGCACGGCGGCACGGCAGGGCGCACGATTCTAGCGGGCCGCGCGCGGCCGGCCCGGAAACGCCCGCCATACGCATCCTTGACCGCGCAAGAACATCCGCGCCCGCAGGCTGGTGACTGGCACATGACATTGGGAGGCGCCATGCGCGCACTGTTCGTCGGCGGCGTGATCGACAATGGCGAGCTGGACCTGGACGGCGAGCCGCCGGTGCACTACCCGCCCGAAACCGGCAGTGGCCAGTCGCGCTACCGCCTGCAGGCGGTGGGACGCGGTGACGATGGCGTGGCGTGCGCGGTCTACGGCGCCCCGGATTTCGACCGCGACGAAGTGATGCGGATCAGCGAAGAGCGCGACTACGCACGCCGCTTCGGTGTCCAGCTCGATGAAGTGGAGTAGCGCGCGCGGCGCGGCCGCCGGCTAGGCGGGCGCGGCCCACGCGGCCGCTCGCAGCCGGCGCGCGGCTTCGGGCAGCCAGGACAGCAACAGGCAGGTGGCGCCCAGCAGCGCCCACTGTGCCGCGCCCGTGCCCAGCGCCTGACTGGCCAGCGCCCACCACTGGCCGCCGAAGTACCCCAGGGTGCCCATGGCCGCCACGGCGAGCGTGGCCAGCAGCGCCTGCAGCAGGCCGCGCTCCAGACGCGCATCGGCCGGCTGCGGCCGTGGCGCCGCCGCGGCCAGCGCCGCGACGCCGGCGGCGAAGTCCTGTGGGGGCTGCGACAGCGGCTGGCTGTGCAGCGCGCGCGCCAGCAGGGCATCGGCGCGGCGCGACGGCGCCTCCAGGGCCTGTTCCTGGGCCAGCCAGTCGCGCTCGGCAACGGAGCCTTGGGTGGATGGACGAGGCAGGCGGGTGTTCATGCGGCGAAAACTCCCAAGCTGGGTTCCAGCAGCTCGCGCAGGCGCTTGCGGCTGCGGAACAGATGGCTCTTGATCGTACCTTCGGCCAGACCGGTGATCCGTGAGATCTCGCCGATCGGCGTGTCCTCCATGTGATACAGCGTCAGCAGCGTCCGCTGCAGTGGCGGCAGCCGCCCGATGGCCTCATGCAGCATGGCGACGGCCTGGTCGTCTGCGGCGGCCGACTCCAGGTCGAAACCGTCGCCGACCGACTCGGCCAGGTCGGGCGCGTCGGCCCCGGCCGCCGGCTCGGCGATGGGGATCCGCCTCTTCTCAAGGTGCCGCCGGGCCACCGAGTACGCCACCTGGGCGACCCAGGACTTGAGGGCGCTGTCGCCGCGGTACTGGTGCAGGGCCTGGTGCACGCGCAGGAAGGCCTCCTGGCACAGTTCGCGGGTGTCGTCCGGGTGGCGCACCATCCGGTCGATCACGTGCCAGCACAGGCCCTGGTACTCCCGCACCAGCCGCTCGAACGCGCCCGGCGTACCGGCCAGCACCGCCGCCACCAGGGCGCGGTCCGCGTCCAGCACGTCCTTGTCGGGGGCGGGGAATCCGGTCATCGCCCACAGGGATACGCCCGGCGCGGGAACGGTTGCAAGGCCGGAACGGCAGGGGCAGGCCGCCACCGCTGCAACCGCGCGCCGGCTCGCCGTATCTCCAGTGCCGAACCCACCACACTCCGCAACCTCCGGGAACCCGCCATGGACATCGCCGTCTTCATCCCCATCGTCCTGTTCGTCTGCATCTACCTGTCCATCAAGGCCGTGGTCGATGCCCGCGCCCGCCGCCACCTGGTCCAGTCGCACGGCTCCGAGGACATGCTGCGGACCCTGCTGGCCGGCGAGGAATCGCGCCGCCGCCACGCCTCGTTGCGCTGGGGCGTGATCCTGGTGGCGCTGGCCGTCGGCTTCGGCGTACTCGAGGCCGTGGGCGGGGAGGACCCCTCGCCGCTGATGTTCGCGATCCTGCTCGGCGCGACGGGCCTGGGCAACCTGGCCGCCTACGCGGTCACCCGCCACCTCAAGTAGGGCTTCCGGCCGGCTGCCGCGACGGCAGCCGGCCGGCCGTTTCAGGCGGCCTGCACGCCGCATCTGCGACTTTGGTCGAGCGTCCCGCTACCGCGCGCGCGCCGGAGGGGCGCTTTTCCGCGATACTTGCAGGATTGTCCCGCGCAAGACGAGTCGTCCGTTCGATGAAGGATTCCTTTAGCTACGACCAGCTGATCGCCTCGGGTGAAGGCACGCTCTTCGGCCCCGGCAGCGGCCGCCTGCCCCTGCCGCCGATGCTGATGTTCGACCGCATCACCCATATCGACGACGAGACCGGCGCCTATGGCCTGGGCCGGGTCGAGGCCGAACTCGATATCCGCCCCGACCTGTGGTTCTTCCAGTGCCACTTCGCCGGCGACCCGGTGATGCCCGGCTGCCTGGGCCTGGACGCGATGTGGCAGCTGGTCGGCTTCTACCTGACCTGGCAGAAGCTGCCCGGCCGCGGCCGCGCGCTCGGCGCCGGCGAGGTCAAGTTCACCGGCGAGGTGGGCCCCGACGCGAAGCTGGTGCGCTACGAGATCGACATCAAGCGCGTGATCAAGCGCAAGCTGATCCTGGCCATCGCCGATGCCCGCATGTACTGCGACGGCACCGAGATCTACACCGCCAGCGACCTGCGGGTGGGCCTGTTCCAGCGGGAAGGCGAAGCATGAGCCTGGCGCTGGGCCCGCGTCGCGTGGTGATCACCGGGATGGGCATCGTCTCGTGCATCGGCAACGACCTGGACACCGTGTCCGCCGCGCTGCGCGACGGGCGTCCGGGCATCCGCTTCGACCAGGAATTCGCCGACCGCGGCCTGCGCAGCCAGGTCTCGGGCGTACCGCAGGTGGACCTGGAGGCGCAGATCGACCGCAAGCTGCGCCGCTTCATGGGCGACGCGGCGGCCTATGCCTACATCGCGCTGCGCGACGCCATCGCGCAGTCGGGGCTGGGCGAAGAACAGGTGTCCAACCCCCGCACCGGCCTGATCATGGGCTCGGGCGGCGGCTCGCCGACCAACCAGATCGAATCGGCCGACACCCTGCGCGAGCGCGGCATCCGCCGCGTCGGGCCCTACCAGGTCACGCGCACGATGAGCTCGACCGTGTCGGCCTGTCTGGCCACCGCGTTCGGCATCAAGGGCCTGAACTATTCGATCTCCTCGGCCTGCGCCACCTCGGCCCACTGCATCGGCGTGGCCGCGCAGCAGATCCAGGCCGGCCTGCAGGACGTGGTCTTCGCCGGCGGCGGAGAAGAGGTCAGCTGGGGAATGGCCATGCTGTTCGACGGCATGGGCGCGCTGTCCACGAAGTACAACGACACGCCGCAGCGCGCCTCGCGCGCCTACGACACCGATCGCGACGGCTTCGTCATCGCCGGTGGCGGCGGCGCCCTGGTGCTCGAGAGCCTGGAACACGCGCAGGCGCGCGGCGCCACGATCCTCGGCGAACTGGTCGGCTTCGGCGCCAGCTCCGACGGCGAGGACATGGTGGCCCCGTCCGGCGACGGCGCCATCGCCTGCATGCGCCTGGCCATCGACGGCCTGGATGGCGGCATCGACTACATCAACACCCACGGCACCTCGACGCCGGTCGGCGACGTGAGCGAGCTGCGGGCGATGCGGGCGGTGTTCGGCGAAGCGGTGCCGCCGTTCTCCTCGACCAAGTCGCTCACCGGCCACTCGCTGGGCGCGACCAGCGTGCACGAGGCGATCTTCTGCCTGCTGATGCTGCAGCAGGGCTTCATCGCCGGTTCGGTGAACGTGGACAACGTCGATCCGGAAGCAGCCGACCTGCCGCTGGCGCGCGAGAGCCGCGACGCCGGCCTGCGCACGGTGCTGTCCAACAGCTTCGGCTTTGGCGGCACCAACGCCAGCCTGGTGCTGCGCCGCTGGGAGAACTGACCAGCGGCGACCATCCCGGCGCCCGCACTGCGGGAGCCCTTCAGGCGCGAACTCGATCCGCCGCGACACGCCTCCGGCTTCGCGACTGAAGTCGCTCCCACAGCGGCCTGCGGCGCACGCAGGTCCGGCGTCTTCAGGGTCCGCCGGCGGTGACGCGGATCCGGACGCCGTCCGCCTCCACCACCTGGCCCGCGCGAATCTTGCAGGTCTTGCGCAGTTCGACCTCGCCATCCACGCGCACCGCGCCGCTTGCGACCAGCGCCTTGCCGGCGCCGCCGCTGTCGACCACGCCGCACAGCTTGAGCAACTGGTTGAGTTCGACGTATTCGCCGTCGAGCGCGAAGGTTTCGTCATCCATCGATCATCCTCCGCCTAGCCCTGCAACTCGCGCAGCGTCGTCGAGGGCGGCGCGTCGAGCACGCGCCTGGTGGCGTACAGGCCGGCGGCCAGGGTCACCGCCACGCCCAGTGCGCCGCCCACCGCCGCCAGCATCCAGTTCGCCCGCCAAGGCAGGTCGAACACTTCGGTGGCGATGACGCCCGACAGGATCGAGGCCGCGAGGGCGGCCACCAGCCCGGACAGCAGACCGATCGCGGTGAACTCGGACACCTGCGCCATGCGCAGTTGCCCGCGCCGGCCGCCCAGCGCGCGCATCACCCCGCCCTCGAGCAGGCGTTCGTCCTGGCTGGCGCTCACCGCCGCCAGCAGCACCAGCACGCCCGCCAGCAGCGAGAACCAAAACACCACCTGGACCACGGTCGACACCTGGTCGGCGGTGCTGCGCACCTGCGCCAGCACTGCGTCCACGTCGATCACCGACAGGTTCGGGAAGGCCTGCACCAGTTCCGCGGTGAAGCGGGACTGCTCGGGCGGCACCTGCACCGCGGTGATGTGGCTGGCCGGGTAACCATCGAGCGCGCCGGGCGACGCGAGCACGAAGAAGTTGGGCTGGAAGCTTTCCCACTCCACGCTGCGCAGGCTGGTGATCGGCGCCTCGAAGCGCTGCCCGGCGATGTCGAAGGCGATGCGGTCGCCGACCTTCCAGCCCAGGCCGTTGGCGAACTCCTCTTCCACCGACAGCTCGGGCGTGGCCGGCGTCCCGTTCCAGAAGCGCCCCGCCGTGACCCGGTTGTCGTCGCGCAGGGCATCGGCCATCGACAGGTTGAACTCGCGCTCCGCGCGCCGCTGCGACTGGCGATCCTCGTCCGCGTCGCCGGTGCGGTTGGCATAGTCCTCGCCGCGCACGGGCTCGCCGTTGCGCTCGACCAGGCGCGCGCGGACCATGGGGAACAGCACCGGCTCGGCCACGCCGCGTGCCGCGATGAATTCGCGCACCGGCGCCAGCTGGTCGGACTGGACGTTGATGATGAAGCGGTTGGGCGCGTCCTGCGCCAGCGCCAGCTGCCAGCGGTCGAGCAGATCGGTGCGCACGAAGGTCAGCAGCAGCAGCGCCATCAGCCCCAGGCCGAGTGCGCTGACCTGGGCGATCGAGGTGCCTGCGCGCCGGCTGACGTTGGCCAGCCCGTAGCGCAGTGCGCCGCGCAGCCGCGTGCGCAGGCGGCGCACGGCGACGATCAGCAGCCAGGCGATCAGCGCCAGCACCGCCAGCGTCGCCACGATCCCGCCAAGCATCGCCGTGGCCAGCGTGGCCGAGCCCGCCTGCCACCACAGCAGGGCGGCCAGCCCGCCCAGCCCCGCCAAGGCGACGATCCATGCCGAAGGTTCGGTGCCGTCCAGATCGCGGCGCAGCACTCGCAGCGCGGGCACGCGCCGCAGCGCCAGCACCGGCGGCGCCCCGAAGGCCAGCAGCACCACAAGGCCCACGCCGTAGCCGCGCAGCGCGGGCCACACGCTCGCCGGCGGGATATCGACCTTGAGCGCCTGGGCCAGCCAGCCGGCCACCGACCACTGCAGGGCGAAGGCCAGCGCCACGCCCACGGTGCAGGCGATCAGGCCCAGCAGCAGCAGTTCGCCGACATGGATGCCGACCAGCGTGCGCTGCTGCGCGCCGAGGCAACGCATCACCGCCACGCCGGAGAGGTGCCGCTCGCTGTGCCGGCGCGCCGCCATCGCGACGGCCACCGCCGCCAGCACCACCGACACCAGCGCCGCCAGACCGAGGAAGCGCCCGGCGCGGTCCAGCGCCGAACGCACTTCCGGCCGCGCGTCGCTGATCGTCTCGATGCGCTGCCCGCGACCGAGGTTGGCCTTCGCAACGCTGGCGAAGCGCTCGACCGCGGCGGCTTCGCCCGCCACCACCAGCCGGTAACGGATGCGGCTGCCTTCCTGCACCAGGCCGGTGGAGTCCAGGTCGTCCAAGTTGAGGAAGGCCTTGGGCGCCACGTTGAAATAGTCGATCGAGGCGTCGGGCTCCTGCACCACCAGCGCGGCGAGGCGGAACTCGCGCGTGCCGATGCCGACCGGGTCGCCGACGCGTGCACCCAGGGTGTCGGCGCCGGCGCGGCTGAGCCACAGCGTGCCGGGCTCGGGCACGCCGGCCGCGTCGCGCTCGATGCCATCGGCGCCTGCGATCCGGAACACGCCACGCAGCGGGAATCCGGCGCCCAGGGCGCGCAGGTCGCCCAGCTGCAGCCGCGCATCGGCACCGCTGCCGACGCGGATCATGCTGTCGAGTTCGACCGTCTGCGTGCGCTGCAGGCCGGGGGCGCCGGCAGCCTCGTCGATCGCGCCGGCGATGGGCGCATCGCCGCGCACCAGCGCGTCGCCGCCCAGCAGGCGGTTGGCCTCCATCGCCAGCGCGCGGCCGGCACGGTCGGTGACGAAGCCCACCGAGGTGACCGCCACCACCGCCAGCACCAGCGCGGCGAACAGGATGCGGATGTCGCCGGCCTTGATGTCGCGGCGCAGCTGGCGCCATGCGAGCGTGAGCGTCCTCATGCGCCGATCAAACCGCGCTCGTCGGCGACGAGCCGACCGCTGTCGAGCCTCAGCGTGCGATGGCAGCGCGCGGCCAGGTGGTCGTCGTGGGTCACCAGCACCAGGGTGGTGCCGGCATCGGCGTTCATCGCGAACAGCAGTTCGATGATCGCCTGCCCGGTGTTGGTGTCGAGGTTGCCGGTGGGTTCGTCGGCGAACAGCAGGGCCGGCCGGGTGACGAAGGCGCGCGCCAGCGCCACGCGCTGCTGCTCGCCGCCGGACAGTTGCCTGGGATAGTGGCCCAGGCGTTCGCCGAGGCCGACCTTGCCCAGCATCGCGCGCGCAGGTGCGTCGGCATCGCCGTCGCCGCGCAGTTCGAGCGGCAGCATCACGTTCTCCAGCGCGGTCAGCGACGGCAGCAGCTGGAAGTTCTGGAATACGAAACCGACCTGTTCGCCGCGCACCCGGGCGCGTCCGTCCTCGTCCAGCGCCGAGATCGCCTCGCCCCCCAGCGCGACCGTGCCGGTACTGGGGGTATCGAGCCCCGCCAGCAGCGACAGCAGGGTGCTCTTGCCCGAGCCCGAAGCGCCGACGATGGCCACCACCTCGCCACGTGCGACCTCGAAGCCGACGCCATCCAGGATGGTCAGGGGACCGGACGGGAGCGCCACCTGCTTGCCCAGCCCCTGCACGCGCAGGGCGGGAGCGGCAGCGGTCGAGGCAGGCGCCGGGTCGGCGGCGGCGTGGGGCACGAAAGCGTCGGCCATGTTCATTCCGGATTGGTTATCGTGGACCGCAGGCGCGATGCGCACGACGGACGAGGAGTTTCGATGCAGCAGCTTGACGGTCACGGCACGGCACCGGCGGCGTCCGCGCATGCGCGGCGACCCGATGCGCCCCGTGCGCGGACGCAGGACCCGCTGGCCCGTCGCGGGGCCGGCCGGCACGCGCCGCCGCGCAGGAACGCGGGGCGGCGGAGCGTACGTCTTGCACCTTATGGCGGCTGCCTTGGCCGGATGCAATGGGCCATCGGTTTACTCCTGCTGCTGTGCCTGCTGCCGGCCCTGGCCCAGCCTGCGCCAGCGGCGGGTGCACAGCCGCGCACCGTGCTGGTGATGGGCGACTCCCTCTCGGCCGGCTACGGCATGGCTGCGCACGAAGGCTGGGTCTCGCGGCTCGGCGAACGGCTGGCGCGCGAGCGGCCTGGCTGGCGCGTGGTCAATGCCAGCATCAGCGGCGAAACCACGGCCGGTGGCGCCTCGCGCATTGTCGGCGAGGTGCTGCGCCATCGTCCGGATGTAGTGGTGATCGCCCTGGGTGCCAATGACGGCCTGCGTGGCCTGCCGTTACGCGAGGCGCGGCGCAACCTGGCGCGCATGATCGGCGCCTCGCAGCACGTGGGTGCGAAGGTGCTGCTGGTGGGCATGCGCATGCCGCCCAACCTCGGCCAGGACTACACCCGCGGCTTCGAGCGCAACTACCGCGAGCTGTCCGAACTGTTCGACACCGCCTTGCTGCCGTTCCTGCTGGAACCCATCGCGCTCGACCGCAACGCCTTCCAGGATGACAACCTGCACCCCACCGTCGAGGCGCAGGACAAGCTGCTCGAGCATGTATGGCCGGCGCTGGAACCCCTGATCGAGGACACCGGCACGCCTTGAGCCGGGGCGTCGCCCCTGCGGCGACTTCACGGATCCACGCTCCCGCATCCAACGCCAGGTCGACGAGGCGCGACCGTAATCGTCCGGCGGGAATGCGCGCCCCCGGTTAGGGCGTGGCGGCAAGGGCGACCCGGGTCTGTGTGAAACCACCCTTCCCCGGACTAGCGGCCGTGCCGGCGCTGGAACCCATTCAGGCCGGGCCGCACAAGACGCCGCGACCGCTCCGGCCAGACCCGCGCTGCGTCCGCTCAGCGCGCCAGCGCAGCTTCCTCCGGCGGACTCGCCTCCCGCCCCGGAGCGACGGCGGTCGACTGCAGCCCGTCGAGCCGCGCCTCTCCGTCCCGCAGCCAGTGCCGCGCCTGCGGCGTGTCGAGCATCGCGGCGGACGCGGCGGAGATGCGGGCACCATCCCCGGACTTGATCGCATCGAGGAGGCTGTCGAGCGCGCGGCCGGACTCGCCGGTATGCAGCAGCGGCCGGTCGACCGGAGGCGCGTCGCGCCCGCGCATCCGCAGCAGCGCGCGGGCGGCCTCCTCCTGTCTCGCGATCTCGCCATCGAGGCTGGGAATCATGGCGCTGTCCATGCCGTGGCGCTGCAGCGCTTCGTGCAGCGCTGGCCCCGCCTGCCTGGCCAACTCGACCGTGCCGTGCACGTCGTAGCCGGTCCAGGGTGAACCGGGCCGGTAGGCCACGGCGCCGCCCAAGAGCATCCCCTGGGTGCCGCCCAGAGTTGCACCCGCCAGCGGCGCGCGTGCGGTAACCGCCTCGACGCGTTGCCCACCCGCGTCCAGCACCGCATCGACGACCGTGCCGGCCACGGCCAACCGCAGTTTCATCGTCTCGCCGGCCTCGCGGGCGTTGGCGTACATCGCCTCGCCCATCGACCGCGACGCCAGACGGATCGCGCCGGCCGACACCTGGCCCTGCGTCCGCGCCTGTCCGGCCTCGGCCCTCGCCTGCGCGGCCAGGGTCCCGGCCTGTGCGAGGCTGGCGTCGGCCTGTCGCTCCAGGTCCCGCCGGGCCTCCGGCGACACGACGCCCGCGACGGCAGCGAGCACCCGCCAGCCGCCGGCCGCTACCTGTCCCTGCCGTTCCTGCACCCAGCCCCGGGCGTCGTGGACGTCGGCCTCCACCGACGCGCCCAGTTCCCGCCACTGCGCCGCCAGTTCGCCAGCACAGCGCGTCCCATGCGCGAAGGTGGTGCCGCCGACCCGGTAGCCCTCGGCCGCAAAAGTCCCCGCCTGCCAGAGCGCGCCGCGGACACTGTCCCCGCCGACGTCCAGCCCGCGCCCGCCCCAGCGTCCGCCGACCGCCACGACCTGGCCTACCGAACTGCCCGCTTCTGCACCTCGCGCGGCGGACGCCAGCGTGGTCAGCAGCGGGCTGGCCAGTCGATGCAGGTCGGCCACCGAAGCCGCGTGCTGGCGATCCACCAGGACACCGTCGACCGACGCCATTGCAGGCAGCGGTGGCTTGCGCACGCCGGCAGCCTGCGGCAGGTCGCGCAGCAGCGAAGCGCCGTTGCCGCTCTCCAGCCTGTCGAGAAACGCATGCACGGCCGGATGCGACGACTCCGAGATCCCCGCCATCAACTCGCGCTCCAGCACCTGGCGAGCCTCGGGCACATTGCGCAGCACGCCGGCGGTGTCGGACAGCAGGCTGCCAAGTCGATAGCGGTCCAGCACGCCCAGCTTGGCCAGATCGCCCTGGACACCATCGTTCAGGAGGTCGCCCTGGACCTGCCAGGCGGTGACGGTCTGCAGCGTGTCATACACAGGAACGTTATGCGCCTTGGCAAATCGGTCCACTGTCTCCGGATGAAGACCTGCAGGGTTGAACGTATAGGCGCGCATGCCGGTAACTGCAGACGCCGCCGCTGCAACGGCGGCGCCCATGCTGTGGCCAGACATGTCGAACTCGAGACCTTGCTGCCTCAAAAATACGGCCAGATCCATGCCCCTATCGTGGTACTCCACTGGCAGCCCTACCGACTGTGGAAAGTTGTTCCCCGCGAAATCCTCAAGAGCCGTATCCCGACGGGTTCCATCGGACTGCAGGACTTCTCCGGCAGAGCCTTTGAATACGAGAGTAGGCTTGAATCCAAGCCCCAGGATCTCTGGGTCCGGAAAATATATCTCCGCCCGGAAGCCAGAGGTGTCCGGTTTGAGGAGACCCAGAAGTTCGGCTTCCGACAAATCGCTTCCCGGCAACGCTTTGAGAAGCAGGGCGGGATTCTCGCTGCCCCTCAGCCAGCCGTGGGGCGAGACCCCCTCGCCTTTTGCCGCCATGTAACCATCGCTCGTTACTCCCGCCATCTGCCGCGCGCGGTAGAGTTCATCGAGGTTGGAGGCGTGCGTCTCCAACGCCAATTCGTTGGTCGTACGCAGTTTTGCAAGAAGTTCCTGCTGTTCCTCGCGTCTGCCGTTCATGACATTCCTTGTCTTCGATTCAGGCTACGGCCCGTCAATCATTTTTTGCGACAGCCAATCCGAGGCGTTCGCGCATCGCCCGATAGTGTTCCGGGATTGGAGGACGCTCATACCCGCGCGCGAGCAGGACGGCTTGGCATTTGATCTGCCAATCAGGTGCTTCCGGATCACCCGGGTGCCAGAAGATCGCTTCAATGGCATGGGAGTCCGCCTTCGCGACAGGTGCCCTCTGCTCGTCGTACTCCCTCGACGGGTCAGCACCACGCTCAAGCAGCCAATAGGCCGTCTCAAACGCTCCCCGAGATGCGTACACGTTGAGGATGGTGCGCCCTACAGAGACGTCGGCATTCACATCCGCCCCCCGCTCCACCAGCAGTTGCACGTTGCGCCACTGGTTTCCATTGATATAGGCGTGGAGCAGCAGCGCTTCGTCGTTGGCATTGCGGGTGTCCGGGTCGCCGCCGTGGTCGAGCAGGATCCGCAGGTAGATCGGATCCGGCTGCTGCGCAGCCCAGACCATGGCGTTGGGCTGGTAGCGCTCGCCTCGATCGCTGGGAAAAAGCCTTTTGACGTTGGGATCGGCGCCGGCCTCGAGCATGGCGCGCAGGCCCTCGGGATTGCCGGTGATGATCGGCCAGGCCAGCAGCGGGATGCGACCCTTGGGGCTGCTGAAGATCGCGTCCGGATCGACGCCCTCCTCCCGCATCAGCCGCGTTACCTCGCGCGCATCGCCATGCTCGGCGGCAATGGCCAGCGCCTGCGCCTGGGGGTCAGGAAAGATCTCGACCAGGGCGGCCTGCTGGCGCGATTGCCGCGCGGCGGCGAACAGGTCCGGATGGCACCCGGTGAGCAGCAGGCAGGCCAGCGCGAGCCAGCACAGCAGGATGCGGGGGACGGTGGGCGCGACCCCCGCGGCACCGCGCTGCTGCGTGGTACGGGACGGCATCCCTGCGACTCCTTCCATGGCGTCCTGCCTGTCTGGTCGACGGCCGCAGGTTAGCGCAATCGGCGGTCGCGGACCATGCGGCGGCCGTCACCGCGCAGGGCTGCCGCCCAGCAGCGGATAGGGATTGACCGGCGTGCCGGTCCACCACTGGCGCTCGGGTCCGAGCGCGAACACGGCGAAGTGCAGGTGCGGGGCGGAGGGATCGGCATTGCCCGTGCTGCCGACATAGCCGATCACCTGGCCGCGCCGGATCTGTGCGCCTTCGGCCATGCCAGGCGCATAGGCCTGCAGGTGGGCGTAGTAGTAGCACCAGCGCCCCGTGGGCTCGAACTGGTAGAGGGTCAGCCCGCCGCGCTCGCTGTCGAACAGCTTCTCGACGTGGCCATCGGCCACCGCCAGCACCGGCGTGCCGGCCGGGGCCATGATGTCCAGCGCTTCGTGACGGCGCTCGTTGCCGCGCGGGTCGCCAAAGGTGTCGGACAGCTCGCGCGCCTCCACGCCCTGCACCGGGACCAGCAGGTCTGCGGAGACCGTCGCTGCGGCTGCAGCCCGGGGCAGCGGCGGCGCTGCTTGTGCACTCGCTTCGCGAGCGCGTGCCGGCGGCTCGATCGACGGGTTGGACGCGCCGACGCCGGCCACGGCGGATGCAGGCGCGACGTCCTCGCTGACCTGTGGCGTCGGGCTGCGCTGCCAGAGCGCCCGACCGTCGCCACCCAGCAACCACCACCCGGCATTGGCCAGCAGCAGGAGCAGCACCGCGAGGCCCAGCCAGCGCATGCGCCGCGCTCACTCCTGCAGCAGGACGCGGGTGCCGGCGCGCACCGCACCGGACACCGCGCGAGCCGACCAGTTGGTCAGCCGGATGCAGCCATAGGACTGAGCCTTGCCGATCTGCGCCGGTTCGGGCGTGCCGTGGATGCCGTAGTGCGGCTTGGACAGATCGATCCAGACCGAGCCGACCGGGTTGTTCGGCCCCGGCGCCAGCGTGGCCTTGGCGTGGTCGGGTTCGGCGTCCCAGAACAGTTCGGGGTTGTAGTGATAGGTCGGGTCGATGGCCACGGTCTGCACCTTCCACTCGCCGATCGGCAGCGGGTCGTGCTCGCTGCCGGTGGACGCCGGAAACTGGGCGTAGACCTTGCCCGCCGCGTCCTGCAGCCGCAGGACCGAGTCGGAACCGTCGACCACGACCGCAGCAGCCTCCGGCAGCGCCGGCAGGTCGGCGACGTTGGGCACCACCAGTTCGGTGCCCGCCTCGAGCGCCTTGTCCGGGTTGAGGCGCGCGATGAGCGTCGGCGACGCCTGGAACTTCTCCGCCACCGCCTCCTCCACCGAGGCATAGCCCAGCGCATCGAGGCCGGCCTTCTCCATCGTGTCCTGGGGAATGTCCTGGAACGGGCCCGCCACGTCCTCGGCAGTGAGCTTGTAGACCACCAGCGCCGGCGCGCCATCGGCGGCCAGCGCCTCCCAGGTCTTCTCCCCCAGTTCGCCGTCGGCTTCCAACCCCTTGGCCCGTTGGAAACCGGCGAGCGCGCGCCGGGTATTGGTGCCGGTGCCGCCGTCGATCTCGCCCGGGGAAAAACGCGCGCGTTCCAGCAGCACCTGGGCCCGCAGCAGCGCCGCGGGCCCGGCGCCCGTGGCGGCGTTCACCGTCTCCGGGCTCAAGTCGGGCGTGTCGACGCCAGCGGCGTGGCCCGGCGCGATGGCCAGGCACAGCAGCACGGCGGACAGGGACGGCAGCAGTCGGGACATGCGCGGCTTCCGGGTGTCGATTCGGGGCGAATGATTGCGCGAGCGCCCGCCTGCGGCACGTGAACAGGGTCGTGGACGGTTAAGCCCGGCCGGCGCAGACTGCCTGGGTCCACCCCGGAGTCCCGCCATGAGCCGCGCCGCACGCCTGCTCCTGCTGGTTGTCGTCCTGCTGGCGACCGCCACCGTCACCGCAAAGACCCGCAACGTCACCGATCCGGAAGCGCCGCGCAGCCTGCCGGCCGAAGGCCCGGTCCAGGTACAGTGGACCGACCCGGCCGAGTTCACCGATCTCAAGTTCAGCGGCAACCGCTGGCATGCCGCCCGTGGCAACTGGGTCGAGCAGTTGGCCGAGCACCTGCGCGAATCGGCGACCAAGCGCCTGCCCGAGGGCGAGCGCCTGGAAGTGACGATCACCGACATCGGCCGCGCCGGACGCTACGAACCCTGGCGTGGCATGAACATGCAGGACGTGCGCTTCCTGCGCGACCACTATCCGCCGTCGATCGCGCTGGAGTTCAGGCACTACGGTGCCGACGGCCAGCTGATCGCCGAGGGGACGCGCAGCGTGCGCGACGCCGGCTACCTGTCGGTGGGCGGCGCGGGTCCGGGTACGCGCGACCAGCTGTACTACGAGAAGCGCATGATCGACGGCTGGGTACGCGACGAACTGCGCCGCTCGGAAGTCGCCAGCCACTGAGTGGAGCCGCGACGCGGTGCCGCTCAGCGCACCGCGTCGAGGAAGTGCATGTGGCGGCGGTACTGGTCGAGGACGTCGTGGATCACGTCCTCGCGCCGCCAGCCTATGATGTCGTAATCCTGGCCGCCTTCGCGCAGGTGGACTTCGGCGCGGCACGATAGGCCGCCCGCAGCGCGCCGGCGCGGATCGGCCAGCAGGAACGACGGCGGCGCATAGGCGCGCGGGCGGACCGAGTAGAAGAAGTCCATCTCTTCGCCGTGGCCGACCTGCAGCCAGACGCGGCCGTCCTCGCCCTCGGCGGTTTCGGCCGGCAGCCCCTGCCGGCACAGCTCGCCGGCCACGTCCCGCAGCGCCGGCAGCACCTCGCCGCGCAGGAAGGCCAGCACTTCCTCGCGCCCCGGCTGGTGCACCAGCACGCGCAGGCGCGTTCGCCAGTCGGTGTCCACGCCCAGCCCGGGCGGCATCGTGCGTGCACCGCGCACGGCCTCGCGCTTGGTCACGTCCAGGCGCATCGCGCGCAACAGCCCCACGCAGGCCAGGATCATCACCACGGTGAAGGGCAGGGCCGCGGCGATGGTGGCGGCCTGCAGGGCGGTCAGCCCTCCCGCGGCCAGCAGCGCGATCGCGATCGCGCCGACCAGCAGCGACCAGAAGATCCGCTGCCACACTGGCGATTCCTGCTCGCCCTTCGAGGACAGCATGTCGATCACCAGTGCGCCCGAGTCGGCGGAGGTGATGAAGAACACGGCCACCAGCAGCGTCGCCACCGAACAGGTCAGCGTCGCCAGTGGCAGCTCCTGCAGGAAGCGGTACAGCGCGACCGAACTGTCGGCCGCCACGGCCTCCACCAGCGCCGCGTCGCCACCGAACAGGATCATGTGCAGCGCGCTGTTGCCGTACACGGTCATCCACAGGCAGGTGAAGCCCATCGGCACCAGCAGCACGCCGACCACGAATTCGCGCACGGTGCGGCCGCGCGAGATGCGCGCGATGAACATGCCCACGAACGGCGACCAGGCGACCCACCAGCCCCAGTAGAACAGGGTCCAGCCCCCGATCCAGCCGGTGGGCTCGTAGGCATACAGGTTGAAGGTCATGGGAAACACGCTGGACACGTACATGCCGGTGTTCTGGACCAGCGCCTGCAGCAGGTGGATGGTGGGCCCGGCCAGCATCACGAACAGCATCAGGGCGATCGCCAGCACCATGTTGAACTCCGACAGCCGGCGCACGCCGCGGTCGAGCCCGGAAAACACCGACAGGGTCGCCACCGCGGTGATGCCCGCGATCAGCGCGACCTGCACGCCGGTATCCACGCGCAGGCCGAACAGATAGTTCAGGCCGGAGTTGATCTGGATCACGCCCAGCCCCAGCGACGTCGCCAGGCCGAAGATCGTGCCGAGCACCGCGAAGGCGTCCACCGCATGACCGATCCAGCCATGGATGCGTTCGCCGATCAGCGGGTACAGCGCCGAGCGGATCCGCAGCGGCAGGCCATGGCGATAGGCGAAGTAGGCCAGCGACAACGCCACCACCGCATACACCGCCCAGGCGTGCAGGCCCCAGTGGAAGAACGTGATGCGCATGGCCTGGCGCGCGGCCTCGACGCTGCCGGCCTCGCCCACCGGCGGCGCGCTGAAGTGCATCACCGGCTCGGCCACGCCGAAATACATCAGGCCGATGCCCATGCCCGCGGCGAACAGCATCGCGAACCAGGTGGTGTAGCCGTAGTCCGGCTCGCTGTGGTCCGGCCCCAGCTTGAGCCGGCCGAGGCGGCTGGCCGCCACCCCGACCACGAACACCAGGAATCCCGCCACCGACAGCACCGTGAACCAGCCCGCTTCGTCGGCCGTCCATTGCTTGGCCGCGCCGAAGACCGCCTCGATCCGCGCTGGCGCGACGAACGATGCGGTCACCAGCAGCAGGATCAGTCCCGCCACCGGGTAGAACACCTGCGGCAGGATCATGGCGCGCGGCCGACGCTGCGCCGTGCGGGATTCGGTCATGGCGCCTCCTGGCTGCAGTCGACGGCAACGACCCCACTGTTTGCGCGAAGATACGTTGTCGCCACGTGAGGAGCCGCCGCCGGATGACCGTTTACGTCGATGACGCGGTGACGCTGTGGCGCGGCCGCCGCTGGGCGCACCTGATGGCCGACACCCTCGACGAACTGCACACCTTCGCCGCCCGCCTCGGGTTGCCGCGCCACGCCTTCCAGAACAAGACCAGCGGCGCCCACTACGACGTCACCGCCGAGTTGCGGGAGCGGGCGATCGCGCTGGGCGCACAGGCGATCTCGCGCCACCACGACCGCGCCCTCGTCCGCGCCGTGATCGCGCGCGCCCGGGCGCAGGGGCGCGGCGAAGCGCAGTGAGCGGTCCGCTACAATCGCGCCCACACCCGATTCGTCACCTTTCGCCATGTCCGAAACGCCTCCCGACCGCCTCTGCAACGATCCGCGCAGCCCGCACTACGACGAGGCCTCGCTGGGGCGCGGCATCGGCATCCGCTTCAAGGGCGTGGAGCGCCGCGACGTGGAGGAGTACTGCATCAGCGAAGGCTGGATCCGCGTGGCCGCCGGCAAGGCCCTGGACCGCCGTGGCCAGCCGCTGACGATCAAGCTCAAGGGCGACGTCGAAGCCTGGTACCTGCTGCCCGAGGGCAGCTAGCGCCGCGCACCCCGGCCGGGCGGCTCTACTGCCTCCGCGCGGCGCTGCCGCGCCCGGACGATGCGTGGACCGCCACGCCGAACCCCACCCGCCTGGCGACGCCCGCTGCGGGACGCGATCGCGCGCGCGGCCGCGACCGGAAGCTGGCAAACTCCGGGACCCCACCGCACGGAGGCCGACCATGTCCGGTTTCGACCTGACACCGCCCGATCCCGCGCAGCGTGCCACGCTGGAGGCCGGCCTGGACGAGGCCGAACGGCGGGTGCTGCTGGCGCATGGCACCGAGGCGCCGTTCTGCGGCGTCTTCCTGGACAACAAGCGCGAGGGGACCTACATCTGCCGGCTGTGCGGGCTGCCGCTGTTCCGCTCCGGCGCCAAGTTCGATTCGGGGACCGGCTGGCCGAGCTTCTTCGCGCCCTGGGCGCCCGACCACATCCGCTACGTGCGCGACACCAGCCACGGCATGGTCCGCACCGAAGAAGTCTGCGCGCGCTGCGGCAGCCACCTGGGCCACGTATTCCCCGATGGCCCGCCGCCGACGCACGAACGCCACTGCATCAACTCGGTGTCGCTGGCCTTCGTCGACGCTGGCGAACCACTGCCCGACCCGCTGGGGCGCGGCGACAACCAGGCCGCCACCTGAGCGATCCACGGAGGATCCGATGCAGTATCTGCTGCTGGTCTACGTCGACGAATCGATGATCGAAGCGCTGCCGGACGGCGAGTACGACCGCCGCATGCGCCACTGTCTGGAACGCGCCGACGCGCTGCAGGAGGAAGGCAAGGTGCTGGGATTCCAGCAACTGGAACCGGCACGCACCGCGAAGTCGGTGCGCCGCCGGGAAGGCAGGGTCAGCGTGGTCGATGGCCCCTTCGCCGAAACCAAGGAACTGCTGGCAGGCTTCAACCTGGTCGAGGCCGACAGCCTCGAGGACGCGGTGCGCATGGCCGAGGAGTTGCCCTGGGCCGAGACCGGCTGCATCGAGGTGCGCGCGGTGCGCGACGTCGACGCCGTCCGAGCTCGCGTCGGCGCGCCGCGGCGTCCTGCCGCCGCGTAGACGCCCCTCCGCGCGGCACGGGCCGCGCGTTCCCGGCGTCGATGCCGGCCGCTCAGCGCCCGGTGGCGCCGTCGAGATGCTCGGCGAGAAGCCAGCAGCTGTGCGTAATCGCGGCGCCGGTGTTCCTCCCGGCGGCCACGCGCGCTCGGCGTGCAGGCTGCGAGCAGCTCAGTGCACCACGAACACCACCGCGGTGCGCGCGGGCACCTGGAAGCTGCCGCTGGCCGCGTCGTAGCGCGCGGCGGCGGCCCGGCGGTCGGCGGCATCGCGGGCGCGGTGCACCGGGTGCAGGCGATAGGGCTTGCCCGCTTCGGCGGGCACGGCGATGGCATGCGCGCGCTTGTCGACGTTGATCAGGTACACGAGTTCGCGGAATCCAGCGCCCGCATGGCCGCGGCCATCGAGGTGCCCGACCAGCACGGTGGGCTCCTGCGTGCTGCCGGTATTGTGGAAGCGCAGCCGCCGGTTGATCTCCTCGGCGGTCCGCAGCCGGAACAGGCTGGAACTGGCGCGGATGCGCAGCAGGTCGCGGAAGGCGTCGCGGGTCCAGCGGATATCGGCGGGCAGCGGCACGATCGCCGGATCGGCCAGCAGCGGCGCCATCACCGGCCAGTTCTCGCCATTGTCCGAGCGCATCGGCAGGCCCACGCCGAAGTTGTTGCTGCGGTAGGTCCAGTCGAGCGCGTTGAACCAGTCGCCGCTGTCGTAGCTGTTGCGGTCCAGCGACTTGCTGCGCAGGGTATCGATGCCGGCATGGAAGTAGGCCACGCCCTGGCTGAAGGCCGTGGTCGCGGCGCCCAGCACCTGCACCCGCGCGCGGTCCTCGCGGCTGGTGGCACGCGGCAGCTTGTAGGCGTTGGCGTCGAACAGGGTCGGGTTGTCGTGGTTGTCGACGTAGTTCACCACCTCCTGCGGATCCACCACGTAGCCGGCGGGCTGGCCGTTGTAATCGAGTTGCTCGAGCCGCAGCACCTCGTCCCAGTGGGTCTGCAGCCGGTAGCTGCGGATGGAGCCGGCGAGGCCAACCTTGAGGATGTCGGCCGACCACATCAGCGCGCTGCGTGGATGGTTGCCCCCGCTGCCGTTGTCGTCGTAGTGCAGGCCGTTGAGGAAGCCCTGGCTGCGCAGCAGGGCCTGGCCACTGTCGAAACCGGAACCGCCGCGCGCGTGGTCGCGGGCACGGTCGCTGAAGGTACCGATGCCGCTGCCGTTGAGCGACAGCTGCGAGGCCTGCACGAAGCGAGCGCCGTCGGCCACCTCACCGAAGTTCCAGCCTTCGCCGATGAGCTGGACCGGCCGGCCCACCGCGGCATTCACCTCCTCCTGCAGCCGCTCCATCACCGATCGCGGCTGGTGCCCCATCAGGTCGAAGCGGAACGAATCGACGTGGTACTGGGTGGCCCACAGCTTCACCGAATCGATCATGAGCTTGCCCATCATCAGGTGCTCGGTTGCGGTGTTCTCGCAGCAGGTGGAACGCTCGATCCGGCCGTCGCCATCGAGGCGGTGGTAGTAGCCGGGCACGATGCGGTCGAGCACCGACTTCGGATCCTGGCCCGAGGCACTGGTGTGGTTGTAGACCACGTCCATGCCCACGCGCAGCCCAGCCTCGTGCAGGGACATCACCATCGCCCGGAACTCGCGCACGCGCGCGGCGCCATCGGACGCGTCGCTGGCGTAGCTGCCTTCGGGCGCATTGAAGTGCCAGGGGTCGTAGCCCCAGTTGAAGCAGTCGCTGCCGCGGCTGGCGGCCACCGCCGCCTGCTGCGCGTCCGAATCGGGCGCCGCGGCGGGCACGACCGGGGTCGTGCAGCCGGTCTCCGGCACGCTGGCGAAATCGAAGGCGGGCAGCAGGTGCACGTCGGTCAACCCCGCCCGCGACAGCGCCCGCAGATGGCGCATGCCGTCGCTGTTGTACTGGGCGAACGCGAGGTACTTGCCGCGCAGCGGCGCACGGACGCTGGCGTCGTTGATGGAGAAATCGCGCACGTGCAGCTCGTAGATCGACATGTCCTCCTGCGCGCGCACCACGTCGGGCGTACGGTCGCGGGCCCAGCCCGGCGGCGCCAGCGCGGGCGAGGCCAGGTCGCCGACATAGCTGCGCTGCGAATCGGCATCCAGGCTGATCGCATAGGGATCGGTGACCAGGTTGCGCACCAGGCCCACGCCGCGCACGAACACCTGCACCGCATAGCGATAGTGGTCGCCCGCGCGCAGTTCGCGACGCGCAGCCGACCAGCTGCCGGTGGCCGGATCGAAATCCATCTCCTGCAGCAACGGCTCGCCGCCGCGCGCGCGATAGCCGCACAGCCAGACCCGCTGCGCCGTCGGCGCCCACAGCCGGAACCGGGCCTGGCCACCCTCGATCCGCACGCCCAGGTCGTCCAGGCGGTCGGCCGCGGCGTAGCGATCATCCAGTTGCCCAGGCAACTGCGGGGTGGTCGCCGACAGCACCCGCCCCTGCGCATCCTCCTGCGCAAGTACCAGCTGCCCGCGCAGCAGCGCCGCCAGCGTGGCGTCATCGCCATCATCGACGGCCAGCACCACGCCGGCGCCCACCCAGCGAAAGCGGTCGGCGAGTTCGGCGGGCGCATGCGCGACCGACAACGCCAGCGCACCATCCGCACCGGACACCGGCGCGCCCTTGCGCGCCACAATGCCGCCGCGTGCGGAATGATGCAGCCGGAACCTGCCGCCCGCATCGGTGCGCGGCCACTGCAGCAAGCGACGCGACAACCATACCGCGCGCGCGTCGGTGGTGGAGGCGCGGCCCAGGTCCGGCGGCGCGGTGAACACGCGAGGTTCCTGCTGGACGAGCCAGACGTGACCGGTGCGGCCAACGACCTGCAGCCCGGCCAGGCCGATGCCGATGTCGGAGGTCCATCCATCCTTGTTGTCGACACCGCCCCGCGGATTGTCCGGCATGCCGTGCAGGACCAGATCGACCCGGACGCGGCCGGCATCGTCGCGCGGGTTCAGCACGGGCAGGTCGAAGGCGACTTCGGACCCATCGTCGGCGGCCACGTAGTTGGGCATCGCCGAGAGCGGCACAGGACGTTGCCAGTCGCCGAGGGCCAGGCCGGGCAGGCGCGCCACGTCGACGCCGCTGCCGTCCCACAGGTGCAGGCCCCACTGCGCAAAGCCGTTGTCGTAGCGGCGGTAGTGCACGCGCACGGTATCGATGTCGGGTGTGGCGGCAAGCGGATTGCTGCGGTACACCGCCGGATCGCCGGAGCGCAGCCACAGCGTTTCGCCGTCGGCGAACTGCCAGGTGCGGTCGGCTCCGGGATCGCCGGCCTGGCCAGGCCGGTGCACGATGAACCCGAAGCCGGAGGCGGACGCGTCGATGTCGAAGTAGGCGCCGTACTGGTCCACGCCCGCGCGCGGCAGCGGCATATCCCAGGTGACGCCCGGGTAGTCGCCCACATGCCGCCCGTCGCCATCCACCTGCCATACATGCAGTCCCCAGTCGGCGTAGGCGCCATCGGGGCGGTGGTAATGCACGCGCACGCTGCGCGCTGCCTCGCCGGGTGTCGCCGGTGCGGGCACCAAGACCGTCGCATGCGGCGCTTCGCAGATCGCAACTGCGCCATTGTCGACCGGCACGGCCGGCGACGGCGTCGGCGGTGGCGCGTCCGGGTGCGCCGGATCTGCGGCCAGCGGCTCGTCGCAGGCGGTCACGCCGGCAAGGACCGCGAACAGCAGCAGCACGCGCATTGCGCGCAGGCAGGCGGCAACAGGATCTCGCATGGCGGCTCCGCGGATCGAAGATCGGTGGGTTCGCGCCGGCCTCGTAGCACCCGGCCGTGCGCGGCGCCCTGGGTGCTCCGACTCTGCGACGCGATGCAGGCCGCGGCAAGGCATGTGGTGCACGCTGCATACGTATTCAGCGCGTGCAGGTCGTGCAATGGCGCAATTGCGTCGTCGAACGCAGCCACCGTGCGCCAGCCGGAAGCGCGGCGTGCTGGCGATTCCCTCCATGCGCTGCAGCGCAGCACCAGCGCGCGCGGTCGCGATGGCGGCCGCGTGGGCGCTACGCTCCGCTACAGGTGCCCGGCTCCGCCCGGCCATTCGCATGTGCGGAGCCTAGAGATGGATGCGTCGCCGATAGCCGCACGGCGCGTGAAGCCCGGGCGACCGCTGCGCGCCTCGTCTACCATCGTGTCCATGCCCAGGCACCCCTCTCCCATGCCGCGGGCGTTCGACCTCAGGGAACCTTCCATGCGCACGATATCCTGGCTGCTGCTCCTGAACCTGATCGCGGCCAGCGCTAGCGCTGGCGAGCCCGTCGCCAGCGTACGTGTCGCCTTCGACCGCGCGGGACCGACCTCGGTGCAGGCCGAAGGCCTCGCGGACATCGCCGCCGGACGCGCCGTGACCGCGGACGATCCGGTGCGCGTGGCCTCGATCTCGAAGCTGGTGGTGGCGATCGGCGTGTTGCGCCTGGTGGAAGCCGGGCAGCTGGACCTGGAGGCCGACGTGTCCGATGCGCTCGGGTGGCGCCTGCGCCATCCGCAATGGCCGGAGCAGCCAATCACGCTGCGCATGCTGCTGTCCCACCAGGCCGGGCTGACCGACGCGGCCGGCTACTGGCAGGTACCGCTGGGCAGCGAGCTGCGCGGGCTGCTGGACGATCCGCGCGCCTGGGATCCCGCGCACGCGCCCGGGCGCTTCTTCCGCTACGCCAACCTCGGCTTCCCCCTGGTGGCGGCGGCGATGGAGCGCGCCACCGGCGAGCGCTTCGACCTGCTGATGCAGCGGCTGGTGCTGCAACCACTCGGCATCGCCGGCTGCTACAACTGGGCTACCTGCGACGAGGCGACCGCGGCGCGGGCGGTGGTGCTGTACGACGCCGCGCACGCGCCGGTACGCGACGACCATCGTGGCGGCATGCCCGCGTGTGCGGTGATCACCGCAGAAGGTGCCGGCTGCGACCTGTCGCAGTGGCGCGCGGGCGTCAACGGCGCGCTGTTCTCGCCCCAGGGCGGCCTGCGCATCTCCGCGCGCGACCTGGCCAGGATCGGGCGCCTGCTGCTGGGCGACGGCGAAGTGGATGGCGTGCGCCTGCTGTCGCCGGCGTCGGTGCGCAGCCTGCTGGCGCCGCAGTGGACCTATGCCGGAGACAACGGCATCGGCCACGAGGAGGACACCGGCGACGGCGATCGGCTGGCCTTCTTCTGCCGTTACGGGCTGGCCGCGCAGACGCTGGCCACAGCGCAGCCCGACTGCGGCGACGATCCCTTCGGCGATGGCGTCGAGCGGGTCGGGCACAGCGGTTCGGCATACGGCCTGCGCTCGGGGCTGTGGATCGACCGCGCTGCAGGCAATGGCGTGGTCTATTTCGCGACCGGTGTAGCGGACGACCGCACCGGCGCGCGCTCGGCCTTCAGTGCGATCGAGGAGCAGCTGGCGCGCGGGAACTAGGCGCCGCGCGCTTCGCGCCTCATCGCGCCTGGAACAGCCGGATCGGACGGATGCCATGCTCGCGCTCGGCCGCATCGGCCAGCAGCGCCAGTTCCGCCAGCTCGCGCCGGTACAGCTCCAGGAACGCGTCCTCGGCCGGCGCGGTTACGTGGATGAAGGCGAAGGGGTCGCCGCCCGCCGACGACATGCGTCCGCAGCGGCCGCGCAGATGCCGGCCCAGGGTCGCGCCATCCGCGAGCGCAACGCCGTCGAGCTGTTCCAGCAGGGCATCGAACTCCCGCCGGTACTGTTCGGCCATTGCGAACACGCGAACGCGCAGGGTGTCGGCATCACGGCTCATGCCGGACTGCAGCCGCAGGCAGACGCGGCCTTCGGACGTCAGCCGCTCAAGCCGCGGCCAGGCATCGTGCAGCTGCTGCAGCAGGACCAGCGCGGCCTGCGCCCGCGCCTGCGATGAGCCGGCCATCGCCGCGGCCGCCAGCTGGAAGCGGCGCGCGAACAGCGCGAGGATGCGCCCAGCCAGCTTGCGGTCCGCGGAGGCATCGTTGCGGCAGCGGCCCA
Organism: Luteimonas campi; assembly: GCF_051162505.1. Taxonomy (NCBI): domain Bacteria; kingdom Pseudomonadati; phylum Pseudomonadota; class Gammaproteobacteria; order Lysobacterales; family Lysobacteraceae; genus Luteimonas; species Luteimonas campi. The sequence goes on from NZ_JBNWEM010000002.1 coordinate 331,156, forward strand.
GCTGTTCGCGCAGCGCGCCGGGATCGGGTTCCGACCCGTCGGGCATGCTGAAATCGACGCCCAGGTCCACCAGCCTGACCCATAGTTCGAGTTCGTCGGCCCGCGTACGGGCACGATCCAGCCTCGGCCACAGGCTGGAGGCGTCCGGCCCCAGCCTGCGCAGTTCGTCCACGCAGCCCTGCCAGTCGAAGCCGGCGGCGGGCAGCAGCGTGCCCTCGACCGGATCGAGCAGCGGCACCGTGCCGAGCATGCCGTTGGCGAAGCGCTTCCAGGCCTGCGCAAGCTCCTCGGGCAGCTGGCCCATGCCGAGCAGCTGCGCGGGCGCCAGCAGGTTGCGCGCGCCGAACTCCAGGTCCATCTCGCGGTAGTAGTGCGCGGTCACGTCACGGCACAGCGCGGGAAAATCCGCGAACAGTTCCGCTGCCGGGCGTTCGTCGACGAACATGCCCGCGGCCGGATGCGAGATGGCGTTGGTGATGCGCGCCTGGTCTGCCGGGTGCGAATCCCAGAAGCGCGTCTCATCGTCGTTGTCGAGCAGGCGCTCCACCGCCTGCCAGTCCTCCGCGCCCCACTGCCCCATCCGCAGCGCAGCCGCGGCGGGCAGGTCGTCCACCAGGCCACCCTCGCGCCAGGCCTTTCGGTTGAGTGTCTCCACCTCGTGCATCGCCTGCGCCAGCGCGCGCAGGCGCAGCGCGGTGCCGGCGAAGCTGTCGCTGCCGGCCACGGCGACCTCGTAACGGTCGGCGTCGAACTCCATTTCCTGCGACAGCCGCCGGCTCATGCGGAAGCTGAGCTGGAACAGCCCGCGCAGGAAGACGCGCGTCAGCCCAAGGCAGAACTGGGCGACCCCGCACATCAGATGGAACAGGTTGCCGCCATCGCCGTCCTCGCCGTCGTCCAGCCAGCGCTGCAGGCGCTCGTCCCATTTGTCGCGGTGGTAGGCGCGCGACTCCAGCCAGCGGTTGACATGGTTGATCACGTGCGCGGCGCGCATGCCGCCGCCCTGCGCGAAGTGACCGAACTCGTGCGCCAGCACGCCCACCAGCTGGCGCGCGGTCATGCCCGCCACCAGCGGCAGGCCGATCGTCAGCGTCCTGGCGCCGCCCACCAGTCCGGCCGGGCCGGCACTGAACTGCACCCAGGCATTGACGCTGTGGCTGAGGTAGATCTCACGCGGCGGCGCAACGCCCACGGCCCGGCACAGCGAGATCACCGCCGCCCGGAATGCCGATTCGCCCTCGGGCAGGCGCACCGCATCTGGCGTCTTCGCGCGCGGCGCGAACAGCGGCTTGAGCAGGAACAGGATCAGCACGCCCAGCACGAAGCCCGGCACGGTCCAGGCGATCATCGCCCAGCCACTGATCGTGCGTGGCGCCCATTCGGTGTAGTAGGCGTAGCCCAGCCACGCCAGCGCCGCCACCAAGGCGAAATACACCACCGGCACCAGGCAGGACAGCAGCGCCACCAGCCACAGCAACAACGTGTACAGCGGGCGGCGCGCCGGCCGCGGCACCGAACCGGGCGCCATCGCGTGCATCAGTCCGGTCGACGATTGCGTCGTCGCGGCCGCGGGCATCGCCATCATGTCCATGATCTCCCCCGCGTGCGCCGGAGGGCCGGGCACGGCTGGCTTCGTTGCTCCTGGCTCCGCGACATGCCCCATGCCGTCGGCGGCGCGATGCACCACAGCCCCCTGCGTGATCACGCCCACCGAGCATACACAATCCGCCGCCGCTGCCGAAGGACCCGGCTGGAGCGCCGCTCCCTCACGTATCGCAACGCCTGCGCCCAGCCCGGATCCTCCAGACGTCCCGTCACCGGGCGGGCGATGTCGATCCGGCGGCTGGCGATTCGTCGCATCGGCGTGCGCTGTCGCACATACCCCGTGCAGGAGATCCCATGGTCCAGGCCGTCAACCCCTATCTCAACTTCCCCGGCAACACGCTCGAGGCATTCGAGTTCTACCGCTCGGTGTTCGGGGGCGAGTTTCCAATGGTGGTCCGCTACCGCGACTTTCCCGGCAACATGGGCGCGCCGGACGAGGCCGCCGACCGCATCGCGCATATCGCGCTGCCGCTCGGCCCCAACATGCTCATGGGCACGGACCTGGTCGGCGCCGACGTGGCGAAGTTCCAGCCTGCAAGCAGCAGCTACATCGTGATCGCACCCGACGATGCGGCCGAAGCGGCGCGCGTGTTCGAGGGCCTGTCGGCGGGCGGTACGGTGCAGATGCCGCTGCAGCCCACCGAGTGGGCAGAGCAATACGGCATCTGCATCGACCGCTATGGCGTGCAGTGGATGATCAGCTACGAGGGCAATACCCGGTTCCGCCCCTGAGCGATGCCCGCGCCGGCAGCAGGGTCGAAGACCGGTCGCACTCCCAGGGCTCGGCCGGACTGCCCGCCGGCACCGACCGCTGCTGCCCGGCGCGCCGGCGGCAGCCGAGGGACGCCACGTGCTACAAGAACGCCCCGCCCCACCCACGACGCGCCATGTCCACCCGCGACGCCGCTCCCATGCTTGCCTGCCGCCTGGCGGCAGCCTGCCTGGCCTTCTTCATCGCAGCGGCGATCGTGCTGCACCTGCTGCGGCCGGACCTCGATCCGGTCCACAGCCAGATGAGCCTGTACCTGATCGGGCCGTGGGGCGGGTTGCTGCAGGCGGCCTACGTCGCGCTGTCGGTGGCGATGGTCGGGCTGGCCTGGCAGGCCCGCCACAATGCGCCCCCGCACGCGCGCAGCGCCGCAGCGCTTTCGATGTTCGTGCTGGGCGGGGTGTGCCTGTCGATCACGGCCTACGCGGGGATGGACCTCCCCGACGTGGACGCCAGCATGGAAGGCCTGGTGCACGGCATCACCGCGCAGGGCGCATTCCTGTTCGCCACCACCGGCATCGTGCTGCAGGCGCTGCGGCTGCGTCAGGATCCGCGCTGGCGGCGACATGCGCGCTGGCTGCTGCCCTGGGCCGTGGCCTGCTTCGCCGCCATCTGGGTGCTGGCGCTGGCGCGCGATCTGCCGCGCGGCCTCGCGCAGAAGGCGGTCATCTGCCTGATCGTCGGCTGGCTGGCCGCACTGCTCGTCCTGTCCTGGCGCAGGTTGCGCATGGCCGACCGCTGAGCCTCAGCGGTCGCCCGAAGAGTCGCGCTGCTGGCCATAGCGCAGCCACAGCGCGGCGGAGTGCACATCGGCGAACACCTGGGCTTCCAGTCCAGAGCCGATGGCCGAGAGCATGCAGTGCTCCACAGTATCCAGGCCACGCGGCTTGACATGCGCCACCCGCAGCCGGCCCAGGAGCGGTCCGAATTCGGCCACCAGCGCGCGCCAGTCCGCGGCGTCGAGCGGCGGCCCCTCCAGTTCATCGACCAGCAGCAGCAAGCCCGCGCGCTGCGCTTCCAAGGCCTCGGCGATGGCACGCCAGTAGCCGAACGTGTTCGCGCGCGTATTGGACCCGGTCACATGGGCCTGCAGCTCGCCAGCTTCGCGCCGCAGCGCGATCCGGAAATCCCCACTCATCGCGCATCTCCCCTGTCGCCTGCGCGTGTGTCGTCCGACCCGCGAATGCCTGCCTACGGCCGGCAACGCGCCCCGCGGTCCTAGCCCCTTCCGCGTCCCCTCGGCGCCCATCCCGCTGCCGACATCCTAGATCACCTCGTCGTCACCTGCGCGTTAATTGCGTCACGACGCAGCCTGCACGGGCGATCCACAAGCCGCGCCGCATGATCCGGCCTCACCCCCAACCGAGCCGGAGCACAACGCATGAACAAGCATGATACGAATCCCGACCCGATCACCGGCGCGCCGGGCTCGCATCCGGTGGGCGTGGCGGCGGGCGGCACTGCCGGCGCCATCGCAGGAGCGGCGATCGGCAGCTTCTTCGGCCCCATCGGCACCTTGATCGGCGGCGGTATCGGCGCCGTCGGGGGCGCGTCGGGCGGCAAGGCGATCGCCGAGCGCGTCGATCCCACGGCCGAGGTCGAATACTGGCGTCAGGACGCAACCGGCCGCGAGTACTACCGCGCCGACCGCGACTTCGACCGCGACTATGCCCCGGCCTATCGCCTCGGCACCGAGCATCGCAACGAGGCCGGCCGCCGCGACTGGCAGGAAGCCGAGTCGGAATTGAAGGCGCGCTGGGACCAGACCCGCGGGCAGTCGACGCTCGACTGGGAGGCCGCGCAGCCGGCGGTACGCGATGCCTGGGATCGCACCGACCGCACCTTCGGCGCCTATGAGGACACCGATCGCCACTACGGCGAACAATACAACAAGGCCTCGTACTACCGCCAGGATTTCGACTATCAGGATTACCGGCCGGCGTATCGCTACGGCACGCAGGCCCGCAGCCTGTCGGCCGGTTCTGCCTGGGACGCGGACACCGAGTCGCGGCTGGAGCAGGGCTGGGAGCGCGCCAAGGGCGAGTCGCGCCTGTCCTGGCAGGAAGCCAAGGAAGCGGTGAAGGACGCGTGGCATCGCGTCGAGCGCCGACTGCCGGGCGACGCGGACGGCGACGGCCGCTGAGCGCGAAGCACTTTGCTGACCCCGCAAGCCCCCTTGACCGGGGGCTTGTCGGTTCTGCCGATGCTCGCGATGCAGTCGTCCATGGCGTCGGACCCCATTTGGGTCGCGCGCCCTGCTTGGGCAGCCCGCGTCACGCCAATGGTCACGCACGGATCACCTGTCCTGTTTCAACCTGATTTCCTTACAGCGCCGGAGTATTCCCATGTCACTGATCAAGCTTGTCGCCTATGGCACCATCGGCTACATCGCATACCGCGCCTGGCAACGGCACCACGAGACCACGACGCTGCGCCCGCAGGACGATGGCTCGCGTACTCCGCCCCACGGCGATCCCGTCCTGGTAGGCGAACAGATCGACGTGTCCGAGCCGCCGCGTGCCGCCGCGCACGCGAGCCGCGGTTTCGGCGAAGAATGACGGAGGCCCCATGCGCCTGCTCGTCGTCCTGACTGCACTGGCCATGCCCATCGTGGCGTGGCTGTCCAACACCGGCGCGTTCGGGCCGGACCAAGGCACGATCTCGGACCGCTATCCGACCTTGCTTGTCGCGGCGGGTTATGCGTTCTCGATCTGGAGCTTGATCTTTCTGCTCGACCTGCTGTACGCGTTCTGGCAGGCGAGCGGCGAACGCAGGCAGGACGCTACGCTCGGGCGCATCGCGCCCTGGGCGGCGGCTGGATTCTTCCTCACCACGATGTGGATGCCGCTGTTCTCCCAGGAACTGTTCTGGCTGTGCCTGCTGGTGATCTTCGGCGCGCTGGCCTGCCTGGCCTACTGCGCCGTGTTGCTGACGCGCGACCCGGCGCCGCTGCAGCGCCAGCACCTGTTCGCCTGGCTGCCGCTGTCGCTGCACGCGGGCTGGCTGACCCTGGCCGCCTTCCTCAACCTGGCGCAGGTGATGGTGGCCTACGAGGTGATGCCCGTCGACGCGCAGCTGCCGTGGGCGCTGGGCCTGTATGCCATGGCCGCCGTCGTGCTGCTCGTGCTCAATCACCGCATGCGCGGCAACGTGGCGTATGCGGCGGCGGCGTTGTGGGCACTGGTCGCGGTGTACGTGCGCCAGTCCGGCCATGACCTGGCGGGCTCCGACGTCTCGGCGTGGATCGCGCTGGCGATCGCGGTGGTGCTGTGCGTGCAGACCGCGATGCTGCGGGTTCACAATCCGGGCGGCTGGGTGCCCGCCGCCGGGCGGGTGGCGCTGCGGCGCTGATCGGGGACACCGGGGCGCGCGCCGGACCGAACGTCTGGCGCGCGCTGCTACTGGTGCGTCTCGGTCAGCTGCGCAGCAGTAGTGTTTCGTGGTCGTGGGCGGACGGGGGGAACTGCGCCTGGGTGGGCTCGGACTGTGCTTCCGCAACGTGCTGCGCCGCACGTTCCGGCGCACGAAAGCTGAAGTCGAACGCGATACGATTGGCGAGCGCGGCATCGCCCGCCAAGACCGCCGCGTAGTACCGGTTGAGATCGGGATTCTCGAACGGGCCCGGGACTGGATCGGTGTTGCCCTGCCGCTCCACCGGCAGGGGCGGCGGCTGCGGTAGCGGCTGATGCGCCGGATGATGGGCCGGCTGATGCGTCGGCTGAGGCAGAGCCTGAGGCCGCTGCGCTGGCGCTTGCGCCGGCGCCTCATCGCGGCCGACCTCGACATTGTGGAACAGGCCACCCTGCGTCGACGTCAGCACGTACTGCCAGCGCGTCTGCGCCGGGTTGCGCTGGGCCGCGTTGATGAAGTCGCGATAGTCGTCGGGATGGATGGTCTGGCAGCCGGCCGAATCGGCGTTGTTGCGCGAGCCGCTGTGGATCTTGAAGGTCTCGTTCAGCGGTTGGATGCCTGCCGGATCGGCTGGGGTGAAGTATCCATCGGCATTGGAATCCCGCTGCACCATCCTTCCCCCGCGTGTCATCTGCTCCGGGGAAGGCCTGAAGGCATCACGTGTTCCCACACTTCGGGGATTCGGATGATCCGCACGGAACATCTCGATCGTACCCTCCGCCATCCGGCCAAGGTCCCAGATGGAGTCTCCGTTGACGTCCTCCCCTTCGATCTTCCGCCTTCGGACTTCCTCATAGCCCACGGCAGGCGCAATCCTCCTCAATTCCGTTTGCGAGTTGCCACTGAAGGGGCGATCACCATCGCTTCCTGCATGATGGGCGTACTGGGCGGTCGGCTCTGTCGTAGCGCGGCCTGCAATGTAGATGCGTTCCGCGCCCCGTTCCGTCGTTCCCAGGACCACGATCTGGTCGTCGTACACACCCGTGCCACTACGGCCATTTCCATGCGACGCGAATGTCGGGGTCTCCCGACGCAGGCCCAGCAACACAACATGGTCATTTCGCCGCAGGTCGGCGCGCGCAGCCTCATCTCCGCGTGCTTCCACGATGCTCGCGTATACGTGGTACCGCTGTACCCGCGTCAGGCCCATCAGTTCATTCGGCCGGTCCGGGACATGACCCAGGTCAGGCATTCGGGGCGGACCGAGTGCGCGATGCAGACGCTCCACCGCGTCAGCATGGCGGAGACGCATGTCCTCGGGGAGCGACCCGCCGTCCCTGAGCAAGGATGCCGCGACATACCGGTCAATTGCCTCCTGCACGACCACGCGTTCCGGTTCGCGAATGCGTTCCAACAGGCTGAACCCCTCGTCGCCCTGCCCGCCGCGCAGGGACGCAACCACGCGGTTCGCGCTCTCCCGGATATCTATTCCGGTCGGAGGCAAGACAGGAGGATTCGTCATTCCATGTCACCTGAAAGCTCTTCCGAAGCGCCTGTATCAACCAGGTAAGAATCCCCCCGGAAATTGTCGGCGCACCCGGCTGCATGCTTGCCAAGGCCACACGCCCATAACGAGAGCTGAATCCTGCGACGAAGCTCGAAGCGCTCGCCGGTCCAGACCAGAAAGCCGAAGTGCGCGCGCCGGAAGAAGCCTCTTGGATCCGAGTCGGGGATATACGGCCGCTCGTAGTCGCCTTCTTCAGGCGGATCGATCACCCACCGCATGACGGGCGCCTTCGCCAGACTTCCGACATCCAGGCCGATGTCGGTATCGACCGCTCCTCCTTCCTGAGGTGGTCGCAGATAGATGCCGTAGCGCTCCTTCTCGGCGGGCGACAGGATCGGCGGCGGCGGAGCGAGCTCGCTCGTAACGTCTTCTGGCGCGCCGCCAGCGGTCACCCTGTAGATCTTCAACTCACGCATGACGTAAGGCTCCCCGGCCAGGCAGCCTTCGCCCACCGATCGCTTTGAGTGGGCCCGATCGTCGCTACAGGCGGGGCCATACACCGCGTAGACGGTAGTCTCCGGATCGGGGCCCTCGAACGAGCGCACCCAGAACCGGCTGTAGTTTGTGATGTCCGCCACGAAGTCGGGACGCTCACCGTAGCCCGGCACCGCACGAAACCGCTGCCGGCTGGCGACGGCCTCCTGGCGCTGGGCCTCGCTCAGGTGCGGATGGGTATCCGGCAAGCCAAGCAGGAGCGACTGGAGATGCTCGGGCAGCATCCCGTAGCAGGCCTTCTCATGAAGAGGGGGATCAGAGATCCATCTGGAGTCGCATTCCGCGCCCATTGCCTCTTCGAGCGCGAATTCATTGTCCGGCCCATGCGCGGCAGGGCCACTCCCGGAAGCAGGGAGCACCTGCTTCGACTGCGACGGCGAGGACTCCACTCGCTGTTCGTGCGGCTGCTTGCCGCAGGCGCTTGCGGTCGAAAGCAAGAACAGGACAGTAAGACCCGCCCAGCCACGGGACCGGGCAAACGCAGCGCTTGTCATCGCGAGGGCATCCTTTTCCTAGCGTCGGACGATAAAACTCCGCGTCGGGGCCCGTGTCAAGAGTGGCGTCGGGGCCGTACTCCGCCGCCCAGCGGCGACACCGCTGGCCGCATCGTATCCAGCGGCGCGTGCCCCGTCTGAGCGGCGCTGCGCTACCAAGGCAGCGGGGTGCCGTTCGCGTGCCAGAAGCTGCCGGTGTCGGCGAGGGTCAGGGCGTCGAGGCGGGCGATCAGCTGGGTGGCCGCGTCGTCGGGGCCGATGTCGCCCTGGCCGCCGAGCATCTCGGTCGCCACGCGGCCCGGATGCAGCAGCACGACGGCGATGCCGCGCGGTGCGAGGTCCATCGCCAGGGATCTGCCGACCGCGTTCACCGCCGCCTTGGACGCGCGGTAGCCGTAATAGGCGCCGGAGCCGTTGTCGGCCACCGAGCCCATGCGGCTGGTGATGATGCCGACCTTCGCGCCCTTCGCCAGCCGCCCCCGCAGCGCAGCCGCCACCCGCAGCGGGCCGAGCGTGTTGACCTCGAACTGGCGCTGCATGCGCGCGAAGGCGCCGGCATCCAGTTGGTCCAGGGTCTCGTTGGTGAAGATGCCGGCGTTGAGCACGAGGCCGTCGATGGACTGCGCTCCGAGCCGTGCGGGCAGCGATGCCACCGCGTCCGCATCGGCCACGTCCACGCCATCGATCACCTGCGCGCCCGTCGCGACCAGTGCGGGCGACGCTTGCCGGCAGACGCCGATAACCGTGTCGCCGCGTGCGGTGAGCTGCTGGCTCAGCGACAGGCCGATGCCGCGGTTTGCGCCGGTGATCAGATAGGTGGCCATCGATGTTCCTCGTACGTGGGGCCGTCCATTCTAGGGTCGGCACGCGCCCGCGCCAGCCGATGGATGAGAGCGAAGCGATGCGCGGTCGCGGGGCTCCGCGGATCGCCTCAGGGCCCGCACTGCCAGTGGCCGTCGAAGTTGCGGCTTGCGCCATCGGCGCGCAGATAGGTCAGGTTCGCCGGCCGCGGCGGCGATTCGCCTCCACCGATCGCGGGGCCTGTCACGTGGATCCGGATGGTCAGGCCGCGCCCGGTGAAGTCGGGACCGTCGAGGATCCCGTCGAATCCGCCAGGCGCCCGCACGTGCTCCACCACGCCGGCCACCTTCACGGCTCCGAGCGCCGGATCGTCGGACGCCACGTTGCCTGCCGCGTGCAGCAGCGCGCCGCTTTCGTGCAGGAAGACGCAGGACAGCTCGCCGGTGAGGCCGGCCTGCGCAAGGTCCCGGTCAGCGAGCGGATCGAGCTGGATCGCCGAGCCGTCCCCGCCGGCGGTGGCACCCGCAGCCGTCGTCGAATCGACATGCGTGCCGGCCGGCGGCGGCGTGGCGACAACGTCCTGCTGGTGCGAAGGGCCGTCGCCGACGGATGCGGTCTCCGGCCCGGGCGCGGACTCCTGCGCACAAGCGGACAGCAACAGCATCGAGGCGAGTGCCGCAAGGTGCAGCGCGGAGTGGCGCAGGATGCGAACCGGAACAGGCATGCGATCTCCTCAGGCGACGCCTGCATCGGAACAGGCGGGTGTTCATCGTGGCGCCCGGCGGGGTGGATCGACGTGAAGTTGGTTGCATCGCGACGGCGTCTGGTCCGGACAGGCGCGACCGGCTCCCGCCTTTGCCCGGCTCCGAAGCAGGCGAACCGTGCGCGACGCCCGGAGACAGGCGGAACCCCGCTCGCCACACGACGCATCGACCGCACGGCCGGGCACGCACGCGGGAACGTGGTCTTCCGTACAGGCGTCACCGCGACATGCCGCACTGCGCCGGTCATACCGCACAGGCGGCAGCGCATGCACACCGGGTGCCCGCCGGCAACCAGGCATGCCGCCGCGCAAACCGTCCAGACATACACCCGATGACCACTGCCGATGCACGCGTCGCAGGCCGGGCTTCGGCGTGGCGACTGCACGGGCACAGCGGCCGCCTTCATGCAGCGTAACCTCCGGGCCGCAGCGGACAGCCTCATCACCGGCCGCGTACGCCGCCGGCGCTTCTGCTGGAGAAGATGTCGCGCGGCCGGAGCGGTTACGATGGCGCGCCTTCTCCGATCGCCTTCCCGTGCCCCACTACGCCGGCCCGCTGCTCACCCGCGACATCGCCGACGCACTTCGCGCCGCACGCGATGCCGGGCACGATGCCTGGAACGGCTCGCTGGATCTCGGGCGCACGACCGCGCAGGTGCAGCTCGCCGACACCTGCTGGCGCTGGCGCGACGACGCGTTCCCCTATCCCGATCGCCTCAAGGACCGCACCATCCACTACTGGGATGGCGAGGCCTTCGTGCCCGCATCGCGCTACGGCCGCGCCCTGTACAAGCTGGTGCCCACCGGCTGGGGCGCGCCGACCTTCGAGATCGATGGCATCAAAATGCTGCCGACGGCGAAGGTGTCGCCGTTCGAGGATGCAAGAACAAAGGTGGCGCTGATCCAGCCGCGCGGCCGGCGCGTGCTCGACACCTGCGGCGGGCTCGGCTACTTCGCCGCCTGCTGCCTGGAGGCCGGCGCCGCGCAGATCCTCTCGTTCGAGAAAAGCGAGGACGTGCTGTGGCTGCGCACGCTCAACCCCTGGTCGCCCGATCCCGACGCGCCCGGCCACGGAGGACGCCTGCGACTGCAGCATGGCGATGTGTCGCAGGAAATCGCCCATCTGCCCGATGCGGGTTTCGACGCAATCCTGCACGACCCGCCGCGCTTCGGCATCGCCGGTGAACTGTACTCGCAAGCCTTCTACGACCAGCTGGCACGTGTGCTGCGCAGGGGCGGCATGCTGTTCCACTACACCGGCATGCCGAACAAGCTCACCAGCGGGCGCGACGTGCCGCGCGAAGTGTCGAAGCGGCTGGAGAAGGCGGGCTTCCGGACCAGGCTGGCGCTCGACGGCGTGCTTGCGCAGCGCTGAATTCCGCACGATGCCGGCCCGCCGGCAGGCCGCCGGCGGCCCGCCTTGCCGGAAGACTCCGGTCACCAGATCCCAGCGCTCAGAAGTCGGCGTCCAGCACGATCCGGTAGCGGGCCTTGCCGGCGCGCAGATGATCCAGCGCCTCGTTGACGCGGCTCATGGGGAAATGCTCGGTCTGCGGCGCCACGCCGTGGCGCGCGGCGAAGCCGAGCATGCTGTCGATCGCCCCGCGCGAGCCGGTAGGCGAACCCGACACCGACTTCTGCCCCGAGATCAGCGAGAACGCCGGCACCGCCATCGGCTCGAGGGGCACGCCGACCACATGCAGCCGCCCCTTGGGCGCCAGCGCACCGAGCAGGCCGGGCCAGTCCAGCGAGGCGTTGACCGTCTCGATGATCAGGTCGAAGGTGCCGGCCAGTTGCTTGAGCGCGCCGGCATCGCCGGTGCTGACCACACGGTGCGCACCGAACGCGCGCGCCTCCTCTTGCTTCGAGGCGCTGGAGGTGAACGCGGTGACCTCGCAGCCCCAGGCCCAGCAGAACTTCAGCGCCATGTGGCCCAGGCCACCGATGCCGACCACCGCGACCCGCGCCGTGGGCGCGATGCCCAGCTCGCGCAGCGGCGCGAACACGGTGATGCCGCCGCACAGCAGCGGCCCGGACTCGGACGCCTCCAGGCCTTCGGGCAGCGGCGCCACCCATACCCAGTGCGCGCGCACCTTGTCGGCGAAGGCGCCGTGGCGTCCGGCCAGGGTGGCCTGCACCTCACGGCACAGATGCTGCTCGCCCGCCAGGCACTGATCACAGTGCAGGCAGCTGCGCGCATTCCAGCCCAGGCCCACGCGCTGCCCCATCGCCACGCCCTTGGCGTTCGCCCCCAGCGCCGTCACCCGCCCCACCGCCTCGTGCCCGGGCACGAACGGATAGGCGGTGAAGCCCCATTCGTTGTCCAGCATCGACAGGTCGGAGTGGCAGAGGCCGCAGTGCTCGACGGTGATCTCCACCTCGTCGGCGCCCAGCGGGCCGGGGTCGTATTCGAAAGGTTCCAGCGGGGCGCCGGCTTTCGGAGCGGCCCAGGCGCGGTAACGGGTGGTCATGGCGGCTCTCCAGTCAGGCAGGCTGGCGACGATACGCCAACGGCGCCCAGCGCGCCGTGACCGGTGCAGCTGTCCGGCCCGCTTGTCCGGCACATTCCGGACCGCGCCGGCAGCCGACGGGGCCCGGTCTGCTCAGGGTCAGGTGGCCCACAGCGTGGTCCTGGATGAAGCGAGGCTCTGGTCGCCGCATCTGCAGCACGCCGCAGCGCAGACCGTGGAATGCCCTGCCCGTGGCCGCACCGAAGGGGAGTCGGAACTCCGCCCCCGCACGCCAGGCAGCCATCACCATCTGCCGTGCGGGTGGCGGTTGGAGGCGAACGCGCGGATGGATCAGAACGAGTATTCGGCCGTCAGGCCCAGCAGCGCTGTGGAACGCTTCGGCCCCTCGATCTCGGCACCGCTGTCCTCGTCGATGAAAGTGCCCGACTTCGCGCGGTGATAGTCGTAGTGCACACCGATGCTGAAGTTCTCGGTCGCGTTCCAGCCGGTGCCGATGCCGGCGTACCAGCTGCTGCGGTCCGGATCGCGCCCGCTGCGGATGCGCAGTTCCTGGTCGATGGTGTTGTAGTAGTCGGTGCTGTTGTCCGAAGCGCGGAAATAGCCACCCCGCATGCCCACGTACCAGGCAGGCGTGATGTTCACGCGCGCATTCGCGCCCGCGGTCCAGCCACGCAATGCGTTGCGCGCCTCGGTCTGGTCCACCGCGTCGTCGTTGAACACGTTGCGGACGCGGAAGTTGCCGAGATCGACGTAACCGAGCTCCGCACCCACGCCCCAGCGGTCGCTGACCTTCCAGCGATAGCCACCGGACACGCCGTAGCCGGTCTCGCGGCCTTCGTTGCTCTCGAGGAAGTCGAAATCGCCGGTACCAAAGCGCCCGGCGGTGCCGCCGTCGGTGCGACCGACGTTGCCGGTGACGAACCATGCGCCCTCGCCGACCGACAGGCTGGGACGGTAGGGATCGGCGCCCGCGTTCTGGGCGAACACCAGCGGCGAGAACATCATGGCGGCCAATGCGGCAGGAATTGCAAGCTTCTTCATGAGGGACCTCTTGTTGTCTTGGGCATGCCCGGGGGATGGCATGCCTGCGTGATGCAGCCGGTTGTGGCGTGATTCATGGCTGCGTTGGGGCCGCATTAGGAACAACCCAAACTGAAGCAGGCGCAAACCTTCATGCCGCCTCCACGCGAATGCACGGCGCCGGTTCAAAGAGGATTCAACTCTGCAATCAGCGCGTCGACCGCCCCGACTGGGGCTTTGCAGTCTGCAAGTCTGTCGCCACATGGCTCTGGCACAGCATCCGCATCGGACTTCGACAGGGCGCCCCCGCCATGCTGCGAACGGCGTCGGCAATGCCGCCCTCTCACGGACGCGTTGGAACCGAATCGCGCCTTTGCCGCTGGCCGCGGGGCGCGCGCCTCGCGGCGCCCGCCTAGTGCGCCCGGGGCCCGGCCAGCGCCGTTTCGATTTCTTCCAGCCGCCGCCCGCGCGTCTCGATGCCGTGGCGCAGCAGCATCCATCCCGAGACCGCCATCGGCAGCGCGGTCAGCAGCGCCGACCACGCGAAGTGGTCGAAGAACCCGACCACGCCCAGCCCCGCGCCCAGGATGCCGCCGGCCTTTGAGCTCGCCGCGACCACGCCCGAGCCGGTGCCGCGCAGGCGTACCGGATAGATCTCCGCCGCGTACGGGATCAGCATCGCGATCACGCCGCTCACGCTCACCAGCAGCGACACCGTCGCCGCGACCACCGCGCCGGGCGCGCGCACTTCGGCAAAGCCCATGGCCGCGAACGCCAGCAGCGAGAGCGTGGTGGCCGCGATGAACAGCACCAGCGCGCGCACGCTGCTCCAGCGGTGGTAGAGCCAGATCACCACCGCGATGCCGGGCAGCGCCAGCAGCGCCGAACGCGCCAGCACCGCGCTCGCGCCCGCCGCGTCCACGCCCAGCTCCACCAGGTTGGTCGGCAGCCACAGCAGGAAGCCGAAGTTGGCCAGCCCCCAGGCCACGCCGCACACCAGCAGGCCCGAGGTGATCGGCCGATGGCGCCCGTGCATCAGCGCGCGCAGGCCGCTGACCGGGTGCGATTCCTCGATCACCGGCGCGCCGGGATGCGCGGCATCGTCCACTTCCACCGCGTCGCGCCGCTGGCCCGCGAACCGCCGCAGCACCGCGCGCGCCGCCTCGTCCAGGCCGGCGTTGGACAGGAACCGCGGCGATTCGGGAATCCAGCGGTTGAGCACGATGATCACCGCGCCGGTGGGCAGCCCCAGCAGCCACAGCACGCGCCAGCTGAACATCGGCTCCAGCCACGCCGCCGCGCCCGCGGCCAGCAGGTAGCCGGCCGAGGTGCCGATGCCGCCCAGCGCCACCAGCAGCCAGCCGCGGTGCGCGGCCGGCACGGTCTCGGCCATCAGGGTGAAGGTGATCGGCAGCAGGCCGCCGGCGGAGGCGCCCATCAGGAAGCACATCGCCAGGTTCCACTCGAACGTCGGCATCGCGCCGCAGATCGCGGTGCCCATGAACATCAGCGCCGACAGCAGGATCGCCGCGCGCCGGCCGGCGATGTCCGCGATGCGGCCCCACACGATCGAGCCGACGGTGGTGCCGGTGAGCGCGAACAGCGCCAGCAGGCTCGCGCGCGAGGTGCCGATGTCGTATTCGGCGCGCATGCCGGGCATCACGAAACCGAGCGTCGCCGGCTTCATCACGTCCACCGCCAGCGCCACGATCAGCACGATCACGAGCGTGGCGTGGGCCCGGTTGAGCGGCACGCCATCGGCGACGTGGAAATGCAGGTGCGCGCCCGGCGCCGCGGCGGCGCCACCGGGCAGCCGCGGCAGCATCCCGAAGGCCGACAGCGCCAGCCCGACGGGGATCGCCGCCATGCCCAGCCACATCTCCGTGGTCATCGGCATGCCCACCATCTGCCAGTGCGTGTGCTGCCCCATCATGAACATCGGCGCGTGCGCGAACACCCCGCCCACCAGCAGCGCGCAGCCGAACCAGAACACGAGGGGGTGGCGGAAGGACAGGCCGTTGGTCATGGCGAACCGCTTGGGGGCGAAGCGGCGAAGTTTGCGGCAATTGAAGGCGGAAGGCATCCGGTCCCAGATGCGCTTCGCTTGTCCGGCCTATGCTGGCTGGTGTCGTGTCCCGCCGGGTGCCAAGTGCGAAACGCACCTGCCTCCTCGACTTCGAACGACCCCTGGGAAGTGACCCCTTTCGAATTCGCGTTGCCCATACGGACAGGCGGCACCGATGGCGCGGTTACCATGGCCTTCCCCCTGCCCGCCGGATTCGAATGAAGTCACCGATCCCCGACTACCTGGCCGACGTGCTGGACGCGGTGCGCGGCATCGAAGACGGGGCGCCCGCGGACTACATCGACATGCTGGCCCGCGCCGACGTGTCGCGGCTGGCCGTGGCGCTGGCCACCGTGGATGGCGAGGTCTATGCCGTCGGCGACCACGACGTGGAGTTCTCGATCCAGTCGATCTCCAAGCCCTTCGCCTACGCGCTTGCGATCGAGGACAACGGCCTGGACCGTGTGCTCGAACGCGTCGGCGTGGAACCGTCCGGCAACGCCTTCAATGAACTGTCGCTGGAGGCCGGCAGCCATCGGCCGATGAATCCGATGATCAACGCCGGCGCGATCGCCACGCACGCGCTGGTCGCCACTCCTGGCGCCAGCCGCGAGGCCCGCGTCGCCCGCTTCGTCGACGTGATGTCGCGCCTGGCGGGCCGCCCGCTGTCGGTGGACGAGGCCGTCTACGAGGCGGAACTGCGCGACGGCAACCGCAACATGGGGCTGGGCTACATGCTCAAGGCCGGCGGCATGCTCGACTGCAACCCCGGCGAGGCGGTGTCCGGCTACATCCGCCAGTGCTCGGTCAACGTCAACGTGCGCGACCTCGCGCTGATGGCGGCCACCCTGGCCAACGCCGGCCAGCAACCGCAGACCGGCGAGCGCATCTTCTCGGCCACCAGCGTGCGCCAGGTGCTGTCGGTGATGACTTCGTGCGGCATGTACAACGCCGCCGGCGACTGGATCACCACCGTGGGCATCCCCGCCAAGAGCGGCGTGGCCGGCGGCATCATCGGCGCGCTGCCCGGCCAGCTGGGGCTGGCGGTGTTCTCGCCGCGGCTCGACGGCCATGGCAACAGCGTGCGCGGGGTCGCGGTCTGCGAACGGCTCTCGCGCGACATGGGCCTGCACATGATGGACGTGAGCCAGATCGGCCGCAGCCTGGTGCATGTCCTCGAAGCCACCCTCGGCGGCGGCGCGCGGCAGGACGGCGAAGACGTGGTGCCGATCTACGAACTGCGCGGTGCGGTGCGCTTCGGCGGCGCCGAACTGCTGACCCGCCACCTCGCACGCGATTTCGGCACCAGCGACGGACAGGACGACGGCATCGGCACCTACGCCGGGGCCCGCGCCGTGATCCTGTCGCTGCGCCACACCCACTCGCTGAGCGACGTGGCGCAACGCGTGCTGCGCGAGAACATCCGCCGCCTGCACGGCGACGGCCGCGACGTGGTCGTGATCGACCCGTCCGGCGTGCTCGACCTCGCACCGCTCGAAGCCGACAAACGACCGGTCGTGGTGGACGACAACGAAGCCGCACGGCAGCACGTCGGCGGCGCGCATTGCCGGCTGGTGTCGAGCCGCGAGCTGGCGGACTGAAGCCTCAAGCCGCGATCAGAAATCCGCGTCCAGCACGATCCGGTAGCGGGCCTTGCCGGCGCGCAGGTGGTCCAGCGCGTCGTTGACCCGGCTCATCGGGAAGTGCTCGGTCTGCGGCGCCACGCCATGGCGGGCGGCGAAGCCGAGCATCGTGTCGATCGCGCCGCGCGAGCCGGTGGGCGAACCCGACAGCGCCTTCTGCCCCGAGATCAGCGAGAACGCCGGCACCGCGATCGGCTCCAGCGGCACGCCCACCACGTGCAGCCGCCCCTTGGGCGCCAGCGCCGCGACCAGGCCGGGCCAGTCCAGCGAGGCGTTCACCGTGTCGATGATCAGGTCGAACGTGCCGGCCAACTGCTTCAGCGCCGCGGCATCGCCGGTGGTGACCACGCGGTGCGCGCCGAACGCGCGCGCCTCCTCTTCCTTCGAGGCGCTGGTGGTGAACGCGGTGACCTCGCAGCCCCAGGCGCGGCAGAACTTCAGCGCCATGTGGCCCAGCCCGCCGATGCCGACCACGCCGACCCGCGCGGTGGGCGCGATGCCCAGCTCGCGCAGCGGCGCGAACACGGTGATGCCGCCGCACAGCAGCGGGCCGGACTCGGCGGCGTCCAAGCGGTCGGGCAGCGGCGCCACCCACACCCAGTGCGCGCGCACCTTCTCGGCGAAGGCGCCATGCCGCCCGGCGATGGTCGCCTGCACCTCGGGGCACAGGTGCTGGTCGCCGGCCAGGCAGGCCGCGCAGTGCAGGCAGCTGCGCGCGTTCCAGCCCAGGCCCACGCGCTGGCCCAGCGCCACGCCCCGGGCGTGTTCGCCCAGCGCCGTCACCCGTCCCACCGCCTCGTGGCCGGGCACGAACGGATAGGCGGTGAAGCCCCATTCGTTGTCCAGCATCGACAGGTCGGAATGGCAGAGGCCGCAGTGCTCGACCGTGATCTCGACCTCGTCGGCGCCCAGCGGGCCGGGGTCGTACTCGAAGGGTTCCAGCGGGGCGCCGGCTTTGGGGGCGGCCCAGGCGCGGTAGGGGGTGGTCATGGTGGACGCTCGATCGGCGGGACGTATCCGACACGATACGCCTCCGGCGCGGCCGTAATCGGTCATGGGTACCGTGAGGTGTCCCTCGCGGGAGCAAGCCGCCGTTCCAGCCACTCCCGACCTGGCACTGGTTGCCGATCCCCGGAATTCCTGCAGGCCTGGATGCTTCGCCCTGCAACCAGATGCCGGAACCGATGCACCACGCGCTGCGCCCGTCGCACGATCTAAAAATGCGCCCAGCCGACACGCGAGGTCGCCGGCCGCGGCCTCGCTCGTCCATGGGTCCATGCTTCGATCGGCTCACCTGCGATGGATCATCGCAGCGCCCGGCTCGGGCGGACGGCGCGCGTCACGGCGATGCGTCGGTGCAATACCAGGGCAGCCCCGCGCCTGATTCCCGGCCGTCATCGCAGCGCGCGCCGCGCATCGACCGCCAGACTCCGTACTGGTCGCGCTTGCGCGCATCGTCGTCCTCGATGCCCTGCAGCCAGAACCGGAACCAGTCGAGGTTGCGCTCGTACACCGCGAGCTTGTGGCGCGGCTGGAACTTCTGGTGCGGTTCGTGCGGGAAGACGTACAGGTCCAAGCGCTGCCGCCGGATCAACGGAACCAGGTAATCGATCCCGTGCATGTATTCCTGTTCCGGGATCTGCACGAGCGACGGCGTGCGAAACGCGTCGATGGCGAAAGTGGGCGACAGCAGCTTCCAGCGCTCCGGCGTCTCCCCCGGCGGACCCAGCTGCCAGAAGCGCTGCATGCGGGCGTCGTGCGCCTCCTCGCCCAGGCTCTTGAGGAGGCTGCCGGTCGGGGACGACGCCGGAGAGCTCTGCGAGGTGGCAACCAGCGCATCCGAATACCGGGCCATCCACATCGAGACCTCGGATCCGAAGCTCAGGCCACCCATCCCGACGCGTGCCGGATCGATCTCACCCTGGCCGGCCAGCACGTCCACCACCGATTCGACCGCGGTCAGCCCCTGCTGGTAGCGGACGTAGGCGTCGTCGTCGTAGGGCGCCGCGTTGATGCACAGGGCGGCGATGCCGTGACCGGGGAACGTCGGCAGCGGCCACTCGTCTCCCACGCTTCCGCGCAGGAAGCCGCGACAGCGGTAGTACACGACGAACAGCGGCGGCGGCCTGCCGTCGACGACCGGGGCCGGAAAGAAATACCCGGTGTAGCGCCGGTCCTGGTCGTCGGTCCAGGTGATGTACCG
Source organism: Luteimonas campi (assembly GCF_051162505.1). Lineage (NCBI taxonomy): Bacteria > Pseudomonadati > Pseudomonadota > Gammaproteobacteria > Lysobacterales > Lysobacteraceae > Luteimonas > Luteimonas campi. Next base: position 350,403 of record NZ_JBNWEM010000002.1, read on the forward strand.
CACGTCGACCGACGCGGTCATGTCCTGCGCGAGCAGCGCGTTGGGCGCGAACAGGACCGTCCTCGCCCCCGACACCAGGTCCACCCGTTCCAGCCTCGGCGGCGCGTCCGAGTCTGCGGCGACGCAGAGCATGGCGGCGGTCGTGACCGCGCACGGGTCGGTCACCCCCCATCGTCCCCCGCCGACCAGCTGGCCGCGCGAGTGCACGACGGGACGGACGCTGCCATCGGCGACGTTCCACCGGTACACCGACTGGTGAGGCTCGCCCTCCGGTTCGGTGACCGTGAACACGACCTCGTCGCTGTCCGGCCGCCAGGCGACGCCCGTGATCCGCTTGCCCGTGCAGGCGTCATGCGTGCATCGCACCGGCCGCCGGGACGTGCGATCCGGCAACACCGACAGACCGATCGGCGCCTGCAGGGCACTTCGCGCCGGCGCGTCGGTGGGTCGGAGGATCGCGATCCTGCCGCTCTCCTCGTTCTCCGCGACCGCGTTGACTCCGCCCAGCACCGCCGGCAGATCCACTCCCGCCAGCGGAGCGGCGGGCGCGGCATCGGCCGCGACCTCGCGTGTCTCCCACGTGCCGAGGTCGAGTGCACGCCAGCGATCGGGTGCGTCCGCCAGCAGCGGCAGCAGCTCGAAGTCGTTCTTGAGGCGCTGGGTGGCGAGCCGTCCCTCGTGGAAGCCCGAGCGGAACAGATTCTGCCCGAGGAAGACCGACCGGTCGATGCGGATGCCACGATCGTATTCCGACAGTTCCGCGTCGACGACCGCCTGCCGCGTCGCGCCCACGCTGTAGAACAGCGTGTCGCCTGCAGCACTCAGCCGGAAACTGCGCACGTTGGCCGTTTCATGCGTCAACTGCTCGGTGCGCGAACCGTCCGCGGCCGCGCGCCAGACGTCGATCCTGCCATCGTGGACCGCGCGGAAGTAGATCCAGCGTCCGTCAGGGGACCACGCGGCCCGCTCGGGCCGCGACCCGCCACCGCCGTCGGGAAGCATGTCGCCACCCTCGCCCAGGCGCCGCGGGGGCGTCGTGCCGTCGACCGGCTGCACGTACCAGACGGTGCGATAGGTATTGCGCTCGATCGTCGCCTGCTCGGTTCGGAAGGCCACCAGGCTGCCGTTCGGCGAGACCGCGACATTGTTGATGTCCACCACTTCCACCAGCTGGCGGATGGTCGCGGACGACGCATCCAGGCAGGGAAGCAGCAGGCCGAGCAATGCGCAGCAATTGAGTACACGCATCATCTTCAAAAGAGATATCTCCACGCAGACAGGCTTGTGTCGGTCGTGGTGGTCGCCATCCGGCATTCCAGGCTCGCACCGCGCGGCGCAACTGGCGCCAGGGACGCAGCAGACGGACAGCGACCACGCACCGTGCCTGCAGCAGGCAGCTGCATCGCACGGCGGCACCTTCACCAGCGCTTGGTCACCGACAAGCTCACGAATCGCCCGATGGACGTATAGTTCGTCGAGTCGTACGGCGCATTGGTTGCGGACGTCACGGCGTAGAGCGGCGGCGCACGATCGAGAAGGTTCTGGGCCGCCAACTCGAACGAGAGGCCTGCAAGAGGACCCTCGACAGGCGATGTGTCAAAACGCATGGTCGTGTCGAAGGTCGTGAACGAACCTCCTTTGGTCCTGTCGGCCGGATTGATCACGCCGCTCTTGTAGTTTCCGAACAGCGACGCGGTGAAGCCGCCCTGGCTCCAGACCGTGCCCACGCGACCGTTGACCTTGGCCGGATAGAACAGGACGCCCGATCCATCGAAGGCCGCCGAGGTCGGGGTCAATGCCTGTTCGATGTCCAGCCAGCTCAGAGAGCCGCGCAACGACAGCCGGCCGGCGCCCGCATCGAACCGGTAGGCGCCCGACAGGTCGACCCCTTCGACCCGCTGCACAGTGGCGTTGACGAAGCGGTTCTCGATGATCGCCACCAGCGATTCGGGGTCGTAGTCTGCACCCGTGTAGTTGGCGAACTGCGTGCTCCCGATCACGGCCGCCTGTTCCGCGGCGCTTGGGAAGTAGCGGATGAAATCCGCATACGTCGAGGAACTCAACAGCTCGCCCGTGCTGGTGATCGGCTGGATGATGCGATCGGTGTAGTCGATGTGGAACGCCGTCAGTTCCGCTTCCAGACCCGGAAGCGACGCGGGGTGCATCGCGATCGAAGCGATCCACGTCCGCGCCCGTTCCGGGCTCAGTCCGCGGTTGCCGCCATTGACGTACAAGGCGGTGGCGCCCGGTCCGAAACCGGCGCCGCCGAAGGTGGCGGCCGGATAGAGATAGCTGAACTGCCCGATGTAGCCCTGGTACAGCGTGGGCGCCTTGAACGATTTGCCCCAGGACGCCTTCATCGTCCAGTCGGCGGTCGGCGAGTAGATCAGCCCGACCTTCGGAGTCGTCACGCGGCCGTAGCTGTCGTAGTCCTCGGTCCGCAAGGCCGCGGTCATCGACAGTCGGTGCGCCCACCTGGCCGTCTGCGCGGGGCCGACCAGCGGGATGTCCAGCTCGACGTACGCGAAGCGGCTGCCTTCATCGCCGTCGGCGGTCACCCGGTCGTTGAACAGGTAGAGGAAGTCGTTGTGCCGATAGCCGGCGCCGATCGCCGCTCTCGCATCGCCCCCGGGCGCCGTCCACACCGGACCCTCGGCACCGATCTCGTACATGCGGCTCTCGTTGCCGTAGCGGTAGCCGAACCGGGAGGTCGCGCCGGTCGCATTGACGATCTGGTTGGTGTTGCGGGTGGTGTCGTCCTTGCCGAGAGATGCGCTCGCATCGAGCAGCCAGTCGCCGGGCAGCGCGAACACGATGCCGGGGGACAGCAGCGATGTCGTGGTCTCGGTCGGCAGCCGGAAATGGAACGTTGTGTAGCCCACGCGCGTCTGCATGTCCCGTTCGGTCCTCAGCGCATCCAGGCGCAGTTCGACCGAATCGCCGAGGGACTGGTGGATGCTGAGCAGCCCACTTCGCAGGTCCGCCTCCTGATACAGGGTCGACGGGACGTACATTGCCTGCGCGTAGTCTCGCTGGTCGGAGCGGATCGGATCGTTGCTGGCCTTCTTCACTGTCGCGATCAGGCCACCACTCGCCCAGGCCGACCCCGCGGTGAGGGTGTACTCGCGGGTGGCCAGCCCTCCCTGGGTCGCTTCCCCGTAGCGCGCGCCAACGGCCACGCCATCGAAGTCGCGCTTGAGCAGGACGTTGACGACGCCACCGACCGCATCGGAGCCGTAGATGGCGGAGGCGCCATCGGTGACCGCCTCGATCCGGTCCACCGCCTCGACCGGAATCGCGCTGATGTCGACCGATTGCGCGTAGCCGCCGTAGGACATGCGCCTCCCGTTGAGCAACGTCAATGTCGCGTCCTGCCCGATGCCGCGCAGGTTCACGGAGGATCCGCCGGTGGTGTTCACATTGAAGAAGCCACCGCCTTCGGCGCCTGCGCTCACGCCCGGGTTCTGCCCGCCGCTGAAGTTCTGCGACATGCTGCGTACGACCTGGCCGAGATCGGAAAATCCCTCCTCCTGGATGCGTTCGGCGCCGATGGTGATCACCGGCGAGGGCGAGGTGCCGCCGCGGATGCGCGTACCGGTCACGGTCAGCTGCTGGAGTTCCTGGACCTCCGCTTCCGTCGACGAGCTCGTCGCCGGAGCGGCGGGCACGGTCGTCCGCGGTGGTGGCTCAGGCGCGGGCGCGGTGCTCCGGACGATCATCAGAGCACCGGACGGGTCGCGCCTGGCCGTGAAGCCGCTTCCCTCCAGCAACTGCTGCAGGGCCTGCTCGGCGGTCAACGTCCCGCGCACGCCCCGGGTGCGCAGACCCGCGAGCAGGTCTTCGCGATACGCCAGCTCCGCGCCCGACTGGCGGGTGAGCGCCTGGAGACTGGCGACGAGGTCCCCGGCAGGAATGTCGAGGCGCGTGGGCTCGGCGGCCTGCGCTGTCAGCGCCAGCGACAGTGAACAGGCCATGGCCAGCATGGCCGCGCGAAGCGGTCTGGTCTTACGCATCGATCTGTGATCCCCGGGAAAGGCCCCACCGCGAGGCCATGTACAACCCGGGACGCGGGCGCGATGGAAGTCCCCCAAGCAAGTTGCAGCGATCCGGCAAGAAGACCCCCGCACGATGCGCCACATCGCGTCGACAGCCCGCGGCCGGCACGTTCCGTGCCTGCCAGCATACGGTCTCGCTCGCGCTCACGTGAGTTGCGGGCTCACTGCGCGCGCAAGCGCGTCTCGCCGTCGCCGCGTTCGGCCCTGAGGCCAAATCCCTGCTCGAGCACGCGCACGAAGGCATCGGTGTTGGTCCAGCGAAAGCTCCCCCCGACCGGGATGGAAGCGATCCGCGGATCGGCCACGACCAGCTTGTGGGCGTTGTAGCGGTTGAACTCGGCCACCGCTTCGGACAGCGGCGTTCCATTGAACACGAGCAGTCCCCTCCGCCAGCTCAGCAGGTCGTCCAACTCGTCGGCCGATGACTGGCGCAGTCGGACGCCTGCGGCGTCGACGACCGCCACCATGCCCCCCACCAGCATCTTGGGCGTGCCTGCGTGCGCGCTGTCTTCCAGCCGCACGCGCCCCTCGGTCACGGCCACGCGCATGCCGGCCGCCCCGCGCCTCACCGAGAACTGCGTCCCCACCGCCACCACCCGGTGGCTGTCCGCGTCGACCGCGAACGGACGGTCCGGGTCCGACGCCACCTCGAAGAATGCCTCGCCCTGCAGCAGGGTCAGGCCACGCCTGCCGCGGGAGTAGGCCACCTCCATGCGGCTGTCGCTGCTGAGCTGGACCACCGAGCCATCGACCAGCACCACGCGCTGCGTCTCGCCCAGTGCAGTGACGTGCGTGGCCCGCTCGATACCGCCGAACTGCCACCAGGCGCTGATCCCGACCGCGAGACACAGGATCGCCGCCACCGCAGGCCATCGCCACGGCCGACGCGTCGGCGCCACCCGCCCGCGGAACACGACGCTGCGCAGGTCCTCCGCCTGCATCGGCAGGGGATCGTCCTCATGCCTCCCCGGCAATTCCGGCCACGCACCGGGCCGAGGCACCTCGCCCGTCGGCAGCCCTGCGCCCAACGCCTTCAGTCGGGCAGCGCGCTGCCAGCCCGCCTCGATGCGGATCCAGGCCACGCGGTGCGCCGTGGACGCATCCCGCCACGACCGAAACGCCGCCTGGTCAGCTTCGCTCCAGCCGGACTCGCGTCGTGCCAGCCATTCCGAAGCGGCGCGTTCAATCTCCGTAGTGTTCGCCATATGCGTACTCCTGTCGCAGTGGCAGCAGCGGCACATCGCTTCCCCCGAGCACCATGTCGGCGATGGCGCGCGTAGCCAGTGCGAGATGGTTCTCGGCGGTCTTCGGGCTGATGCCCATGCGTTCGGCGATCTCCCGCACCGGCAACTCTTCGACCCGGCGCAACCACAGCACTTCGCGCCGCTTCGCCGGAAGGCGGTCGAACGCCCTGACCAGCGCACGCAATTCGCGCTGCGCAGCAAGGCGCCGGTCCGGCGTAACCTCGTCCGTCAGGACGTGCAGCGCGTCCACTTCCCCCAAGGCCTCCAGCGGCACGACCCGGCTGCGGCGCCAGCGGTCGGTCATCAGGTTGCGTGCGCTCGTGAACAGCAGCGACTTCGGATGCTGTGGGCGCGCTACCGCGGCAGCCTCGTACACGCGCACGTATACGTCCTGGCGCAGGTCGGCCGCATCGTCGCGATGCGGCCACCACCGCAGCAGATAGCGCATCAGTGCCGCTTCGTGCACGAGGATCTCGCGCGCGAACCAGTCGTCCAGGTCGTCTTCCATGGAGATGAAGATAGCGCCGATCGCCGCGATCGCGCGCGCATTTTCTCCATGATCCCGCGCTCCAATGGAGTCCCGAACATTCGTTTGGGGGTCTCCACGCTTCGGTGCGTCCCGGCCTTGTTCAACAGCATGCGCGCACTCGGGATCCGCACATTCCCCATCGCATCCGACGGGGCCGATCGGGGGCGACAGCACCAGACGCTCAACCCCGGGCAACCGACCCTGCCGCGATTCGCCTCGCCAAGCCCGCAGCCGACGGATCCCATGCGGTGGGCACCCTCACGGCCGGCGCATCCACGACGCGTACGCCACGTAGCCGATGGCCACCGCAGCCGTGAGCACGGCCGGCACCAGCAGCGCGCGCTCGGCGATCGCGTCGAACAGGAACGCGCCCGCCAGCCCGCCCGCGAAGAATCCGAAGATGATCAGGGCGCACAACGCGATGCGCTTGCGGTCCGCAGGCGCGCCACGCAGCAGGTGGCCGATGCCGATGCCCAGGTCCGTGAACATCCCGGAGACGTGGGTGGTGCGAACGACGGCACCGCTGTAGGTGGAGGCCATTGCGTTCTGCAGCCCGCAGGCGAACGCCGCCATGAGCTGGGCGAGGGCGGCCGATCGCGACAGCACGATCACGGCGCCGAACAGCATCGCCGACTCCAGCGCCAGCGCCACGCCGTAGTGGCGGCCCAGCACCAGCGAGTCCCCCTGCACGATCATTCCGCTCAGCACCGCCCCGCCCAGGAAGGCGGCCAGCACGCTGGCGAAGTGCCCCGCACGGGAGAGATCCGCATCCGCCAGCGCGGCGCTCAGCAGGGTGGTGTTGCCGGTCAGGTGCGTCAGCGCCTGGTGATCCAGGCCCAGGATGCCGACCACGTTGACGATGCCGGCGATGAAAGCCATCGCCCATGCGCCTCCCCAAACCCACGGCGGTAGGCGGGAGATCACACGATAGCTCCCGATACGGTCGGGGCGGGACCGGGGCACCGGCGGATGCCCGACCGGGCCCCTCTGTTCTCGCGAGCCGCGGCATCCATCGTGGCCGAGCCGGCGCAACCGCCGGCGGATGCCGGCAGTGTCCGATGGCCACGATCATCCCGCCGTCTCATTCCCCGCGATTGTAATCCTGTATAGACGAGCGCCCGTGGCGTTCCACTCCAATGTCGTTGTCAGCCCGACCGCAGGTGACGCCGGAAGAATCGCTCGCTGCGGATCCACGCGCCACGGATGATGCACGCAAGCCCATACGCCTCGCACGCGGTGGCCCGGCCCCTTCCGCGCAAGCAAATTCCGCTTGCGCGACCCCCAGCGCCTTGCGGTCGGGCCGTCGGACGCCAATCGCGATCCGATCCCAGCGGATGCTGGGCGAGCGCCAGGCTCGATTCACAGCGTTGACGCTGGAGCGCCATTGGTCGTGTCGCTACTTTGCAGTGTAAGACCAAGCTCACTGTTATGAATGCGCATGGCTTCCGCCCACTCCTCCGCCCGCGCTTTTCTCTCACCTGAGGATGATTTCATGTGTCTGATCGTCACAATCTGGGAATTCACCGCGCTAGCGAGCACAGTTCGCGCCGTCATAAGGTCTCCTTCACTGATCGACGCCAATGCGTCAATCATTGACTCAACCATTAAGTTCTGAGACTCATTCGTGAACCTTTCGTATGTCAACGAACCTCTCTCAGATTTAGAAGCCACATACACAGAAGTAGCACCCACTACTAAGCCGAGCGAGAATATGATTATGTTCTTCACTTGCCCCTCATCATTCACAATTATCACATGGCTTACAGGCACCCAAACACTGCCGCATGGCGCGACGTAAATGCTGAAGATAAATAAAATAGTTAGTTGCCTGCATTTGTTCGCACAAACCTTCCCGCGGGCTAGTGTCGTGACCTAACACTGAGCATGAATCATCATCTAAATAATTTCCCGCGGCATCTTCGATCATATTTGTGTACTTTAATCTGCAATAGCTTTTGCACTCCTCCCCACATCCGTAATTTTTGTCGTAAAGGCTTGGACCACACATCATTCCGCGGATCGGATCGCAGTATTCACCAGGGCTGTCATCGAGGAGACCGAGCGGATCACGTCGCGCGATCGGATTCAGCTTCACATATGCAAAAGTTGAAATCCCGCCGTCGAGCCCAATCGGATCACTTTGGGCGTATCGACCAGTCGCAGGCTCATAGTCGCGGAAATAGTTGTAATTGAGATCGCTCGCCAAGTCGTAGCGCTGCCCAGGAAATCGCATGTCGAGTCTAAACGAGGTTCCGTCACCATCTGGATCCTGGTTCGGCGGACCGTTGCCAAACACCTCGCTCGCCAGATCCCAGTTCCACACCGCCACATTCCGGATCGGATCGATCACCGCTCTCGGCGTGCCCAGATGGTCCGGCTGCACGTAATGCAGGCGGTTCACGCCGGTTGCTCCGACGAGCAGTCCAACCGGGTTGTCGTCTAGCCAGATCGCCTGCTGCAGCGGAATGCCTGCGCCGTCGTAGTCACCCAACCATCTGCCGGCTTCGTCGTATAGGGTTGTCACATCATCGGTGCCTAGGTATCGGCGTACACGCTCGCCCTTGCCGCTGTAGGCGTAATGCATCGTGATCGTGCCGCCCTGCCGTACCTGGCTAAGCCGATTGGCCGCGTTGTAGATGAACTCCCTCGCGATGCCGACCGTTGCTGTGTTGCCCGCGGCATCGTAAGTCCGCGGCACACCGCCGACGCTCGCCAGACGGTGGCTGTCAGTTGGATATACGTAGGCCTGAGTTCCGCCCGCATTGGTGAACCCGGTGCGGTTGCCCGTCGCATCATAGTCGTAGCTCTCGATCGCCACGCCCGCCGCGCCGTCCCTGAACGCCGTCAGCCGGTTCAGGGCGTCGTAGTCGAAGGTGGCCCGTGATGGTTCGGCCAAGTCCGCGGTGCGCAGGGCCGTCAGGTTGCCGGCCGGATCGTAGCTGTAGCCCAGGTCCAGACCGCCGGTGGCGCTGTCGAGAATTGACTGCGGCCGGTAATCGAGATCATGGGCGCGGCTGAGGGTGCGGCCATTGCCGTAGGCCCATCCCGTGGCCGGCCCGAAGGGTGCGTAGCTGGCGTTGGTCAGCACCACTTCGCGTCTGCCGCCCGGCGAGGTCACCCCCACCTCCGTTACCCGGCCCTGCGCATCGCGTACGTAATCCGCTGCTGAGCCATCCGGGTAGGTTAGGCTGCTGAGCTGGCCGGACTTGGTATAGACGTAGAGCAGAGTGAAGGTCTGGCCGTTAGTGGCCTGCACCTTGCGAACCATCTGCCCGAAGCGGTCGTAGCAGTATCGCGTGCTACCGCTGGCGTAGGCCATCGCCGACAGGCGGCCGATGGCAAAGGTCTCGCCGGTGGCGCAGTCGGGCTGAACGGTGTCGTAGACGTAGGTGACGTTCTGGTCGGCCGCGCCGTCGTAGCCGATGCCGGTCAGGCGTTTGAGCGCGTCGTAGGCGTAGCTGCTGGCCTGGCCACGCGCGTCCACCTGACCGGTGCGGTTGCCGGCGCTGTCGTAGGTGTGGGTGGTGGGGCCGGTGTCGGGGCTGTCGAGCTGCAGCAGGTCGCCGAATGCGTTGTAGGTGTAACTGGTCTCCAGGCCCTTGGGGTCAGTCACCTTGGTCAGGTGGTCGAGGGCGTCGTACTCGAACGTTGTCTCTGCCTCGATGCCGCCCGTGTCCTGCAGAGTACGGATCAGGCGGTTGAGCGGGTCGTAGTCGTTCGACGTCGCCCGGCCCAGCGGGTCGGTAACCGTCTTAACGTTACCGTTGGGGTCGTAGGTGAAGTCAGTGGGGTTGTCGTCCGCGTCGGCCTGTGTGGACAGCTGGCCGAGCTGGTTGTAGAGGCGAGAGAGCGTGCGGCGTAGTGTGTCATTGGCATCACGGGTTTCCTCGGCGATACGGTTGCCCGCATTGTCGAGCGTGTACGTGATGGTGTTGCCGGCATTGTCGGTAATACCGGTCAACCGTTGCGCCAGGTCGTAAGCGTAGGTGGTAAAGGCGCCGTCCGGCTGCGTGACCTTCTTGACTAGGCCTGTCGGCCAATACTCAACGCGGGTGATGCGGTCATCGGTTTCGATACCATCGGCGGGGCCGCGAACTTTGGTGGCGGTCAACCAGCCACGCGGGTGGTACTCGTAGTCAGTAATGACTCCATTCGCATCCTTGACTGACAACGGGCGACCTGCCCCATCATATCGTAATGTCTCAGTGACTTGGCCTAAGGCGTTGGTGACTTTCCAAAGATCGCCTTTACGATACTCGCAGGTTGCCTGGGATGTGCCGCAGCTAATCGCGTCAGTCATGCGATAGACATAAGTCGTTCGATCAACCACATCTGACCTTGGACCGTCTACAGAGGTAATCAAACCAACCTGAGGACATAGCCCTAAATCAACTTGCGCTTGCTCACAGTAGGTTGTAGTTACCAATCGGGATACACCGGCGACAGGATCTGCAACTAATTGGGATAAATACTGTCCTCGGCTGTTGTATGTCCAATCAGTAGTCTTAACTACCGTTCCAACTGAATCCAGTATCCGAACTTGCAACGGCAGATCAAATGTTGAATGCCAGTCTGTTTCAGTAATTCGCACATCACCAAAGTTAACATCATTCTCCCTCCTACGTTGCTCCAATCCGCGCGCATTGTAGGTGTAGATCGTGTAGAAATCATTCCTTATCTGTTGACGAACATTCCCATCACTATCATAGGTGTACTGATTAAAATCAGAGACACAGTCTGAACAATGGGTTACGAGCAAGTTCAATCTGTATATCCCGTTAAACTTCGAGAATCGCCTCGTCTCCGTAGCTCCGAGTGGTGTCGTGATGTTCCAGCTGTCATCGCCAGAATCCGAAACGGACCATGCCTCAGAAGTGCCGCGAACCGTCTCAACCGGAACATCATTCACATACTTGTAAGTCGAGCTCCTATCTCCGTTCTCGTCCGTTATACCAGTCAAGTTCGTACTCAGCGTAGGTGCCGAATCGTGCGGAGGCTCATTGTAATGATAGATCTTCCCGGTACCGGCTGGAAACAAAACATGAGTCAATCTACCGAAAGAGTCTTGGGCATACACAAGGATCTCTGAGTTTCCGTCCGAAATGCCCTCTATATAACCGCCACTGTTGTAAGAGAAGAAAATGCCACGACCGTCTCCAGCGATGACGCTGGATATCCTGTCGAAGCCAGTGTCGCCTGGAGTGCCACCGGCATAGCTAATGCTCAGAACCTCTTCCGTCAGATCATTACGAACTTGCGTCAGTCGGCCTGCAGCGTCGAAAATTTTGGACTTTCTGGAATTGAAAGCACGAAACCGCCAACCCGCATGGGCTCCATCCGGCTCTAGAATATCTTCAAGCACATCACCTTTGCGTGCAGGATTGGACCACACACCATTGATCTTCCTGAAGTACGACCCGCCACCGTCTTCACGGCTCAACAGGACATACGCCGGCGCCGATACGCCATGGCTTATCACCTCAATTTTATCGCCGTAGCTATGAGACCAGTTAACTCCAATACTACTGCTGCGTGCGTTCGCATGGCTGTTGTAGAACCGCGAAAATGCCGGCTTTCCCTGAATATCATCCTCCCGCTGGTATTTACTCCTGACAGGAATATTGATTGGGTTGCCACAGGACGCCAGACACTCCGGCTCTCCGAGATTCTCTAGAGTATTTTCATAAGTCAGACCAGTCCAAATGTAGAAATTCGCACCGTAGCAGTAATCCTGCCTTACATCCGGACTCCTATAAATAACTCTTGCAAGGTGCGCCGTCGGCCCATAATCAAACTGCCCATCGAGAGGCAAATACTCAACGGTTCTAACCGCTGGCCTACAGTTTCGATCCGGATGCCAAGGCCCATTAGCCCATTCCGCCTGCATTTCCGGCCACCTTGCATCCGCCGCGGCGATAGCATCCGCAATCGATGGGAGCGGACCAAACGTTATGTCGTCAGCCGCTGCCGCGTAGTATTTTCCATCAGAGACCAATTGGTTCTGCGCACTGGTAGGTATCGAAACGAGCATGACCGAAATGCATAGCAAGATTGCATCAACACGCATCTTGACCTCCAAGTCGGAAAACCAGAAATAATATGGCCGAGGCTTTCGCAAAAGCCTACTAGACTTCTCCGCTGAGCGACAATCCTGAAAGCCTTAATACGACGCGCTCTTCGCTGGATTCGAGAGGCGCGATAGTTGCCAACCATGAATGCCTCATATGGGCGACGCTTGAAGCTGTAAAGCAGGATGACGCTCCTTTTCCCCGTCGACCGTCTCTGCGCGTTCCAGATATCTGTTTCCCCGGGAGCCGCCGGCTCAGCGGGGATGTACGCCTTTGCTTCCCCCAGAGTCTGGAACTGGGCAGACTCGCCGTGCGGCATCTACCGGGTTGCGTGGAAGGGGTACGCAGGGTTCTGGGCGGCGGCAAGCCCAAGAAAATAGCCGCGCGAGCGCTATGAGCCAAGTCCTACTCATTAAATTCCCTCATTCCGTTGATTCCCCTCTGCGGGAGACTAGGGGGTTTCGGTTGGATCAACAAGCGGTCATGCGTTACCCATGAAGATCTGCTCGCAAGCCACTGATCGTGATGAGCTGCGCCCTCGAGATTCAAGCAATCTCTGCCGAGCGACGATGCGGTACATTGCGACGATGATCTTGAAACGCGGGCGCCCGAATCATCGGCTCAGCCTCGTGCGGTAGGCGAAATCGGATCCCACGTGATGAGATACGCTCGCATCAACGGTGGTCGCCAAGCGACCGAGTGCGCAACGAACGCCTCAGCGAGCGCCGTCTCCAGCCTACTTCACGGACCCAAGGCGATCGAAAACGGACCCCGCCTCAAGGTTGAACGCGCCGAGACCGCGAAGTCGCGACCACTCCTAAAAATTCAATGAGAATTCTCTTGTGATCTAGAGAAGATCTTCCATGCCCGCGTGTCGAGAAGAGGCTGCTGGCTAGCGCCGGCGATCCGAGTTGCCAGCGGCTTTGTAGGATGTAATATCCCATCAAGGACGATGCCCAGCAGACACGGAGTCCGCCATGTGCGCGGCACACGCTTCGAAGAGTGCATTCCTGTATCGCGAGATACGACGGACGCTGCAGGCGGGGCATTATGTGCCCGGGCAGCGGGTCGATCCGGCCACCATCGCGGCGGAGTTCCAGACCAGCCTCACCCCTGCGCGCTATGCGCTGTATCGACTGGTCGGGGAAGGCCTGATCGCCGATCATGGGCGCGATGGCCTACATGTGCCACTGCCCACCGAGTACTCGCTGCACCAGCTGTACGACTGGATGCATCGGCTGCTGCTGATGGCCTTCGAGGTCGGCTTTCCGCAATGGACGCACGAAGGCGTCCGTGAGGTGGACCTCTCACCCGAAGACGATCTGGTCAAGCGTACCTGGCACCTGTTCGACGCGATTGCCTCCGCGACGGGTCACGTTCCATTGCACCGTACCGTCGGGCGCACCAACGATTGTCTTGCACCCATTCGCCGCCACAAGCAAGTACTGCTTCCGGACGCGTCCGAAGAGCTGTCGGAACTGATCCTGTATTGGCGGCGGCGTGACATCGACGCATTGCGGTTGGCGTTGAAGGGCTATTACGACCGCCGCAAGCAACTCGTGCCCTGCATCGTCGTCCTGCTGAACCGGAAGGCGCGCGATCTGCATTGAGCGTTCTGGCCGGCGCCGCCGCGCCTATCACGGGCGCCCGCTACGGGTCGTGCGACGCGGTCGCCACCCAGGCTGGATGAGCTTCGTCACAGTTCCGCGTCATTCTCAGAGTACACAACAATAATGATTTGAGAATCACCAGTACCGATTCCTACTCTGCCTGAGCCACGATGACCGTGGCGATACAGCAGGAGAAGGACATGTGCAAGACCAACGACAGCAATGTCTGCCAGAAGATGGCGGATGCCGTCATCGAGCTCGGCGTCGCCAGCGTCGAGACGAAGGGCGGCGGCGGTGCTCCGATTGAGGAGTTCGGGCTGGTAACCCTGCCCGGCATCTCCGAGGACTGAGCACCAGAGGGCGCATCGAAAGATGCGCCCTTTCGCTGGGTGATCCCTATGCCTCTCCGCGTACGCGACGGACTGTCGTTCTGCGAGATCGATGGACATGTGCTGTTCTTGGACATTCCAAACGACCACTACTTCGAGCTTCCTCCTAGGCTTGAAGCCGTATTCCTGAACTACCTGTGCAATGTCGAATCCAGCCTGCCTGAGTACCGCGTACTCCTGAAATGCGGTGTGCTCACCGACGCGGCCGTCAAGACGGCACCAGCCGGCTTCCCGGCGGTCGAAGCTCCGAGGCGGAGCGTCTTCGAAGGTGGCATGTGCCGCAACGATGCCTATGAAGGGACTGCGCTGGAAGTCCTGGTCACGGTCGCCTGGACACAGCTGCGTCTCAAGGCGGCCGGCCTTGACCGTACCTTAAGAAGTATCAGCCACCGTCGGGATCGCATCCTGCCCTCGGCTGCGACACGGGAGTCCGGCAATCAGTTAGCGGGCGCCTCCCTCGCGTTCGCCGCTAGACGCCCGCTCGTACCCATCAACAACCGATGCCTCCTCGACTCGCTGTCGCTGGTCGCCTTCCTTGCACGGCGACAGTTAGCCGCGAAGATCGTGTTCGGCGTCGTTCGCAGTCCGTTCTCGGCCCATTGCTGGGTCCAGGCCGGCGATCTCGTCCTGAACGATACGGTGGGCAACGTCAGTTCTCACACCCCGATCCTGGTGCTCTGATGGGCTACAGGTACTTTGCCTTAGTCGGCATCGAACAGGTTTGCGCCAAAGGCGATCTGGCCGACGAACTGCTTGCCAATGCGGGCATGGAACCACGCCTCTCGACACCGGCGATCAAACTGTTCTGTTCTGCGGGCACGCCCATCTCCCATCTACACGATGGTTCCGTACTCGTCGGGCACGCGTTCGGGGGGGCTCCACAGCTCCGCACTTCCGGCGCCCTCGCCACCGCCGACCCTGCGCAGACGCGCAGGCACCTCCTGGATCATCGGTGGGGCGAGTACCTGCTCATACAACCGGCTGTGGGGGCTACCGGCGAGACGTGCTTTCTCCGCGATCCTTCCGGGGGCGTGGACTGTGTCTATGCGTTCGCCGGCAACGGCGGTTTCGCCACGTCAGACATATCGTTGGCGATCTCCCTCGGCCTCTACACGAAGACGATCGATTGGGATGTCATCGCCCATCTGCTGTGCCACTCGACGGAGAAGTCCCACAGGGCCGGGCTGGCGGGCGTCCAGGAGTTGCTGCCCGGGCATTGCCTATGCGTAAGCGGAGGGGAAACCAGCGTCCACGAAGAATGGACGCCCTGGACATTCGTCGCCCCCGACCAACGGTTTCAGGATTTCCGTCAGGCCACCGACGCCGTCAGCCACGCCGTCGCCCGGGTGGTGACCACTTGGGCGGAGAACGATCGTGTGTTGATGCTGGAGCTGTCGGGAGGACTGGACTCGTCCATCATTGCGTCCTGTCTCAAGGGCGTGGACGCCGTAGCGGCGTGCTGCAATGTCACGACCCCTTTTCCCGGAACGGATGAACGACCGTACGCCCGCCAGATGGCGGACCTCCTCGGCGCCGACCTCCTGACCGCACGCCTCGCGCCCGAGGACATGGCGCTCGAGTTCCAACTGCCCCGGAGCGCGGTGTCTCCGGCCATCGCGCCGCTCCAGCATGCGCTCGACGGGCTTTTCCAGGCGAAAGGAAATGCTCTCGGGGTCGATTGCTTCTACACCGGCGCGGGAGGCGATACGGTGTTCGCCGCTCTCGGGAACGCCTCTCCCGCGGCGGACGCATTCCTCGAACGCGGTCTCGGCGCGGCAGCCGCGGCGGTACGCAACCTGTCCACGCTCCACCGATGCACCTTCTGGAAGGCGGCGAAGCTCACCTTGCGCAAAGTCACTCGCGGATCGAGAGGTGCGGACAAGGCCAACCAAATGTTCCTCGATCCAAGCGTGCGTGACGATGACCTGGCCCGCCACCCTTGGCTCTCGGTGCCACAAGGCAGTTACCCCGGCGATCGCGAGCGCATTGCGGACCTTGCCAGCACGCAAGTGTTTCGGGACGGCGCAACCCGGGCTACGACCAGGTGGCTGCGCATGCCGCTGCTGTCCCAGCCCGTGATGGAGCAATGTCTTCGAGTCCCGACCTGGATGTCCATCGCCGATGGCCAGAATCGGGCGGTCGCGAGGCAGGCATTTGCCGGTCTTCTCCCGCCAGACATCCGCTTCCGGCGCAGCAAGGCCACGTTGCTCGGCTTTCTCGGCAGCGCCTTCGAACGCCAGCGGTCGGAGATCCGTGAGTTTCTGCTGGGCGGCTCTCTCAGCGAACGACGTCTGCTGGACGCTCGCGGCATCGACGCTTTCACGACGTCAGCGCTCCCGCCGCGGGATGAATCGTTCGTCCGCCTGTACGAGCTGTGCAAGATCGAGAACTGGCTCCGCCAACAATAGACCGGTGTCATCGACCGATAACGCCGACCGGGCGCCGCAGAGCGGCCTCCATGTGGCGCCAGTGCGCGTACTGCTCCTGCTTGGTCGGGGTGGGGTCTTCATGCCTCTGCAGCCAGAACCGGAACCAGTCCAGGTTCCTGTCGTACACCGCCAGCTTGTGCCTGGGTTGGAACTTCTGGTGCGGCTCGTTCGGGAACACGAACAGATCGGCGCGGCCGGCCTGGATCATCGGGATGGCATAGTCCAGCGAGAACAGGTATTCCTGCTCGGGAACCTGGAACAGCACGGGCGCACGGATGCGCTCCAGGTTGAAGGCCGGGGAGAGAGTCCGCCAGCGTTCCGGGGTCTCGTCGAGCGCGCCGAGGCCCCACACGGAGTCCAGCGACTGGAGGAAGCGCTCGCCCTTCATTCGTCCCCACAGGTAATAGGACGGCGAGATCACGCCCGACGCCACGGACGCCGCGGCAAGCAGGTCGGAGTTCATCGCGACCCACATCGTGGCCGACGACCCAAAGCTCAGGCCGCCCATCCCAACCCTGTCCGGGTCGACCTCGCCGCGCGCGGCCAGGAGCTCGACGGCACTTCGCACGGCAGACAGAGCCTGGTCGAAGCGCTCGATCGCATCGGCCTTCAGCGGCGCATAGTTGATACACAGCGCGGAGACGCCGTGGCGCGCCAAGGTCGCGAACGGCCATTCATCGCCCAGCCCGCCTCTGACGAAGCCGGGGCAACTGTAGTAGTTCACGAACAGCGGTGCAGGCCCCTCCCCCGGCGTTCGAGCACGAAAATACTGGCCGGTGAACGATTGTCCCGAGCCATCCGTCCAGCGCAGCAGACTGACGTCGACCAGGATTGCCATGTCGTGGGCCAGCGCGGCATTGGGATCGAACAGCACCAACCGTTCGCCGCTCTGGATGTCGATCTTCTCCACGCGGGGAGGATTCCGCGCGTCCGCGACCACGCACACCATCGCCTGACGGGACAGACCGCATGGCGTGCCGGGCCGGCGTCCTCCGCCCACGAGTCCGGTCATGTCGGCCACCGGGAGCACGACGTCCGCACTTGCGTCCCAACGGAAGACCGACTGCGCGCGGCCGCGTTCGGCATCCGTGACGTAGAACAGCACCTCATCCGTGCCGGGCCGCCACTGGATCGTGGCGATGTCCTTACCGACGCACGACGCTGCCGTGCAGGTCGCTTTCCTGGCGCCGCTCGCGGCATCGCGGATGGACAGCTCGACGCCCGGCGGCTGTAGCAGGGTGGGGTCATCGCCTACGCGCTGCAGCTCCGCGACGCGCTTACCTGTCCCGTCCACGACCGACTTCCAAGGGCGCGGTCCTTCCTCCGTCCCAGCTGATGCAGTCCCGGGACGAACGATCCGGCCAGGATCGCTGTCACGCATTTCGCCGGTGGCCAGGTCCACGACCCGCGTCCGGTCGGGCTCACTGGCCAGCAGCGGCACGCGGTCGAACCCCAAGCCGGAATAGCGCTGCGTTGCCCACCGGCCTTCGATACCGGCGGATCGATACAACGCCTGGCCGATGGGGACATCCGCGGCGAGGTGTATGCCGCGGTCGTATTCGTCCTGCTCCGCCGCTACCACCTGCTCGCGTGTCGCGCCGACCGTGTATACGAGGACGTCTCCGCCAGGCGCGAGGGCAAAATCTCGCACATCCGCGGGATCGGACGTGACTTCCTCGGCCACCGTGCCGTCCGCAGCCGCCCGCCATACGGCGATCCGCCCCTGCAGCAGGGCACGGAAGTAGATCCAGCGGCCGTCCGGCGACCACTCAGCGCGGGCCTCGAGGGATTCACCCGCCGTGTCGCGTAGCGGCACACCTCCATCGGCAACGCGATGCGCCGGCGCAGAGCCATCCAGCGGCTGGACGTACCATACGGAATCGTAGGTATCCCGTTCGATCGATGCCTGCTCGGTGCGGAAGGCCACCCTCGTACCGTCCGGGGATACCACCGGCCCGCTGATGTCGACCACTTCCACCAGCTGGCGCGTGGTGACTGCACCTGCGCCATGCATTGGGCCGAGCGCGATGGCCAGCGACGCGATGGCGACAGCGCCTTTCGATCGCAGGGCACGCAGCATCCCCTTCCCTCGCGTCATACGCGGCGAAAAGCCAGTCATGAGATCACCAGCGCTTGGCGATGCTGACGCCAAGGAAGCGTCCGATCGCTGCGAAGTTGGTCGAGTCGTAGGGCGGCACCTGCCTGGCCCCGCCCAAGTCCGCTACGGCGTGCAGGGGCGGTTCCCGGTTGAACAGGTTTTGCGCGGTCAACGCGACATCCAGCCCGGACCACGCCCCAGCCCCATCGCCCACCGCGTAGCGGAGGGTGGCGTCCAAGGTGGTGAACGAGGCCGTCTTTCGGCCGTCCAGCCCGTTGGTCACCCCGCCGGTGTAGTTGGCGAACGACGATGCGGTAAAGGCTCCCCGGTCCCAGACCGCGCCGATCCGGGCATTGACCCTGGCCGGGTTGTACACGCGGCCGGTCAGCTCGTATGCCGTCTGCGTGCCCGCGGTCTTCTGCGCGATGTCCAGCAGCGCGGCGGATCCGCGGACAGTGAGCCGTCCTGCATCCAGCTCGATGCGGTACGCGCCGGACAGGTCCAGCCCGCGAATGCGCTGCCGCTCGGCGTTCACGTTCCTCCCGTGCACGATCGCCACGACCTGAGCGGGGTCGTAGGGCGCGCCGGTGAGATTGACGAGGGTGACCGCGTCCGCGAGCAGCGCCGCCTGGGCCGCCGGAGAGGCCGCCAAGTCCACGAACTCCGCATAGTCGGCGTTGGTCAGCGCGCTGCCCCAGTCGGTAATCGGCGCGATCACCCGGTCTGTGTAGTCGATATCGAACCAGCCCAGCTCCAGCTCTAGCCCGGGGACTGCGTCGGGATGAAGCGCCACCGATGCGCTCCACGTCCGCGCGCGTTCCGGCCCGAGTTCCGGGTTGCCGCCGTCCACCAGCAGCACCGTGGAACCGGCGGGATACCCGGCGCCCCCGTAGCGCGATGGCAGGTCGAGCCAGTGGAACGGCGTGTAGAACCGCTGCAGCAGCGTCGGCGCCTTGAATGACCTGCCCCACGATGCCTTCAGGGTGAGGTCCGTCCCGGGATCGTAAATCAGCCCCAGCCTCGGCGTGGTGACCCGGCCGAAGGTCTCGTAATCCTCGGTGCGCAGGGCCGCCGTCATCTCCAGGCGCCGCGCACCGGCAACGCTCGAATGCGGCCCGATCCAGGGCAGGCTGAGTTCGACGTACGCGGAGCGCACACCCTCCACGCCCTCGGCTGCAATCGCGCCCGTGAGGTAACTCGACTGGCTATAGTCGTTCGTCCTGTATCCCGCACCGACGGCAAGGCGCGCGTCACCCCCTGGCAGTGCGCCCAGCGGACCTTCGGCCCCCAGTTCGTAGATGCGGCTGCGATTGCAGTAGCAGCCATGAAACAGCAACGCGGTCTCCCCCGTCGCGGTGTTCTGTCGGGTCTGGTGCTGGATATGCTGGTCCTTGCCCCAAGTGCCGGCGCCCGTGATTTGCCAGTCGTTGTCCAGCGAGACCACGACGGCCGGCGCCAGCAGCGACGTGGTGGTCCGCGGCGCCAGATGGTGGATGCCGCCCGAGACGTAGTACCCCGTCTGTTCCCGCCGGGTCTCCAGCGCATCGAGGCGCAGCTCCACAGCATCGCCCAGGGCCTGGTAGCCGCTCAGCAGCCCGCTTCGCAGATCGCTCGCCGCATAGAGCGTGGTGGGGCCCGCCATGTGGGCGGTGTAGTCGCGCTGGTCCGCAAAGATGGGATCGACCGACAGATCCTTGTACGTGGCGATCAGGCCGCCGCTGGACCAGGTGGTGCCTGCCGTTGCGCTGTACTCGTGCGTGGACAGCCCGCCTTCGGTGGCGCGCCCATACCGTGCGCCCACCGAGACGCCCTGCATTTCCCGCTTGAGCAACACGTTGCCGACACCGCCCACCGCATCGGAACCGTAAATGGCCGACGACCCGTCCGGGACGATCTCAATCCGCTCCACCGCCTCCACGGGAATCGCGCTGATGTCCACCGTCTGCGAGAACCCGCCGTAGGACATGCGCCGCCCGTTCAACAGGGTCAGGGTCGCGTCGGGGCCCAGCCCCCGGAGGTTGAGGGAAGAACCGCCCGTGATGTTCTGGTTCGCCCTGCCGCCGGCCCCCAGGGTGGCACCCGCGGCCACACCCGGGTTCTGCCCGCCGCCGAAGTTCTGCGGGACACTGCGGATCACATCGCCCAGGTCGGTGAAGCCTTCCTCGCGGATGTGCTCGGCGCCGATGGTGATCACTGGCGAGGGCGAGGTGCCGCCGCGGATGCGGGTACCGGTCACCGTCACCGCATCAAGCTCCTTGGGCACTTCCGTTGCGCTGTGTTCCACTCGATCCTGACCCTGATCCCGCTCACCTTCCCCCTTTTGTCTGTCAGGCCCCGCTTGCCCGCCTGTCGCGACAGGGGACTTCGTTTGACGGCTAGGCACCTCCCCGGATCGGTTCGTGCGGTCGACTGCGTGCGACAGCGAGGTCACTGCACAGAAGGCCAACGCCAACGCGCTGCACGACATGCGTGCTCGCGTGGTCCCAGCTGTCTTGCATCCAGCGGCGATCTCAGCGGTGCCCTCGCCTCTGTCGACAGATCCCGCGGAGGAGCGTAACGGCGGAAGTCCTGCCGAAGGGCTCCTCATGGCAGTCCGCCACTGACTCGACCTGATCGACCACACAGCCCTGTTCGACATGCTCGGTACTCCAGATGGGGTTCCATGGATCCATGCGCATCGGCCCGCAGTCACCTGGACACGAAGGTGCTGCCCCGGATCGATTGCCGACACTCAATGCTGCGTCGTGTGTTCCGCTGAATGCGATGTCTCGCGGGCTGCTCCAGCGGTCTGCTTCGCATGTTGCGATCACCACCGCGGCGCTTCTACAGCCTATTTCTCTACTGTGTATCGCTCTCACATCGTGTCGCACTCGGCTCTTCCGCACCCGCCGCGATGCGGGGGGGCCACCAGCGGCCAGACATGACGTGGTTCCCAACATGGCTACGTTCGCAGCAGGTCCGCCACGGGCACACCCAGCGCCTGGGCAAGCCGCTCGAGCCGATCGATTGAAATGTTGGTCACGCATCGCTCCAGTTGCGAGACGTAGGTGCGATGCAGATGGGCCAGTTCGGCGAGCCGTTCTTGGCTCAGCCCTCTGGCTTCCCGAAGACGGCGAATGTTCGCCCCGATGCACTCGCGGGCCCTAGGCAGATCGGTCGTCGACTGTTTGGCTGACATCCAGCCAATGTCTCGCCCCGGATCGCCGACTTCTACAGCATATGTCTCTACTGTTTTTGCGCTACATTCCGCTGCGAGCGCACATGAAGTTGGAAGATTCGTCGCAATGGATGCGACCGCGTTGCTGCTAGAATGTAGTGGCAACACGACGGCCCGGTTTGACTGAAGGAACATCAATCACGGAGGATGGCATGGACGCCAGCTTGATAACCGCATCAACCGATTCGCTCTATTTTTTTCGCAACCTTCGCCGACGGCTCTTCATCAATGAGCCTCCACCGGCGGCTGATCTGCCGGACGACGTTCGAGTACGTGTCGCCGCCAATCTGCGACGGCTTAGGAAGCTCAAGAACTTGAGTCAGGAGATGCTCGCCGAGCGGGCTGACTTCCACAGAACCTATGTGTCGCAGCTGGAGCGTTGCGCGACCAACATTTCCATCACAGGGCTACAGCGGATCGCGGAAGCTCTCGGAGTGGACGTCATCGATCTTCTTGAACGACCCTCCTGATGCGCTGCTGTGCATCAGAGAATCCCTACCGCTGGCCACGCCAATCTCCGATGGTCGAGATCTGATACTGACCGCAATCTAGGCCTGTCCCGGAAGCATGGCCCAGCACCGCCGCGGTGCTGCTCAGCAGTAAGATGGGCCGTCGCCTTGAGCAAGCGGCAAAGCTGCGCCGGGGCTTCTTTCGCCCTCAAGGTGTCAGCCGGGAAATGCTGACCCGTGCTTGCCACCTCTCATTGCAGTAAATTGTGCTTGCAATCACAATTTTCCCTGGAGTTCTCTGCCGGACGTTCGCCTACGATGGAGGAAGCCAGCACCAAGGAATGGTCATGCTCATCCTTACTCGCCGCAACGGCGAAGCCGTACTGATCGGAGATGACATCCGTTTGATCATTAGTGAGTCAAGTGATGACGGAAAAGTACGAATCGGCATCGAAGCACCTTCCGATGTCCTCGTCCTACGCGCAGAGCTATTACCTCGCTATCAGAATCAGAGCGACGGAGCCAAAGCAAATTTCCTTCCGACGGCACGTAGCCGAAAGCCGTGAACTGAGCCTGTGAATCAAAAGCAATGGCCGGGTTGGCAGGTATATGAACGGCTGGTAGCACGCCTGATCGCCGATCAGGCCTGGACGGGCATGTGCGTCACGCCAAACGCCAGGATCATAGGGCGTATCAGTGGGCGCAGCCGCCAGATCGACGTGCTGCTCGAGATACGCCACGACACCGACAACAGCCGCAGAGTGGTAGTGGACGCGAAGAAGCGGGAGCGGCCCGTCGGTGTGCGGGACGTTGAGGCACTCCGAGGTCTCATGGACGACGTGGATGCCACGCACGGCTATCTGGTCAGTCCCAGTGGGCACACGAAGGCGGCGGAGCGGCGTGCCCAAGAACTTGTATCGCTCCGCATTCTTCCACTCGATCGCCTTGACGACTTCGATCCATCCAGCTGGCCTGACTGCAGGGACCCGCGTTGCAAGCGTGGGCGTGTTTTCTGGGACGGGTATCCAGAAATTTCCATCACGCTGCAGCCCCTACATGGTGGCAGCTCGCCGACAATCACGACCTTCGTCCACTACGTCGGCAAATGCGATCAATGCGGACGGTTCCATGTGCGCTGCCTGACCTGTAACGCGCTGTTCAACGTTCCCCAAGACCAGGACGACGATGGTCACCGGTGTCAGTGTCGAATGCCCTGGTTCTGGCTTGCATCCATCGAAGAAGATGAGGCGGGGAGAAGGTCGGCCGAGCTGCACTTTTGCTCGGTGCATGGCCCCAGAGACCGTGGATCGACGGTCGCTCTAAACATACGCAATGCAGTCGCGCACCCGTAGGCTAAAGCTTTCGGATCCGGCCACCCCCACCCGACATGACACGGATGGCACGATTGCACTCTGAAGACCTTCCTCCTCGTTTGGCGGTGCTATCGTCAGTGCTTGGCCTACTGGCTGCCGTTCCGGCGCTCAGGCTTCCGAGGGAGGGTAGAGCTGAGTGCCACGGTTCAGAACCGACTGCGTGGCTGCTACATACCAAGCCTTCATGGTGACGTCCCACTTGCGGACCTCACAGAACTGCTGCCAGCTGAGGAGGATCGCTCGTGCGAGTTCCAGATCCTCGTTGAGCCTGACTACGACCAAGAACTCAAAAAGCTGCTTGTCGGGATCTTCGCGATCGGGATAGATCGTGCCACTCTTCTTGGAACGCTGGAGCGTCTTGATCGAATAGCGATCACCGCTTCTGGAGAGAGCGTCCACATTCCGGGTGCCGACAGGCGCCGCGACCAGCACGGGAAGATCCGGTCGCTTCCGGAATAGATCGATGACCACCTTCTCACCAAGCTCGCCGACGCTGAACCTAAGTCCGCGCCGCTTTGCCTCGCGCAGCACCTGAGTATGGAGCTTGAAGAGCGCCTCATCGCTGAGATTCGGGTATTCCACACTGCCTTGCAGTGTATGTGATTCACTCATGGATGATTACTCATCTTGTAGCCAGAACTGTACGGAAAGCTGTGGGATAGTCGTCCTTTCATTGAAGTCCAAGTTCATTCCATCGATAGTCCGGGAGTGCCGATCCGGCTGAAATAAGCACCAAACCGCTCCACAAGCGATGGAATGAAAAGTGACGACAGTGACGCAAAACGCAAACCGACAAGGTCCCGTAGCGCAGCCTGGGCGGGAACTGATCGGATATCGTGGAACTGCACCATCCACGGACCGCGTCGCGTCGTACCGAGCCGCATCGGCGCGAGGAAGTGTTGTTTCGGAGACCGATTATGCTGAATGAAGGTCTGGAGGGCGCCTACCTTCTTGCCAGCAACCAGCGTGTCCCATTGGTCAGACACATCTTCGCACGCGGCCAGAACTACGGTCTTGATCTGAGGTTCGCGAGCGAGATCACATCGAGGCGTAACCACGATCCAGGTTCTTTCTTCGTAGTCAAGCATATCTCCTGTGTCCAGGCGGCTCTTCAAAGGTGGAACAAAATAGGTTTCCTCAGAGTGAGTAGTGTCGTCGCCGGCACTCAGCAGTGAGTCGTGGACGTGCGCAACCATATGCCTAGCAAGAACTTCGGTTAGTGCTGCATCGTCTGGCCCATCGACAGTCCAATGCTTCCAGCGTGGCCAGATCGACTGGAAGAATACTTTCGCTGCCTCTCGGTTGAATGCAGCCTTCGCAGCACGTAGGCGCTGGAAGACGTCACGATTGTCGGCCAGCCATTCGAATACTTGGTCCAGCCCATCGCCCTTGTCCATGACCTTGACCTGGGGCGTGCCGTAGCTGGCTTCATCCGCCTCCGAGCGCTGGCCCGTGAAGACGACCAGACCTACGGGCTGTGCAGCAAGGATCTGCCTCACAAGCTCGTTACCGTCGTTGTTGGCCTCGCTTACGCCTGGCTCGGTTTCGAGCCTGAGGTCCACGACAACAGCGTCAAACCAATGCAGTTCAATCTGCCTTCTGGCATCGCGTGCCGATCTCGCCGCGATATAAGTGATCTCGAAACCTTTGGCAGCGGCATCGGCATTGTGAGCGGCAATCGCGTCATTCCATTCCTGGATTTTAGTCTGATCGTCTTCGACGATAAGGACTTTCAGCATGTCGTCCATGAACTAGGCCCTAAGCATTTCAATTACGAATGTGGTCTGCGGAGACTCCGAGTCGAACGCAACGTCTCCCTTGCTGGAGCGCATGGCTTCCCGGGCAATCGCGAGCCCGATGCCGGAACCTTCGGCCTTCAGCGAAAACCCAGGGCTGAAAAGACTGCCGTGGAACCTCTGCGCGATTTCCGGCCCACTGTTCGATACCGCGATGCGTACATACTTCCGTGTCTGGCTGACTATTATGGCGATCTCGCGCGAACGAGGGGCGACAGTCCCAAGCCAATGGATCGCGTTGTCGAGAATGTTGAGCAGTGCGGCCATGAGGTCAGATTCATAGCCGATGACCCGGGTATCAGGCTCGTCGTCCTGCACGTTTACCTTGATTCCGGTGTCGGACAGGGTGTCTCCGAACAACTCCAGGCATCGAGATATGACCGCTCCTACGGAAAACGTTTGTGGCCGGCCGCGCTTTCTCCCGGAAATCGGATCCAGCGACTTGAACAGCCGGCTCAGGTGGCCCGCTGACCCGTGGATCGATGACGCTTCCTTTCCAAAGCTCGATCTGAAGTGCGAGCCGAAGGTCGACTGCTCCTCCAAACGCGGCGCGCCGTCCTTTAGCCGCTTTGCGCGTGTGGATATGTCAGATAGGTAGCGCCGTCCGTCGTGCAGCACCTGGGAAACCACCAGCCCAAGCGTTGATCGCGATGCCAGCGCTTGGTGGTAAGTTTCAAGCTCCGCAATTGACGTCTTCAACGCGCCGCTGTCTTGTTTGATGGCGCGCTCGACCCGCTTGCGGTACCGCGGCGGAATGTCCGCTATAGCCCGTGTGACGGCGCGCAGGTTCGCCTTGCTGCGCACGGTGTCGGTGTCTACCGTGTTCTTGCGGCTGAGCCCAGCACTCTGGCGGAAGTCCTGACGGATCTGTTCGACATTCACCAGTAGATCGGTCATCAACCGCTTCAAGCGAACGAGCGCGCCGTTGTGTTCCAAACCTTCCCGGCTGCTGCGCTCGACCAAGCCAGAAGCTTTCTCGGCCTCAATCTCGACCAGCCCCCAAACTTGGTTGAGGCCGAGCTTCCTCGATGGATCCTGAACTCGCCTGCGCTCGAGCTCGAGCCAGTCAGTTTCCGCGTCTCCGTATGGTCGTATACGGAATCCATTCCTGTAGATGCCGATCCCGATGTTCTCATCCAAGATCCGCCTAGCATCCAGGCGACCGATGCCTCCGAGCCCCAGTTTGTCGAACAGCTCGATGATCGCATCGCCTTCTCGGTCGTAGATGTTCAGCCTTAGCCTGACTTTGCCGCATGTCGATTCTTCAGGAGCCAACTCGCCGGCCTGCACAGTAATGCGCTGCCTCTTGCCGTCACCGCGCTGGTTGACTAACGTGCCTTTGAACGTACCTGCGGCGTCAAAGGTGCCCTTTACCATGTAGTGGTAGACGCGGTCGATCCGAAATGGTCGCACCTCGCTGGCATCCTCATCGACAGCGCTCTCCCCATGCATTGATCCCGACACCAGTGTCGGACCGTCGAAGCCGTGGATCTCCTCGCGAAATTCCCTCAAATCGAGATAGATCCTGAAATCACTGTCTCGCGAACTAACAGGGGATACTAGTCGGCGCAGTTCTCGAACCAGCTCCTCCAACTGCTTCCGTGTCCATCGGTCGCGTAGCGCCTCGATCCGGAGTGTCACTCCGGGTTTGTCCGATCGCCTCCCAGTTCGCTTCGAGATCGGAATATCGACCTCGTCTAGGTAGGCCGCCTTCTCGAATCGGTCCCAGTCAACCTTGATCTCGCTCACTTCCAGCAACTTCCCGCGCGGCTTGAAGGCAGTCTGCAGATGAAGGCGCTTGCCGAGCCTTGCCGTCGCGAACCGGCCCACACCCTTAGCGCCAAGCATGACCCGGCCCTTCGGGCTGGTGCGGCGTTCGAGCTTGTCGCTGGTAGCCGGCTCGAACCATTTCTCAAGAAGGTCTGCTGCCGACATACCGTGACCGGCATCGGACACTACAATCGTGCCATTGCTTCCGGTCCACTTGCCGTCCGCGGGAGGGAAGATGGCGATGTGCACCGACGGTGAGTCCGCATCGAATGCATTCTTGACCAGCTCGATCAGCGCGGCCTCCGGGCCGCTGATCAGTTGGTCGCCAATGGTCCTAACTATGCGTGCACGCGGGCGTAGCTTTGGCATCCCCCCTCCTGGTCGGTATCGCCCGGCAGACGTCACCGGAAGAAAACGCCCTCGAACCTTGCGATAAACTTTACTCGATATCCACAGCCGCCGCGGAGCGCGATTCAGTATGGCGTTGCGACTCGAACCTTCGAGCGGCTGGCAACCTTCGTCAGGGGTTATGCTCGAAGAGTTAAGCCGTCTTGGTGAGCGCACCAACGACACGTTCCATTACTGGCGGGCATACACCGTTGCCCAGCAAACGTACGCGGTCACGCCTAGTCCCAACATCCATCCGGTAGGCCTCGTCGAACCCCATGGCTCGCCGCAGTTCCGGCACCTGCAGCATCCGCATGGTGCTCCCCTCGGGCCCCGCTTCGACCAGCGCAAACCGGTCTACGGTCGTGATAGTCCGCAACGGACGTGTCAACGGCTGCCAGCCACCACTGCCGTCGCTTCCGTAGTAGACCAGGAGAAATGAGGCGTCGTCGCCCAACGCCTCAAAGGCGCGCTTGGCGCGCTCCAGCGTTCCGGCCGCTCGACGCTCAGTCCTTAGAGGGGTTGTCGCCCAGATGCCCGGGCGGTCAAGTATGGATTTGACCGATTTCCGCGGCCCAGGCGTCTTGCTACGGACGACCCCTGGCGGACCGTTCCTGTCGCCTACCAGGAACAACCTGCGCCTCGTCTGTGGAACTCCATAGTCGGACGCGTCGAGAATCTGCTCTGCGAGGTGATATCCGAGCGCCTTGAGCTCACGCTTGAGTTCGCCATATCGCGACCAGGGGCGCATGTGCACAACGTTCTCAAGCACGATCCAGCGCGGCTTGAACGCCTTTGCATACTCAACCGCGTAGAGTGCGGTCGCACGACTCGTCTCGTCACGCGGCGCAGCTCCCTTTGCGCACGTGTGATTGGTGCATTCCGGCGAAGCCAGCAGGACGTCGACGCTCCCGATCTCCCGCCTCAGCTTAGCAAGATCGAGTTCTTCCAGCCGACCTGTAACCACGTTGGTCTTGGGAAAATTGCTGCGGTAGGTATCTGTCGCCACAGGGCACATGTCAATCGCACCCACCATGTCGACGCCCGCAGAACGGGCGCCGACGCTACTTCCGCCAGCGCCGCTGAAAATGTCAAGTCCCCGCATGCGGCTCTCCCTGGCAAGCAAGCGCCGCCAACTTACCAAGTTCGATCCGCGGGCGCACGTCATTTGAGTATGAGGAGCCGAAAGTGGCTCGCCATAAGCGACATGCAACTGCATCCGCGTTTTTTGTTTCGCATTCCCAGATGACCTCGACCCGCCAACCGAGGGCCTTTAACCGCTTCACAGCTTCGCGGTCTCTGGCGACATTGGCTTTGAATTTGGCTTGCCAGAATTCCGAGCGCGTCTTCGGCTCAGCACAGAGCCGGCATCCGCCATGACGATGCCAGAAGCAGCCATGCACAAAGATCGCCAAATTCCAGCGCGGGAGGACAAGATCAGGAGAGCCCGGGAGCATTCTGCGGTGCAGCCGGAATCGCAGCCCCATTCGGTGCGCCGTACTCCGGACAACGAGTTCCGGTTGGGTATTTGAGCTCCGAATCCCGGACATCATCCTGCTACGCCGCGCGGGACTGACGATGTCCATACACCTCCTGTCCTCTTCACATCTGCTGACGTCCCAGCGGCCAACTTAGGCGGCCTCAGCCTCATAGAAGGTACGCCGCAGCCGTGCCGCAGGTACGCCAACCAGCAGTCGCCAGGATTACCTCACCGCCCGCGGACATGGATGAGGGTCGTAGCGGTTGTAAAGAACAAGACATCCCTGCCTCCGCTATATCCGGTCACGCTGCCCCCGGACAGTGAGGCGTGCAGAATACGCAATAGTCCAGCCAGCCTGCGGCTCATCCAGCCTGGATCATTCATGGGCACATGCGCCATGGCGCGCTCTTTCCATCTAGTTCACACAGTGACAGGATTCGGCTTCTCCTGATCCAGCTTGTACAGCTTGATCGCCCTGGCCGCATCCTTCGCCGTCATCTTCCCGTCCTTCGCCAGCGCGTCGATCGCGGCATGCGCGATGTAGTACCGATCCACCTCGAAGTGCCGGCGCAGGTTGGCGCGCGTATCCGAGCGGCCGAAGCCGTCCGTGCCCAGCACCGTGTAGGTGCGCGGAACGAACGCGCGGATCTGGTCGGTGAAGTTGCGCACGTAGTCCGTCGCGGCGATCACCGGGCCGGCGGGGCGGGACTCGATGCACTCGGTGACGTAGGCCTTGCGCGGCTTGTCCTCGGGGTGCATGCGGTTCCAGCGCTCTGCGTCGTAGCCGTCGCGGCGCAGCTCGGTGAAGCTGGGGCAGGACCAGATGTCGGCGGTCACGCCGAAGTCCTTGTCCAGCAGTTCGGCCGCGGCGATGGCCTCGCGCAGGATGGTGCCGCTGCCCATCAGCTGCACGCGCAGCTCGCCCTTCTTGGGCTTGCCGGCGTCCTTGAGCAGGTACATGCCCTTGATGATTCCCTCGGCCGCGCCTTCGGGCAGCTCCGGGTGGCTGTAGTTCTCGTTCATCAGGGTCAGGTAGTAGTACTCGTCCACCTGCTCCTCGATCATGCGCTTCATGCCGTGCTGCAGGATCACCGCCACCTCGCCCGCGAAGGTGGGGTCGTAGCTGCGGCAGTTGGGGATGGCGCCGGACAGCAGGTGGCTGTGGCCGTCCTCGTGCTGCAGGCCCTCGCCGTTGAGCGTGGTGCGGCCGGCGGTGCCGCCGAGCAGGAAGCCGCGCGCGCGCATGTCGGCCGCCTGCCAGGCGGCGTCGCCCACGCGCTGGAAGCCGAACATCGAGTAGTAGATGTAGAACGGCAGCAGCTGCAGGTTGTTGGTGGAGTAGCTGGTGGCGCAGGCCATCCACGAGGCGAAGGCGCCGGCCTCGGTGATGCCTTCCTGCAGCACCTGGCCGGTGGCGTCCTCGCGGTAGTACATCAGCTGGTCGCGGTCCACCGGCTTGTACTTCTGGCCCTCGGGCGCGTAGATGCCGATCTGGCGGAACAGGCCTTCCATGCCGAAGGTGCGCGCCTCGTCGCAGACGATCGGCACCGCGCGCGGGCCCACCTGCTTGTCGCGCAGGATGATGTTGAGCGACTGCACGAAGGCCATGGTGGTGCTCATCTCGCGCTCGCCCGAGCCCTTCATCAGGCGGTCGAACACCTCGAGCTTGGGCGCGGTGAGCGACTCGTCGGCCTTGCGGCGGCGCTGCGGCACGAAGCCGCCCAGCGCGCGGCGGCGCTCGAGCAAGTACTGCACCTCGTCGGACTTCTCGCCGGGGTGGTAGAACGGGATGTTGCCGTCCTTGAGCTGCTCGTCGTCGACCGGGATCTTGAAGCGGTCGCGGAAGGCGCGCACGGCCTCGTCGTCGAGCTTCTTCGTGTTGTGGGTGGGGTTGAGCGCCTCGCCGGCGCTGCCCAGGCCGTAGCCCTTCACCGTCTTGGCCAGGATGACCGTGGGCTGGCCCTTGGTCTGCATGGCGTTGGTGTAGGCGGCATAGACCTTGTGCGGGTCGTGGCCGCCGCGGTTGAGGCGCCAGATGTCGTCGTCGGACAGGCTGGCCACCATGGCGGCGGTCTCTTCGTACTTGCCGAAGAAGTTCTCGCGCGTGTAGGCGCCGCCGAAGGCCTTGCAGTTCTGGTACTCGCCGTCGACGGTCTCCATCATCAGCTTCTTGAGGATGCCCTGGCTGTCCTTGGCCAGCAGCGGATCCCAGTAGCTGCCCCAGATGGTCTTGACCACGTTCCAGCCGGCGCCGCGGAACTGGCTCTCCAGCTCCTGGATGATCTTGCCATTGCCGCGCACCGGGCCGTCCAGGCGCTGCAGGTTGCAGTTGATCACGAAGACCAGGTTGTCCAGGCCTTCGCGGCCGGCGATCGACAGCGCGCCCAGGCTCTCGGGCTCGTCGGTCTCGCCGTCGCCCATGAAGCACCACACCTTGCGGTCGGTCTTGGGCAGCAGGCCACGCGATTCGAGGTACTTCCAGTTGCGCGCCTGGTAGATGGCAGCGATCGGGCCCAGGCCCATCGACACCGTGGGCACCTGCCAGAAATCGGGCATCAGCCAGGGGTGCGGATAGGACGAGATGCCGCGGCCGTCCACCTCCATGCGGAAGTTGTCGATCTGCGATTCGCTGATGCGGCCTTCAAGGAAGGCGCGGGCGTAGATGCCCGGCGAGCTGTGGCCCTGGGTGGCGACGAGGTCGCCCGGGTGGTCGCCCTCGGGGCCGCGGAAGAAGTGGTTGAAGCCCACGTCATAGAGCGTGGCGCTGGAGGCGAAGCTCGCGATGTGGCCGCCGAGGTCGCCGGGCTTGCGGTTGGCGCGCACCACCATGGCCATGGCATTCCAGCGGATGATCGAGCGGATCTTCCACTCAAGCGTCTGGTCGCCCGGCATCTTCGGCTCCAGGTGGGCCGGGATGGTGTTGATGTACTCGGTGGTCGGGGCGAACGGCAGGTGGGCGCCGGCGCGGCGGGTCAGCTCGACCATGTCCTCGAGCAGCTGGTGCGCCCGCTCCGGGCCGCGGTTGTCGATGACCGCCTTGAGCGATTCGATCCACTCCCGGGTTTCGGTGGGATCGGGGTCGTTCTGCAGCACGTCGGTCAGCCAGTTCATCGCCTTGCTCCGCCGCGGCCCCTGGCCGCGCAATGTCGTGGGGAAGTTGGACCCGGGATTCTAGCAGGGGGGATGCCGGCGGCCGGGGCCTCCCAGCGCTCCCGCTTATGGCGCGAAGGTTGCCCCAGCAACCGACGAAGGGCGTCGCGGGGCGGGGCTGCAGCGGCCTGCGCGCCCGCGCGGCCGGGCACGTGCCGCGGGTGGGCGCGCCCCGGGGTGCCGTCTTCGCACGACCTACACATCCCGGACGGCCAGAATGCGCGGTTTTTGGACGCCCGGACGCTGCTTGCCCTCCCCGCTGGGGTCGGCAATGATCTTCCGGTCCAGGGGGAGCGGGTGCCGCACGGCGCCGGGATTCCGCCTGCCCCTACCCGCCAGCCGAGCCGATGTCGCAAACCTCCCCAACCGTCCCGTTGTCCAACTGGCGCCTGGCCGCGCTGGGGCTGCTGGTGGCGCTGATCATCGTCAGCCCCTTCCTGCTGCTGCGCTCGGCCACGCGCGATGCCGGTGAGGCCTGGCAGGCGGTGTCGCATACCCAGCAGGTCGAGGTGACCGTGCAGGCGCTGGCGGCGCACATGCGCAACCTGGAGAACGGCGCGCTGTCGATGGCCGCGGGCGTGGACAACCACGCGCTGCGCGAGCGCGTGGGCGAGAGCCGCGAGCGCATCCTGCCGCTGCTGCGCGAGCTGCAGGAACTGACCCGCGACAACCCGGAGCAGCAACTGCGCATCGGCGGCCTGCAGACCCATGTGCTGCTGCGCAAGGCGCTGGCCGAGCGCATCATCGACCAGGGCACCGAGGCCTCGGTGGGCGACATCGACCAGATGGTGGCGCGCTATCCGATCCATGAGCTGATCGACGGCATCGTCTCGTCCGAGCAGGAACTGCTGGCCGAGCGCCGCGTGCGCGCCGACCGCGTGGTCGAACGCGCGCAGCTGGCCTCGTGGGCGGCGATGGCTTGCCAGCTGCTGCTGCTCGGCGGCCTGCTGACTTACGCCGGGCGGCAGATCTCGCACCGCCTGCGCGCCGAGAGCAGCGCAGTGCAGGCCAGTGCACGCGCCAGCGTGGTGCTGGACACGGTGCGCGAACCGATCGTGGCGATCGACCACGAGCAGCGCGTGGTGATGCACAACGCCGCCTTCGCCGAGCTGTTCGGCGTGGACGGCGACGCGCGCGGCCGGCCGCTGGCCGACATCGGCGACGGCGCCTGGCGCGACGAGCGCATGCTGCGCCGCCTGGCCGACGTGCTGGGCCGCGGCCGCGAGCTGTGGGACTTCGAGCAGGTGCAGCAGACCGCCGACGGCGTCGAGCGCACCATGATGATCAACGCGCGCCGCATGCCGCTGCCCGACAGCGAGGACTCGGTGGCGCTGGTGACCGCCAGCGACATCAGCGTGCAGAAGGCCAGCGACCGCCAGATCCGCGAGCTCAACCGCCAGCTCGAGGGCAAGGTGGAGCAGGTGTCGGACGTGAACCGCGAGCTGGAGGCCTTCAGCTATTCGGTCTCGCACGACCTGCGCGCGCCGCTGCGCCACATCGCCGGCTTCGGCGACAAGCTCGGCCGTCATCTGGGCGAAGACGCGGACGACAAGACCCGCCACTACATCGAAGTGATGGTGTCCTCGGCCAAGCGCATGTCGGCGCTGATCGACGACCTGCTGGTGTATTCGCGCCTGGGCCGCAGCGCGCTGCGCCTGCAGACGGTGGACATGCAGTCGCTGGTGGCCGAAACCCGCGCCATGCTCGACTCCAACAGCGCCGCCGAAGCGCCGGGGCACGCGCTGGAGTGGCGCATCGCGCCGCTGCCGGTGGTGGTGGGCGACGAGAACATGCTGCGCCAGGTGTGGCTGAACCTGCTGGGCAATGCGGTCAAGTACAGCCGCGGCAGCGAGCCGGCGCGGATCGAGGTGGAGTACCGGCGCGGCGACGACGACGCCCACCACTTCACCGTGCGCGACAACGGCGCGGGCTTCGACATGCAGTACGCGGGCAAACTGTTCGGCGTGTTCCAGCGCCTGCACTCGCCCAGCGAATTCCCCGGCACGGGCATCGGCCTGGCCAGCGTCCGCCGGGTGCTGACCCGCCACGGCGGCCGCATCAGCGCCGAATCCGAACCGGGCAAGGGTGCTACCTTCCACTTCACGCTGCCGGGTGCGGGCGACCTGCCGGCCAACCTCGAGAACAAGACATGACCGAACTGCGCACCATCCTGCTGGCCGAAGACAGTCCGCACGACGCCGAGATGGCGATCGACGCCCTGCGTGAGGCGCACCTGGCCAATCCCATCGTCCACGTGGAGGACGGCGTGGAGGTGCTGGACTACCTGCACCGCCGCGGCAAGTGGTCCGACCGTGCCGAGGGCGACCCGGCGGTCCTGCTGCTGGACATCAAGATGCCGCGCATGGACGGTCTGGAGGTGCTGACCGACCTGCGCAAGAACGACCGTTTCAAGGCGCTGCCGATCGTGGTGCTGTCGTCCTCGCGCGAGGAGAGCGACCTGGCGCTGAGCTGGGACCTGGGCGTGAACGCCTACGTGGTCAAGCCGGTGGACGTGGACCAGTTCTTCGACGCGGTGCGCACGCTCGGTCGGTTCTGGGCGGTGCTCAACGAGGCGCCGAAGCTCGACTGACCGCCGTGTCCACGCCCGTTCCAGAGGCTGTGGAACCCGCCAGACCCTGGCGGGTCCTGCTGGTGGACGATTCGCCGGACGACGCCGAGCTGGCCGAGTACGCCTTGCGCAAGGCCGGCCTGGACGTGGAATGCCAGCGCGCCTGCACCGCCGACGGCGTGGCGCAGGCCCTGCAGGCGTTCGCGCCGCATGTGGTGGTGTCGGACGTGAACCTGCCGGGCTATTCCGGCGCCGAGGCGCTGGCCTTGAGCCGCGCGCACGACCCGGCCCTGCCCTTCGTGTTCCTGACCGGCGGCACCGCACCCGACGACATTCCGCCGCCGGCCGAAGGGCTGTTGCTCAAGGACGATCTGGAGGCGCTGCCGGTGCTGCTGCGCCGGCTGCTCGGCGACGCACGGATCCTGTAGGAGCGGCTTCAGCCGCGAGCCTGCGCTGCGCTGCAACCGGATTGTCGCCATGGGACTGGCGATCGCCCCTGAAACGCTCTGACGAAAAGCGGGTCGATGCGTCCTGGCGCGGGCGCCTGCGCCAGGCGCGATACGAAATCGCCGACCTGCAGGGCGCCGACCTGGCACCGGCCGCACAGGCGGGCCGCGGTCGCCGCGGACGCTGGATTCCGCGTTCGCGGGAATGACGGTCGCAGATCGAAACGCAAGGAGGCCCCGGCCAGGGCCTCCGCGCCCAGTCGCCTCAGGCGCCGCGTTCGGCCAGGCGCTGCTTGCGGATCTGCGCTTCCACCGCGGCGATGGCGGTCATGTTGACCACGCGGCGCGGACGCGAAGCGGTGGTCAGCACGTGCGCGGGCTTGCTGATGCCCATCAGGATCGGGCCCAGCGCCACGCCGTCGGTCATCACCCGCACCATGTTGTAGGTGATGTTGGCCGCGTCCAGGTTGGGCATCACGAACAGGTTGGCCCGCCCTTCCAGCGTGGTGCTCGGGAAGATGCGGCGGCGGAAGTCGTCGTCCCAGGCGGTGTCGGCCATCATCTCGCCATCCACCTCGAGCTTCGGCGAGCGCTTGCGCAGGATTTCCAGCACCTGGCGCATCTTGCGCGCGCTCGGGTCGTCGTGGCTGCCGAAGTTGGAGTGCGACAGCAGCGCCACCTTCGGCTCGATGCCGAACAGCTTGAGCCGATAGGCCGCCTGGATGGTGCTCTCTGCGATCTGCTCTGGCGTCGGGTCGGGCTGCACGTGGGTGTCGAGGAAGAACCACAGGCCGCGGTCGTTGATCACGCCGGTCATGGCCGAGGTGCTCTGCACGCCCGGGTCGAGCTCGAACACGCTGCGGATGTAGCCGAGCTTCTTGTGGTAGCGGCCCACCAGGCCGGTGATCATCGCGTCGGCCTCGCCGCGGTCCACCATCACCGCCGCGATCAGGGTGGTGCGCGAGCGCAGCAGGCTCTTGGCCGTCTCCGGGGTCACGCCGCGGCGTTCTGTGAGCTTGTGGTAGTGGTTCCAGTAGTCGTGGAAGCGCGGGTCGTCGTCCTGGTTGGTGACCTCGTAGTGCACGCCGGCGCGCAGGCGCAGGCCCAGGCGCTGGATCCGCGATTCGATCACCTCCGGGCGGCCGATCAGGATCGGATGGGCCAGGCCCTCGTCGACCACGGTCTGCACGCCGCGCAGCACGGTCTCGTTCTCGCCCTCGGCATAGACCACGCGCTGCAGGTCGGCGCGGGCGCGGTCGTACAACGGGCGCATCACCAGCGCGGTGCGGTGGTGGAACTGCGAGAGCTTCTCGCGGTAGGCGGCCATGTCCTCGATCGGGCGCAGCGCCACGCCGGTCGCCATCGCCGCCTCCGCCACCGCGATGGCCACGATCGTGAGCAGGCGCGGGTCGAAGGGCCGCGGGATGATGTAGTCCGGCCCGAAGCAGGGGATCTCCTCGCCGTAGGCCGCGCCCAGGTCGCTGGCCTCGCTCTTGGCGAGTGCGGCGATAGCGTGCACGCAGGCCAGCTTCATCGCCTCGTTGATGCCGGTGGCGCCCACGTCCAGCGCGCCGCGGAAGATGTAGGGGAAGCAGAGGGCGTTGTTGACCTGGTTGGGGAAGTCCGAGCGCCCGGTGGCGATGATCGCGTCCGGGCGCACCGCGCGCGCCAGCTCCGGCATGATCTCGGGATAGGGATTGGCCAGGGCCAGGATGATCGGGCGCTCGGCCATGGTCGCGACCATGTCCGGGGTGAGGATGCCGCCGGCGGACAGGCCCAGGAAGATGTCGGCGCCGGCCACGATCTGCGCCAGCTCGCGCTGGTCGGTGTCGCGCGCGTACCGGCGCTTGGCCTCGTCCAGGTCGTCACGGCCGGTGTGGATCACGCCACCGCGGTCGAAGGCGGTGATGTTCTCGGGCTTCAGGCCCAGCGCCACCAGCATGTCCAGGCAGGCGATGCCGGCCGCGCCAGCGCCGGTGGTGGCCAGCGTCACGTCCTCGATCTGCTTGCCGGCGATCTCCAGCGCGTTGACCACGGCCGCGCCGACGATGATCGCGGTGCCGTGCTGGTCGTCGTGGAAGACCGGGATGTTGAGCCGCTCGCGCAGCTTGCGCTCGACGATGAAGCACTCCGGCGCCTTGATGTCCTCGAGGTTGATGCCGCCGAAGGTGGGTTCGAGGCTGGCGATGATCTCGACCAGCCTGTCGGGGTCCTTCTCGTCGATCTCGATGTCGAACACGTCGATGCCGGCGAATTTCTGGAACAGCACGCCCTTGCCTTCCATCACCGGCTTGCCGGCCAGCGGGCCGATGTCGCCCAGGCCCAGCACCGCGGTGCCATTGGAGATCACCGCCACCAGGTTGCCGCGGGCGGTGTAGTCGCTGGCCTTGGTCGGGTCGGCGGCGATTTCCTCGCAGGCGTAGGCCACGCCCGGCGAATAGGCCAGGGCCAGGTCGCGCTGGGTCAGCATCGGCTTGGTTGCGGCCACCTTGATCTTGCCGCGCGGCTCCAGCCGGTGGTAGTCGAGCGCGGCCTTGCGGAAGGCGTCTGCGGAATCGGTGCTGGCGGGCTGCTCGTCGGACATCAGTAGGAATCGACCAGGGACGGGCATTCGATTCTAGCCCTTTGCCGCAGCACCGGCCCCCTCGCAGGACCGGGACGCGACCGGCCACACCCGCCCGCATGCATCAGGGCCGCCGCCAGCCCGCGCCCCGCCCAGGCGTGGGGCCTGCCGCGCCATAGCTTCGAGCTATGCATAGCCCTCAACTGGTCAATGGTGCGCGTACCGCGGGTGTGACAAAGATGGCGGCGGTTACCCCAGCGGCATGTCCGCTGCAGACCCGGAGGCCCAGGCCATCGCTCGCCAAGGTACAGCCGTCCTGCGATGCACCCCGAGCGCGCCCTCCGTGGCCGACGTCCTGGGGGTCTTGCGAAGCAGAGGCGGCGCGCAGGCGCCCCCGGCCTGCCCTGACCGGCACCCCGCTCTCCTTCCACGGCAGGGGCTGAGCCCTGCCACGCGCCCCGGCCGGGCGGCCGTCCACCCCCAGCCGGGGCGACCGGATCGCTCCTTTGCGCCGCCGCACAGGCCTTGCGCCTGCGCCACCGGTCGCACGGCACGTCGATCTCCGGAACCAGGCAACCGCGACACCCTTCTCGACCAAAGGAGTTCGGAATGAAGAAATGCGCGCTTTTGCTCTGCACGCTGGCCTCACTGTCCTGGTCCACCGCCTGCTTCTCGCAGCATGTGCCCGCGGGCGCCGGCGATGGAGAACAATTCCTGTGGCCGGTCGACGCCTGGGTCGCCGCCGACGAGACCTATGCCTCCGGCGACCTGCACTCGGGCACGGCCGACCTGTCGGCGCCGCACTACACGCCGATCCGGCCGGCGCGGTCGGGTGTGGTGGAAAGCGTCCGTTGGGCGAATGTCGGCGGCTGGATCGTCGACATCAGCCACGATGGCAGCGTCTACAACTACACGACCACCTACACCCATCTGATCGAAAGGCCGCTGGTGGATGTCGGCGACAGCGTCGATGCCCTCGCCGGCGGCGGCACGCTGCTCGGCTACGTGGGCCGGCTGGGAAACGCGGACGTCGGCGGTCCCCACGTGCATTTCTCGATCAGGCGCGAACCCGTCGGCGGCGGCGCGACCGAACTGCTGTCGATCCCCGCCATCGACAAGGGCGACTGGGTCAGCAGCGGGAAGTACATCCCGGGTGTGTTCACGGGGCTGACGCCGATCGGCGGCGAAGCGCTGAGAACCTTCGAAGTCAGCGTGCGCGAGCCGTCGATTGCGAGGCTCTATTCGTCCAGCGCGCTGTCCTCCAGCATCGCGACGGTCGCCTATGGCACCGACCTGGAAGTGTTCGAGACCCACAACGGGGCGTACAGGGTGCTGCTGCCCGATGACAGCACCGGCTGGATCATGCACTCGGCAACCGTGCCCGCGCGCTCCAACCTGTTCAACCTCACCCGGGCCTCGGACATCATCATCCGCAGGACGCCGAGCACGGCGCTGGCGCAGATCGGCGTGGTGCCCGGCGGCACGCTGCTGACCGGGTTCGACCTCGCCGACAACGGTTGGCACCTGGTGCAGTGGCGCTGCAATGCGACCAGCAACCGTAGCGCGGACAGCGCCGACAACCGCCTGGAGCTGGGCGGCTGCCCCAATGGCGTCAGCGGCAACAAGTACGGCTGGGTGGGTTCGATCGTGCCGATGACGCACCTGTTCCACGCCAGGACGCGCAGGCCCAGCATGTCGATCTACGCCAACCAGGTGGTCGGCGGCGAGGACATGCGCAATCTCTCCTCGATCATCGGCACGTTGTCGCTGGGCGCGCGGGTCACGGTCACCGGCACCCGCAATGGCTGGTACCGCTTCACCCATGCGGGCCAGACCGCGTGGATCCGCGGATGGCAGACGGCCGGGCCGCAGTAGAGTCGGCCACGACGGGGACTGCGATCCCGGCGGGGTCCGCCAGCGGCGGTAGCGCCCTCGGCCGTGCCAGCCAAGCCGAACGCGATGGCGGAACCCCAACCGGGTTCCGCCATTGCAATGTCCTCCGGCCCGGGGCTCCGCCCTTGTTTACCGCTCCGTGGCCCAATCGTGACCGGCACGCATCGAAACGACGGGAGCACGCGGGCAACGGGGCGCCGGCATAACCCCCGGTTATGCGTGGCGGGCATCTTTTCAATGGCGGTTCGACCGGCCAGACCAGAAGATGTGGCTTCCCTTCGCTTCGCCCGCACGGGCCACAGGACGCCAAGACATGTCCACCGCCTCCGGCGCCACCGCAGATCCTTCGCGCTGGCCCCCGCCGTTCCTGCTGTACCTGGGCAATGCGCCCGACGACCTCGCCGCGAAGACCGCGCGCGGCCTGGTGCAGTTCCGGCCGGAATGGTGCGTGGGCCAGTTCCGCGGGCCGGAGTGCCAGACCAGCGTGCACGTGCCGGACATGGGCTTCGCCGAGGCGCGCGCCGCGGGCGCCAACACCATGATCGTGGGCGTGGCCAACGCTGGCGGGCGCCTGGGCCTGGATTCGGTGGCGCACATCGTCGCCGCGCTCGACGCCGGGATGAACGTCGCCTCCGGCCTGCATGAGCGCCTGACCTCGCATCCGGAGATCGTCGAGGCCGCGCGCCGCAACGGCCGCCACCTGTTCGACGCGCGCAACCCGCCGCCCACGCCGGTCGGCAACGGCATCAAGCGCGCCGGCCGCCGCCTGCTGACCGTGGGCACCGACTGCTCGACCGGCAAGATGTACACCACGCTCGCGCTGGAAACCGAGATGCGCGCGCGCGGCCTCGCCGCCGATTTCCGTGCCACCGGCCAGACCGGCATCTTCATCGCCGGCCGCGGCATTCCGATCGACGCGGTGGTGGCCGACTTCATCTCCGGCGGCATCGAGTGGCTGTCGCCCGATCGCCACGACGGCGGCTGGGACCTGATCGAAGGCCAGGGTTCGCTGTTCCACCCGTCCTACGCCGGCGTCTCGATGGGCCTGCTGCACGGCGCCCAGCCCGACGCCCTGGTCCTGACGCACGAACCGGGCCGGCCGCACATGCGCGGCCTCAAGCATTATCCGGTGCCCGCATTGCCGACCACGCTGGAGACCAACCTGGCGGCAGCGCGGCTGACCAACCCCGCGGTCGTGGCGGTGGGCGTGGCGCTCAACACCTCGCGGCTCAGCGCGGCCGAAGCCGAGCGCGTCTGCCGCGAGACCGAGGACCTGCTCGGGCTGCCCGCCCAGGACCCCGTCCGCGACGGCGTCGCACGGATCGTCGACAGGCTGATCGAATGCGTCCCGGGCTGAGCGTCGCCCACACCAGCCACGCGCTGGCCACGCCGTTCCGGATCTCGCGCGGAGTGCGGACCTCGGCCGAGGTGGTGGTGGCGACGATCCGCGACGGCGATGCCGTCGGCCGCGGCGAATCCCTGCCCTACGCGCGCTACGACGAAAGCGTGGACTCGGTGATCGCCGAAGCCGCGCGCCTGACGGAGGCGATCGCGGGCGGGCTGCAGCGCCACCAGCTGCGCGACCTGCTGCCGCCCGGCGCGGCGCGCAACGCGCTCGACTGCGCGCTGTGGGATCTCGAGGCGCGGCAGCAGGGCGCGTCGGTGGCCGCGCTGCTGGGGCAGCCCGAGCCGCTGCCGGCCCTGGTCAGCGCCCAGACCGTGAGCCTGGATACGCCCGAGCGCATGGCCGAGGCGGCGCGCGCGCTCGCGCACCTGGACCTGGTGAAGATCAAGGTCGATGCGACCGACCCGGCGGCGCAGATCCGCGCGGTGCGCAGCGCGCTGCCCGACGCGCGCCTGATCGTCGACCCCAATGAAAGCTGGACCATCCCGCTGCTGCAGTCGCTGCAGCCGGTGCTGGCCGAGGCGCGCATCGACCTGATCGAACAGCCGCTGCCGGCCGGCGAGGACGATGCGCTGCTCGGCTTCGACTCGGTCGCGCGCCTGTGCGCCGACGAGTCCTGCCATGTCGCCAGCGACCTGCCGCGCCTGCGCGGACGCTACCAGGTGGTCAACATCAAGCTCGACAAGACCGGCGGCCTGACCGGCGCGCTGGACCTGCTCGACGCCGCGCGCGCGCAGGGCTTCGGCATCATGGTCGGCTGCATGATCAGCTCGTCGCTGTCGATCGCGCCGGCCTGGCACGTGGCGCGGCACGCCGAGTTCGTCGACCTCGACGGGCCGCTGTGGCTGCGCGACGACCACGCCGGCGGCACGGTAATGCGCGACGGCCTGCTGCAGCCGCCCTCGCCTGCCCTGTGGGGCGGCCCGGACCCCCACCGCAAGGACCTTCCCGCATGACCCGTCGCGCCACGCCTGCCCGCCGCCGTCTTCCGCCGCGCCGGCTGGCGTGGTGCCTCGCCGCCGCGCTGCTGGCCGGTTGCGCCAGCCAGCCGGCCGCACCCGAACTACAGGCCGACACCCTGATCCACGGCGGCCTGCTGTTCGACGGCAGCGGCGGCGACGGACGCATCGCCGACATCGCGATCCGCGGCGACCGCATCCTCGCCGTCGGCCCCGGCCTGCGCCAGCGCTACCGCGCCACGCGCGAGATCGATGCCAGCGGCCAGGTGGTGTCGCCCGGATTCATCGATCCGCACACCCATCCCGACACCTACCTGCGCTCGCCCGACCCGGCGATGCGACGCATCCTGCCCTGGCTGCACCAGGGCGTGACCACGATCTTCATCGGCATCGACGGCAACGGCACGCCCGACATCGCCGAGGATCGCGGCAAGCTCGAGGCCGCGGGGGTCGGCACCAATGTCGCCGCCTATGTCGGGCTGGGGCCGGTGCGCACCCGCGTGCTCGGCCACGACGCGCGCGCGCCGGACGCCGGCGAGCTGGACACGATGCGCGGGCTGGTGGCCAGCGCGATGTGCGAGGGCGCGTTCGGCCTGTCGGCAGGACTGTTCTACGCGCCGCAGAGCTTCGCCCGTACCGACGAGGTGGTCGCGCTCGCGCGCGAGGCCGCACTGCGCGGCGGCGTCTACGACACCCATCAGCGCGACGAGTCGAGCTATTCGCTGGGGTTGATGGGTTCGCTGGAGGAAGTGCTGGAGATCGGCCGGCGCGCCGGACTGCCGGTGCATATCGCCCACATCAAGGCGCTGGGCGCCGATGTGCACGGACGCGCCGGCGACGTGGTCGCGCGCATCGAGCGCGCGCGTGCCGACGGGCAGCGCGTCA
Organism: Luteimonas campi; assembly: GCF_051162505.1. Lineage (NCBI taxonomy): Bacteria > Pseudomonadati > Pseudomonadota > Gammaproteobacteria > Lysobacterales > Lysobacteraceae > Luteimonas > Luteimonas campi. Next base: position 393,167 of record NZ_JBNWEM010000002.1, read on the forward strand.
CCGCCGACCAGTACCCGTGGCTGGCTTCGTCCACCGGTCTGGGCGCCGCGCTGCTGCCGCGCTGGGCGGTGGACGGCGGCAGGCCGGCGCTGTTCGCGCGCCTCGACGAGCCCGCCACGGCCGCGCGCATCCGCGCCGAGATGGCCGAGAACCTGCAGCGCCGCGGCGGCGCCGACGCGATCCTGATGACCGGCACCGGCTGGCCCTGGAGCGCCCGCACCCTGCAGCAGTTCGCCGACGACACCGGCATCGATCCGATCGAGGCCGCGCTGCGCATCATCCGCGAGGGCGGCACCGGGCGCATCGGCTCGGCGCAGCGGATCGCCTCGTTCAACATGCGCCGCGACGACGTGGACCTGTTCATGCGCCAGCCCTGGGTGCTCACCGCCTCCGACGGCGGCGACGGGCATCCGCGCCAGTACGCGACCTTCCCCGAGAAGTACGCGCGCTTCGTGGCCGCCGACGGCGTGATCGACCTGGCCGCCTTCATCCACCGCTCCACCGGCCTGACCGCGGAGACCTTCGGCATCGCCGAGCGCGGTTTCCTGCGTGCGGGCCACTTCGCCGACGTGCTGGTGTTCGATCCGGAGCGCTACGCGCCCAAGGCGGACTACGTGCGCCCGAACGTGCTGTCCGAAGGCGTGACCCACCTGTTCGTCAACGGCGTGGCGATGATCGATGGGGGCCAGGCGGCACATGCGCTGCCGGGGCGTATCCTCCAGCATCGCCCGCCACCGGGCACCTGCCCCTGACGCAAGCGGCCGCACGCCGGCCGCGCAATACCAGAAGGAAACCCGATGCTGCAGCTCGACGCCGTCCAGACCCTCGCCTTGGCCGGCATCGCCCTGTTCATGGGTTACGCGCTGTGCCGCGTGATCCCCGTGCTCGGGCGCTACAACCTGCCGCCGCCGGTGATCGGCGGCCTGGTGTTCGCCATCGCGGCCTGGATCGCGTACGAGCGCGACACGACCCTGTTCGTGCTCGACACCGGCCTGCAAAGTCCGCTGATGATCGCGTTCTTCACCACCATCGGCGTCAACGCCAGCCTGCGCCTGCTCAAGATCAGCGGCCGCCAGGTGGTGGTGTTCCTGCTGCTGGCCAGCCTGTTCGCGGTGGCGCAGAACCTGCTCGGCATGGCGGTGGCGGTGGGCTTCGACCTGCATCCTCTGTTCGGCGTGCTGGCCGGCTCGACCACGCTCACCGGCGGACCGGCGACCGGGCTGGCGTTCGCGCCGCTGTTCGAGGCCGCCGGCGTGGAAGGCGCCGAATCGATCGCGGTGGCCGCGGCGATGTCGGGCATCGTGCTGGGCGGGCTGATCGGTGGGCCGGTGATCACGGTGCTGATCCGCCGCTTCGGCCTGGTGTCGAGCCGGCCGCAGGACCACAGCGCCCCGGACGACGACGCGCTCGCGCCTGTGGTGACCGAGGCGCAGCGCGAGTACGGCGCGCTCAAGAGCATCGTGGTGATCCTGGTGGCGATGTGGATGGGCAGCTGGGTGAGCGCCTGGCTTTCGGCCACCGGCATCACCCTGCCGGCCTACGTCGGCGCGATGCTGGTGGGTGCGGTGATCCGCAACATCGACGATGCCACCGGCTGGATCGGCATGTCGGTGCCGACCACCGACCTGATCGGCAACGTCTGCCTGGCGCTGTTCCTGTCGGTGGCGCTGATGAACCTCAAGCTGTGGGAGCTGGCCGGCCTGGCGCTGCCGCTGCTGGTCAACCTGGGCCTGCAGGTGGCGATGGTGGCGGCGTTCTGCGTGGTGGTGTTCCGGGTGATGGGCCGCGACTACGACGCGGCGGTGATGGGCGGCGGCTTCATCGGCTTCATGCTCGGCACTACGGCCAATGCGATGGCGGTGATGCGCACCCTGGTCGAGCGCTACGGCGCGGCGCCGCGCGCGTTCCTGGTCGCGCCGCTGGTGGGCGCGTTCTTCATCGACTTCACCAATGCGCTGATCATCACCGGCTTCATCAACTTCTGGCGCTGAGGCGCGGCGTAAGGCGCGGCGGGGCCCGGCGCAGGCGCGCGGTCACGCATCGAGTCGTGATGGGGTGCGTCCCCGATGCATGGGACGCGGCGCGATCCGGGAGGACGTGCCGGTACGGCGTGCACGAAGTCACGGCGGATGGCAGCGGCCTGGCCCGGCGCGCCGGGTTCATGCATCGATCAGCGGTGTCGCTCGGCCTGGGCCACGGTTTTGCGCCGGGCCTTGGGATGACGTGGCGGCGCGACAGGTCGCCCGTATGCCCCTCCGTTGCGGCCACAACTCCAACGCCGTGGTCGCGTCGCCGCAACAGCCCTGCCGCCAGCCGATGCAGTGGTAGAGGCATTTGGCCGCAGCTGCCCGGAGCAGCGCGACGCAACCCGGGCAGCACGCGTGGAGCGCGTCGGGCGAGCCCTCGGCAACGGCGTTCGCGTTGGACATGCGCCGCAAGCGGGCGCCCTTGTGGCCTGGCCGGATCGGCGGACGATCTCGGTCGCGCCGGTGGAAGATGCGAGCGCGCGCCCGCATCGTGGCACGCGCATCCAGTCCGCTGTCGTTGGCGGCACCCGCGCTGCAGCGGGCTTGCCGCTAGCCTGCGTCGGCCGCCTGCGTGGCTGCTGGGGCGATGAAGTGCTGGTACAGCGCGCGGTTCACCTCGTTGCGCACGTCCACGCTGCGCGTGCCATTGGTGATCACCACCAGGCCGAAGCTGCGCGCGCGGTCGAAGAACATCGAGCTGAACAGCCCATGCGCCGAGCCGGTGTGTCCGACCATCTCCACCCCGGGGATCAGGGTCCGGTCGATGCGGATGGCCAGGCCGTAGTCGGAGTGGTCGTCGACCGCCACCGATGGCGCCTGCATGGCCTGCGCATGGTCCTGGCTGATCAACCGCACGCCATTCCACTGGCCGAGGTTCATGTGCAGCAGCATCCAGGTCGCCAGGTCCGGCGCGGAGATCTTCAGTCCGCCGGTGGGCGAGAAGATCGGCGCGCTGTAGCCCATGGTGTAGTCGGCCAGGCGCGCGGCCAGCGGCGCGTAGGCCTGTGGCGAGTGCACGAAGCCCTCACCGTCGCGCCAGCGGTAGATCTGCGCGAAGCGGCTGGCATCCAGCAGGTCCGGCGCATACCCGGCCTGCAGCCCCAGCGGCTGGAGCACGTGCGCGGCGATGTACTGGTCGAAACGCTGGCCGGACACGCGCTCGATGATCGTGCCGACCATGTTGTAGCCGAGGTTGGAATACTCGTAGCGCTCGCCCGGCGCGCGCTCGGCATACACCGCCTGCCAGGTCGGATTGGTCGCCGGGTTGATGATGTCGAGGCTGCCGTAACGCTGCCCGTCGGTGATCGATGAGGTGTGGTCCAGCAGCATTTTGAGCGTGATGACGCGCTCGGGGAATGCGGGGTTGCGCACCGGGAAGCCGATCAGCTCGCCCACGTCCGCATCCAGCGACAGCCGGCCCTGCTCCACCAGCTGCAGCACGGCGGTCGTGGAGAAGGACTTGGAGATCGAGGCGATCCGGAACAGGTCGTCCTGGCCGAGCGGGATCCTGGCCTCGCGGTCCTTCCAGCCGAGGCTGTTGCGGTAGACCACCGCATTGTCGCGCACCACCACCACGGCCAGGCCGACGGTGTCGTACTCGTCCATCAGCGCCTGCAGCCTGTCCTCGATGCCGCTGGCCAGCGCTGGCGCGAGCTGGGCCAGGAACAGCAAAAGGCTCGCGCACACGGCGAGGGCGCGGCGATTGCGGATGCGTGGGCTCATGGTCTCTCCGTCGGGTCTGCCGGTCATGATGGCCGGCCGTGCCATGGGGCGGGTGGTGGGCGGTGCGGCGGGTCGACTCCACCGGTCGCCAGCGCGAGCGTCACCTGCGGGAATCAGGTTGGTCCGCGCTGCCGTCACTTGCGTGGCCGGCAACGCGGACCCGGGGAGGCGTCAATCGAAATTCTTGGTCACCGTCAGGTAGTAGCCACGGCCCAGCGCGTTGTGCAGCGAGGAATTGAAGCCGAGCGCGCTCGGCGTCAGGGGCGGTTGGCGGTCGCCCACGTTGCGCACGGTCAGGCGGATGCGCGTGCCGTCGAGCATGGTCCTGGTGTCGTCGAAACGCCGCTCCAGCCACACGTTGGTCGTGGTCCAGCTCGGCACCGGGAAGTAGTTGCCGAGGTTGGACACCGCGCCGGTCGATTCGAAGCCGTCGGTGTGGTTGACGAACGCGCCCAGGCCCCAGTCGTCCTTGCGCCAGGAGGTGCTGAAGGTGGCGCGCCACACCGGCTTGCCGTTCACGCCCAGCAGGTTGCCGGCATTGCGGATGTCGAAGTTGTCGTCGATCACACCCGCTTCCTGCGCGGCGATGATGCGCTGCTCGTCCGCGGTGGCCTCCTGGGTCATCTGGATCAGCTTGGTGGCGTTGAGGCTGGCGTAGAAGGTGCCGGCGTTGTCGCTGCGCAGGCGCCAGTCGACGCCGAAGTCGACGCCGCGCGTGGTCCGCGGCAGGCGGTTGAGATAGGTGTCGTCGACGTAGTCGACCAGGCCGACCGGTGCCAGGCCGGTGCCCTCGAACAGCGCGATGCGTGCCTCGTCCGGATCCAGCCGCACCACCGCCGGGTTGGACGAGCCTTCCATGCGCAGCAGGTAGTCCAGCGCCAGCTGCGTGGCTTCGCCGAGGATGCCGATCACGTCCTCCTGGTGGATCTCGAAGTAGTCGGCGGTGAAGGTCATGCGCGTGGACTCGGGCAGGAACTTCGGCTGGAACACGAAACCGGCCGACCAGGTCTCCGCGGTCTCCGGCTTCAGGTCGCGGTTGCCGCTGCGCACCGCCATGGTGCTGTAGCTGCGGCCGCAGCGGTGCACGCCGTCGATGGTGCCGTTGCGGATATCCGCCTCGCACACGTAGTAGTCGGTGCGGCTGTTGCTGACCGTCGTGCCCTCGGCGTAGAGCTGCAGGATGTTGGGAGCGAGGAAGCTCTGCGACCAGTTGGCGCGCATCATGAAGCCATCGACCAGGTCCCAGGCCAGCGACACCTTGGGCTTGGCGGTGCCGCCGAAGTCGGAGTAGTGCTCGTAGCGGCCGGCGACCTGCAGGTCGAGCGCGCGCACCAGCGGCACTTCCATCGAGGGCGACACCAGCGGGATCGCGAACTCGGCGTACAGCGAGCCGACCTCGCGGTCTCCGGAGTTGTCGCCCGAGGGGCTGGCGCCCAGCACGTCGCTGGTGATCGCGCCGGTGAGCGGGTTGGTGTAGGTGATGCCGCCGTCGAAGCGCGGGTCGCGGTCGTCGCTCAGCGTCTCGCGGCGCCACTCGCCGCCGAAGGCGACGCCGACGTGGCCGGCCGGCAGCTCGAACAGGTCCTCGCGGATGAAGCGCGTATCGACCTGGAACAGGCTGGCCTTGCTCCTGCGCAGCACCGGCACGGTGAAGTGGTCGATCGCGGCCTGGTTCTGCGCCGGGTCCTTGGGTGCGCCCCAGTCGGCGAGGTTGCCGCCCCAGAACGGGTTGTAGGCGTCGGGCGTGCTCCACGACAGCGCCTCGGCGAACAGGGTATTGCTGATCGAGCCGTACTGGGTGTCGTCGGTGGTCGCGGCCGCGTACAGCACCGCCGCCTCCCAGTCGAAGCCGCCGACCATGCCGCGCACGCCGGCCAACGCACGGTACGACTGGTCGTCGACCTCGTACGGGCGCGAGGTGTCGGTGGGGCGGTAGCTGGTCATGCGCACGTCCAGCCCCTCCAGCGGCGCGTTGATGCCCGGCAGGCGGTTGGGGTTGAGCGTGCCGTCGGGCAGGTACATCGCGCCGAACGGGTTGTAGTAGTTGTTGCGCGAGACGATCATCGGCGCGGCGCCGAGCGGCGCGGCCTGCTCGCGCATGCCTTCGTAGCGCGAGGTGTAGTAGGCCAGTTCGCCGAAGGCGACGAAGTTGTCGTCGATGTCCTGTTCGACCGTGCCGAACAGGTTCATGCGGTCGACTTCGCCCAGGATCTGGCGCTGGTGGTTGGGGCTGAAGCGCAGCGGCCGGTCGATCGCGGTGCTCTGCGCGCCGGACATGATGCAGACGTCGTCGTTGAGCCCGGCGGTACAGCTGTGCAGGCCGACCGGGTCGATGTGGAACTGGCCGCTGCTGTTGGTGATCAGCGCATTGCCCGGGCCGCGCACGCTGCGGTTGCCGACGGTCTGGAACACGCCCCAGGCGGTGCTGGTGATGCGGTCGTCGAAGGCGGCGACGCCCTCGAACTCGGTGCCGTCCATCTGCGCCCGGCGATCCATGTTCGCGCTGTAGTCGCGCGCGTTCGCCGGCAGGTCGGTGCGGTGCGTCCAGCCACCCACCAGGGTGGCCCGGGTGCGGCCATCGTTGAACCACTTGCCGGCCTTGAAGTTGAGGTTGCCCTGGCGCAGGTCCACATCCTCGGAGCCGCCGTACTGGCCCTGTACCTGGAAGCCCTGGAAGTGGGTGTCCAGGACCACGTTGACCACGCCGGCGACGGCGTCGGAGCCGTACAGCGCCGATGCGCCACCGAGCAGCGTCTCGACCCGGCGCGTGCCGAACAGCGGGATCGCGTTCATGTTGGCGGTCTGGCGCGGCACCAGCGATTCGGTCTGGGTGCCCGGGTGCGGCACCATGCGCCGCCCGTTCACCATCAGCAGGGTGTTGCCGGTGCCGAGGTTGCGCAGGTTGATCGAGCCAACGTCGCCACGCGCGGCGTTGAGGTTGGACGCGGTGTCGGTGTTGTTGAACATCATGTCGCCGACCTGCGGGATCGCCTGCAGCAGCTCGTCGCCCGAGATCGCGCCGGTGGCCTCGATCCGCTCCTCGTCCATCACGATCACCGGCGAGGGGCCCTCGGTGCGATTGCTCGCCAGGCGGCTGCCCACCACGACCACCGAGTCCAGGTCCGTTGCGGTCGGGGTCGTCGGCTCTGCAGCGGCGGCTTCCTGCTGCTGCGCGAAGGCCATGCTCTGGAGCGTCGCTCCGAGGACGAGGCTGAGCAGCGTGGGCCTGGCGAAACGATGGTGCATGGTGCGGACTCCTCTGGGAACTGTTCGGCGCGCGCGGTGGCGCCCTGACCTGACTGTAATGACCTTGTGAAGATGCGATCCCTCGCTTTTTGAACTCGGCCCATAGCGGCAGGCTATGCCCGCCTAGTGCGCGACCGCCGCCGCGCCTGGCCGCCGCGGGTCGGCCGCGCCCTCGAGGCGATCGGCGTCCAGCAGCAGGGTCTGGGTGCTGCCGATGGTCTGTCCCTGCCGCGGGGTGTGGCCGCGCCGGCGCAGGATCTCGAGGGTGTCGGGGCTGAAACCGCGTTCGATGTCGAGCTCGCCGCTGCGCGTCACCTGCTGGTGGATGCGCGGGAAGCTCGTGGCCTCGGCGACGTTCATGCCGAAGTCGACGACGTTGACGATCATCTGCACCACCGTGCCCGGGATGGTGTTGCCGCCCGGGCTGCCGGTCACCAGCCAGGGGCGGCCGTCGCGCAGCAGCATGGTCGGCGCCATGCTCGAGACCGGGCGGCTGCCGGGCCGCAGCGCGTTTGCGGGCGGGGGCCGGCCCTGGCGCGTGGCCTCGAGCTGGGCCTGCAGCGAGAAGTTGCCGATCAGGTTGCCGAGCAGGAAGCCGGTGCCTTCGATCATGACGCCCGAACCGAAATCCGCGCCGATGGTGTAGGTGTTGCTGACCGCATTGCCCTCGCCGTCGATCACCGAGTAATGGGTGGTCTCGGGGCTTTCCTGCGCCCAGATGTCGCCAGCGCCGACGCGATCGGCCGGGGTCGCGCGGTCCATGGCGATGTCGGCGGCGCGCCGGGCGGCATAGGACTTGGAGACGAATCCGTCCAGCGGCACGCGCGCCGCAGCCGGGTCGTTGGCATGCGCCTGGCGGTCGCGCCAGGCACGCTTGCTGGCCTCGGCGATCAGGTGCAGGGCATCGGCCGAGCCGGCGCCCATCGAGGCCAGGTCGAAGTGCTCCAGGATGTTGAGCGTCATCGCGACGCCGGGGCCGCCGCCGCTCGATGGCGGCATGGTCAGCAGCGCGTGGCCGCGATAGCTCGAACGCAGCGGTTCGCGCTCGATCGCCCGGTAGGCGGCGAGGTCGGACTTGCGCACGAAGCCGCCGTGGGCGCGCATGCCGGCGTCCAGGCGCTCGGCGATCGCGCCGCGGTAGAACGCGTCCGCGCCGTGTTCGGCGATCTGCGTCAGCGACCAGGCCAGGTCGGCCTGCACCAGCCGTTCTCCGGCGCGCAGCGCGCTGCCGTCCGGAAGCAGGAAGACCGCGGCGCCGGCCTGGCTGCGGGCCAGGCGTTCGCGGCCCCAGTCCAGGGCGAAGGCCTCGTCGCGGCTGAGCACCATGCCCTGCGCGGCCAGGTCGATCGCCGGCTGCAGCAGTCGCTTCCAAGGCAGCCGGCCGTAGCGCTCGTGGGCCAGCGCCAGGCCGGCCACGGTGCCGGGCACGCCCGCGGCACGGATGCCCGCCGAATGGCCCTGCAGCGCGCCATCCTTCCCGACATAGGCCTCGAGGGTGGCCAGCGCAGGCGCCATCGATCGGTAGTCGATCGCCACGCTGCGGTTTTCCGCGGCGAGGTGGACGAGCATGTAGCCGTCGCCGCCGATGTTGCCGGCGCGCGGCAGGGTCACGGCCATGACGAAACCCATGGCCACCGCCGCGTCCACCGCGTTGCCGCCCTCGCGCAGGACCTGCGCGCCGGCGCGGCTGGCATGCTCGCTCTGGCTCACCACCATGCCGTCGGTGTCGGCCACCAGCGGCTTGTGGATCTGTTCGTAGTTGAGCAGCTGGCGGGTTTGCGCCGCAGCCGGGGCGATGGCCATCGCGCACGCCAGCAGGGCCAGCGACAGGCGTGCAGTGAGGGTGCGCATGCTCGGATCTCCGCGTTCGTCGTGATCCGGCGCGATGCGGTGGCGCGACCGCTCACGCGTCGCGCCCCGGGCATCGTGCCGCGGATCCAAGCTGCCGCAGCGGCGCGTGGCTGTCGCGCAACATTTGCAGGGTCGGGTATGCCTGCGGGCTATGGCCGGCCCATAACCCCGGGCTGGGGCGGGCCGCAGCAAAGGAAGGGGCCGCCCGGCGCCGGCGACGATAGCCTGTTCGCGCGCGCCGCCCGCGGCGCGCTCATCCGCCGTTTCCAGGAGTGCGTCGATGGCCAGGTCCCCCATGCACACGCCGCTGCGCGCCATGCGCTGGGCCTGGCTCGCGCTGGCCGGCCTCGGCCTGGCCGCCTGCGGCAGCCCGGCCGTGCAGGCGCCCGCGACCGTCCCCGACGCGCCGGCCGGCGCGGACGCCGGCATGGTCAGCAGCGCCCATCCGCTGGCGACCGAGGCCGGCCTGGACGTGCTGCGGCGTGGCGGCAGCGCGATCGACGCCGCAATCGCCGTGCAGGCCATGCTCGGCCTGGTCGAGCCGCAGAGTTCCGGCCTGGCCGGCGGGGCGATCCTGCTGCATTACGACGCGCGCAGCCGCCGCGTGAGCGGTTATGTCGGCCGCGAGCGCGCGCCGGCGTCCGCCGGGCCTCGCATGTTCAGCGACAGCCAGGGGCGCCCGCTCACCCGGGCCGAAGCGATGCTCAGTGGCCGCGCCACCGGCGTGCCGGGCGTGGTGGACGCGCTCGAGCAGGCCCACCGCGCGCATGGCCGGCTGGCCTGGCCGACGCTGTTCGAGCCCATCGCGCTGCAGGCCGAACGCGGCTTCGCGGTGAGCCCGCGCCTGCACCGGCACATCGCCGGCGACTTCCCGCAGGCGCGCGCGGCGGATGTGGTCGCGCTGTTCTCCACGCCCGACGGCCGGCCGCTGCGCGTCGGCGAGACCTTCCGCAATCCCGACTACGCCGCGAGCCTGCGCCTGATCGCCGCAAGCGGCGCCGACGCGCTGCGCGACGGGCCGCTGGCCCAGGCGATCGCCGCGCGCGTGGCGGCGCCACCGTACGGCGCACGGCTCACGCCCGAGGACCTGCAGGCCGGCGTGGCCGAGCGCGTCGAACCGGTCTGCCGCCCGCTGCGCGCCTACCTGGTGTGCGTGGCGCCGCCGCCGGCCAGCGGCGTCGGCCTGCTGCAGCTGATGCTGCTGCTGGACGGCACCGACATCGCCGGGCGCGGCCCGCACGATCCGCAGGCCTGGCTGCTGTTCGCCGAAGCCAGCAGGCTGATGTATGCCGACCGCGACCAGTACGTCGGCGATCCGCACTTCGTCCAGGTGCCGATCGATGGCCTGCTCGATCCGGACTACCTGGCCGAGCGCCGCAGCCTGATCGGCGACCGCGCCGCCACGCGCACGCCGGTGCCCGGACGGCCACCGGGCGCACCGCAGGCCGACACCGATGCCACTGCCGAACCCGCCGGGACCACCCATTTCGTGGTGGTCGACGGCACGGGCAACGCGGTTTCGATGACCACCACGATCGAGTCCTACTTCGGGTCCGGGCGCGTGGTCGGCGGCATGCTGCTCAACAACCAGCTCACCGACTTCTCGTGGGGCGGCAGCGGGGCGGCGAATGCGATCGCGCCGGGCAAGCGGCCGCGCTCGTCGATGTCGCCGGTGATCGTGCTCGATCGCGACGGCGGCTTCGTCGGCGCCATCGGCTCGCCGGGCGGCAATGCCATCCCCGCCTACGTGGCCAAGGCCCTGGTCGGCTGGCTGTACTGGGACCTGCCGCTGCAGCAGGCGGTGGCGCTGCCCAACCTGGTCGCGCGCGGCGGACGCTTCAACGGCGAGGCCACGGCCTTCGCACCGCCGCTGCGCGCCGGCCTGGCGGAACTGGGCGTGGAGATCGTTGCAGGCTCCGGCGAGGATTCCGGCCTGCATGGCGTGGTGCGTCGCGAGGACGGCGTGCTGGAGGGCGCCGCGGACCCGCGCCGCGAAGGCGTCGCCGCACGACCTTAGCCATGGGACAGCGAAGCCCCGGCCCGGCCATCATGCCCCCAGTCATCAAGGAGTACCGGGGTTCCATGCGCTTCCGCCAGATCGAGGTTTTCCACGCCGTCTACACCACCGGCTCGATCAGCGCCGCCGCACGCGCGCTGCACGTCTCCCAGCCTTCGGTGAGCAAGGTGCTGCACCACACCCAGCAGCAGTTGGGCCTGGAGCTGTTCCGGCTGGTGCGCGGGCGCCTCGTGGCCACCGACCAGGCGCACGAGCTGTTCGTCGAGGTGTCCGAGGTGTTCAGCCGCCTGACCTCGCTGCAGAAGACCGTGGGCAACCTGCGCAGCCTGGCCAGCGGCCGGGTGCGCCTGGCGGTGGTGCCGTCGCTGGGCCTGCACGTCGCGCCGCTGGCGATCGCGCGCTTCCGCGAGCGCCATCCCGAGATCACCTTCGACGTGCAGACGCTGCACCACGACGAACTGTTCAAGGCGCTGTACGAGCGCAGCTGCGACATCGCCATCGCCTACAACCCGCCGACGCATCCGCGCCTCAAGCGCCGCGACATCGACACCGGCGAGCTGATGCTGCTGTTCAAGCCGGCGAAGCTTCCCGGGGTGGGCGAACACGTCAGCCTGCGCATCCTCGGCGGCCAGGACCTGGTCGGGCTGACCACGGGCGGGCCGGTGGGCGAACTGCTCAACCGCGAACTGCAGCGCCAGGACATCGACGTCAACGAGGTCGTGTCCAACCAGACCTTCTACATCGCCGCGGAGCTGGCCCGCCACGGCGTCGGCATGGCGGTGGTGGACGAGTTCACCGCACGCGCGAGTTCCGAACACGGAACCGCCTACCGGCCGTTCTCGCCGCCGCTGCAGTTCAAGGTGCAGTGCGTGCATCTGGAAGACCGGCCGCCGTCGGAAGCGGCCACGCGATTCATCGAACTGTTCGCGAAGGTGCTGCGCGAAACGAGGGCGCGGCCCGCATAACCTCGGGCTATGGCATTCGTTCGGATATTCGATAGCGAGGCGCAACGCCGAGTGCTTATCTAGGTCGAGGGTCGCTGCGCCGCTTGCGCGCCAGGGCGACCCGGGGACCCATCGCATCGATCTTTTCCGAATCTCGTGCAGCCAGCAGGAGCCGTCATGAATGCCCGCAGTCCAGTCCGCCGCAGTTCCGGTTCATTTCCCCGCCATCGTTCGACCCTGTCGGTCGCATGCATGGTCGCCCTCGGCCTGGGGGTCGCCGGCACGGCGGCGGGCCAGGAGCGCGCCGAACCGGAGGCGACCCAGCTCGACGCGGTGAAGGTCAGCGCCACGCGCGTGACCCGCGAGGGCTTCGAGGCGCCGACTCCCACCACCGTGGTGGATCGCGAAGCGCTGGACATCGCCGGCAACACCAACGTCGCCGACACCATCAACGAACTGCCGGCCGCACGCCCGTCGATGACGCCGACCAGCACCACCAACAACTCCAGCTACACCGGCGGCAACTTCATGGATCTGCGCGGCCTCGGCTTCCGCCGCGCGCTGGTGCTGGTCGACGGCAAGCGGTTCACGCCCACCCATGTCGAAGGCATGGTGGACATGAACGTGATCCCGCAGGGCCTGGTGCGCAAGGTGGAGATCGTGACCGGCGGCGCCTCCGCCGCCTGGGGGTCGAACGCGGTGGCCGGCGTGGTCAACCTGATGCTCGACCGCCACTTCGTCGGCACCAAGGGCACCGTGCAGGCGGGCACCACCGCGCACGGCGACGGCAATACCGAGCTGTTCTCGCTGACCTGGGGCACGCGCTTCGCCGAGGACCGCGGCCACGTCATCGTCTCGGGCGACTGGAACGACAACGACGGCATCGGCTGGATGCGCGATCGCGACTGGGCGGGCTGGGGCAAGATCTCCAACCCGGCCTACACGGCGGACAACGACGAGCCGATCCAGCTGCTGGTGCCGGACGCGCGCTCGGCCAACATGGCCTACGCCGGCCTGATCAACAGCGGCCCGTTGGCCGGCACCACCTTCGACGCCAACGGCGAACCGATCCCGTTCACCTACGGCGATCTTCGCAGCGGCAGCACCATGCAGGGCGGCGACGGCTCGGCCAACATCGACAACCTGGCCTTGCAGGCCCCCAACACGCGCACCACCGTCTACAGCCGCGCGTCCTTCGACTTCACCGAGAACCTGACCGGTTTCTTCGAAGGCTCCTGGGCCCGCTCCAGCGGCGTCAGCCCTTCGCTCACCCGCCAGGACACCGCCATCACGATCCGCCGGGAGAACCCCTTCATCCCCGACTCGATCGCCCAGCAGATGGACGACCTCGGGCTGGCCACGATCCGGATGGGCCGCTACAACCGCGACTACGGCACCTCGATCAACGACCGCTACACGATGACACGCCGCGCCGTGGCGGGGCTGGAGGGCTGGTTCGGGGACTCCTGGAGCTGGGATACCTACTACAGCGTCGGCGAGTCGGAATACGTGCTCCGGCAGGCGCAGAACCGCATCGTGGCCAACTACAACTTCGCGGTCGACGCGATTGCCGACCCGGTCACCGGCGAGGCGATCTGCCGCAATGCCGGCGCGCGCGCCGACGGCTGCGCGCCGCTGAACCTGTTCGGCGAGAACCGCATGTCGCAGGCTTCGCTCGACTACGTCCTGGGCACGGCCTGGCGCCGCTCCTCGGTGCGGCAAAAGGCGGCCGCCTTCACCCTGCGCGGCGAGCCCTTCGAACTGTCGGCAGGCCCGGTCTCGCTGGCCGCGGGCGTGGAATGGCGGCACGAGCAGGCGGCGGTGTATTCGGATCCGCTGTCGACCGACAGCGCCTTCGCCACCGGCAACGCGACGCCCTGGGATGGCGAGGTGTCGGTCAAGGAAGGCTTCGGCGAAGTGGTCGTGCCGCTGCTGGTCGATCGCCCCGGCGCCCGCAAGGTCGACCTGAACATCGCCGCACGCGTCACCGACTACAGCCTGTCGGGCACGGTGGAGACCTGGAAGATCGGCGGCACCTGGGAAGTCAACGACCTGGTCCGCTTCCGCGCCGCGCAGTCGCACGACATCCGCGCGCCTTCGCTGAGCGACATGTTCACCACCGGCACCACCTCGGTGTTCACCGTGTTCGACCCGGAGCTCGAACTTCGCTACAGCGTGGGGTCGCGGTCCTCCGGCAACACCGACCTGGTCCCGGAAGAAGCCGATACCACCACCTTCGGCGTGGTGCTGACGCCCTCGTCGGATTTCGGCATCTCGCTGGACTATTACGACGTGAAGATGGACAAGGCCATCATCACCTTCGGCGCGGCCGACAACGTGGAGCGCTGCTATTCCACGCATCCGCAGGTGTGCTCCACGATCGTGCGCAACCCGACGACCGGGCGCATCGACTACGTGCGCGCAGTGCCGCAGAACCTCGAGCAGCTGCACCTGCGCGGCGCCGACGTCGAAGCCAACTGGCGCCGGGATTTGTCGCGCGGCAACCTGGCCCTGCGCGGCCTGGTGTCCTACATCGACACCCTGTCCATGGACGACGGCATCACCGCCTCGGAAATGGCCGGGCAGACCACGCAGCCGACGGTCAGCGGCATCGGCGGGCAGCCGCACTGGCGCGGCAGCCTGTCGGCCATCTACCGGCTCGACCGGCTCACGCTCAACGCGTCGGCGCGCTACGTGGGTGGCGGCGTGATCGACCACACCTACACGCACAAGGACCTCAACATCCTCGAGCACTCCGGTCGCACCTACTTCGACATCGGCGGCAGCTACCGGCTGGACGACAGGCTGGACGGGATCACCCTGTTCGCGACGGTCAAGAACGTCGCCGACATGGATCCGCCGATCAACGGCGTCGGCGGCTACGCCACCACGCGCGCGCTGTACGACACCATCGGCCGCCAGTACACCGTCGGCCTCCGGTTCCGCTTCTGAGCAGCCCGTGGCCGTGCCGCGAGGCACGGCCACGCGGGGGACGATCATGATCAGAACCACGATGCTGGCCCTGGCGGTCGCCGGGCTGGCCTGCGCGCCCGCCTCGGCCAGCGACGATCCGCAGGTGCTGCGCGGCCTGCTCGCCGCGCAGTCCACGCAGGCGGCTCCGGGCTGCGCGCTGGCGACCTACCGCGACGGCCGTCTGCGCCAGCTGGTCAGCGACGGCCTGTCCAACCTCGACACGGGAACGCCGATCGACGGAGGCACCGTGTTCTACGCCGCCTCCGTGTCCAAGCAGTTCACCGCGCTGGCGGTGGTGCAGCTGGCGCTGCAGGGCAAGCTCGACCTCGACGGCGACCTGCGCCGGTGGATTCCCGAACTTCCCGTCTTCGCGGCCACGGTGACGCCGCGGATGCTGCTGCAGCACCGCTCCGGCATCCTCGATTCGCTGGCCCTGGTGCGGCTGTCGTCCGGGCCGGGACGCGCCGCCGACGCCGGCCGCGGACGCACCCTGGCGCTGGTGCTCGCGCAGACCGCGACGAACTTCGCGCCGGGCACGTCGACCTGGTATTCCAACGGCGGCTATCTGCTGGCGGCGGAACTGGTCCAGCGCGTCTCCGGACGTCCGTTCGCCGAGTACGTGCGGCAGGCCATCCTCGAGCCGATCGGCATGCACGACAGCTACGTGCTCGACGGCGAACCGCCCGCATCGCCGCGACGCGCGCACGGCTACGTCGACGGAGCGGACGGATTCGAGATCCGCGACACCTATCCGCGCTACGGCGGTTCCGGCGGGCTGATGCTCAGCCTCGACGACCTGGGCCGCTACGAATACGACATCGAACACGGGCACAAGGTCTGGACCCCGCAGGTGCGCGCGCTGATGGAGGCGCCGGGCGAACTCCACGACGGCTCGCCCGCCTACACGAAAGACCGCGCGGGCGGTCGGATCTATGCGCTGGGCCTGATGGTCGGGCAGCGCGACGGTCACTGGATCGTCGAGCACGGCGGCGGCGCCGACGCGTTCCGCCACATGTACAGCCGGGTGCCCGCGCAGAAGCTGGCGGTCGCGGTGTTCTGCAACCGCGCCGACCGCAACGTCGCGGCGATGGCCGACGCGGCCATCGCCCTGCTCGCACCCACCGGCGCCCATCGCGCCCAGCTGCCTGCGACCGGCCTGTATCGCGCGCAGACCTTGCCGGCGCGCTACCTGGTCTCGCGCATCGACCGGGACAGCCTGTCGCTAGCGATCCTGCCCGACGGCGCCGACGCGCCGGCCGAGGTGGTGCAGATGCGCCGCGATCCCGACGACGACGCGTTCCGCGGCGGCGGCCTCCAACTGACCGCCCCGGACGCGGACCATCTGGAACTGGGCACGCCGCGGGCGCGCGGCCTGCGGGCCCGCCGGATCAGCCCATGACCCGATCCGGCCCGCCGTCCGACAGCCGGTCGAGCCGGATGCGGTTGGCGAACAGCGAGAACGCGAGCTGGCCGGCCAGCCCGTTGGCCCGCGCCGCCCAGTCCGGCAGCCAGCGCGGCGGCAGCAGCACGCCGGCCTCGAACAGCGGATCGAAGCGCTGCACATCCTCGAGCGTCATCTTGCCCGCGAACAGCCAGCGGCACTGGCGCAGGCGGCCGTCGCGCAGGGCGTGGCGGAAGAAGGTATGCACCTCGACCAGGCCGCGCAGGTAGACGGTGTCCTTGGCGAACGCGGCGCCGCCCCCGACCGGCACCCCGCGGAACACGCGCTGGGCGGAGGAGAAGCTCTCTTCGGCGCTCTGGCCGGCGCTGCGGAAGTAGCCGAACACCTGCAGGAAATCCGCGCCCTCCATCGCCATCGCGATGGCCTCGGTGCGCAGGCTGATGCGCTTCATCCGCTCGATGTCGATGCTGCCGGTGATCTGTTCTGCCAGCACCGCCAGGCCTTCCTGGGTGGCGGTGATCCGCGGCGACGACATCGCCAGGCTCGGCAGCCGCGGCTGCGCGCGTCCGTTGAGCGCGGTCAGCGAGTGCACCAGCGCTTCGTGGTGCAGCAACTGCTGACGGTCGTAGTCGGTGTAGGCCGCGCCGGTGCGCAGGCGGATGCGATAGGCGCCGGCGGCGGCCTTGGCGATCATCTGCGGGTCGAGTTCGACGCTGACCACGCGTCCTTCGAAGAAGGCATCGAGTGCGTTCTGCAACTGCAGCTGCAGCGCGGTGGCGGAGATCGTGACCTGTTCCTCGGGCGCCAACAGCTCGCGGTCGAGTTCGTCGGCGATATCGATGAAGTGGCGCGCGGCGCTGCGCGTGCTGGGGCCGCCGCCAGGCAGCGGATCGTCCGGATGTCCGTACAGCGCCACCGACAGCGCGCCGGCGCCGGCGGTGCCCAGGGCTTCCAGCAGGCGCGCGGCGACGTCCCACTGCCGTGCCGAGTCGACCAGGTAGCGGCCGAGCGGATGCGCGGGGTCGGCGGCATCGGCGACGGCCTGCAGCTCGCGACGGGCCTCGCCGAAGTCGTGGCGCGGATAGTCGACCTGCGGCGGCCGCGGCTGTCCGCGCGCGAGATCGGAGAGGAAGGCCTGCTGCGCCGTCGCCGGCCAGCTGGCCAGGGTCAGCACCCGGATGCCGCGAGCAGCCTTGACCATGCGTGCGTCGAGCGCCGCGTGGTGCGCGATGTCCGGGGATTCCGAAAGCGCCTGTCCGGCGCTCATGACCACCGCCGCCTACGATCCGCCACGCGCGCCTCAGCGGCCCGCATTGCGGCCGCCCGGGCGCCTGCCGGCCGGCTTGCCGGGCAGGTGCGCGCCGGACTTCTGCGCCAACCGCGCCGCCAGCTGTCCGGCGGCGCCGGCCACTTCGTCGCGCAGCTTGAGGTAGTTGGCCAGCCGCCCCGGATCGAGCGCGCCGGCGGCCACCGCAGCGCGCACCGCGCAGCCGGGCTCGCGATCGTGCACGCAGTCGCGGAACCGGCACTGCTGCGCCAGCGCCTCGACCTCGGCGAAGCCCGCGTCGGCCAGTTCTTCCTCACCGGTGGGCTTGAGCTCGCGCATGCCCGGCGTATCGATCAGGCAGGCGCCGGACGGCAGCGGGATCAGCGCGCGATGGGTTGTGGTGTGGCGGCCGCGCGCATCGCGCTCGCGCACGGCGGCGGTCTTCATCTTCTCGACGCCGAGCAGGGTGTTGGTGAGCGTGGACTTGCCCGCGCCGGAACTGCCCACCAGCACGGCCGTATGCCCCGGCAGCAGCCACGGCGCCAGCGCCGCCGCCGTCGGGGCATCCTTGGCGTTCACCGCCAGCACCGGCACGCTGCCCGCCTCGATGCCGGCGAGGGCGGCCTGGGCGGCCGCGGCATCGGCGCCGGGGGCGTCGGCCTTGGTCAGCACCACCACCGGCTGCGCGCCGCTGCCCTGCACCAGCAGCAGGTAGCGCTCGATCCGGCGCGGGTTGAAGTCGCCGTCGAGTCCGCAGACCACGAATACGGTATCGACATTGGCCGCGATCAGCTGCTGCCGGTAGTGCTCGCCTGCGGCGCCGCGCTTGATCGCGCTGCGCCGCGGCAGCAGGGCCACGATGCGCTTGGCTTCTTCCACCAGCACCCAGTCGCCGACCGCGGGCCGGTCGTCCGGCGCCACCGTGCCCTTGCGGTAGCCCACCGGCCGCTGCCATTCGGGCAAGGATTCCACCGCGACGCCCTGGTCGGGCCCGCTGGCGACCACGTAGCCAGAGCGATGCTGTTCGACCACCCGCGCCGGCGTCGCTTCCGGATGCGCGGCCATGGCGTCCTGCCAGCGCGGATCGACATCGGCCCGCCAGCCGATCGCCCGCAGGCCGGCGTGCACGGGATTCAAGGGCGAGTGCGGGCGATGGTCATGCCGCGATTCTAGCGCCGCACCGCGCCACGCTTGGCAATCCGGGGGACGACTGCGACCATCGCCTGCCGGGTCCGCAGCTGTCCAGATGAAAGATCGAGGTTCCGTCCAGGCGTCGCGACCGGCCGCGGCGCGGTATCGCAAGCTGGCCCATGCCCTGGGCCTGGCGGCGGCCGCGATGCTGCTCATGCCCGGCTGCGCAACCCGGCCGCCGCCGCAAGCGGACGCGACGATGGTCGCCGGCGCGCCGGTGGCGACGCAGGCGCAGGGCGGGCGAACCTGGTCGTTCGATGAGGACGGCCTACACTTCGACAGCCAGCTGCCGGCCGCGCGACTGTCCGGCGTCGAGCGGCTGGGCGCTGGCCGCTATCGGCTGCACGTCGCGCCCGAAACGCATCCGATCAATCCCAGTCCCTGGTACGGCTTCCGCATCCGCAGCGAGGGCGCGCGCGCGCTGGACCTGCGGTTCTCCTATCCGCACGGCTACCGCCACCGCTACCTGCCCAAGCTCAGCCGGGAGGGGCACGACTGGCGCGAGGCAGGCCCGGCGGAATACAGCCTGGGCGATGCAGGCGATGCCCGCCTGCAGTTGCAGATGGAACCAGGTGAGCTGCGGGTGTTCGCCCAGCCTCCGCTGCTTCCCGACGACATGCAGGCCTGGGCGGCACGGGTCGCGGCCCGGGTCGATGCGCGGCAACACACGTTCGGCCGTTCGGTGCAGGGGCGCCCCCTGCGCGCCCTCGAGTTCGGCGCCGGCCCCGAAGCGCCTCTGCTGCTGGTGGTCGGCGGCCAGCATCCTCCCGAGAACACCGGCGCCCGCGCCATGATGGGTTTCGTGGAGACATTGGCCGGAGACACGGCGCAGGCGCGCGCATTCCGCCGCGGCGTGCGCGTGCTGGTAGTGCCGCAGCTCAATCCCGACGGCGTGGTCGGCGGCCACTGGCGCGGCAACGCCCATGGCATGGACATCAACCGCGACTGGGGCCCGTTCGCGCAGCCGGAAACCCGCGCGCTGCGCGACCTGCTGGCGGCCCGCAGGGGCGGCCCGGTGGTCTTCGCCATCGACTTCCACTCCACCTTTCGCGACGTGTACTACACGGTCGCCGAGGACCCGTCGCGAAAGCCCGGCGGCGTGCTGCACGACTGGATGGCGGCGATGGAAGCGCGCTTTCCCGGGCGGATCGAGGAAAAGGCCTACGCGGCCACGAGCGCGGTGTTCAAGAACTGGGCCTACTGCAGCTTCGGCGCGCCGGCGGTGACCTACGAGGTGGGCGATACCACCCCGGCGGCCACGCTGGGCGCAGTCTCGCGCCACGCCGCCGAGAGCCTCATGGCGCTGCTGACCGACCGGCCGGCGGCACCGCCAGCGCCTGCCTGCTTGCCCGCCGCCGCGGACTGAACGGTCCGTTCCAGCCCATGCGCGGCCGTGCCGGACGCGCATTTTCAGCTAGCATCTGCAAAGCCCCCCGGATCCGCCGCCATGCACGCCCCGCTGCCCACCCGCGAACGCCTGTCCGAAGTCCGGTACGAGATCCGCGGCGAACTCGCCCGGCGGGCGCGCGAGCTCGAGGGCCAGGGCCGCAGCCTGATCAAGCTCAACATCGGCAACCCCGGCGCGTTCGGGTTCCGTGCGCCCGAGCACCTGCAGCGCGCGATCGCCGACCATATCCACCGGACCGATCCCTATACCCACCAGCAGGGCCTGCCGGAGGCGCGCGAGGCGATCGCCGCGCACCACGTTGCACGCGGCACGCCGTACGCCTCGGCCGACCGGGTGTTCGTGGGCAACGGCGTGAGCGAGCTGATCGACATCTCGCTGCGCGCCCTGCTCAACCCCGGCGACGAGGTGCTCGTACCTTCGCCGGACTATCCGCTGTGGTCGGCCGCCACCATCCTCAACGACGGGCGGCCGGTGTTCTACCAGTGCCATGCCGGCAACGGTTTCCTGCCCGACCCGGTGGAGATGGAGGCACTGGTGTCGGCGCGCACCCGCGCGATCGTGCTGATCAACCCGAACAACCCCACCGGCACCAACTATCCGCGCGAGCTGCTCGAGCGCATCGTCGCGATCGCGGCCCGGCACAACCTGCTGCTGCTCTGCGACGAGATCTACGACAGCATCCTCTACGACGGTGCGCGCTTCGAGCCGGTCGCGCCGCTGGCGGGCGATGTGCCCTGCCTGTCTTTCGGCGGCCTGAGCAAGGTGCATCGCGCCTGCGGCTGGCGCGTGGGCTGGGCCGTGCTGTCCGGCGACCCGGCGCGCAGCACCGCGTTCCGTCATGCCATGGACCTGCTGGGGGCCCTGCGCCTGTGCGCGAACGTGCCCGGGCAGTTCGCGATCGAGGCCGCGCTGACCGGTGCCGACACCATCACCCCGCTGTGCACGCCGGGAGGCCGCCTGCACGAGGCGCGACGCGCGGTGATCGAGGCCTGTGCCGCCAGCGAACACCTCGAGCTGATCGCCCCGGCCGGCGCGCTGTACGCGTTTCCGGGCGTGGTGGGCGATGCGGCCAAGGGCTTCGACGACCACGGCTTCGCGCTGGAGCTGATGGAGACCGAGGACGTGCTGATCGTGCCCGGCACCAGCTTCAACGTGCCCTACCGCAACCACTTCCGCGTCACCCTGCTGCCGCAGCCGGAGATGGTGGTGGAAGTGTTCGCGCGCATCGATCGCGTGCTGGAGCGGCGAGCGCTGGCCAACCGCAAGGTGGTGCCGCTGAAGAAGAAGGCGCGGCCGGCGGCCTGAGGCCGCGGTGATTCCGGACTGCGCGCTGGATCAGGCTGCGCGCCGGGTTGCGTCTGGCGATCACCTTCGACCGTCCGCTTCGAGCTCGGGCCCGCGCAAGCGCGTCAGGCGCACGGGCGTGCGAAACCGGACCCGCGCGGACAGCGGCGATGGTCCTGATCGCCGGCAGAGACAGACTGAGGATGACATCGTCATGGATACGCACACGGCGACCCTGCGCTACCTGGCGCTTGGCGACAGCTACACGATCGGCGAAGGCATCGAGGCCTCGGCACGCTGGCCGGTGCAGCTGGCGCGTGGCCTGCGCGAGGAGGGCCTGGCGCTGGGCGATCCCAGGATCATCGCCACCACCGGCTGGACCACGGACGAGCTGTCGGCGGCGATCGACGCGGCCGAGCCCCTGGGCCGCTTCGACTTCGTGAGCCTGCTGATCGGGGTCAACAACCAGTACCGCCGGCGCGGGGTGGACGAATACCGCGCGCAGTTCGACGCCCTGCTGCTGCGCGCGACCGGTTTCGCCGGGGGGCGCCCCGGCCGCGTGCTGGTGCTGTCGATCCCGGACTGGGGCGTGACCCCATTCGCGCGGGACAGCGGGCGCGACCTGATCGCCATCGCGCGCGAACTCGACGCCTACAACGAGGCCGCCCGGGAGACATGCGCGGCGCGCGACGTGGCCTTCGTCGACATCACCGCGGTCAGCCGCGCGCGCGGCGCCCAGCCTGCGATGCTGGCCGCCGATGGCCTGCATCCATCGTCGGCGATGCATGCGCAGTGGACCCGGCTGGCGCTGCCGGTCGCGCGTCGGTTACTGTCCGCGGATGACTGAACAGACACTGCGGCCGCTCGATGCGGCCTCCGCAAAGGGAATTGCGCGCGCGTTCCTGCCGGCGCATCCGCTCGGCAACCGCTACGACTATTACTACACCCTGATCAAGCTGCGCACCGACCCGCTGTACCCGGGCGTGCTCGACGCGTTGCGCGGCTGCGACGCGCCGCTGCTCGACCTCGGCTGCGGCCTGGGCCTGCTGGCGCATGCGCTGCGCGTGGACGGCCAGGCGATGCCCTATGTGGGCGTGGACATCGACGCGCCGAAGATCGAACGCGCGCGTCGCATCGCAGCGCAGTCCGGGCTGGCCGACGCGCGCTTCGAGGTGGTGGACCTGGCGCACGGCTATCCACCGCATTCGGGCAGCGTCGCGATCCTGGACGTGCTGCAGTTCCTCACCCGCGCGCAGCAGGCGACGCTGCTCGATGCCGCGATCGCGATGCTGGCGCCGGGCGCGATGCTGGTGATGCGCGCCGCGCTGGACGATGGCGGCGCGCGCATCCGCCGGACCCGCGCCGGCGACCGCTTCGCCGCGCTGACCGGGTGGATGCCCGATCGCCCCAAGCACTACCCCACCGTGGACGAACTGCGCGCGCGCTTCGACGCTGCCGGCCTGGCGGTAGACATCCGGCCCTGGTTCGGCAACACGCCTTTCAACAACTGGCTGGTGGTGGCGCGGAAGGACTAAGCCCACAGGCTCGCCCCGCGCCGCTGGCCGGGGCCACCAGGCGGCAATTCCCGTCCCAGGCCTCAGCCCGGCGCGGCTTCGGCTGCGCTGTTGTCCAGGACCAGGTCCGGCAGCACCGCACGATAGCCCAGCGCGTCGAGCCGCTGCAGCAGCGCGCCGATCATCTCCACGCTGCGGCCATGTGGCGCGCCTTCGTGCAGCAGCACGATCGCCCCGGGCGCTAGGTCGCGCTCGATCGCGGCCACCACCCGGGCCACGTCCTGCTGCACGGCGTCGTATCCACGCGCGCTCCAGGCCACCCGCGCCAGTCCTGCACGGCGCAGCGGCGCGTGCACGAAGGGATTGGCGTGCCCCACCACCGCCCGGAACCAGCGGGGCGCGCGGCCGGCGATCGCGGTGAGCTGCCGCTGCGCATCCTCGATCTCGCGGCGCATCGGCGCCGGACCCAGCGCCCAGAACCGTGCCTGCGGATGGGTCGCGCTGTGGTTGCCGATGCCGTGGCCGCGGCGCGCGATCTCGCGCACCAGGTCCGGACGCGCGGCCGCCCGCCCGCCGACCAGGAAGAAGGTCGCCTTCGCGTGGTGCGCGTCCAGCAGGTCCAGGACCGCGGCGGTGTCGTCGGAGGGGCCATCGTCGATGGTCAGCCAGACCTCGCGCGCCTGCGTCCGCAGCCGCGACACCACCGGGCCGTACAGGGCCGAATTCGGCGCCAGCACGCCCCACCAGGCCAGCGCGTGGCTGGCCAGCATCAGCGGCAGCCCGATCGCCCAGCCCCAGTGCCACCAGGCCCAGGCCACCAGCAGCTGCGAGAGCAGCAGCAGGGGCAGCCAGGCATGCGGGCGGCGCGGCGGACGATGGCGGGTTTCCATGCGCCGCATGATGCCATCGCTGCGGCCTGCAACAGCCCGTTGCGGCCGGCACCACGGCGATCGCGGTACCATGGGCGGCCCGCTCCAAGGATCGCCGCCATGTCCCTCGACCCCGCCCTGCGCGCCCGCATCGATGCACTGTTGCAGGCCAACCGCGCCGTGCTGTTCATGAAGGGCGTGCCGGCCGCACCGCAGTGCGGATTCTCGGCCAAGGCGGTGTCGGCGCTGGATGCGCTGGGCGCCGACTACGCGCATGTGAACGTGCTGGCCGACGGCGAGATCCGCGAAGGCATCAAGGCCTATGGCGACTGGCCGACCATCCCCCAGCTGTACATCGACGGCGAACTGGTGGGCGGCAGCGACATCATCGCGCAGATGGTCAACAGCGGCGAACTGCACACCGCGCTGGGCCTGCCCGCGCCCGACCGCACACCGCCCGCGATCACGATCACCCCGGCGGCGCTGGCGATGATCCGACAGGCGATCGACGACGCCGGCGGCGAAGTGGTGCTGCAGGTGGACGTGGACCGCAACTTCCGCACCCGCCTGAACCTCGGCCCGGCCGACGCGGATGCGGTGTCGAGCGAGGTCGAGGGCGTGCGCGTGCAGTTCGACCTCGCCGGGGCGCGCCGCGCCGAAGGCCTGCGCATCGATTTCGCCGACGACATGCGCGGCAAGGGCCTGGTGATCGAGAACCCCAACGCGCCGCCGCCGGTGTCGCAGACCAGCCCGGGCGAAGTCGCCGCGCGTGTGCGCGCCGGCGAGATGACCCTGGTCGACGTGCGTCCGCCGGAGGAACGCGCGATCGCCTCGGTGTCGCTGCCGTTCCTGACGCTCGACGACGGCCCCGGCGCCATCGAAGCCTTGCCGAAGGATGCCGCGATCGCGTTCCTGTGCCACGGCGGCGGCCGCAGCGGCCGCGCCGCCGAGGAGTTCCGCCTGCAGGGATACCGCAACGTGCACAACGTCGCCGGCGGCATCGCCGCCTGGTCCGACACGGTCGACGCGTCGATCCCGAAGTACTGAGTCGCGCTTCTCGTCGCGCGCCCGGGGACGGGCGCGCGGCCGGGTCAGAATCCGCCGCCTGCCTCGAGCCAGGCCTGCTCCTCCGGCGTGCTGTCGCGCCCGAGCGCGCGGTTGCGGTGCGGGAAGCGGCCGAAGCGTTCGATCACCTCCAGGTGGGCCTGCGCGTAGCGCGCATAGCCCGGGTTGCCCAGTTTCTCGAACAGGTCGACCGAACGCTGCTGGTCGGCCATGTCCTCCGAATGCTCGAACGGCAGGTAGACGAAGGCGCGCAGGTCCTCGTCGACCTGCGCATCCAGCCCTGCGTCCACCATGCGGCGCGCGTAGTGCAGCGCCAGCGGATCGGTGGCGAAGGCGTGGCCGCTGCCGCGGAAGACGTTGCGCGGGATCTGGTCGAGCAGGATCAGCAGCGCCAGCGCGCCGTCGGCGCTGTCCATCCAGTGCTCGTACTCGCGGCGCGCGGCGGCGAAGTGCGCGTCCAGGAAGTTCGCGCGGCAGGCGGCGTCGAACTCAGGCCCGCCCTGGAACCAGCTGGCGTATCCGGCCTCGCGCCAGAACGCGATGACGGCGGCGGGCGTGGGCACGGGCGCGGTCACGCGCACGCCTTCATGGCTGCGGAGGCTTGCTGCCGCCAGTGGTCGCAACGGCAGCTTGCGCTGCAGGTCCGGATGGCCATGGGCTTTCCTGCGCGTCGAAGTGATCCGGCAGCATACCCCGCGCCCGCGCCAGGCGTCGGCGCTACTCGTCGAAGCGCAGGTGGCGCACCGACTTGCCGTGGCGGCGGATCAGGCGCAGCGCCTCGATGCCGATCTGGATGTGGCGCTCGACGAATTCCGCGCTCACCTTCGCGTCCGAGGCTTCGGTCTTGACCCCTTCGGGGATCATCGGCTGGTCGCTCACCAGCAGCAGCGCCCCGGACGGGATGCGGTTGGCGAAGCCGGCGGCGAAGATCGTCGCCGTTTCCATGTCGATGGCCATGCAGCGCATCGCGCGCAGGCGCTCCTTGAACGCGTCGTCGTGCTCCCAGACCCGCCGGTTTGTGGTGAATACCGTGCCGGTCCAGTAGTCGTGGCCCAGGTCGCGGATCATGGTCGAGACCGCGCGCTGCAGGGCGAAGGCCGGCAGCGCCGGGACTTCGGGCAGCAGGTAGTCGTTGGACGTGCCCTCGCCGCGGATCGCGGCGATCGGCAGCACCAGGTCGCCGAGCAGGTTCTTGCGCTTGAGCCCGCCGCACTTGCCCAGGAACAGCACCGCCTTCGGACCGATTGCCGACAGCAGGTCCATCATGGTCGCCGCGTTGGGGCTGCCCATGCCGAAGTTGATCATGGTGATGCCGTCGGCGGTGGCGCTGGGCATGGGCCGGTCGAGCCCGACCACGGGCGCGCCGGTCATGCGGCTGAAGTGGCCGAGGTAGCCGCCGAAATTGGTCAGCAGGATGTGCTGGCCGAAGTCCGCCAGCGGCACGCCGGTATAGCGCGGCAGCCAGTTGGCGACGATGTCTTGCTTGTCCTTCATCGATGGTCCTCCTGCGCGGCATTGTGTCACGCGGCATGACTTTCGGCCGCTTGGCGCGATCACGGCGACCGGTTACCGTCGCGCGATCCATCCCGCGAGGCCGCCATGCTCCGACCCCTGACCGCTGCGCTGTGCGCGGCCCTGCTCGCCGGCTGCGCAAGCACCGGCCCCGCCGACGCACCGCCGCCGTCCGCGGCCGCGGACGATGGCGACGCCTACGCCAGCACCTATCGCGCGATCGCATCCGCGCCGGTGCTGATCAGCGGCGCCACCGTGCTCACCGGCGACGGCCGCCGCCTGGACAACGCCGACGTGCTGCTGCAGGACGGCAAGGTGGCGCAAGTGGGCAGCGGCCTGTCGGCCGGCGCCAACGCGGTGCGCGTGGACGGCAGCGGCAAGTGGGTCACGCCCGGGCTGATCGACGTGCACTCGCACCTGGGCGTCTACCCCAGCCCCGGCGCCAGCGCGCACAGCGACGGCAACGAGGCGACCGCGCCGGTCACCGCCCAGGTCTGGGCCGAGCACTCGGTGTGGCCGCAGGATCCGGGCTTCGGCGCGGCCCTGGCCGGCGGCGTGACCGCGCTGCAGATCCTGCCCGGCTCGGCCAACCTGGTCGGCGGGCGCGGCGTGACGCTCAAGAACGTGGCCGCCACCACCGCGCAGGGCATGAAGTTCCCCGATGCGCCGCACGGGCTGAAGATGGCCTGCGGCGAGAACCCCAAGCGCGTCTACGGCCAGAAGGGCGGCCCGTCCACGCGCATGGGCAACGTGGCCGGCTACCGCGCCGCCTTCATCGATGCGCAGGAGTACGCGAAGAAGCGCGGCGGCAAGGAGCCGGGCAAGCGCGACCTCAAGCTGGAGACACTGGCCGGCGCGATGGCCGGCGACATCCTGGTGCACATCCATTGCTACCGCGCCGACGAGATGGCGCAGATGCTCGACCTGGCCAGGGAATTCGACTTCAAGGTCGCGGCCTTCCACCACGGCGTGGAGGCCTACAAGCTGGCCGACCGCCTCGCCGCCGACGGCGTCTGCGGCGCGCTGTGGGCCGACTGGTGGGGCTTCAAGATGGAAGCCTTCGACGGCATCCAGGAAAACATCGCCATCGTCGACCGCGCGCCCGGCGGCTGCGCGATCGTGCACTCGGATTCGGACGAGGGCATCCAGCGCCTCAACCAGGAGGCGGCCAAGGTGATGGCGAACGCGCGCCGGGTGGGCATCGAGATCGCGCCCGAGCGCGCGATCCGCTGGATCACCCAGAACGCGGCGAAGTCGCTGGGCGTGGACGATGTGACCGGCACCCTGGAGCCGGGCAAGATGGCCGACGTGGTGCTGTGGAGCGGCAATCCTTTCAGCGTCTATGCGCAGGCCGAGCAGGTGTACATCGACGGCGCGCGTGTTTACGACCGCAACGATCCGTCGCTGCAGCCGGTGACCGATTTCATGCTCGGCCAGCCGGTGGCGCAGGGAGGTGCACGATGAACCGCCCGGCATACACGACCAGGCCGGCGCCGCGTCGCGCGCGAGCAAGCCTGGTGGCGGCCCTGCTCGCGGCCGTGCTGCCGCTGTCGGCAGCCGCGCAGGACGTGCTGATCCGGAACGCCACCGTGCACACCGCGACCGAACGCGGCACGCTGCGCAGCACCGACGTGCTGGTCCAGGGCGGGCGCATCGCCGCGATCGGCAGCGGCCTGGCGGCAGGCTCGGCGCAGGTGGTCGATGCGCAGGGCCAGCCGCTGACGCCGGCCTTCTTCGGCGGCATCACCGGCATCGGTATCGAGGAAGTCTCGGGCGAAGCCTCGACCCGCGACACCTCGCTGGCGCTGGGCCAGAACGCCAGGGACATCACCGTCCGCCCCGAGTTCGACGTGACCCTGGCCTACAACCCCGAGTCGATCCTGCTGCCGGTGGCGCGGGTGGAAGGCATCGGCTTCACCCTGCTGAGCGCCGGCACCACGTCGGGGGGCTCGATCATCGGCGGCCAGGGCGCGGTGGTGCGGCTGGACGGCAGCGCCGATCCGGCCGGCCCCAAGGTGCTGTTCGTCGCACTCGGCGCGGGTGCGTCGAACCTCAGCGGCTCCTCGCGCGCCGGCCAGTGGATGCTGCTCGACCAGCTGGTGGACGAAGCGCGTGGCCGGATCC
Organism: Luteimonas campi; assembly: GCF_051162505.1. Taxonomy (NCBI): domain Bacteria; kingdom Pseudomonadati; phylum Pseudomonadota; class Gammaproteobacteria; order Lysobacterales; family Lysobacteraceae; genus Luteimonas; species Luteimonas campi. The sequence goes on from NZ_JBNWEM010000002.1 coordinate 421,583, forward strand.
CCACCGACTCGAACTTCGCCCTGCTCACGCCTGCCGGCCGCGCCACGCTGGCCCGCTACCTGGACCACGGCGGGCGCGTGGTGGTCGAGGTCGACCGTGCCGCCGACATCCGCCAGCTGCTGCGCTGGGCGCAGAAGCAGCGGGTGCGCGTGGCCATCTCCGGCGGCGCCGAAGCCTGGAAGCTGGCCGGCGAACTCGCCTCGGCGCAGGTGCCGGTGTTCCTCGATCCGCTGGTCAACCTGCCGGGCAATTTCGACCGCCTCGGCGCGACGCTGGAGAACGCCGCGCGCCTGCATGCGGCGGGCGTGCAGGTCGGCTTCAGCCAGTCCGGCGATGCCTCGCACAATGCGCGCAAGGTGCGCCAGCTGGCCGGCAACGCGGTGGCCAACGGCCTGCCGTGGGAAGCCGCGCTGGCCGGCCTGACCCGGGTGCCGGCGCAGGCCTTCGGCGTCGGCGACCGGCTGGGCACCATCGCGGTGGGCCAGACCGCCGACCTGGTGCTGTGGAGCGGCGATCCGCTGGATGTCGCCCACACCGCACGCCAGACCTGGCTGGGCGGGCGCGCGATACCGATGCGTTCGCGCCAGACCGAGCTGCGCGACCGCTACCTGCGCGCCGAGCCGTCCGCCGAATCCGGTGCCCTGCCCCGCGCCTACCCGGCCCGCGTCGACTGAGTCCTGCGCGCCCCGCGCCGGCCGTGCCGGCGTGGGCACGCGCCACCGCCGCGCCTCGCCGCTGCATCGCGTCGCGGGCTTGAGTCACAATGCGGCCATCGCGTGGCGGGGCCGGTCCCCACGGGAGGCGCAATGCGCATCGGAATCGTTGTCGACTCGACCTGCGACCTTCCGGTCGACTACCTCAGGACCCACGACGTGGAGATCCTGCCGATCTCGGTGCGGATCGGGGACGAAGTGCAGGTCGACTACCGCGACGAGGCCGACACCCTCGCCTTCCTCCACGCGCACATCGCCGAGCGCGGCATCAGCGCCGAGACGATCCCCTTCAGCGTCGAACAGATCCGCGACCTGTTCCTGCAGCGGCTGGTGGTCGATTACGACCATGTGTTCTGCATCACCGTCACCAGCACGCGCAGCCAGATCTTCGAGAACGCGCGCCAGGCCAGCTACGCCATCCTCAACGAGTACAAGCCGGTGCGCGCGGCGGCGGGCCACAACACGCCGTTCGCGCTGCGCGTGATCGATACCCAGAACCTGTTCTCCGCGCAGGGCATCCTGCCGGTCGAGGCGGTGCGGCTGCGCGCCGCCGGGGAAGGCCCCGGCCGCATCCGCGGGCGCCTGGAACACCTGGCGTTGCATACCTACGGCTACCTGGTGCCGCGCGACCTGTACTACATCCGCAACCGCGCGCGTCACAAGGGCGACCGCAGCGTGAGCCTGTTCAGCGCCGCGCTGGGCACCGCGCTCGACATCAAGCCGGTGCTGCGCGGCTGGCGCGGCGACACCGGGCCGGTGGCCAAGATCAAGGGCTTCGATCCGGCGGTGCGCGCGCTGTTCGAATTCGCCGCGCGCCGCGTCGAGGCCGGCCTGCTCACGCCCACGCTGTGCCTGTGCTATGGCGGCGAACTCGAGGAGATGCGCGCGATGCCGGGCTACGAGGCCTTGCGCAGCGCCTGCGCCGATCGCGGCATCGAGATGTTCGAAACGGTGATGAGCCCGACCGGCATGGTCAACGTGGGCAAGGGCGCGGTCTGCGTGGGCTTCGCGGCGGATCCGCACCAGTTCGCCTGACCGCCACGCGGCCTCGACGCCGCGCGCTGCTAGTCTGGCCGCATCCGCCAGGAGTGATGCGTCCATGCCCGTCCGCTACATGATCCGACTGCCCGACCCCGAGCGCGTCCGCGCCTCGGGCGAATTCGCCTTCCGCTCGCAGGGCGCCGAAGGGCTGGCCGCCGAGCTGCAGGAGGCGCTGCGTGGTGATGGCCTGTTCCAGCGCTGGCGCGCGGCCCAGGACGATCCCGATTCGGTCGATCCCGCGCTTGGCGTCGTGGACGCCTCCGCGCAGGTGGAAGGACGCCAGCACGACCTGCACATCGACCTGGTCGCCGAGACCGCGCTCCCCGGCCCGGTGTTCAAGCACCGCATGCGCCTGCTGGCCGGCAGCGCCTGGGAACTGCGCGACGTGCGCGCCTGATCCAGCGCGGCTCAGGGGATCCGTGCGGCCCCGCCGGCCGCGTAGTTGCACAGGTAGGCGCGGCTGGCGCCATCGAGGAAGTAGCGGTTGAGCGGCGCGCCGGCGCGCTTCCACGCGCCCGGCGACATCCCCGCGTAGTGGCGGAACTCGCGGTTGAAGTGGGCCTGGTCGTAGTAGCCGCAGGCCAGCGCGAGTTCGGCATGGGGCCGACCGGCCTGGAGACCCGGGAGGCAGGATTGGAACCGCACCATGCCGCGCAGCTGGCGCGGGCTGAGGCCGGTCAGTTCGCGGAACGCGCCCTGCAGTCGGCGTCGACCGATGCCGAGCTGCGCACAGGCCGCATCCAGGCCGCTGCCGTCGGGGCGGCTGAACAGCGAGCGCACCACGGCTTCGACCGCGCGGTAGGCGGTGCTGTCCGCACGCCGCTCGCACAGTCGCCGCCCCAGCCAGGCCTCCATCGCGAGTACGAAATCGACGAAGCGCCGGCTGCCGGCGATGCGGTCATGGAGCTCCTGGAACGCGGCGCCGAACAGCAGGTGCAGGTCGATCGACTGGTCGCACAGGCCGTCGACCGGTTCACGGGTGAACACCGCGAAGCCCTGGGGATGGAACTTCACCCCAAAGTACAGCTGCTCCCCGTCCGCGCGCACGTCGTAGGGGCGCGTCATCTGGCCCACCAGCTCCGCGGCCGGATTGCGTGAGTAGCTGTGCCCGTCGTCGCTGCGCAGCACCGCGGCGCCGAGGTTGAAGATGATTTCCTGGCAGCCGTCCGGAAAGGTGCGGTCGCGCAGCTGCAGCGGCTGCGGCGAGCGTAGCGCCCAGTAACAGTTCACGTAGCGCTGCAGGCGCGGCCCGGGCGGCCGCTCCAGGTACTGCAGGCAGGTGGCGGGGTCAGGTGGCAGCACGGGGGCATCGCCGCGGCCGGGGTCTTCAGCGATTGTAGACCTCGATCTCGTGCAGCGAATAACCCCAGCGCGGCAGCGCGCGGCGCTGGCCGAACACGCGCAGGTAGCGGGCCTGCACCGGCTCGAACCGGATCTCGTCGCGGCCGCCGTCGCCGTCGGTCTGGGCGTGGACCGTTCGCCAACCGCGGTCGGGATGGTCGGACACCTGCAGCTCGAAGGCCGCCGCATACGCGCCGTCCCAGTGCAGCACCACGCGCGAGACCTCGGCCTGCCGGCCGAGATCGAGCATCGCCCAGGCCGGATCCACCGAGGCGCTTGCCCAGCGCGTCGCCAGGTCGCCGTCGACCAGATGCGCAGGCGCCATGACATCCCGCCGCGCTTCCACCGAGGACACGCTGGCGCGCACGCCGTGGTAGCGCGCGAGATTGCCGCTGCGCTCGCGATCCACCTCGAGCGTCAACGGCATGCGGGTGGCCAGGCCCTGGGGGCCCCGCACCTGCAGCTGCAGCCGGGCGCTGCCCGATCCTTCTCCAAGCCGCAGGTCCATCGTGCCGCGCCCGTCCAGCGCGGCCGTCACCAGCGCCGGATTGTCGTTGCCGACGACCGCGAACGCCAGCGGCCCACCACCGCGCACCTGGGCATGCGCCGCAAGGTCCAGGAAGCCGCCGATCTGGGCTCGGGAACCGTCCAGGCGCACCGCGGGCAAGGGCCGCAGCAGCGGATAACCCACCAGCCAGCGCACGCCTTCGCGCAGCAGCGCGCGGTAGCCGGGGTTGTCCTTGGCGCGGCGGTCGTGGCCGAGGGTCAGCCCCATCACCCGGCCTTCGCCCCAGCGCCGCTCCCACATCACCGGATGGTTCTGCGCACGCGCGATGACCTGCAGCGCGGGATCGTGCGGCTGGAAGTAGTAGAGCTCGTCGGTGGTGCTGAAGTCCGCCACCGCGGTGGACACCGGGTGCACGGCGTCGGGACGGAAGGCATAGCCGTAGTACCAGAACTCGGTGTTCGCGGTCAGCACATCGAACGTTTCCGGTTCGGTCGACGGGCCGCCGATGAAGATGCCGCCGGTCATCTCCTCGTAGAAGCCGGCGTTGAGGAAGCTGAGCAGGCCCGCGTGCAGGGTCATCAGCGCCCGGCCGCCGGTGACGAAGCGGCGCAGCGCATCCAGCTGCGCCTGGTCGGGGGTGAGGAACAGGGAGTTGGAAATCACCAGCGCATAGGGCGCGAGCCGCGCGTCGTCGAGCATGGCCAGGTCGTCGCTGACGTCGACCTGCACGCTGCCGGACAGGATCTCGGCCACCACCTCGTTCTGGAACTCGTGCACCCAGGGCGGGTACTGCTGGCCGTGTTCGATCGTCGGCCCGCTGCCCGTCAGTACCAGCACGCGCGGCAGCACGGCGGCGTGCGCCTGCATCGCGGATCCCAGGACCAGCAGCAGGGCCAGGACAGGCTTGATCGGCATCGTCGGTTCGCGGATAAGGGGGAGATGGACCGGCACCCTGGCACGCCACCGCCGCGGCGGGATTGTAGGAATGCGCAATACCGCGACCGGCCGGCACTGCCGCAGGCGCGGGCGCGACGTCGTGCACTCGCGTCCCCGCGCGTAGGACAGCCCTGATGACGGCCATTCGCCCGCTGCTGCTGGCCTGGAGCGGCGGCAAGGACGCGGCCTGGAGCCTGCACGTGCTGCGCCAGGGCGCGGACGTGTCGGTGGTCGGACTGCTGAGCACGGTCTCGACCGACGATGGCCGCGCCACGCTGCAGGGCGTGCGCGGCAAGGTGCTGCGCGCGCAGGCGCGGGCCGCCGGGCTGCCGCTGCTGGAGGTGGCGATGCCCGAGGGCAGCGACAACGCCACCTACACCGCGGTCCTGGCGCAGGCGCTGGAGCGCGCGGCCGCGCGCTGGCCGGGCCTGGACACCGTGGCCTATGGCGACCTGTTCCTGGCCGACATCCGTGCCTGGCGGGAGGCGCAGCTGGGCGCACTGGGCTGGCGGATCGAGACCCCCTTGTTCGGCGCCGATACCCGCGCGCTCGCACGCGGGATGGTGAAGGGTGGACTGCATGCGTCGCTGTGCTGCGTGGATACCGCGCAGCTCGATGCGGACTACGCCGGCCGCGCCTTCGACGCGGCGCTGCTGCAGGCGTTGCCGCCGGGCGTGGATGCCTGCGGCGAGAACGGGGAATTCCACACCTGCGTATCGGCCGGGCCGATGTTCGATGCGCCGCTGGCGCTGGTGGCCGGCGACGCGTGGACCCGCGACGGCCGCTTCCGGCTGGTCGACTACGCGCTGGCGCCGGGCGCTGCCTAGAAGCCGGTCGCGGCGCTGGCGTCGCAGTGCCGGCGCAGGTAATCGAGGGCCGTGTGCACGCGCGCGGCGATCTCCTCACCTTCCAGGTACAGCACCGCGTCGGGCTGCTCGCCCGCGAAGCGCAGCAGCACCCGGGTCCGGGACTGGCGCAGCGCACGGAGGCTGCCGAAGTCGAAGCCGTCCGGGCTGCCGACCATCTCGTCGTTCACCATCGGCCAGTGCGCTGATCGCGGCCCCGCCCGTCGCCGGATCGCGCACCAGATCGGTGGTACGGATGTCGGCGAGCCGCAGCGACCGGCACTCGGCCAGCGAAGCGGCGTCGAAGATCGACGGCAGCGGCTCGAAGTGCGCGCGCAGTCCCTCGCGCCCGGCGCGTTCGAGGATTTCGGACATCATCGTCGAGGCGTAGCGGTTGCCCGGCAGCATCTGGCGCAGGAACTCCTGCGCGCCGGCGACGCTGCGCGCTTCGCCCGTGGCGTGGTCCCGTGCATGCGCAGCGCCTGCGCAGGGCATGGCGATGGCCAGGAGCAGGGCGCATGCGCGCCCGGCGGTGATGCTTCGCGACATCGGCTTTTCCCCTGTGGCGCGCCCCGCCGCGAGCGCCCGGTGCTGGCCGCGCCGACGACGCCGGTGCGCGCCGCCGCGTGTGCCGTTCTATTCCAGCGTATAGCCCACGCGGAACCCGCCCCAGTGGCGGCCCTCGACGAACACCGGCACCGACAGGTCGAACATGATCTGGCCGGTGTCGCGGCGATACACCTGCAGGCGGTAGGGATCGGTATGCGCGCCGACGCTGCGCCCGACGCGATCGCCGAAGATGCGCTTGGTGCGGTTGCCGACCAGGTCGCGCGTGCGGTCCCCGGTAAGCGGCTGGCAGAAGCGGTTGTTGTGGGTCGGCACGTAGCCGTCGGGGTTGGCGCAGATCGCGAACACGATCCACGGATGCGCGGCGGCGACCGGTTCCTGCAGCGGCGGCAGCAGCTCGTCGCAGAGCGCGTCGAAGGCGGTTTCGTACTTGGCCGGCTCCACCCCCGCGAGGGCGGTGTAGTCGCGCGAGAACAGGGCCTCGTCGTCGATCCAGCGCTGCGCCAGGGCCTGCTCGAACGTGGCGCCGATCGCGGCCGCGGTGTCGCGCGCCAGCTCCAGCACGCGCGCGTGGCGCGGCTCGCGCAGCGGATCGGGCGGCAGCCGGAACAGGCCGACGCAGTCGTGCAGGGTGCCGGCGCCGGCGCCGAGCGCCTCGCTGCGTTCGGCGACCTTGGCCGCATGTTCGAGGTTGCTGCGTCCCAGCGCCACCACCTGCCCCACCGCCCGGTCGATGTCGGCGATCGCCTCACCCTGCTGGGCGATGCCGCCGGCCACGGTCTCGATCGCGGCGCTGGCGCGCCCCAGCAGGCCGCCGATGCCGCCCAGCACCTGCTCGGTGCGCGCCGCGGTCTCGGCACCTTCGCCCAGGGCCTCGCTGTTCTCGCCGATGATCCGGCGCACGTCGCGCGCGGCTTCGGCAGCGCGCTCGGCCAGGCGCCGGATCTCGGTCGCCACCACCGCGAAGCCGCGTCCCGCCGGGCCGGCGTGGGCGGCCTCGATGCTGGCGTTGATGGACAGGATATTGGTCTGGAACGCGACCGAGTCGATCACCTCGATCACGTCGTTGGCGCGCGCCGAACTCTGCTGCACCGCCGCCATGGCCTCGGCCAGGGCGCGGGCGGCCGCAGCGCCCTCGCGCGCGCTGTCGTCGGCGCTGGCGGCCACCGAGGTCACCGTGCGCAGGTCCTCGCGCAGGCCGTCGAGCCCGGCGAGCAGTTGCCGGGTGGAGGCGACCACGGTGTCCAGGGCGTCCACCTGGGCTTGCGACTGGCGCACCAGTTCGTCGTTCTCGGCCACCACCTGGGGCACCTCGCCCGCCACCTGCAGCGACAGGGCCACGGCCTGGCGGATCGCCTCGGCCAGGTTGCCGAAGCCGGCCGCCAGGCGGCGCGCGCCGGAGGTCCCTGCGTCGGACGGGTCCAGCACCAGTTCCAGGTCGCAGGCGGACAGGCGCTCGCCGACCACGGCCAGCAGGCGGGCAGCACGCTCGCCCTCTTCGTCCTGTGCCGTTGTCGGCGGGGCTGCCATCGGCACCGGCACGGGCGCCGCGCGCTCGCGCCACAGCGCCGCGGAGGCCGCATCGGGCAGCGACAGCAGCCAGCCGCCGCCGTCGCGATCGAGCTGGTAGCACACGCGCCGCGCCGGATCGGCGCCCGGCGCCACCCAGACACCTTCGTCGCCGCACAGGTCCTCCGCCGCCAGGCCCCAGACGCAGTCGCTCGAGAGCGTGGACGGCTCGACACCGGCCAGGTCGAGCAGGTCGACGGCGGCGCGGTTGAGCGCCTGGACCCGTCCGTCCTGTCCGAGCCGGATCAGGGCGACCGGCGCATCCGGCAGCGTCGGCAGGCAGGCAAGGTTGTGGTGTTCTGATCCCGGCATAACCCCTCCCCAGAGGTGCACGTCATCGGTAACGGCCGGCGGCGGGCGCGCTTGAGGCGCCGGGAGGGGGTGCCGGGCCGGTCAGGCCTTCAGCGCCCGGGCGTGGTGGGCGATGTGCTCGCCGATGAAGCTGGCGATGAAGTAGTAGCTGTGGTCGTAGCCGGGCTGGATGCGCAAGGTCAACGGATGTCCGGCGGCCTCGGCGGCCGCCTGCAGCAGTTGGGGGCGCAGCTGGCCGTCGAGGAATTCGTCGCCGCCACCCTGGTCGACCAGCAGCGGCAGGCGCTCGGTCGCCGAGGCCAGCAGTTCGACCGCGTCGTACTGCTTCCAGGCCTCGCGATCGTCGCCGAGGTAGGCGCTGAAGGCCTTCTCGCCCCAGGGCACCCGGCTCGGCGCGACGATCGGCGCGAACGCCGACACGCTGCGGTAGCGGCCCGGATTCTTCAGCGCGATGGTCAGTGCGCCATGGCCGCCCATCGAGTGGCCGCTGATCGCGCGACGGTCGCTGGCGGCGGGATCGGCTTCCACCCAGGCCGGCAGTTCCTCGACGATGTAGTCGTACATGCGGTAATGCTTCGCCCACGGCTCGCGCGTGGCGTTGAGGTAGAAGCCCGCGCCCTTGCCCAGGTCGTAGCCCTCGGCATCGGCCACGTCCTCGCCGCGCGGGCTGGTGTCGGGCGCGACCAGGATGATGCCGTGCTCGGCGGCATAGCGCTGCGCGCCGGCCTTGGTGATGAAGTTCTGCTCGGTGCAGGTGAGGCCCGAGAGCCAGTACAGCACCGGGCAGGGGCCGGCTTCGGCCTGCGGCGGGAAGTACACGCCGACGGTCATGTCGCAGCCGAGCACTTCGGAGCGGTGGCGGTAGACGTCCTGCCAGCCGCCGAAGCAGGCGCGGTGTTCGATACGTTCCATGGGGTCCTCCGGATTTTTCTGGATGAGTGGGGATGCCGCACCTAAGCCGCGGCGGCACCTTGCATGCGGGCCGACTCGAGCACCACGCGGCCGGCCGCCTGCGGCAGCGCGTCCGCGAGCGCGGCGGCGACATCCTTGGCCGCGATGCCGCGCAGGCGCGCCGGCAGCAGCGGCCGCAGCCAGCGGTCGGCGATGGCGGCCAGGTGCTCGCCGCGACGGTGCGGCTGTCCAAGCGTGGCGCGGTCGCCCAGCAGCAGCGACGGCCGCGCGATCACCAGTGCGTCCAACGGCAGGGCCGACAGCGCGTCCTCCAGCTCGCCCTTGCTGCGGCTGTAGAACACGCGCGAACGTGCGTCCGCGCCCATCGCGCTGATCACGCCGACGCGGCGGGTGCCTGCCGCGAGCGCGGCGCGCGCCACTGCGAGGTTGGCGTCGACGTCGACCGCGCGGAACGCCTCGCGACTGCCCGCGACGGCGATGGTGGTGCCGAGCGCGAGATAGGTCTCATCGGCAGGCGGAAGCGCTGGAAGGCGCGCGAAGTCGACCACGTGCACGCGCAGCGTCGGCGCCGCCTCGTCGAGCGGCCGGCGCACCAGCGCATGCACGCAGGCGACGCCGGGATCGGCGCACAGGCGCGCCAGCAGCGCGCGCCCGACCAGGCCGCTGGCACCGGCCACCAGCGCGACGCGGCCACGGCCGGCCGCGTGCGGGTGTTCGCCGGTGGCGTGCATGCGTGCCTGCCTCAGTAGCGGATGACGGCGCGGATCGACTTGCCCTCGTGCATCAGGTCGAAGGCCTCGTTGATGCGTTCCAGCGGCAGGGTGTGGGTCACGAACGGCGCCAGCTGGATCTCGCCCTTCATCGCGTCCTCGACCATGCCCGGCAGCTGGCTGCGGCCCTTCACACCGCCGAAGGCGGTGCCCATCCACTTGCGGCCGGTGACCAGCTGGAACGGACGGGTGCTGATCTCCTTGCCCGCGCCGGCCACGCCGATGATCACGCTCTGGCCCCAGCCGCGGTGCGCGCATTCCAGCGCCGCGCGCATCACCTCGACATTGCCGATGCACTCGAAGCTGTGGTCCACGCCCCAGCCGGTCATCTCCACGATCACCTGCTGGATCGGGCGGTCGTGGTCCTTCGGGTTCACGCATTCGGTCGCGCCCATCTGCGTGGCCAGCGCGAACTTGTCCGGATTGGTGTCGATGGCGATGATGCGCCCGGCCTTGGCCTGCTTGGCACCCTGGATCACGGCCAGGCCGATCGCGCCGAGGCCGAACACCGCCACCGAATCGCCCGCCTGCACCTTGGCGGTGTTGTGCACCGCGCCGATGCCGGTCGTCACGCCGCAGCCCAGCAGGCAGGTGTGCTCGGGGTTGGCGTCGGGGTTGACCTTGGCCAGCGAGACCTCGGCCACCACGGTGTGCTCGGCGAAGGTCGAGCAGCCCATGTAGTGGTAGACCGGCTGGCCGTTGTAGGAGAAGCGCGTGGTGCCATCGGGCATCACGCCCTTGCCCTGGGTGGCGCGCACGGCCACGCACAGGTTGGTCTTGCCGCTCTTGCAGAACAGGCACTCGCCGCATTCGGCGGTGTACAGCGGGATCACGTGGTCGCCCGGCTTCACGCTGGTCACGCCCTCGCCCACTTCCACCACGATGCCCGCGCCCTCGTGGCCCAGCACGGCCGGGAACACGCCCTCGGGATCCTCGCCCGACAGGGTGAAGGCATCGGTATGGCACAGCGCGGTGTGGGTGATCTTCACCAGCACTTCGCCCTTCTTCGGCCCTTCGAGGTCGAGTTCGACGATCTGCAGCGGCTTGCCCGCTTCGAAGGCGACGGCGGCACGGGTTTTCATGGGGGGCTCCTGCAGGATGGATGGAATGCGGGTGGCGCGCGGTGCGCCGGTCTATTTCAGGTACGAGCGGATCAGCCCGGTCATCTCGGCGACGCGTTCGGCACGCTCGGCATCGTCATGCGCCGCATGCCCGAACTGCTCGCGCAGGTGCGACTCGAGCACCTCGCTCATCAGCCCGTTGACCGCGCCGCGGATCGCTGCGATCTGCTGCAGCACCGGACCGCAGTCCGCGCCGGCCTCCAGCGCGCGCTCCAGGCCCTCGCACTGGCCGCGGATGCGGCGGATGCGGGCGAGGACCTTTTTCTTTTCCTCGGGCGAATGGGGCATGCCGCGAGCCTCGGCAGATAGTGGGGGGTAGTATAGCAGACGCGCTGCCGGCGCCGCCCCGGACGCTAGACTCGCGCCCCATGAACCGCCATCGCCTGCTCCGCCTCGCCTGCCTCCTGCTGTCGGCCTGCCTCGGCTGCGCCCAGGCCCGGGCTCAGGCGCCGACGCCTGCTGACGCCGAGCGCGCGGCCGCCACGCCCCTCGACCATCTCGCCGCGCTGCGCGGCGGCTACTTCCCGCTGGTGGACGAGGCCAGCGGGCGCACCCATCACGTCTACGTGCGCCTGCCCGAGGGCTACGAGGCCGAGCCTGGACGCCGCTGGCCGGTGGTGTACCTGCTCGACGGCGACAGCCTGTTTCCGCTGCTCGCGCCTACCCACCTGTTCCTGACCTACGACGAAGGCCTGCCCGAGGCGATCGTGGTCGGCATCGCCTACGGCGGCTTCGATCCGGCCATCAACCGGCGCAATCATGATTTCACCGCGGCCGGCGCCGACACCGGACCCGACCAGGGCGGGGCCGAGGCCTTCCACGGCTTCCTCCGTGGGCAGCTGCTGCCGGAGGTGGAAGGCCGCTACCGGGCCGATCCCTCGCGGCGCGTGCTGCTGGGGCAGTCGCGCGGCGGCTATTTCGTGCTGTGGTCGGCGTTGCACGATCCCGACCTGTTCTGGGGCCGGATCGCCAGCAATCCGGCCGCGGCGCCGGCGCGCGATCAGCTGTATCGCAGCCCGGCGCCGCATCGTCGTGGCGACCTGGGCGTGGTCGTGGCCAGCGGCGCACGCGACACCGCCGCCCGCGTGGCGCATGCGAAGGAATGGGCGGCGACCTGGTCCGCGCGCGCGGACGCGCCCTGGCAGATCGAGTTGAGCGTGCTGGCCGATGGCACCCACGCCGCGAGCATCGGCGAGGTGTACCGGCGCGCGATGTTGTGGCTGTTCGACGAAGGCCGCAGCGGCCCCGCGACTCCGCCGCGGCCCTGACCTCGCCCCTGCGGCGCCGCGACAGCGCCGCCATGGCTCAACGGTTGGCCAGCTCCAGCAGCACGTCGGCATGACAGGGCGTGTCCGGCGCGCACCAGCAGGCCAGATCGCGGCCGCGCAAGGCGTCCCGCGCCGCCGCGATGCGGGCGGGATCGGCCAGCATCCAGGCGCGGAAGCGGGCGACGCAGTTGGCGGCATCGCCGTCCTGACCGATCCGGAACGGATTGCCCCAGCGCGTCGGGCGCGCCACGCTCGTGGCGTTGTCCGGCAGCCGCCATCCGCGGCGCCGGCTGAGCTGGATCCGCGTCGGCACTGCCTCAGCCCGCGCTTTGCAGCAACGCGTCGTCGGCGGCCTTCGCGCGGCGGTAGGCCTCACGCGCGCGCAGGCGCTCGACCCAGGCGGTGAACCCGGGACGCTCGGGGATCGACTTGAACGCCAGGCCGAAGTCCAGCTGCGCACCGACATAGACGTCGGCCGCGCTGAAGCGCTCGCCCAGCAGCCACGGCGAGGCCGAGGCGGCCGCCTGCTCGAGCACGTCCATGGTCTGGTCGAAGCTGCCGTAACCGACGAAGCCCGCCTTGTCCGGCGGCGGCAGGCTGCCGAGGGCACGTGCGGTCACCGCCGCTTCCACCGGCCCGGCTGCGAAGAACATCCAGCGCAGATAGGGGCCACGCAGCGGGTCGTCCAGCGCCGGCGCAAGGCCTGCCTGCGGAAAGACGTCGGCGAGGTAGGTGCAGATCGCGGCGGTCTCGGTCACCACGATCCCGCGATGCTGCAGCGCCGGCACCTTGCCCATGGGATTGACGGCCAGGTAGTCGGGCGACTTCATGCCCGCGCCGTAATCCTGCACCACGGCGCGGTATTCGACGCCGAGTTCCTCGAGCATCCAGCGCACGATCCGGCCGCGCGACATCGGGTTGGTGTGGAAAACCAGTTCGTTCTCGTCCATCGCACTGTCCCGGCAGGAAAGACGCAGACGATACGCTGCCAGCCAGCGCGGCGCGCGGCCGGCGCGGGGTCATCGCGCCCGCCCGCAACGGCGCCCCACCCTCTGGACCCCTTGGTCCGGGTCCGCCCGGCACGCCTCAGCCGGTGTTCTGGATCCCGGCCGAGATGCCGTTGACCGTGGACACCAGCGCGCGCAGCAGGTCGTCGTCCTGGCGCCCGCCCTCCCGCCAGCGCTGCAGCAGCTCGACCTGCAGCAGGCTCAGCGGATCGACATAGGGATTGCGTAGCCGGATCGACAGGCGCAGCCGGTAGTCGTCGGCCAGGATCGCATCGCGCTGCTTGAGCATCAGGATCGCATCGCAGGTGCGCAGGAACTCCTCGGCGATGCCCGGGTGGAACTCCTCGTGCAGCGGCCCGGCCAGCCTGGAATAGCGCTCGAAGATGGCCAGGTCGGACTTGGCCAGCAGCATCTCCACGTCGTCGAGCACGGCGGCGAAGAAGGGCCAGTCGCGCGCCATCTCGGTCATCGCATCCTGTCCGTAGCGCTGCACGCCCTGGCACAGGGCATGGCCGATGCCGTACCAGCCGGTCAGGCCGGAGCGGTTCTGCGACCAGGCGAACACCCAGGGAATCGCGCGCAGGTTGTCGATGCCGCCCTCGCGCCGGCGCGAGGGGCGCGAACCGATCTGCAGGCGTTCGATCACGTCCACCGGCGTGGCCGCGCGGAAGTAGTCCGGGAAGTCCGGATGCTCGTGCACCAGCGCCCGATAGTGCGCGCGCGAGCTCTCGGCCAGGTTGCGAGCGATCTCCTTCCAGCTGTCCTCGCGCGAATCGCGCGGGCGCGGGCGCAGGGTGGCGCGCAGCACCGCGCCGGTGGTCTGCTCGAGGTTGCGCAGCGCCAGCGCACGGATGCCGTACTTGCGATGGATCACCTCGCCCTGCTCGGTGACGCGCATCGAGCCATTCACCGAGCCGCGCGGCGCGGCGATGATCGCCCGCTCGGTCTTGCCGCCGCCACGGCTGACCGAACCGCCGCGGCCGTGGAAGAACATGATGCGAACGCCGTGGCGATTGGCCAGGTCGGTCAGCTCCACCTGGGTGCGCTGCAGCGCCCAGCGCGAGGCGAACAGGCCACCGTCCTTGGCGCTGTCCGAATAGCCCAGCATCACCGTCTGTTCGTTGCCGCGCGCGGCCAGGTGGTCGCGATAGACCGGATCCTCGAACAGCGAACGCATGACGGCCGGTGCCGCCTGCAGGTCGTCCACGGTTTCGAACAGCGGCGAGATGTCCAGCGGCACCGCGTCGTCCTCGACGCAGCCCGCCACGCGCGCCAGCGCCAGCACCGCCAGCGCATCGGCGGCGCTGCGGCTCATGCTGATGATGTACAGGCCGATGGCCTCCACGCCGTGGCTGCGGCGCAGCGCCAGGACCGTGCGGAACACTTCGAGGGTCGAGGCCAGCACCTCGTCGCCGTCGGCTGGCGCGGCTGGCGGATTGGCCAGCAGCGCCTGCAGTCGCGCGGTGCGGTCGGACGCTTCGCGCGACGCCCAGTTGGAGTCGCCGAGCAGGCCGGCCAGGGCCGCATCGTGCACCGCCGAATCCTGGCGCAGGTCGAGCGCGGCCAGGTGGAAGCCGAATGTACGCGCGCGCCACAGCACGCGCTGCAGGGCGAAGCGCCCGGCATGCTCGCCGCGGTGGCGCTGCAGGCTGGCGTCGATCAGCTCCAGGTCGGCGATGAACTCGCGTGCATCCGCGTAGCCGCCATCGCCGGACTCGGCGGTCAGTGCCAGCCGCACCTTCACCAGGTCGATCAGGCGCCGGTACGGCATGTCGGCCAGGCGCGGCCGCAGCTTGGCCGCAGCCTGCGGCAGCAGGGCGATGTATTCGTCGGCCCGCGCGCTCACGGCCGGGTCCACGTCCACGCGTCCCAGGGACTGCGTCAACAGGTTGCTCAGGCCGCGCAGGTCGGCGCGGTAGCGGTCGATCGCCTGGGCGCGCTGCGCGTCCAGCGCGGCGCGCACGGTGGAGGCGTTGACGTTGGGATTGCCGTCCATGTCGCCGCCCACCCAGGTGCCGAAGCGCAGCACCTGCGGCAGGGCGATGCGGCGGCCGTACACCGCTTCGATCGCGTCGGCGAAGGCCTCGTAGTACACCGGCACGATGCGATAGAGCATATGCGCCAGGTAGTAGCCGACATGTTCGACCTCGTCGGCCACGGTGGGCTTGTGCGCGGGCGTATCGCTGGTCTGCCAGCCGGCGGTCAGCGCCACGCGGATGCGCTCGATGTCCGCGCGCCGCTCCACTGGCGTGCGCGTGCGGTCGATGTCCTCGACCAGGCGCTCGACGATGTCGCGCTCCTTCTCCAGCAGCACGCGCCGCACCGCCTCGGTGGGATGGGCGGTGAACACTGGTTCGACCCACAGCCGCGGCAGCGTCGCCTCGAGTTCCTCGAAGGTCACCCCGTCCTCGCGCAGGTCGCGCAGTACGGCCTCGAAACCGCCGGGCTGCGGCAATTCACTGATGCGCTCGTAATCGCGTCGGCGGCGGATGCGGTGCACGCGCTCGGCCAGGTTGATCGCGCCGAAATAGGTCGAGAACGCCCGCACCACCGCCTCGGCATCGGCGAGGGGCACGCGGGCCAGTTCCTCGGCCAGCGCATCCACCGGCAGGCCCTGCTCGCGACGCGCGATCGCGGCGCGGCGGATGCCTTCGACCTCGTCGAGGAGGTTCGGCGAGCCCTGTTCGGCGAGCACTTCGCCCACGAGCGCGCCCAGCCGCCGCACGTCGTCGCGCAGCAGGGTGTCGGTCTCGGCGAAGTCGAGCGCTTCGCGCAGCGGGCCGTCTGGAATATTCATCGCCGGCACACTAGCGGAATCGCTGTCGCAGCGCAGCATACGGTTGCGGGGGCAACTGCCGCGGACGGACCGCGTGTTCCGTTCGGCAGAAGGCGTCGGGGACGCGACCCGCGCCTCACCCCGTCAGCGCCCCGCGCGCAGGCGGGCGGAATCGCTTGCCTGCCAGCCGGGCCGCCACCCGGGCGTTCACGGCAGCGGGCGCCGTCGGACCATGACGGGCGGGCGCGCCCAGGCTCTCTCCATCGGATATCCACTCGCGCCCGGGAACGCCGGTCCTCGATCGCTGCGGCGACACCTGTCCGCCATGACGCATGTGCCGACGCTCCGGACGGGCGCGCCGCCACTGCCTCAATAGGCGAACTCGCGGAACACCCGGTCGATGTCGCCCTGCCACTGGCCGTGGTACAGGGCCAGCTTGTGCTCGGCCGGGGTCTGTCCGGCTTCGACGATCTCCAGCAGGGGCGCCAGGAAGTCGCGCTCGTCCTCGCCGCGCGCATTGTGGCGCGCCCGGCGCGCGAGCCCAGCAACGGCAATGCGCAACGCCTCGCGCGTGAGATCGCGCAAGCTGCCACCGCGGAACGGCAGACCCAGGGCCTGGCGGGGCACGCCGTCGCGCAGCGCATGGCGTTCCTCGCGGCTGAAGTCGCGCACCAGGTCCCAGGCCGCGTCGAGCGCGGCATCGTCGTACAGCAGGCCCACCCAGAACGCCGGCAGCGCGCACAGCCGGTTCCAGGGGCCGCCGTCGGCGCCGCGCATTTCCAGGTACTTCTTCAGCCGCACTTCGGGGAAGGCGGTGGTCATGTGGTCGTTCCAGTCGCGCAGCGTCGGCAGCGCGCTGGGCAGCACGTCCAGGCGCCCGGCCATGAAGTCGCGGAACGACTTGCCGGAGGCATCGATGTATTCGCCGTCGCGGTAGGAGAAATACATCGGCACGTCGAGCAGGTAGTCGACATAGCGCTCGTAGCCGAAGCCGTCCTCGAACACGAAGTCGAGCATGCCGGTGCGGCCGGGATCGGTGTCGGTCCAGATGTGCGAGCGATAGCTCAGGAAGCCGTTGGGCCGGCCTTCGGTGAACGGCGAATCCGCGAACAGCGCGGTGGCGATCGGCTGCAGCGCCAGCGAGACGCGGAACTTCTTCACCATGTCCGCTTCGCTGGCGTAGTCGAGGTTGACCTGCACCGTGCAGGTGCGGGTCATCATGTCCAGGCCGAGCGAGCCGACCTTGGGCATGTACTCGCGCATGATCCGGTAGCGGCCCTTGGGCATCCACGGCATGTCCTCGCGGCGCCACTTGGGCTGGAAGCCCATGCCGAGGAAGCCCAGCTGCAGTTCGTCGGCCACCGCCTTGACCTCGCGCAGGTGGCTGCCCACCTCGCGGCAGGTCTGGTGGATGTCCTCGAGCGGCGCGCCGGACAGTTCGAGCTGGCCGGCCGGCTCCAGCGTCACCGAGGCGCCGTCCTTGAGCAGGGCGATCACGCGGCCGTGTTCCTCCACCGCCTCCCATCCGAAGCGGGTCAGTCCCTTGAGCAGGGCCTCGATGCCGCGCTCGCCGTCGAACGTGGGCGGGCGCAGGTCGTCGAGGCGGAAGCCGAACTTCTCGTGCTCGGTCCCGATGCGCCAGGCCGCACTCGGCTTCTCGCCCGAAACGAGGACCGCAGCCAGCTGGTCGCGGTGGGTAATCGGGGTATCGCCGGCGTGGCTGGGACTCGACATGCGCATCGCTCTGGGAAAGGACGCGAGGCCCGGCGGCCCGGGCATTCGCGGAGCGCATTATGGATCGCCACGGGCGGACCCGGCATTCCGGCGCTGGAACGCAGGCGCGCCACCGGCGAGGTGGATGCGGCGGCCTGCATACGAATTCATCGCCCCGCGCCTTGCCCCTGCGCGGAAGCCGCCGCTAGCCTCGGGCGCACTCGACACGGGGATCCGACATGAAACGACTGGGCCTGCTGTGCCTGCTGCTGACCTGCCTGCTGCCGCTGCACGCGGCCACGGTCCAGCGGGTGGAACCGGAGAACTGGTGGGTGGGCATGCAGCATCGCGAGGTCGAGCTGATGCTGTACGGCGAGGACATCGCCGGGCTGCAGGCGCGCATCGCGCATCCGGGCGTGCGCGTGACCGGCGTGCAGGCGCTGGAGAACCCCAACTACCTGTTCGTCGTGGTCGAGATCGACGACGACGCCACGCCGGGCGCCCTGGAGATCGAGCTGCTCGACGGAGACACCGTCGCCGCGCGCCATCCCTGGCGCATCGACGCGCGCGAGCCCGCGCCGCCGCGCGGCTTCGACGGCCGCGACGCGATCTACCTGATCACGCCCGACCGCTTCGCCAACGGCGACCCCGGCAACGACAGCGTGCCGGGCATGCGTGAGGGCGCCAACCGCGCCGATCCGAACGGCCGCCACGGCGGCGACCTGGCCGGCATGCGCGCCCGGCTTGGCTACATCGCCTCGCTGGGCTTCACCCGCATCTGGCCCACGCCGGTGCTGGAGAACGACCAGCCGGCCTACTCCTACCACGGCTACGCGATCACCGACCTGTACAAGGTCGATCCGCGCATGGGCAGCAACGAGGACTACCGCGCGTTCGCGCGCGAAGCCCGCGCGCACGGTATCGGCATCGTCATGGACGTGGTGCTCAACCACATCGGCTCGGAGCACTGGTGGATGCGCGACCTGCCCAGCCGCGACTGGATCACCAACGGCGGGCGCTTCGTGCCCACCAACCATCGCCGTACGACGATCCAGGACCCCTATGCCGCGCCCGGCGACCGCGCCGGCTTCACCGACGGCTGGTTCGTCGAGGTCATGCCCGACCTCAACCAGCGCCAGCCGCAGCTGGCGCGCTACCTGATCCAGAACACGCTGTGGTGGATCGAGTCCGCGGGGCTGGCTGGCATCCGCGAGGACACCTTCGGCTATGCCGACGCGGAGTTTCTGTCGGCCTGGGCCAAGGCGGTGATGGACGAGTACCCGGACTTCGACATGGTTGGCGAGGAGTGGAGTCCGAACCCGGCGATCGTCGCCCACTGGCAGCGCGGCAAGGCCAACGCCAGCGGCCACGTGCCGCACATGACCAGCATGATGGACTTCCCGCTGCACATCGCCCTGCGCGACGCGCTGCTGCGCCCCGCCACCTGGGAAAGCGGCTGGACGCCGCTGTACGAGGCGCTGGCCAACGACTTCCTCTATCCGGATCCGCAGGCGCTGGTGGTGTTCGCCGAGAACCACGACACCACGCGCCTGCTGGCCCACGTCGACGGCGACCTGGGCCTGTGGAAGCTGGGCATGGCCTACATCGCCACCATGCGCGGCATCCCGCAGTTCTACTACGGCTCCGAAGTGCTGCTGCGCGGCCCGTCCGAACGCCGCGACGGCGAGCTGCGCGCCGACATGCCCGGTGGCTGGGCGGGCGACGCGGCCAGCGCCTTCAGCGGAGAAGGCCTGGACGCCAGGCAGCGCGAGGCGCAGGACTTCGTGCGCCGGCTGTTCACCTGGCGCAAGGATGCCACCCCGGTACACGCCGGCAGCCTGGTCCACTACGCGCCGGTCGACGATGTCTATGTCTACGTGCGCGAGCACGTGGGGCGCCGGGTGCTGGTTGCGCTCAACCGCGGCCAGGACGAGGCGCGGCTGGACACGGCACGCTTTTCCCATGCGCTGGCCGGCGCGCGCTCTGGCACCGACGTGCTCGAGGGTCGCCGCATCCGCTTCGACACGACGCTGGTCGTGCCCGCCCGCGCGCCGCTGATCCTGGAACTCGACTGAGCCCGGGACGCGCATGCGGATGCGTGCGCCTCCCATTCCGTCCCACCGCGAGGCGGTCGGCCAGAATGGCGGTTCCGCATTCGCCGCAGGCCGCGATGACCAGTCGCCACCCCGAACGCCATCGCAGCCACCGCGCCGGCTGGCTGCGCGCCGCCGTGCTCGGCGCCAACGACGGCATCGTCTCGGTGTCCGGCGTGGTGGTCGGCATTGCTGCGGCAGGCGCGCCGCACCAGACCGTGCTGGTCACCGGCCTGGCCGCCACCGTGGCGGGTGCGATCTCGATGGCCGCGGGCGAGTACGTCTCGGTGCAGTCGCAGGCCGACACCGAGGCGGCGGACCTCGCGGTCGAACGCCGCGAGCTGCACGAGGAACCGGAGGCCGAACTGGCCGAGCTGGCCGCGATCTACCGCCGCCGCGGGCTCGAGCCGGCGCTGGCCCGGACCGTGGCCGAGCAGCTCACCCGGCACGACGCCCTGGCCGCGCATGCGCGCGACGAGCTGGGCATCACCGACGCCCTGCGCGCGCGGCCGCTGCAGGCGGCCCTGTCCTCGTCGGCGGCCCTCTGCGCGGGCGCGGCCCTGCCGGTGCTGGCCGCCTTGGCGGCGCCGGCGACGCGGGTCGAACCGGTGGTGGCCCTGGCCACCGTGGTGGGGCTGCTTCTGTCCGGCGGCAGCGCGGCCCGGCTCGGCGGCGCGCCGGCCCTGCGCGGCGCGCTGCGGGCCGGCTTCTGGGGCGTGCTGGCCATGCTGGCCGCCTCGGGCATCGGCCAGCTGTTCGACATCGGCGCCTGAGGGCGCCCGGGCCGGCAGGGGGCGGCGCGCTCAGCGCGCGCCCGGCAGCTCCAGCCAGCCCGCGACCACCGACCGCAGCTCCTCGACCCCGGCCTTGGTCTCGCCGGAGAAGGCCTGCACGCCGATGCTGTCGCCATAGCTGGCCGACAGCTGGCGGCGCACCGCCTGCACGGTATTGCCGGCGGCGCCGCGCGAAAGCTTGTCGGCCTTGGTCAGCAGCGCGTGCGCCGGCAGGCCGCGGCGCATCGCATAGCCCAGCATCTGCAGGTCGTAGTCTTTGAGCGGGTGACGGATGTCCATCACCACCACCAGCCCGCGTAGGGCGAACCGGTCCTGGAACCACTGGTCGATGAAGGCCTGCCAGTGCTCGCGCAGGGCCATCGGCACCTTGGCGTAGCCATAGCCGGGCAGGTCGACCAGGTACTTGTTCTCGTGTGGCGGCAGGCCGAAATAGACCAGCTGCTGGGTGCGGCCGGGCGTCTTGGATACCCGCGCCAGCGCGTTCTGCTGGCACAAGGCATTGAGCGCGCTGGACTTGCCGGCGTTGGAGCGGCCGGCGAAGGCGACCTCGGCGCCGCCGTCGGGGGGCAGCTGTCTGGGGGTGTGGGCGGCGAGCAGGTAGC
Organism: Luteimonas campi; assembly: GCF_051162505.1. Classification (NCBI taxonomy): domain Bacteria; kingdom Pseudomonadati; phylum Pseudomonadota; class Gammaproteobacteria; order Lysobacterales; family Lysobacteraceae; genus Luteimonas; species Luteimonas campi. The sequence continues at coordinate 442,471 of NZ_JBNWEM010000002.1, forward strand.
TGGCGCGCGCGAACGGATTGGACATCGGAAACCTGAGGCTCGGGGCCGGCATAGCTTCTCACGGGCACCGCCGCGGGGCGTCGCGGGCAGCGAACGGTTTGACCGTCCGCGCGGCGCACCGCGATAATCGCGGACCTTGCGGCCGGGGCAGCCCCGTCCGCGATCCATGATTTCGGAGTCCTGCAATGCGCCACGTCCGCGCCATCGGTGTCGCCGGCCTTGCCGCCCTCGTGGTCGGCGCCGTCGCGTTCGCCCAGTCCACCGTCGCGCCGCTGGAGGAGAATCCCCCGGTCGAGGTCTCGTCGCTGGACGCCAGCGCGCTGGCCGCGCTCAAGCAGACCCGCGCCGGCGATGCGGAGAACGGCGCGACCCTGGCCGGCACCTGCGCCGCCTGCCACGGCCTGGACGGCAATCCACCCGACGGCCTGCCCTATCCGCGCATCGCCGGGCAGAGCGAGCGCTACATCGCCCAACAGCTGGCCCTGTTCAAGAGCGGCGAGCGCAACACCGGCCTGGCCGCGGCGATGATCCCCTTCGCCACCCCGCTCAGCCCGCAGGACATGCGCGACCTGGGTGCCTTCTTCGCCACCAAGAGCCCGGGCGCCGGCATCGCCGACGACGGCCTGGTGGAGGGCGGCGCCTACGACGGCAAGAAGTTCTACGAGATCGGCCAGCAGCTGTACCGCAGCGGCGATGCCGCCCGCGGCATTCCGGCCTGCATGGCCTGCCATGGCCCCGCCGGCCAGGGCAACCCGGGTCCGGCCTATCCGGCCGTCGCCGGCCAGGAAGCGGCCTACGTCGACCGCCGCCTGCAGGAATACCGCAGCGGCGAGACCAGCCTGGGCGACCGCCACCAGTTCGACATCATGGCCGAGATCGCCGCGCCGCTGACCGACCAGGAGATCCAGGCCCTGGCCAGCTACCTGCAGGGCCTGCACCAACGTCCCGACGCGGCCACCCTGGCCGCGATCGAGGCCGCCGGCCCGGCCGCACCCGCCGCAGCGCCGGCCGCACCGGCCGCCGAACCGGCCGAGAGCACCGAGCCGGCCGACGCTGCCGACGCACAGGGCTGAGGCCGGTCCCGGACCTGCCCTGAGCGCCGGCGGATCCACCATGCGCGCCCGCCTGTTCGCCCTGTGCCTGCTCTGGCTGCTGCCCCTGGCCGCGCTGGCCCAGGGGCTGCCGCCGGGGATGGGCGTGCACTACATCCCGATCGCCGACGGCGAGCGCTGGCGCGCCGAGCCCGGCACGATCGAGGTGGTCGAGGTGTTCGCCTACACCTGCGGCCACTGCGACCAGTTCCACCCGATGCTCACGGCCTGGAAGCGCGGCGCCGGCGACGACGTGCGCCTGCACTACGTGCCGGCGGTCTGGTCGCCGGGCGACGCCTACGCGCGCGGCTACTTCGCCCTGGAGGCGCTGGGCCGCGTGGCCGAGTTCCACTCCCGCCTGTTCGACGCCGTCCATCGCGAAGGCAGCCTGCCGGCGCGCGGCGCGACGCTGCAGGAAGTCGCGACGTTCCTGGCCGCGCAGGGGCTCGATGCCGCGCAGGTGCGGGCCGCGCTGGGGTCGGCGGCGACTGACGAGAAGATGAATGCGGCGAAGGACTTCGCGGTCCGGGCCGGGGTTCGCGGCACGCCGACCCTCATCATCAACGGCAAGTATCTCGTGCAGGGGCCCTCGCTGCAGGACACGCTGCGGATCGCCGACGCGCTGATCGCCGCCGAACGCGCCGCCGCACGCTGATCCCGCCGGCCTCACGGCGCCCGCTGTACGCTCCGCTCCGCTACGACACAGGAATCCGTCGATGAAGCTTCGTGCCCTTTCCCGCCTCGTCCTGGCGCCCGCCGCCCTTGCGCTGCTGCTCGCCGCCTGCCAGCCGTCCGAGCCCGCCGCCATGCCGGCGTCGTCCGGGACACCGGCGGCCGAGGCGCCGGCTGCCGCCCCGGCCGAGGCCGTCGGCGACGAACCCGCCCTGGATCCTTCCGCGCCGGCCGACCCGGGTGCCGCGCCGCAGGACGGCGCCCCGGTGCCGGCCGCGGGCGATGCCGCGGCGACGCCCGCCGCGACCACGCCGGCCGCCACCTTCGCCACCCAGGGCGAGCACTACGAGCTGATCCAGGGCGGCCAGCCGTTCGAGCCGCTGGACGGCAAGATCGAGGTGGTCGAAGTCTTCAACTACGTCTGCCCGGCCTGCGCCATGTTCCAGCCGCTGGTGAACAACTGGAAGGCGCGCCTGCCGGCCGACGTGCGCTTCACCTACGTGCCGGCGCCGTTCGGCGGCAACTGGGACGCCTACGTGCGCGCCTACTACGCGGCCGAAGCCATGGGCATCGCCGACCAGGCCCACGACGGCATCTTCCAGGCCATCCACGTCGAGCGCTCGCTCAAGGGCGAGCGCGGCACCGATTCGCCCGAGGACCTGGCGCGCGCCTACGCCAAGTTCGGCGCCGACCCGGCGCAGTTCGCCAGCACCATGGCCAGCTTCACGGTGAACGCCAAGTTCGGCCGCGCCAAGCAGTACATCGCCCAGCAGCGCGCCAACTCCACGCCGATGATGATCGTCAACGGCCGCTACCGCGTCACCGGCCGCAACTTCGACGAAGTGCTGCAGAACACCGATCGCGTGATCGCGCAGGTGCGGGCCGGCGGCTGATGTCCGAACGCGCATGTCCACGCAACGGCTGAAGCTGCTCAGCGCGAACATCCAGGCAGGCTCCAGCACCCGGCGCTACAGCGACTACGCCACGCGCAGTTGGTCGCATGTGCTGCCCGTGGGCAAGCGCACCTCGCTGGACGCCATCGCGCGACTGGCCGGCGAACACGACATCGTCGGCCTGCAGGAAAGCGATCCGGGCAGCTGGCGCTCGGGCTTCACCAACCAGACCCACTACCTGGCCGAGCGCGCCGGCTTCGACTACTGGACCCACCAGCCCAACCGGCGGGTGGGCAACGTGGCATCGAGCGCCAACGGCCTGCTCAGCCGGCTGGAGCCGGTGGAAGTGGTGCACCACCCGCTGCCCGGCCGCATCGCCGGGCGCGGCGTGCTGATGGGGCACTTCGGCAACGGCGCCGCGGGCCTGACCGTGGCCGTGGCCCACCTCTCGCTCGGCGCGCAGTCGCGCCAGATGCAGCTCGACTTCATCGCCGAGCTGCTGCACGACTTCCCCAACGCGGTGCTGATGGGCGACTTCAACTGCGTGGTCGACTGCCCCGAGATGGGCAACCTGTTCCGCAAGACCCGCCTGCAGCCGCCAGGCTGCACCGTGCATACCTTCCCCAGCTGGAAGCCGCAGCGCGCGATCGACCACATCCTGGTCACCGACACGCTGCGCTGCGAGGGCATGCGCGCGGTGCCGGCGGCCTTCTCCGACCACCTCGCGCTGTCGGTGAACCTCGAGGTGCCCGAGGGCGCGCTGCTGCGCTGACGGCCGCGGCGGAGGGTCCGCCGCGACCGCCAGCCGCACAAGCGCTACGTCATCGCGTCGGCCGGGCAACGGGCCAACGGACCCGTTGCCACGCGGCGCACGCCCGGGCCTTCAGAACCCGAAGCCCACCCGCGCGTACCAGAACTGCCCCGGCAGGTCGTAGGTCGACGCGTCGTAGCCGTTGAGCGAACAGCTCAGGCAGATCGGCGGATCCTTGCCGAACACGTTGTTGACGCCCAGCGTGAAGCGCAGGTCCTTCATCCAGGCGTCGGTGCCCCAGGACAGCTGCGCGTCGTGGTAGGTGGTGGCGCCGAGGTCGTTGCGGTCGCCGGCGCTGTCATCGCAGATGTCGAAGCCGTTGGCACCGGCGCAGGACTCGCGCAGGCGATCGATATAGCGCGCCGTCCAGGCCGCCTGCCAGCCACCGCCACCGCGCCATACCGCCGACAGGGTCGAGCTGCGGTTGGGGATCGCACTGTTGTTGATTTCCACGCCAGGCGCACGCGGTTCGGCTTGGCCGGCCTCGTTGACCAGCTCGTAGCGGGTCACCCAGGTGGTCTTCCATGCGAACGCCAGCTGCCCCCAGGCCTGCTCGGGCAGGCGCCAGTCGGCGCTGAAGTCCCAGCCGTCGGTGCGGATCGTGCCGACATTGCCCAGGATGTTGTCGAAGCGGACGATCTGGCCACGCTCGTTGCGCTCGTAGAACCCGCACGAGACCGGATCGCGCGTGGCGATGCAGCGGTCGAGGATGGTCTGCGCATCCAGCGCCTGGATCGCACCGTCGATGGTGTGGCGGTAGAAGGTCACGCCCAGGTCGAGCCGGTCCGACCATGTCGTCGCATCGGCGAACGAGGGGCTCCAGACCGAACCCAGCATCAGGCTGCGGCTGGTTTCCGGCTGCAGCTGTTCGTTGCCCGAGGTGACCACGGAGATCTGCGGGTTGGACTGCTCGTAGTCGGCCGGCACGCCCTCGGCCACGCATTGAGGCGTGGTCGCCGCGGGACGGTTGCAGGGATCGACGAGGGTCGCGTCGAAGCGGCTGAGCGTGCCGTAGAGTTCGCCGATCGACGGCGCACGGAAACCTTCCGCGAACGAACCGCGCAGCAGGAACTCGTCGGTCACCTGCCAGCGCAGGCCGACCTTGCCGGTATTGGTGCCGCCGAAGTTGGAGTAGTCCGACCAGCGTCCGGCCAGGCTGAGGTCGAGGCTCTTGCCGAGCCAGCCGTCCTTCACCAGCGGCACCAGGAACTCGGCGTAGGCCTCACGCACATCGTATTCGCCGCGGCTCGGTCCCGATGGCACGCCGTTGTACTCGCCGGCGACGGTCAGCGGGTCGGGCTGGTACTCGCCCTGGTACTCGCGGTATTCCACACCCGCGGCGAACGAGATCGGTCCGGCCCAGCCATCGAACAGGTCGCCGGTGACATTGGCCGAGGCCAGGCTGATCGTGTTGCTGCTGCGGTCGCGCACCACCGGCTGGATCCAGGCCAGCATCGCCGGCGTGATCGTGCCCGGCCCGCCGAACAGGTCGAGATCGACGCAGCCGGCGATGGCGGCGCAGGCGGCCGCGCCGCTGAGCGCCTCGTTGATCCGACGGATGTTGTAGCTGCCGTAGTTGCTCTGCTCGGCCGTGCTCTCGCTGCGCATCAGGTTCACGTCCCAGTTCCAGGCCCGTGCGCCGACGTCGAACATGCCGTTGAGCCCGCCCGAGGCATACCAGGTTTCCACTTCCTGCTCGAAGCGGCGCGGACCGCCCTCGACCGGCCGACGGCCGAGCAGGAACAGGTTGGGGCTGTCGCCCATCGTGGTCAGGTCGAAGCCGAACGGGTTGTAGGGATTGGTGGCCGAGATGACCAGCCTGGTTTCCGCCCACTCGTTGTAGACACCGGCGTCGGTACCCAGGAAGAACGGCTCGGGCGCGGCCTGGTTGGCCGACTCGCGCTCGTTGTACAGCACCCGCACGTAGCCGCCGAACGTCGGACTGAAGTCGAACTGCACCTGGCCGAACACCGACTTGCGCTCGGAAGGCGTGAGCAGCAGGTTGTAGGGCGCGAAGTTGAAGCGGTCGGCGGTACCGAAGCAGTGGAAATCGTCTGCGCGCACCACGCCGGTGGGATTGCCGTCGTCGTCGCGGCAGGCCTGCTGGCCGGTCAGGTAGGTCGGCGCGCTCGCGCCGGTGTTGGGCGTGATGTCGTAGACGATGCCGGTGCCGGGATCCTCGAACAGGAAACGCCCGTGCGTCGTCGCTGAGCTGCCGTTGGACAGGCCAGTGCCCGGCACGGGCACGCTGGCCGGGGTGTATTCGAGCGAGGAGATCTCCTTCTGCTTGAAGTATGAGGCGCCGAAGAACCAGCGCGCGCGTTCGCTGCTGCCGCCCCAGCCCAGGTCCGCGCCCCAGGTCTCGCCGCCGGCCAGGTCGAAATAGTCTCCGTAGTGCAACTGCACGCTGGCGCCGTCGACATCCTTGCGGGTGATGATGTTGACCACGCCTGCGATGGCGTCGGACCCGTAGATCGAGGACGCGCCATCCTCGAGCACTTCGATGCGCTCGATGATCGACAGCGGGATGGTGTTGAGATCGACCGAAGAGCCCACGCCGGAAGCGGAGGATTCGTTGACCCAGCGCATGCCGTCGACCAGCACCAGCACGCGCTTGGCGCCGAGATGGCGCAGATCGACCGTGGCCGCGCCCGCGCCGACGCCGCCGCCATCGGGCGGGAAGCCGAAGTTGCCCGAGGAATTGAACTTGGTGTTGAGCGCGGCGCCGCTGGCGGTGAGGTTCTGCACCACCTCGGCGACCGAGGTGAAGCCGCTGCGGTCGATGTCTTCCCGGCTGAGCACCTGCACCGGGACCTGGGTTTCGAGTTCGGCGCGGCGGATGCGCGAGCCGGTGACCTGGACGGTGTCGAGGGTGCGGGCACCCGTGTCGGCCTGGGACGCAGGCGCCTGCTGGGCGAGCGCGGCGGGAGTGAGGATCGTAAGCAGCAGGCCACGGCGCACGGCGGCACCGAGGCGATCGGGAAGCGGCAACATCGGGTCTCTCCTTGAAAGTGATGCAGCGGGGGATCCAACACGCGCGCCCCCTCGCGCGTTCGCCTGTTTGTAAACAACTTGTAAAGCCGCGCAAGCCTGCCCGTTGCCACACAGTGAAGGAGGTCACGGTTTTCCCCTGCCTTGGCGAAATCCATTCAGCCCACCTTGACGTCGCTGACCGGCCGCCCCTGGCCGGCCGACCTCCCGGCTTGGGCATAATGCGAGGGATGCCCAGCCAACCCACCCTCTTCGAGGCCGAGCCACCCGCCGGCCAAGGCGGCGCGCCGCGCGACGACCGGCCCCCCTCCGATCCGGACGGCCGCGGTCCGCCGCCACCGCGCGTGGTCGCGATGCGCAGCGGCCGGCCATGGTGGGCGAAGCTGGCGGGCCGGGTGCTGCAGCCCTGGATCGACCTGAAGCTCGAACCGCAGGCGCCGCCCGAACTGGTCGACGCACGGCCGGTCTGCTATGTGCTCGAGGACTACGGGCTGTCGAACGCCCTGATCCTGGATCGCGCCTGCCGCGAGACCGGCATGCCGTCCCCGCTGCGGCCGTTGCCGGGCGATCCGCTGGGCCGCAAGCGCGCCTACGTGGCGCTGTCCCGCCGCAACATGGGCGGTGCGCTGGCGCTGGCCACCGGCCAGTCGGCGCCGAAGAAGACCCATTCCGAATCGCTGGCGCGCCTGCTCGAGGCGCATCGCGCAGACCCTGCGCTGGACGTGCAGCTGGTGCCTGTCTCGATCTTCGTGGGCCGCTCGCCGGACAAGGCGTCGGGCTGGTTCTCGGTGCTGTTCTCGGAGAACTGGGCGATCGTCGGCCGCTTCCGGCGGCTGCTGGCGATCCTGCTCAACGGCCGCGACACCCTGGTGCAGTTCGCCGCGCCGGTGAGCATCCGCGACCTGCTGGCCGAGGACCTGCCGCCGGAACGCAGCGTGCGCAAGCTCTCGCGCGTGCTGCGCACCCACTTCAACCGCCTGCGCGAGGCGATCATCGGGCCGGACCTGTCCACGCGCCGCCTGCTGATCGACAAGGTGCTGTCCTCGCAGCCGGTGAAGGACGCGATCGCCGACCAGGCGCGGCGCGACAGCAGCTCGCCCGAGGACGCGTGGAAGAAGGCCCACGCCATGGCCTACGAGATCGCCGCCGACTACTCGCACCCGGTGGTGCGCTCGGCCTCGTTCCTGCTGACCTCGGTGTGGAACCGGATCTACCGCGGCGTGCTGGTGCACCACCTCGACAGCCTGAAGGCGGCCGCGCCCGGGCACGAGGTGATCTACGTGCCCAGCCACCGCAGCCACATGGACTACCTGCTCCTGTCCTACCTGCTCTACACCAAGGGCATCGTGCCGCCGCACATCGTGGCCGGCATCAACCTCAACCTGCCGGTGATCGGCCCGATCCTGCGCCGCGGCGGTGCGTTCTTCATCCGCCGCTCGATCCGCGGCTCGGCGCTGTATTCGGCGGTGCTGGCCGAGTACGTGGCGCAGCTGATCGCGGGCGGCTATTCGATCGAATACTTCATCGAGGGCGGCCGTTCGCGCACCGGCCGGCTGCTGCAGCCCAAGGGCGGCATGATCTCGATGACCCTGCGCGCCTACCTGCGACAGCCCTCCCGCCCGGTGCTGTTCCAGCCGGTGTACATCGGCTACGAAAAGCTGATGGAAGGCGGCAGCTACCTGGACGAGCTGTCCGGCAAGCCCAAGGAAAAGGAATCGATCTGGACGCTGCTGTGGAGCATCCCCAAGGTGCTGCGGCAGAACTACGGCCAGGTGGTGGTGAACTTCGGCGAGCCGATTCCGCTGGCCGAACTGCTGGCCGAACACGCCACTGACTGGGATGGGCGCCCGCTCTCGGACGAGGACAAGCCCGACTGGCTGTCCGATACCGTGGACGCGGCCGCGCAGCGCATCCAGGTCAACATCAACCGCGCCGCGGACGTCAATCCGATCAACCTGCTGGCGCTGGCGCTGCTGTCCACGCCCAAGCACACCATGGGCGAGGCCGACCTGCTGGCGCAGATCGCACTGTCCAAGACCCTGCTGGCCGAAGTGCCCTACTCCGACCGCGTGACGGTGACCCCGCACTCGCCGCGCGAGATCGTGGCGCATGGCGAGGAGATCGGCGTGCTGCGCCGCATCGCGCACCCGCTCGGCGACGTGTTCAGCGTGGGCGACGAGGACGCGGTGCTGCTGAGCTACTTCCGCAACAACGTGCTGCACCTGTTCACCGCATCGGCCTGGATCGCCTGCTGCTTCCAGCACAACCGGCGCATGGCGCGCGACACGCTGATGCGGATCGGGCGGGCGGTGTATCCCTTCCTGCAGGGCGAGTTGTTCCTGGCCTGGGACGAGCACGGCTTCGCCGAACGCATCGACCGCACCATCGACGTGTTCATCCGCGAGGGGCTGCTGCAGCAGGTCAGCGACGACGACGGCGGCATCCTGGCGCGCAACGCCGGGCAGTCGGACGAGGTGTTCCGCCTGCGCGCGATCGGACATCCGCTGCAGCAGGCGTTCGAGCGTTACTACATCGCCATCTCGGTGCTGGCCAAGAACGGCCCGGGCACGCTCGGCGCGGGCGAACTGGAGAGCCTGTGCCAGCTCGCCGCGCAGCGCCTGAGCCTGCTGTATGCGCCTGCGGCGCCGGAGTTCTTCGACAAGAGCCTGTTCCGCGGCTTCATCCAGAAGCTGCGCGAACTGGGCCTGGTCAAGCTCGACCAGAACAGCAAGCTGGTGTTCGACCAGCGCCTGGAGACCTGGGCGCGCGACGCCAAGATCATCCTCGGCCGCGAGCTGCGGCACACCATCGAGAAGGTGAGTCCCGAGGCGGCCGGGCCTGCCGTCGCCGTCCACAATCCGGCGCCGTGACGCCGGCAGGTTCCGACAACCCCTCGATCCCACCCGCATTGCGGGTGGCCGTCGTCGAGGACGACAAGGAGCTGCGCGAAGCGATCCTGCTACCCGCACTCCATGGCGCCGGCTTCGAGGCCGTCGGCTTCTGCCGCACCCTGGATCTCTACCGAGAGTGGACGCGCGCGCCCTTCGATCTGGTATTGCTCGATGTCGGGCTGCCGGACGATGACGGGGTCGAGGTGGCCAGACACCTGCGCACCCTGTCGGACGTGGTGGGCATCGTGATCTATTCGGGGCACGGCCGCCCGGCCGATCGCATGCGCGGCCTGCGCGCCGGCGCAGATGTCTACCTCGCCAAGCCCATGGGCGTCGACGAGATCGTGCAATCCCTGCGCAATCTGGGCAGACGGGTAATCGTTGCCGAAACGGCGCCCGGCAACGGAACCGCCGGATGGTCTCTGGTCCAGGACGGATGGACACTGGAGGCCCCAACCGGCCGATTGGTCGCGCTGAGCCGTAACGAGCGCGAAGTAATGGATCTGCTCACCCGATGCACAGGCCAGGTCGTGTCGCGCGAAGCCCTGGTGGAGCGCCTGGCCGAGGATGCGAGCGCATTCGACCCGCATCGACTCGAGATGCTCGTGTATCGGCTGCGGCGTAAATGCGAAGCGGCCGGCGAGGCGCTGGCGCTGGCGACCGTCAGGGGCGTGGGTTACCGTCTGGACTCCACGCCTCCCCGACGTCGGACGTCGGCGTAGCCCGCCCTACTCCGCCAACGGCAGCGTGAGGACGAAGACGGTTCCGCCTGCGGCAGGCGGGACGGTGCAGGACAGCGACCCGCCCCAGGACTCCGCCAGATCCTGACTGACGGCCAGCCCAAGGCCGGTGCCGTGGCCCAGCGGCTTGGTGGTGAAAAACGGCTGGAACACGTACGGGCGGGCCGCCTCGGGAATACCGGGACCGGTATCGCTCAGGCGCAGTTCCAGCCGCTTCGCGCTCCGGTCGACGTCCGCGCTGATGGCGAACTCGCCCCCGTCCGGCATCGCATCCAGGGCATTGGCGGCGATATTGAGCAGCACCAGGGCGAACTGGTCGCGATCCACGCGGATCGGCAGCGGACCCGTCGCAAGCTGCAGCCGGAACACGATCGAGGGGCCAAGCGTCTGGCGCAGCATCGGCGCAATCGCCTGCAGAGCTTCGACCGCGTCCAATGTCTCGATCAGCGGGGTATCGGCACGGGCGAAATGCATCAGCTTGCCGACCTGCGCATGCGCGCGGCGCGTGGCCGAACGCACCCCCTCCAGCGCGGCTGCCCGCTCCTGCTGCGCGCCCGCCCGCTGGGCCTGGCAGGCATAACCGTCGATGAGGGTCAGCAGGTGTCCGAAATCGTGCGCGAGACCGCTGGCCATGCGCCCGACAGCTTCCATCTTCTGTGCGTGCAGCAGTTGCGCCTGCGCCTGCTCGCGGGCGGCCATCTCGGCCTGCAGGCGCGCGTTCGCCTGCTCCAGCTGCACACCGCGCAACACAGCGTCATCCAGGCTCTCGCGTAACGCCGCCACGCTGCGGTCGATGACCAGGGCGATGATGAGGAACATGATCGAGCGGATCACGGCGTCGCCCAGATAGGCGTCGAGATCGGCCTGCTCCAGACGCGCCTCGGCGAATGCACCCAGCAACAGTGCAAGGGCAAGCGCCCCGAACATGGCCCACAGCGCGCGCCGGCCGATCATCATTCCGGCAATGAACAGCCACAGGAGCTGGACCGGCATCTCGAACATGTGCGCGGCCAGCCCGTTGGCTGCGTGCGACGCGATCGTCAGCAACGCCACGATCGCCATCAGCTGGCGGATAGCGCGCTGGAACCGCTTGCGCCGGATCAGCAGGACCGACCATAGCGCCAGCGCGCTGATCAGCAGGCTGATCAGGAGGCTGAGCGTCTCGCCGGGCCGCCATGCAATGTCGGTGCCGAAAATGCGGTAGAGCCACAGCAGCGGCGGCGCCGTGCCCAGTGCCAGCAGCGCCAGCTGGAGGATCGGGGCGTTGCGGCGATCCACCGGATCGATGATCCCGGGAACATGCAGCCAACGGGTCATCCTCCATGAGGTGAGATTCGGTGAGGAACGCGGGATTGATTGCATCTGGTCAGGACCTCAGAGTGGCGCAGCGAGCTGTCCGGGCCGTGTGGTTCGTGCAGCAGGGGGCGCATGCCCGGCCGGGAATCTACTGCTTGTGGAAGGATCGCCCGCTGATCATACGGTCAGCGTCCAGATCTTCACTCGCCTCGCGGGGCATCCCTTGCCATCCCGCCGCCGACCCGACCGCGTTCCCTAGAACGCGGTGCGTCCTCCTGCCGCCCATCGCGGCTCGCCACTCCAAATCCAGATGCTTCCAAGGAACCACATGTCGACCGAAATCGTGCAGAAGGCAGCAGGCAACGTCACCTCGATCAACACGGATGACATCACCCTGTACCACGCGAGCATCGTCAAGCTGAAGATCGGCCCGGAACTCGTAGAGCGGTTCGAGCGCGCTGGCGACCACCTGCTGCTCGTGCTCAAGGATGGCCGCACGATCACCATCCGCAACTTCTTCGTCGTCGACGAGGATGGCGAACGCAGCGACCTGGTGCTGGAAGACGCGGATGAGGTGCTGTGGTGGGGCCAGTACACCAGCCCCTGGTCCGAGTTCCACTTCGCCGAGATCCAGGAGGACCATGCCCTGCTGTTGCCGCCACCGGTCGCGGGCGGCCTGCCCGGCTGGGCGATCGCCGCGCTCGGACTGATTGGCGCCGGTGCCCTCTACAAGGCGCTCGATGACGACGACGACAAGTCCAACAACCCGCCCGAAGCCCAGAATCACGCGCACACCCTCGCCGAAGACACCTCGGTCACCGGCCGCGTGGCCGGCACCGACCCCGATGGCGACAGCCTGACCTATACCGTCACCACCCAGCCCGCCCACGGCACGGTGACGATCAACCCGCAGACCGGGGAATACACCTACACGCCGGCTCCGGATTACAACGGTCCGGACACGTTCGTCGTCACCATCGACGACGGCAATGGCGGCACCACGACCAGCACGATCACCATCGACGTCACCCCGGTCAACGATCCGCCCTCTGCGCAGAACTACGGGCACGAGACGCCGGAGGACACGCCGGTCAGCGGCCGCGTCGTCGGCGAGGACGTCGATGGCGACAGCCTGACCTACGTGGTCACGACGCCGCCGGCCAACGGTACGGTAGTCATCGATCCGGATACGGGCGAGTACACCTACACGCCGAACGAGGACTACAACGGTCCCGACGAGTTCGTGGTCACCATCGATGACGGCAACGGCGGCACCACCACCAGCACGATCGTCATCGAAGTCACTCCGGTCAACGACACACCGGTTCCGGCGGACCCGAACGAAGGGCTGGATCCGCAGGATCCGGGCTACATCCCCGGGCAGGATTTCGATCCGGAGACGGGCGACTACAGCCATACCACGCCGGAAGACACACCGGTATCGGGCAGGGTCACCGGGACCGATCCCGATGGCGACGAGCTGACCTACACGCTCGGCCAGCCGCCGGCCAACGGCACGGTGGTCATCGACCCGGATACGGGCGAGTACACCTACACGCCGAACGAGGACTACAACGGTCCTGACGAGTTCGTGGTCATCATCGACGACGGCAACGGCGGCACCACGACCAGTACGGTCGTCATCGAGGTCATTCCGGTCAACGATCCGCCGGTGTTCGAGGATCCGAACGCGGGCGGCCCGACTCCTGATCCGGACGCGCCGGGCACGATCTTCAACCCGCCCAGCGGAAGCGACCCGGCCAGCTACACGATCAACTACGACGAGAACACCCCGGCGGACACGGTGCTGGGCCGGGTGCAGGCGGGCGACGTCGACGGCGACGCCGTGACCTTCGCGATCACCGGCGGCAACGACAACGGCTGGTACGCGATCGACCCGGTCACGGGCGAGATCAGCCTGACCCCGGCGGGCGCGGCCTCGCTGGCCAACGACTACGAGTCGGGCAGCAACAGCCGCCAGGTCACGGTCGAGGCCAGCGACGGCAATGGCGGCACGACCACGATCGTGGTCACGCTCAACGAGCTGGACCTCAACGAGTCGCCGGTGTTCGTGGATCCGAACGCAGGCGGTACGCCGCCGGAACCGGATGAGCCGGGCACGATCTTCAACCCGCCCAGCGGCAGCACGCCGGCGAGCTACACGATCAGCTACAACGAGAACACGCCGGCGGGTACCGCGCTGGGCCAGGTCCAGGCGAGCGACGACGACGGCGACACCGTGACCTTCGCGATCACCGGCGGCAACGGCGACGGCTGGTACGCGATCGACCCGACCACCGGCGTGATCACCCTGACTCCGGAAGGTGCGGCCTCGCTGGCAAACGACTACGAGTCGGGCGACAACAGCCACCCGATCACGGTGACGGCCAGCGACGGCAATGGCGGTACGACCACGATCACGGTCCACCTCAACGAGCTCGACCTCAACGAGTCGCCGGTTCCGGCGGACCCGAACGAAGGGCTGGATCCGCAGGACCCGGGCTACATCCCCGGGCAGGATTTCGATCCGGAGACGGGCGACTACAGCCATACCACGCCGGAAGACACACCGGTATCGGGCAGGGTCACCGGGACCGATCCCGATGGCGACGAGCTGACCTACACGCTCGGCCAGCCGCCGGCCAACGGCACGGTGGTCATCGACCCGGATACGGGCGAGTACACCTACACGCCGAACGAGGACTACAACGGTCCTGACGAGTTCGTGGTCATCATCGACGACGGCAACGGCGGCACCACGACCAGTACGGTCGTCATCGAGGTCATTCCGGTCAACGATCCGCCGGTGTTCGAGGATCCGAACGCGGGCGGCCCGACTCCTGATCCGGACGCGCCGGGCACGATCTTCAACCCGCCCAGCGGAAGCGACCCGGCCAGCTACACGATCAACTACGACGAGAACACCCCGGCGGACACGGTGCTGGGCCGGGTGCAGGCGGGCGACGTCGACGGCGACGCCGTGACCTTCGCGATCACCGGCGGCAACGACAACGGCTGGTACGCGATCGACCCGGTCACGGGCGAGATCAGCCTGACCCCGGCGGGCGCGGCCTCGCTGGCCAACGACTACGAGTCGGGCAGCAACAGCCGCCAGGTCACGGTCGAGGCCAGCGACGGCAATGGCGGCACGACCACGATCGTGGTCACGCTCAACGAGCTGGACCTCAACGAGTCGCCGGTGTTCGTGGAGGAGGATCCGGACAATCCCGGCCAGGACGTGCCCGTGGGACCGGGCGGCTACGCGTTCGAATACGACGAGAACTCGCCGGCGGGGACCACGCTGGGTACGGTCGCGGCCGTCGACCAGGATGGCGACACGATCGCCTACAGCATCGACCCGGACAGCGATCCCAACGGCTGGTACGCGATCGACCCAGCAACCGGCGAGATCACGTTGACGGCGGCGGGCGCCGCTTCGGAGGCCAACGACTTCGAAGCCGGCAGCAACAGCCGGACGATCACGGTGATCGCTTCCGACGGCAATGGCGGCGCGACGTCCATCCCGGTCACCCTCAACGAGCGCGACCTCAACGACAACGGGCCGGTGGTGATCGATGCCACGGCCCATGTGTCGGAAGAGGGCCTGCCCAATGGCGTGGCCGAGCCTGGCGACGATACCGACACCGTCGCCACCGGCACCGTCACGATCAACGACGCGGACAGTGTCGTCACTGTCACTTCGCTGACCCTGTCCGGTCCCTCGGGCCTGACATCCGGCGGCGAGCCCATCACCTGGACCGGCACCGGGACCGCCAGCGATCCGCTGATCGGCACCGCCGACGGCAATGAAGTGCTGCGCGCGACCATCGACCTCGACGGCAATTACGAGGTCACGCTGTCCGGCCCGGTCGACCATC
The DNA here is from genome assembly GCF_051162505.1 of Luteimonas campi. Taxonomy (NCBI): domain Bacteria; kingdom Pseudomonadati; phylum Pseudomonadota; class Gammaproteobacteria; order Lysobacterales; family Lysobacteraceae; genus Luteimonas; species Luteimonas campi. Next base: position 457,734 of record NZ_JBNWEM010000002.1, read on the forward strand.
CGCCGGGCGGCGGAGAGAACACCACGACGGTGGAACTGACGGTCACTGCCGGCGACGGGGTGAATCCTTCCGGCACCGGGACACTGAACGTCGTGGTGCAGGACGACGCGCCAGTCGCCAGCCCGGGTTCGGCGGACGTCGTGCTGCCGGAGCAGGACACCAACGTCATGCTGATCCTGGATATCTCAGGCAGCATGGGCGCTCAACGGACGGCATTGATGAAACAGGCCGTCGAGGACTTGCTCAATACCTACGACGGTCTGGGTGAGGTCTCGGTGCGGATCGTGCTGCTTGGCATTGAGGCTGATTCGGTTGCCTGGGGCGATGAATGGACGAACATCGAGGATGCGATCGCGTACGTCCAGGGCCTAAGTACAAACAGTGGTGGAACCAACTATGACGCATCGCTGGTCAGAGCCATGGACGCCTTCCACAGCGAAGGCAAGATTGCCGGGGCCAAGAACGTTTCTTATTTCCTGTCCGATGGCCAGCCCAATGGCGGGTTCGATTGGCCGGGCATTCCCGGGACTCAAGGCGACCAGGGCATCCAGGACAACGAAGAGGCCTTCTGGATCGACTTTCTGAGGGACAACCAGATCCACTCCATGGCCTTTGGCATGCAGGTTCCGGCTAACCAGTTGAACACCGCGCGCGAGAACATGGACCGGATTGCCTACGATGGCATCAACGATGCAAACACCGATGCCGTCATGGTGGGAGACATCAATGAACTGCCGCCGATCCTGCGTGACACGGTGGTCGATGCCGCGCAGGGTGCAGTGGTGGATGTGGGGGGTGCCCTCGGCGGCAATTCCGCCCTCGGCGCCGATGGCGGTGGGTTGCTCGATATCACCGTCAACGGCCGGACCTATGACAACGAAGGAAACGTGACCGGCGGTGCTGCCAATGGCACGTTTGATCCAGCCAGCAATACCTGGAACATCCTCACCGAGGGGCCGGGCGGCGATGTGAACACCGGGGGCCGGCTGGTCGTCAACATGGAGACCGGCGAGTACAGCTACACCCCGCCGATCATCGATTCGGGTACGCGTGTCGAGGACATCGGCTTCACCTTGATCGATGGCGATGGTGACACCGCCGCGTCGACGCTGACGATCACGGTCCACCCGGCGGGCACCGTTCTTCCCGATAGCCTGGGCGGCGAGTCGCCTTTCTCGACCGATGGTGATGAGGTCATCGCCGGGTCGCTGGGCGAGGAACAGCATGCGCTGCCGGCGATGTCCGATCTGCTAGGCCCATCCACGGACGGCAGCCTCGATGCATGGCTGCCTGCGGATGGCGCCAACGCTTCGGCGACGGCCGACTCCGGTTCGCAAGCGACGCTGCCGGTGGCCTCGCCGGTGATGCAGACCCTGCTGGACGAACTGGACCAGCAACAGTCTGCGCTGGTGTGACGCCTCTGCAACCCGGGCGGGCCGACGGCTCGCCCGGGCCCGGCGGAATCGATGGCGTGGCGTGCAGTCCGATGAGGTTGCGCACTACCCGCTTCCTGAAGAACCGAGGTATACGATGAGCAAAACGATCCTGACGAGCCTGCTGGCGGTGGCGCTGCTGGCGCCGGCGTGCGCCGTTGCCCAGAGCCGGAGCAGTGCCCCGGAGTTCAACCCGCACGGGCTGGACTACAGCAACGTGACGATGGACCTGGCCGACTACGACGAGCCGTTCAAGCGCGACGGCCGCCGGGTGCCGGCCGACCAGATCCTGAGCGTGGTGCCTGGCGTGAAGGCCGAGCGGGTGCGCGAACTGCTCGGGCAGCCGCTCTCGGCCGGCCAGGGCGAACGTGGCCCGGAGTGGGACTACAACCTGAAGCTGGACATCGCCGATGAGGACTTCATCGTCTGCCAGTACAAGGTGGTGTTCGAGGCCGACAACGACACCGTGCGCGAGACCTCGTGGCGCCGTTACCAGTGCAAGCTGGCGGCGGTTGCCGCACCGTCTCCGGTGCCGCAGCATTTCGACCTGTCCGGCGACTTCCTGTTCGACTTCGATCAGGACGTGCTGACCGCCCGGGGCATGGAGGTGCTGGACCAGTTGGCCCGCCAGCTGTCGGGTACCCGCAGCCGGGTCGATATCGTCGGCCACACCGACCGCCTGGGCAGCGTCGCCTACAACCAGGACCTGTCCGAACGACGGGCCCGTACCGTAGCCGACTACCTGGTCTCGCGCGGCATCGAACGCGAACGCCTCGGCACCTCGGGCCGCGGCGAGGCCGAGCAGGTCAAGCAATGCGAAGGCGAGCGCCCGACGCCGGAGCTGCGCGCCTGCCTGCATCCGAACCGCCGCGTCGCGATCAGCATCACGCCCGCCGACTGACCGGCCAGTTGCCGGCCCCTGCCGGGCCCCTCATCCGCCCGCGGTCAGACCCGGGCGGAGAGGGAACGTGGCGTTCGCACGCGCTGACGTCCTGCTCCCCCCGGGAGTCGGGGCGTGCGGCCGGCCGAGGTCGTACGCGACATCGTCGCGGGGGTCCAGCGGCCCGGCGGTCGAAGAGGGTGTGTTGCGGCAGTGCCGTTGGAACGCCACGTCCGATCCGTCTCCGACGCCGTCCGGCTCCGGTACCGCGTCGTCCACATACGGTAGAGCACACATGACCGGCCGCGAGGAGACACCGAAGCGTCAACGTGACTGGCCCCGATGGTCGGCGGTCCTGTGCCTGGCCATGGCCGCCGGTGCCGGCTCGGCGGCGGCACCGGTGCACCAGGCGGAACAGCAGGAACCGGCGCAGGCGTGGCTGTCGTCGTCGGCGGTGCTGGACTTGAACCAGGCCGTGGCGATCGCGGTGGAGTGGCATCCGAGCGTGCGCAATGCGGCCAGTTACCTGCTCGAATCGGTCGAGGCCATCGATGCGGCCCGTGCCGGCTACTACCCGCAGGTGCGGGCCGGACTGGCCTCGGACTACCGCAACCGCGACGTTCCCGGCTACGACAGCCGCCGCGTCCACACGTTCACCGTGTCGGTGTCGCAGATGCTGTACGACTTCGGCAAGGTGTCCAGCCAGGTCGATCGCGCCCGGGCCGGCCGCGAGGCCGCGCAGGCGCGTGTGCTGCTGGCGGTGGACGAACTCGCGCGCGACACCGCGCACGCCTGGATCGAGGTGCGCCGCTACGAACAACTGCTGCAGCTGGCCCAGGCGCAGCGCGAGGGCGTGAGCGCGATCGCCGATCTTGCTCGCGAACGCCGCGCCAAGGGCGCCAGCGCGCTGTCGGACGAACTGCAGGCGCGCGCGCGCGAAGAGGCGGCGCAGGCCAACCAGCTGGATATCGCCTCGCAGCTGGAACGCTGGCGCCTGCAGTTGCGCCAGCTGACCGGACTGTCCACGCTGCCGGCGACCGGTGGCGATGCCGACGCCGTGCTGAGCGGTGCCTGCGACGTCAGTGCCGCCGCCAGCGGACCGGAGGTGCCGGCGGTGCTGGTGGCGCAGGCGGACCTGCGCGCCACGCGCGCGGAACTGGACAACGCCCGCGCGCAGTCCAGGCCGACCATCTCCGTGGATGGTTCGGTCAGCCGCGGGCTGGATGCCGATTCGCGCATGGGCCACTCGCATGACTCGGCCATCGGCTTGAGCGTCAGTGCGCCGCTGTACCAGGGCGGCGGCCACCAGGCGCGGCGACGCGCCGCCGGCCATGTGCTGTCGGCGGCGGAGGCGGCGCTCGATCACGCCCGCCTGCAGGCCAGCCAGGGCCTGACGGACGCACAGTCGCGGGCCCGCGGCCATGCCGGCCGCAACGCCGTGCTGGGCGAGCGTGCCGGCAGCATCGAGCACACCCGCGACCTGTACCGCCAGCAGTATCTCGATCTCGGCACCCGCTCGCTGCTGGACCTGCTCAACGCGGAGCAGGAATTCCACGGTGCGCGCGTGGAGCGCGCCCACAACAGCCACGACCTGCTGCGCATGCAGGTCGACTGCCTGGCTGGCAGCGGCCGCCTGCGCCCGGCCTTCGGCCTGGAACGCCGCGCGTTCGCAGGCGTGGAACTGGCGCCGTGAGCCTGGGCGACGCCCCTGGGAACGGGCCAGTGCAGCCGCGGGCCGCGGAACGCGAGGCGGTCGACCTTTCCGGCTGGGTCGATGCGATCGTCCGGGTGGCCAACCATTACCGCATCGACTGTTCGCCAGAGGCGATCCGCGTCGCCGCGACGTGGAACGGCACCGGCAGCGCCGTGCGGACGCCACTGGCCCAGCGGGTCCAGCGGCTCGCGCGGCAGGTCGGCCTGGCGGTGCGCTGGGTCGACCCCGACACGGCCCGGCTGACGCCGTGGCGGTTGCCGATGGTGGTCGAACTCGAGGACGGGCAGGTCGGCGTCGTCACCGCGATGACCGGCGAAGGCTTCACCCTGGAACTGGGTGGCGATGGCGGCCTGGCGACGACGCTCGAGGCCGCCTCGCTGCGCGGGCAGCTGGCGCGGATGGCGGTGATGCGCCCCGCGCGTTCGGTACCCGACAGCCGGATCGACGAATACATCAGGCCCTACGAGAAAGGCTGGCTGCGCGACCTGGTGCTCACCGACTGGCGTCCGTACCGCCACATCCTGCTGGCCTCGCTGGTGACCAATGCCCTGGGCATCACCGGCATCCTGTTCTCGATGCAGGTGTACGACCGTGTCGTGCCGGCGCAGTCGATGCCGACGCTGTACGTGCTGTTCGGCGGGGTGATGCTGGCCGCGGTGTTCGCCTTCGTGCTGCGCCAGGCCAGAACCCGGATCACCGATGCGCTGGGCAAGCGCGCCGATCTGCGGATTTCCGACAAGGTGTTCGGGCACGCGCTGCGCGTGCGCAACGCGATGCGACCCAAGGCGACCGGTACCTTCATCTCGCAGCTGCGCGAGCTGGAATCGGTGCGCGACATGCTGACCTCGACCACGATCGCCGCGGTCGCCGACGTGCCGTTCTTCGTGTTGTTCTGCCTGCTGTTCTGGTACATCGCCGGCAGCCTGGTGTGGGTCCCGGTCGTGGCGGTGGTGCTGATGGTGCTGCCGGGGGTGCTGATGCAGAAGCGCTTGCGTGCGCTGGCCCAGGAAGGGATGCGGGAGTCGTCGCTCCGCAACGCGCTGCTGGTCGAATCGGTGCAGGGCATCGAGGACATCAAGCTGCTGCAGGCCGAGCCGCGTTTCCAGACCCATTGGAACCATTACAACGAGGTCAGTGCTGATTCGGGCATGAAGCTGCGCGACCTGACCCACGGCCTGAACAACTGGTCGCAGACCGTGCAGGCGGGCGTGTTCGCGGTGGTGGTGTTCGTCGGCGCGCCGATGGTGATGGAAGCGGAGATGACCACCGGCGTGCTCGTGGCCGCATCGATCCTGTCCTCGCGCATGCTCGCGCCATTGGCCAGCCTGACCCAGATCCTGGGACGCTGGCAGCAGGCCAAGGTCGGCAAGGAGGCACTGGACAACCTGCTGCAGATGCCGGTTGACAATCCGGAACGCGGCAAGCGCATCCATCGTCCCGCATTGCACGGCCGCTATGCGCTGAAGGATGCGGTGTTCAGCCACGACGGCAAGACGCCGGTGCTGAAGGTTGCTTCGCTGACGATCGAGCCCGGCGAGCGGATCGCGATCCTCGGCCGCAACGGCGCCGGCAAGTCGACGCTGCTCAAGGTACTGTCGGGCCTGCTCGAGGCACAGGCCGGACATGTGATGCTGGACGATGCGCCGCTGGCGCAGATCGATCCGGCCGACGTGCGCCGCGACATCGGCCTGCTGTCGCAGGAGGCGCGCCTGTTCCATGGCACCCTGCGCGAGAACCTGCTGCTGGGTGCACCAACCGCGACCGATGAGGATCTGGTGGCCGCATTGCAGGCGACCGGGGCGTGGTCCTACGTGCGCGCCCTGCCCGACGGCCTGGACCATGTGGTGCTGGAGGGCGGCCTCGGGCTGTCGGGCGGACAGCGCCAGAGCCTGCTGCTGGCGCGCCTGTTCGTACGCGATCCGCACATCGTGCTGCTCGACGAGCCCAGCGCCTCGCTGGACGAAGCCGCCGAGCAGCAAGTAATCCGGAGCCTGGACACGCTGCCACCCGCCGCGACGCTGGTGATCGCCACCCATCGCCAGGCCATGCTGAAACTGGTCCGGCGTGTGCTGGTGCTCGACAGCGGCCGGGTGCTGCTGGACGGCCCGCGCGACGAGATCCTGCAGCGGCTGCGCGGCGGCAAGGCCAGGCCTGCAGCTCGCGTGGCGTCGGGCAGATTCGACCTCGGCGGCATGGACAGTTCCGCCGCCGGCGGCCCGGGCGAGGCCGGCGGCGATGGCGCTGGACCGGAGGCGCGGTCTTGAGCAGTCATCGCAGCGACGACGTGTTCGACGCCGACGAGGTCCGCGCCAGCGGGTCGTCGCGGGTCGTGTTGTGGGTCGGTGGGTTCGTGCTCGCGTTCCTGGCCTGGGCCTGGTGGTTCGAGGTCGATGAAGTGTCCAGCGGCTCAGGCAAGGTGATCCCGACCTCGCGCGAGCAGACGATCCAGTCGCTGGAAGGCGGCATCCTGGCGCGATTGAACGTGGCCGAGGGCGACATCGTCGAGAAGGGCCAGGTGTTGGGCCAGCTCGATCCGACCCGCGGCGAATCCAGTGTCGAGGAAACCGCCGCCAAGTACCGGGCCGCGCTGGCCAGCGCCACCCGCCTGCAGGCGGAGGTGGAGGGCCGCGCCAGCCTGGAGTTCCCGGAGGAACTGGCCGGACATGCCGACCTGGTCGCGGCCGAGGTCGAGCTGTTCCGCTCCCGTCGCGGCAGCCTGGCCGAGTCGCTCGGCGGGCTGCAGCGTTCGCTGGAACTGGTGTGGCGCGAACTGCAGATCACCGAATCCCTGCTCGAGACCGGCGCAGCCAGCAACGTCGAACTGCTGCGCCTGCAACGCCAGCGATCGGAACTGCAGCTCAAGATCGCCGAGGTGCGCTCGGAGTACATGGTGCGCAGCCGCGAGGAACTGGCCAAGGCCAATGCCGAGGTCGAATCGCTGTCGTCGGTGGTGCGCGGCCGGTCCGATTCCCTGACCCGGCTCACCTTGCGATCGCCGGTGCGCGGTGTGGTCAAGGACATCGAAGTGACCACCATCGGCGGTGTGGTGCCGCCCAACGGTCAACTAATGGTGATCGTGCCGCTGGGCGACCAATTGCTGGTCGAAACCCGGGTGTCGCCGCGCGACATCGCCTTCATCCACCCCGGGCAGGACGCCCTGGTCAAGATCACGGCCTACGACTACGCGATCTACGGTGGCCTGCCGGGCAAGGTGGTGACCATCTCCCCGGACACCATCCGCGACGAGGTCAAGCCCGAGATCGTCTACTACCGTGTGTTCATCCGCACCGACAGCGACGTGCTGACCAACAAGGCCGGGACCGGGTTCCCGATCGTTCCCGGCATGGTGACCACCGCCGACATCCGCACCGGCAGCAAAACCATCTGGCAATACTTGGTCAAACCGATCAACCGTGCCGGCGAGGCACTGCGTGAACGCTGATCCATCAACGCCCCCACCCGATCGCAACAGGTGGCACGAGATCAACAAGACAATCGCGACGAACACGACGGGCGCCATGCTGGCGCTGTCCCTGGCGCTCGGCTCCGCCCACGCAGCCGAACCGCCGCTGGTGGACTACGACGACATCCGCATGTCGCGCCCCGACTTCGACGAGTCCTTCCAGCGCGACGGACGGACGACCCCGGTCGCACAGGTTCTGCAGGTCGTGCCGGGCGCCACCCCGACCGGGTCCGCGCACTCATCGGCGAGCCGCTCGGCACCGGACACGGGCCGCGCGGCCCGGAATGGGACGACGACCTCAAGCTGCGCTTGGCGGACGAGAATTTTATCGCCTGCCAGTACAAGGTAGTGTTCGATGCAGGCAACGCGGCGATGGTCGAAACCCACTGGCGCCGCTACCAGTGCCGCGACATCGTCGCCGCGCACGCCTCGCGCCCGGGGCACTGATCGGCGTAGCGCGGGCTGGGGTATCGGGCGGCCGACGCCCCGACCGGCGTCAGCCGGCCAGAGGGCGCGAGCGTCGCGGGTTCAGGCCGGTTCGTCGGGGATCAGCGCGCTTTCCAGGCGCGCGATCTGGTCCTTGAGCTGCAGCTTGCGCTTCTTCAGGCGCTTGATGGTGAGTTCGTCGCTGGCGATGCTCGCCTGCAGGGTGCCGATGGCGGTGTCCAGGTCGCGGTGCTCGAGCCGCAGGTCGGCCAGCTTGCGATTCAGTTCGGCAGGGTCGACGGGGTGCATGGCCCGGCCAGCTTACACGCCCCTGCGCCGGGCGGGCACGTCGCGCGGCGCCGGACTCAGGCGCGTGCGTCGTACTCGAGGTGGTAGCGGGTGGCCTCCTCGACCTCTTCCCGCGACCCCATGAACACCGGCACCCGCTGGTGCAGCGCATCGGGCTGGATGTCGAGGATCGCGCGCCGGCCATCGGTGACCGCGCCGCCGGCCTGCTCGACCAGCATGCCCATGGGATTGGCCTCGTACATCAGCCGCAGCTTGCCCGCGCGGTCGGGTTCGCGCCGGTCCCAGGGGTAGATGAAGATGCCGCCGCGGGTCAGGATGCGGTGCACATCGGCCACCATCGAGGCGATCCAGCGCATGTTGAAATCCTGGCCGCGCGGGCCGTCGCGGCCGGCCAGCAGGTCGGCGACATAGGCCTGCATCGGCGGTTCCCAGTGCCGCTGGTTGGACATGTTGATGGCGAACTCGCGCGTGCGCGGCGGGATGCGCAGATCCGGCCGGGTCAGCACGAACGAGCCCTGCTCGCGGTCCAGGGTGAAGGCGTGGGTGCCATGGCCGATGGTCAGCACGAGCAGCGTACTGGGCCCGTAGACGCAGTAGCCGGCGGCCACCTGTCGGCGCCCGGACTGCAGGAAGTGCCCATCATTGGGTTCGCCCGCGCCATCGGGCGCGCGCAGCACCGAGAAGATGGTGCCGATCGACACGTTGACGTCGATGTTGCTGCTGCCATCGAGCGGATCGAACAGCAGCAGGTAGTTGCCGCGCGGATAGGCGTCGGGGATGGGCTGGCAGTGCTCCATTTCCTCGGAGGCGCAGGCCGCAAGATGGCCGCCCCAGGCATTGGCCTCGAGCAGGATCTCGTTCGACAGCACGTCCAGCTTCTTCTGCGCCTCGCCCTGGACGTTGACGCTGCTGGCGCCGGCGCCGCTGACCGCATCGCCGAGCACGTCGCTGAGCGCGCCCTTGCCCACCGCCACCGAGATCCGCTTGCAGGCGCGGGCCACCACTTCGATCAGCAGACGCAGCTGCGGGTTGATCTGGCCTTCGCGCTGGGCCTCGATCAGGAAGCGGGTCAACGATGTGCGGGACAAGACGGTACTCCAGCGTGCGGGATCGGCCTGGTAACGGCCGGAAGCACGCGCCAGCTTACACCGCGCGTGACGCGGGTGCAGGCGCGCGGGCAGAATGCCGGTGCGCGCGGGGGCGGCGCGCGCGGGCCGATACGCGCCCGGCACACGCATCGCGGCGCGCCCGGCCGCCGGGGAACGGAGCACCACACGATGGATGGAATCAAGCACACCGGCCTACGCCCGGGCCTGCGCGTGCTGGGCATTGCCGCCGCACTGCTGGCGGGAAGCGCCGGCGCGCAGGAGAAGTACGACGGCTACCTGTGCTGCAACATGCGCAGCGATGGCAGCTGGATCAGCGACAGCAACTACGCCGAGGGCGGCAAGCGGGTCATCCCCGCAGGCACCCCGGTGAAGGTGACCGGCTACGGCCGCTACCGGGTGAAGGTGCAGATCGACGGCGAGAAGCAGGAGATCGGCAACGACTACAGCCGCGACCTCGACAATGCCGCCTTCGCCGCCCGCTACGTGGTGCGCGAGGATCCCAGGCCAGCCATCGAAGGCTGGCCGGCCAAGGTGCGCGAGGCGGTCCGGCAGTCGCGCGTGACCCCGGGCATGACCCGCGAGCAAGTGTTCGCCTCGCTGGGCTATCCGATCAGCAGCGAGAACCCAGACCTGGAATCGCCCCTGCTGCGCTACTGGCTGGGCAGCTTCGCCGAGTTCCAGCTGCATTTCGGCGGCAACGGCCGCCTGCGCGACATCACCACCGATCCGTCCACCCGCAACCGGGTGTGGACGCCCTGAGCGCCTGCGCGGGCGCCGTCCCTCCGCGGGGAGCGGCGGCGCCCGGCCTGCGCGTACGCAGAAGCGCGCGTCGCCGTCAATGCCTGCCGGGCGGGACCCGGCGGCACGCGGACCGGTAAAATCCGCGGATGGAAACCGTCGTCCCCCTGCCCATGCCTACCCTGCGCAACGCCGACCGGCGCGGTGCGCACGAGGCCAACCGCCTGGCCAAGCGCCTGCGCCACCAGGTCGGCAAGGCCATCGCGGACTTCGGCATGATCGAGGAAGGCGACAAGGTGATGGTCTGCCTGTCCGGCGGCAAGGACAGCTACACCATGCTCGACGTGCTGCTGCAACTGCAGAAGAAGGCGCCGGTGTCGTTCTCGATCACCGCCGTCAACCTCGACCAGAAGCAGCCCGGTTTCCCGGAGCACATACTGCCCGACTACCTGCGTTCGATCGGCGTGGACTTCCACATCATCGAGCAGGACACCTATTCAGTGGTCAGCCGGGTGATCCCGGAAGGCAAGACCATGTGCTCGCTGTGTTCGCGCCTGCGCCGCGGCGCGCTGTACACCTGGGCCGGGGAGCACGGCTACACCAAGATCGCGCTGGGCCACCATCGCGACGACCTGGTCGCCACCTTCTTCCTCAACCTGTTCTTCCACGCCAAGCTCAGCGGCATGCCGCCCAAGCTGCTGTCCGACGACGGCAAGCACGTGGTGATCCGCCCGCTGGCCTACGTGCGTGAGGACGACATCGCCGCATACGCGCAGGCGAAGGACTTCCCGATCATCCCCTGCAACCTGTGCGGCTCGCAGGAGAACCTGCAGCGCAAGCAGGTGCAGAAGATGATGGCGCAGTGGGAACACGACGCGCCCGGCCGCATCGAGACGATCGCCCGCGCGCTCGGCGACATCCGCCCCTCGCAGCTGAGCGACCCGAAACTGTTCGATTTCCTCTCGCTGGGCCACCGCGATGGCGCCGCACAGGCCGATGCGCATGCCTGGCTCGGCGGCGGGACGGATCCCGGCCCGGCCGCATCGGGCGGCGACCACGCCTGAGGCCGGTCGCTTCGCCCGCGCGACGGCAGGCGCATCTCCGCCCCTGCGACCGCAGCGGTCACAATGAGCACCTGCGTGCGCCCCAACGCGCCTCGATCCGCGTCCGCGCACCCCATCCCCACCTACGGTCCATTCCCCCATGTTCTTTCGCAACCTCACCCTGTTCCGCTTCCCCACCACGCTCGACTTCAGCAGCATCGAAGAACTGCTGGCCACCCATCCGCTCAAGCCGGTGGGCCCGCTCGAGCTGTCCTCGCGCGGCTTCATCCCGCCGTTCGGGCGCAACGGCGAGGCGTTCTCCCACCGTATCGGCGATGCGATCTGGCTCACCGTCGGCGGTGAAGACCGGCTGCTGCCCTCGTCGGTGGTCAACGAGATGCTGGCCGACCGGCTGGCCGAGATGGAGCAGAAGCAGGGCCGGCGCCCCGGCAGCCGGATGCGCAAGCAGATGAAGGACGACCTCATCCACGAACTGCTGCCGCGCGCCTTCGTGCGCCCCTCGCGCACCGATGCGCTGATCGACCTGGAGCACGGCGTCTGCGCCATCGATACCTCCAGCCGCAAGAGCGGCGAGGCCGTGGTGTCGGAGATCCGCAACGCGATGGGCAGCTTCCCGGCGCTGCCCCTGAACGCCGAAGTCGCGCCGCGCAGCGTGCTGACCGGCTGGATCGCGGGCGACCCCTTGCCGGAGGGCCTGTCGCTGGGCGAGGAGTGCGAGCTCAAGGACCCGGCCGAGCACGGTGCCATCGTCAAGTGCCAGCGCCAGGAACTGCAGTGCGACGAGATCACCAAGCATCTGGACTCCGGCAAGCAGGTCACGAAGTTGGCGCTGAACCTCGACGACCACGTCTCCTTCGTGCTCGGCGAGGACCTGGTGGTGCGCAAGTTCAAGCTGCTGGACGGCGCGGTGGACCAGCTCGAATCGAGCGAGCGCGACGACATCCGCGCCGAGCTCGACGCGCGCTTCGCGCTGATGAGCGCCGAGTTCGCGCGGCTGTTCACGGTGCTGGAGAAGGCGCTGAAGCTGTCGAAGGCCGACGCCTGAGAACTCCCCGCGCGGCGCGCGTCCGGCGCGCCGCGCTTCCGATGTCCGCGACGCGCCGGTTCATGCGCGCCGTCGACCACAGCAGTTAGCATTCCCTCCATGCCTTCCCTGTTTCGACTGTCGCCGACGGCGCCGGGCTCATCCCGGCTGCAGCGCGACACCTTTCCCTTCGTGCTGTCCGATGGACGCCGCATCGACGTGCTGCGCGTGCGCGATCCCCGCGCCAAACGCCTGCGGCTGAGCGTGGGCGAACGCGGCGCGCGCCTGACCCTGCCGCCCCGCACCAGCCTGGTCGCGGGCGAGCGCTTCGTGCACGAACACCGCGACTGGCTCACCGACCAGCTGGCGCAGCAGCCTGGCGACGTCTCGCCGCTGGTGCCGGGCCAACCGGGCAGCGTGCCGCTACGCGGCCTCCAGCTGCCGCTGCACTGGGCCGAGGGCCGCGTCGCACGCGTGGTCGGCGACGACCAGGCGCTGAGCCTGCAGCTTCCGCCCCGTGCCGGCGCGGCGGCGATCGCGCGCGCGCTGCGCGACTTCTACGAAGCCCAGGCGCGCGCCGACATCGGTCGCTGGCTGCCGGCCTATCTGCCCGGCCTGCCGCGGCCACCTTCGCGGATCCGGCTGCGCGTGCTGTCCTCGCAGTGGGGCTCGCTGGCCCCCGACGGCACCCTGACCCTCGACCTGGCCCTGGTGCTCGGGCGTCCGGCCGCATTCGAGTACGTGCTGGTGCACGAGCTCTGCCACCTGATCCACGCCGACCACTCGCGCCGGTTCTGGCGCGAGGTCGAGGCGCGCTGCCCCGACTGGCGCGACTCGCGCGACTATTTCCGCAGCGAGGGCCGCCGGCTCAAGGCCGGCCTGCACGTCCTGCTGTCGGCCTGACCTGTTGCGGCACCGGACCGCGTTATCCGTTCCATCGACCCACTCCACCAGTCCGCCTCAGGGGATGCGATGAACGGTGTTGCCAAGCGCGTGTCACAGTTTTCGCTCGTCCTGGCCCTGGTGCTGGCGGCCGGCGGCTGCCAGAAGGCCGGCGAGAGCGCCGCCGACGTCGCCATCGAGCGTGCGACCGGTGTCAAGGTGGACCGCGACGGCGACCAGGTCACGCTGCGCTCGGCCGACGGCGAACTGGCCATCCGCTCGGGCGAATCGGTGGCGCTGCCGCAGGATTTCCCCAGCGACATCTATCTGCCTGCCGACTATCAGGTCAACAGCGTGATGGACCTGCAGGACGTCAGCATGGTCAGCCTCACCGCGCCCGGCCAGGTCTCGACGCTGTTCGCCGCCGCGCGCGAAGCGATGCAGGCGCAGGGCTGGACCCAGTCCATGTCGGCCCAGCATTCGTCGGACACCGCGATGCTGGCCTTCGAGAAGGGCGAGGCCGAGCAGCGCCGCAGCACGACGCTGTCGTTCAACCGCAACAACGGCGACGAGCACGTGATCGTGGGCGTGCAGCTGCAGGGACCGCGCCAGTAGGGTTCCCGCCGCAGGCGCCTCAGCGCGTGGCCGCGTTCTCCCGGCCACGCAGGAAATCGCCGATCGCCGCGGCCACCGCGGTCGGCTGCTCCATGTGCAGGTGATGCCCGCCGGGCAGCACCTGCAGTTCGCCCTCGGGCAGCAGCGCCGCATGTTCGCTGCGCAGCGGCTCGGGCAGGTAGGGCTGGGGCGGATCGGCATGGATCACCCGGGTGGGGCATTCGATGCCGCGGATCAGCGCACGCACCTGGCCCGGCGTCATCCGCACTAGGGTGGGCAAGGTCAGCCGGGGGTCGCTGCTCCAGGCCCAGCCGCGGCGGCCGTCGTCCGTCTCCACCTCGCGCACCCCGCGCTCCACCAGCAGCCGCGCTGCGGCCTCGCTGATCGCGCCGGTCCGGGCCAGGGTGCGCGCGCGCACCGGCGTGTCGAGCTCCTCGAACACGCGCAGGCGCTTGCCGCCGATCGCCCGCCCGGCGGCCACCGCCTCGCGCAGCCGCGGCACGGTGTTCTCCTCGGCCTCGGGCAGCGCGCCCAGCGCCTCGATCGCCACCAGCCGCGTCACCCGCTCGGGCGCGGCCGCGGCGAGCAGGCTGGCGATGCCCGCGCCCATCGAATGCCCGAGCAGGGCGAAGCGCGGCCAGCCCAATGCATCGGCGATGTCGAGCACCGCATGCAGCGCGCCGGCGAAGGAATAGTCCGCGCCCGGCGGCAGGTGCGCGCTGCGGCCATGCCCTGGCAGGTCGACCGCAACCAGTTCGATGCCGGAAAGATGCGCGGCGAGCGGCACGAAGCTGGCGGCATTGTCGAGCCAGCCGTGCAGGGCCAGCACCGGCGGCTGGCCGGGCCCGCCCTGGCGCAGGCCGTGGATGCGGCCCAAGGCGATGTCGAGATGGAACTCGCGCATCAGGCCTGCGCGTCCCAGGTCGCGAGTTCGCGCAGCGCCAGCGCCGCCAGCGCATCGGCGTGCGCAGGCGCGTCGTTGAGGCAGGGGATGTAGTGCAGCGACTGGCCGCCCGCCTCGCGGAACAGCTCGTCGTTCTCCATCGCGATCTCCTCCAGCGTCTCCAGGCAGTCCGCGGCGAAGCCGGGACAGACCACGTCGACGCGGCGCACGCCATCGGCCGCGAGCGCGCGCAGGGTCTCGTCGGTGGCCGGCCCCAGCCAGCGCTCGCGGCCGAAGCGCGACTGGTAGGTGAGCAAGTAATCCGCGGGGTCCAGCGCAAGCGCGCGCGCGAGTGCGGCCACGCTGGCCTCGCACTGCGCGGCGTAGGGATCGCCACCATCGACCAGGCGCTGCGGTAGGCCGTGGAAGGAGAACAGCAGCCGTTCGCCGCGACCCATGGCCTGCCAATGCGCGCGGATCGAATCGGCCACGGCCGCGACCCAGCCCGCATCGGTCGCGTAGTCGCGGACCACGCGCAGCGCCGGTGCGCCCGCAGCAGCTCCGGCCAGCGCGGCGACGGTTCCGGTCGTGGTGGAGGAATACTGAGGGTACAGCGGCAGCACCAGCGCCCGGCGCACGCCGGCCGCGCGCAGCTCGCGCAGCCGCGCGACGAGCGCCGGCTGTCCGTAGCGCATCGCATGCACCACCGCGATGCCCGGCAGACGCGGCTGCAGCGCTTCGGCCAGCCGCCGCGTATGCACCGCCAGCGGCGAGCCGCCTTCCATCCAGATTCCGGCGTACTTCTTCGCCACGCGCGGCGAGCGCAGCGGCAGGATCACGCCGTGCAGCAGCGGCCACCACAGCAGCTTCGGGATCTGCACCACGAACGGATCGCCGAGGAATTCGCCCAGATAGCGCCTCACCGCATCGGCGGTGGGCGCGTCCGGCGTTCCGAGGTTGACCAGGATGACGGCGGTGTCTGGCGTCGCGCCGCCGGGCGCGGGAGCTGGAGTGGTCATGCGCATAGGATGGCAGGCCACGCCGGCCTTGGCATGCGTCGTTTTCGATGGCTGCGATAGGCCGGCTCAACTCATGCCCGATTCATCGCCCCGTCACTAGCCTGAGCCGTCGCCGCGACGCGCGGTGCCCCTGTCTTCCGGAGTCCGCGATGCCCCGTTCCCGCCTGTCGTCCCCGCTGCGCAAGACGCTGCTCGCATCGATGCTGGCCCTGGCGTTCGCCAGCGGCGCGGCGGTCGCCGGGCCAGAGGAGGACGCGCGCGCGGCCAACGCGCTGCGCGTGCTCAACGAAGTGCAGGGCATCCCGGAATCGGCGATCCCGGACAAGCTGCTGGACGAGGCGCGCGCGATCGTGGTCGTCCCCGATACGCTCAAGGTCGGGCTGGTGCTCGGCGGCCGCCGTGGCCATGGCCTGCTGTCGGTGAAATCCCCCGACGGCACCTGGTCCAATCCCAGCTTCGTCAAGCTCACCGGCGGCAGCATCGGCTTCCAGGCCGGCGTGCAGTCCTCCGACGTGGTGCTGGTGTTCCGCAACGACCGCAGCCTGGAGTCGATCGTCAACGGCAAGGTCACCCTGGGCGCGGACGCCGGCGTGGCGGCCGGCCCGGTCGGGCGCAATGCCGCCGCCGCCACCGACGGCCAGCTCAAGGCCGAGATCTGGTCGTGGTCGCGCGCGCGCGGCCTGTTCGCCGGCGTCGCCCTGGACGGCGCGGTGTTGCAGATCGACAACGACGCCAACCAGCTGGTCTATGGCGCGGGCACCACGCCGCGGATGATTTTCGAGGGCCGCGCGGGCCAGGCGCCCTCCGATGCGGTGGTCGCCTTCCGCGACCAACTCGAGGAAGCCACCGCCTCGGCCCGCGCCGCGCGCGGCACCGGCAGCAGCGCGCCGGTGGTGGCCGCGGCTCCGCCGCCCGCCGATGCCGGGGGCGCGAGCACGGTGCCGCTGTCCCGCCAGCTGGTGGTGGACCCGCAGCCGCAGCCGTTCGAGCCGGTGAACGACAATCCGGCCCGCGTCGAGCCGCTGCCCGAGACCCCCTGAACGGACGTCGCGGGCGGCCGCTCACGGTTGGGCCGCGCGGGCTGGAGTATCCTGAGCGCTCCTCACCTGTCCCCGGAAGCGTGCAATGGGTAGTTTCAGCATCTGGCATTGGCTGATCGTGCTGGTCGTGGTGCTGCTGGTGTTCGGCACCAAGCGCCTGCGCGGCGCAGGCCGCGACCTGGGCGAGGCGGTGAAGGGGTTCAAGAAGGGCATGGCCGACGAGGACAAGCCCGCCGGCGAGCTCGACCACCAGCCGCAGCAGGAGCGCGAAGGCACCGTGTCGGGCAAGGCCCGGCAGGACGACACCGTCTCGCACTGACCGCGGGTCCGCGGCCACGTCATGTTCGATATCGGATTCACCGAGCTGCTGCTGATTGCGGTGGTCGCTCTGGTCGTGCTCGGCCCCGAGCGCCTGCCCAAGGCCGCGCGCTTCGCCGGTCTGTGGGTGCGGCGCGCCCGCGCGCAGTGGTATTCGGTCAAGTCCGAACTCGAGCGTGAGCTGGCGGCCGATGAACTCAAGCGCAGCCTGCACGACGCCAGACAGGCTGCCAGCGACCTGCAGAAGACCATGCAGGAGACCGAGGCCGAGGTGCAGGCCAAGGTTCGCGCCGCCGAGGCCGAGGCGCGGCGGGAAATCGAGAGCCTGCGCCGGGAGGTGGCTGCGGCGCCCGCCACCGCGCCAGCGGCGCCCGGGATCCTGACGACCGACGCGGACGCCTACGCCGTGCAGCAGGCGCCCGCCGCCGACACGGACATGGACGACACGCAGGCCGCGCCCGCGCCGTCGACCGCGGACCCTGTCCGCTCCCCTGACAACGAGATGGACCGGGACGATGGCCGCCAGCGCTGAGCACGACAGCGGCGAGAGCAGCCTGATCGAGCATCTGGTCGAGCTGCGCACGCGCCTGCTGCGCGCCATGATCGGCCTGGGCCTGGCCCTGGTGGCGCTGCTGCCGTTCGCGAACCGGCTGTACGGCTGGTTCGCGCAACCGCTGCTGGACAAGCTGCCGCAGGGTGCGCACCTGATCGCGGTGGAAGTCGCCTCGCCGTTCTTCGCGCCGCTGAAGCTGGCGCTGTTCGCCGCGGTGCTGGTGACCATGCCCTGGCTGCTCTACCAGGCCTGGGCCTTCGTCGCGCCGGGCCTGTACAAGCGCGAGAAGCGGCTGGCGCTGCCGCTGCTGGTCTCGGCGGTGGCGCTGTTCTATGCCGGCTGCGCATTCGCGTTCTTCGTCGTGCTGCCCGCGGTGTTCGGCTTCCTCACCGCGGTGACGCCGGACGGCGTGGCGATGATGACCGACATCAACGCCTACCTGAACTTCGTGCTGGTGATCTTCCTGGCCTTCGGCATCAGCTTCGAGCTGCCGGTGGCGCTGGTGATCCTGGTCGCGCTGGGCTGGGTCACCCCGGACCAGCTGCGCGAATGGCGCGGCTATTCGATCGTGGGCGTATTCATCCTGGCCGCGATCATCACCCCGCCCGACGTGGTCTCGCAGCTGATGCTGGCGATCCCGATGTGCCTGCTGTACGAAGCCGGGATCATCGCCGCGCGCATGGTGGTGCCGCGCCGTGGAAGCGAGGCGCCGGACGAGGCATGAGCGTCGCGCACGCCGCGCCTGCGGGCTGTCGCGCCGCTACGCGGCCTGGTCGCTGGACATGGCGCCGGTGCTCCTGGTGGCCGCGCTGACGAGCACCCATACCCTGCGCAACGGGGCGACCCGGATCGCCGAGGCCTTCGACGCCCTGGTGCAGGCGATGGCGCGCGCGATGCTGGACCTGCTGGCGCAGGGCGGCTCGCCACTGGAGCTGTCGCAGGCATGGCTGGCCGATCCGGCGCAGCGCGCCCTGGTGACGTCGCTGTCGGAGGCGATCGCCGGCACCCTGCTCCCGCCGCTGCTGCTGGCCTGCGTGCTGGCGCTGGCGTGGTTCGCGGGCTGGGAGGCCTCGCCTGCGCAGGCCACGCCCGGCAAACGCGCGCTCGGCCTGCGCAGCTGCACCGCCTCTGGCGGCCGGATCGGCCTGGCGCGCGCGGCGGCGCGCCACCTGGCCGGGACCCTGTCCTGGCTGACGTTCAACATCGGCCATCTGCTGGCGCTGACGCCGCCGCGCTACCAGGCCCTGCACGACCGCATCGCCGGCACGCGCGTGCTGCGGGTGGACCCCGCCAAGGGGCTGCCCGCCTGGGCGGCAGCTTGGCTGGTCCTGCAATGCCTTGCCGCCGTCGCCATCGCGGCCTGGCTGTTCGTCGGCACCCAGGCGGCCATGCATCGCGCCCTCGACGCCGTGCTGCTGTAGCGGGATCGCCTGGCCGTCTCCCGGCCGTTGCGTCCCGGTCCGCGCTGCCCTGCTCCGTTCGGGGCGTTGCCGTGGCGGGAAGGCACGCGGGGCGCCTCACCGCCCGTGGAAAGACGCGTCGCCGGCGCCCGGCCTCAGAGCTCGACCTGGTTGTCCGGCAGCGGCGGCGGCGCCACCGGCTCGGCGCAGATGTCGCGCCACATGTGGTACATCACGCCGAACATCACCACGTACATCAGCAGGATCATGCCGAGATAGACCGGCGCGACCAGCAGCGCCGCCAGCCCCGGATGCACCAGGCCGCCGACCAGGGCCAGCACGCCGCCCAGCAGGGCGACCACCAGGGTCAGCGCGAACAGCGCCACGATCGCCAGCACCGACATCACCACGATCGGCAGCAGGTTCTTGAGCGCGCCGGCGAGGCCATCGCCCACCGCCGCCAGCACGCCGCGTCCGCCCAGCGCGACCTGGCCGAAGCCGATCGCATAGGCGCCGCCCAGGAACAGGCCGAACAGCAGGCCCAGCGCCATCACCATGCCCAGGCCCGAGGGCGGAGCGGGAATATCGCCCGGCTGCACCGGCTTGCCACCAGCCTCCATGGTCAGCTGCACCAGTTGCATGTACCACTCCGGCAGGCCCTGGCCGAAGCTGCCGATGATGGTGCCGAACACCAGCAGGTAGAGCGCGGTCATCAGCAGGCCGAAGCCGATCAGGCGCCCCGCCCCCTGGCCGCCGCGGAAGGCATCGAACACCCCGGTGGCGCGGGCCGGATGGCCGCGCTCGGTCGCGTCGATCACGCGCAGGACGCCGCCGATCAGCAGCGGGAACACGACCAGCGATGCCAGCGTGGTCAGCGCGGCCACGGTCAGCAGCGCATTGGGCTGCGTGCCCATCGCCGGCTGCAGCAGCATCTGCACCAGGCTCGGCAGCACCGCCACCAGCGCCACCAGCGCGATGGCGCCGATCACCGCCTTCGGATTGCCGCGGCCCAGATTGACCGCCCGCGCCAGCCACGACCAACCGGTGGCCGGACCCATTGCCCGCGTCGACATGACTGCCCTGCTTCGCCTTCGAGGTGGCCTGCGCCACGATGCCGACATGCTACTGCATCGGCTGCAGGCACCTGCCGGCCCGATGCCGGTCGCCGCCGCGACCCTATTCCGTCGGCGGCAGCACCGTCAGCACTTCCTCCACCGTGGTCAGGCCCTGCGCCACCTTTTCCGCGCCGGCCATGCGCAGGGTGCGCAGGCCTTCGCCCACCGCGGCACGGGTGAAGGCGGCCAGCTCCATGTCCGGACGGATCAGCGCGCGCAGCAGCGGCGTCACCGGCATCAGCTCGTAGAGGCCCACGCGGCCGAGGTAGCCGGTGTTGCGGCACTCCAGGCAGCCGACAGGACCGTTGGCGGTGGTCGGCACCGGCGGCGGGTGCGGGCCGGGCAGCAGCGCGTGCCAGGCTTCGGCGCTGAGCTTCTTCGGCGCCTTGCAGTGCGGGCACAGGGTGCGCACCAGGCGCTGGGCGAGGATGCCGTTGAGCGTGCTGGCGATCAGGTAATGCGGCAGGCCGAGGTCGAGCAGGCGGGTGATCGCCGACGGCGCGTCGTTGGTGTGCAGGGTGGAGAGCACCAGGTGGCCGGTGAGCGAGGCCTGCACCGCCATCTGCGCGGTGTCGAGGTCGCGGATCTCGCCGATCATGATGATGTCCGGGTCCTGGCGCAGCAGGGTGCGCACGCCCTGGGCGAAACTCAGGTCGATCTGGTGGTGCACCTGCATCTGGTTGAGCTCGACCGCGATCATCTCGATCGGGTCTTCCACCGTGCACACGTTGACGTCGCTGGTCGCCAGCCGCTTGAGCGTGGAATACAGCGTGGTGGTCTTGCCCGAGCCGGTGGGGCCGGTGACCAGCACGATGCCGTGCGGGCGGTTGGTCAGCTCCTGCCAGGTGGCGGCCTCGTCGGCATCGAAGCCCAGCTGCTCGATCGACTTGAAGGCCGTGTCCGGGTCGAAGATGCGCATCACGCATTTCTCGCCGAAGGCCGTGGGCATGGTCGACAGGCGCATCTCCACCTCGCGCCCGCCGGGCGAGCGCGTCTTGATGCGGCCATCCTGCGGGCGCCGGCGCTCGGCCAGGTCCATGCGCCCGAGCACCTTGATGCGCGAGACCACGGCGGTCATCACCGGCGGCGGCATCTCGAACACCTTGTGCAGCACGCCGTCGATGCGGAAGCGCACCCGGCCGACGTCGCGGCGCGGCTCGAGGTGGATGTCGGAGGCGCGCTGCTCGTAGGCGTACTGCAGCAGCCAGTCGACGATGTTGACGATGTGGTGGTCGTCGGCATTGACGTCGCCGGCGCGCCCCAGTTCGACCAGCTGCTCGAAACTCGGCGCCTGCGTGGACTTGTCGCCACCGCCGTCGGCCTGGGCGCCACGCACCGAGCGGGTGACCCCGTAGAACTCCATGGTGTAGCGGTGCAGGTCGAGCGGGTTGGCGACCACCAGTTCGATCTCGCGGCGCAGCAGGCGCTGCACGTCGGGCAGCCAGTCCAGCGCCATCGGTTCGCTGGTGGCGATGCGGGCACGGTCGGGACTGACCTCGACCGGGAGGATCCGGTGGCGCCGCGCGTAGGCGTGCGAGACCAGTTCGGTGACCTCGGCCACCACGATCTTGGTGGGATCGATGCGCAGGTAGGGCCGGCCGCTGGCGCGGGCCAGCCATTCGGTCAGCGTCTCCAGGCCCAGTTCGCTGCCCGCGCGCTGCGCGGACGGCAGCTTGAGGTTGGCCAGCAGCACCAGCGGGTGCACGGCCTCCAGGCCGCGCACGTGGCGTGCGCTGGCGCGGGCGTGTTCGGCATCCTTGGCCGCGAGCAGGCCATCGGCCACCAGCGCGGCGATCACCGGCTCCAGCGCCAGGCGGCCGGCGGGCAGGCGCACGGGCGACGGGGCGGGTCGCGAGGCTTCGTTCAACATGGCTCCGGATGCCGGCGGACCGGCCGATGCGAGGTCCGCCGCTATACTAGCGCGCCGCGCGAACGCGCCGAATCCACGCGCCATGACCGGACCCACGTTCCAGGAACTGATCACCCGCCTCAACGCCTACTGGGCGGCGCAGGGCTGCGTGCTGATCCAGCCGCTCGACCTCGAAGTGGGGGCGGGCACCTTCCATCCGGCCACCTTCCTGCGCGCACTGGGGCCGGAGCCGTGGAACGCGGCCTACGTGCAGCCCTCGCGCCGGCCCACCGACGGCCGCTACGGCGAGAACCCCAACCGGCTGCAGCATTACTACCAGTACCAGGTGGCGATGAAGCCCAGCCCGGACAACATCGTCGAGCTGTACTTCGGCTCGCTGAAGGAGCTGGGCATCGACCCGCTGGTGCACGACCTGCGCCTGGTCGAGGACAACTGGGAATCGCCGACGCTCGGCGCCTGGGGCCTGGGCTGGGAGGTCTGGCTCAACGGCATGGAAGTCACCCAGTTCACCTACTTCCAGCAGGCCGGCGGCCTGGAGTGCAGGCCGGTGCTGGGCGAGATCACCTACGGTCTCGAGCGCCTGTGCATGTACCTGCAGAACTGCGACAACGTCTACGACCTGGTCTGGACGGAAGGCCCGCAGGGCGTGGTCACCTATGGCGACGTGTTCCTGCAGAACGAACGCGAGCAGAGCGCCTACAACTTCGAACACGCGAACGTGGCCGAACTGTTCCACCGCTTCGATGCCTGCGAGGCCGAGGCGCTGGCATTGGTCGAACTCGGCCTGCCGCTGCCGGCCTACGACCAGGTCACCAAGGCCAGCCACAGCTTCAACCTGCTCGACGCGCGCCGCGCGATCAGCGTCACCGAGCGCCAGCGCTACATCCTGCGCGTGCGCAAGCTGGCGCAGGCGGTCGCGCGGGCCTACTACGAGCAGCGCGAGAAGCTGGGCTTTCCAGGCCTGAAGGCGCCACCGCAGGCCGCCTGAGTTTCCCGCCCGCGCGGGCAGGTGCCCGACAGGCGAAGGGGGACGCCGCGGCGATCGCCCCTTCCACAGCCCTCCCGCGCAGGCGGACGAGGGAGCCGACCAAGGTTTTGAGCGAATGAGCACACAACTTCCGCTGCTGATCGAACTGGGCACCGAGGAACTGCCGGTCAAGGCCCTGCCCGGGCTGGCGCAGGCGTTCCTGGACGGCGTGCTGGCGGCGCTGGACAGGCGCGGCATCGCGGTCGAACGCGGCGATGCGAAGCCGCTGTACACGCCGCGCCGGCTGGCGGTGCTGTTGCCGGGCGTCGCGGTCGAACAGCCGGAGCAGCGCTCGGAAGTGCTGGGTCCCTACCTGAGCATCGCGCTCGACGCCGAGGGCCAGCCCACGCGCGCGCTGCAGGGGTTCGCAGCCAAGGCCGGGATCGACTGGACCCAGCTGGAGAAAACCAGCGACGCCAAGGGCGAGCGCTTCGTGCACCGCGCGGTCACGCCTGGCGCGCGGACCGCGGCGCTGTTGCCCGAGGTCGTGCGCGAGGCGATCGCCGCGATGCCGATCCCCAAGCCGATGCGCTGGGGCGACCACGACTACGCCTTCGCGCGCCCGGTGCTGTGGCTGGTGCTGCTGCTGGGCCAGGACGTGGTGGAGGCCGAGGTGTTCGGCATCGGTGCCGATCGGATGAGCCGCGGCCACCGCTTCCTGCACGACAAGCAGGTGTGGCTGTCCACGCCGGCCGACTACGTCGATTCGCTGCGCAGCGCGAAGGTGCTGGTCGATCCGCATGAACGTCGCGCGCGCATCGTCGCGCAGGTCGAGGCCGCCGCAGCGGCCGCGGGCGGCCGCGCGCGCATCGACGAGGACAACCTCGAGCAGGTGGTCTGCCTCAACGAATGGCCGCGCGCGGTCTCGTGCACGTTCGAGGAGGAATTCCTCGCCGTGCCGCAGGAAGCGCTGGTGGCGACGATGGAGGCCAACCAGAAGTTCTTCCCGGTGCTCGAGGGCGAAGGCCGGCTGACCGCGCACTTCATCGGCATCGCCAACGTCGATCCGAAGGACGACAGCGAGATCCGCAAGGGCTACGAGCGCGTGATCCGGCCGCGCTTCGCCGATGCCAAGTTCTTCTTCGTCGAGGACATGAAGCAGGGCCTGGAGGCGATGAACGCAGGGCTGGCCAACGTGACCTACCAGGCGAAACTGGGCACGGTGGCCGACAAGGTGGCGCGCGTGACCGCGCTGGCTGAGGCGATCGCGCCCCAGGTGGGCTTGGACCCGGCGCTGGCGCGGCGCGCGGCGGGCCTGTCGAAGGCCGACCTGCAGTCGCGCCTGGTCAACGAGTTCCCCGAACTGCAGGGCATCGCCGGCCGCCACTACGCGATGCAGGACGTGGCGCTGGCGGACCTGGCGCACGATGATCGCGTTGCGCTGGCCGACGCCATCGACCAGGCCTGGCAGCCGCGCTTCGCCGCCGACGACATCGCGCCCTCGCCGCTGGGCCGGGTGCTGGCGATCGCCGAGCGGCTGGACACCCTGGCGGGCGGATTCGCCGCGGGGCTCAAGCCGACCGGCAACAAGGATCCGTTCGCGCTGCGGCGCAATGCGCTGGGGTTGGCGCGGACGGTGATCGAGGGTGAGTTGAATCTTGACCTTAGGCGATCACTCGAACGTACAGGAGAGGACTTCGCCAAAGTCTTAGTTGCTCTTCGAACCGAAGAACTTGCGGCTGAACTCGAAAAGGCGCAGAGAGCGCAACTTCACGATAAGCAACTCATCATCGACCAGATCGATGAAGAGCTTCGCCAGCTTCATTGCAACGATTCCACTGTCCGCACGCTTGTTAGTTCACTCGTCGGCGAACTTTACGACTTCATCCTCGACCGCCTGCGCGGCTACTACGCCGACAGGGGCGTGCCGGCGCAGC
Organism: Luteimonas campi; assembly: GCF_051162505.1. Lineage (NCBI taxonomy): Bacteria > Pseudomonadati > Pseudomonadota > Gammaproteobacteria > Lysobacterales > Lysobacteraceae > Luteimonas > Luteimonas campi. The sequence goes on from NZ_JBNWEM010000002.1 coordinate 482,493, forward strand.
ACTTCAATGCGGTTGCGGCGCTGAAGCCCGCGTCGCTGACCGACTTCGACCGCCGCCTGGCCGCTATCGGCCGTTTCGCTGCGCTGCCCGAGGCCGAAGCGCTGGCAGCGGCCAACAAGCGCATCGGCAACATCCTGCGCAAGGCCGAGGGCGCGATTCCCGATGCCGAGGACCGCGCCCTGCTGCGCGAGCCGGCCGAGGTGGCGCTGGCCGATGCGGTCGAGGCGGCCTACCGCGACACCGACGCGGCCCTGGCGCAGGGCGACTACGCCGCCGTGCTCGAGCGCCTGGCGCAGCTGCGGCCGCAGGTGGATGCGTTCTTCGACGACGTGATGGTGAATGTCGAGGACGAGGCCGTGCGCCGCAACCGCCTGGCCCTGCTCCAGCGACTGGCCGCGCGACTGGGCAGCGTGGCGGCGATCGAGCACCTGTCGGCCTGAGCGGCAGCGGGGGGCGCCTCGACGCGGCTGCGCCGCTCCCGGGCTGGGGAGCAAGCCAGTATCGCGACGGTCCACGACGGTCCACGACGGGGTCCGCCGGGAGCTGTGGGAGCGCGCGCGAAGGCGTTCGCGACCAAGGTCGCTCCCACAATGGCCCGTCGGTCGGCAAGGATGGCTGGCCAGACCGGTGCTCGGCGCGGCGGCGGCAGCGGAAGGTGAAAGACGCCGCATCGAACGTGCCGCAGCCCTCGCCATGCGCCATGCACAATGCGGAACGCGACGCGGCGCGGCGCGGCGGCGCGCGGAACGCGCAGTCCCGCGGCGGGTCGTCGAACTGCGGATGCGCTGGCTGGCCCCCACCGCCTCCGGTCGCCCGCGGCGCGGCCGGCCTTCCACCGGTGATCACCCATGTCTGCCTCCTGCAGCGCACGGCGTCGCCGCGGCCTTCGCGGCTCCCGGGACCCTGCTCGCCCGCGCCAGCAGCCTCTTCGCGTTCCGCGCAGCGGGCCTGGGCCGCGCCCGCCGCGTTCCAGCCTGGAACCGTTAAACGTCTTTCCACAATGCTTGGGTATCCTCCCCCGATGCGATTCCCCCGCCGCATTGCCGCCATCGCCGCGCTCCTGTTCCTCCCGCTCGGCATCGCGCATGCCGTGACCGTGGGCGAAGTGCGCATCCTCGGGCTGGACGAGGAGATGGAGAACAACGTGCGCGTGTCGCTGTCGCTGGTGGACGCGGCCGGGCAGGAGGTCAGCGGCCGGCGCATGGGCTACCTGGTGCGCGCGGCCGAGGACGAGACACGCGAGGCGCTGGAGCCGTTCGGCTTCTATTCGCCGGTCGTCGAGGTCGAGCGCAGCCGCGACAACGGCAGCGTCTCGGTGACCATCCGGGTCGATCCGGGCGAGCCGGTACGGGTGCGCAATGCGGACATCGCGATCATCGGCGAGGGCGGCCAGGACCGCTACCTGCAGGCCGACTTGGACAACTTCATCCCCTCGCCCGGCGCCACCTTCAACCACGCCGACTACGAGGCCAGCAAGATCCGCATCAGCCGCCGCCTCACCGAGCGCGGCTACTTCGACGCCGACTTCTCCTCGCGTCGGGTCGAGGTCACGCGCGCGGACCACGCCGCCGACGTCGAACTGGTCTGGACCAGCGGGATCCGCTACGACATGGGCCCCACTCGCTTCGAACAGACGCGCCCGATCATCGGCGAGGAGCTGCTGCGCAACCTGGTCTACTGGGAAGAAGGCGACTATTACCATCAGGGCCGCATCGACCGCCTGCGCACCTCGCTGGCGCGGCTGGACTACTTCGGCGACATCGAGATCACCCCCGACCCGGCGCAGGCGGTCGACGGCCGCGTACCGCTGACGGTCAAGCTCACCCCGGCCAAGCGCAACATCTACACCGCCGGCCTGAGCTACGGCACCGACAGCGGTGCGGGCGTGCGCCTGGGCCTGGAGCGTCGCTACGTCAACACGCGCGGACACAAGGCGCTGTCGCAGCTGGACTACGCGCAGAAGCGCAAGACCCTCACCCTGCAGTACCGCATTCCCGCCTTCGCCTGGCGCGACGGCTGGTACACGGTCAGCCTGCAGGGCTACGACGAGCAGACCGACTACATCGATACCCGCCGCATCGAGCTGGTGGGCAGCCGCAGCGGCCAGTACAGCCCCCAGGTGAACCTGGTCGCGTCGCTGCACGTACTGCGCGAGCGCTGGGCCTACCCGGGCGAGAACGGCGACGATGCGGCCCTGCCGCTCGCCTACCGCTATGCCACCTTCAGCTTCCCCTCGGTACGCGCCGACTATGTCAACGTCGACGATCGCGTCTTCCCCACCAGCGGCGTGGGCGGCTCGCTGACCCTGCGCAGCGGCCTGGAGGGCGTGGGTTCCGATGCCAGCTTCGCGCAGGTCCACGCCCGCGCCAGCACCTTCAAGGGCATGGGCGACAACGCACGGCTGATCCTGCGCGCGGAGGCCGGCTACACCTGGACCAGCGCGCTGGTGGACATGCCGCCCAGCCTGCGCTTCTACGCCGGCGGCGATCGCAGCATCCGCGGCTACGAGTGGCGGGAGGTCGGGCCGCGCCTGACCCGCTACGAGGAGGACGAGGACGGCGTGCCGCGCGAAACCGGCTACCTGGCCACCGGCGCGCGCAACGTGGTCACCGCGAGCGTGGAATACGAACGCTATTTCTACGGCGACTGGGGCGCGGCGGTGTTCGTCGACAGCGGCAGCGCCTTCGACAGCACCTCGCCCGACTGGCACACCGGCGTGGGCATCGGCGCGCGCTGGCGCTCGCCGGTGGGGCCGGTCAAGTTCGACATCGCGCGCGGGCTCGACGATCCGGACTCGCCCTTCACCATCGGCCTGAGCATCGGCGCGGAATTCTGACGATGGCCTTTCGACGCGCACGGTTGCCCGCGGACATCTCTCCCGAAGAGCGCGAGCAGCGCATCGCCGAACTGCGCGAACGCAGGCGCCGGCGACTGCGCATGCTCGCCATCCGCAGCGCGCTGACCTCGGTCGTGCTGGTGCTGCTGGCCAGCGTGCTGCTGTACTGGCTGCTCACCACCCTGGGCGGTCGCGACTTCCTGCTGGCGCGCATTGTCGCCGCGCTGCCGGCGGGCAGCGAGCTGGCCTGGGACCGCGCGGAGGGTCCCGCCTCCGGCCCGCTGACCCTGCACGGCGTGCGCTACGTGCAGCGCGGCTGCCCCGACGTGGAGGGCCAGCCGGTGCCCTACGGCCAGTGCGCGCAGCCGACCACACTGACCTTCACCGCGCAGCGAGTGGTGCTGGATCCGGCGATCGCCCCGCTGGTCGGCCGGCGCCTGCGGCTGGACGCGCTGGACGTGGAAGGCGCGGTCCTGGACCTGCCGGAACCGGCCGATACCCCGTTCGAACTGCCGACCTGGCCGGAAGTGCTGCCGCGCATCGACCTGCCGCTGTCGCTGCAGGCCGACACCATCCGCGTCGACGGTCTGCGGCTGACCCGGCTGGGCGAAGCCTTGATCGACATCGCCACGATCCGCGGCGGCCTCGACGCGCGCCAGGGCGAACTGCGCATCGCCGGCCTGGTGGTGGACAGCGACCGCGGCCGCTTCGGCGTCGACGGCGTATACGCGCCGGACGAGCACTACCGCACCGACCTCACCGCCAGCGCCCTGCTGCCCGCGCCCTTCCCGCGCCCGCGGCCGAGGATCGGCCTGGTCGCGCGTGGCGACCTCGACCACATGGACGTGGCCGTGGTCGGCCATGCGCCCGACCCGCTGCGGATGGCGCTGGCCTTGCGCGGCAAGGAATGGAGCCTGCGTGCCTCGTCCGAGGGGCTCGACCCGGCGCTGCTCGCCGGCGACGAGCCCGGCGCGCCACTGTCGTTCAACGTGCTCGCCGACGGCCGCGGCGGCGCGGCCGACCTCGAGGGCGAGCTGCGCCAGGGCGCGCTGCATGCGGTGCTGCAGCCCTCCAGGCTCAAGCTCGAGGAGCAGGTGCTGGAGCTGCAGCCGCTGGTCCTGGATGTGTTCGGCGGTCGCATCACCGCACGCGGGCGCGGCGACTTCAGCGAACCGCGCGCGGCCGACTTCCGCTTCGCGGTGAATGCGCGCGGGCTGCGCCTGGCGGGCGACCCGCAGGCGCCGGATCCGGAGCCGGCCGATCCGGCGCCGGCGATCGGCGTGGATGCGGACCTGGGGCTCGCCGGCACCAGCTCCGCCTGGGCTGTGATCGGCCGGGCGGAGCTGGCGCGCGACGACCTGCGCGCCCAGGTCGAACTCGACGGCCGCGGCGATCTGGAGACCCTGCGCCTGCGGACCCTGCGCGCGACGACCCCGGGCGGGCGCCTCGACGCCACGGGCGAGGTGGGCTGGGCGCCCGCGCTGCGCTGGGACCTGGAGGCGAGGCTGGCGGGATTCGACCCGGGCTACTTCGCGCCCGCCTTCAGCGGCGCCATCGACGGGCAGTTGGCCAGCAAGGGCGGGATCCGCGACGACGGCGGGCTGACCCTGGACGTCCAGGCCAGCGAACTGGGCGGCAGCCTGCGCGGCCGCGCCCTCGGCGGACAGGCCTCGTTCGCCATGCAGGGCCCGGCCACCGGCCAGACCCGCACCGACTACACCGGCGAGGCGGCGCTGCGCATCGGCGGCAGCCGCATCGACGCGCGCGGCACGCTGGCCGAGCGCCTGGAGCTCGACGCGCGACTGGCCCCGCTCGACCTGGCCGACCTGCTGCCGGGCGCGTCGGGCAGCCTGCGCGGTACCGTCCTGGCACGGGGCGACCGCACTGCGCCCGACCTGGAAGCCGACCTGGACGGCAGTGGACTGCGCTGGCGCGACTATGCCGCCAGCGCGCTGTCCATCCAGGGGCGGCTGCCCTGGTCGGGCGCCGGTGGCGAGCTGCAGCTGGAGGGCAGCGGGCTGCAGGCCGGCCTGGCGCTGGACCAGGCCCGCATCCGCGCACGCGGCGCGGTCGAGAACCTCGAACTCGACGCGCAGGCGCGCAGCGAGGCCGTGGGATCGCTGGCGCTGCAGGGCAGCGCGCGTCGCGATGGCGCCGGCTGGTCGGGCAGCCTCGCCGGGCTGCAGCTGCAGCCGGTGCGCGGCGCGGCATGGCAGCTGCAGGCGCCCGCGCGCTGGAGCCAGCGCGCGGGCGCGCTGACGCTCTCGCGCAGCTGCCTGGACGCGGCCGGCGGCGGCGCGCTGTGCGCCGATGCCGACTGGCCGCGGCGCGGCGTGGCCGTCGCCGGGCTCGGTCTGCCGCTATCGCTGGTGTCGCCCTGGCTGCCGGAGCGCGAAGGCGGACGGCCGTGGATGCTGCGTGGCGAAGTCGATTTCGAGGGCCAGCTGCGCCCCGCCGGCCGCGCCTGGGCCGGACAGCTGGACCTGCGCTCGGCCGAAGGCGGCCTGCGCAACAGCGCGCGCTCGCGCAGCGACCTGCTCGGCTATCGCGACCTGCGTCTGCAGGCCGAGTTCAACCCGGCCAGCATCGAGGCCACCCTCGCTACCGTGTTCAACGACGACGGCCATATCCGCGCGCGCGTGGCGACCGGCTGGGAGCCGGCGTCGCCGCTGTCGGGCGAAGTCAGCGCCGACACCGACGATCTCACCTGGCTGGAGCTGTTCTCGCCCGACATCGTCGAGCCGGCCGGCCGCCTCACCGCCAACATCGCGCTGGGCGGGCGCCGCGCGGAGCCGCTGCTCGACGGCCAGGCGCGGCTGTCGGGCTTCAGCGCGGAACTGCCGTCGCTCGGCATCCTGCTCGAATCGGGCGAGGTCGCACTGGATGCGCAGGACGACGGCAGCGCCCGCATCAGCGGCAGCGTCGCCTCCGGTGGCGGCACGCTCGACATCGACGGCAGCCTGAACTGGCGCGACACCCGCGCGCCACTGCTGCTGCGCCTGACCGGCGAAAACGTGGTGGCGTCCAATACGCGCGACCTGCGCATCGTCGCCGACCCCGATATCGAGGTCCGCTACAGCGCCGGCCAGCCGCTGTCGGTGGCCGGTACCGTCACCGTGCCCAGCGCGCTGATCGACCTGGAGCGCCTCGACCAGGGCGTGTCGGCATCGCCGGACGTGGTGGTGCTCGACCCGGTCGACCCCGAGGCCGGCCCGTCCTCGCCGCTGCTGCTGGACCTCACCCTGGCCATGGGCGAGGACGTGCGCCTGCGCGGCTTCGGCCTGGAAGGCAGCCTCGGCGGGAGCATGCGCGTGCGCGCCTTCCCGGGCCGCGAGATGACCGGCAGCGGCACGCTCGAGGTCGGCGGGCGCTACACCGCCTACGGACAGAAGCTGCAGGTGACGCGAGGCCGGCTGACCTTCGACGGGCCGGTCTCCGACCCGCGCCTGGACATCCGCGCCGAGCGCCGCATCGAAGCGGAGGACATCACCGCCGGCATCAGCGTCACCGGCCGCGCCTCGGCGCCGCAGGCCGACGTCTGGACCGACCCGGCCAGCGACAACTCGCAGGCACTATCCTACCTTGCGCTGGGGCGGCCCCTATCCAACCTGTCGAGCGCCGAAGGCCGGCAACTCGACGCGGCCTCCGCGGCGCTCACCGCGGGCGGCAGCATGCTGGCCGGACAGCTCGGCGCAAGGCTGGGCCTGGACGATGCCGGCGTCTCCGAATCGCGCGCGCTGGGCGGGAGCGTGCTGGGCATCGGCAAGCAGCTCTCGCCGCGGCTGTACGTCGGATTCGGGGTGTCGCTGCTCGGCACCGGCCAGGTGCTGACCTTGAAGTATCTGTTGCGCCGCGGTTTCGACGTCGAGATCGAATCGAGCACGCTGGAAAGCCGCGGCTCGGTGAACTACCGGCACGAGACCGACTGAGCGGCGCGCGGATGCGTCGTGTGGGAGCGCGTTCGCGCGCGACAGCGTTCGCGACCGGGGTCGCTCCCACACTTGCGAGGCGTCGGGTTCAGGCCACCGAACGCTTCTGCCCCGCGTGCCTGCCCTCGTCGATTTCCTCGACCAGTTTGGCGCAGAAGGCCGGCAGGTCCTCCGGGGTGCGGCTGGTGATCAGGCCCTGGTCGACGACCACCTCCTCGTCCACCCATCGCGCGCCGGCATTCTCGAGGTCGCGGCGGATGTTGGGCACCGAGGTCACGGTGCGACCTTCGAGCACCTCCGCGTTCGCCAGCACCCAGGGCCCATGGCAGATCGCGGCCACCGGCTTGCCGGCCTGGAAGAATTCGCGGGTGAAGGCCAGCGCATCGTCGTTCACGCGCAGCGCATCGGGATTGAAAAGGCCGCCCGGGATCACCAGCGCGTCGTAGCGGCCCGCATCGGCCTGCGCAAGCTCCACATCGACCGGCACCTGCTCGCCCTTGTCGAAATGCTTGAAGCCCTGCACTTGGCCGGTCTTGGGCGAGACGATGTCGACATCGGCCTGGTGCTCCTTCAGTGCGCGCAGCGGCTCGAGCAGTTCGGACTGCTCGAAACCGTCGGCGGCCAGAATGGCGACGCGCTTGCCGGTGAGATGACTCATGGGGAAGGCTTCCTGTGGGGTTGGGAGCTGACCACGCTAGCGGCGAGAGCGCTCAGGCGCCGCGAAGGAAACGTGGCGTCCGCGTCAATGTCCGCGCGTCACTGAACGCAACGCCAGGCGGGTCGCGTTCGCAAGCAAGCAGCTGTGCGGCGCGGCAGGCGCATGCGCGCCGCTGGCGGGACCTAGCCCCGCCGCGGCAGCGCCGCCAGGATGGCCCACAGGCCGCCCACGCCGGCGACCCAGGACGACAGCGGTACGCCGATGAAGGCAGGGCCGCCCGCCTCCAGTGCATACAGCACCGCGGCCACCACCAGCAGGCCGACGCCGAGGATCGCGGCCACCATGCGTCGCTGCAGCGTCTTGAGCGTCTGCGTGATCTCGACGATGTCCTGCGAGCGCATGCGCAACTCGTGGCGGCCTTCGACCTGCTGCTGCAGCCAGGCATGCAGCAGGCGCGGCATCTCCGGCGCCTGGGTCATCAGCTCGGGCAGACGCTTGCGGAACTCCGAGGCCAGCCGGCGCGGGCTGTAGCGCTCGACCAGGATGCGCTCGAGCACGGGACGGGCAACCGCCCAGATGTCGATCTTCGGGTCGAGCAGGCGGCCGATGCCTTCGATGGTGAGCAGGGTCTTCTGCAGCAGGATCAGCTGCGGCTGCAGGGTCAGCTCGTAGCGCTGCGCGGTGCGGAACAGCTTGCCCAGCACCTCGCCCAGCGAGATCTCCGCCAGCGGCCGGGTGAAGTAGGGCTCGCACACCGAACGCACCGCGGCCTCCAGCTCGTCGATGCGGATGTACGCCGGCATCCAGCCCGCCTGCATGTGCAGCTCGGCGATGCGGCGATAGTCCTTGTTGAAGATCGCCATGAAATTCTCGGCGAGGTAGTACTGGTCCTCGCTGGAGAGCTGGCCCATGATCCCGAAATCCAGCGCGATGAAGCGCGGATCGGCCTTGCGCTCCGGATCCACCCAGATGTTGCCGGCGTGCGCATCGGCATGGAAGAAGTTGTCGCGGAACACCTGGGTGTAGAACACGCGCACGCCCTTGGCGGCGAGCGCGCGGCGGTCGATGCCGGCCGCGTCCAGGGCCTGGATGTCGTCGCTGTTGATGCCGCGCACGCGCTCGAGGGTGAGCACGTTGTCGGTGGTGTGCGACCAGACCGGCTCGGGCACGTACAGGTCGGGCGAGTGCAGCCAGAAGCGGCGCAGCACCGAGGCGTTGGCGCCCTCGCGCTGCAGGTCGATCTCGGCCGCCAGGGTGTTCTCGATCTCGGCGACCACCTCGCGCGGGCGGATCTTGTCGGCATTGGGATGGGTGCGGTCGACCAGCCCGGCGAGGCTGCGCAGCAGGGCGATGTCGCCGGCGATCTGGCGGGCGATGCCGGGGCGCAGCACCTTGACCACCACCTCGCGGCCGGGCGCATCGCCGACCGGATGCATCCGCGCCGCGTGCACCTGGGCGATCGAAGCCGAGGCCAGCGGCACGGTATCGAAACCGGCGAACAGCACCTCGACCGGCGCGCCCAGCGCCTTCTCCACGATCAGGCGCGCGCTGTCGCCGTCGAAGGGCGCGACCTGGTCCTGCAGCAGTGCCAGGTCGTCGACGATATCGGGCGGCAGCAGATCGCGGCGGGTGGAGAGGATCTGCCCGAACTTCACGAAGATCGGGCCGAGCTCCTGCAGCGCCAGGCGCAGGCGCGCGCCGCGCGGCTGCGCGGCGATGGCGGCCGAGGCGCGCGGCACGAACGGCCGCATCAGCTTCAACCAGCGCTCGGCGGGCGTGCCGTCGAGCAGGGCGTCGAGCCGGTAGCGCAGCAGCACGCGACCGATGCGCGCCGCGCGCAGCACGCTGCTCAAGCCGCGCGCTCCGCCGACAGTCGCGACACGCGCGCGGACAGGCGGTCGACATCGTCGCGGAGGCCGTCGACGTCGTCGAGGAAGTCCTCCAGTTCCGCCCGCGCCACCACGTCGCGCGACTCTTCGGTCACGTAGTCGGCGGCGCTGCGCGCCAGCCCACCGCCCAATGCGCGCGCCTGCGCGAACGCCGAGGACAGGGTGTTGGCGATCTGCACGCCGAGCACCTCGCCGAACACGCCGACGAAGGGCTGCTGCCAGTCGGGGTCGAAACGTTCGGCCAGGCGCTGCAGGCTGCGCGCCAGCTCGGCGTCGCCGGACACGCGCACGCGGCCCACGGCGGGCGCATCGTCGCGGCGCAGGAACGGCAACTGGCCAAGCAGTCCGCCCAAGGTGGTGCGGACCGCCAGGTCGGGCTCGCCCTCGGGCTGGATCGGACCCACCGCCAGCCGATCGCCCTGGACGCGCAGTTGCAGGGCCAGCGGCGGCGCGGCCAGGGTCAGTTCCACCACCCGGCCATCGAGGCGCGCGAGCGTGGCGCGGGTGTCGGCATCCAGCGCCAGCGCCCGGTTGAGCGCCAGTTCCAGCGCGCGGCCGGCGATCGGCTTGATGGCATCGAACGGAGAAGGAGGGACGCTGGGCATGCGCGGCATTGTAGCGGCGGGGCGGGTGGCGGCGCGTCGTGGCCGAGGCCGAGCGCAACCCGGCGGGTGGAGGTCCCCGGCGGCGCGGCGCGGATCCGGAAACGGAAAGCCCGCCTTGCGGCGGGCTTCCGGCAGCGATCGATGCTGGGGTCAGACGCGTTTGCCGCGCAGCAGCGACACGATGGCCAGGATCACGAACACCACGAACAGGATCCAGGCGATGTTGGTGGCGGCACCAGCGATACCGCTGAAACCGAGCACGGCCGCGATAAGCGCGATGACGAAGAAGATGATGGCGTACCTGAGCATGAGACGTCTCCGTGGCAGGGGCACGAGGGCCCGTTGGAAGGATGCACGGCCACGCTACGGCAGCCCCGGTCGCGGGTTGGTGAGAACGGGGTGAGGCCGTCGTGAACGGCCCAGGCCGTTCAGGGGCTGGTGTCGGTGACGGCCCAGGCCGTCCGCAGCCGGCGCAGCCCTTCCTCGATCGACACCCGCGGTACGTAGCCGAAATCGCGCCGCGCCGGCTCCATCGAGTACCAGTGGCTGGTGCTGAGCTGCTCGGCCAGGAATCGCGTCATCGGCGGTTCGCCACGCAGCCGCAGTAGCGGCCACAACGTTTCGCAGACCGCGCCGATCGCGTACGCGGCCGCGAACGGAATCGTGCCCTCGACCCGCGGCGCACCCGCCGCGGCCAACAGCGCGTTGACGATCTCGCGCGTGGCCATCGGTTCGCCGTTGCTGATGAAGTAGGCGCGCCCGGCACAGGCCGCGCCGGGCGCGAGGTGTTCGAACGCATCGAAATGCGCCTGTGCGGCGTTGTCGATGTAGGTGGTGTCGATGCGGTTGCCGCCATCGCCGACCAGGCGCAGGCGCCCGGCCCGGGCGCGCTCCACCAGGCGCGGCAGGATCTGCTGGTCGCCCGGGCCCCAGATCAGCCGTGGACGCAGCGCGATGGTCGCCAACGTGGCGCCATCGGCCAGCGCGCGGCCGTTGGTGGCCAGCACTTCCTTCTCGGCGATCAGCTTGGTGGTCGCGTATGGCGCCTTGAAGCCTTCGCCATAGGGCACGCTGTCGGCGGTGCCGCCCTCGACCGGATGGGTCTTGCGATGGGTGACGCTGGGCGTGGAGGTGTAGACCAGCCGGCCAATGCCGTGGGCCACGCAAGCGTCGAGCACGTTGCGGGTGCCGACCACGTTGGCCCGGTGGTAGCTCTCGTAGCTGCCCCAGGCACCGGCCTTGGCGGCGTTGTGGAAGATCGCCTGCACGCCCTGCGCGGCTGCGCGCACGGCGCCGGCGTCGGCCAGGTCGCCCTGCAGCTGGCGTACGCCCAGGGCGTCGAGCGCCGGGTAGTGGCCGCGATTGAAGCTCACGACCTCGTGGCCGCGCTCGACCAGGCCGCGGCACAGCGCCTGCCCGAGGAAACCGCCGCCGCCGGTGACGAGGATCTTCATGCCAGGCTCCCGATGCGGGTGGCGGCCCATCGCGCGAGCGCTTCGCGGCCGATCTTGGCGTTGTGGCGGATATCGACCGGGAAACGCGGATGGAACAGCACCGTGTAGATAGCCGCGGTATGCGCGAAGCGCGCGCCGATGGCGCGCAGCTCCGTGGCGATGCGCGCGTGCTGAGCGGCCCCGCCACCAGCAACGAGTTCGACGCACAGCACCGGTCGCTGCACGCCGCGCGCGCCCACGCCCACCAGCGCGGTGCGGCGCACCTCCGGGTGCACGTTGAACACCGGCTCGACCTGCTCGGTGTAGAGCGGCCCTGCGGCGGTCTCGACCCGGTGCGACTTGCGGCCGCAGAACCACAGCCGCCCCGCGTCGTCGAACCAGCCCAGGTCGCCCATGCGGTGGACGATGCGCTCGCCGCCGTCGGGCAGGCGCTCACGGATCTTGGCCAGCCGCGTCTGCGCCTCGCGGTTGAAGTAGGCATCGGTCGCACTGGGTCCGGCCACGGTGATCTCGCCCACCTCGCCCGGCGCGACCAGCAGGCTGTCCGACCAGTCGGCGATCGCCTCGTCGCCGGTGCGGATGATGCGCACCTCGTTCGGGGGCACCGGTCGGCCCACGCAGGTGCCCGCGCCGCATTCGGTACGTTCGCGCAGCTGCAGCAGTTCGCGGCCCTCGATCACCGCCACCGGCAGGCATTCGGTCGCCCCGTAAGGCGTCCAGAAGCCGGCTTCAGCCGGCAACAGTTCCAGCATCCTGGCCACCACGTCCGGCGGCACCGGCGCACCGGCCGAAGTCACCCGCCTGATCGTGGGCAAGGGGGCGCCATGTCCGGCCAGCACCCGCATCAGCGCCGGCGAGCCGAACAGCTGGTCCACGCCGAAACGCGCGATCGCCGCATGCAGTTTCGCCGGATCGGCCGCGGCCGGGCGGGTGGGGTCCATGTCGGGGATGATCGAGGTCAGCCCCAGGGCGGGATCGAACAGCGCGAACGGCGGGAAGGTGGGGAAATCGACGCCGCCGGCCGCGATCCCGAACGCGTCGCGCAGCATGTCGATCTGCGCCACGAAATGCCGGTGGCGGTAGACCACGCCCTTGGGCACGCCGGTCGATCCGCTGGTGAACAGGATCGCGGCGACTTCGTCGGGCGCGGTGTCGCTCAGCTGTGGACCGGCGCCGGCGCCATCGCGTTCGACTTCGGCGAGGCTCGCGTCGGCCAGCAGCGCGCGGCGGCCGGTGGTGATGCGGACCCGCGCCGACTTCGCCCAGCCCAGCAGCACCCGCGCCAGCTGCGCCAGCGGGATGCCGATGAAGGCTTCCGGCTGCGCCTCATTAAGGCACTGGCGCAATGCGCGGCGGTCGATGCCCGGATCCACCAGCACCGGCACCGCGCCGGCCTTGAACAGCGCGAACATCAGCAGGAAGAACTCCGGCGTGGGCCGCACCATCAGCACCGTGCGCGTGCCGCGCACGATGCCGCGGCGGGCCAGGCCGGCGGCGATGGCATCGCTGCGGGCATCGAGTTCGCCATAGCTGAGCGAGACGGCGTAGTCGCCGCGCGGGCCGGGGCAGCGCATGGCGATGCGCGAGGGCGCCTCGGCGGCCAGCCGCGGCAGCGCGGCGGCGATGTTGCAGGGAGCGGTCATGGGGCGATTATCGCCGACTGGCGCGGGCGGAGCCTGCGGCGCACCGCCGTGCAGGCGGGCCGCCCGTTCCATCGGCTGCCGGTGCCTTCGCTGGAGCTTCGGTCCTGCATCGGCGCGGCATTCCCGCACCCGGGCCATCGTGGCCGCAGCCGAAGCAGGACGGGCTGCCCGCGCATGGACGTTCCGCCGCCGGCGGCCGACAATCGCGCCGCCCTTACGCTCCGACAGGAAACAGACACGATGGATCCGGCTTTCAACGAACGCCTGCGCGCCGAGCATGCCGCGGCCTGGACGCAGGCGGTCGAGCACCGCTTCGTGCGCGAACTGTGCAGCGGCCGCATCGGGGATGCGGCGATGGCGCGCTACCTGGTGCAGGACCATCGCTTCATCGACGCTTTCGTGACCCTGCTCGGTGCGGCCATCGCCAGCGCCGACCGGTTCGAGTCGCGGCTGCGCCTGGGCCGCTTCGCCGGCATGGTCTGCAGCGAGGAGAACGACTACTTCCTGCGCGCCTTCGAGGCACTGGGCGTGGACCAGCACGCACGCACGGCCGCCCCCGACGCCGCACCGACCGCCGGCTTCAAGGCGCTGATGCGCGAGGCCGCGGCCACGCGCTCCTACGCCGTCGCGCTGGCGGTGCTCAACGTGGCAGAAGGCCTGTACCTGGACTGGGCGCAGCGCGCGCCGCAGCCTCTTCCGGACAACTTCGTCCACGCCGAATGGATCACCCTGCACGACAACCCCTTCTTCGAGGAGTTCGTCGGTTTCCTGCGCGCCGAACTCGACCGCGTGGGCCCGGCGGAGGAGGCGCTGGCGCGCGACTTCTTCGCGCGCGCGGTGGCGCTGGAGCTGGCGTTCTTCGACGCCGTGTACGCGGAGGCCGGCTGATGTCGCTGCTCGAACGCCTCAAGGCCGCGGCCGCCGACGACTGGAACGCCTACGTCGACCACGCCTTCGTGCGCGGCCTGGGCGACGGCAGGCTGCCGGCAACCGGCTTCCGCCACTACCTGGTGCAGGACTACCTGTTCCTGATCCAGTTCGCGCGCGCGCACGCGCTGGCCGCCTGCAAGGCACGCACGCTTGCCGACATGCGCGCGGCCAAGGACGGCCTGGCCGCGATCGTGGACGTGGAAATGAACCTGCACCTGCGCCTGTGCGAACGCTGGGGGCTGTCGGCCGCCGAAGTGGAGGCCACGCCCGAACACGCCGCCACGGTGGCCTATACGCGCTGGGTGCTGGACATCGGCATGTCCGGCGACCTGCTCGACCTGCAGGTCGCGCTGACGCCCTGCACCCTGGGCTATGCGGAGATCGGGCGAAGGCTGGCGCCGCAGGGCGCGGCCGCGCTCGACCCCCGGCACCCCTATCGCGAGTGGATCGGCGAGTACGCCGGCGACGCCTTCCAGGCCGTGGCCGCCCACGCCGACGCCTGGCTGGACGACCTGGACCGGCGCTACGGCAGCGCCGCCCGCTTCCCCGAGCTGGTGGCGATCTTCGCCAAGGCGGCGCGATTGGAGGCGGGCTTCTGGCAGATGGGGCTGGACGCGGCCCGCTGAACCACCGGAACCCGGCGCTTGCGCACGACCCGGCCGGACCGGAAGATCCGCGTCCTGTCCCCGCGCGCGACCGCCATGACCCACCCCTGTCTCAGCTGCGGCGCCTGCTGTGCGCAGTACCGGGTGGCGTTCCACTGGATGGAGTCGGACCAGGCGGCCGAGGGCGGCGTGCCCGCCGAGCTGACCGAGCGCCTGGACGCGCACCGGCTGTGCATGCGCGGCACCCGCAGCGAGCCGGTGCATTGCGTGGCGCTGGATGCGCGCATCGGCGAGTACTCGCGCTGCACGATCCATCCGCGCCGTCCGTCCGTGTGCCGCGAGGTGGACGCGTCCTGGGAATACGGCGCGGCCAGCGCGCAATGCGACCGTGCGCGCCTCGCGCACGGCCTGTCGCCGCTGACGCTCGCCGACTGGCGCTGGCGCGACGCGGCCGACAACGACGACGACCAGCCCGACGACAACGGCAGCAGCCCGCCCACGCCCCGGCTGCCTCCCGTGGCGGCCTGAGCGAGATCATGGACGTGCGGCGGCGCGGTGCGCCGGCCGGACTACAGCGGGTGACGCTCCAGGAAGTCGCGCACCGCCGGCACCAGCACCTCGTGCTTGTCCTCGAGCACGTAATGGCCGGCATCGTCGAAGGCCATCACCTCCGCGCCCGGCAGGTCCTTGCGGAAACGCGCCAGGAAATGGTGGTCGAACACGAAATCCTTCAGCCCCCATCCGATGAAGACGGGCCGGTCGGCATAGCGCGGCAGCGCTTTTCCGGCGGCTTCGAGCAGCGGCCAGGCCCGGTCCTTCTCCGACAGCGGGATGTCCTGCATGAAGCGCACGGTGGAGATGCGGTGCTTCCATGAGTCGTAGGGCGCGACGTAGGCCCGCCGCACCTCGGCCGGCATGCGTCGTTCGACGCCCAGCCACGACGCGCCGGCCGAGAACGCGTTGAAGCCGCGGATCACCAGCTCGCCGAGGTTGTAGTCGCGACCCAGCGCGATCTGCCAGGGCATGGCCTTGTCGGCCGGCATCGGGAAGGCGGCGGTGTTGAGCACCACCAGCCGGCGCACCTGCGGCATGTGCGAGAGCGCCCAGCCGAAGCCGATCATTCCGCCCCAGTCGTGCACCGCCAGGGTCACCGGCCCGTCCACGCCCAGATGCGCGAGCAGCGCCTGCAGATCGTCCACGCGCGACTGCAGGGTGTAGTCGTAGCGCGGCAGCGCGCGGACCGCGTCGTCGGGTTTGTCCGACAGGCCCATGCCGATGTGGTCGGGCACGATGCAGCGGTAGCGGTCGCGCAGCCCGCGCACGAGGTGACGCCAGTAATAGCTCCACGACGGGTTGCCGTGGACCATCACCACGACCTCGCCCTGGCGCGGGCCCTCGTCGAGGTAGTGCATGCGGATGCCCGGCCGCACTTCGAGGTGATGGCTGGCGAAGTCGTAGTCGGGAAAGCGCACGGCACAGGTCGCGGAGGTCGGGCGCGCATTGTAAGCGGCGGCTCGCGCGGGCCGGTCACGCTCACATGACTGAACAGGCCCGGCCACGGCGGAACGCGCCCCTCCGGTATGCTGGCCGCAATGATCCCCACCCCCCTTCCGATTCCGGCGGCCCCCGGCCCCGGCCCCGCGCATGCGCGCCTGCGGGCCGCCACCGCGGAGCTGCACGCCGGGATCGACGGGCTGTTCGGCAACGGTCTCGATTCGCCCGGCCATTACCGGCGCTACGTGCTGGGCATGCACCGTTTCACGGTGGACTTCGAGATCGCCACCGATGCGCTGCCGCAGCAGTCGGCCTGGCTGGCGAACGATCTGACCTGGCTGGCGCTCGATCCCCTGACCGCGCAGGGCGTGCAGGATACGGCAGCGGACGCGGCCACCCGGCTGGGCTGGCGCTACGTCATGGCCGGCAGCAGCATGGGTGCGCGCGGGCTGCTGCGCGACGCGCGGCGCCTGGGCCATGGCGAGGGCCGGGGTGCGACCTTCCTGTCGCGGCATGCGGCCTCGGACGAATGGGCCCGCCTGCGCGCGTCCCTGCAGGCCTTCGATGCGGACGATGCGCCCCGCATGGCCAGCGCGGAGGCCGGCGCGCGCGCGGCGTTCGCGCTGGTGCGCACCTGCTTCGAACGCAGCTTCGACCGCATTCCTTCCACTGCCGAGACCGCAACTGCCGATGACCCCTGAAATGGAACGCGCCCTGCAGACCTGCGCCAGCGAACCGATCCACCTGTCCGGCGCCATCCAGCCGCACGGCTACCTGATCAGCTGCCGCCTGCCCGACTGGTCGATCCACCATGTCTCGGCCAACATCGAGGCGCTCACCGGCGCGGCCCCGGAGGACATGCTGCGCCACCCGCTGCGCGAATTCATCACCGGCGACGTCATCCAGACCATTTCCGAAACCGTGGGCTTCGCTGATCCCGGCGGCCCGTCGCAGCGCGCGGCGGTGGCCAACATCGGGCCGATGGCCACGCTGTGCGAGGTGAGCGTGCACGCCATCGACGGACTGGTGCACATCGAGATCGAGCCGCAGCAGCGCGGCGCCGGCGACCGTTCGCCGACCGTGGTGGCGCAGGCGATGATCGCGCGCGTAGCCGCCGGCAGCGAGGACGAGGGCGCCTTCCACCAGCGCGTGGTCGAGCAGGTGCGCCTGTTGACCGGCTACGACCGGGTGATGGTCTACCGCTTCCGCCACGACGATTCGGGCGAGGTGGTGGCCGAGGCGCGCGACGGGGACATGCCCTCCTACCTGGGCCTGCGCTACCCGGCCTCGGATATCCCGGTGCAGGCGCGACGGCTCTACCTGCACAACCGCATCCGCGTGATCCCCGACGCGCGCTACGCGCCGGTGCCGGTGCTGCCCGACCGCGGTGCCGGCGGCCAGCCGCTGGACCTGAGCCAGATGTCGCTGCGCAGCGTCTCGCCGGTGCACCTGGAGTACCTGGCCAACATGGGCGTGGCCGCGTCGATGTCGATCTCGATCGTCGCCGGCGGCCGCCTGTGGGGCCTGATCGCCTGCCACCACCGCGAGGTGCGCCACGTGCCGCCGGGCGTGCGCGCCGCGGCGGACCTGTTCGGGCTGTTCGTCTCGATGCGCGTGGCCGCGCGCGAACAGCAGGAGGCCACGCGGCTGGAGGACGAGGCGCGCGCGGTGCGCGATGCGCTGGCGCTGCGGCTGTCGCGGGCCGCGTCCGGGCGCGCCGCACTGCAGGACGAACTGGAGCTGGTGCGGCGCACCATGCCGTCCGACGGCGTCGCGCTGCTGCGGGACGGGCAGTGGCGCACGGCCGGACGCACGCCGCCGGCCACGTGCATCGCCGGCGTCCAGGCCTGGCTCGCGCACGCGGCCCAGGCCGGCGCGCCGGTCGCGACCGCGCGCGCCGCCGACTGGAATGCGCAGGATGGGTCCACCGACGGCATCGCCGGGGTGCTGGCGCTGCCGCTGGATCCGGTGCGCGGCGAATGGCTGCTGTTCTTCCGCTGCGAGGAAGTGGAGGACGTGCGCTGGGCCGGCCGCCCGGACGAACCCTTCGTGATCGACGCCGACGGCACGCGCATCGGCCCGCGCAGGAGCTTCGCGGCCTGGAACGAGACCGTGCGCGGCGCCAGCGAACCCTGGAGCGACGCGGCGCTGCGCATGGCCGCGCGCCTGCAGCTGGTGCTGCGCGACCACTTCCGCGATCCGGGCGCGACCGGACGAGTGGTGGAAGAGCTGCGCGCCCGGCGTGGCCACCTCGACGTGTACGAGCATCGCAGCCGGCTGCAGCAGATGTCCGAGTTGCTGGAAAGCCTGGTGCACGTGAACCCGGTCGAGACCGTGGTGCTGGCCGAGCGCATCTCCCGGCTCGAGGAAGACCTGCAGCGGCTGGTGATGGCCTCCGGCCACGCACGCGATCCGTTGGCGACGGCGGAGTAGGCGCGCGCCGCAGGGCGGCGATCAGCCGCCTGCGGAGGCGATGCCCGGATGCAGCTCGCAGGGCCACGGATCCTGCGCAAGGCTCGCCGCGATCGCGTCGAACGGCGCCACGCGGAATCCGTCGCCCGGTCGCAGCCAGACCGCATGGCGACCCGCGGCCGCATGCGCGCGCAGCTGCGCCTGCGCACCGTCCGGCGCCGCCGCGGCGGCTTCACGCGCGGCGTCCTTGCGCGCCAGCGCCAGCACCGCGTCCGTCACGCCCGGATCGACGACCAGCACGTCGGCGAGGTTCATCGCCCGCAGCGCGGCGAGGCTGAGCTGGCCGGGATCACCGGGGCCGGCGCCCACCAGGCTGAGGCGGCCGCCGCCGGCCGGATGCCCCGACTCGAGCAGCGCCAGGAAGGTGGCCTCGGCCTCCGCGTCGTGGCCGGCGCGCAACAGCGCCGGTACGGCGCCGTCGATGACCGCGTCGAACCAGCGCCGGCGCCGGGCCAGGTCCGGCAGGCGCGCGCGGATCGCGGCGCGGTGGGTGGCGAACAGCGTCGCCAGCGGCCCCAGCGCGGGGTCGAGTTCGGTCTCCAGCCGTTCGCGCAGGCGCCGCGCCAGCATCGGCGCCGCGCCACCCGAAGAGATCGCCAGCTGCAGCGGGGCGCGATCGATCACCGCCGGCACCTGGAAGCTCGACAGGCCCGCGTCGTCGACCACGTTGACCAACAGCCCGCGCGCGTCGGCCTGCGCGGCCAGGCGCGCGTTGAGCGATGCATCGTCGGTCGCCACCACCAGCAGCCGCGCCGACGCGAGCCAGGCGTCGTCGAAGCCGCCGTCCAGGCGCTCGATCCGGCCCTGCGCCTGCAGCGCGACCAGTTGCGGGTGCAACTCATGGGCGTGCAGCCGCACCCGCGCGCCGGCATGCAGCAGCGCCTCGATCTTGCGCAGCGCCACGTCGCCGCCGCCCACCACCAGCACCTCGCGACCGGCCAGGTCGACGAACATCGGATACAGCGGCATCGCGGCCTCCTTGGCAATCCGCGCCGGTTGCGCTTATGTTGCAGGGCAACATAGCGCCAACCCCTCCTCCCCGCCAGCTGCCGAGACGCGCATGCCGCGCATCCTGCTGATCAACGACACCGCCAAGCCGATCGGCGAGCTGCGCGCGGCCCTGGTCGAGGCCGGGCACGAGGTGCTGGACGGGATCGACGGCGCCGCCGCCCTGCTGCGGGCCGTGGAGACGCATCGGCCGGACGTGGTGATCCTCGACGTGGACTCGCCTTCGCGCGACACGCTGGAACAGCTGGCGATGCTGCATCGGCACGCGCCCAGGCCGGTGGTGATGTTCTCGGCCAGCGACGACGAGCAGCTGATCCGCGCAGCGGTCGGTGCGGGCGTGGCCGCCTACGTGGTCGACGGGCTGGCGCCCTCGCGGCTGCGCCCGATCGTGCAGCTGGCGCTGGCGCGTTTCGAACAGGAGGCGCAGCTGCGCCAGCAGCTCGAAGGCGTGCAGCAGCAACTGCAGGACCGCAAGACGATCGAACAGGCCAAAGGCCTTCTGATGGAGAAGCGCGGCATGAGCGAACGCGAGGCCTACGCGGCCCTGCGCCAGCAGGCGATGCGGCAGAACCTGAAGCTGGCCGAGCTGGCGCGGCGCATCGTGGCCATGGCGGACCTGATCGGATGAGCCGCCCCCACGCCACACCGCGCACCCTGCGCGTGGGCTACATGCCGCTGGTGGACTGCGCACCGCTGGCGGCGGCGGTCCGGCTGGGGCTCGACCGTCGCCATGGCCTGCAGCTGGAACTGCTGCGCCAGGGCTCGTGGGCGGCGGTGCGCGACAAGCTGCTGTCGGGCGAACTCGATGCGGCCCACGCGCTGGCCGGCATGGTCTACGGCATCGAGGCCGGCATCGGCGGTCCGCGCGGGCAGATGGCGGTGCTGATGGCGCTCAACCAGAACGGCCAGGCGATCGTGCTGGCGCCGGGGCCGGCGCAGGCGCTGGCGGACGGCGCGCCGCTGCGCGAGGCTTTGCAGGTGGACGCGCGCGCACCGCGGCTGGCGCAGACCTTCCCCACCGGCACCCATGCCATGTGGCTGTACTACTGGCTGGCCGCGCAGGGCATCGACCCGCTGCACCAGATCCGGGTACTGACCCTGTCGCCGGCGGACATGCCCGCGGCGCTGGCGCGCGGTGAGATCGACGGCTACTGCGCGGGCGAGCCCTGGGCGGGGCAGGCCGAGGCCAGCGGCGTCGGCCTGCGCGTGATCCGCAGCGACCGGATCTGGCCCGGGCATCCGGAAAAGGTGCTGGCCTGCCGCCGCAGCTTCGCCGCGCTCGAGCCGGACATCGCCACCGCCCTGACGGCCGCAGTGCTCGAGGCCTGCCGCTGGCTCGACGAGGATCCGCAGCACCGGATCCAGGCCGCGCAGTGGCTGGCCGAGGGCATGATCGACCTGCCGCCCGCGCGCCTGGCCGAATGCCTGCTGGCCGGCGGCAGCGGCCTGCGCTTCCACGGCGACGGCGCGGTCAACTTCCCCTGGCTGTCGGACGGACGCTGGTTCCTGCACCAGTTCCGCCGCTGGGGCTGGCTGCCGCCGGACGCCGACGGCGACGACGCCCTGCTGGCCGAGGTGCACCGCATCGACGCCTACCGGCTGGCCGCCCTGCAGGCCGGCGTCCCGCTTCCGCGCGGCGATACCCGCACCAGCATCCTGTTCGACGGGATGCGCTGGGAGTAGGCGGCGCACCGCCGTCACGCACCACCCAGGTGCGCCATCCGCACCAATTCAGTGCAGAACGTCGATTTCGGGAGCCCGCATTGCGCCCCTGCCGCGCGCAGCGCAGATGCAATCGCCTGATCCTGCGAGGATTTTCCAGATTGAGACAGGGGCCGGCACGGCTGGCACGCGTGTTGCGATGCAATAACCGTCGGGCGCAAAGGCGCGCCCGGCCTCCCTTCCCGACCGGGCGCCAACGACGGCAGCCCGGTCGCCGACAACGGCGTCTCTCCGGCCCACACCGGAGGACGCCGTTTTTCGTTTCGCCCTCCCCTCCCCGGTCGCGCCATTGGCGACGGCCCTCCTCCAAGGAGCGTGTACGGATGAACCGATCGTTCTGGCAGGCCGGCCATACGCCCACCCTGCTGTCGGCCTTCCTCTACTTCGACCTCAGCTTCATGGTCTGGTACCTGCTGGGGCCCATGCAGGTGCAGATCGCCGCAGCCCTGCAGCTCGACACCCAGCAGCGCGCGCTGATGGTGGCCGTGCCGATCCTGTGCGGCGCGGTGCTGCGCCTGTTCCTGGGCCTGCTCGCCGACCGCATCGGCGCCAAGCGCACCGGGCTGCTCGCCCAGGCGCTGGTGATCGCCGCCCTGCTGGTGGCCTGGCGGCTGGGCGTGCACAGCGTCGGCCAGGTGCTGCTGCTCGGCCTGGCACTGGGCGTGGCCGGCGCCTCGTTCGCGGTGGCGCTGCCGCTGGCCTCGCGCTGGTATCCGCCCGAGCACCAGGGCACGGCCATGGGCATCGCCGGCGCCGGCAATTCCGGCACGGTGCTGGCCGCGCTGTTCGCGCCGCTGCTGGCGGCGATGTTCGGCTTCCGCAACGTGTTCGGCCTGGCCTGCATCCCGCTGGTCGTGGTGCTGGTCGTGTTCGCGACCTGCGCGAAGGACGCGCCGGTGCCGGTGGCACGCAAGCGGCTGCGCGACTACGCGCAGGTGCTGGTGGGCAACCGCGACTCGTGGTGGTTCATGTGCTTCTACGCGATCACCTTCGGCGGCTTCGCCGGCTTCGCCAGCGCGCTGCCGGGATACTTCCACGACCAGTTCGGCTTCGAGCCCAAACTCGCCGGCTGGGCCACCGCCGCCTGCGTGCTGGCCGGTTCGGTGATGCGCCCGGTCGGCGGCGTGATCGCCGACCGCATCGGCGGCACCCGCACCCTGCTCGCGGTCTATCTGTCGGTCGCGGGCCTGGTCGCCGGCGCGGCGCTGGGGCTGGGCGGCGCGGTGGGCGTGGTCGCGCTGTTCGTGCTCACCCTGCTGAGCCTGGGCGCGGGCAACGGCGCGGTGTTCCAGCTGGTGCCGCAACGCTTCGGCCGCGACATCGGGCTGATGACGGGGCTGATCGGCATGGCCGGCGGCGTCGGCGGCTTCCTGCTCGCCGCGGGCCTGGGCGTGGTCAAGCAGCAGTCCGGCAGCTATGCGCCCGGCCTGTGGCTGTTCGTGGCGATCAGCCTCGCGGCCTGGGCGCTGTTGTTGAGCATCAAGCAGCAGTGGCGCAGCCAGTGGCTGGCGCTGGGCGCCGCGCGCATCTGACCCGGAGACGACGATGAAACAACCCCGCCTGGTGGTGGTCGGCAACGGCATGGCCGGTGTCCGCACGCTGGAAGAACTGCTCAAGCTGGTGCCCGGGATGTACGACATCACCGTGTTCGGCGCCGAGCCGCACCCCAACTACAACCGCATCCTGCTCTCGCCGGTGCTGGCGGGCGAGCAGGACTTCGACGACATCGTGCTCAATCCGCTGTCCTGGTACGCGGACCACGGCATCCGCCTGCACCTGGGCAAGACCGTCACCCGCATCGACCGCGTGCGCCGCACGGTGATCGCCGCCGATGGCACCGAGGCCGGATACGACCGCCTGCTGCTGGCCACCGGCTCGCTGCCCTTCATCCTGCCGGTGCCCGGCAAGGACCTGAGCGGCGTGATCGGCTACCGCGACATCCACGACACCCAGGCGATGATCGACGCGGCGAAGGTCAAGCGCCACGCGGTGGTGATCGGCGGCGGCCTGCTCGGGCTGGAGGCGGCCAACGGGTTGATGCTGCGCGGGATGGACGTGACCGTGGTGCACCTGGCGGGCTGGCTGCTCGAACGCCAGCTCGACCCGGTGGCCGGCGCGCTGCTGGAAAAATCCCTGGTCGAGCGCGGACTGAAGTTCCGGCTCAACACCTCCACCAGCGAGATCCTCGGCAACGACGCCGGCGAAGTCGTCGGCGTGCGCTTTTCCGACGGCAGCGAGATTCCCGCCGACCTGGTGGTGATGGCCGCAGGCATCCGCCCCAACACCGCGCTGGCGCAGGAAGCCGGCATCCACTGCAACCGCGGCATCGTGGTCAACGACTCGCTGCAGACCTTCGATCCGCGCGTGTACGCGGTCGGCGAATGCGCCGCGCACCGCGGCATCGCCTATGGCCTCGTGGCGCCGCTGTTCGAGCAGGCCAAGGTCTGCGCCAACCACCTGGCCAGCTTCGGCATCGGCATCTACAGAGGCTCGGCGGTGTCCACCAAGCTCAAGGTCACCGGCATCGACCTGTTCTCGGCCGGCGAGTTCATGGGCGGCGACGGCACCGAGGAGATCGTGCTCAGCGATCCCGCAGGCGGCCTGTACAAGAAGCTGGTCATCCGCGACGACCGGCTGGTGGGCGCCTGCCTGTACGGCGACACCGGCGACGGCGCCTGGTACTTCAAGCAGATCAAGGACGGCGCCGCCATCGGCGACCGCCGCGACACCCTGGCCTTCGGCGAAGCCGCGCTGGGCGACTCGGGCACCGGCGGCCAGGACCGCGCCGCCGCGATGGGCGACGCCGACGAGGTCTGCGGCTGCAACGGCGTGTGCAAGGGCACCATCGTCAAGGCGGTGCGCGAGCAGGGCCTGTTCACCGTGGACGAGGTGAAAAAGCACACCAAGGCGGCCAGCTCCTGCGGCTCCTGCACCGGCCTGGTCGAGCAGATCCTGATGAACTGCCTGGGCTCGAACTTCCAGGAGACGTCCAAGACCAAGGCGGTGTGCGGTTGCACCGACCGCAGCCACGGCGAGGTGCGCCAGGCCATCCGCGAACACCACCTGGTCAGCCACGCCCAGGCCTACGCCTTCATGGAATGGCGCACGCCCAACGGCTGCGCCACCTGCCGGCCGGCGATCAACTACTACATGCTCTCGACCTGGCCGCGCGAGGCGATCGACGACCCGCAGAGCCGCTTCATCAACGAGCGCGCCCACGCCAACATCCAGAAGGACGGCACCTTCTCGGTGATCCCGCAGATGAAGGGCGGCGTGACCAACGCGTCCGAGCTGCGCCGCATCGCCGATGTCGCCGACAAGTACGCCGTACCGATGGTGAAGGTCACCGGCGGCCAGCGCATCGACCTGCTGGGGGTGAAAAAGGAGGACCTGGTCGACGTGTGGCGCGACCTCGGGATGAAGTCCGGCCACGCCTATGGCAAGTCGATCCGCACGGTGAAGACCTGCGTGGGCAGCGAGTTCTGCCGTTTCGGCACCCAGAACAGCCCCCAGATGGGCATCGACCTGGAGACGATGCTCGCCAACATGTGGAGCCCGCACAAGGTGAAGCTGGCGGTGTCCGGCTGCCCACGCAACTGCGCCGAGAGCGGCATCAAGGACGTGGGCATCATCGCGGTGGACTCGGGCTGGGAGATCCACGTCGGCGGCAACGGCGGCATCCGCACCGAGGTGGCGCGCTTCCTGTGCAAGGTGCGCACGGCAGACGAGGTGAAGGAATACACCGGCGCTTTCCTGCAGCTGTATCGCGAGGAGGCCTACTACCTGGACCGCACGGTGCACTACATCGAACGCGTGGGCCTGGACTACATCAAGCGCAAGGTGGTCGAGGACGCCGGCAGCCGCCGCGCGCTGTACGAGCGGCTGCTGTTCGCGCTCGAGGGCCTGCCCGATCCATGGGCCGCACGCATCGCCGGCGCGAAGCCGAAGGAATACGTACCGCTGACGATGGCCGCCGATGCGCCCCCGCGTCCGGCCGCGGTGGCGCTGGAGGAATGAGCATGAATGCGACACAGCATTGGCTGCACGTCTGCGCGATCGACGAGATCCCCCTGCTCGGCGCGCGCGTGCTGCGCCGAGCGGACGGCGAGGACATCGCCCTGTTCCGTCCCGCCATCGACCGCGTGTTCGCGCTGACCGACCGCTGCCCGCACAAGGGCGGACCGCTGTCGCAGGGCATCGTGGCCGGCGACACGGTGGCCTGCCCGCTGCACGGCTGGAACATCGCGCTCGACAGCGGACAGGCCTGCGCGCCCGACGTGGGCTGCGCGCGCCGCCATGCGGTGGAACTGCGCGGCGGCGAGGTGTGGCTGTCGCTCGCCGCGACGGTTCCCGCCGCCGAGGATCGCGACGCGGGCGTGGCCGCCTGATGGACGGCGGCCACGCCCTGCAACCGCAGGCGCGCACCACGCGCTCGACCTGCTGCTACTGCGGCGTGGGCTGCGGCGTGCTGGTGCACAGCCGGCGCGAGGCCGACGGCAGCGAGCAGATCACCGGCGTCGAAGGCGATCCCGCGCATCCGGCCAACTTCGGCCGGCTGTGCAGCAAGGGCCGCAGCCTGGCCGAGAGCGCGCGCAGCCTGCAGGGCCGGATCCTGCGGCCGGAGCTGCGCGCCACCCGCGGCGAGGCGCGCCGCGCGGTGGACTGGGGCCTGGCCCTGGACACAGTGGCCGACCGCCTGGCGCGGATCGTCGAGCGCCACGGGCCGGACGCGATCGCCTTCTATCTCTCCGGCCAGCTGCTGACCGAGGACTACTACGTCTTCAACAAGCTGGCCAAGGGCTTGCTCGGCACCGCCAACATCGACACCAATTCGCGCCTGTGCATGTCCAGCGCGGTCGCCGGCTACAGGCTGGCCTTCGGCGCCGACGGTCCGCCGACCTGCTATGAGGATCTGGAGCACGCCAGGACCGTGCTGTTCGCAGGCAGCAACGCGGCGTACGCGCATCCGGTGCTGTTCCGCCGGCTGGAAGAGGCGAAGGCGCGCGACCCGCAGGTGCGCTGGATCGTGGTCGATCCGCGCCGCACCGATACCGCAGCCATGGCCGACCTGCACCTCGCGATCCAGCCGGGCACCGACGTCGCGCTGTTCAACGGCATGCTCCACCACCTGGTCTGGGAAGGATTGCTGGACCAGGACTTCATCGCCGCGCATACCCACGGCTTCGGCGAGCTCAAGCAGCTGCTGCGCGAGTACACGCCGCGCATGTCGGCCGAACTCTGCGGCATCGAGGCCCAGGACCTGGTGACCGCGGCCGAATGGTTCGGACGCAGCGCTGCGGCGCTGTCGCTGTACTGCATGGGCCTGAACCAGTCCGCGCACGGCACCGACAAGAACCTCGCCCTGATCCACCTGCACCTGGCCACGCGCCAGCTCGGGCGCCCCGGCGCGGGGCCGTTCTCGCTCACCGGCCAGCCCAACGCCATGGGCGGGCGCGAGGTGGGCGGCATGGCGACCATGCTGGCCGCGCATCGCGAACTGGACAACCAGGCGCACCGCGCCGAGGTCGAGGCGCTGTGGTCGCTGGCGCCGGGGACGCTGCCGGCAAAGCCGGGGCTGGCCGCGGTGGAACTGTTCGACGCACTGCACAGCGGCAGGGTCAAGGCGGTCTGGAT
The DNA here is from genome assembly GCF_051162505.1 of Luteimonas campi. Classification (NCBI taxonomy): domain Bacteria; kingdom Pseudomonadati; phylum Pseudomonadota; class Gammaproteobacteria; order Lysobacterales; family Lysobacteraceae; genus Luteimonas; species Luteimonas campi. The sequence goes on from NZ_JBNWEM010000002.1 coordinate 509,372, forward strand.
CGCCTGCACCAATCCCGCCCATTCGATGCCCGACATCGGCCGCGTGCGCGAAGCGCTGCAGCGCGCCGAGTACGTCATCGTGCAGGAGTGCTACGCCGGCACCGACACCGTGCCCTACGCCGACGCGCTGCTGCCGGCCAGCACCTGGGGCGAGAAGGAAGGCACGGTCACCAATTCCGAGCGGCGCATCTCGCGCGTGCGCGCGGCGGTGGCGCCGCCGGAGCAGGCGAAGCCGGACTGGTGGATCGCGCGCGAGGTCGCACTCAGGCTGGAGGCGAGACTCGCTGCGCCAGGAGCTGCGCCGCTGTTCGGCGCCGGGACGCCGGCGGCGATCTTCGACGAGCACCGTGCGCTCACGGTCGGTCGCGACCTCGACATCGGTGGACTCGACTATCCGCTGCTCGATCGCGGCGGTCCGCAGCAGTGGCCGATCCCCGCCGGAGCAACGGCCGGGCAGGCGCGGCGCTATGCGAACGGCGTGTTCGCCACCGCCGACGGCCGCGCGCACTTCCATCCCACGCCCTACCGCAGCGTTGCCGAACCGGTGTCGGCGCGTTATCCGCTGCGCCTGCTGACCGGACGTCTCCGCGACCAGTGGCACGGCATGTCGCGTACCGGCCGCGTGCCGGCGCTGTACGCGCACAACCCCGATCCGGCTCTGCGCATGCATCCGGAAGATGCCGCGCGACGCGGACTGAAGGCGGGCGAGCTGGTGCGCGTGGCCAGCAAACGCGGCGAACTGGTGCTGCCGCTGGAGCTGTCGGACGAGCTGTCCTCGGGCACGGTCTTCGCGGCCATGCACTGGAGCGGCCAGCACCTGTCGAACGGCGGCATCAACGCGGTCAGCCTGCCGGCGGTGGACCCGCGCTCGCGCCAACCCGAACTCAAGCACGCTGCCGTGCGTGTGGAGCGCGCCGGGTTCGCCTGGCATCTGCTCGCCGCGCGCCGCGGCAATGCGCTGGCGATGCGCGAGGCGCTGCAGCCGCTGCTGCGCGACTGCGGCTATGCCGGACTGTCGCTGCAGGCCGCGGCCGATGTCGATGCGGACACCGACGAAGGCGCGGACATCGCCTGGCTCGTGCTGCGCGCCGCATCGCCCGCCCCCATGCCCGCGGACTGGCTGGCCGCGCTGGATCGCGCGCTCGATCTCGGCGCCGGCCCCGACACGCTCGAGTACCGCGATGCGCGCCGCGGCCTGCTGCGGCGCGTGGCCTGGCGCGGCGGGGCGCCCGACAGCCGCATCGACGGCGTGCTCTGGAGCGGGCCGGACGCGGGCGGCGAAGCCCTGCTGCGCACGGCGCTTTCCGGTGCGCCCTGGCCGGGCCCGCGCCTGTCGGCCTTCACCACGCTCGCCAGCGTGGCGAGCGATCCCGTGGTCTGCGTCTGCCGGCAGGTCACCGAATCGGCGATCCGCAACGAAGTGCGCGCCGGGGCCGACCTCGCCGCCCTGCGCGAGCGGCTGGGCTGCGGCACGGTCTGCGGCTCCTGCACGCCCCAGCTGTTGCGCCTGGCCCGCGAGCCGGCGCGCGCCTGACCAGACCGCCACCGGAGAACGGCATGGCCCAGCACACGCAGCACCAGTCGTCCATCTCCGGCCGCATGCCCGCCGAAGTCGTCCTGCTCTCCGCCGGTCCCGGCGACCTCGAACTGCTGACGCTGAAGGCGGTGCGTGCGCTGGGGCAGGCCGAGGTGCTGCTGCTCGACGAGCTGGTGGATCCGGACATCGCCGCCTTCGCCCCCGACGCGCGCGTGGTCCGCGTCGGCAAGCGCGGCGGCTGTCGTTCGACGCCGCAGGACTTCATCTGCCGGCTGATGCGGCGCTACGCGCTGCAGGGCCTGCGGGTAGTGCGCGTGAAAGGCGGCGACGCACTGCTGTTCGGGCGCGCCGGCGAGGAGATCGCGTTCCTGCAGGCGGCCGGCCTCCAGGTCCGCGTCGTCAATGGCGTCAGCGCCGCGTTCGCCGCGGCCGCGGCGCTCGGCGTCTCGCTCACCCATCGCTCGCACTGCCACGGCGTCAGCTTCGTCACCGCGCACACCGCCGACCATGGCGAGCCCGACTGGGCCGCGCTGGCGCGCAGCGGAACCACCCTGGCCATCTACATGGGCCTGGCGCGGCGCGCGCGCATCGCCCGCGCGCTGATGGCGCACCTGCCGGCCGACACGCCGGCCGCGGTGGTGCTGGGGGCGTCGCGCCCGGACGAGCGATGCGTCCTCACCACGCTCGCCGGCCTCGCCGCGATGCCGGTCGAGGACGGTGCGCTGCCCGGTCTGATCCTGGTCGGCGATGCGCTCGGCGAGTCGCAGGTGGCCACGACGACGCGCGTCTTCGCCCCATCCAATGCGCGGCGTGAGGACGCGATCCGCAGCACGCCCGTCGAACATGCGCAAGCGCATGGATGAACAGCTTCAGGCAGGCGCGAATGCCGTGCCGGACGACCATGAAAATTCACACGGGCTTTATTTGAGCGCGTTGTAGATTGCCTTCGACGCTCACGCATGTCCCCCACGATCTGCGCCGGCTTCCCTACCGACTTTCCGCTGCCTCCGTCCGGGGGCGGTGCGAGGCCGTCTCCTTCAAGGAAAAAGAGAGCCCCCGCGATGCCCGTCGCCCCCAGTGCCACCGATGCCATCGCCTACCGGAAAGAGTTGCCACTGCCGCCGCGGGACACGCGGGGCCGCTTCACGCGCCGTCGAACCGCGGTGAAGCTGGCGCGACCCGCCTCGCACAGTCTTCCGGTGCTGTTCGTGGTCTCCGAGATGGCGGACTACATCAAGGCCGGCGGCCTGGGCGACGTGGCCGCCGCGCTGCCGCGTGCGATGCGTCCCGGCAGCGACGTGCGCGTGCTCATTCCCGGCTACCCCGAGGTCCTGCAACGCATCGACCGCATGAGCATCGTCGGACAGGTGCCGGCGCATGCGGGGCTGCCCGCGTGCCGCCTGGGACTGGCCCACCAGCCCGACGGCCTGCCGGTCTACGTCCTCCTCAACCCGGCCCTGTTCGAGCGCGGCGGTTCGCCCTACGTGGACGGCTCGGGCGCGGAATGGGACGACAACGCCATCCGCTTCGCCACCTTCGCGCACGCCGCCGCGCGCATCGCCGCCGGCGACTGCGGCCTTCCGTGGACGCCGCGGCTGTTGCACCTGCACGACTGGCCGTCGGCCATGGCGGCGGCCTACGTGCGCTGGACCGGCGGCGACACGCCGAGCCTGCTCACCATCCACAACCTGGCCTACCAGGGCCTGTTCTCGCCCAGCGTCGCGGCGGCCATCGGCGTGCCGAGGTCGCACTTGGCCGACATGGAGTTCCACGGTCAGCTGTCCTTCCTCAAGGCCGGCATCGTCCATGCCACGCGCATCAATACCGTGAGCGTCAGCTACGCCGCGCAGATCGTGCGGCCCGAAGAAGGCTGCGGCCTGCATGAACTGCTGGCCAGGCGCGCCGCCCAGGGGCACCTGAGCGGCATCGTCAACGGCATCGACGAGAGCTGGGATCCAGCCGTCGACCACGCGCTGCCGGCCCGCTTCAGCGCCACCCGCTGCGGCGAGCGGCATCTCAACGCGCGACATGTGCGCGCCGAATTCGGGCTGCCGGACAACGGCGGTCCGCTGTTCGCCGTGGTGTCGCGCCTGGTGCACCAGAAGGGCCTGGACATCACCTGCGAGGTGGCGCCGCAGATCGTGGCCGCCGGCGGCCAGATCGTGATCATCGGCGGCGGCGAGCCGCAGGTGGAAGCGCAGGTCGCGGCACTGGTGCGCCGCTTCCCGGGTTCGGTGGGCGCCTTCATCGGATTCGAGGAAGGCCTGGCGCGGCGCATGTTCGCCGGAGCCGACTTCCTGTTGATGCCCTCGCGCTTCGAGCCTTGCGGACTGAGCCAGATGTACGCGCAGCGCTTCGGCTGCCTGCCGATCGCGCACGCCACCGGCGGGCTGATCGATACCGTGGACGATGGCGTCACCGGCTTCCTGTTCCGCGGCGCCAGCGCCGACGGCCTGCGGCGCTGCCTGCAGCGTGCGCTGCGCACCTTCCGCAATCCGCTGCTGCTGCAGGCCATGCGCCGGGCGGCGATGCTGCGACCGGGCGGCTGGAAGCCGGCCGCGCAGGCCTACGACGCGCTGTATCGCCAGGCGGCCGGCTACGCCGCAACGCTGGGGATGGCCGCATGACCGATGGAGCGGCGGCATTGCCGCAGGATGCCGACTCCGTCGCGGCCGACGCCGGCCAGGAGGATCCCGACAGGGACCGCGCGCTGGCGGCGCTCGCCGCGGGCGAACCCGCCGATGCGTTCGCCTGGCTGGGCACGCACCCCGCCGGCGAAGGCGACCGGTGCCTGCGTGCGCTGCTTCCCGGCGCGCACGCGGTGGCGTACCGCAGCGGGCAGGACCAGTGGCGCGAGCTGCAGCCCGCGCGGATCGACGGCGTGTTCGAAGGCAGCGTCGCGTCCGGCGGGCCGCACCTGCTGCGCATCGACTGGGGCGGTCGGCTCGAGCTGATCGAGGATGCCTACGGCTTCGGCCCCCTGCTGGACGAGGCGCTGCTGGAGCGCCTCGCCGCCGGCGACGGCGAGGCCTGCCGCCAGGCGCTGGGGGCGCAACCGATGCGGATCGGCGGCGTGGACGGCGTGCGCTTCGCGGTCTGGGCGCCGAACGCGCGCCGGGTCGCGGTGGTCGGCGAGTTCAATCGCTGGGACGGCCGCCGTCATCCGATGCGCCTGCGCCACCGTGCCGGCGTGTGGGAGATCTTCCTGCCGCGCGTGAGCGCCGGCGCCCTGTACAAGTACGAGATCACCGCGGCCGACGGCACCCGCCTGCCGCACAAGGCCGATCCCTGCGCGCGCCAGTGCGAACTGCCGCCCTCCACCGCCTCGCGGGTGCCCGACGCCGCCCCGTTCGTCTGGCACGACCAGGACTGGATGGCCACGCGCGGCGGCTGGGAGCGCAAGCCGCTGTCGATCTACGAGGTGCACGCGGGGTCGTGGCGCCGCGACGCCGAGGGCCATTCGCTGGGCTGGGATGCGCTGGGCGACCAGTTGATCCCGCATGTGCAGGCGCTGGGCTTCACCCATATCGAACTGCTGCCCGTCAGCGAACATCCGTTCGGAGGCTCGTGGGGCTACCAGCCGCTGGGCATCTATGCGCCCACGGCGCGGCATGGCGACCCGGCCGCCTTCGCGCGCTTCGTCGACCGCTGCCACCGGGCCGGCATCGGCGTGATCGTCGACTGGGTCAGCGCGCACTTCCCTTCCGACGCCCACGGGCTGCAGCGCTTCGACGGCACCGCGCTGTACGAGCACGAGGATCCGCGCGAAGGCTTCCATCGCGACTGGCACACCCTGATCTACAACTACGGCCGCAACGAGGTGGCCGGATACCTGATCGGCAGCGCGCTGGAGTGGATCGACCGGTTCCACATCGACGGCCTGCGCGTGGACGCGGTGGCCTCGATGCTCTATCGCGACTACAGCCGGCCGGAGGGCGAATGGGTGCCCAACGAACACGGGGGGCGCGAGAACCTGCAGGCGATCGCCTTCCTGCGCCGGATGACCGGCGAGATCCGGCAGCGCTTCCCGGACGCGATGCTGATCGCCGAGGAATCCACCGCCTGGCCGGGCGTCACCGCGCCGGTGGATGAAGGCGGCCTGGGCTTCACCCACAAGTGGAACATGGGCTGGATGCACGACACCCTGCAGCACATGGGCCGCGATCCGGTGCACCGTGGCTGGCACCACAGCGAGATGACCTTCGGCCTGGTGTACGCGTTCGCCGAGCGGTTCGTGCTGCCGCTGTCGCACGACGAAGTGGTGCACGGCAAGGGTTCGCTCCTCGCACGCATGCCGGGCGACGAATGGCAGCGCTTCGCCAACCTGCGCGCCTACTTCGCCCTGATGTGGGCGCACCCCGGCAGCAAACTGCTGTTCATGGGCGGCGAGTTCGGCCAGCTGGCCGAATGGAACCACGACGGCCAGCTGGACTGGGACGCAGCGCGCGCGCCGCTCAACGACGGCCTCGCGCGCCTGGTCGGCGACCTCAACCGCATGCTGCGCGCGCAACCGGCACTGCATGCGGCCGAGCGCGACGAGCGCAGCTTCGACTGGAGCGTGGCCGACGATGCGCGCAACAACGTCGTGGCCTTCCTGCGCCACGATCCGGACCGCCCCGCGCGTTCCCTCCTGGCGGTGACCAACCTCACCCCGACGGTGCACCACGGCTATGCCGTCGGCGTGCCCACGGCCGGGGCGTGGCGCGAACTGCTCAATACCGACAGCCGCCATTACGGCGGCAGCAACGTCGGCAACGAGGGCGTCCTGCGCACGCATGCGCGCCCGATGCACGGGCATGCGCAGTCGCTGCTGCTGACCCTGCCGCCGCTGGCCACGCTCTTTCTCCAGGCCGACCCGTGAGCGCGCGGAGTCCCGGCCTACCCCCGGGCGCGTCGCCGGCCGGGCCGGGCCGCTGGCGCTTCCGTCTCTGGGCACCCAACGCGCACGCGGTCGAGTTGCTGCTCGCTGGGCAGGCGTTGCCGATGGCGCGCGGCGCGGACGGCTGGTTCCAGTTCGAGGCCGCCGCCGACGATGGCGCGCGCTACCGCTACCGCATCGACGGCCGCGACGAGGTGCCGGATCCGGCCTCGCGCTGGCAGCCCGAAGGCGTGCACGGCCCCAGTGCGCTGTACCGCGACGACTACGCCTGGCGCAACCCGCAGTGGCGCGGACGCCCCTGGCCGGAGGCGGTGGTGTACGAACTGCACGTCGGCGCCTGCGGCGGTTACGCCGCTGCGCGCGCGCAGCTGCCGCGGCTGGCGGCGCTGGGCATCACCGCGATCGAGCTGATGCCGCTGGCGCAGTTCCCCGGCACCCGCAACTGGGGATATGACGGCGTGCTGCCGTATGCGCCTGCCCAGGCCTACGGCACGCCCGATGAACTGAAGGCGTTCATCGACGAGGCCCACGGCCTGGGCCTGATGGTGCTGCTGGACGTGGTCTACAACCACTTCGGGCCGGACGGAAATCACCTCGGCCGCTATGCCTCGGCCTTCTTCCGCGCCGGCTCGCAGACGCCCTGGGGCGAGGCCATCGACTTCGACCAGCCCGCGGTGCGGGACTATTTCATCGGCAATGCGCTGATGTGGCTGGACGAGTACCGGTTCGACGGCCTGCGGCTGGACGCAGTGCACGCGATCGAGCCCACGGCCTTCCTGCATACGCTGCGCGAAGCGGTGGTCGCTGCGCTTCCGGCCGACCGCCATGTGCACCTGGTGCTGGAGAACGAGCACAACCAGGCCAGCCTGCTGCGCGAGGGGTTTACCGCGCAGTGGAACGACGATTTCCACAACGCCCTGCACGTGCTGCTCACCGGCGAGGACGAGGGCTACTACGGCGACTATGCGCCGGCCGCCACCGCGCACCTGGCACGGGTGCTGGGCGAGGGTTTCGCCTGGCAGGGCGAGACCACGCCGCGCGGACGCCAGCGTGGCGAGCCGAGCACCGGCGTGGCGCCGCAGTGTTTTGTCGCCTTCGCCCAGAACCACGACCAGATCGGCAACCGCGCCCATGGCGAGCGGCTGTCGGTGCTGGTGGCGCCGGATCGTCTGCGCGTGGCGATGGCGCTGACCGCCCTGTGCCCGATGGTCCCCCTGTTCTTCATGGGCGAACCCTGGGCGGCGCGCGAGCCGTTCCTGTTCTTCACCGATTTCCAGGCGCCGCTGGACGAGGCCGTGCGCGAAGGCCGGCGACGCGAGTTCGCCCACTTCGCGGCCTTCGCCGACGCGCGCGCGCGACAGGCGATTCCCGATCCGAATGCGGCGTCCACGTTCGAGGCCTCGCGCACACCCTGGCCGGACCCGGACGACACCGGCGCGCAGCGCTGGCTGGACTGGTTTGCCGACTTGCTGGGACTGCGCGCACGCGAACTGGTGCCGCAACTGGATCGGGCGCGGCCGCTGGGCGGACGCGTCATCGGCGAGGCCGCGGTGGCGGCCGGCTGGCAGCTCGGCGATGGCCAGTGGTGGATCGAACTGAACCTCGGCCGCGACACGCTCGCCAGTGCATTGCCCCCGGGCCGCGACCTGCTGTGCACCGGCCCGATGGAGGATGGGGGGCTGCCGCCTGACGGGCTGCGCGTGCGCAGGGTCGAGGCATGAATGAGCGGGAATCTGCGCTGCATGCGCTGGCCGCAGCCGCCGGCCTGTGCCGCGACTGGACCGATGTCGAAGGCCGGCCGCAGACCGTGGCGGAAGGGACTTTGCGTGCGGTCCTCGATGCCCTGGATCTGCCGGCCGCGACCCCTGCGCAATGTCGCGACAGCCTGCAGCGCCTCGACCAGGTCCAGGCCGATCCGCCGCTGCTCACCGCCCGCGCCTGCGCGCCAGTCGCGGCCGGACCGGGGCCGGCCCTCCGGCAATGGCTGTCCGATGCCGGCGAGCGCGAGGACGTGCGCGTGGATGCACGCGGTCGCGTGCGCGCGCCTGCGCAGCCCGGCTACTGGACGCTGCAGGGCGGCGAGCCGCGTCGGGTTGCGGTGGCGCCGGCGCGCTGCTTCGGCGTCGAGGACAGCACGGCCCGGGGCCGCGCCTGGGGCGTCGCGTTGCAGGTGTATTCGGCCCGGGCCGGCGGCGACGGCGGCATCGGCGACACCCTCGGCTGCGCCGGCTGGGTGGATCGGGTGGCGGCCCGCGGCGGCGACGCGCTGGCGCTCAGCCCGGTGCATGCGGCGCTGGAAGGCGACCGTCACTACAGTCCCTACGCGCCCGGCGACCGCCGCTGCCTGGATCCTCTGCACGCCTCGCCGCTGCAGGTGTTCGGCGAGGTCGCCACGCAGGTGCTGGCGCACGCGCCGGAACTGCAGGCACGCCTGCGTGCGCTGGAAGCGGACGATCTGATCGACTGGCGCGCCGCCCGCGCGGCCAAATGGGCCTGGCTCGCACGCCTGCACGCCGACGCACTGCCGCTGCGCGCGGACCTGCAGCAGGATTTCGCCGCCTTTGCCGCCGCGCCGCCGGGCGAAGTGGCGGCCTGGGCATCGTTCGTCGCGCATGGCGACGCCGATGCGGCATCGCTGCAGCTGTTCGGCCAGTGGCTGGCGCGGCGGGCATGGGCGCAGTGCCAGCAGCGGGCGCGCGGGCGCGGCATGGGCATCGGCCTGGTGGCGGACCTGGCCGTGGGTTTCGATCCCTCGGGCGCGGAAGCGGCGGCCCATCCCGCCGCGGTCCTGCGCGGTCTGGAGCTGGGCGCGCCGCCGGATGCGTTCAATGCCGACGGCCAGGCCTGGGGCATCAGCGGCTATTCGCCCACCGGCCTGCGCCAGACCGGGTTCGCGCCCTTCATCGAACTGCTGCGCGCGGTGATGCGCGACCGCGGCGGCGTGCGCATCGACCATATCCTGGGCCTGCAGCGGCTGTGGGTGGTACCGCGCGGCGCGGGTGCCGGCGAGGGCGTATACCTGTCCTGCCCGCTGGATGCGCTGCTGGACCTGCTGGCGCTGGAATCCTGGCGCCACCGCTGCGTGGTGATCGGCGAGGACCTGGGTGTGGTGCCGCCAGGCATCCGTGCGCTGCTGGCCAGGCGCGGGGTGCTGGGCATCGACGTGCTGCCGTTTACCCGCGACCGTCGCGGCCGCTTCCTGCCGCCGCGGCGCTGGCGAAAGCGCGCCGTGGCGACCACGACCACCCATGATCTGCCCAGCACCGCGGGCTGGCGCGAGGGCCGCGACATCGCCTGGCGGCTGGGGCTGCATGAGGCGACCGCTGCCGCGCTGCATGCCAGCGCGCCCTGGCCGGCACGAGCGACGGACGTGCGCGCTCTGGAACGCGCCATCCGCGCGCAGAGCATCGATACCGGGCATGCGCGCCTGGACGCGCTGCATTTCACCGCCCGTTCGCCGGCGCTGCTGGCGCTGCTGCCGGCCGAGGACGCGCTGGGCCTGCGCGAGCAGCCCAACCTGCCCGGCACCACCGACAGCCATCCCAACTGGCGGCGGCGCCTGCCCGAGCCACTGCCCGAAGCGGTGCTGCAGGCATCGCTGAGCGCATTCGCGCAGGCACGGCAGGAGGGCGTGCAATGACGGCTGCCGCTGCCCTCCACCCGCCGCGCGCGACCATGCGTCTGCAGCTGCATGCCGGCTTCACCCTGGATGACGCGGCGGCGCAGGTCGATTACTTCGCGCGGCTGGGCATCAGCCACCTCTACCTGTCGCCGATCGGGCGTGCCGTCCCCGGCTCCGGCCACGGCTACGACAACACCGATCCCACGCAGGTGAATCCCGAGCTGGGTGGCGAGCCCGCATTGCGGCGGCTGTCGCAGGCCACGCGCGCGCAGGGTCTGGGCCTGCTGCTGGACATCGTGCCCAACCACATGGCCACCCATGCCGACAACGCCTGGTGGATGGATCTGCTGACGTATGGCCGGCGCAGCCGCTACTCGGAATGGTTCGACGTGGACTGGGACGCGCCGGACGCCGGGAGACGCCTGCTGCTGCCGATGCTGGACCGTCCGCTGCCCGAGGCCCTGGCCGACGGCGTGCTGACGCTGGAGCTGCAGGCCGATGGCTGGTACGCGCGGCACCACGACCAGGCCTGGCCGCTGGCGCCCGGGACGGTGGACGCGACCACCGGACGGCGTGCCGAGGCCCGTCGCCGGCGGATCAATGCGGGCGCCCGTCGCGGCGATGGCGCGCTGGCGGCGATCCTCGAGCGCCAGACGTGGCGCCTGCTGTGGTGGCGCGCCGGCAACGACCGCGTCAACTACCGGCGCTTCTTCGACATCACTACGCTGGCGGCCTTGCGCTGCGAGCGCGCCGAGGTGTTCCGCGCCGTGCATGCGCTGCCGCTGCGGCTGCTGGCCGAGGGCGTGATCGACGGCGTGCGCGTGGACCACGTCGACGGACTCACCGACCCGACCGCCTACCTGCGGGTCTTGCGTGCCGCGCTCGACCGCGCCGGTGCGCGCCGCGGACTGGCGGCGGGCCAGGCCCTGCTGTACGTGGAGAAGATCCTCGCACCCGGCGAGCAGCTGCCGGCGGACTGGCCCTGCCAGGGCACCACCGGCTACGACTTCATGGACAAGGTGGGCGGGCTGCTGCACGACGCAGGCGGGCTGGCCGCCCTGGAAGAGCGCTGGGTCCAGGCCGGTGGCGATCGCGACTTCGCCACCGTCGAGCGCCAGGCGCGCCTGCTGATCCTGGGCGGCCCGCTGCAGGCCGAGTTCAACCGCTGCCTGCGACGACTGCTGCAGGTCGCGGCGCAATCGCCCACGCTGTCGGACCTGAGCGTGCAGATGTGGGCGCGCGCGCTGCAGGTGCTGTGCGTGCACTTCCCGGTGTACCGCACCTACGCCGCCGCCGACGGACTCGATGGCGGCGGCCGCCAGCGCCTGGACGCCGCAGCGCAGGCCGCGGCGCGCGTACTCGGTGCTTCCGAGCGACGGGCGCTGGATGCCCTGGCCCGCTGGCTGCGCGAAGGCAGCGGGGCCCCGTTGCAGCGCCTGCGCGCGGGCTTCGAGCAGCTGACCGCGCCGCTCAACGCCAAGTCGGTGGAAGACACCGCGTTCTATCGTCATGGTCCACTGCTGTCGCGCAACGAGGTCGGCAGCCATCCGGTGCATGCGCCTGACGGTATCGATGCCTTCCATCGCGCCTGCCGCCTGCGCGCCCGCAGCCATCCGCAGGCGCTGCTGGCCACCGCCACCCACGACCACAAACGCGGCGAGGACACCCGTGCGCGCCTTGCTGCCCTGTCGCACCGGCCGCAGTGGTGGATCCGGCAGGTCGACGATTTCGAAGCGGCCGCGCCGCAGTCGCTGCGCGACGTGGTGCCGGCCCCGTTCCGGCTGATGCTCTGGCAGATCCTGGTCGCCGCGTGGCCGCTGCAGGGCCTGCGCGATGCGCCGGCGCGCGGCGCGTTTGCCGAGCGGGTCGAAGCATGGGCGATCAAGGCCCTGCGCGAGGGCAAGCAGTACAGCAGCTGGACCGAGCCCGATGCGACGATCGAGGCCGCGGTAGGGGCGCTGGTGCGCAGCGCAGCGCAGCCGCGCGAGGACGATGCACTGCATCTTGCGATGGCGGCGGCGGCCGCGCGGCTGGGCGTGCCGGGCGCACGCCTCGGCTTGGCGCAGCTGGCGCTCCGGCTGACCACCCCGGGCGTCCCGGATACCTACCAGGGAACCGAGGGCTGGGACCTGAGCCTGGTCGACCCGGACAACCGGCGCCCGGTGGACTACGCCGCTCGCCGCGCCTGGCTGGACGATCCGCGCGACTGGCCGCAACTGCTGCGCCAGTGGCGGGACGGCGCGGTCAAGGCGCGCCTGCTCGCCACCTTGCTTGCGCTGCGGACGGCGCAGCCGGCGCTGTTCGAAGGCGGGTACCGGCCGGAGCGCATCGGAGACGATGCGGTCGCCTTCCGCCGCGGCGCGGGCCGCCGGTCGATCTGGGTCGCCGCGCTGGTGGCAGACGCTCCCGAAGACGAGGACGCGGGCCTGCTGCTGCCGCGCAGCCATTGGGGCGAGCGCGTCGCGCGCCTTGCGGCCGGCAGCTGGCGCGATGTGCTCGGCGAATCCCGGCTGCAGCTGGCGCAAGCGCAGGACGTGCCGCTGTCGACGCTGTTTGCACGCGCGCCCGTGGCAGTGTGGATTCGCCAATGAGAACGGACGCCATGGACCCCGACGAACGCCAGCAACGCACCCGCGAACTCGCCCGCCAGATCTGGGAAGCCGAAGGGCGTCCCGACGGGCAGGAACTGCGTCACTGGGGCATGGCCGAACGGCTGGTGCAGGCGGAAGTCGCCGCGCACGCCATGGAACGCGGCGGCGCGGACGCGACCACCGGAGAGAGCAACCGTGCCGACGCGTAAATGGAGCCAGCAGTCGCGCCTCGAGGCCGGCCGGCCCTACCCGCTGGGCGCGACCTGGGACGGGCTGGGGGTGAACTTCGCGCTGTACTCGCGGCACGCCACCAAGGTGGAGCTGTGCCTGTTCGACGAGCGCGGCCGCGAGCAGGAGCGCATCGCACTGCCCGAATACAGCGACGAGATCTGGCATGGCTACCTGCCCGACGCGCGCCCCGGGCAGCGTTACGGCTACCGCGTGCACGGGCCGTTCGACCCGGATGCCGGGCACCGCTTCAATCCCAACAAGCTGCTGCTCGACCCCTACGCCAAGCAGATCGCCGGCGAGCTCAGATGGGCACCGCACCTGTTCGGATACACGCTGGGGCATCGCGACCTGGACCGCAGCTTCGACCGCCGCGACAGCGCGCCTTACATGCCAAGGTGCGTGGTGATCGATCCCGCCTTCACCTGGGGGCGCGAGCGCGCGCCGTCCACGCCCTGGGACCGCACCGTGATCTACGAAGCGCACGTGCGCGGGCTGACCATGCGCCAGGCCGCGATCCCGGAACCCCAGCGCGGCACCTTCGCCGGCCTGCGCCACGACGCGATCATCTCGCACCTCAGATACCTCGGCGTCAGCGCGATCGAGCTGCTGCCGGTGCACGCCTTCATCGACGACCAGCACCTGCTGGAGAAAGGCCTGCGCAACTACTGGGGCTACAACTCGATCGGCTTCTTCGCGCCTCAGCCGCGCTACCTGTCCGGCTCCAGCGTCGCCGAGTTCAAGCAGATGGTGGCGCGCATGCACGATGCGGGCCTCGAGGTGATCCTCGACGTGGTCTACAACCACACCGCCGAGGGCAACGAACTGGGGCCGACCCTTTCGTTCAAGGGCATCGACAACGCCAGCTACTACCGCCTGGCCGACGACCGCCGCTACTACATCAACGACACCGGCACCGGGAACACCTTCGATCTCACCAACGCAGGCGCGCTGCGCATGGTGATGGACTCGCTGCGCTACTGGGTGCGCGAGATGCGGGTCGACGGCTTCCGCTTCGACCTCGCCACCATCCTCGGTCGCGAGCGCCACGGCTTCGATCCTTCGTGCAGCTTCCTCGACGCGGTGCGGCAGGATCCGCTGCTGAGCCAGGTCAAGCTGATCGCCGAACCGTGGGACATTGGCCCCGGTGGCTACCAGCTCGGCAACTTCGCACCCGGCTGGGCGGAGTGGAACGACAAGTTCCGCGACAACGTGCGCGCGCTGTGGCGCGGCGATCCGGGACAGCTTGCCGAGTTCGCGACCCGCTTCACCGGTTCGGCCGACCTGTTCGACCGGCACGGCCGCAAGCCGCATGCATCGGTGAACTTCGTCACCGCGCACGACGGCTTCACCCTGCGCGACCTGGTGAGCTACAACGACAAGCACAACCTGGCCAATGGCGAGGACGGGCGCGACGGCAGCGACCACAACATCTCGTACAACCACGGTGCCGAGGGCGACACCGACGATGCCGGCATCAAGGCCCTGCGCGCGCGGCAGATGCGCAACCTGCTGGCCACGCTGCTGCTGTCGCAGGGCACGCCGATGCTGCTGGCCGGCGACGAGTTCGGTCACAGCCAGCAGGGCAACAACAACACCTATTGCCAGGACAGCGAACTGACCTGGCTGGACTGGGACGCCGCGGGCGCCCCGGAACCGCGGCGCCAGGCAGCCTTCGTCCGTCGCCTGCTGCGCCTGCGCCGACGCTATCCGCAGCTGCGCCGGCGCCGCTTCTTCATGGGCGAGTACGACCGCACCCGCGGCCTGCACGACATCGCTTGGTACCGCCCGGACGGCGAGCCGATGCAGGACGGCGACTGGCACGACGGCGAGCGCCGGGTGCTGGCGGCCTGCCTCTACGGGCAGGCGCCCACCAGCGGCGTGCACAAGCCTGGGCGCGATGAATCGCTGGTGGTCCTGCTCAACGCCAGCGATGCCGGGCAGGCTTTCCAACTGCCCGGACGCGTGGGCAGCGCCCGCCTGCTGCTCAGCAGCGCCGACCCGGCCCCGCATGCCGAAGCCGGCAGCTGGCAGCTGCCGCCGAAATGCATCGCGGTGCTGGTCGGGCGGATCGCGCCTGCGCAGGACGCATCACAGGCAGGCGCGCAGGCGCAGCCGTAGCCGCCCGGGATTGCCGCTGCGCGGTGCCGACGCGTGACGCCACGCATCGACGCGGGCGATTTGATGCCGATCAATGCCTGCCCGTGCCCGCGCTGCCAAGGTGGCCTCCCATCCTTCGGCGGAGACAGTGATGATGCTTCTGGCAGGCAGGACCGCGCTGGTGACCGGCGGCGCACGCGGCATCGGTGCCGCGATCGTGCGCAGGCTGTACGCCGACGGCGCGAACGTGGCCATTACCGACGTGCTGGCCGACGAAGGACGCGGGCTGGCCGCGGCGCTCGGCGCGCGCGCCAGGTTCATCGAACACGACGTGGGCTCCGACGCGGCCTGGCGCGAGGCCGTGGCCGCCACCGTGTCCGCGTTCGGCGCGCTGCACGTGCTGGTCAACAACGCCGGCATCTACGAACCGGGCAGCATCGCCGAGGCGGACCTCGCCGGGGTCGAACGCCAGATCCGGATCAACCAGTTCGGCACCTTCCTCGGCATGCGCCATGCGCAGGCGCCGATGCGCGCCGCGGGCGGCGGCTGCATCGTCAACATCAGTTCGATCGCGGGCCTGCTGGGCTTCCCCGGTGCGGCTGCCTACGTGGGCAGCAAATGGGCGGTGCGCGGCATGACCAAGACCGCGGCGGTGGAGTTCGCCCCCGACCGCATCCGCGTCAACTCGGTGCATCCGGGCTTCATCGAGACGCCCATGCTCGATCACAACAGCGACGATGCCAACCAGGCCGGGATCGAGGCCACGCCGCTCAAACGGCTCGGGCAGCCCGACGAGATCGCCGCGGCCGTGGCCTACCTGGTCGGGCCCTGCGCGGCCTTCGTCACCGGCGCCGAGCTGACCGTGGACGGCGGCTGGGTGCTCTAGGCGGCCGCCCCGGCTGCGGACCGGGCAACGCGGGGGCCGAGCCCGATGCGGCGCCTGGGCGTCTGGCGCGGCCTCCCCTCGCATGGCCATCTCGGCGCCACCCGGACGCACAGGCAGCGGATTGACCGGAGCGCGCGTGCGGCGGCGCCCCTCGCCGGGGTCGCAGCCGCCTCCGCGGGCCAATGCCGCCAGCAAGGACTAACATGCACGCCCCACCGTCAGGCAGCGCCGCCATGTCCACGCCCCCGCCCTATCTCGACGATGCCCAGATCGAACGCCTGGCCGAGCTGCTGGAGCAGCGCGCGGTGCCGTTCAAGGGCTTCAACCTCGAAGCGCTGGACGGCTTCCTGTCGGCGCTGGTGGTCTCGCCCTCGCTGGTGATGCCCAGCGAATGGCAGCCGCATGTCTGGGGCGGCAAGCCGCCGCGCTGGGACAGCGTGGACGAGGCGCTGGAGGTCCAGCAACTGCTGATGGGCCACTGGAACATGTGCGCTGCCCGCGTGCGCCACGACGAGGACGAACTGCCCGACCACCTGGCGCCGCTGATGTGGCTGCCGGAAGATCCGGAACTCACCGGCGAAGAAGCCCTGCACGAAGACGAGCTCGACGTCGGCCACGACTGGGCGCTGGGCTTCTTCGACGGCGTGGCCCTGCGCGAGGCCGAGTGGGACAAGTGGCTGGACGAGAACGACTGGATGGAGGAGATCTTCGACCTGCTCGACCGCCTGGTCAGCGGCGAAATCCTCGACCCGGAGGACCCCACCGCCGAGGCGACGCCAGTCGGCTACAGCGAACGCCTGTCGATCGTGGTCTCGCTGCCCGGCATGCTGGCCGACCTCAACCACCACCGCGTCGACGCGCTGACCCCGCGCACGCCGATCCGGCGCGAGGACGGCCCCGGCCGCAACGACCCCTGCCCCTGCGGCAGCGGCAAGAAGCACAAAAAGTGCTGCGGCGCGCACTGAGCGCCCGGCCATAGCCGTCCACCAGGAGCGGGACATGCGCAAGCGGATCCAGTTGATCAGCCCCACATTCCTGCTCCTGCTCCTGGGCCTGCTGGGCCTGGCCGGCGCGGCGACCGCGTCGGCGGACGACGGCGCGGCCTATGGTCCGCGCCTCGAAGGCTTCGACTATCCGCACCCCGTTCGCACGCATGCGTTCGAATCGCAGCGCCAGCAGGTCGAGATGGTCTACCTGGACGTGCCGCCGACCGGGGAGGCCAACGGCCGGGCCGCGCTGCTCCTGCACGGCAAGAACTTCTGCGCCGCGACCTGGGAGCAGAGCATCGCTGCGCTGGCGGACGCCGGATACCGCGTGATCGCGCCCGATCAGGTCGGCTTCTGCAAGTCCAGCAAGCCGGACGGCTACCAGTACGCACTCGCAGGCCTTGCCCACAACACCCGCGGCCTGCTCGCATCGCTCGGCATCCAGCGCAGCGTGGTGGTGGGCCATTCCATGGGCGGGATGCTGGCGATGCGCTACGCGCTGATGTATCCCGAGGCCGTCGAGCACCTTGCCCTCGTCGGCCCCATCGGCCTGGAGGATTGGAAGGCGAAGGGCGTGCCCCACCAGCCGGTGGAACAGGTCTACGCATCGGAACTGCGTACGACCTACGACAGCATCCGCGACTACCAGACCGCGGTGTACTACGCAGGGCAATGGCGTCCGCAGTTCGAACGCTGGGCGCGGATGCAGGCCGGCATGTATGCCGGCCCGGGCCGCGACATCGTCGCATGGCACCAGGCGCTGACCTTCGACATGTTGATGGGGCAACCGGTGGTGTACGAACTGCCTCTGCTGCAGGTCCCGACGACGCTGTTTATCGGCGTGCACGACCGGACCGCGCTGGGCAAGGGAGCGGCGCCGCCGGAGGTCCAGGCCAGGCTTGGCGACTACCGGGCGCTGGGCCGCCGGGCTGCAGAGGCGATCCCCGGGGCTGTCCTGGTGGAGTACGAGGACCTTGGTCACTCGCCCCATATCCAGGACCCGGAGCGGTTTCATCGGGATCTGCTGCGGGAGCTCTCCCGTACTAGTAGGCCTGCCTACTAGCCTGCGTTGCCGGTGCTTGCAACGACGCCTTTCGATCCTGTCGGGATGCTGGCGGTCTCGACCAGGGCCGGTGGCATATCAGCGGGCCATAAGAGCAGCGAGGGTGCTTGTGCCGGCCACACGTCAGGGCTGCACCGCGTCGCCGCGACGCAGCAGGTCGAAGAGGGGACGGTTCACGTAGTAGTTGTTGCGGCCTACCCGGATCTTGTCGAGCAGGCCATCGCCCGCCAGGGCGTCCAGGTAGCGCGTGGCAGTGACCCGCGACACGCCCAGTTCGCGCTGCGCGAACTCGACGCGGGTGTAGGGGTGGTTGAACAGGTTGTTGATCAGGTCCTGGCTGTAGAACCGGTAGTCGGCACGGATGCGCTGCTTGGTCTCCTGCAGCAGGTCCTTGATGGCCTGCACGATGGCGATGGTCTCGGCGGCGGTGGCAGCCACCGCGTCGAGCATGTAGGCCACCCAGTCCTCCAAGGCGCCTTCATCGCGCACGGCCTGGAGCAGGCCGTAGTAGTCGGGCTTGGTGCGCACGATGTGGCGGCTGAGGTAGAGCACGGGAATATCGAGCAGGCCTTCCTTGACGAGATACAGCACGTTGATGATGCGTCCGGTGCGGCCGTTGCCGTCGTAGAAGGGATGGATGCTTTCGAACTGGTGGTGGATGAGCGCCATCTTCACCAGCGGATCGACCGCGAACGGCGGCTCGTCGTGGATGAAGCGCTCCAGTTCGCCCATCAGGCGGCGGACGTGGTTGGCGTCCTGCGGTGGCTCGTACACCAGCCGTCCTTCGCCGTCGCGCAACGCGGTGCCCGGCAGCTTGCGCAGGCCGGCGCGGTTACATTCGAGCTGCTGCTGGATGTCGAAGATAGTATTGAGGGTCAGCAGACCGGTGCCGCGGACCTGGTCGTAGCCGGCGCGCAGGGCCTGGCGGTAGCGCAGGACTTCCTTGATCGCCGTCCCGGTGGCGTCGGCGGAATCTTCGTCCCGGTACAGATCGTCCTGGGTGGTGACGATGTTCTCGATCGCCGAGCTGTCGCGCGCTTCCTGCAGCGTCAGCGTGTTGATCAGGATGTTCTGGTTGGGAATGCTCGCGGCCAGGCCCTTTAGTTCGGCCAAGGCGCGACTGGCGACGGCAAGCCGCTTGAGGATCGCCACGGTCTCGAACCGCTCCGGCGCGAGGGTGTGCAACGGAGGGAGGGGCATGGCGGGCCTGACGTGCATAGAGAACTGCGTTTTTTATACACGTCTGGGGCGATATGTTCAATTTTGACGGCATTCCCGAACATGACGCTCGGGCGATGAGGCTCCTTAAATTGATCCGGCCCCATGTCTGGACCTGTCCTCCCCAACCGCGGGGTGAGGGATCCCGTTTGCCGATGCAGGCCGGACTGAGCTGGATTCCGAACCCGCTGCGCGGGTTCGGAATGATACGAGCCAGGACTTCGACTGGCCGGACCAATATATCGATGGCTCGGGGCGTTCCTTGCAACCGGGACGCTTGGCGGCAGCCGCTGTGTGGTCGCGGCGGCAGCCGCTCCTACAGGGACGCGGTGCGCCGCACGGATTGGCGGGTCCAGAAACGACAAGGGCCGGACAGGCCGGCCCTTGCTGACATCCCGCGAGGCGGGATTACCAGACCACTTCGGCCATCGAGCAGTTCAGGCCGGACCCGATCCCCAACAGGGCCACGCGGTCGCCCTTCTTCAGCCGCCCCATCTCGCGCAGCTTGGACAGCACGATCGGCACCGAGGCCGGGCCGATGTTGCCGTGCTCGCCGAAGATGGTCAGCACCTTCTTCGGATCGATGCCGATGGCCTTGGTGAAGGCGGCGGTGTGGACCTTGCTGACCTGGTGGATCACGAACTGGTCGAGCTCTTCGGCCACCCAGCCCAGCGCCTGCTTGGCGGCGCCGAAGGTCTTCTGCGAGAGCTTGATGCCTTCGATCAGCAGCATGCGCGTATCGGTGACCATTCCGTCGAGGTTGCCGCGGCAGAGCTTGTTCCATTCGGTCGCGGCGCGGGTCACGCCACCCTTGTAGCGCGGCGCGCCGGGCGCGAGTTCGGCGCGCGCCAGCACCATCGCCGCGGCGCCCGAACCCAGGGTCAGCGTGGCCAGCTCGTTGCGGAACTGCTCTTCGGTGGCGTCGGCGCTGGTCAGGCGCTCGAGCGTCTTTTCGTAGGCCAGGTCGGCGGTTTCGCCGTCGACGATCAGGGCGTAGTCGATCTCGCCGCGCTCGATCATGCGGCTGGCGATGTCCATGCCGTTGATGAAGGCCAGGCAGGCGTTGGCGACGTCGAAGTTCTGGCAGGTGTCGGGCAGGCCCAGGTTGCCGCTGACGATCGAGGCCGTGGACGGCTCGAGGTAGTCGCGGCTGACCGAGGTGTTCACCAGCAGGCCGACCTTGTCCGGGTCGATGCCGGCATCGGCCAGCGCCTTGACGCCGGCGAGGGTGGCCACGTCGGAAGCCTGCACGTCCTCTTCCCAGAGGTAGCGCGAGTGGATGCCGGCGATGTCGCCCAGCACGTCGATCTTGATCCCGAGGCGCTCCAGGGTCGGCTTCAGCCGCTCGTTGATCTCCGCCGACGACAGGCGACGGGGGGCATCGATATGGGCGAGGCCGGCGATGGCGACGTGTTGGAAAAGCATGGGCGGGGCGCCGGTAACGGATACGGAGCCGTATAGGGTAGCGCCTTCGGCCCCCCGGCGCATGGCGGTGCCTGAACGGCCAGGCCGTGCGGCAGCGCAGGGCGGCCGTCGTGCGGCCCCGCGGTCGCCGGTCAGGGCGCCAGGAGCGCGGCCAGTCCGGGGTGGCGCCAGGCGGGGGCTTCCACCCGGGTCGGGCCAGGAGCCCGGACCCGCAGCGGCCCGCCCCGCGTCGCCTCAGCGACCGCAGCGCCAGGCGGCGAAGCGCTGGCTGCCGCCGGCCGGGGCAGCGAGGGGATGGATGGTGTCGGCCTGCAGGCCGGGGGCTTCGTTGCGGGCGAGCGTTTCCAGCTCGTCGCGGACCTTGATCGGGTTGCGGTCGATGAAGGCGATCGAGTGTTTGACCGAGACCTCGACCTCGCCGCGCTTCTCGCAGGACTGCGGCGGACCGCTGAGGACCTTCACCGCACTGGCGCCGGGCGCCATGTGCACCCAGGTGCAGCCGGACAGGACCAGGGCCAGCGGAACGATCAGGGACAGGCGCATCGGGGGCTTTCCTCGTGGATGTCGTCGGGACGCGATCGGGGCCATTGTGGCCGCCGTGCAGTGGACAGCGCCGCGGCTGCCGGTGGCGGTAGCGAGGCGGTTCATTCTCGCAGAGCGGTGCGGCAGGGGCGTCGACCGGGCGCTGGCGGGCGGGACCTCACGACCTGCGTCACCGGGCCAGCGTCGTGCGCGGCCCGGCAACGGACTGGTGGCTCATCGCCCCGCGCAGGCGCCGGCTATTCGGCGACCGGCTGGCCATCGGCATCGATCACCTGCAGCGGACCCAGCCCCAGCGCGCGCACCGGCGCCTCGGTCTGCGACAGGTCGCCGACCACCACCCAGGTCAGCGCCTGCGGCCGGATCGCCTTCGCCGCCTCGGCCAGCTCGGCGGCGGTCGCCGACTCGACCTCGGCCTTGCGCCGCACCACGTAGTCGTCCGGGCGGCCATAGCGCACGATCCCGCCGATCGCGCCCATCACCGACCAGGCGGTCTCGTAGGCCCCCGGCAGGCTGAGGGTCTGGATCGCCTTGACCCGCTCCACCTCGGCGGCGCTGGGCGGCCGCTCGCCGCTGGCGAACTGCTGGACCTCGCGCTGGATCTCGGCGATCGACTCGGCGGTGCGATCGATCTGCACCGGCGCCGACACCATCCAGCGACGCTGGCCCAGCGCACCGCCCAGCGAGCTGTTGGCGCCGTAGGACCAGTGCTTGTCCTCGCGCAGGTTCATGTTGAGGCGCGCGGTGAAGTCGCCGCCAATCACGCCGTTGGCCAGTTCCAGCCGCACCGCGCCCGGGTCGCGCGATCCGGGTACGAGCTGGGCGGCGAAGATGTTGGCCTGCACCGCGCCGGGCTGGTCGATCAGGAAGACGCGCGGGGCGGCCGGCAGCGCGACCTCCGGCACGTCCACCGGGATCGGCGCGCCCGCGCCGCCCGTCCAGTCGCCGAAGTGGCGCTCCAGTTGCGGGACGATCTCGGCCAGCGTGGTCGCGCCAACCACGATCAGGGTGGCGTTTTCCGGCTGCACCCAGCGACGGTGGAAGGCCAGCAGGTCCTCGCGGTCCAGCGCGGCGATCGACGCCTCCGTGCCGCTGCCCGGTGCCCCGTAGGGATGGTCCGCGCCGTACAGCAGGGCCGGCAGCACGCGCATCGCCGCGCCGGCCGGCTGCGCCTTCTGCTGGCGGATGCCGGCGATCCAGGTGGCCTGGATGCGGGCGATCTCGGCCGGATCGAAATCGGGGCGCCGCACCATGTCGGCGAACAGCGCCAGCGAGGGATCGAGGTTTTCCTTCAGCGCCGACAGCCAGGCATTGCCGCCGTCCTGCGAGGCACCGGCACCGAAGGCGGCGCCCAGCGCTTCGGCACGGTCGGCGAAGTCCAGCGCCCCGACCCCGGCTGCGCCCTCGTCGAGCAGGTCCATGGAAAAGTCGGCCAGGCCCGCCTTGCCGGCCGGATCGCTGCTGTAGCCGCCGTGGAACTCGTAGCTGAACTGGACCACCGGGATGTCGTGGCGTTCGGCCAGGACCACCCGGGTGCCGTTGCCCAGGGTTGCGCGCTGCAGCGCCGGGAATTTCAGTTCGGGGAAGCGCGTGGTCTTCGGCACGCCCAGGCTACGGTCGACGGCCGCGGGCAGGGGGCGGTATTGCGGATCGGGTTCCGGCAGGTCGAACGGCTCCGGGGCCACGGCCGGCGCCTCGACCAGGGCGCTGCGCTCGCCCGGCTCCACCACGATGGTGTGGCTGCCCGCGCCCAGCCACTTGGCGCCGACCGCGCGCAGGTCCGCGGCGGTGGCGGACGCGTAGTTGGCCAGCTGGCCGCGGAAGCAGCCGGGATCGCCCTCGAACACCGCGCACTCGGCCAGCACATCGGCCTTGCCGCCGAAACCCCCGATGCGCTCGACCCCGCGGATGAAGCCGGCGCGGATCATGGTGCGCGCGCGCTCCAGTTCCTCCGCGGTGGGGCCCTCGGCCACCAGCCGCGCGATCTCCTCGTCGATGATCGCCTCGACCTTCGCCGGGTCCACGCCCTGCTTGACGGTGGCCACGACATAGAACGTGGATCCCAGCTGCGAGGCCCCGGCCATCGCGCCGATGCTGTCGACCAGCTTCTCGCCGTGCAGCAGCCGCGCGTCCAGGCGCGAGGACTTGGCTCCGCCCAGCACGTAGCCCAGTACCTGCAGCCGGTCGAGTTCGACGCTGCCGGCCTCCGGCACGTTCCAGGCGCGGTAGATGCGCGGCTGCGGCACCTTGTCGTGCATCACCTCGCGGGTGGACTGCGCGCGCCGCGCGACGTCGACCTGCGGGCGGGCCATGGTCGGGCCGGCCGGGATGTGGCCGAAATACTTGGTCACCTTCTCCTTCGCGGTCGCCAGATCGATGTCGCCGGCCAGCACCAGCACCGCGTTGTTGGGCCCGTACCAGGCGTGGAACCACTGCTTCACGTCCGCCAGCGAGGCGGCGTTGAGGTCGTTCATCGAGCCGATCACGCTGTGCCCGTAGGGATGGCCGGCGGGATACAGCGCCCGCGTCATCTTTTCCCAGACCTGGCCGTAGGGCTGGTTCTCGCGCTGGCGCTTCTCGTTCTGGACCACGCCCCGCTGTTCGTCGAGCGCGGCCTGGTCGATCGCGCCGAGCAGGTGGCCCATGCGGTCGGATTCCATCCACAGCGCCATGTCGAGCGCGGTGGTGGGCACGTTCTGGAAGTAGTTGGTGCGATCGGTGTTGGTGGTGCCGTTCTGGCTGGTCGCGCCCACCGCGCGGAAAGGATCGAAGAATTCGCCGTCGTGGTGTTCGCTGGACTGGAACATCAGGTGCTCGAACAGGTGGGCGAAACCGCTGCGCCCGGCCGGTTCGTCCTTGCTACCCACGTGGTACCAGATGTTGACCGCCACGATCGGCGCCTTGCGGTCGGTGTGCACCACCACGCGCAGGCCGTTGGGCAGGGTGAACCCCCCATGGGGAATGTCGACGACCGGTGCCTCCACCTGCGCGGCGGCGGGCAGCGCCACCAGCACGCCTCCGAGCGCGAGTCCGAGGGCGGCGGACAGCAGCGCCTGGCGTGGGCGAAGGCTGGCGGGAATCAATGACATGGGGCGGCCCGAATGCGGATGACCGTCCATCTTAGCCACCGTCGCGGAACGCCTCGCGGGCCGGAAGTCCCGCTCGACCACGCCACCTGCACCCTGCACGGGCGCACACTGGCGGACATGCCCACCCGCCATGCCCTGGTCACCGGTGCCAATCGCGGCCTCGGCCTCGAGTTCGTCCGCCAGTTGCTCGCGACCGGCGATCGCGTGGTGGCGGCCTGTCGCCAGCCGGGCAAGGCCACTGCGCTCAACGCCCTGGCCGGCGAGTATCCCGGCCGCCTGCATGTGCTGCCGCTGGACGTCGCCAGCCCGAGGTCGCAGGCCGAACTCGCCCGCGAACTGCCGCTGGTGCTCGGCGAGGGGGAGCGCCTGGGCCTGCTGCTCAACAACGCCGGCGTGCTCCATTCCGGGGAGCGCTTCGGCCACCTGACCCTGCCCAATTTCGAGGACAGCTTCCGCATCAACGCCGCCGGCCCGCTGCTGCTGACCCAGGCGCTGGCGCCGCTGCTGGCCGATGGCGCGCGCGTGGTCAACCTGTCTTCCGAACTGGGTTCGATCGGCGCGACCGGGCGCTTCGGCACGCCCAGCTACAACATGGGCAAGGCCGCCCAGAACATGGCCACCGCACTGCTGGCCCGTGCCCTGGCCGATCGCGGGATCGTGGTGGTGGCCCTGCACCCCGGCTGGGTGCGCACCGACATGGGCGGCGAAGGCGCCTCGCTGGCGCCGGAGGACGCCGTGTCCGCGCTCCTGCGGGTCGTGGCGAACCTGGGGGCGTCCGACAGTGGCCGGTTCCTGGACTGGCGCGGTCGCGCCCTGCCCTGGTGATCGCGGCCGCTGGGCGACAATGGCCGCCCAGTCTCCGCCGGCCGCCCCGTGTTCGACCTGCTGCTGTTTGAACCCGAGATCCCACCCAACACCGGCAACGCGATCCGGCTATGCGCCAACACCGGCGCGCGGCTGCACCTGATCCGCCCGCTGGGTTTCGACCTGGACGACCGCAACCTGCGTCGCGCCGGGCTGGACTACCACGAGTACGCGAGCCTGCAGGTTCACGACTCGCTCGATGCCGCGCTGGCGGCGATCGCGCCGCCGCGCCTGTTCGCGCTGAGTACGCGCAACAGCGTCCGCTACGACCAGCCGCGCTACAGGGCGGGAGACGCCTTCCTGTTCGGCCCCGAGACGCGGGGTCTGCCCGATGCGGTGCTGGCGGGGATTCCGGACCGGCACCGGCTGCGCCTGCCCATGCGCCCGGGCAACCGCAGCCTCAACCTGTCCAACGCCGTGGCGGTGGTCGCGTTCGAGGCGTGGCGGCAGCTGGACTTCGAGGGCGCCGGCGGCTGAGGTCCGCGCGCGGCTGGGGCCGCGGGGCCTCGCCGGCCGGACGCAGCGGACAACCGCGGGTCGCCGCAGTCTGGGACCTGGTCCTGCGTTGCGACACGCAGGCCCATGGCTGGCGCGCGCGGGGCGTGGCCCGGCCGCGCCGGGCAGACGGGGCCGCGGGCGTCCTCGGATGCAGCAATCCGCACGACGGCCTTAGCTGTGCGCGGGCCAGGCCGCCGCGTCTCGGACAGGAAATTCCCGACTGCGCGCCTCTGCCGGTGATTCAGCGGGGAAGGTCGGGCAAACGCTCGATATCCACCCGCGGGCGCGGGTACATGCATAATGCGGCCGCCGCTGGAACCGGCGTCGCGCGCATTCGCGCAGCCGCCCCGTCCCCGCGTCGGCCGACCGGGAGATCGCCCACATCGACGTCACGCTGCATCCCGAACAACTGCAAAGCCTGTTCGACCCGCTGCCGGACGTGGTGTTCTTCGTCAAGGACGCCGACTGCCGCTACGCGCACGTCAACCAGACGCTGATCCAGCGCCTGGGCCAGCGCCGGCGCGAGGACATCCTCGGCAAGAGCGTGCTCGAACTGTATCCACCCAGCCTCTCCGGCGCCTACATCGCGCAGGACCGGCGCGTGCTTGCGGGCGAGGTGATCGAAAACCTGCTGGAACTGCAGCTCTATCCCAATCGCGTGCGGGGCTGGTGCCTGACCTTCAAGCAGCCGATCCGGCGCGACGGCCGGGTCGTCGGCCTGATCGGCATCTCCCGCGACCTCGGGCAGCCGGACAGCCAGCACTCGTCCTACGCGCGCCTGCAGCAGGCGGTCAGCCACATGCAGGCCCATTTCCACGATCCGCTGCGCGTGCAGACCCTGGCCACCATCGCCGAGGTTTCGGTGTCGCAGCTGGAGCGCCTGTTCAAGCGCGTGTTCCAGATCACCCCGCAGCAGATGCTGACCAAGCTGCGCATCGAAACCGCAATGCGCATGCTGCACGGGGATGCCAGCATCGCCACGATCGGACAGGCCTGCGGCTTTTCCGACCAGAGCGCCTTCGCGCGCCAGTTCAAGTGCACCGTCGGCATGCCGCCGCGCGACTACCGGGCCTTGGTGCGGGGCTGACGCGGAAACGTAAGGTTTCGTGAACCGCTCGGTTCAATATTCAGCCGCCGTTGCGCCGCTTTCACCAGAATCCGCGTGCCGCCCCGGATGGAACCGTTTTCCCCGACGGTTGACTCCCTCCCCCTCCGTCCGGGGCGGCGCTCTCATTCCCGATCCACGATCCACCGAAAGGAAGTCGATGAAGCGTTCCCTTTCTGCCCTGGTGCTCGCCGCCGCCGTCCCCCTGGCCGCGACCGCCGCCGACGGCGTCTCCTACAACTATGTCGAGGCCGGCTATGCGGCCAGCAATTTCGACGGCGGCCTGCCCGACGCGGACGGCGTCGCCGCCCGCGCCTCGATCGCGTTCCACCCGAATTTCCACCTGTTCGGCGACTATTCGAACCAGGAGTTCGACAACAGCGGCATCGACGCCGATCAGTGGCGCGTCGGCCTGGGCTACAACCACGAGATCTCGTCGCGCGCCGACCTGGTGACGCGGGTGGCCTACGAGAAGGTCGACTTCGGCAACCTCGGCGATGCCGACGGCTGGAGCGTGGAAGCCGGCGCACGCGGTGCACTGGCCAGCAACTTCGAAGGCTATGCGCTGGCGGGGTACCAGGACAGCGACCGTTTCGACGGCGACTTCTACGGCCGCCTCGGCGTCACCGTGAAGTTCAACCGCAACTGGGGCCTCAATGGCGACGTGAAGTTCAGCGACGGCGACACCGCCTGGTTCGTGGGGCCGCGCTTCACCTGGTAAGGGCTGGAAACCGGGGTTCTCGCCCCCATCCAGTCAGCAGGCGACGTCGCCCTCCCCTCTCTCCCGACGTCGCATGTGGCCCGGCCGGCAACGGCCGGGCTTTTTTTTGGTCTCCCGGGTGCAGGGCAGCCTGCCATTCCTTTCTGGATCGACGCAGCCAGGGAAAAGGCGGTACCCAGACGTCCGCGCGCCTTCGACAGGCCGCGGCGCCTTGCGGCAGCAGAATTCTCCGCTCGCCCCGGGCCGCGAGGAACCGCACCCGGCCGGCGCCTGCGTCGCGAGACGGTCGGACCCCGGGTGAGCTGCGCCCGCCGCGCGGACTCAGCGCTCGGACGGCTCGAATAGCGCCTCGGGATATTCGGGCTTGCGTTCGCGCGCCATCAGCCGGGCCAGGCCCTCGGCCGGCGTGATGTCGCCGTGCAGCACATCGCGCACATTGCTGGAGATCGGCAGCTCCAGGCTGTAGCGATCGGCCAGGCGCATCACCTCGTCGGCGGTCTGCACCGATTCGACCACCTGGCCGATCTCGCGCACCGCCTCGGCCACGCTCTTGCCGCGGCCCAGGGCCAGGCCGAGGCGACGGTTGCGCGACAGGTCGCCGGTGCAGGTCAGCACCAGGTCGCCCAGGCCGGCCAGGCCCATCAGGGTTTCCGGGCGGCCGCCGATCGCGGCGTTGAGCCGCAGCATCTCGTTGAGGCCGCGGGTGATCAGGCCGGTGCGGGCGTTGAGTCCCAGCTCCATGCCGTCGGCCACGCCGGTGGCCACGGCCAGCACGTTCTTCATCGCACCGCCGAGTTCGGCGCCACGCATGTCGCTGCCGGTATAGGCGCGGAACTCCGGCCCGTGCAGCACGTCGGCCACCTGCTGGACGAACACCGCGTCCTCGCCCTGCACGGTCACTGCGGTCGGCAGGCCGAGGGTCACTTCCTTGGCGAACGACGGCCCGGTGACCACCGCCAGCGGCACGTCCTCGCC
Source organism: Luteimonas campi (assembly GCF_051162505.1). Taxonomy (NCBI): domain Bacteria; kingdom Pseudomonadati; phylum Pseudomonadota; class Gammaproteobacteria; order Lysobacterales; family Lysobacteraceae; genus Luteimonas; species Luteimonas campi. Next base: position 537,699 of record NZ_JBNWEM010000002.1, read on the forward strand.
CAGCACGTCGCCTGCCACTTCGTGCAGGAAGCGCCCGGAACCGGGTTCGAAACCCTTGGCCGCCCAGGCAACGCCGGCATGCGCGGGCCGCAGCGGCGCCAGCGCGTGCAGGGTTTCGGTGAAGGCGTGCGAAGGCACGACCACCAGCACCAGATCGGCGTCGCGGACCGCAACCGCCAGATCGGTGGTGGCGCGCAGCGGCGCCGGCAAGGGAATGCCGGGCAGGTAGCGCGGGTTCTCGTGGCGCCGGTCGATGGCCTCGGCGACCGCCGCGTCACGGCCCCACAGAATCGTGGGATGGCCGTGGCGGGCGATCAGCGAAGCGAGCGCAGTGCCCCAGGAGCCCGCGCCAAGGACCGCGACCCTGACGGTCGGGCTCGACATCGCTCAGGCGTTGCCGGCCGTCTCGCTGTTGGCCAGGTCGCCGCCAGCCTGCTGCTGCGCCTGGCGCTGGCGCAGGCCTTCGGCGTACAGCGCGTCGAAGTTGATCGGCTGCAGCAGGAACGGGGCGAAGCCCCCGGCCTGGATCAGGTCGGCGATCAGCTGGCGCGCGTAGGGGTACAGCACGTTCGGGCACTGGGTGCCGAGCAGCGCGTCGGTCACGTTCGGCTCGAAGCCGGCCAGGCCGAACACACCGGCCTGCTGCACTTCGACCATGTACACCGAATTGCCATCGCCCTCGCCGGCGGTGCAGGTCAGGGTGACGCCAAGCACCACTTCGTAGGCGTTCTCGCCCAGGCGCTGGACGCGCTGGTTGAGGTTCATGTTGATCTGCGGCTGGGTCTGCTCGTTGAACACGAGCGGGGCCTTGGGCGACTCGAACGAGACGTCCTTGACGTAGATCTTCTCGACGCTGAACTGCGGACCGGTCTGCTGCGCGGCCTCGGCGGCGCCGTTGAGGGCTTGGTCGGACATCCTGGTACTGCTCCGGTATCTGGGCGGAAAGGGGGCGATTATCGCACTTGGAAGCTCAGCCGCGGCCCTTGACCAGCGGCAGGTCGGCCTGCTGCCAGGCGCCGATGCCGCCGTCGAGCACGAATACGCGCTCGAAGCCGGCCTTCTTCAGCCGCTTGGCGGCCTCGCCGGCGCTCTGGCCGGTCTTGCACACCAGCACCACCGGCAGCGCCTTGGCCGAGGCCAGACGCTTGTTCTCCGGGTCGAACTGGCTCATCAGCACGTTCTTCGAGCCGGGGATATGGCCCTTCTCGAAGTCGGCGATCGCACGCAGGTCGACCACCAGGGCGTTGTCGCGGTTGACCAGGGCGGTGACCTCGGCCGGGCGCACGACCTTGAAGTTGCGCAGCAGGCGCGCGATTTCGGTCGCGACGATCGCGGCGGTGAGGCCCACGAAGGCCAGCGCGAGCATCTGGTTGCGGCCGGCGAAGGCCATCAGTTCCTGGAAGTCCACGTCGATCGGCAGTGCGGAAGGGGACGGGATTGTCGCACAGGGGCGCGGCGCCGGGCCTGCGCGGGCGCCGACGCGGCGGCAACCGCGGCGGCGGCCCGCGTCAGATCGGTCCCGGCAGGCGCCCGCCGCGGGCAACCCTGCGCGGCTGCGGGCGCGCTATTCGCCGGCCCAGAAGTCCGGCAGCCCGCCGGTGATCCACCAGGTCTTGGTCGCCGGGTCGTAGCGCCACTGTTCGGTGTAGCGCAGGGTGCGCTCGGCCATGGTGTGGCGGTTGACCACGCCGATCTCGATCTCGCGCAGCGCCTCGGACTTGCCGGGGCTGGAGGCCAGGTCGCGGTAGTGCGAGATCTGGACCTGCCGGTAGCGTTCCAGCTGCAGGTCGCTCAATGGATGGGCCTCGCGAAACTCCGGATCCACCAGGTTCCAGGCGCCTTCGAAATCGCCCCAGCGGATCGCCGCGGACCAGGCGTACTGGGCGCGCTGCAGCTCGGACATTTCCTTGCCGGTGCTGGCGCAGCCGACCAGCAGCAGCACCGCGCACATCCCCAACAGCAGCCGCCATCCACGCATCGTCGTCTCCCCGCCGGTCGGCGACATGCTAGCAGCCGGCGCACGAACGCCCGCGACACTCATCCAGCGCGCACGAATGCCGCGTAGCGCGACGAGGCCTGGGCCGCGACGCCGCCGTCGGGCAGCAGCACCCGGGCCTGCAGCGTGGCACGCGCGCGGCCGCGGCTGCGCAGGGTCGAGAGGAACCCGGACCAGCCGTCGTCGCCATCGAGCCAGGCTTCGGCCACCAGGTCGTCGCGCAGCGGCGCCAGGTAGCGCAGCTGCGAATCGGCGACGTAGACCTCGGCATCCAGCCCGGCCTGCTCGACCTGGAGGACGGTCAGGCCCCAGGCGGCGAGCGTCATCAGCGAGGCCAGGCTGCCGCCGAAGGCGCTGCCCTTGTCGTTGACGTTGGCGTCCAGCGGCGCGTGCAGGCGCAGGCGCCCCTGCCCGTAGCCATCCACGCGCAGTTGCAGCGCGCGCGCCGGCGGCATCGCCAGGAGCTGGGTCTGGAGGCCATGCAGGGCCAGGTCGGAAAGATCGGTCATGCGCACATCCGGAAGGGTCGGGCGCTTGCGGCACGCGGGAGCAGGGACCAAGCTGGCCGCATGTCGCAGGACACTTCCGCGCCGAAGCAGCGCGCATGCTACGTGATCTCCCTGCGGCCCGTCGGCGGGCACGCGGCAATGCGCCGCGCCGCGGCCGCGCACGGCATGCGCGTGCTGGCGCTGTCTCCCTGGCGGATCGAACCGCGCCGGGACGAGGCCACGCGCGCTGCGCTGGCTGCGGCCCTGGCCGCCGAGGTGGTGCTGTTCACCAGCCCGGCGGCGGTGCGCGCGGCGGCCGCGCTGCAGGATCTGCGCGTCGCTCCCGGCCAGGCCTGGACGGCGGTGGGCGCGGGCACGGCGGCGGCGCTGCGGCGCGCCGGCGTGGCGGAAGTGGCGGCGCCGACGCGGATGGACAGCGAGGGCCTGCTGGCGCTGCCAGCGCTGCAGGGGCTCAGCGGGCGCCGCGTCGGGATGGTGACCGCACCGGGGGGACGCGGGCTGATCGCGCCGACGCTGGCCGCGCGGGGTGCCCAGGTCCTCCGCGCCGAGGTCTATGCGCGGGTGCCGGTCGCGCCGTCGCCGCGGGTGCTGGCCCGGCTGCGTGGTCTGGACGGGCCGGCCTGGCTGGCATTGAGCAGCGGCGAAGCCCTGCAACGGCTGCTGCAGTCGCTGCCTGACGCGCTGTTGCCGCACCTGCGTCAGGCGCGCGTGGTGGCGGCCAGCGCGCGGCTCGCCGCCCAGGCGCAGGCGGCCGGCTTCGCCGACGTACACGTGGCCGCCGATGCGCGGCCGGCCTCGCTGCTGGCCGCGGCCGCGGTCGCGTGCGGCTGACGTTCAAGCTCCGATAGCATGCGCAGCCCCCCACGCCCGACCCACCGATGAGCGACACCGTTTCCTCCCCCGATACGCCCCGGCCGCGCCGCGGCGCCGGCAGCGCCTGGCTGCTGCTGGGCCTGGCCGCGCTGCTGGCGCTGGGGGCCTACCCGGCCTACCGCTGGAACGCTGCGCAGGCCGCGAGCGAGCGGGCCAGCGCGAGCGACCGCCAGCGGATCGAGGCGCTGGAAGAACGCGTGGGCGCGCTGCGCAGCGACCAGCGCGCCCAGACCGCGCGCCTGCAGCAGGCCGAGGCCACCAATCGTCTGCTGCGCGAAGAACTGATCGGGCTCGGCCAGCGCGCGGCACTGGTGGAGGACACCGTGCAGAAGCTGGCCGATCCGGACCAGCACGCCGGCCAGGCGCTGCGCCTGGATGAAGTCGAGCTGCTGCTGGCGCAGGGCCAGCAGCGGCTGCTGCTTACCGGCGATCTCGCCGGCGCGGTCCGCCTCTATGCGCTGGCCGCGCATGTGCTGGATGGGGTGGCCGATCCAGCCAGCCTCGACCTGCGCCAGGCGCTGGCCCAGGAGCGCGCCGCGCTGGTCGCGCTGGGCGAAGACCCCGGCACGCTGGCCGCGCGCCGCCTGGCAGGCTTCGCAGACACCCTGCCGGCGCTGCCGCAACGGGCGGCCCCCGTGTCCACGCAGGCCTGGTGGGAGCGCGCGGTGTCGCGGCTGGTACAGGTGCAGCCCACCGCCGACGCGGTGGCGGTCGAGCCGGCCGACCGGGCCGCCGGGCTGGCCGCGCTGCAGCTGGAGTTCGGGCTGGCGCGCGCGGCCATCGAGCGCCGCGACGAAGGCGCCTACCGCGCGGCGCTGGACCGTATCGAGGGATGGCTGTTGCGGCTGTGGCCCGACACCGCCCCGCGCGCCCGCCAGCGCGCGGCCCTGCAGGCCCTGCGGGATCAGACGCTGGTCATCCAGCTTCCCGTTCTGGGCAGCACGCTGACCCAGCTGCGGCGGCAGCGCGGCGGTTGAGCGCGCGTTCAGCGCGTCCACGCCGCCTCAACACCCCGCGCGCGAGTCTGGCCGCGCCTGGGGACGATCGACGAGGAGCCTGCCATGAACCTGTTCCGCACCCTGCTGCTGTGGCTCGTCCTGGCCCTGGCCGGCGCCCTGGCCGCCCAGCTGCTGCTGTCGCAGGACCCGGGCTACGTGCTGGTGCGCTGGCGCGGCTACGACTACACGACCACGGTACTGGTCGCGGTGGCACTGGCGTTCGCCGCTGCCTTCGCGCTGTGGCTGCTGTGGACGCTGCTGTCGCTGCCGTTCCGCGCCTGGGGACGGCATCGCGACACCCGCGCGCGCGCGCGCATCGGCGATGGCCTCGACGCGCTGCACCACGGCCACTGGTCGCGCGCCGAGAAGCTGCTGGCCGAGGCCGCGGCGGACGAACGGGTGGAGTCCGCGGCCCGCATCGGCGCGGCTGAAGCGGCGGCCGCGCGTGGCGATCATGCCGCCGCGCGCCAGCACCTGGCCGGTTTCGGCGAACGCCACCCCGCGCTGCGGGCGATCGCCGCGGCCGAACTGGCCTTGCGTGAGCACCGTCCCACCGACGCCCTGGTGGCGCTGGACGCGCCCTCGGCGCAGCCGCTGCCGCCGCGCGGCCTGGCGCTGCGGGCCGAAGCCCTGGCCGCGAACGGGCAGGCCGCGGAAGCCTGGGGCCTGCTCGGCGCCCTGCGCCAGCAGCATGCCTGGCCACAGGCGCTGCTGGACGAACGCGAACTTCGCTGGGCGGAGGCCTCGCTGCACGAGGCCGCCGACGCCAATGCCCTGGCCGAGCGCTGGGATGCGCTGCCCAAGACATTGAAGACCGAACCCGCCGTGGTGGATGCCTATGCGACCCGCGCGGCCGCGTTCGGCTGGGAGGACGCGGCCACGCGCAGCATCGAACATGCGCTCGACAACCGCTGGGACGAAGGCCTGGCCACGCGTTACGGCCTGCTCCCGGTGGGACGGCTGGAACATCGCCGCAGCCAGGTCGAGCGCTGGCTCAAGGCCCATCCGGGCAGCCCGGCGCTGCTGGTCACCCTCGCCCGTCTAGCCCAGTCCGCGGGAGACTGGCCGCAGGGCGAAGCCGCCCTGCATCGCGCGCTGGCGCAGGGAGGCGGCAGCGAAGCCTGGGAGGCGCTGGGCGATGGCTATGCGCGCAGCGGCGACGAGTACCGCGCGCGCCAGTGCTACGCCAACGCCCTGGCGGCCGGCCGTGGCCAGGCGGTCGTGCCGCTGCCGCCGCGCGAGCTGGAGCAGCGGATCGCCGACGAGGCCCTGGTCGAGGACCGCGACGGCTACGGGGTGCCGCGCCTGCGGGAATGAGGCGCCGGCACGGGTGCGGTCTCTCCGGCGTTGCGGCCCCGCATCCGGTACGGGGATGACCGTGCCGCCAGCTCACGGGCATCGGGTCGCCGTCCAGCAAGGCCGCAGGACGCCGCAGAACGCAGCTGGCAAGTACGTCCCGGCGGTGCCGCGCCACCCCGCCGCCAGGCTGATCAGCCCGCGTCCAGCTCCGCCCAGCGCGCATAGGCGGCGTCGAGTTCGGCCTGCAGTTTCGACAGGGTCTCGTTGCCGGCGGTGATCGCGGCACTGTCCTGCTGGAAATAGGCCGGGTCGTTCATCGCTTCGCCGCGCGCGGCGATCTCGCCCTCCAGCCGTTCGATCAGCGCAGGCAGTTGCTCCAGCTCGCGTGCTTCCTTGTAGCTGAGCTTGCGCTTCGCGGCCGCGGGTGCCGCTGCGGCGGATGGCGCCGCGGCGGGCACCGGCCTGGCGTCCGCTACCGCGGGCACCGCGCCCGGCGTCGGCCTTTGCCGCAGCCAGTCGCTGTAGCCACCCACGTATTCCCCCAGGCGGCCATCGCCTTCCAGCACCAGGGTGCTGGTGACCACGTTGTCTAGGAAGTCGCGGTCGTGGCTGACCAGCAGCAAGGTGCCCTTGTAGTCGAGCAGCAGTTCCTCCAGCAGCTCCAGCGTCTCCACATCCAGGTCGTTGGTGGGCTCGTCCATCACCAGCAGGTTGGACGGCTGCGCGAACAGGCGCGCCAGCAGCAGGCGGTTGCGCTCGCCGCCGGACAGGCGCGTGATCGGTGCGCGCGCGCGTTCGGGGGTGAACAGGAAGTCCTGTAGATAGCCGATGACGTGCTTGCGCGCACCGTTGATCTCGACGTATTCGCGGCCCTCGGCCACGTTTTCCAGCGCGTTCAGCGACTCGTCGAGCTGGCTGCGGTGCTGGTCGAAGTAGGCGATCTGCAGGCTGGTGCCGAGCTTCACCTCGCCCCGCTGCGGCGCCAGCTCGCCCAGCAGGATCCTGAGCAGGGTCGACTTGCCGGCGCCATTGGGGCCGATCAGGCCCACGCGGTCGCCGCGCATGATCGTGGTCGACACATCGTCGAGCAGGACCCGGCCGGCGTAGCCGTGGTGGATGCCGGTCGCCTCGACCACCTTCCGGCCCGAATTCTGCGCCGCCGCGGCTTCCATCCGCACGTTGCCCGACAGCTCGCGACGCTGCGCGCGCTCGCGGCGCATCGCCTTGAGCGCGGTCACGCGGCCCTCGTTGCGGGTGCGACGCGCCTTGATGCCCTGCCGGATCCACACCTCCTCCTGCGCCAGCAGCTTGTCGAAGCGCGCGTTCTCCATCGCCTCGGCATGCAGGCGCTCTTCGCGCCGGCGCAGGTAGTTGTCGTAGTCGCCGGGCCAGCTGGTCAGCTGGCCGCGATCGATCTCGACGATGCGCGTGGCCAGCGCGCGCAGGAAGCTGCGGTCGTGGGTGACGAACAGCAGGCTGCCGGCGAACGACTTGAGAAAACCTTCCAGCCAGGCGATGGATTCGATATCGAGGTGGTTGGTGGGCTCGTCCAGCAGCAGGATGTCGGGCTTGCGCGCCAGCGCCTGGGCCAGCAGCACGCGCCGCTTCATGCCGCCCGACAGCGCCGCGAAATCGGCCTCGCCGGGTAGCTCGAGCTGCTCGATTACCTGACCGATGCGCCGGTCCAGGTCCCAGCCGTTGCTGGCCTCGATCCGGGACTGCGCCTCGCCCATCGCCTCCATGTCGCCGGCGTCCAGGGCGTGGTGGTAACGCGCCAGCAGCTCGCCGAGTTCGCCCAGCCCCTGGGCGACCACGTCGAACACGGTACCGTGCGCATCGCCCGGCACTTCCTGTGCCATCCGCGCCACCACCACGCCGGACTGCAGGCGCACTTCGCCATCGTCGGCTTTCAGCTCGCCGGCGATCAGGCGCATCAGGGTGGACTTGCCGGCGCCGTTGCGGCCGACGATGCAGACGCGTTCCCCGGGTTCGATGGACAGATCGACGTGTTCGAGCAGCAGCGGCCCGCCGACGCCGTAGTCGACGCGCTGGAGTTGGAGTAGGGACATCCGGCAATTCTACCGGGGCTGCCAGGTCCGCAGGTGCGGGCATATGCGGCAGCGCGGGCCGCCCGGCGACCTGCTCGCGTAGGCTATGCCCGACGCAGACGCGCAGCGGGCACCTTTTCGCATGCTCCATACCGACCTCGCCACCCGCGCCTACAACCAGGGCTGGCGGCTGGACCCGATCGTCCGCAGCCTGCTGGACACCGATTTCTACAAGCTGCTGATGCTGCAGATGATCTGGCGGCGCTATCCGGACGTGCACGCGTCCTTCGAGCTGATCAACCGCAGCCGCACGGTGCGCCTGGCCGACGATATCCCCGAGGAGGAGCTGCGCGCCCAGCTCGACCATGTGCGCAGCCTGCGGTTCAGCCGACGCGAACTCATCTGGCTGGCCGGCAACACCTTCTATGGGCGCCAGCACATGTTCGCGCCCGACTTCCTCGCCTGGCTGGCGCAGGTGCAGTTGCCGGATTACGAACTGTCCCGTCGCGACGGGCAGTTCCTGCTGCGCTTCCCGGGGCCGTGGATGCTGACCACGCTGTGGGAGATTCCCGCGCTGGCGATCGTCAACGAACTGCGCGTGCGCGCGGCGCTGCGCGGCCGTGGACGCTTCGCGCTCGACGTGACCTACGCGCGCGCCAAGGCCCGGCTGTGGGACAAGCTCGAGCGGCTGCGACAGCTTCCGGACCTGGTGCTGTCGGACTTCGGCACCCGCCGCCGGCATTCGTTCCTGTGGCAGCGCTGGTGCGTGGAGGCGCTGAAGGAAGGCCTGGGCGAGCGCTTCATCGGCACGTCCAACGTGCTGATCGCGATGGAGAGCGACCTCGAGGCGATCGGCACCAACGCCCACGAGCTGCCGATGGTGATGGCCGCACTGGCCGACGACGACGAGGCCCTGCGCGCGGCGCCCTACCGCGTGCTCGAGGACTGGCGCGAGCTGTATTCGGGCAACCTGCTGGTGGTGCTGCCGGACGCCTTCGGCACCGCCGCCTTCCTACGCGACGCGCCGGACTGGGTCGCTGACTGGACCGGCTTCCGCCCCGACAGCCTGCCGCCGGTCGAGGCCGGCGAACAGGTGATGGCGTGGTGGCAGGCGCGTGGACGCGACCCGCGCGAGAAGTTGCTGATCTTCTCCGATGGCATGGACGTCGACTCGATCGAGCGGACCTACCGCCACTTCCACGGCCGCGTGCGCATGAGCTTCGGCTGGGGCACCAACCTGACCAACGATTTCCGCGATTGCGCGCCGTCCGGCGGCGCAGCGCTCGACCCGATCTCGCTGGTGTGCAAGGTCACCGAAGCCAATGGCCGCCCGGCAGTGAAGCTGTCGGACAACCCGGCCAAGGCGACCGGCGATGCGGACGAGATCGCGCGCTACCTGAGGGTGTTCGGGCAGGCCGGGCGGATGGAATCGACTGTGACTGTATGAGTAGGGATGCGTTCCACGTTACGTGGCCTACTCCCGAAGACGTTCAACCAGATTGGTTGCTGGCATAAAAACGAACGCTTTGCCAATCCGCTGACAGGTCATGAGCTTCAGTTCCACCAGCTCGAGCAGGTCCGTTCGTGCCGTCTGATAGCTGACGCCCTGAACCTGCATATGACGATCGATGCGATAGCTCTTGTCCGGGTTCCGAATCGCATCCAGCAGGAGTGCGCGTTGGCGATGGTTGAGCTTAGCGCCAAGTTTTTTGCCCGGCTTCAGCAGGCTTTCCGCCCGCCCTCGCTCCTCGGCCTTGCGTCCCAGCCAGCCGTGCAACTCATCGATTGCCCCGAGGATCACGTCCAAGTGGTGGTCGACGAAATAGCCCAGATCTGCCTGGTCGGTTTCAGTGTAGAGATAGGATCGCAAGTACTGGGCTTTTGCTTTGCGGAACACACTCGAAACCGAAAGGAACTCGGTGAGCCAATAGCCGGAACGAAGCATCGACCAGTAGAAGAGCGTGCGCGCTGTTCTGCCATTCCCATCGCAGAACGGGTGGTCGTAGCCAACTTGGAAATGCAGGGCAATCGCCCGTATGACGGGGTGCAGAAAGCCCTCTTCGTTCTTCCCATTCGCGAAGTCACACAACGCTTGCAACCTGCGAGGCAGTTCGTCGGCATGTGGTGGCACGTGCAGTACACGGCCTTCCTCGTCCTGGACGACGATGTTGTCCTCGGCATTCCGGAACCGGCCCGCCCGGGAATCGTCATCCAAAGTGTCGAATGTCAGAAGCCGGTGTACCTCGAACACCGCTTCCGGCGTAAGCGGCTGATCCCGCCAACGCTTGAGTTCCTGCATCGCCAGGTAGTTGTTGTGAATCATGCGTTCACCATGATCCCGCGGCGCACGCCCGCTCCGAAGCATCTCCTTTGCCACGGCCCGCGTTGTGCCCGCGCCCTCCAACTGCGAGGAGGTCATGGCCTCCTCAATCTGGGATCGGACCAGATAGCGGTGCTTCGAACGCTCGTCAGCCAAGCGGTCCAGCCCCCGCAACGAACCGGACCCTTCCCGCGTGATCGTATGCAGCTTCTCCGCGATCGAATCGGTCAGTGCAATGCGGAAGGGATTGCCCTCCCGGTCAACCAGCGGCAGATCGCGCGCTGCCGTGCTTCTCGCCAGCTTGATGGCCAGCCACCACTCGTCGTGGGTCAGTCGGGCGGGTGGCGTCAGATGCCTCAGGTGGTCCCAGTGCTCATAGATCCCCCTGACCTCCGGGCCGATGCGCAGCCGCAGTAGCCTGCCCAGATCTCCGACATGCGTGTCCAGGAGGGTCGCAAACGGTGGAGGCGAAACCGGGACCTTCATCCTGTCAATTTACTACTAATTTCGACCGAATTAGTAGCAAACGACACAACAAGGACATCCGTTTGTTTACAGGAAATTACCGCTCCAGGATCGCGACCACGCCCATGCCGCCGGCGGTGCAGATCGAGATCAGGGCGCGGCCGCCACCGCGTTCCTTGAGCTGCTTGGCGGCGGTGGCGACGATGCGCGCGCCGGTCGCGGCGAAAGGATGGCCGGCGGCCAGCGAGGAACCCACCGGATTCATCTTCTCCGGATCAATGCGGCCCAGCGGCGCGTCCAGGCCCAGGCGGTTGCGGCAGTAGTCCTCGCTCTCCCAGGCGCGCAGCGTGCACAGCACCTGGGCGGCGAAGGCCTCGTGGATCTCGTAGATGTCGAAGTCCTGCAGGGTCAGGCCGTTGCGCGCCAGCATCTCGGCCACGGCCACGGTCGGCGCCATCAACAGGCCTTCGCCGTGCACGAAGTCGACCGCCGCGACGTGCACGTCGCGGATGTGGCACAGCACCTCGCGGCCATGCGCGGCGGCCCAGGCGTCGCTGGCGAGCAGGCAGGCGGCGGCGCCGTCGGTGAGCGGGGTGGAGTTGGCCGCGGTGAGCGTGCCGCGGCCGGAGGTCCGGTCGAAGGCCGGCTTGAGCGTAGCCAGCTTTTCCAGCGAGGTGTCCGGGCGCAGGATGTTGTCGCGCGAGACGCCGCGGAAGCTCACCACCAGGTCGTCGAAGAAACCGCGCTCGTAGGCGGCGGCCAGCTTGCGGTGGGAGGCCACGGCCAGTTCGTCCTGCGAGTCGCGGGAGATGTTCCACTCCTTGGCCATGTCCTCGCAGTGCTGGCCCATCGACTTGCCGGTGCGCGGCTCGGCCACGCCGGGGAAGTCGGGCTTGAGCTCGCGCAGGCGGAAACCCTTGAACGCGGCCAGCCTGTCCTTCGTCGTCTTCGCGGCATTGGCCGCGAGCAGGCGCCGGCGCAGCGAGCGGCCGTAGACGATCGGCACGTCGGAGGTGGTGTCCGAGCCGCCGCCGATGCCCGATTCGATCTGGCCGGTGGCGATCTTGGTCGCGATCAGGTTGATCGTGTCCAGCGACGTTCCGCAGGCGCGCTGCAGGGTGATGCCCGGGGTCAGCGCGGACAGGCCGGAGGACAGCGCCGCCTCGCGGCCGAGGTTCCAGTCCGAGGAATGCTTGATCACCGCACCCATCGCCACTTCGCCGAGCTGCTGGCCGTGCAGGCCGAACTTCTCGACCAGGGCACCGAGCGTGCGCACCGACATGCCGAGGTTGCCCACGTCCGCATAGGCGGTGTTCTGGCGGCAGAACGGGATGCGGACGCCGCCCAGTACGGCGACGGGACGACCTTGCAGCATCGTGGGACCTCTCCGGAGTGAGGCCCGTCGGCGGCGACGGGCATAATCGCGAGTCTAACGTACCGTGGCGAATGGGCCGATGAACGAACATCACACTGCCGCGCGCCTGCCGGACAACGTCGTGGCCGGCCTGCTGGCGCTGGAACTGGCGCCGGGCAGCGCCATCGGACGGGCGGCGCTGAGCCACGACGAGGGCGCCCGCCTGGCCGCCCTGCTCGGCCGCGATCTCGCCAAGCTGGTCCCCGACGTGCGTCGCCTCGACCTGTGTCTGGCGGCCGCGCACTTCGATCCGGCCGAGGCGCTGCGCCCGGGCTGGCCGCTGCACCGGCGGCTGTCGGAACTGCATGCGCGCGCGCCCGGCGGCGACGTCGGCGTCCCGCGCATCATCGCGTTCGGCGCCGACGCGAAGGGGGAGGTGCCGCAGCCATTGGCGGCCGACCCCGCGCTGCGCGGGGGCAGCCTGCGCGTGTTGCCCTTCCTGCTGCATGGCGATCCGGACCTGGTGCGCGAGGTGGGCGAGGCCTTCGAGGCGCAGTTGCTCGACGCGGGCATGGCCCAGGCGGACACCGCGCTACTGCTGCAGGACGCGTTCGCGGCGCGGGTCGAACACGCGCGCTACCTGACCCTGCACGACCTGGCCGCCATGGTCGCGCTGCAGTACGACCACCTCGGCCTGGCGCCGCTCTGGCCGCTGATCGAGACCGCGCTGCTGTCGCCGCAGCACGAAGCCCTGCTGGACGCCGCGCCGGAACCGCTGCTGCGCTACGCCGATGGCGAAGTGCGGATGGCGATGTTCCCGCCCGCCGCATGGCGCGAGCGCTACCGGCCCGACAGCGACGACGGCGAGCGCCTGCGGCGCATGTTCGGGCATTTCGAGACGCGCCAGCGGCAGCTGGCCGCGGTGCTCGGGGCGCACGGGATCGAGGTGGTGTTCGTGGACGCCGAGGCGTCGGTGGACGGGCGCCTGCTCTAGGCGGCAGGCGCCGCGGTTCGTCACCCCCCGCCCGCTTGCTGCGGGGGACATCCGATGTCGCGCATCGCCCCTCGCACGCGGAGGGGCGATGTAGCCGGCGTGGATTACTCCGCCGCCTCGATCACGCCGCAGGCCAGGCGTGCGCCCGCGTTTCCGGTGGGCTGGGTGGTGTAGTCGTCCGGATCGGCGTGCACGATCACGCCCTTGCCGAGGATGTCGGTCCCGGTCGCATCGCCCAGGGTTACGTTGCGCAGCAGCGTGTCCACCGTGGCCACGCCCGCATCGTTGGCGACGATATTGTCGCTGTCGCCGCCGTGGTGCTCGCCCTGGCCAACGCGGCCGTGCGCGCTCGAGGCCGGGTTGAAGTGGCCGCCGGCGCTGCTCGCGTCGGGCGCACTGCAGTCGCCCGTCTCGTGCACGTGGAAGCCGTGCTCGCTGCCGCCGGGCAGCCCCGTGACCTGGCCGGTCACGCGGATGCCGCCATCGACCGCGGCGAAGTTCAGCGTGCCTGCGGCCGTGTTGCCTTCGGTGGCCCGCAGCTCAGCGGTGGCCGAGACGGCCGCCGGCGCCGGCCCCATGCCCGCCGGCATTGCGCCCGCCGCGGGATCGGCATCGGGCGCGGGGGCGGTGTTGCCGGCCTCGGGCGATGCGGCGGCTGCATCCGCCGCAGGCGTGGCGGCGGCATCCTCGGCCGGCGCCTGCGGCTGGCAGGCGGCAATCATCAGGGCGGCGGGCAACACCAGGAGCCGGGCATGACGCATGGGGACATCTCCTCGAAAACGGGGGCTGGAGCCTAGCCCGTTTTTCATTCGCCCGCAGTGACGACCCCGCAGGCCACGCGCGCGCTGATCGCGCCGGGGGTCGCGCCCAGCACCAGCAGCGAGCGCCCCAGGATGTCGTTGTCTGCGCCGCCGCCGAGGACCGCGCCGCGCACCAGCAGGTCGACGGTCGCCACGCCATCGGGGCCGGCGACGATACGCCCGGGCACGTCGCCGACGGCACCATCCTGGCGCGCACCAGCCAGCGGATCGAAGTAGCGGCCGGCGCTGCGCGCGTCGATCGCGCTGCAGTCGCCACGCTCGTGCACCTGCAGGCCGTGGGCGCCATTGCGGACCAGCCCGCCGACCTGGCCGCGCACGCGCACGCCATCGGCGGCCTGCACCAGCAGCATGCGCCCGCTCACCAGGCTGCCGGAAGCGGCGGCAAGGTTGGCCACGGCCTGCGACACCGTGCCGGCCTCGGCGATCTGCCGCGGCGGCGGCGGCGGCGGACCCGCCACGGGTGGGGGCGATGAGGCGCAGGCGGCCAGCAGCGTGGCGGACGCGGCCAGCAGGACGCCGCGGAAATCGGGGAATCGAGGCATGGAAGCAGGCATGACGCGAACGGGAAGGTGGGAACGGTGGGACCACCCGCGCCGCACAGGGTTCAACTGCGGCGCGGACGGCGGCTGGCGCCGAGTTTGCGCGTCACGGTGTTGCGGCCGAGTCCAAGCCGCGTCGCCGCCTCGGTGCGACGTCCGCCGGTGTGCTCCAGCGCCGCCTCGAGCAGGGCCCGGTCGAAGCGCTCGCGCGCCAGCGCATGCAGGTCGGCCGTGCCTGCCGCCAGCTGCTCGCGGGCCCAGCTGCGGAGCGCGCCGTCCCAGTCGGCGCTGGCGTCGCGGGTGCCCGCCTGCAGCGTGCCCTCCAGGTCGGCGGTGCTGATGGTGTCGGCCGGGGCCAATGCCGCCAGTCGCCAGCACAGGTTTTCCAGTTCGCGTACGTTGCCCGGCCAGTCGTGCGCCAGCAGACGCTCGCTCGCCGCGCGCGAGAAGCGCTTGGGCGCGGCGGCAAAGCGTTCGGCCGCCCCGTGCAGGAAGCGTTCGGCCAGCGCCGGCACGTCGCCGCGACGTTCGCGCAGCGGCGGCAGGCGCAGGCGCACCACATCCAGCCGGTGCAGCAGGTCGGCGCGGAAGCGGCCCTCCTGCACCAGCGTTTCCAGGTCCTGGTGGGTGGCGGCGATCACGCGCACGTCCACGCGGATCAGTTCGCGTCCGCCGACCCGGAAGAACTCGCCCTCGGCCAGCACCCGCAGCAGCCGCGTCTGCAGCGAGGCCGGCATGTCGCCGATCTCGTCCAGGAACAGCGTGCCGCCGTCTGCCTGCTCGAAGCGGCCGATGTGACGACGCGTGGCGCCGGTGAAGGCACCGGCCTCGTGGCCGAACAGTTCGCTTTCCAGCAGTTCGGCCGGGATCGCCGCGGTGTTGAGCGCGACGAAGGGCTGGCGCGCGCGCGGCGACTCGCGATGCAGAGCACGCGCCACCAGTTCCTTGCCGGTGCCGGTCTCGCCGGTGACCAGCACGCTCAGCGGCGCCTGCGCCAGCCGCCCGATCGCGCGGAACAGCTGGCGCATGGCCGGCGAATCGCCGACCAGCACGTCGCCGGCCGGCTCGGGTTCGGGAGCGTCCACGACGCCGGCCTCGGCGCGCTCGCCCAGCACCCGCGCGGCCAGGCCCACCGCCTCGTCGAGATCGAAAGGCTTGGACAGGAATTCGTAGGCGCCGCCGCGGAACGCGCCGGCGGTGCTGGCCACATCGGTATAGGCCGACATCACCACCACCGGCAGGTCCGGATGGGCCTGCTTGATCCTCTCCAGCAGTTTCAGGCCATCCTCGCCCGGCATGCGCACGTCGGTGAACAGCAGTTGCGGCGCCGGCCGCGCGTCGAACGCCGACAGCGCCGCGTCGGCCGAATCGAAGCCGGACACGGCGTAGCCCGCGTCGCTCAATGCGGTGGCCAGCACGAAGCGGACCGAGCGGTCGTCGTCGACGACCCAGACCGAGGCGCTCTCAGCCGCCATGTCGTTGCGATCTCAAGGTACTGCCCCTTCGGTGGCGGAATCGGAAGTGCGGTCGCCGTCGGGAGACAGCGGCAGCAGCAGGGTGAACACGGTATGGCCGGGGCGCGAACGGTAGGCCAGCGAGCCGCGATGTTCGCGCGCCACCTGCTGCGCCATCGCCAGCCCCAGACCGCTGCCGTCGGCGCGGCCGGACACCAGCGGCAGGAAGATCTGCTCGGCCAGCGCTTCGGGCACGCCGCGGCCGTCGTCGACGATCTCCATGCGCAACGCCAGCGGGTGCACCTGCTCGCCGATGCGCACGCCGTACTCGGCGCGGGTGCGCAGGCTGACGTTGGCCGCGCCGGCCTGGATGGCGTTGCGCACCAGGTTCCAGACCGCCTGCACCAGACGGTCCGGGTCGCCGCGCAGCGGCGGCAGGCTGGGGTCGTAGTCGCGCGCCAGGCGCACCGCCCAGCCGGCCTCCTGCTCGGCCAGGCGCACCACCTGCTCCAACACCCCGTGGATGTTGAGCGGCTGGTGCGGACGCGGCGGCGCCGGCGACAGCAGCTGCTCGACCAGTTGGGTCAGCCGCTGCACCTCGGACGCGATCAGGTCGACCAGTTCGCGCGCATCGGCATCCACCGTGCGGCGGCCGAGCAGCTGGGCCGCGCCCTTGAGCCCCGCCAGGGGATTGCGCAGCTCGTGGGCCAGGCCCTTGAGCGCGGCCGACAGCGCCAGCGGCAGCGCACGGGTCGGATCCTCACCGGGAAATTCGTCGACCGGATGCGCCTCGAGCAGGGTGCCGCCGTCCGCCTCGCGGGTGAGCCAGACGTCGGCGAAGCGCGGCTCGCCGCCGAGGAAGGCCAGCGCCACGCGCCGCAGCCGGCGCGGGCCCTCGGCATCGTCCAGCGCCTGCAGCGCGTTGCGCAGGCTGTCGCCCTCGGCTTCCAGCGCGACCAGCGGCTGGTCGGGCAGGCGCTTCTGGCTGACCCCGAGCCAGCGCGCGAACGCCTGGTTGCACAGGACGACCCGGCCATGGCGATCGGCGCGCAGCACCGGCGTCACCAGCGGGTCGAGGGCGGGATCGATGGCGGGGGACGACATTGCACCAATATAGTGCACCTGTCGCCTCCTGCGCGGCGGTTCGCGCCACCAGCCATCTTCCGGGCCAGCGGCGATGGCGCGCAATGAAGCCACGGCCATCACGGGATACCCTTCAGGCATGAACCTCGGCGACCAAGAAGCCAGCGGCGTCCCGCTCGACCCGGTGACCTCGCTCTACCGGCTCGGCGCCGGCGGGCCCAGCCTCACCGCCGCGGTGGCGGGCGCGCGCGCCAGCCGCCGCAGCCTGGCCGTGCTGCACGTCGACATCGACATGCTGCAGCTGATCAACGTCAACATGGGCGAGGCAGTGGGCGACCAGGTGCTGGCGGCCGTGGGCCAGCGCCTGCGCAAGGCGATGCCGCACGGCGCCTCGCTGTGGCGGCTGTCCAGCGACGAGTTCATCGCCTGCCTGGCCTACCGCGAGAACGAGACCAACGGCGAGGCGCTGGCCGACCTGTTCCGCGACGCGATGGAAGCGCCGCTGTCGATCCCGCCCTACACCCTGCCGGTGACGGTCTCGATCGGCATCGCGGTGTTTCCCGAACACGGCAACGACGCCGCCGCGCTGCTCGCCAGCGCCGAACGCGCCCTGCTCGACATCAAGCGCGGAGGCCACAACAACGTCGGCCTGTATTCCGGGGTGGCGGCCAAGACCACGTCCGACGGCGGCTTCGCCGACCGCTTCGTCGAGGCCCTGGACAAGAACGAGATGCGGCTCTACTTCCAGCCGCAGGTGGCCGCCCAGGACGGCGGCCTGGTGGGATTCAGCGCGCTGCTGCGCTGGGATTCCCCACACCACGGCCTGTTGCGGCCGAACCGCTTCCTCGGCCGGGTGGAGCGCGCCGGGCTGTCGAGCCAGCTCGGGCTGTGGGTGATCGACGCGGCGATGCGCCAGCTGGTGGAGTGGCGCGAGCGCGGCCTGGACTACCTGACGCTGTCGGTCTACATCGACAGCATCCTGCTGGCGCGCGCCGACTGCCTGGACGTGATCGGCGAACGCCTGCACCGCCATCAGCTGCGCGGCAACGCGTTCGAGTTCGAACTGCCCGAAAGCGCGCTGGCACTGGACGCGCACCGCATCCACGACACCCTGGGCGGGCTGCGCGCGCTGGGCGCCACCCTCGCGGTGCAGGACTTCGGCATGGGCGGGCTGAGCTTCGCGGCGCTGGCGCAGTATCCGCTCGACCGGCTCAAGATCGGCCGCGGCTTCATCCGCAACGTCGACAGCGACCCGCGCAGCGCGGCGATCGTGCGCGGCATCATCGCCATGGGCCACCGGCTGGGCATGAAGCTCACCGCCAAGGGCGTGGAGACCGAGGCGGAACTGGGCTTCCTGCGCCGCAACCACTGCGACTTCTTCCTCGGCCACCTGTTCAGTCCGGCGCTGCCCGCCGAAGTGCTCGATCCGCTGGTGCAGCGCCGTTTCCTGCTGCCCTCGGCGTTCGCCGCCACCCACCCCGAGCGGACCCTGCTGCTGCTCGACGACGAGGAGAACATGCTGCGCTCGCTGACGCGCCTGTTCCGCCGCGACGGCTACAAGGTGCTCACCGCCAACAGCGTGCGCGAGGCCTTCGACCTGCTGGCCAGCAATACCGTGCAGGTGATCGTGTCCGACCAGCGCATGCCGGACATGAGCGGCACCGAGTTCCTGGCCAAGGTGCGCGAGCTGTATCCGGACACGGTGCGGATGGTGCTGTCGGGCTACACCGACCTGGCCACCATCACCGAGGCGATCAACCGCGGCTCGATCTACCGGTTCCTGACCAAGCCGTGGAACGACGACGAGCTGCGCGGCCACATCGAGGCGGCCTTCCGCTCGCACGAGCGCAACGCCGACAGCGACTACCCCGGCTACTGATCGGCGGCCGCGACCTCGGGCTGCACCACCGGCAGCACCAGCCTGAAGGTGCTGCCCACGCCGACCTGGCTGCTCACCTCGATCCGGCCATGGTGCTTGGAGACGATGCTGTAGGCGATCGCCAGGCCGAGCCCGGTGCCGCGGCCGATCGGCTTGCTGGTGAAGAACGGATCGAAGATCCGCGGCAGCGACTCGGGCGGGATCCCGCAGCCGCTGTCGGCGATGCTGATCCAGGCCTCGCCATCCTCGGCGCCGGTGGCGATGTCGATGGTGCCGCGGTGTTCGATCGCCTGCCCGGCATTGATCAGCAGGCACATCAGCACCTGGTTGATCTCCGAGAGGTGGCATTCCACCAGCGGAAGTTCGCCGTAGTGCTTGTCCACCCGGACCTTGTATTTGAGGTCGTTCCAGACGATGTTGAGGGTGGATTCCAGGCCCTTGTGCAGGTCGGAAGGACGCATCGGCTCGCCGCGGCCGACGTAGGAGAATTCCTTGAGGTCCTGCACGATCTTGGTCACACGCTCGATGCCCTCGCGCGACTCGGCCAGCAGCTTGGGCAGGTCGCCGAGGATGAAGTCGATGTCCAGGCGCTCGCGCTGGGCGCGCACGTCCTCGCGCGCGGTGCCGGGATCGGGCGACTGCAGCGCCTCGTCCTGGCATTCGATGAGCGCGAACAGCGCGCCCATGTATTCCTGCAGCGTGCCCAGGTTGGAGTGCACGTAGCCGATCGGGTTGTTGATCTCGTGCGCCACGCCGGCGGCGAGCAGGCCGATCGAGGCCATCTTCTCCGACTGCAGCAGCTGTTCCTGGGTGCCGGCGAGGCGGTGGTGCGCGGCCTGCAGTTCGTCGTGGCGCTGCTGCAGCTCCGCCTGGCGCGCGTTGCGCAGCGAGACGTCGACGAAGGTGACCAGGTTGAGGTCCACGCCGTCGCCCTGGCCGATGCCGTTGCGCACCACGATCTCGAGGATCACCTCGGCCGGGGTGGCGACCTCGCCGGCCCAGCGGCCGTCGGCGCGCGACTGCGACCAGGCTTCGGCCGGCAGCAGCGCCAGCAGGGCGTCGATGTCCTGTCCGGGCAGGGCCCGCGCCGCCAGCGCGCGCGCCGAGGCATTGATGTTGAGCGGGCGACGGTCGCCGTCCAGCAGGATCACGGCGTTCTCGGTCGTGCGGAACGCCCAGTCGATGTTGCCCGCGGCCGGGGCCGGAGGCTGCTGGTGCCGGTCGTCGTCGTGTGCGCTCATCCCACTCCCAGACAGCGGGCCTGGGGTCGGGCGCCCGGCTGTCCACGCGAATCGTACACGCCGGTGGACTCGACGCGGCCGATGTGGCGCAGCGCCCAGCCCACTTCGCGGCGGCGGCGCGAGAGCAGCACGCCGTTGGCCTGGTTCTGCAGGCGCAGCGCCTCCAGCCGCGCCGCGGCCTCGGCCCCCGGCTGCGCCGACTCGGCGCGCCGCAGCGCATCGAGCTTGGCGGCGGTGGACGCGAGCAGGGCGTCGACGTCGTTGTCCAGCAGGGCCCGGCGTTCGGCGTCGAGGGCGCGTTCGAGCGCCTCGAGCGGATGGTCGGCGGCGAGCGCGGCGTCCATCGTCAGCCGCCCAGCTGGTGCTCGAGGTCGAGCATGCGCGAGGCCACGGCCTGCGCGTCGACGCGATAGCTGCCGTCGGAGATCGCCGCACGCAGGGCGTTCACCCGCGCCACGTCGATGCCGGCCGGACCCGCGCCGAGCTCGCGCTCCAGCGCCTGCAGCCCTTCGGCCTCGCCGGTGAGGCGCACGCTCTCGGTGGCGGCCACGGGCGCGCCGCGCTCCGCGCCTGCGCGCACGGCCGGCAGCGGCCGGCTGGTCGCTTCGGATGGCCGCGCGATGGGGACGCCGCCGTCGATCTTGTGGGTCATGGCCCGCTCCTGGGGATGCCTGGTCGAGCACTGTAACGGCGCGTCCTCCGGGAACTTGAACCCGGTCATGAATTCCGGCGCGGGGCCGGTTCAGGGCAGCAGCTCGACCACCCCCTCGGCCACCAGTCGCCCGCGCAGGACGCGGCGCGAGGAGACGTTTTCCACGCCGATCCGGCCCCCGGCCTGGGCCGGCCCCAGCGCACGCCCGGGCATCCGCACCTCGACCGCGCCGGTGCGCGAGACCAGTACCACCGGGTCGCCGCGGCGCAGCGGGGCCCCCAGCGACAGGTCGTGCTCGGTCGGCACCACCCCCGGGGCCAGCGCCCGACTGGGCACTCGGCCGACCAGGGCGGCAGGATCGGTGAAGGTGGCGCCGGCGGCGTCGCCGATGTCGCGGGTCTGGACGACAAGCTGGTCGGCGGTGATCGGCACGCCGCTGGCCGCCGGCGTGCGCAGCACCACCACCTCGGCCTCGCGGCGCACCCGCACCGGCACGTACAGCCGCCAGCCGGGGCTGTCGGCGCAGCGCACCTGGGCCGTTGTCGGCCCGGTGGCGACCGCCTGCAGCGGCTGGCTGCACCGGGCCAGCCGGAGGGTCGGCGCCAGCACCGCTTCGGCCGATTGGGCATCGCCCGCGCCCAGTGCCGCCACGGCGGCCTCGGCAATGGTGTCGAGCGGCTGCATCGGCCGCGCGGTAACCGCACCCGGCGCCGCGAGCATGACCAGCGACAGCATCAGGAGGATGCGATGACCCCATGCCTTCGCGGGACGCGGCGCGCCAGCTTCGACGACGTGCACGGCTTGCTCCTGTGTAGCGAATCTCCAGGCCCGCTGCTGCAAGCGCCGTGCCCGGACGCGTCTTGCCGACTGACCGGACGCCGGGCTGACGCCAGGCCCCGTCGGCCGGCGGTCGCTTTTCCCTCGGTCAGGGCATCGTGCCCTGACTCGGGCGCGCGCCATCCATGGCGCGCTTGCCGCGACCACCGACCGCCGGGACCTGGCTCGACGATCCGCCGACTCCTGCCTTCGGGCAACGCGAGCAGCATGGGCCACAGCCAGCCGTCGGCTCCGTACCGCCGGACCGCCCTGGCCGCGGCCCCGAAGACACGCACTACGGGCCCTCGAGCCGCAGGGACGCGGGGGGAGGTGGTGCGAGCGGCACATGGATGTGCCGCGGCCGCGAGTGCGGACATGGACGTCTGCCCGAGCGGCGCACCACCTCCCCCCGTGGCCCTGCGGCCCGTCCGAAGGCCGGAGCGCGTCCATCGTGCGTCGGCGCCTGCCGCCCCGAGGGCCGCTGGATCCCCGCATTCGCGGAGATGACGAGGCTTTCGGATGCAGTCGCGCGAATCGCGGGGATCCACGGTCCCGGGACGCTCAAGATCCGCCCAGTGCGGCCGACACCCTGTTCCATGAGCCAGGACCTGCTAGACCGCATCGACCAGCGCACCCGCCTGGCCGGCCATAACCGGCTGGCCCTGCTGCTGTTCCGGCTGGGCAGCCGTCAGCTTTTTGGCGTCAACGTGTTCAAGGTCAAGGAAGTGCTGCAGCGGCCGCCGCTGTTCACCCTGCCGCAGCTGCCCAAGGCCTTCGCCGGCGCCGCCGACGTACGCGGCCGCAGCGTTCCGGTGCTGGACCTGGCCCGCGCGATCAGCCATGGCGACGGCGAGCCGGAGGAGCCCCGCTACCTGGTGGTGACCGAGTTCAACCGCACCGTCCAAGGCTTCCTGGTCGCGGGCGTGGACCGCATCGTCAATATCGCGGTCGAGCACATCCAGCCGCCGCCGGACCTGGGCGGGGACTGCCACTACCTGACCGGCGTCGCCCGCCACCAGGGCGAGCTGATCCAGCTGATCGACGTGGAAAGCGTGCTGGCCGAGTCGGCCCCGCGCGGCAGCGACCTCGGCACCCTCAGCCCGGTCGCCAGCAACGGCGGCCCGCGCCAGGTGCTGGTGGTGGACGACTCGCGCGTGGCGCGCAACCAGATCCGGGTGGTGCTCGAACAGCTCGGCCTGGAGGCGGTGCTGCTGTCGGACGGCCGCCAGGCGCTGGACCATCTGCAGGCGCTGGCCCGCAACGGCGAACCGCCGGGCGAACGCTATGCGATGGTGATCTCCGACATCGAGATGCCGGCGATGGACGGCTACACCCTGACGACGGAAATCCGTCGCGACCCGGCCCTGCGCGGTCTGTTCGTGCTGCTGCACACCTCGCTGTCGGGCGTGTTCAACCAGGCCATGGTCGAGCGCGTGGGCGCGGACGACTTCGTGCCCAAGTACTCCGAGCGGGAACTGGCGCAGCGCGTGAGCGCCCGTATCAGCGCCTTCGGCTAAAGGCCCGCACGGCCCCGCCAGCTCGCCGCTGCCGGCGCGCCACGCCGCCCGGCGGCGGCCGCAAGCCATTGAAGCAGCACGGGTCTTTCCCAAGTGGCGAGCGGCCAGGCCCCGGGCGCCGGCACACCCGGACGGCGCGCGATGCGCCCCTTCCTGCGCGCCTGCCGCTCGCGCGGCCTCCCCAGCCACAGGCGCTGAGCGGCAGCCGCGCGCCGGGTGGTCGACCCGCGCCGCGCGGCCGTGGCCACCGCGTCTGGCACGCCGCTTGCCTGCCTTACCGGGCGTATCCGCCCCAGGAGGGCCCATGTCCGACTTCCTTGGCATCCACGGCACCGCGCTAGCCCTGCGCGAGCAGCGCCTGCAGCTGCTCAGCGCCAACATCGCCAATGCCGACACCCCGGGCTACCAGGCCCAGGACCTGGATTTCAACAGCGCCCTGTCCGCGGCGCTGCATCCGGCCAGCATGGCCGGCGGCGATGCGATCACGGCCGCCAGCGAGGCCGCGCGTTACACCCGGCCCTCGTCGCAGCCCAGCCTGGACGGCAACACCGTCGACGGCGACCGCGAGAACGCCGTGTTCGCCCAGGCCACCCTCGAATACCGCGCCTCGATGTCCTTCGTCGAGTCGAAGGTGCGCGGGATGCTGACCGCGATCACCGGCCAGTGACCGCCATGACCGGAGCCCGTCCATGAGCAACCTGCCGATCTTCGATGTCGCCGGTTCGGCGATGAACGCGCAGTCGGTGCGACTGTCCACCATCGCCTCCAACCTGGCCAACGCCAACTCCGTCTCGGGCAACCCGGACGAGGTGTTCCGTGCCAAGCAGCCGGTGTTCTCGGCCGTTGCCATCGACGGCAACCCGGCGCTGGCCGGCGTGCGCGTGGACGAGGTACTCGACAGCGAGACCGCGCCGCTGCGCCGCTACGAACCGGGCCACCCGCTGGCCGATGGCCAGGGCTACGTGTACGCGCCCGACATCGATCCGGTGGCGCAGATGGTCGACCTGATCTCCGCCTCGCGCAGCTACCAGGCCAACGTCGAGGTCTTCAACTCCGCCAAGGAACTGGCGATGGCCACCCTGAACATGGGCCGCTGAGCGCGCCCCGAGGATCCACCATGACCACGATTGGCAACGGCACCGACTACGCCTCGCTCGGCCTCGGCCAGCAGCAGGCCCAGCGCAGCACCGCGCTGGGCCAGGCCGATTTCCTGCACCTGATGACCGAACAGCTCAAGCACCAGGATCCGCTCAAGCCGCTGGACAACAACCAGTTCCTCGGCCAGCTGGCGCAGTTTTCCACCGTGCAGGGCATCGAGGGCATGCAGGGCGCGATGGCGGCCATGGCCAGCGTGATGGAGTCCGACCAGACCCTGCGCGCGGCCGCCCTGGTGGGCCACGACGCCCTGGTCGAGGTCGATGCGGTGCCGCTGGCTGCGGGCGCCGGGCTCAGCGGCGAGATCGTCGCGGCTGCCGCGGGGCCGGTCACGCTCGACGTGATCGACGCCGACGGCGTGCGCGTGCGCCGCATGACCGTGGAGGCCGCCGACAAGGGCACCGCCAGCTTCCAGTGGGATGGCCGCGACGAAGCGGGCAACGCCGTCGCCGCCGGCACCTACAGCTTCCGCGCCGTCACCGGCGCCAGAGACCCCTCCGCCAAGGACGCCGAACTCCTGCCCATCCGCGCCAACGCGCGGGTGGACAGCGTCTCGATCGAACCGGGCGGCCTGTTCCTCAACCTCGCCGGCATGGGCAGCGTCCCGCTCTCGGCGGTCCATCGCATCGGCTGACCAACGCCGTCCCAGCACGTCTTCCTGCCAAGGAGCACACACATGAGTTTCCTGATCTCGCTGAGCGGCATGAACGCAGCGTCGGCCGACCTCAACATCACCTCCAACAACATCGCCAACGCCAACAGCACCGGCTTCAAGCAGTCGCGCGGCGAGTTCGGCGACGTGTTCGCCGCCACCGCGCACGGCCTGTCCAGCAACACCATCGGCGCCGGCGTGCGCCTGCAGCGCGTGGCCCAGCAGTTCGCCCAGGGCAACGTCGACTACACCGGCAAGTCGCTGGACATGGCGCTGACCGGCGAGGGCTTCTTCACCCTGTCGGGCAGCAACGGCGTCTCCTACTCGCGCGCGGGCAACTTCGGCGCCGACCGCGAGGGCTACGTGGTCAATCCGGCCGGCCAGCGGCTGCAGGTGTTCCTGCCCAACGCCAGCGGCCAGGGCTTCGACACCGGCCGCATGGGCGACCTGCGCCTGGCCACCGGCGACGCACCGCCGCGCGCCACCCGCGAGACTTCGCTGGGGCTGAACCTGCCGGGCAACGCCAGCCCGCCCGCGGCCTCGCCCTTCGACGCCAACGACCCAGACAGCTACAACCACACCACCTCGGTGGAGGTGTTCGACTCGCTGGGCGCGCCGCACTCGCAGTCGATGTACTTCGTGCGCACCGCCAACCCCAACGAGTGGCAGGTGTACACGCGCATCGACGGCGTGGACGTCGGCGGTCCGCAGACGCTGCAGTACTCCAGCACCGGCGCGCTGATCACGCCCGCCAACGGCGAGATCGTCCTGCCCACGCACACCGTGCCCGGCGGCGCGGCGGCGCTCGACCTGACCCTGGACCTGGAGCGCACCACCCAGTACGGCGACCGCTTCGGCGTCTCGGCGCTGGTGCAGGACGGCCATCCCACCGGCCGCCTGAGCAGCATCGAGGTTTCGGCCGAGGGGGTGGTGGCCGCGCGCTACAGCAACGGCGTGTCCACGCCGCTGGGCCAGGTGGCGCTGACCAACTTCGCCAACCCGCAGGGCCTGCAGCCGATCGGCGACAACGCCTGGGCCGAGACCTACGGCTCGGGCCTGGCCCGCCGCGGCGCGGCCGGCACCGCCGAGTTCGGCGCGGTCCAGGGCGGCGCGCTGGAGGCCTCCAACGTCAACCTCACCGAGCAGCTGGTGAACATGATCACCGCACAGCGCAACTTCCAGGCCAACGCACAGATGATCCAGGCGCAGGACGCGCTGACGCAGACCGTCATCAATATCCGCTGACGCGGAGGGGATTAGGGATTAGGGATTCGGGATTCGGGATTCGGAACAGCGCATTGACGCCACCGGAGCCCCTCCCAATCCCGACTCCCCAATCCCGAATCCCGGCTCCTCATGGACAAATCCCTCTACATCGCGATGACCGGCGCCAGCGCCACCCTGCGCGGGCAGGCGTCGGTCGCGCACAACCTGGCCAATGCCGATACCACCGGCTTCCAGGCCACCGTCAGCGGTACGGTGGCAGCGCCGATCGAAGGGCCGGGCCTGGCCTCGCGCGTGGCGACCGTGCAGCGCAACCTCGGCGTCAGCGATGCCGCCGGCGCCCGCACCACCACCGGCAATCCGCTCGACGTGGCGCTCGCGCCCGGGCACTGGCTGGCGGTGCAGGACCCCAACGGCGGCGTGGCCTATACGCGCGCCGGCGACCTCAGGCTCACCCCGAACGGTCTGCTGACCACCGCCAGCGGGCTGCAGGTGCTGGACGCCGGCGGCGCGCCGATGGCGCTGCCGCCCTACGACGCGATCGAGATCGGCGGCGACGGCACCGTCTCGGTGGTCCCGCAGGGCCAGCCGATGGCCACCATGGCCGAGGCCGGCCGCCTGCGCGTGGTGGCCGTGGACACGCGCGCGATGGTGCGCGGCGACGACGGCCTGATGCGCCTGCCGCCGGGCACCGAACCGCCGCCTCCGGCCGGTGGCAGCGTGCTGGTGTCGGGCGTGCGCGAAGGCAGCAACGTCGATGCCACCGGGATGCTGGTCTCGATGATCGAACTGGCGCGCCAGTTCGAGATGCAGGTACGGGTCTTGCAGAGCGGTGACGAGACCGCCCGCAGCGCCAACACCCTGCTGTCCTCGCGCTGAGCGCGCCCACCGCAACCGACGGAATCCCGCCATGACCCAGGCTCTATGGATCGCCAAGACCGGCCTCGACGCGCAGCAGACGCGCATGGCGGTCATTTCCAACAACCTCGCCAACACCAACACCACCGGCTTCAAGCGCGACCGCGCCAGCTTCGAGGACCTGCTGTACCAGACCACCCGCCAGCCCGGCGGCGCGACCTCCGAGCAGACCAGCCTGCCCACCGGCCTGCAGGTCGGCACCGGCGTGCGCGTGGCCGCGACCGCCAAGGAATTCGCCCAGGGCAGCCTCGGCCAGACCGGCGGCGCGCTGGACGTGGCGATCAACGGCCGCGGCTTCTTCGAGGTGCTGCTACCCGACGGCAGCACCGCCTACACCCGCGACGGCAGCTTCAAGGTCAACGCCCAGGCCGAACTGGTGACCAACTCCGGCTTCCCGGTGCAGCCGGGCCTGCAGCTGCCCGAGGGCGCGCAGTCGATCACCATCGGCGCCGACGGCACGGTCAGCGTGCAGCTGGCCGGGCAGGCCGAGCCGGTGCAGGTCGGCGCGCTGACCATCGCCGATTTCGTCAATCCCGCCGGCCTGCAGGCCAAGGGCGAGAACCTGTTCGTGGAAACCGGCGCCAGCGGCCCGGCGCAGAGCGGCGCACCCGGCGAGAACGGCACCGGCCTGCTGGTGCAGGGTTCGCTGGAAGGCTCCAACGTCAACGTGGTCGAGGAGCTGGTGTCGATGATCGAGACCCAGCGCGCCTACGAAACCAACGCCAAGGCGATCTCGACCATCGATTCGATGCTCGCCTACCTCAACAACAAGCTGTGAGCACGCCGATGAAAGCGCTCCTCGCCTGCGGTCTCGTGCTCGCCCTCGGCGGCTGCGCCGCCACCCTGGGCGATGCGCGCCCCTTCCCCGCGCATGCCGCGCACGCCGCGCCCGCATACGGGCCCGCCCCCGGCTACGCGCCGGCGACCGCGGCGACGGCCGGCCACGGCGGCGGCTCGATCTATGCGTCGGCCGGCGGCGGCCACCGCGCGATGTCGCTGTTCCAGGACAACAAGGCGCGCGGCGTCGGCGACCTGCTGACCATCGTGCTGATCGAGAACACCCGTGCGCGCAGCAACGCCACCACCGCGGTCAGCAAGGAAAGCGGGGTGGAGATGGCCGCGCCGACCATCTTCGGCCAGAGCGTCACCGTCGGCGGACGCCCGGTGCTGCAGGCCGGCATCGAAGGCTCGCGCGATTTCGCCGGCCGCGGCGACAGCGCCCAGAGCAACCAGCTGGCCGGCAACATCACCGTGCGCGTGGTCGAGGACCTCGGCAACGGCAACCTGCGCGTGGCCGGCGAGAAGCAGATGCGCCTGAACCAGGGCGACGAGCTGGTGCAGATTCAAGGCCTGGTGCGCACGGCCGATATCGGTCCCGACAACCGCATCAGCTCCGACCGCGTCGGCGACGCCCAGATCCTCTACGGCGGGCGCGGCACCCTGGCGCGCTCCAACGCCATGGGCTGGCTGGCGCGGTTCTTCAACTCCGCCGCATACCCGTACTGAGGCCGCGAACATGCAGACATCGATCGCGACCCGCCTCGTCCCCGCCCTGGCCTGCGTGCTGGCGGCGGTGCTGTGCAGCGCCGCGGCGCCGGCGCAGGCCGAGCGCATCAAGGACCTGGCCCAGGTGGCCGGCGTGCGCGGCAACCCGCTGGTGGGCTACGGCCTGGTGGTGGGCCTGGACGGCAGCGGCGACCGCACCAGCCAGACGCCCTTCACGGTGCAGAGCCTGAAGACGATGCTCGACCAGCTCGGCGTCACCATTCCGCCGGGGGTCAATCCGCAGCTGAAGAACGTGGCCGCGGTGGCGATCCAGGCCGAACTGCCGCCCTTCGCCAAGCCGGGCCAGACCATCGACGTCACCGTGTCCTCGATCGGCAACGCCGGCTCGCTGCGCGGCGGCAGCCTGCTGATGGCGCCGCTCAAGGGCGCCGACGGCCAGGTCTACGCGATCGCCCAGGGCACCCTGGTGGTCAGCGGCTTCGGCGCCTCGGGCCGCGACGGCTCGCGCATCTCCACCAATGCCCCCAACGGCGGCAGCATCCCCAACGGCGCCATCGTCGAACGCGCCGTGCCCGGCGCGCCGCCCAGCGATGTGGTCACCCTCAACCTGCACGAGTCGGATTTCACCACCGCCTCGCGCATCGTCGGCGCGATCGACGGCGCCTTCGGCCCGGGACGCGCGCGCGCGCTGGATGGCGTGACCATCGAGGTCACCCCGCCGCCCGGCGACCGCGTCGGCTTCCTGGCGCGGCTGGAATCGCTGGACGTCACCCCCGGCGCGGCCGCGGCAAAGGTCATCGTCAACGCGCGCACCGGCACGGTGGTGATGGGCGGCGAGGTCTCGGTGCTGCCCGCCGCGGTCTCGCACGGCTCGCTCACCGTCTCGGTCACCGAGAACATGCAGGTCAGCCAGCCCGGCGCCTTCGGCCGCGGCGATACCGTGGTCGCGCCCCAGTCCTCGCTGGAGGTGAGCCAGGACGGCGGCCGCATGTTCCTGTTCGAAGGCGGTTCGTCGCTGGAGTCGATCGTGCGCGCGGTCAACGCCGTGGGCGCGGCGCCCGGGGACATCGTCGCCATCCTCGAGGCGCTCAAACGTGCCGGCGCGCTGCGCGCGGAACTCGAGGTGATATGAGGGTGAAGCCGGGATTCGGGATTCGGGATTCGGGAATCGGCAGGGCGCCGGTTCCCGTTGTCGTTTCCGCCTCCCGCAGGCACGGCGCTTGCATCGACGTCCACATGCACCGCAACGCCGCCGCAGACGCCTCGCGCCTGCTCTTCCGAATCCCCAATCCCTAATCCCGAATCCCCGCCTTCCATGCGCCTCCCCGCCGCCACCTCCATCGATCTCGCGCCCGCGCAGGCCACCCCGCGCGCGGACATCGAGAAGGCGGCCCGCGAGCTGGAAACGCAGTTCGCGCACATGCTGATCAAGTCCATGCGCAGCGCCTCGCCGGGCAATGCGATGGGCGGCGACACGCGCTACCGCGACATGTACGACCAGCAGCTGGCGCGCGAACTGGCCAAGGGCCGCGGCCTGGGCCTGGCGCCGACGATCATGCGTCAGCTCGAGCGCAGCGCCGGCAGCGACGCGTCCGCACCCGCCGCCATGCCGCTGCGCATGCCCGGCAATGCGGCGCCCGCCACGCCGATGCCGCTCCCGGCCACCCCCGGGATGCCGGCGATGCTGCCGCTGGCGCCGTCCAGTTCCGGCGTGTCGATGCCGGGCATGGACCTGCACGCCCATGCGCTACCGGCACCCTCGCTGCGCGCGCCCGACTTCGATGCGGCCACGGCCACGGACGTCGCCTTCGACGCCAGCTCGCCGGAGGCCTTCGTCCAGTCGATCTGGCCGCAGGCGCAGCAGGCCGCCGCCGAACTCGGCGTGCCGGCCAAGGCGCTGGTGGCGCAGGCCGCGCTGGAAACCGGCTGGGGCCGGCGCCTGGCCGGCCGCAAGGACGCCTCGTCGCTGAACCTGTTCGGGATCAAGGCCACCGGCGGCTGGAAGGGCGAGCGCATGAGCGCGCGCACCCACGAGTTCGTCGGCGGCAAGCGCGTGGACGAGCGCGCCGAGTTCCGCGCCTACGGCTCGGTGTCGGAGAGCTTCGCCGACTACACCCGCCTGATCGGCAAGGACCGCTACGCCGCCGCGCGCGGCACCGGCAACGACGTGCACCGCTTCGCCAGCGCGCTGCAGAAGGCCGGCTACGCCACCGATCCGTCCTACGCCGCCAAGATCACCGCGATCGCCAATGGCGCCACCCTCAACCGTGCGCTGGCCGCGCTGCCGGCGCGCAGCGACGCGCCCGTCCAGTACGCCGCCGCGCCGGCCGCGCAGCCCGCCGCTGCCGCCACCCACGTCGCGGCGCTCGCCGCCGCCCCCAGGGGATAAGCCATGACCGGCATGCTCAGCACCGGCACCTCCGCGCTGCTCGCCTTCCAGCGCGCGCTGGGCACGGTCGGCCACAACGTCGCCAACGCCGCGACCCCCGGCTACAGCCGCCAGCGCGTCGATCTCGCCGCCCGCCCCGCCCAGTCCGAGAACGGCCACTGGGTCGGACAGGGCGTGGAGGTGGCCGCGCTGCAGCGGCTTGCCGACGGGCTGGTGTTCGCGCGCCAGGTCGACAGCAGCGGCGAACTGGGAAGGCTGGGGCAGCTGTCGTCGCTGTCGTCGCGGGTCGACAGCCTGATGTCCGATTCGGCGACCTCGCTGTCGGCGCCATGGTCGGCATTCTTCGCGGCCGCGGATGCGGTGGTCGCCGAGCCGACCTCGACCTCGGCGCGCAGCCAGCTGCTGGCATCGGGCGAACAGCTCGCCTCGCGCTGGCGCTCGATGGACGCGCAGATGGAGACGATCGATCGCGAGGTCGGCACGCGCATCCAGGCGCAGGTGGCCGCTGCCAATACCTACGCCAGCGAGATCGCGGCGCTGAACAAGCAGATCGTCGCGGCCGGCAGCAACGCATCGCCCGACCTGATCGACCAGCGCGCGCTGCGCATCGACAAGCTCGCCGCGCTGGTGGGCGTGGGCACGGTCGAACAGGACGATGGCGCGATCAACGTGTTCACGCCCGGCGGCCAGTCGCTGGTGCTGGGGCAGCGGTCGATGGCGCTGTCGACCGTCGCCGATCCCTACCGCCCCGACCGCGTGCAGATCGCGCTGGACAGCCCGGCCGGCCCGGTGCAGCTGCCGGCCTCGGCGGTGAGCGGGGAGATCGGCGGCCTGGTCGAGTTCCGCGGGCGCGTGCTCGATCCGATGCGCGCCGAACTCGGACGGCTCGCGGCCGCCTTCGCCCACGGATTCAACCAGGCCCAGGGCGCCGGCGTCGACTACAACGGCGCACCCGGCAGCGACATGTTCGCGCTGCCGTCGCCGCGGGTCGACCGCCACGCCGGCAACACCGGCAGCGCGACCCTCGACGCCCGGATCGGCGACGTCGGCGCGCTCAAGGGCCACGACCTGGTACTGCGCTTCGAGGCCGGCGGCTGGAGCGCCACCCGCGCCGGCAGCGGCGAGCCGGTGCCGATGACCGGCAGCGGCACGGCCGCCGACCCGCTGGTGGTGGACGGGGTCGAACTGGTGGTGGGCGGGACGCCGGCCAGCGGCGACCGGTTCTCGCTGCGTCCGACCTCGGGTGCCGCCGGTGGCTTGAAGGTGGTGCTCGACGATCCGCTCGGGGTCGCCGCCGCGCGCCCGCTGCAGGCCAGCGCCGATCCGGCCAACCTCGGCAGCGCCACCGCCGGCGCGTCGCGCATCACCGACGCGGCCGCATTCGCCGGCTTCGGCGGCGCGACGGTCGAGTTCATCGACGCCATCCAGTACACGGTCGACGGCAACGGCCCGTTCGCGTGGACGCCGGGCACGCCCATCAGCGGCAACGGCTGGTCGCTCGAGCTCGCCGGCGCACCCGCCGCCGGCGACCGCTTCAGCCTCGCGCGCACGCCGCCGCGCTCGTCCGACAACGCCAATGCGCGCGCGCTGGCCGCGGTCGATACCGACGGCATCCTCGACGGCGGCAGCGTCGGCCTGACCGCGGGCCTTGCCCAGATGACCGGCCGCGCCGGCAGCGAAGCGCGCCACGCCGGGCTCAGCCTGCAGGCGCAGGACGCGATCCACGCGCAGGTGGTCGCCGAGCGCGAATCGGTGTCGGGCGTCAACCTCGACGAGGAGGCGGCCGACCTGCTGCGCTACCAGCAGGCCTACCAGGCCGCCGCGCAGATCATCAAGACCGCCGACGAGATGTTCCAGACCCTGCTCGGCGCAGTGCGCTGAAGGCCAGTGAGGACCCCCGCATGAGACTGTCCACCGCGCAGATCCACAACCAGGGGCTGCAGGGCATGCTGCAGCGCCAGCAGGCCATCGCCAAGACGCAGCAGCAGATGGTCACCGGCAGCAAGCTGGTCACCGCCGCCGACGATCCGGCGGCTTTCTCCAACGCGCAGCGCCTGGACCATGCGATGTCGCAGCTGGAGCAGTTCGGCAAGAACAGCGGCCATCTCGAGCGTCGCCTCGGCCTGCAGGAAAACGCGCTGGCCGACGCCGGCGACCAGTTGATCCGCGCGCGCGAGCTGGTGATCCGTGCCAACACCCCGACGCTGTCGAACGAGGACCGCAGGCTCATCGCGGTGGAGATGCGCCAGCTGCGCGCCGAGCTGATCTCGATCGGCAACCGCGGCGACGGCGCCGGACGCGCGCTGTTCGCCGGCACCCGCGACGGCGTGGTGCCGTTCGCCGACAACGCCGGCACGGTCGCCTACGCCGGCGACGGCGGCCGCAACGACGTCGACGTCGCCCCCGACCTGGCCGTGGCCGACACCGACCCGGGCAGCGCGCTGTTCCTGCAGGTGCCAGTCGGCGACGGCATCGTCCGCGGCAGCGCCGGCGCCGGCAACGCCGGCAGCGGCGTGCTGGCCTCGGCCAGCGTCACCGACCACGGCAGCTGGAACGGCAGCGGCATCACCGTCGAGTTCACCGACGGGGCCAACTACCGCGTGCTCGATGCCGGCGGCAACGAAGTGGGCACCGGCACCTGGCAGGACGGCCAGACCATCAGCGCCGGCGGCGTGCAGATGCAGCTCAATGGCGCGCCCGTCGCCGGCGACCGCTTCGCCATCGAGCGCGCCGGGCAGCGCGACATCTTCGCCACGCTCGGCGCACTGGCCGACGCCATGGAGGCCCCGGGCGACAGCCCCGCCGACAAGGCGCGCCTCACCAATGCACTGACCGGCGGCCTGGGCGACCTGGCCACCGCGCAGGAACACCTGCTGGCCGCGCGCGCCAGCACCGGCGCGCGCCTGTCCACGCTCGACCACGCCGCCGAGAGCCGCAGCGCCACCTCGCTGGCGCTGGAAACCACGCTGTCGGACCTGCGCGACACCGACTACGCCGAAGCGGCCGGCCGCTTCGCGATGCAGCTCACCGCACTGCAGGCCGCGCAGCAGGTGACCGCGCGCATCCAGGGCCTGTCGCTGTTCAACCTGCTGTAAGCCGGGCACGGGCGCCTAAGAAAATTTCTTCTCTCCCGATCACGCGGAAGCGCCGACCGCAACTTCAACTTGGAGAACTTCGCCCTCGACTTCGGATCGACGCCGCGCCCTGGCGGCCGGGGATCGCTCTTCGCTCGGTCAGGGCCTCCTGCCCTGACTCGCGAGCAAGACATCCATGTCTTGCTCGGCGCGATCTCCGGCCGCCAGGGCACGGCTCACCGCTAGCTGACCCGCGACACTTCGATGAGCGGCTGTTTCGAAGCCACGCCAATGACATGGCGATGTCGATCCGGGCCGGGGAGTGCGGAGAGCAGCGCATGGATGCGCTGCGGCGGCGAGTCAGCCATGGATGGTTGACCGAGCCGATAAGCAATTCCCGGGTCGGGGCGACTCCCTCACCGGAGGCGTCAGCCCAAATGCCTGTTGCGAGCAGCCGTTCGCGCGAATGGGAGAAGAACAAAAACCGGGGGCGACGTCGAAAATCCCCTAAAGGCCCGCCGTTCCGCGCCGTTATCCATCCCAGCAGCGGACAGGACCGGATCACGGCAAGCCACTGCGACGCCAACCGGCGCGAATCGCCGGACTTCCGAATCCAGGAGACCTTCAAATGTCTGTCATCAACACCAACGTGATGTCGCTCAACGCGCAGCGCAACCTGAGCACCAACAGCGCGGACCTCGGCACCACCATCCAGCGCCTGTCCTCGGGCCTGCGCATCAACAGCGCCAAGGACGACGCCGCCGGCCTCGCGATCTCCGAGCGCTTCACCACCCAGATCCGCGGCATGGACCAGGCCGCCCGCAACGCCAACGACGGCATCTCGCTGGCGCAGACCGCCGAAGGCGCGCTGGGCGAGATCGGCAACAACCTGCAGCGCATCCGCGAGCTGGCCGTGCAGTCGCGCAACGCCACCAACTCGTCCGAGGACCGCGCGGCCCTGCAGAAGGAAGTCGCTCAGCTGCAAAGCGAAATCCAGCGTGTCGCCGAAACCACCAACTTCAACGGCACCAAGCTTCTGGACGGCTCGTTCACTGGTGCGGCAGGCGTGTTCCAGGTGGGTGCCAACGCAGGCGAAACGATCTCCGTCGACCAGATCGCCAGCGCCCGTACCAGCGACCTGGGCTCGTACCAGGGCTTCGAAGTCGCCGGCCAGGGCATCGGCGCCGCCAGTGACACTGCGAGTGCGAAGACCGTGACGGTCGGTGGCAATGCGGTGAGCCTCGGCAGCGTCGCGGACGATGCTAAGGCGATCGCCGCGGCACTGAACAGCGCCGGCATCAGCGGTCTTACTGTGACCGCCAACGCCACGACCGCCGCTGGCCAGCCTACCGCGGTAACGGGCGCACTCAACGACGCGGATTCAATGGTGATCAACGGCACGACGATCAGCCTCACCAACACCGGCAACGGCGTCAGCAACCGTGCCACCGCGCTGGAGAACATCAACGCGCAGTCCGCCGTGACCGGCGTCCGTGCAACGGACAACGGATCGGGCATCGACCTGGTCGCCGTCGACGGCCGCAACATCACCACGGCGTTTACCGGTGCCAACGCGGCGACCGCAGCCGATTATGGTCTTGCCGCTGACGACACGTACGGCGGCACTCTGGACATGAGCTACGTCGCACCCTCCGGCACGGCTGGCAGCTTCGATTTCACGACTGGTTTCGATGCCGCCCTGACGTCCAAGACCATTGGCGCCGCGGGTACCGCAGTCAGTGCAATCGATATTTCGTCGACGAGCGGTGCCGACCTGGCGCTGAAGTCGGTCGATGCCGCGCTGCAGTCCATCAACTCTTCGCGCGCCGACCTGGGTGCGATCCAGAACCGCTTCTCCTCGGTCGTGACCAACCTGCAGACCGGCTCAGAGAACCTGTCGGCCGCGCGCAGCCGGATCATGGACGCCGACTACGCCAAGGAAACCGCCAACCTGTCGCGCACGCAGATCCTGCAGCAGGCCGGCACCGCCATGCTGGCGCAGGCCAACCAGTCCTCGCAGAGCGTGCTCAGCCTGCTGCGCTGATTCGCTTCAACGGAGATCCGTCTCCAGACCGGCCGGTGGCTCCGCCCCCGGCCGGTTTTCTTTCGACTGGGGAGCGGGTCGTGACAGACGCGCACGGAACTTCGGAAGGACACCGGAGCTGGTGCTGCAGTACTTCCGTGGACAGCTTGCTTCATCCTCTGTGGGAGCGACCTCGGTCGCGAACGCTTCGAGCGCAAGCGCGCTCCCACAGCGGATGGATTCGACGCCCACTGTGGGAGCGACCTTGGTCGCGAATGCTTTCGCGCGCAAGCGCGCTTCCACAACGACGCGGCCGTTCATCGACTAAAGGCCGGCGGCGCGCGGCCGTTACCGGCAACAGGGCAGGACGCGGCACTGCATGGCGTCAGTTTCCCGGCGGAACGATTCTTGCCGGGGCTTTCCGAAGCATCCGCTCCCACCCGGTCCACCCGCCCCAGGAGGCAGCCGTGGCATCCCTTTCCAGCCCAGGCGTCGGCTCCGGCCTCGACGTGCACACGATGGTGACCCAGCTGGTCGCCGCCGAACGCGCGCCGACCGAGAACCGGATCAGCCGACTCGAAAGCACCACCAGGTCGCAGATCTCCGCCTTCGGCAAGATCAGCAGCGCGCTGTCCGGGCTGCAGGATGTGCTGGCCAAGTTCGCCGGCGACGGCGCGCTGCCCGGCCGCAAGGTCGGCGTGCCCGAGGATGCCGGCTTCACCGCCACCGCGAATGCCAAGGCTGCGCTCGGCCGCTACGATGTCACCGTCGAGCGCCTCGCCAGCACCCACAAGCTGCAGTCCGCCGCGCTTGCCGCCGACGCGCAGCTCGGCCACGGCAGCCTTCGCATCAGCACCGGCGACGGCGATCCGGTCACGGTCGAGATCGCCGAAGGCAAGGGCTCGCTGGCCGACATCCGCGACGCCATCAACAAGCAGGCCGGCAGCCTGGGCGTCAGCGCCACCCTGGTGCGCGGCGACGCCGGCGAGGTGCTGGTGCTGGCCTCCACGGCTACCGGCAGCGAGGGCCGGCTGACGGTCAGCGCCAGCGGCGGCGACGGCGGCCTGGCCGCACTGGGCACCAGCGGCGGCACGATGACCGTCGTCGATCCGGGCAACGACGCGCTGGTGGTGGTCGACGGCATCACCCGCACCAGCAGCAGCAACCGCATTGGCGACCTCATCGACGGCCTCACCCTCGACCTGACCAAGGCCAGGCCGGGCGAGTCGTTCGCGCTCGAACTCAAGTCCGACCCGAGCACGCTCAAGGCCGGGCTGCTGAACTTCGTCAGCGCCTACAACACCGCCCTGTCGCAGCTGCGCACGCAGAGCGCGGCGGGCAGCGAAGGCACCCCGGGCGCGGCGCTCAGCGGTGACGCCGCGCCGCGGGGCATCACGCAAGCGCTGCGCGGCTTCGTCAGCCAGGGCTATGCCGAGCTGGCCGCGCTGGGGCTGGAGACCAAGGTCGACGGCTCGCTGAGCCTGGACGGCGCCACCTTCGACAAGGTCGTGGCCGAAGACCCGGCGGCGCTGCAGCGACTGCTCGGCGACGAGGGTTCGCTGCGCACGCCCCTGGCCGGCGCGCTGAAGTCCTGGCTCGGCGCCGACGGCATGATCAGCGACCGCACCAAGGCGCTGGAAACCCGCCAGGACCGCCTCGCGGACGACCGCCTGGCGCTCGACCGGCGCATGGACAAGGTCAAGGCCAACTACCTGCGCCAGTTCACTGCGCTCGACGCGATGGTCGCGCAGATGAGCTCGGTCAGTTCCTTCCTCACCCAGCAGCTGGCACGGCTGCCCAACTACTCGCAGAGTGGATGACATGAACGCGCGCACCCTCGCCAACCAGTACCGGCAGACCGGCGTGTCCAGCGCGGCGCTGGAAGCCAGCCCCCACCGGCTGATCGCGCTGATGCTCGCGGGCGCGCGTGAACGCGCGCGCCTGGCGGCCGCCTGCCTGCAGCGCGGCGACCTGCCACGCAAGTCGAAGGCGATCAGCGATGCAAGCGCGATCATCGGGGGCCTCAACGGCGCGCTGAACCTGGAAGCAGGCGGCGAGATCGCCGATGGTCTGCAGGCGCTGTACGACTACGCGCAGCGGCGCCTGCTCGCCGCCAACCTGGACAACGACGCCGCGCCGCTGCTCGAGGTGGACGCCCTGCTCGGCGACATCGAATCGGCCTGGCTGGCGATCGCACCCCCGGAGGCGACGTGATCCCCGCCCTGCCCGTGGCCGAGGTCCGCGCCGCGATCGCGGCCGAGGACTGGGACCTGGCATCGGCGCTGCTGCGCGACCACGGCGAGGCCGTCGTCCGGCTGGCCGCGTCGGTGGATTTCAGCAGCACGCCGCATGCGCCCTGGCTCGAGCTGCTCGATGCCCAGCAGGCGCTCACCGAGGAGATCCGCCAGGCGCGCGACGAGGTGGTGCGCGCCATGGACAAGCTCGGGCAGGACCAGCGCGGTGCGCGCGCCTGGGCGCAGGCCCTGGCATGAACACGCCGGCGGATGCGACAGAACTCCTGTTCGGCGACACCCTCGCCTGCGAAGAACTGCGCCCGGCCGCCTTCGTGGCGCGTTCTGCGCAGCCGCTGCCGGTGCTCGCCGCCAGCGGCGAAGCGCTCCTGCGTGCGCTGTCGGTGGTCGAGGACGGTCCTCGCCCCGAGGAACCGGAGTCCAGCGATCACGCCCTGCCGCGGATCGAGGCCAAGCTCGACCTGCTGACCGCCCTCGTCGCCGGCCTGTGCCGCGGCGACGAAGATCCGCTGCGTGCGCTGCGCTGGTCGGCCAGGGGCGCCTGCCTGGTGCTGGACGACGCGCCGGAGGACGGCGCCAGCGGCGTGTTCCGGGTCCGCCCCGCGGACTGGCTGCCCTCGACCCTGCTGCTGCCGGCCAGCGTGATCGCGCGCGAAGCCGACGCCGCCGGCACCCGCGTGTGGCTGGCTTTCGACGCCTTGCCGGCACAGCTGGAGGCCGCGCTGGAGCGGCACCTGTTCCGCATCCACCGCCGCGCAGTGGCGGAAAGCCGGCGCCCACGCCCCGCGAACTGAGCAACCTGTCACACTTCGCCCCGCATGCTGCACAGGGGGCGGCGGCCATCGCTATGGTGGCGCCGGTGGGACATGGGGTGTGAGATTTGCTGAAAGTCCTGATCTGCGACGACCACACGCTGGTGCGGGCGGGCCTGCGCCGGCTGCTCGACTCGTTCGGCGACATCGAGGTGGTGGCCGAGGCCAGCAGCGCCGACGAGGCGGTGATCCGCGCGCGCGACACCTTGCCCCATATCATCCTGCTGGACCTGTCGATGCCCGGCCGCAGCGGCTTCGACGCGCTGGCCGAACTGCGCCGCACCAGCCCCGAGTGCGCGGTGGTGATCATGTCCATGCACGACGACGCCCTGCACGTGCGCGAGGCGCTGGCGCGCGGGGCGATCGGCTTCGTGGTCAAGGAGGCGGCGCCCGCCGAGCTTGAGATCGCGATCCGCGCCGCCGCCGCCGGACGCACCTACCTCAGTCCGCAGGTGTCGGCACCGCAATTGCAGGGCTACCGCAACGGGGCCCGCGGCGAGGGCAACGTCGAGGCGCTGCCGCGGCGCCAGCGCGAGATCCTCGACGCGCTGGGGGCCGGCCGCACCACCAAGCAGATCGCCGGCGACCTGGGCATCAGCGTCAAGACCGTGGAAACCCACCGGGCACGGATCATGGAAGCGCTGGGCTGCCGCAACGCCGGGGAACTGCTGCGCATCGCGATGCGCCTGCACGACCGCCCCTGAGCGTTCGGCACAAAGCGCCGCATCGCGTCACTTGGATGCAGCGGCACGTCGAAAACACGACACGATGTCGGGGAATCCCCGACACCCCGACAGGAATACCCTGATCCAGACCCGGGTTCACCCCGATTCGGGTTCCGTCACGTCCCCATCACGATGGCTCCCATCGCCGGCGTCAATCCGGCGCAGGAAGGGGACGCTGATGAAAGCCAACATGCGTGTCGGGATGACCCAGGGCGTCAACCTGACCCCGCAACTGCTGCAGTCGATCCGCCTGCTGCAGCTGACCGCGCCGCAGCTCGAGCTCGAACTGCGCCAGGCGCTGGAGCGCAACCCGCTGCTCGAGCAGGAAGAGGGCGAGGACGAGGCCGACGACGGCGCCGCGCCGGAAGCGGCCGCGCTCGACGCCGCCGCCTGGGACGAGCTGCCCGAGCCGGCCTTCCTGTCCGGCGGCAGCGTCGGCGTCGGCGACGAGGACGGCATGCTGCGCATCGCCGACGGCGAATCCAGCGACCCGCGCCTGCGCCTGCTGCGCCTGCTGTCGCTGCACTGGACCCCGGCCGACCTCGAGGTCGCCGCCTGGTGGCTCGACCACTGCGACGATCGCGGCTACCTGGAACAGCCGCTCGAGGCCCTGCTCGCCGCCGCCCGCACCGCTTTTCCGGCACGCTCCGATGCCGTCGGCCTGCTGCGCCTGCGCCTGCTGCACGGCGACTGGCCGGGCATGGCCGCCGCCGATCCCGCCGAATGCCTGGGCGCGCAGCTGCGCGCACTGCCCGAGGACGCGACCCGCCGCCTGGCCCTGCGCATCCTCGCCGATCACCTCGACCTGCTGGCCATGCACGACGAACCCGCGCTGGCCGCGGCCACCGGTGCGGCGCCGGAGGCCGTGCGCGCGGCGTTGTCGATGATCCTGGGCCTGCGGCCGCATCCGGTGCAGGCGCCCGCGGTCGAGGCGCAGGAGCACATCGTTCCGGACGTGGTGGCCTGGCACGCCGGCGGCGCCTGGCGCGTCGCGCTCAACCGCCGCGGCGCGCCGCAGCTGCGCATCGCCGCGCACTGCGAACGCGCCCTGGCCGGCAGCCAGCACACCGCCCTGCGCGGCCTGCTGGAAGAAGCGCGCTGGCTGGTGCGCGGCGTGGCCATGCGCAAC
This sequence comes from Luteimonas campi, assembly GCF_051162505.1. Classification (NCBI taxonomy): domain Bacteria; kingdom Pseudomonadati; phylum Pseudomonadota; class Gammaproteobacteria; order Lysobacterales; family Lysobacteraceae; genus Luteimonas; species Luteimonas campi. Next base: position 578,416 of record NZ_JBNWEM010000002.1, read on the forward strand.
GACACCCTGCTGCGCACCGCGCAGGTGCTGGTCGAGCGCCAGAGCGCCTTCCTCGCCCAGGGCCCCGAGGCGATCGTGCCGCTGACCCTGCGCGAGGTGGCCGACGCCATCGGCGTGCACGAGTCCACCATCTCGCGCATCGTCAGCGGCAAGTACATCCAGACCCCGCGCGGCACCTTCGAACTCAAGCGCATGTTCGCCGTGCGCCTGGAAGGCGCCGAGATCGCCGGCAGCGCGGTCAAGGCGATGGTCAAGCGCCTGATCGACGCCGAACCGGCCCATGCCCCGCTGGCCGACGACGTGATCGCCGGCCTGCTCGCTCGCCAGGGCGTGCGCATCGCGCGCCGCACCGTGGCCAAGTACCGCGACCAGCTGGCGATCGGGCCGGCGCGGGCGCGCCAGCGCCTGGCACCGCGCCAGGCCCGACAGGAGTGTGCGTGATGCGACAGATTTCCGTGCTGCTGGTCGACGACCATGCCGGCTTCATTTCCGCGGCGATGCGCCATTTCCGGCGCCTGTCCTGGCTCACCGTGGCCGGCACCGCCGGCAACGGCGTCGAGGCCATCGCCCAATGCGAGGTGCTGCGCCCGGACGTGGTGCTGATGGACCTGGCCATGCCCGAAATGGGCGGGCTGCAGGCCACGCGCCTGATCAAGGCCCAGGACAACCCGCCCTACATCGTCATCGCCAGCCACTTCGACGACGGCGAGCACCGCGAGCACGCGCTGCGCGCCGGTGCCGACGCCTTCGTCAGCAAGCTGGCCTACATCCACGAGGTGCTGCCGCTGCTGGAGGCGGTGGCGGGCGTGGATGCCGCCGGCCACGGCGCGGAGGCCGCGTCATGAGCGAGTCCCGCATCCTGGTCCTGGACCGCGACGAGGCCCGCGCCGAGCGCGTGGCGACCCTGCTCGAGTTCATGGATTTCAATCCGCGCATCGTCGACGACGCCGCCGACATCGACCTGTCGCGCGCCCGCGCCAGCGACTGGGTGGCGGTCGTGGTCGGCGACGTCGGCGATGGCGCCTCCTGGCAGGCCTTCGCCACGTGGCTGGCCGCCCAGGCCCTGCACCCGCCGGTGCTGGAGCTGCCCGGCCATGCCGCCGACGCCGCCTGGCGCGCCAGCCTGCACCCGCAGTCGGTATGGCCGCTGGCCTATCCGATCCGCCGCACCCAGCTGCAGGAGGCGCTGCGCCGGGCCAGCCTCAAGCGCATCGACGACGACGCGCGCCGCGAAGTGCCCGACAACGGCCCCACCGGCCGCAGCGCCGCGTCGCTGCAGCTCAACCGCATGATCGACCAGGTCGCCCCGCACGACACCACGGTGCTGATCCTGGGCGAGTCCGGCACGGGCAAGGAAGTGGCCGCGCGCGCCCTGCACGCGCGCTCGGCGCGCCGCGACAAGCCGTTCGTGGCGATCAACTGCGGCGCGATCCCGCCGGATCTGCTGGAAAGCGAGCTGTTCGGACACGAGAAGGGCGCCTTCACCGGCGCGCTGACCCAGCGCAAGGGCCGCTTCGAGATGGCCGAGGGCGGCACCCTGCTGCTCGACGAGATCGGCGACATGAGCCTGCCGATGCAGGTCAAGCTGCTGCGCGTGCTGCAGGAGCGCTGCTTCGAGCGCGTCGGCGGCACCGCCACCATCAAGTGCGACGTGCGCGTGATCGCCGCCACCCACCGCAACCTCGAGGACCGCATCGCCAGCGGCGATTTCCGCGAGGACCTGTTCTACCGCCTCAACGTGTTCCCGATCGAGATGCCGGCGCTGCGCGAGCGCGGCGAGGACCTGCCCGACCTGGTCAACGCCATCACCCGCCAGCTGGGCGAGGCCGGCCGCGGCCAGGTGAGCCTGGCCTCCGACGCGATCGCCGCGCTGCGCCACTACGCCTGGCCGGGCAACGTGCGCGAGCTGAGCAACCTGCTCGAGCGCCTGGCCGTGCTGCACCCGGGCGGCAGCGTGCGCGCGGCCGACCTGCCGGCGCGCTACCGCGCCGCCGCCGCCGCAGTGGGCGAGGTCTTCGATCCGCCCGCCGCCGAAGCCGCCCCCGCCGCGCCCCAGGCCGATCCGGCCCAGCTCTCGCCCACCGCCACGCTGCCGCCGCAGGGCATCGACCTGCGCGGGCACATGGCCGGGATCGAGCTGGAGCTGCTGCGCGCGGCCCTGGAGCAGACCAATGGCGTGGTCGCGCACGCCGCGCCGCTGCTGGGCCTGCGCCGCACCACCCTGGTGGAGAAGCTGCGCAAGTACGGCATCGACCGCGACAGCCTGGCCGAGACCGGGCAGGCGGCGGGATTCTGACGCCGTCGTGGCACGGGACTTGCCTGATTGAGCCGGAAGTCGGGATTGGGGATTCGGGATTGGGTCAAGCGGTTCGCCCTGCACTGAATTCTCGCCCGGAGCCTCACGCCTGATTGTCCGAATCCCCAATCCCGAATCCCGATTCCCGGCGCTTCAATGACCGACGCCATCTCATCGATCCTTTCGCAGATCCGCGCGCACGAAATGCGCACCGGAGCGGTGCGCGTCGACGTCGCGCCGTCCAACGCGATCGAGGTGGGCGGCGCGGGCAAGACCGCCGCACCGGGCTTCGCCGAGACCCTCGGCAACACCATCGACAAGGTCAGCGCCACCCAGGCCCGCGCGGGCGCCCTGCAGCACGCGTTCGAACTGGGCGACCCGCGCGCCGACCTGGCCCGGGTGATGGTGGCGATGCAGCAGTCGCAGGTGGCGTTCCGGGCCACGGTCGAAGTTCGCAACCGCCTCGTCCAGGCCTACCAGGACGTGATGAACATGCCGATCTAGGCCGGGATTCGGGATTCGGGATTGGGGATTCGCAAGCGCGACGCCCGCTCCCGATCCGTCACCGGTGAACCACTGCTCCGAATCCCCAATCCCCAATCCCGAATCCCAGACCTCAAGCCATGTCCGCCATCGCACTTCCCAAGGCCACGGCCAACCTGCGCGACCTGGGCCGCATCCCCGCGGTGCGCCAGCTCGGCCTGCTCGCGCTGTTGGCGGTCGCCATCGCGCTGGGGCTGTGGCTGTTCTTCTGGAGCCAGAAGCCGGACTTCGTGCCGGTGCAGGCGGGGCTGGACCCCAAGTCCACCGCCGAGGCCTCCGAACTGCTGGGCAGCGCGCGCATTCCCTACAAGCTCGACCCGGCCACCGGTGCGCTGGCGGTGCCGCTCGACCGCGTCGCCGAGGCGCGCATGGCGCTGGCCGCGGCCGGGCTGCCGGCCGCGCAGGGCAACGGCTTCGAGACCATCCAGGGCGACCAGGGCTTCGGCACCAGCCAGTTCATCGAGAGCGCGCGCTACCAGCACGCGCAGGAGATCGAGCTGGCGCGCACCATCGCCAACCTGCGCCCGGTGCGCGAGGCGCGCGTGCACCTGGCCCTGCCCAAGCCCAGCGCCTTCACCCGGCAGAAGGATCCGGCCAGCGCTTCGGTGGTGCTGCAGCTGCGCGCCGGCAGCACGCTCGAGCAGGGCCAGGTCAACGCGATCGTGCACCTGGTGGCCTCGAGCATCCCCGGCCTGCCGCCCGAAGGCGTGACCGTGGTCGACCAGTTCGGCCGCATGCTCTCCAACGCCGACCCGCAGAGCGACGATGCGATCGGCGCCAAGCAGTTCGAGCAGCAGCGCCGGCAGGAGTCGGTGTACGTGCAGCGCATCGAGGAGCTGCTGGAGCCGATGACCGGCCCGGGCCGGATCAGCGCCAAGGTCAGCGTGGACATGGACTTCGCGCAGACCGAGGAGGCCAGCGAGCGCTACGGCCCGCAGCCGGCGATGGTGCGCAGCGAGCAGATTTCCGAATCCGGCACGATCGGCGGCGACGGCGCGCTCGCCCAGGGCGTGCCCGGCAGCGCCAGCAATACGCCCGACGCGACCGCGGCCGCGGCCGCGGCCGAGCCGGCGCCGCCCGGCCCCGGCAGCCGCAGCGCCGTGCGCAACTACGAGATCGACCGCACCCTCACCCATACCCGCCAGGCGCCGGGCCGGATCCGCCGCGTCACCGCCGCGGTGCTGGTCGACAACGCCGCCGCGCCGGTCGCGGCCACGGCCGGCGCCGCCACCCAGGCCCAGGGCCGGCCGCTCAGCGCCGAGGAACTGGCGCGCATCGAAACTCTGGTGCAGCAGGCGATCGGCTTCGATGCGGCGCGCGGCGACGTGGTCTCGGTGGTCAACGCGCCGTTCGCGCGCGGCACGCTCGATACCCCGGCCGAGGGCCCGCCGATCTGGCAGCACCCACGCGCGCGCGAACTCGCCCGCCTCGTGTTCGGTGGCCTGGCGGTGCTGCTGCTGATCTTCACCGTGCTGCGCCCGGCCACCCGCCAGCTGCTCGCGCCGCGCACGGCCACCGCCACGGTGCTGCCGCCGGCCGTCGACGACGAGGTGCCGGTCAGCCTGTCGGCACCGCAGCAGGCGCAGGTGGGCGGACCCACGACGCCGCCGCCCGCGGTGTCGATGAACCTCGACGACAAGCTCGAGATCGCGCGCACCGCGGTCAGCACCGACGCCAAGCGCGTCGCCCAGGTGGTCCGCGACATGGTGGCCTCCGATGGCTGACCCGGGCGCAGGTATCGCACTGACCGGCGTGCAGCGCGCGGCGATCGTGCTGCTCTCGCTCGGCGAGCAGCAGGCCGCCGAGGTGCTCAAGCACATGGGCGCGCGCGAGGTGCAGAAGCTGGGCGTGGCGATGACCTCGCTCGGCGAGGTCAGCCGCGAGTCGGTGGCGCGCGTGTTCGACGAGTTCATCGACGTGCTGGCCCGCCCCGGCGGCATCGGCAGCGGCGCCGACGACTATGTGCGCGCGGTGCTGACCCAGGCGCTGGGCGAGGATCGCGCCAGCAGCCTGATCGACCGCATCCTGCTGGGCCGCAACACCACCGGGCTGGACACGCTGAAGTGGATGGATCCGCGCGCGATCGCCGAACTGGTGCGCAACGAGCATCCGCAGATCATCGCCATCGTGATGGCGCACTTGGACGGCGACCAGGCCGCCGAGGTGCTCAAGTGCCTGCCCGAGCGCGCGCGCGTCGACGTGCTGCTGCGCCTGGCCACGCTCGACGGCATCCCGCCGCATGCGCTCAACGAACTCAATGACGTGATGGCGCGGCAGTTCGCCGGCAGCCAGAACATCAAGTCGTCCTCGGTCGGCGGGGTCAAGGTGGCGGCCAACATCCTCAACTTCATGGACTCGGGCCAGGACGAGGCGTTGCTGGGCGCGATCGGCGAGGTCGACAGCGATCTGGGCACCCGCATCCGCGACCTGATGTTCGTGTTCGACAACCTGGCCGACCTCGACGACCGTGCCGTGCAGGCGGTGCTGCGCGAGATCTCCAGCGAGCAGCTGGCCCTGGCCCTGCGCGGCGCCGACGCCAAGGTGCGCGAGAAGATCACCGGCAACATGTCGCAGCGCGCGGCCGAGATCCTGGTCGAGGACATGGAAGCGCGCGGCCCGGTGCGCCTGGCCGAGGTCGAGGCGGCGCAGAAGGACATCCTGGCGGTGGTGCGGCGGATGGCCGACAACGGTGACATCCAGATCGCGGCCAAGGCCGAGGTGCTGATTTGAACACCATGGCCGCGCTGTCGTCCGACGATCCGCGCCTGGCCGCGGGCGTGGTGCGCTGGCACGCGCCCGGCCTGCTCGCGGTGCCGGCCGAAGCGGAGCCCGAACCGCCGCCGCCGGCCCTGCCCAGCGTCGAAGACCTGCAGGCGCTGGAACGCGCCGCGCGCGAGGAAGGCTATGCGCGCGGCCACGCCGAAGGCCTGGCCGCCGGCCAGGCCGAGGTGCGGCGCATGGTGGCGCAGATCGAGGGCGTGCTCGACGGCTTCACCCGCCCGCTGGCGCGGCTGGACGGCGAAGTCGCCGACGCCCTGGCCGACCTGGCCGTGCGCATCGCCGGCAGCCTGCTCGGACGCGCCTACCAGGTCGACCCGACCCTGCTCGCCGACCTGGTGCGCGAAGCGCTGGAGGCGGTGGGCAGCGACAGCCGCGAGCTGGAACTGCGCCTGCACAGCGACGATTTCGGCGTGCTCGCCCCGCACCTGGCCGGCCTGGACGGCGTGCGCCTGACCATCGATGGCGCGCTCGGGCGCGGCGAACTGCGCCTGCACAGCGAAAGCGTGCGCATCGACGGCACCATCGCTTCGCGCCTGCAGTCGGTGCTCGAGGCCACCCTGGCGGCCAGCGAGGCCCGCGCATGAGCAGCGTCGCCGCCGCGCACTGGCAGGAAGCCCGCAACCTGCGCCTGGCCGCGCGTCTGCAGGCCGCCCATCCTCATCCCCCATCGCTGGGACTGGCGCGCGAAGGCGTGCTGCGCCGTGCGGTCGGCCTGACCCTGGAAGCCTCCGGCTGCAGCGCACCGCTTGGCTCGCGCTGCAAGGTCGAAACCGCGGGCGGGCGCTGGGTGGACGCGGAGGTGGTCGGCTTCGCCGGCGACCGCACCTTCCTCATGCCCACCGCCGACCTGGAAGGCCTGCTGCCGAACGCGCGCGTGGTGCCCTCGCGCCGGCGCGGCGAAGTGGCCGTGGGCGAAGGCCTGCTGGGACGCGTGATCGACAGTGACGGCGTGCCGCTGGACGGGCGCGGCCCGATCCGGGCCGAGCAATGGGTCGGCCTGGCCGGCGCGGCGATCAATCCGCTGATGCGCGAACCGATCACCCAGTCGCTCGATGTCGGCGTACGCGCGATCAATGCGCTGCTGCCGATCGGCCGCGGTCAGCGCATCGGCCTGTTCGCCGGCTCCGGCGTCGGCAAGTCGACCCTGCTCGGAATGATGACCCGCTTCACCGCCGCCGACATCATCGTGGTGGGGCTGATCGGCGAACGCGGCCGCGAAGTGCGCGACTTCGTCGAGAGCACGCTGGGCGAGGAAGGCCTGCGCCGCTCGGTGGTGGTGGCCACGCCCGCCGACCGGCCGCCGCTGGCGCGCCTGCATGGCGCACTGCGCGCCACCGCGATCGCCGAGTACTACCGCGACCAGGGCCTGCACGTGCTGCTGCTGATGGATTCGCTGACCCGTTTCGCCCACGCGCAGCGCGAGATCGGCCTGTCGGTGGGCGAGCCGCCCACCACCCGCGGCTATCCGCCCAGCGTGTTCGCCAAGCTGCCGCAGCTGGTCGAACGCGCCGGCAACGGCGCCGACGGGCGCGGCTCGATCACCGCCTTCTACACCGTGCTCACCGAAGGCGATGACCAGCAGGAGCCGATCGCCGACGCCGCGCGCGCGATCCTCGACGGCCACATCGTGCTCACCCGCCGCATCGCCGATGCCGGCCAGTACCCGGCGATCGACGTCGAGGTCTCGGTCAGCCGGGTGATGCAGGACATCACCGACGCGCCCTGGCGCGAGCGCATCCGCAAGCTCAAGCGGCTGATGGCCGCGCATTCGGCGCAGCGCGACCTGATCGCGATCGGCGCTTACCAGCGCGGCAGCGATCCGCTGGTGGACGAAGCGGTCGTGCGCTGGCCGGCGATCCAGGCCTTCCTCGGCCAGGACGTGGCCGAGGCCGCCAACGTCGAGGCCAGCCGCGCCGCGCTCGCCGCCCTGCTCGACAACGGCCCCGCCGCGGGCGCCGTGTCCAACGCTTCCCAGGAGTCCTGATCCAGATGCGCTCGCAACGGCTCGATCCGCTGCTCAAGATCATGCAGCAGCGCCAGGATGCGGTGGCGCGCGAGGTCGCCGACCGCGACCGCGTGCTCGGCGAACAGGAACAGCGCCTGGAGGCGCTGCGCCGCTATGCCGAGGAATACGCCGCCGCGCCGGCCGAGGCTTCGATCTCGCCGGCACTGCTGGTCAACCGCCTCGCCTTTCGCGAGCGGCTCAACGCCGCGGTGGTGCAGCAGGCCGGCATCGTCGACCAGAGCCGGCAGCTGAGCGACGTCGAACGCGCCCGGCTGATGCTGGCCAGCCGCGAAACCAAGGTGCTCGAGCAATTGGCCGACAGCTACCGCGCGCAGGAAACCAAGGTGGCCGAACAGCGCGTGCAGCGCGAGATGGACGATCTGGGCGGCCGGCGCGCGCGCGTGGCCGCACTGGCGGCCGACGAGGGCAAGTCCCCGTGATCGGCGCCACGTCCTCGGCCCAGGCCGCGTCCCATTCCGGCCCGTCCGCCGCCGCCCTCGACCCGGCCACCGCGCACCAGGCCGAGCCGGCCGCCGCGCAGGCCACGGGTCCGGCCGGTCGCGCCGCGCCAGCGCGGGCGGAGCGGGCGGCGGTCGACGCCGAAGACACCTCGGCGTCCGCAGCGGCCTTCGCCGACCTGCTGGTCCAGGCGCCGCCACCGGTCGCCGCCGCGGCGCCGCCTGCGCAGCCTGCCGCCAGCGCTGCCGATGCCGGCCCCGGCACGCCCTCGCCCGAACACCTGCTCGCGCTACTGGACGGGTCCCGCGCCAGCGCGGGTGCCGCCATGTCGCCGCCCGGCGCGGCCACAGCCGCGTCGGCTGCCATCGCCACCGACGCGGACCAGGCACTGGCGCCTTCGGCACCGGGGCTGGCCGCGACGGCGATGCCGCAGGTCGCGGCCACGGCGGCGGACGCGCAGCCCGGCGCCGACCTGCTCGTCGCGAATGCCCCGGCTGCGCCCGAGGCCGCCGGCAGCGCACGCGACCTGGCGACTTCCACCCAGGGCTTCGCCCTCGAGGCGCCGCTCGCGGCGTCCGCGGCCTCCGCGCCGCTGGCGGGCGCGCGGCCGCTGGCCGCGCCCACCGTGCCGATGCCGCCGCTGCCGATGCCGGCCGATCCGGCGGCGGGCTTCGACGACGGTTTCGGCACACGCCTGGTGTGGGTGGCGGAGCAGCGCCTGGGCCATGCCGAGATCCGACTCAATCCCGAACACCTGGGTCCGATCGAGGTGCGCGTGCGGCTCGACGGCGAGCAGGTGAGGGCGGAATTCCACAGCGCCCACGCCGAGGTCCGGCAGGCGATCGAAACCAGCCTGCCGCGCCTGCGCGACCTGCTGGGCCAGCACGGCCTGCAGCTTGGCCAGGCCGACGTGGGCCAGGGCCAGGCCGGCGGCGATGGCGCGGCGGCGCGGCCGCAGGCGTCCGCCACGCGCGGCGACGAGGCCGACCCGGGCACCGGCGAGCGGCAGGCCACTGCCGCGGCCACGACGCGCCTGCGAGGCCTGGTCGACGCCTACGCCTGAGGCCGGAGCGGTCGTCCGCATGACGAACCCCGGCAGGGGTCCGCGGTCGACAGCTCCCCGTGCGCCAGCCGTCCAGCTTTCGTCCGGACGAGCGCCAGCCGCCCGTCCTGGCGGCGGTCGGACACCTGCATCCACCGCCGGACGCGTGCCGCGGCAGCAACATCTGCACGACAGCGCCCCCGCGGGCGCGCTTGCGGCATGGACACCGGCCCGGGCCGTCGTCGCGCTGACGGGTTTCCTGCGCCGGTCGTACTGATCGAATCCGGGGGCGTCAAGGCGCTGGCGCACCCGCGCGCGTCCGGCCGTCAAAACCCCGTCATTGGCGCGGCACGGCGATTGCATCCCACCGGCATCCACTGCCGGAGTCGACGTTCGTGCCAGCCCCCGCCCCTGCAATCCAGCCCGCCGCCCCGCCCAAGCGCCTGTGGCCGTGGATCCTGATCCTGCTCCTGCTCGCCGGCGGCGGCGCGGGCGGCTGGTGGTGGTGGCAGGGCAAGCAGCAGGCGGCGGCCGAGGCCAGCAGCAAGCCCGCCAAGCCGGTCCGGCTGCCGGCGCAGTACATCGCGCTCGAACCCTCGTTCGTGGTCAACCTCGCCGATGCCGACGCCTCGCGCTACCTGCAGGCCGACGTGCAGGTGGTGACCCGCGACGCGGCCACCCTGGCCGCGCTGGAGGCGCACCTGCCCTCGATCCGCAACCGCCTGCTGCTGCTGTTCGGCCAGCAGGAGGCGCGCCAGCTCGCGCAGCGGGCGGGCAAGGAACGCCTGCAGGCCGCGGCGCGCGATGAAGTGCGCGCCCTGCTCAAGGCCGAAGGCGGCCCGGACAAGGTCGAGGCCGTCATCTTCACCAGCATGGTCACCCAGTGATGAGCGCCGACCTGCTCTCCCAGGACGAGATCGACGCCCTGCTGCACGGCGTGGACAGCGGCGCGGTCGAGACCGAGCCGCCGCCCGCCCCGGGCGAGGCCCGCAGCTACGACTTCGCCAGCCAGGACCGCATCGTCCGCGGCAAGCTGCCGACCCTGGAGATGATCAACGAACGCTTCGCGCGCACCTGGCGCGTGGGCCTGTTCAACCTGCTGCGGCGCTCGGCCGACCTGTCGGTGCGCGGCATCGACCTGGTCCGCTTCGGCGAGTACATGCACTCGCTGCAGGTGCCCACCAACCTCAACCTGGTGAAGATGAAGCCGCTGCGCGGCACCGCCATCATCACTTTCGAGCCGCGGCTGGTGTTCACCGTGGTCGACAACTTCTTCGGTGGCAACGGCAAGTACCACACCCGCATCGAGGGCCGCGAGTTCACGCCCACCGAGATGCGCGTGATCCAGCTGCTGCTCAAGCAGACCTTCGCCGACCTGGTCGACGCCTGGGCGCCGGTGATGCCGGTGGAGTTCGAATACATGAACTCCGAGGTCAACCCGCACTTCGCCAACATCATCAGCCCGCGCGAGTACATCGTGGTCAGCCGCTTCAACGTCGAGCTCGAAGGCGGCGGCGGCGAACTGCACGTGGCCCTGCCCTACGCCATGCTCGAACCGATCCGCGAACAGCTCGACGCCGGCGTGCAGAGCGACCGCATCGAGAAGGACGAGGGCTGGACCCGCGCCATGCGCAGCCAGCTGCAGGACGCCGAGGTCGAGTTGAGTTCCACCATCGCCCATCGCCAGATCAGCCTGCGCGAACTCTCCCGCCTGCGCGTGGGCGACGTGATCCCGATCGAGCTGGCACGCCACGTGCAGCTGCAGGTCGAGCAGATGCCGCTGTTCACCGGCGAGTTCGGCATCCACAACGGCAAGAACGCCATCAAGGTCACGCAGGTGCATGCCGCGCGGGCCGTTCCCACCCTCGACTCCCTGACCGACACGCCATGACCAACAACGACGCCGCGGCCCTGGCCGCCTTCGACCCGCTCACCGCCGACGCTGGCCAGCCCACGACCCTGGGCGCCGATCTCAACCTCGACGTCATCCTGGACGTGCCGGTGTCGCTGTCGCTCGAAGTCGGGCGCGCACGCATTCCGATCCGCAACCTGCTGCAGCTCAACCAGGGTTCGGTGGTCGAGCTCGAGCGCGGCGCAGGCGAGCCGCTGGACGTGTACGTCAACGGCACCCTGATCGCGCAGGGCGAGGTGGTGGTGGTCAACGACCGCTTCGGCGTGCGCCTGACCGACGTCGTCAGCCCCGCCGAGCGGATCAAGAGGCTGCGATGAGCGCCGTGTCGCTGCCGCTGTCGGTGGCCAGCGCCGCCGGCGCCGCCGCGGCTGCGCCGGCGGCGGCGGACATCGCCGCTGCGCGCGCACCCGGGAACGGTGCGACAGCGGCGCCTGCCGCCACGCCGGCCGCGGCCAGCGAGGCGGAGGCGGCGAGCGCCGCTCCTGCTGCTGCAACGAGCGACGCGCCGGCCGCCACCGCTGCCGGAGCCACGGCAGCCGAAGCCTTCGCCACGCGCACCCAGGCCACCACGGCCGCGCCCGCCAAGACCACGGCCACGATCGCACAGCCGGGCACGGCGCCGACCGCGGTCGCATCGCCCACGACCGCCGGCAGCCTCGGCGGCGCGGTGTTCGCGCTGGTGCTGGTGGTCGGCCTGATCCTGTTGCTGTCGTGGCTGGCCAAGCGCATGCCCGGCCTCGGCGGCGGCGGCGTGGCCAATCCCGCGCTGCGCATCGTCGGCTCGCTCGCGCTGGGCCCGCGCGACAGGCTGGTGGTGGTCGAGGTCGGCGAGACCCAGCTGCTGCTGGGCGTCGGCAGCGGCGGCACCCGCACCCTGCACACCCTCGAGCAGCCGCTGCCCACGGCCGCGGCGAAATCCACGCCGGCCTTCGCGCAGTTGCTCGCCCAGCATTTCGGAAAGAAGCCATGACCTTCCTGCGCGCGCTGCTTCGCGCCGCCGGCGCCTGCCGCGCCACCCTGCCCGCCTGGCTGCTGGGCGCCTGCCTGGCGTTCGCGCTGGCGCCGTCGGATGCGTTCGCGCAGGCCGCGCCCACCGCCGCGCCGGTGAGCGCGCCGGCCGCACCGGCGCAGCCGCTGCCCGACGTGGAGGTCGGCAACATCGGCGGCCAGCCGGTGAGCATGCCGCTGCAGGTGCTGGCGCTGATGACCGGCATCACCCTGCTGCCGGCAGCGCTGCTGGGCGTGACCGCGTTCACCCGCATCATCATCGTGCTGGCGCTGCTGCGGCAGGCGCTGGGCACCGGGCAGACGCCGAGCAACCAGGTGCTGCTGGCGCTGGCGCTGTTCCTCACCGCGATGGTGATGATGCCGGTGTTCGACCAGGCCTGGGCGGCCGGCATCGCGCCCTACCTGGACGGCAGCATGGAGTTCCGCGCGGCCTGGGCGGCAGCCTCCGAGCCGTTCCGCGGCTTCATGCTGGCGCAGGTGCGCGAGACCGACCTGATGACCTTCGCCGGGCTGTCGCAGACCGGCCCCTACGCCACCCCGCAGGACGTGCCCTTCGGCGTGCTTGCCGCGTCGTTCCTCACCAGCGAGCTCAAGACCGCGTTCGAGATCGCGTTCCTGGTCTACATCCCGTTCGTGATCATCGACCTGGTGGTGGCCAGCGTGCTGATGTCGATGGGCATGATGATGCTCTCGCCGATGCTGATCTCGGCGCCGTTCAAGATCCTGCTGTTCGTGCTGGTGGACGGCTGGATCCTGGTCGTCGGCTCGCTGGCCGCCAGCTTCAACCCGGTCTGAGGCCGCCATGACCCCCGAAACCGCGCTTGGCGAGATCTCACGCGGCCTGCAGATGGCGCTCACCCTCGGTGGCCCCGCGCTGATCGCGGTGCTGGTGGTCGGCGTGGCGGTCGGCGTGCTGCAGGCGGCCACCCAGATCAACGAGCCGACCATCCCGTTCGTGGTCAAGGTGGTCGGCCTGGTGGTGGTGATGGCGGCCACCGGGCATTTCCTGCTCGGCCGCATGGTCGCCTTCACCATCGACCTGTTCCACCGCATTCCGCACCTGATCGGCTGAGCGCACGGTGGAGACCGTCTCGCTCGCGTCGATGGCCGGCGTCGACCTGTTCGGCATGCTCGCCACGGTGCTGTGGTACGCGCTGCGCATCGGTGCGGCGCTGCAGGTGCTGCCGGTGATCGGCGGACGCGGCATCCCGGCGCGGGCCAGGCTGATCGTGACCCTGGCGATGTCGGCGGCGCTGTCGTCGGTGCTGCCGCCACCGCCGCCGATGGGCGTGGACGCGGCCACCGCGCTCGGCGTGCTGCGCGAGTTCACCGTGGGCGTGGCGATCGGGATGATGCTGCGGCTGGCGTTCGAGGCCGGGCGCCTGGCCGGCGAACTGGTCAGCCAAGGCATGGGCCTGTCGTTCGCGACCATGGCCGACCCCCTGAGCGGCGCCTCCTCGGCGGTGCTGTCGCAGTGGTTCTACCTGGCCTTCGCCCTGCTGTTCTTCGTCACCGACGGGCACTTGGCCCTGATCGGCCTGCTGGCCGACAGCTACGGCGGGCTGCCGATCGGCGCGGCCCTGCCCGATGCGCAGGCGCTGCTGTCCGCGGTCCCGGCCTTCTTCACCGCCTGCCTGCGCGCCGGCGCGCTGCTGGCCATGCCGGTGATGATGGCCCTGCTGGCGGTCAACATCGCCTTCGGCGTGCTGGCGCGCGCCGCCGCCCAGCTCAACCCGATTGCGATCGGCCTGCCGATGTCGTTGCTGGTCGGCCTGACCCTGCTGATGCTGCTGATGCGCGAACTGGCCTCGCCGGTCGGGCAACTGTTCGAAGACGCCTTCACCGCCGCGCGCGCGCTGACCGGATGACGCCGCCATGAGCGAAGACGCGCAGAAGGAAGACCGTACAGAACAGCCCAGCGAAAAACGGCTGCGCGAGGCCCGCGAAAAAGGCCAGGTGCCGCGCTCGCGCGAGCTGGGCAACGTCGCCGTGCTGGGCTGCGCGGTGCTGGCGCTGAAGGCCACCGGCGGCAACGTCGGCGCGGCCTCGCGCGACTGGATGCGCGAAGCGCTGAGCTTCGACCGCGCCCTGCTCGAAACCCCGGACCGGCTGCTGCCGCATGCCGGCGGCCTGCTGCTGGACCTGATCGTGCCGCTGCTGCCGCTGCTGGCGACCGCGCTGCTGGCCTGCGCCATCGCGCCGGCGGCGATGGGCGGGCTGCGCTTCGCCACCCAGGCGCTGCAGCCCGACTTCGCCCGGCTCAACCCGATGAAGGGCCTGGCCCGCGTGTACGGCAGCGAAAGCCTGGCCGAGCTGCTGCGCTCGCTGCTGCGCGTGGCCCTGATCGGCGGCATCGGCGGCTGGGTGGTGTGGCGCGCGTTCTCGACCCTGCTGAACATGCCGCAGGCCTCGCTGGAGGCCTCGGTCGCAGGTGGCGTCGACCTGGCGCTGAGCGCGCTGCTGGCGATGGTCGGCGCGCTGGCGCTGCTGGCGGCGATCGACGTGCCCTGGCAGCACCACCAGCACCGCAGCAAGCTGAAGATGACCAAGCAGGAGGTGCGCGACGAGGCCAAGGAAGCCGAGGGCAACCCCGAGGTCAAGGCGCGGGTGCGCCAGATCGCGCGGCAGATGTCGCAGCGGCGGATGATGGAGGCGGTGCCGTCGGCCGACGTGGTGGTGATGAACCCCACCCACTACGCGGTGGCGATGAAGTACAAGCCGGGCATGCGCGCGCCCACCGTGGTGGCCAAGGGCGTGGACGAGATGGCGCTGGCGATCCGCGCGCTGGCCGAGCAGCACCGGGTCGCGATCGTCGAGGCGCCGCCGCTGGCACGCGCCTTGTATAGGCAGTCGCAGGTCGATCAGGAAATCCCGGTGAAACTGTACGCCGCCGTCGCGCAGGTGCTGTCCTACGTCTACCAGCTGCGCGCCTGGATCCCGGGCCGCGGGCCGATGCCGGTGATGGCCGAGGTCGACGTCGGCGCCGATGGCGCGCCCGATCCGGTCGATGGCGGGGACGCTGCGCGATGAGCAGCCAGCCCGGCCGCGGCACCCTGATCCTGTCCAGCCTGCGCAACGGCGCCGCCGCGCCGGTGGTGGTGCTGGCGCTGCTGGCGATGGTGATCGTGCCGCTGGCGCCGATCGTGCTGGACGCGCTGTTCACCATCAACATCGCGCTGTCGCTGGTGGTGATGCTGGCGGTGGTGTACGTGCGCCGGCCGCTGGAGTTCTCGATCTTCCCCAGCGTGCTGCTGATGGTCACGCTGCTGCGGCTGGCGCTCAACGTGGCGTCCACCCGCGTGGTGCTGCTGCACGGGCACGAAGGCGAGGCCGCCGCCGGCCACGTGATCGAATCCTTCGCCCAGTTCGTGATCGGCGGCAGCTATGCGGTGGGCATCGTGGTGTTCGCGATCCTCACCATCGTCAACTTCATCGTGGTCACCAAGGGTGCGGGCCGCATCTCCGAGGTGTCGGCGCGCTTCATCCTCGATGCGCTGCCGGGCAAGCAGATGGCGATCGATGCCGACCTCAATGCCGGCCTGCTGACCCGCGAGGACGCCAAGGCGCGCCGCCAGGAAGTACGCGAGGAAGCCGATTTCTACGGCGCGATGGACGGCGCCAGCAAGTTCGTGCGCGGCGACGCCATCGCCGGCATCCTGATCCTGGTGATCAACCTGGTCGGCGGCATCCTGATCGGGCTGCTCACCCACGGCATGTCCTTCGCCGAGGCCGCGCAGACCTACACCACGCTGGCGATCGGCGACGGCCTGGTGGCGCAGCTGCCGGCGCTGCTGATCGCGGTCGCCACCGCGATGCTCGTCACCCGCTCCACCGGCGAGCAGGAGATGGGCGAGACGGTGTCCAAGCAGGTCTTCGGCCACCAGCGCGCGCTCACCGTGGCGGCGGTGCTGATGGGCCTGATCGGCATCGTGCCGGGCATGCCCAACCTGCCCTTCCTGCTGCTGGCGGCGATCCTGGGCTGGGCGGCGTGGAAGCTGCGCAGCGGTGCGGCCGGGCCGGCCGAGGCCGTGGAGGCGGGCGCAGCCGGCGCCACGCCGGCGGCCTCGCCTATGGCCGAACTGAGCTGGGACGAGATCCGCCCGGTCGAGCCGCTGGCGCTGGAGGTCGGCTACCGGCTGATCGCGCTGGTCGACCAGGCCCAGGGCGGACAGCTGCTGGCGCGGCTCAAGGGCGTGCGCCGCAAGCTCACCCAGGACCTGGGTTTCCTGATTCCCGCCGTGCACGTGCGCGACAACCTGGAGCTGGCGCCGGGCCAGTACCGGTTGCTGGTGCACGGGGTGCCGGTGGCGACCGGCGAGCTGGTGCCCGATCGCGAGCTGGCGCTGGACCCGGGCCGGGTGTTCGGGCCGCTGGACGGCATTCCGGGCAAGGATCCGGCGTTCGGCCTGGACGCGGTCTGGATCATGCCGTCGCAGCGTGCGCACGCCGAATCGCTCGGCTATACGGTGGTCGATGCGCCCACCGTGGCGGCCACCCATCTGTCGCACATCGTGCGCGAGCGCGCGTCCGACCTGCTGGGCCACGACGAGGTGCAGAACCTGTTGACGGCGCTGGGTCGCAGCGTGCCCAAGCTGGTCGAGGACCTGGTGCCGAAGCTGCTGCCGCTGTCGGTGGTGGTCAAGGTGCTGCAGTCGCTGCTGGCCGACCGGGTGCCGGTGCGGCAGATGCGGCAGATCGTCGAGACGCTCCTCGAGCACGGTGCGCATACCCAGGACCCAGCGGCGCTGACGGCGGCGGTGCGGATCGCGCTGGGCCGTTTCATCGTGCAGGAACTCAACGGCATGGCGCCGGAGTTGCCGGTCTACACGCTGGCACCGGCGCTGGAGCGGGTGCTGCAGGATTCGGTGAACGGACAGGGCGCGGCGCTGGAACCTGGCCTGGCCGAGCGCCTGCACCAGAACCTGGGCGAGTGCGTGAGCCGCCAGGAAAGCCGGGGCGAGCCGGCGGTGCTGCTGGTCCCGGGCGGTGTGCGCGCCTCGGTGGCGCGGCTGGTGCGCCACAGCGTGCCGTCGCTGGCGGTGCTGGCCTATGCCGAGGTGCCGGAGGACAAGCGCCTGCGGCTGGTGGGGTCGGTGGGCTGAGACGTTCTGGCTTCGGGGCTTTGGGGCTTGGAGTCTCCGGACTTAGCGTTTCGGAGACTCGCGGCCTGTAGCTGCAGGACGGGTCGGTGCTGCGGTGAGGTGCGGCTCCGGTCGGACCGCAACGCCGCGGGGGAGGTGGCGCACCGCTCGGGCAGACGTCCGTGTCCGCACTCACGGCCGCGGCACATCCCTGTGCCGCTTGCGCCACCTCCCCCACGTCGCTGCGGCCTCGCTGCTGGATGGGCGTTGCTTCGGATGCGGCGGCTTCGGGGATTGGTTCGCTTCGGCTGCAGTCGGTCGCTTCGGTTGCTTGGTGGTTTTGGCGCCGTTCGGTCGCTCCGGTTGTTTGGTGGTTTTGGCTCCGTTCGGTCGCTTCGGTTGTCTGGTCGCCGCGGCTCCGTTCGGGGGCTCGGTTGCCTGGTCGCTGCGGCTCGGTTCGGTGGCTCGGTTGCTTGGTCGCTGCGGCTCCGTTCGGTCGCCCGGTTGCTTGGTCGCTTCGGCTCCGTTCGGTGGCTCGGTTGCTTTGTCGCTGCGGCACCATCGGGTGGCTCGGTTGCTTGGGCGCTACGACGACTCGGATTCTTCGGCGGTGCCAGCTCATCTTGTTGCGCCGGTTCGTTGAGTGAATCCAGCTGCTTCGTCGCTCCGGTGCATCGGATGCATTGATGCTTCAGTTGCCGGATCCGTCGGTCGCGACAGCTCCCTCCGTGACGCTGGATCCATGAGTCGCCACAGCGGCTTCGCTGCCTTCGGCGCAGCAGACGCCTTGCCACTTCGGCTGCCTCGGGTCCTTCGACGCGTCCGCTCCTTTGTTGTGCCGGGTCCTTTGCGCGATGACTCCTCAGGTCGCGTCGGCGAGTTCGATAGCTCCAACCCTTTCATCGCTTCAGTCGCTTCAGTCGCTTCAGTCGCTCGGGTCGCTCCGGTTGCGGTGGGCCGATGGCGGCTGCCGCACGCGTTGCGGGCGATTCGGGGGCGGCCTGGCCGCGACGGCCCGGGCGGCTGCATGCGGATGCGGGGCTGACGCGGCGCCGGTGCGTCTCCTCGCACTACGCGCCGCTCGGCACAATTTGCGTTGCGGAACGGACGCTCGCGACGGCACGACCGTGTCACGCGCCCGGAGGCGCGCGCCGGCGATGGACACCAGGACAGTGAGACGGGGGCCGCAAGCGGACCGGCCTGCCAGGCTCCGCCGCCTCCGGCAGCGGTGGCTCCAGGGCGTCGTGCTCCCTTGCCAGCGGGCGGCGGGCCTTGGTTTGCCTCCTCTTGCCCGGCGCGCCTCGGGCGGGTGGACGGGGCCGGAACGGGAGCCGGCTTTCCGTCGCCGCCCCCGCGCCAAGCTTCCGACATCCGCCCGCGACGATTCAGGCCCGGCTCTTGCAGGGGACCTGTGGCAAGCAGTTTCCAACGCCATCGAACGGGCTTTCCCACATGCGAATCAAGCGCTTCACCGCCCCCGACATGCGCACCGCCCTGCGCATGGTCCGCGACGAGCAGGGTCCCGATGCGGTGATCCTGTCCACGCGCCCCGGCGCCGGCGGTGCCGGCATCGAGGTGGTCGCGGCCACCGACTACGACGAGGCGCTGGTGGCGCAGGCGCTGCGGGCCGCGGCGCCGGCCGCGGACGAGGGGCCGGCCCGCCCGCAGCCTGGACAGGCACCGGCCCAGGCCCGCGGCGCGACCGCTGCCGCGACGGCGGCTGCCTCCGGCAGCGTGGCCGCACCGCGCGAGACGCTGATGTCGCGGGCACGCGCCGTGTTCCGGATCGGCGAGGGTCCGACGCTGGCGGAGCTCACCGCGGCCCAGGCGACGGCCGAGTCGCCGGCGCCTGCCATGCCCGGCCCGGAGCGGATGCCGGCCCAGCCGCAGCGGGCGCCCGCACAGGCCGTCGTGTCCGCCCCGGCATCCACGGCGGCGCCGTCCGCGGCAAGCGCCTCGGCGCGTCCTGCCGTTCCAGTTTCCGTTCCTGCCCCGACCCCGCCTCCGGCGCAGGCCTGGGCGGAACCGGTCGCGGCCGCCGCGCCGCTCGCTGCGGCCGTGCCCGCGCCGGTGACGGCCACGCCTTCCGCACCCGTGTCCAGCCGCTTCGACGAGATGATGGCCGCGCTCGATGCGGCGCCGCGCCGGGCGCCGGCCGCGGGCGAAGCGCGCCCCGCCATGGTGGGCGGCGACGCCGAGGACTTCGTGCCGCTGCTGCCCGACAACATCCCGATGCCGCAGCGGCCCGGCGCCGAGGACGCGACCGCCGCGCCGGCCGCGCCGGTCGTGCCGCCTGTGGCCGCCAGCTTCGTTCCCGAGCGTCCCGAGTGGATGCCCTCGCCGGCCGATGCGGCTGCCGCCAGCGCCGCGACGGCCGAGGCCGCGGCGATCCCGTCGCCGCCGGCGCCACGCACGCTGCAAGTGGTGGCCACGCCGGAGGCCGATCCCGCCATCGTCGCGATGCGCGAGGAGATGGCGCGGATGCGCCAGCTGATGGAAACCCAGATGGAGCAGCTCTCGCTCGAGCGCCTGCGCGGCTCGCCTGCGCGCGCCGCGGTGCTCGACGCGCTCGCGGCCTACGGTTGCGACGAGTCGCTGGCCCAGGCCGTGGCCGAACGCATCGACCCGCGCCTGCCGGCCGACCGGATCCGCGCGCCGATGCTGGCCGAGCTGGCCGGCCTGCTCGGCGTGCTGCACAGCGAGCCGCTGGAAGACGGCGGCGTGATCGCGCTGGTCGGCCCCACCGGCGCCGGCAAAACCACCACGGCGGCCAAGCTGGCCGCGCGCTTCGCCGCCCGCCACCGCGCCCGCGACGTAGCCCTGGTGACCACCGACTGCCAGCGTCCCGGCGCCCGCGAGCAGTTGCAGGCCTATGGCCGCCGGCTCGGCATCACCGTCTGCGAGGCCGAAGGGCCGGAGCGGCTGCAGGACACCCTGGCGCAGCTGGTCGACTACCCGCTGGTGCTGGTCGACACCGCCGGCCACGCGGTGCGCGACCGCTCGGTGTTCAGCCAGATCCTGTGGCTGCGCGCGGCCAGGCGCGTGCGCAGCCTGCTGGTGCTGCCGGCCAACGCCCATCCGCACGACCTCGACGAGGTGGTCCGCCGCTATCGCCCGGCCAAGCCCGAGGGCGTGGTGCTGACCAAGCTCGACGAGGCCGGCCGCCCGGGTTCGGCGCTCTCGGTCCTGGCCCGCCATGGCCTGGGACTTGCCTATACGACGCAAGGCCAGGAGGTGCCGTCCGACCTCGACGCCGCCGACGCGACCCGCCTCGTCCAGTCACTGGAGAAATCCCGCCGTGCTGCCGATAACCCCCTCGCCACCGAGGACCACCATGCAGTTGCCTGACCCCATCGCGCCCGTTTCCGCCGCAGACAAGGCCCCCGGCCCGGTCCGTGTGATCGCCGTCGCCAGCGGCAAGGGCGGCGTCGGCAAGACCTCGGTCTCGGTCAACCTGGCCACCGCCCTGGTCAACGCCGGCCAGCGCACCCTGCTGCTGGACACCGACCTGGGCCTGGCCAACGTCGACGTGATGCTCGGCCTGACCCCGCGCCACACCCTGGCCGACGTGTTCGCCGACCGCTGCGAGCTGCGCGACACCGTGATCGAGGCCGCCAGCGGCCTGCTGGTGGTGCCGGCGGCCTCGGGCAAGCGCCACATGACCGAGCTCAGCCCGGCCCAGCACGTGGGCCTGGTGCACGCGTTCTCGCAGCTCGACCTGGACCTCGACGCGATGGTGGTGGACAACGCCGCCGGCATCGCCGATGGCGTGCTCACTTTCTGCCAGGCCGCGCAGGACGTGATCGTGGTGGTCTGCGACGAGCCGGCGTCGGTCACGGACGCCTATGCCCTGATCAAGGTGCTCAGCCGCGACCGCGGCGTGAGCCGGGTGCAGGTGCTGGCCAACCAGGTGCAGGATCCGGGCGAAGGCCGCCAGCTGTTCGAGAAGCTGCAGCGGGTCAGCGCCCGCTTCCTCGACGTCACCCTCAACTACCTCGGCGCGATCCCTCGCGACGAGTGGCTGCGCCGCGCGGTGCAGCGCCAGGAAGCGGTGGTCGACGCGTTCCCGTCCTCGCCCTCGGCGATCGCGTTCCGCGACATCGCCCGCCGTTCGCGCCAGTGGCAGTCGCCGCCCGGCGCGCGCGGCCATGTCGAATTCTTCCTCGAGCGCCTGGTGTCGGCCCCGGCCGCCGCCGCGCGGGGGGCGGCCGCATGAACGCGCTGGCGACCGCGCGCTACCGCGCCAACCAGCAAGGCTCCACCGCCGAGGTCGTGGAGAAGCACGGCGAGCTGGTGCGCCGCATCGCCCACCACCTGGCCGCGCGCCTGCCGGCCAGCGTCGAGATCGACGACCTGATCCAGGCCGGCATGCTCGGCCTGATCGACGCCGCGCACAATTTCCAGTCCGACCAGGGCGCGGCCTTCGAGACCTACGCCTCGATCCGCATCCGCGGCGCCATGATCGACGAGATCCGCCGCGGCGACTGGGTGCCGCGCTCGGTGCACCGGCGCTACCGCGACATCGTCGCCGCCACCCGCGAAGTCGAGCAGCGCACCGGCCAGGCCGCCACCGCGCAGCAGGTGGCCGCGGCGATGGAGGTGCCGCTGGACGAGTACTACGCGATGGTCGAGAACGCCGCGCGCGGCCAGCTGGTGAGCCTGGACGCGCACATGGACGAGCACGACGGCGAACCGCGCCTGGCCAGCGACGGCAACGCCAGCCCCGCGCGCGAGTTCGAGCAGGTCGCGTTCCGCGACGCGCTGGCGGAGGCCATCGACGCCCTGCCCGAACGCGAGCGCCTGGTGCTGTCGCTGTACTACGAGCAGGAACTGAACCTGCGCGAGATCGGCGCGGTGCTGGGCGTGAGCGAATCGCGCGCCTGCCAGATCCACGGCCAGGCCGCGGTGCGCCTGCGCGCGCGGCTGGCCGACTGGCGCCGCGACGGCGACGACGACGACTACCTGCCCTGAGCACAACCGGTGCGGCCCCCGCACGCAACCAAGAGGTCCGCATGGACAAGAACATCCGCATCCTGATCGTCGACGACTTCTCGACCATGCGTCGCATCGTCAAGAACCTGCTCAACGATCTTGGATTCTTCAACACCACCGAGGCCGACGACGGCACCACCGCCCTGGTGGAGCTGCGCAAGGGCCCCTTCGACCTGGTGATCACCGACTGGAACATGCCCGGCATGCCCGGCATCGACCTGCTCAAGGCGATCCGCGCCGATGCCGCGCTGGCCAGGACCCCGGTGCTGATGGTGACCGCCGAAGCCAAGCGCGAACAGATCATCGAAGCCGCGCAGGCGGGCGTGAACGGCTACGTGATCAAGCCTTTCACCGCGGCCACGCTGGGCGACAAGCTGGGCAAGGTGTTCGAACGCCTCGGGGCGACCGCATGACCGCGGCGCCCGCCGCCACCGCGCCGGGCGCCGGCCTGGGCGACGAACGCGCGGCCCTGATCGACTGCCTGCACGCCGCGCTGGCCGCGCTGGAGCAGCAGGACGACGCAGCCTGGCGCAGCGCCGTGGACGCGTTGATCCAGTGGCGCAGCCAGCCGCTGGTGCTGGGCCTGGTCAAGCTTGCGCGCGAGCTGGAGCAGGCGCTGGGCACCGGCAGCGGCGGCGGTTCGCTGGCCGAGGCCTGCCTGCGCCTGGAGCACGTGGTCAAGGTCAGCGAGGACGCCAGCCACCACACCCTGGACCTGATCCAGGAATGCGCCGGCCTGCTGGCGACCCTGCCGGGCGCCGACGCCGAGGCGCACGCCGCGACCCTGGCCGGCATCCGCAGCCGGCTGTCGGAGATGACTGCCGCCCAGGGCTACCAGGACCTCACCGGCCAGATCATCCGCCGCGTGGTCGAACTGGTCCGCACCGTGGACGCGGGCCTGGGCGCATATGCCCCGGGCGATGCGCGCCCGCTGCAGCTGTCCAGCCAAGGCCACGGCCCCTCGATCCAGGGCCTGGATGCGCCGGCCGCGAGCCAGGACGACGCCAACAGCCTGCTCTCGTCGCTGGGGCTGTAGCGCGATGTCGTCGGCCGTCTCCGATATCTGCGCCGACTTCCTGGTCGAGGTCGGCGAGATCCTCGACCAGCTCGGCGAGCAGATGGTCGCGCTCGAGCGCGCGCCCGCCGATCGCGAATGCCTGAACGCGGTGTTCCGCGGCTTCCACACCATCAAGGGCGGCGCCGGCTTCCTCGACTTCACCACCATGGTGGCGGTATGCCACGCGGTCGAGGACCGCCTCAACGCCGCCCGCGACGGCAGCGCGCCGCTCGACGCGGCTGCCTTCGACGGCGTGCAGCAGGGCATCGACCTGCTGGTCGACATGCTCCACTGCATCTCCGGCGGGGTCGAACCCGAACCCGCGCCCGAAGCCCTGCTCGCCGCCCTGCGCGCGGGCGCTGCGACGACGCCCGCGACGGCCGCGCCGGTGGCGGACATCGTCGCGCCCGCAGCGGGCGACAGCGACTCGCTCGACGATCTCGATTTCGAAGCCCTGCTCGACAGCCTGCACGGCGCTGGCGGCGTGCCCGGCGAACAGCCGGCGCCCGCCCCCGTGGCGCCGCCACCGGCAGCGCCTGCGCCCGCACCGCGCCCCGCGGCGCCGTCGCGCCCCGCCGCGGCCGCGCAGGCCGAGCCGACCGATGTGACCGTGCGCGTGGACGTGCGCCGCCTCGACGCCATGGTCAACCTGGTCGGCGAGCTGGTGCTGGCGCGCAACCGTCTCAAGACCCTGCGCCCGCGCCTGCGCGACGACGACCTCGACCGCGCCGTGGCCGCGCTCGACGTCGCCACCTCGCGCCTGCAGGGCGCGGTGATGACCGCGCGCATGCAGCCGGTGGGCCGCGTGTTCGCGCGCTTCCCGAAGCTGGCCCGGGATGTCGCCCGCCAGCTCGACAAGCAGGTGCAGCTGGACGTGTCCGGTGCCGACACCGAACTCGACCGCAACCTGGTGGAGGCGCTGGCCGATCCGCTGGTGCATCTGGTCCGCAACGCCATCGACCACGGCATCGAGAGCCCGGCGGCGCGGCGCCGCGCCGGCAAGCCCGAGCTGGGCGTGGTGCGGATCAGCGCGCAGCAGGAAGGCGACCATGTCGCCATCGAGGTGCGCGACGACGGTGCCGGCATCGACCCCGACCGGATCCGGCGCAAAGCGGTGGAGAAGGGCCTGATCGACGACGACGCGGCCGCGCGCCTGTCCAGCGACGAATGCCTGCAGCTGCTGTTCCTGCCCGGCTTCTCCACCCGCGATGCGGTCAGCGACCTGTCCGGCCGTGGCGTGGGCATGGACGTGGTGCAGTCGCGCATCCGCGAGCTGTCGGGCACCGTGCAGATCCATTCCGAGGTCGGCGCCGGCTCGCGCTTCGCGATCCGCGTGCCGCTGACCCTGGCGATCCTGCCGACCCTGCTGGTGGAAGTGGGCGGCGATGTCTACGCGCTGCCGCTGGTACGCGTGGTCGAAGTGCTGTCGCACGATCCGGGCAGGGCGCTGTGGATCGACGGCCAGCGCGTGCTCGACCTGCGCCAGCAGCCGCTGCCGCTGCTGGGCCTGCGCGAGTGGCTGGGCATGGCGCCGGCGCCCCTGCCCGACTCGACCTGCGTGGTGCTGCAGTCGGGCGAGGCGCGCTACTGCCTGGCCGTGGATCGCGTGCGCGGCCGCGAGGAGGTGGTGATCAAGGCGCTGCCGCCCACCCTGCGCGGCCTGCCCGGCTATGCCGGCGCCAGCCTGATCGGCGACGGCCGCATGGCCCTGATCCTGGACGTGGATGCGCTGCTCGGCAGCGGCACCCCGCGCGCATCGGGCCCCCGTTCAAGTAACCCCGGCAAGGACCGTTAAACAGCCCATGGACAGACTCAGTGTCATCGGCACCGTGCTCGCGCTGGTCGCATTGATCGGCGGCAGCATCCTCAAGGGCGCCGGGCTGGCGGGCCTGTGGTCGCCGGCCGCGTTCCTGATCGTGATCGTCGGCACCATCGCCGCGATCCTGCTGCAGACCTCGCTGCCCACCTTCCTGCGCGCGATGAAGATGATCGCCTGGGTGTTCAAGCCGCCGGCGCACGACCACGCCGCGGTGATCGCGCAGATCGTCGAATGGTCCACCACCGCGCGCAAGCAGGGCCTGCTCGGCCTGGAGGCGCAGGTGGCGCAGCAGTCCGATCCGTTCCTGGGCAAGGGCCTGCAGATGGTGGTCGACGGCGTCGAGCCCGAGTCGATCCGGCAGATGCTGGAGATCGAGCTGCACGGGCAGAGCGCGCGCGACCTGGCCGCGGCCAAGGTGTTCGAGGGCATGGGCATCTATGCGCCCACCCTGGGCATCGTCGGCGCGGTGCTGGGCCTGATGGCGGTGATGAAGAACCTCGCCGATCCGAGCAAGCTCGGCCACGGCATCGCCGCGGCGTTCACCGCGACCATCTACGGCATCGGCTCGGCCAACCTGGCCCTGCTGCCGATCGGCAACAAGCTCAAGACCCTGGTCAACGCGCAGACGCTGGAGCGCGAGATGATCGTCGAGGGCCTGATCGCGATCGCGCAGGGCGAGAACCCGCGCAACATCGAAGCCCGGCTCAGCGGCTACGTGCACTGATCCATGGCACGCCGGCACCAGCACGAAGAACACCAGAACCATGAGGCCTGGGCCGTGCCCTACGGCGACCTCATGACCCTGCTGCTCGCCTTCTTCGTGGTGATGTACGCGATTTCCTCGATCAACGAAGGCAAGTACCGCGCGGTCTCCGATGCGCTGTCCTCGGCCTTCGGCGGGCCGCCGCGTTCGATCACCCCGATCCAGCTGGGCCAGACCCAGCTGCGGGGCTCGTCGTTCGACCGGCCCTCGCTGCTCACGCCCGGCGCCAAGGCCGGGCCCACCGCGACCGCGCCGGTGAGCCAGGTACGCGTGCGGCAGATGCTGGACGCGCCGATGGGCGGACAAAGCGCGCTGGCGGCGCGACGCGCGGCCGAGGCCGCGGCGATGGACGCGGCGCTGCGCGGACAGTCGCAGCTCAGCACCCTCGGCCGGCGCATCCAGGAAGCGCTGTCGGAACTGGTGCGCCAGCAGCTGGTCACGGTGCGGCGCGGCCGCACCTTCCTCGAGGTCGAGATCCAGAGCGACATCCTGTTCGCCAGCGGCGTGGCCGTGCCCAGCCCGGTGGCGACGGCCACGGTGCGCAAGCTCGGCCAGGTGCTGCGCGGCGAACCCAACGCGGTGCGGGTCGAGGGCTATACCGACGACGTGCCGATCCGCACCGCGGCCTTCCCTTCCAACTGGGAACTGTCCTCGGCGCGTGCGGCCAGCGTGGTCCACCTGCTGGCCGCCGAGGGCATGGATCCCGGCCGCCTGGCCGTGGTCGGCTACGGCGAACACCAGCCGGTGGCCGACAACGCCACCCTGGAAGGCCGCAACGCCAACCGCCGCGTGCTGCTGGTGATCCTGGCCGCGCCGGACGGCCCCGACGCGATTCCCGAAAGCGGCCCGACCATCGCCATGCAGGCCGCGCCTGCGCCGCTGGGCGCGGCCACCGCCGGACTTTCTCCTTCCACCATCTCCCCGGGAGCCGACTGACATGCAGGTCTGGGCCATCGCCAACCAGAAAGGTGGGGTCGGCAAGACCACCACCAGCCTGTGCCTGGCGCGCGGGTTGGCCCGGGACGGTGGCCGCGTGCTGCTGATCGACCTGGATCCGCACGCCTCGCTCACGCGCGCATTTTCGGTGCCGTCCGACCCGCCGCCCGCCGGCACCCACGACCTGTTCGTCGGCAGCGGCGCCGCCCTGGCCAACCTGGCCCGGCAGACCGAGGTGCCGGGCCTGCAGCTGGTGGCGGCGCAGCCGGCGCTGGCCACGCTGGAGCGGCGCAGCTCCGGCCAGCCCGGCCTCGGCCTGGCGCTGGGCCGCGCCCTGCACGCGGTGCACGCCAGCTACGACCACGTGCTGCTCGACTGCCCGCCGACTCTGGGGCTGCTGATGGTCAATGCGCTGGCCGCGGCCGACCGCCTGGTGGTGCCCACCCAGACCGATCCGCTGGCGCTGCATGGCCTGGCCGACATGCTGCGCACCGCCAGCATGGTGGAACGCTCGCGGCGCCGGCCGCTGACGCAGCACGTGCTGCCCACCCTGTACGACAAGCGCACGCGCTCGGGCGTGCAGAGCCTGGAGCAGCTGCACGCGCAGTACGAAGGCCGGGTCTGGCCCGATGCGGTGCCGATGGACACGCGCCTGCGCGACGCCCAGGCCCTGACCACCGAGGCCGGCTGCAGCGGCCGCGGCGCCGAGGCCTACGCCCGCGCGCTCGCCTGGCTGCAGGCGCAGGCCCAGGCACCGCAGAGGCAGGCGGCATGAATCCCGAAGGCGCCAGCGACGTGATCGACTACGTCGACGCCCTGCTCGACGACTCCGCGCCCGCAGCGGCCGCGGCCGCCACCGATGACGGCGCCCGGCTGCAGCTTGCCGACGCGGCGCTGGCCGCGACCGGCGAGACCACAGCCACACCACCCGCGGCGCCTGGTCTCGCGGCGACCGCGGCGGCAGCCGCAGCCGGGGCGGAGCCGACACGCGCGCCCGTGCCGCCGCACATGGAGACCGCCGCAGCCGCGCCGGCCGCGATGCCGATGGCGCCGCCGCTGGCCGCGGTGCCGCCGCCGGCCAGTCTGATCGCCCAGTCCTCGCGCTGGCTGCGGGTCGTGGTCGGTCGCGACAGCTACGCGCTGGAACTGCTGCGCGTGCAGGAAGTGGTGCGGGTGGTGCCGATCGTGCCGATGCGCGGCGCGCGCGCGGCCGTGCTGGGCGTGATGAACCTGCGCGGACGCATCGTGCCGGTGTTCGACCTGGGCCTGTGGCTGGAGACCGGCCAGGTCGATGCCGACGAACACAGCCGGATCGTGGTGATCGAACGCGACGACGAGCTGATCGGCGTGCTGGTCAGCGCGGTCGAGGACGTGGTGACCCTGGGCCGCGACCGCATCGAGCCCCCGCTGCAGGGCAGCTCGCCGGGCGTGATCCTGGGCGTGGCCCGCGTGGGCGCGGCGCCCACCGTGCTGTTCGACGCCTACGCCCTGTACGGCTGATCGCGCGCTCAAGTCGTGGGCGCGGGGGCCGTTAATCCTCAGGACTGCATCCACGTGGCCACCCCATGACCCATCTGACGCTCCAAACCGACCTCGGGATCGAGCGCGTCGCCGAACTGCAGGCGGCGCTGCAGCCCCACCTCGAGGCCGAGGCCCCGCTCGAGATCGCCGGCGACCGCGTCGAGCGCGTGCACGCCGCCGGGCTGCAGCTGCTGCACGCCTTCGTCCGCGACCGCGCCGCGCGCGGGCAGCGCACCACCATCACCGATCCGTCACCGACCCTCGCCGCGGCCGCGCGCCAGCTGGCGCTCGCTGCCAGCCTCGGCGTCGACGGCGCGCCGGACGACAACATTCCCACCAACGGAGCAACTGCATGAGCGCCAAGCAACTGCTCGTCGTCGACGACTCGACCTCGATGCGCCAGATGGTCGCGTTCGCCCTGACCTCGGGCGGGTTCGAGGTCAGCGAAGCCGAAGACGGCCAGGCCGCGCTGGAGATCGCGCGTACGCGCTCGTTCCACGCCGTGGTCACCGACGTCAACATGCCGCGCATGGACGGCATCTCGCTGATCCGCGAACTGCGCCAGCTGCCCGACTACCGCTTCACCCCGCTGCTGATGCTGACCACCGAGTCGGGCGGCGACAAGAAGATGGAAGGCAAGGCCGCCGGCGCCACCGGCTGGCTGGTCAAGCCCTTCGATCCCGAGCAGCTGCTCGCCACCGTGCGCAAGGTCCTGAGCTGAGCCATGGACATCACCCGCTTCCATGCCGCGTTCTTCGAAGAAAGCCGCGAAGGCCTCGATGCCATGGAGAGCGGCCTGCTGTCGCTCGAGTCCGGCGCCGGCGCGGCCGATGCCGAGACCATCAACGTCATCTTCCGCGCCGCGCATTCGATCAAGGGCGGCGCGGCGACGTTCGGCTTCACCAGCGTCACCGACCTGACCCACCTGCTGGAAACCCTGCTCGACGAAGCCCGCGCCGGCAAGCGCGTGCTCGACCCGGCCGCCATCGGCGCGCTGCTGGTCTCGGTGGACGTGCTGCGCAGCCTGCTCGCCGCCTGCGAGCACGGCAGCCAGATCGACGCCGCGGCGCTGACCTCCGCGCGCGCGCGCCTGGACGCACTGCTGGCCGGCGACGCGCAGGCCGCGGGCGCGGCCGCCGATGACGCCACGGCCGCGCCCGAACAGGGCGACTGGCGCATCGCCTTCGCGCCGGCACCGTCGATGTTCCTCAGCGGCAACGACCCGCTGCGGATCCTGCGCGAGCTCGCCAGCCACGGCGAGCTGGGCGTGGAGTGCGTGGATGCGCGCCTGCCGGCGTTCGCCGAAATGGACCCCTTCGAGGCCTACCTGGCCTGGAACCTGACCCTGCCCGGCAGCGTGCCGCGCGCGGCGATCGACGAGGCCTTCGCCTGGGTCGCCGACGAGTGCGAATTGGGGATCGAAAGCTGCGCGCTGGCGCCGGCGCCGGTGGTGGAATCGGCGCCGGTCCCGCTCGCGCCCGCGCCCGCGCCGGTCGCCGCGGCGGACTCCAGCGCCGACGCCGCGGCAGCGGTCTCGCGCCGCAGCAGTGACGGCGACAACTCGATCCGCGTCGCGGTCGCCAAGGTCGACGCCCTGATCAACCTGGTCGGCGAACTGGTGATCACCCAGGCGATGCTGCGCCAGCGCTCCGAGCACCTGGACCCGGTCGCCAACGAGGCGCTGATGTCGGGCCTGGTGCAGCTGGAGCGCAACACCCGCGACCTGCAGGAATCGGTGATGGGCGTGCGCATGCTGCCCGTCGACTTCGCCTTCAGCCGCTTCCCGCGCATGGTCCGCGACATCGCCACGCGCCTGGGCAAGAAGGTGCAGCTGCGCACGCACGGCGAGGCCACCGAGCTGGACAAGGGTGTGATCGAGAAGATCGTCGATCCGCTGGTGCACCTGGTGCGCAACGCCATCGACCACGGCCTGGAGCTCCCCGAGGAGCGCCGCGCCGCGGGCAAGGACGAAACCGGAACGCTCAGCCTGAGCGCCGCCCACCAGGGCGCCAACATCGTCATCGAGATCGGCGACGACGGCCGCGGCCTGGATCGCGACCGCATCCTGCGCAAGGCCGCAGAACGCGGCATCCCCATGCCCGACAACCCCAGCGACGCCCAGGTCTGGGACCTGGTGTTCGCACCCGGCTTCTCCACCGCCGACACGCTCACCGACCTGTCCGGCCGCGGCGTGGGCATGGACGTGGTGCGCAAGAACATCGCCGCCCTCGGCGGCCAGGTCGAGATCCGCAGCCGCGCCGGCCAGGGCACCACCGTGGTGATCCGGCTGCCGCTGACCATGGCCATCGTCGACGGCATGTCGGTGGCGGTCGGCGAGGAAGTGTTCATCGTGCCGCTGAGCATGGTGATCGAATCGCTGCTGCCCACGCCAGCCGACATCCGCACCATCGCCGGCGAGGCGCGCGTGCTGCGCGTGCGCGAGGACTACCTGCCGCTGATCGACCTGGCCGGCCAGTACGGCCTGCCCGGTGCCGCGCGCGGCGAGGGCGAGGACGCGCCGCCGCGCATCGCGGTGGTCGTGGAAGCCGATGGCCGTCGCCTGGCGCTGGAGGTCGACGAACTGCTCGGCCAGCAGCAGGTCGTGGTCAAGAACCTCGAGAGCAACTACAAGCGTGTCGCCGGCGTGTCCGGCGCCACCATCCTCGGCGATGGCCGCGTCGCGCTGATCGTCGATGCCGGCGGCCTGGGCCAGGCCGCACCGCTGCCGGCGGCCGCCTGACGCCCCGCCCACCCCCGTACCGACTCACCAAGGACCGCACCATGTCCCAGCACGCCCGCCCCGATACCCACGCCGCCACCGGCGATGCCGCCACCGGCGAATTCCTCACCTTCGTGCTCGGCGAGGAGGAGTACGGCGTCGACATCCTGCGCGTGCAGGAGATCCGCAGTTACGACGCGGTCACCCGCCTGCCCGACGCGCCGGATTACATCAAGGGCGTGATCAACCTGCGCGGCATCATCGTGCCCGTGGTCGACATGCGCCTGAAGTTCCGCCTCGCCAAGGCCGAGTACAACGCGCTCACGGTGATGATCGTGCTCAGCGTGGGCGGCCGCGTGGTCGGCATGGTGGTCGACAGCGTGTCGGACGTGGTGCGCCTGTCCGGCGAGCAGGTGCGCGCGGTGCCCGAGATCGGCGCCACCATCGACCGCCAGTTCCTCACCGGCATCGGCACGCTCGACGAGCGCATGCTGATCCTGCTCGACATCGAGCGCCTGATGGGCCACGAGACCATGGGCCTGGTGGCCGCGGAAGCCGCCTGAGCCGGCACCCGCACGACCGCGGCGCTCCGGCGGCGCGGGCTCCTGTTTTCCCCCGGAAGTAGCAATGCGCAACAACCTCCCCGTCAGCCAGCGCGAGTTCGCGCTGGAGGGCGACGAACCTCTCGTCTCGCGCACAGATCGGCGCGGCACCATCGTCTACGTCAACCACGCCTTCGTGCAGGCCAGCGGCTTCTCCGAAGCCGAACTGATCGGCCAGCCGCACAATGTGATCCGCCACCCGGACATGCCGCCGGCCGCGTTTGCCGACTTCTGGCGCACGCTGCAGGCCGGGCGTCCCTGGGTGGGCATGGTCAAGAACCGGCGCAAGGACGGCGACCACTACTGGGTGTTGGCGCATGTCACGCCCTACCACGAGGGCGACGAGCACGTGGGCTACATGTCGGTGCGGCGCAGGCCCAGCCGCGCCCAGGTCGATGCGGCCGAGCGCGACTACGCCGCGATGCGAGCCGGCAGCAGCCGCCTGCAGGTGCGCCATGGCGCGCGGGTCGCGCCCGACCTGCTGCGCAGCCTCAATCCGCTGTGGCGCCTGAGCCTGCGCCAGCGCCTGCTGCTGGCCGCCATCGGCGTCGGCGGCCTGGGCACGGCGCTGGTGCTGCTGGCCTCGGCCGGGCTGCCCCTGCCGGCGCTGCTGGCGATCGTGGCGGCGGCCACGGGCGCGGCGCTGTACTCGGCCTGGTGGCTGTGCAACGACGTGGTCGGGCGCTTGGACACCGCGGTCGGACACCTGCGCGATTTCGCCACCGGGCACTACGCCCGCGACATCGCGATCGACCGCGACGACGAGGTCGGCAGCGTGCTGCTCGGGCTGAAGTCGATGCAGGTGCGACTGGGCTTCGAGATCGAGGACCGGCGCCGGCGCAGCGAACAGATGGCGCGGGTGCAATGCGCGCTGGAGTCCGCGCCCACCAGCGTGCTGGTCGCCGACCACGACCACGCGATCGTCTACGCCAACCCCGCCGCGCGCGCGATGTTCGCCGTCGCCGAGGCGGACCTGCGCAGCGCCTGCCCAGGATTTTCGGTGGACGCGCTCGACGGCAGCCCGCTGCACGCGCTGGATGCCGACCCGCAGGCGCAGCGCGCCAGGCTCTCGACGCTGTCGGCACCGCACAATTACCGGGCCGCGTTCGGCGCACGCAGCTTCGACATCACCGTGACCCCGGTGCTGGGAGACGCGGGCGAGCGTCTGGGCACCGTCGCCGAGTGGCGCGACCGCACCGTCGAATTGGCGCTGGAGCGACAGGTGGAGACGGTGGTGGCCGCCGCCGCCGACGGCGACTTCAGCCAGCGGCTCGACCTGCGCGGCGCCAGCGGCTTCGTGCACACGGTGGGCACCGGCCTGACGCGCCTGATGCAGGCCACCGAGCAGAGCCTGCGCGAGACCGCGGCCGTGCTCGGCGCGCTTGCCCAGGGCGACCTGCGCCCACGCATCGCCAGCGACATGCACGGCCTGTTCGGCGAGATGAAGGCCAGCACCAATGCCGCCGTCGACCAGCTGGCGCAGCTTGTGGCCGAGATCCAGTCGGCCACCGGCACCATCGGCCAGGCCGCGGCCGGCATCTCCGCCGGCAACATCGACCTGTCCACCCGCACCGGCCAGCAGGCGGCGAGCCTGCAGGAGACCGCCAGTTCGATGGAGCAGCTCACCGTGGCCGTGCGCCGCAACGCCGAGAGCGCACTGCAGGCCAACGACCTGGCGCGCGGCGCCGGCGACGTGGCCGAGGACGGCGGGCGGGTGGTGGCCGAGGTGGTGGCGACGATGGCCGAGATCAGCGAGTCCTCGCGCCGGATCAGCGACATCGTCGTCGTGATCGACGGCATCGCCTTCCAGACCAACATCCTGGCGCTCAACGCGGCGGTGGAAGCCGCGCGTGCCGGCGAAGAGGGCCGCGGCTTCGCGGTCGTCGCCGCCGAGGTACGCAACCTGGCGCTGCGTTCTGCCGATGCCGCGCGCGAGATCAAGGCGCTGATCGCCGATTCGTCGGAAAAGGTGGGCGCGGGCGCCGAGCGCGTGGACCGCGCCGGCAGGACCATGGCCGGCATCGTGGACGCGGTGCAGCGGGTGACGGCGATCATGGGCGGGATCACCACCGCGTCCAGCGAGCAGTCCGCAGGCATCGGCCAGGTCAACCGCGCGGTCACGCAGCTCGACGAGGCCACCCAGCAGAACGCGGCGCTGGTGGAGGAAGCATCGGCCGCAGCGCACAGCCTGGAAGAACAGGCACGGCAGCTGGCTGCCACTGCGGCGGCTTTCCGGCTCGACAGGCCGGCCGCCAAACCGGCTGCACGCCCGGCGGCATCCGCTGGCGCAGCACGATGCGGCACCGTAGGGGCAGACGCGCCCGCGCTGGCCTGACCGCTAAAGTCCGGCGCGCCGCCGCCGACAACAAGGCTGGCCGCAGCTGCGCGCCGGCCACGACGTGATCGTCACCCGCTCTCCGGCGCAGTGTCCTTCACCACCCCCCAACGACCTGCCCGGGCCCCACGCCCGCGAAGGAGCTGCCGTGCGTTTCCGGATTTCCCTCCTGCTCGCCTCGTCCTGCCTGCTCGCCAGCGCCCATGCCGCCGACTGGCGCGACATCTCGCTCAAGACGCCGGTCGGCGAGCAGCACGAACTCGCCTTCACCGCCAACTGGGCCTACGACTACAACGGCTTCGGCCACCTCGGACAGGGCATCGATGCCGCCGCGTTCGAGGACGAGGACCACTTCCGCCGCCGCGAGGTCGGGGTGTCGCTGCGCCGCAAGGGCAGCTACGAGCTGACCGTGCAGCGCGACCTCGAGGCAGAGACCTGGATGGACGTGACGCTGAAGCTCGAGTCCAAGGGCCTGCTCGGCCGCGACATCGGCAGCCTGCGCCTGGGCCAGTTCAAGACCCCGGTCGGCTTCGACGGCGTGGGTTCCTCGCGCAATACGCCGTTCCTGGAATCGGCGCTGCCGGTGCAGGTGGCCTACGCCGGTCGCCGCGTCGGCGTGGAATGGGCGCTGCAGCGCCAGGCGTGGCTGGCCAGCGCCGCCTGGTTCGATGGCAACGACCTGGAAGGCGCGAACGAAGGCAGCACCGTCGCCGCGCGCGCCGCCTGGGTGCCGCGCAAGGCCGCGGGCGATGTGCTGCACCTGGGCATCGCCGGCAGCCGCGAGCGCCCCGACGGCGAAAGCCTGCGCATGCGCGCCCGTCCCGAGGTCGGCCTGACCGACGTGCGCCTGGTGGATACCGGCAGCATCGCCGGCGTCGACACCATCGACCGCCTGGGCCTGGAAGGCCTGTGGATCAACGGGCCCTGGTCGCTGCAGGGCGAGGTGCTGGACGTGCGCGCGCGCCGCGACGACGGCCTGGCCGACGTGTCCGGCAACGGCGCCTACCTGTTCGGCAGCTGGGTGTTGACCGGCGAGTCGCGCGGCTACAACGGCTACGCCACCAACGTGGTGCCGTCCTCCACCTCCGCCGTTGAACTGCTGCTGCGCTACAGCCAGCTCGATCTCGACGATGGCGCGCTGCGCGGCGGTCGCCAGTCCGACTGGACGCTGGGCGTGAACTGGTACCTCGGCCGCAACTTCAAGCTGCAGGCCAACTACGTGTTCGCCCACGCCCGTCGCGGCGACGTGTTGCGCGACCCGGAGGCGTTCGGCCTGCGCGCGCAGTTCCACTTCTGATCCTGTCTTCCCGACGCCCCACACACCGCACTTCTTCAGGACATTCCGATGCGCTGGTTCAACGATCTTCCCATCACCCGCAAGCTGCTCGCGGGTATTTCACTGGCTGCGGTGCTGACGCTCGCGCTCGGCGCGTTCGCCTGCATGCAGCTGGTGACCGCGCAAGCGGATGCCGCGCGCATCGCCGACGACAATGTGCCGCAGGTGCAGGCGCTGGGCGACATCCGCAGCTACCTCGGCGAGCTGCGCACATACGAGATGGCGGTGATTTCCACCCAGAACTTCGCCGAGTACGAGCCGCGCTTCGCGCGCATGTTCGAGCAGATCAATGCGGCCAAGGCCGAGTACGCCGCGAACCTGGGCCCGGACACCAACCAGGACCTGTACGTCGTCAGCAACACCCGCGTGGCCGAGTACCTGGCCACGTCCGCGCGCCTGCTCGAGGCCGCGCGCGCCGGCGATTTCGAGGCCGCCGACGGCATTTCCAACAACGAGTCGCGGCCTCTGCGCCGCGAGACGTTCGCCGCGCTCGACGCCCTGGGCAAGGACGATCGCGAGCACCTGGCGGCCAACGTCGCCGCTTCCGAGGCCGCGTTCCGGCGCAACGTCGTGGTGATGGTGGGGCTCACGCTCGCGTCGATCGTGCTCTCGCTGCTTGCCGGCTTCTTCATCGCCCGCGGCGTCGGCCGCGCGCTCGGCCGCGCCACCGCGGTGTCGGCCGCGATGGCGGAAGGCCGCTTCGACACCCGCATCGAGGTCGCCTCGCGCGACGAAGCTGGCCAGCTGCTGGCCAGCATGCAGCGCATGCAGGGCCAGCTGGGCCGTTTCAATAGCGAGATGCAGGCGCTGATCGAGCTGCAGCAGTCGGGCGAGGATCTGTCGCGGCGCATGCCCGAGGATTTCCCTGGCGACTACGGCCGCATGGCGCAGGGCGTGAACGCCGCGATCTTCGGCCACCTGGACGCGATCCAGGCCGGCATCGAGATCATGTCCGAGTACGGCCGCGGCGATCTGCGCCGCGACGCCCCGCGCCTGCCCGGCCAGCGCGCCGCGCTGCACGAGGCCCTGGATGCGGTGAAGTCCAGCCTGTCGGCCGTCAACGAGGACATTCGCCGCCTGGCCGAATCCGCCGCGCGCGGCGACTTCGCCAGCCGCGGCGACGAGAGTCGCCACGAGTTCGCGTTCCGCGAAATGGTGGCCGCGCTCAACGGCCTGATGGCCGAGGCCGATGCCGGCCTGAACGACGTCGGCCGGATCATGACCGCGCTCGCCGAGGGCGACCTCACCCGTCGCGTGGATCGCAGCTACCAGGGTGCCTTCGGCCACCTGGCGGCCGACGCCAACAATACCGTCGAGCGCCTGGCCCGGATCGTCAGCCAGATCCGCAGCGGCAGCGATGCGATCAACTCGGCCGCGTCCGAGATCGCCGCCGGCAACGACGATCTCTCGCGCCGCACCGAGCAGCAGGCCGCCGCGCTCGAGGAAACCGCCTCGTCGATGGAGGAACTCACCTCCACCGTGCGCCAGAACGCCGACAACGCCCGCCAGGCCAACCAGCTGGCGATCGGCGCGGTGGAAGTCGCGTCCCAGGGCGGCGAGGTGGTCGGCAAGGTGGTCGAAACCATGTCCGCCATTTCCGAGTCCTCCGGCCGCATCGGCGACATCATCGGCGTGATCGACGGCATCGCCTTCCAGACCAACATCCTGGCGCTCAACGCCGCGGTGGAAGCTGCACGCGCCGGCGAACAGGGTCGCGGCTTCGCCGTGGTGGCGGCCGAGGTGCGCTCACTGGCGCAGCGCTCGGCCGGCGCAGCCAAGGAGATCAAGCAGCTGATCACGGACTCGACCGACAAGGTCCGCCACGGCAACGAACTGGTCGACCAGGCCGGCCGCACCATGGGCGAGATCGTGACCAGCGTGAAGCGGGTGACCGACATCATCGCCGACATCTCGGCCGCCTCGCAGGAGCAGAGCGCGGGCATCGAGCAGATCAACCAGGCGATCACCCAGATGGACGAGGGCACGCAGCAGAACGCGGCGCTGGTCGAGGAAGCCACCGCCGCTGCGCGCAGCATGGAGCAGCAGGCCGGGCAACTGGTCGGGATGGTCACCACGTTCCGGCTTGCGCCCGACCAGGATGCGATGTTCGAGACCGCGCCGCCGCTGCGCGCGGTGGCCGGCGGCATGCGCTGACGCGGCGGGCTCAAGCACCCGGGTTTCATGCCGTTACCGCGGCCGACTTCTTCACAAGGCCCGGAACGCATGTTCAGCTCACTTAGCATCGGCAGGCGCCTGGGGATCGGCTTCGCCGCCCTCGCGCTGCTGATCCTCGTCATGGGCGGCTTTGCCGCCCAGCGCATGGGCGCCGCCCAGCACGTCGTCCTCGACCTGACCGGTGAATCCGTGCCCGCGGTCCGCGAGCTCGGGGCCATGGCCACCGCACTGGCCGAGTACCGGGTCAGCGAACGCGGCCTGGTCGCCAGCATCGGCGACGCGGAGAAGATGCAGGAATACGCCGGCGAACTGGTCGTCGGCCGCA
Source organism: Luteimonas campi (assembly GCF_051162505.1). Classification (NCBI taxonomy): domain Bacteria; kingdom Pseudomonadati; phylum Pseudomonadota; class Gammaproteobacteria; order Lysobacterales; family Lysobacteraceae; genus Luteimonas; species Luteimonas campi. The sequence continues at coordinate 616,123 of NZ_JBNWEM010000002.1, forward strand.
AGGCGTTCGAAGACATGACCGGCGCCTTCGCCGCCCGCATCCGCGGCGATGGCGAGGACGCCGCCTACGAGGAAGTGCTGGCCAGGTCGGCCGCCTACTTCGACAACAGCGCCCGGCTGTCGGCGGCGCTGGAGGCCGGCGACATGGGGCCGGCCTCGGCCGCGGGCGACCTGCGCCAGGCGGCCGCCGACGCGGTGGCCGGCCTGCTGCAGCGCAAGCTCGACCAGCTGGATGCGGCAGTCGCACGACAGGAGGCCGGCTACGTCGCCAATCTATGGGCGATCGGCCTGCTGTTGGCGGTGGCCCTGCTGATCGCGGCGGTCGCCTCGATCCTGATCAGTCGTTCGATCGTGCGGCCGCTGGCCGAGGTCATGGGCACCGCGGATGCGGTGGCACGCGGCGATCTCGAACGCCCGATCCGCCTCAGCGAGCGCAGCGAACTGGGCGCCCTGGCCGATTCCATGCGCGAGATGGTCGGCACGCTGAAACGCTATGTCGGCGCGCAACGCGAAATGAAGGCCGCGCACGACGCCGGCACGATCAGCCACGCCATCCCCGCCGATGCCTTCCCGGGTGCCTACGCGACGATGGCGGCGGGCCTCAACGAGCTGGTCGGCTCGCACATCGCCCTGAACCGCGAGGTGGTGGACACCGTGGCGCAGTACGCCCGCGGCGACCTTTCGCGCGAGTTCGCGCGCCTGCCGGGCGAGAAGGCCGCCATCACCGAAGCCATCGACGCGGTGAAGCAGTCGATGCTCGACAGCAATGCCGAAGTGCGGCGCCTGGTCGAGGCGGCCGTGGCCGGCGACTTCGGCCAGCGCGGCGACAGCCAGCGCTTCGAGTTCGCCTATCGCGAGCTGATCGAGGAGCTCAACCGGCTGATGGCGGCCACCGAATCCAGTCTCGGCGAAGTGGGCAGCCTGCTCGCCGCCGTGGCCGAGGGCGACCTTAGCCGCCAGGCCGATACCGGCCTACCCGGCCAGTTCGGCAGGCTGGCCGCCGACGCCAACGGCACCGTGCGCAAGCTGGCCGAGGTGGTGGCGCAGATCCGCAGCGGCAGCGACGCGATCAATTCGGCGGCCAGCGAGATTGCCGCCGGCAACGACGATCTCTCGCGCCGCACCGAGCAGCAGGCAGCGGCGCTGGAAGAAACCGCTTCGTCGATGGAAGAACTCACCTCCACCGTGCGCCAGAACGCCGACAACGCCCGCCAGGCCAACCAGCTGGCGATCGGCGCGGTCGACGTCGCGTCCCAGGGCGGCGAGGTGGTCGGCAAGGTGGTCGAGACCATGTCCGCCATTTCCGAGTCCTCCGGCCGCATCGGCGACATCATCGGAGTGATCGACGGCATCGCCTTCCAGACCAACATCCTGGCGCTCAACGCCGCGGTGGAAGCTGCGCGCGCCGGCGAACAGGGTCGCGGCTTCGCGGTGGTGGCGGCCGAGGTGCGCTCACTGGCGCAGCGTTCGGCCGGCGCGGCCAAGGAGATCAAGCAGCTGATCGGCGATTCGACCGACAAGGTGCGCCACGGCAATGCGCTGGTCGACCAGGCCGGCAAGACCATGGGCGAGATCGTGACCAGCATCAAGCGGGTGACCGACATCATCGCCGACATCTCGGCCGCCTCGCAGGAGCAGAGCGCGGGCATCGAGCAGATCAACCAGGCGATCACCCAGATGGACGAGGGCACGCAGCAGAACGCCGCGCTGGTCGAAGAAGCCACCGCCGCTGCGCGCAGCATGGAACAGCAGGCCGGACAGCTGGTGCAGACCGTGGCCGTGTTCCGCATGCAGGACGCGCAGGTGGCCCGACCCGCCACACCTGCGCCGGCAGTCAAACTGGCGCCTGCCGCGCCGGCGCCAGCCCCTGTCCGTGCCCGCCCCGCCAGGCGCTCGGCCGGCGGCGCCGCGACGGCCCTGGCCACCGACGCCTCGGGCGACTGGCAGGAATTCTGACCCGGCCGGGCCTGAGCTGAACGGGGGCGGCTGCGGCCGCCCTCTTCCGTCGCGCCCCCTGCCATTCAACTCCGCGCGGCGGCGGCCGATACCGCGGCAACGGATCCCCGCGGCCTTGGACGATGCCCGTCGCCGACGAACCCACCCACCTGCAGGACGACGAGCAACTGTCGCGGTTCGCCCTGCGCGAGCCGGGCGAGATCGCGACGGTGCTGCGTGCGCTGGTCGAGGCGCGCGCGCTGATCAGCGCCAGCCTGGTCCCGGGTGGGCATGCCTGCCCCACCGCCCTGCTGGCCGTGCACGACGACGGCCGCCTGGTGCTGGACGGCAATCGCGACGAGGCCATGAACCGGCGCATGGCAGCCGCCAGCCGCCTGGTCTGCAGCGCGCAGCTGGACCTGGTGCCGATCCGGTTCCGGGTTTCCGCGCCCACCCGGATCCTCCACGAGGATTACGTGGCCTTCTCCGCGCCCTGGCCGCAGGCCGTGCTGCGCATGCAGCGGCGCGAGACCTACCGGCTGCCGTCCCCGGCCAGCGCGCCGGTGACCGTACACCCCGGCGATGCCGAACACGCGCCCGACCCCGATGCGGCCGGCCTGCGCGTGCTCGACATCAGCGGGGGCGGCCTCGCGCTCGCGGTGCCGGACGGTGCGCAGGCGACGTTCCAGCCGGGCACGCGGCTGACCCACTGCCTGCTGCGACTGGGCGAGCTGCCGCCGCTCGCGATCGCGCTCGAGGTCATCTACACCCGCCCCCACGAGGTGCGCGGACTCGCGCAATCGCGAGCGGGCTGCAGGTTCCTCGACCTGGCGGCCCCGGCCGAGCAGCAGGTCATGCAGTACATCTTCCAGGTCGAGCGCCAGCGCAACGCCCGGCTGCGGCGCGGCGGCTGATACCCCGCCCTGCGGAACCTTTAGTGCTGATGCTCAAGTTCCCCGCGGTGCGGCCGCTATCGGATCGACGGGCGTGCGCGACGGCATGCCCACCTGCACCCCACCCGGAGTAGACCGATGATCCCCAGGACCCACCGCACCATGGCCGCCCTCCTGCTCGGCGGCTGCGCTTTCACCGCCTTCGCCCAGGACGCCATCCGCCCCGACCAGGCCTCGCGCCACGTCGGACAGAGCGGAATGGTCTGCGGCAAGGTCGAAAAGACCCGCTACGCCGAGAACTCCGAGGGGCAGCCAACCTTCCTGCACATGGGCGGCGCGTTCCCGCGCCACACCTTCTCGGCGCGCATCCCGCAGGACCAGCGCGACAAGTTCCGCCCCACGCCCGAGGAACTCGAGGGACGCGACGTGTGCGTGGTGGGCACAATCCAGCGCGACGCCAGCCGCGCCGAGATCGCGATCCGCTCTCCCGCCGACGTCAAGCTCGCCACCATCAAGTGATCCCGCGGCCCGGCGCGCAAGCGACCGGGCCGTTTCGTTTCGTCACAGGGGGAGTGACCCATGCACTGGTTCTCGAATCTCAAGCTCGCGCCGAAGCTGATGCTGGCCTTCGGCGTGATCCTGCTCATCATGCTGGTCCAGGGCATCGCCGCCTACGGCGGCATGCGCTCGATCGACCGCGTCACCACCGAACTGTCCAGCGACGTGCTGCCTGCGGTCACCCTGGTCGGCGAGACCCGCGCCCTGCTCGGCGAGTTCCGCACCGCTTCCTACCGCGGCCTGGTCCGCGCCAGCGACGCGGCCAAGCGCGAGGCGCGCGAGCGTGCGCAGCAGATCGACGCGCAGCTGGCGGAGAACCTGAAGGCCTACGAGCAGTTCGCGACGACGCCCGACGAGCAGCGCCTGCTCGCCGAACTCGTCAGCGCATGGGAAGCCGCCAGGACGTCCTACGCCTCGGTCAACGAGATGCTCGATCTCGAGCTGCCCGACGACGCCACCGACACCTTCATCGGCGAGACCAGCCGCCTGCACGATGCCACCAGCGCCGCGCTCGCCGCGCTGGCCGACGATGCCAACCGCGTCGCGGCCGCCTCCACCACCCGCGCCCACAGCACCTACACCAGCTCCAACCTGCTGCTGGTGACCCTGCTGCTGGCCGGCATCGGCGCGGGCCTGGCGGTCGCCTGGCTGATGGCGCGCAGCCTGACGCGCGCCGCGCGCGAGGCCGCGGGCGTCGCCAACGACGTCGCGGGCGGCAAGCTCGACAGCCATATCGACACCAGCCGCGCGGACGAGATCGGCGACCTGCTCAAGGCCATGCAGCGCATGCAGCGCGACCTGCGCGAGCGCATCGAACGCGACCAGGCGATCGCGAGCGAGAACCTGCGCATCCGCACCGCGCTCGACAGCTCGGGCACCAGCGTGATGATCGCCGACCCCGACCGCAAGGTCATCTACGCCAACGCCGCGGTCACCGGGTTGCTGCACCACTACGAGGAACAGATCCACTCCGCGCTGCCGGAGCTGGAGATCGACCGCATCGTCGGCAGCCAGCTCGAGGACTTCTCCCGCGACCCGGCCGGGGCCATCGCCCTGTTCGACGGCCTGCAGGACGTGCACCAGAGCGAGGCCGCGATGGGCGATGCGCACTTCGGCCAGAGCGTGGCCCGGGTGGACGACGCCGACGGCAACCTGCTCGGCTACGTGGTCGAGTGGCGCGATCGCACGCCGCAGGTTCATGTCGAGGTGGAGCTCGGCCACGTGGTGCAGGCCGCGGCGGCCGGCGACCTGTCCCAGCGCATCGGCCTGGAGGGCAAGCAGGGCTTCTACCTGCAGCTCGCCGGCCAGCTCAACGGCCTGCTCGACGCCAATGCCGCCAGCCTGGACCAGGTCTCGCAGGTGCTGACCGCACTGGCTGAGGGTGACCTCACCCGGCGCATGGACGGCGAGTTCCAGGGCGTGTTCGCGACCATGCGCGACAACGCCAACCACACCGTCCAGCGCCTGGCCGAGATCGTCGGCCAGATCCGCAGCGGCAGCGATGCGATCAATGCCTCGGCCTCGGAGATCGCCGCCGGCAACGACGACCTGTCCCGCCGTACCGAACAGCAGGCCGCCTCGCTCGAGGAAACCGCCTCCTCGATGGAGGAACTCACCTCCACCGTGCGCCAGAACGCCGACAATGCCCGCCAGGCCAACCAGCTGGCGATCGGCGCGGTCGACGTCGCCTCCCAGGGCGGCGAAGTGGTCGGCAAGGTGGTAGAGACCATGTCCGCCATTTCCGAGTCGTCCAACCGCATCGCCGACATCATCGGCGTGATCGACGGCATCGCCTTCCAGACCAACATCCTGGCGCTCAACGCGGCGGTGGAGGCCGCGCGCGCGGGCGAGCAGGGTCGCGGTTTCGCGGTAGTGGCGGCCGAGGTGCGCTCGCTGGCGCAGCGCTCGGCCGGCGCGGCCAAGGAGATCAAGCAGCTGATCGGCGATTCGACCGACAAGGTGCGCCACGGCAATGCGCTGGTCGACCAGGCCGGCAAGACCATGGGCGAGATCGTGACCAGCATCAAGCGGGTGACCGACATCATCGCCGACATCTCGGCCGCCTCGCAGGAGCAGAGCGCGGGCATCGAGCAGGTCAACCAGGCGATCACCCAGATGGACGAGAGCACGCAGCAGAACGCGGCGCTGGTCGAGGAAGCCACGGCCGCTGCGCGCAGCATGGAACAGCAGGCCGGACAGCTGGTGCAGACGGTGGCGGTGTTCCGCGTGCACGACGACAGGCCGGCCGCCGCCGCGAAGGTTCCCGCGGCCAGCGTGATCCGGCTGAACAGCCACCGGCCCGCGCCCCCGGCGCCCAGGCCCCCTTCGAAGCTGCCGGCCAGGGCGACGGCCGACACCGAGGCCGGAGGCGACTGGCAGGAGTTCTGAAGCCGGCATCGGCCGCAGTCGAAAAACGGAGCGCCCTGGCGCTCCGCTTTTTTTGCGCTCTCCGGAATCAGATTTCGGCGCAGTGTTTCCGCTGCAGACGGATGCCGCGTCCTGGCGCGTTGCGGGCGCAGGCGCGTTGCGCCGGAGCGGAGCGCCGATTCGGCAGCAGCGGATCTGCGAACTGCGACGTCGCGCGCATTTGCCGGCATGGATCATGCGCCGCAGCTGCCGTTATCGAGGGCGACCTACTTGCGCCCAGGCTTGCCGCGGTCGCCGAAGGAGATCTCACCCGCCGGGCGGACGCCAGCTTGCCCGGGCAGTTCGGCAGGCTCGCCGCCGACGCCAACGGCACCGTCCACAGGCTCGCCGAGGTCGTGACCCGGATCCGCGGCGGCAGCGACGCGATCAATGCCGCGGCCGCCGAGATCGCGGCGGGCAACGACGATCTGTCGCGCCGCACCGAACAGCAGGCCGCCGCGCTCGAGGAAACCGCCTCGTCGATGGAGGAGCTCACCTCCACCGTGCGCCAGAACGCCGACAAACGCCCGCCAGGCCAATCAGCTGGCGATCGGCGCGGTCGACGTCGCCTCCCAGGGCGGCGAAGTGGTCGGCAAGGTGGTCGAGACCATGTCCGCGATCTCCGAGTCGTCCAACCGCATCGCCGACATCATTGGCGTGATCGACGGCATCGCCTTCCAGACCAACATCCTGGCGCTCAACGCCGCGGTGGAGGCCGCGCGTGCGGGCGAACAGGGTCGCGGCTTCGCGGTGGTGGCGGCCGAGGTGCGCTCACTGGCGCAGCGTTCGGCCGGCGCGGCCAAGGAGATCAAGCAGCTGATCGGCGATTCGACCGACAAGGTGCGCCACGGCAATGCGCTGGTCGACCAGGCCGGCAAGACCATGGGCGAGATCGTGACCAGCATCAAGCGGGTGACCGACATCATCGCCGACATCTCGGCCGCCTCTCAGGAGCAGAGCGCGGGCATCGAGCAGATCAACCAGGCCGTCACCCAGATGGACGAAGGCACGCAGCAGACGCGGCCCTGGTGGAAGAAGCCACGGCCGCGGCCCGCAGCCTGGAGCAGCAGGCCGGGCATCTGGTGCAGACGGTGGCGGTGTTCCAGGCCGGGGAGCGGCAGCCGGCCCTGGAGGTCCGCATCCCGGCACACGCCGGCGCCATGGCGCCCGTCACGGCACGGAAGCCGGCCAGGCTGCAGCCGGCCCCGTCCGCGCCCGCCGCGCAGCCCGCGCTCGCGACTGCCACTGCGGCGGAGGACTGGCTGGAGTTCTGAGGCGGCACGCGCACGGCGGGGCGGCCTGGCTGCCCCGTCGCGCCCGCCGTGACCGGCGTCCCGCTTCTCGACCGGGGCAACACTTTTCCAGCGGGCGGCCGATAAACCGTGGAACACCCACCCAGGACGGCTTTCCATGTCCGATTTTCTCTCGCGCATCGGTATTTCCCGCAAGCTGGGCCTTCTGACCGCGCTGGGTGTCCTCGCACTGCTGGTGGTGATGGTGCTGGAGCTGGTGTCCGAGCGGCGCACGCTGATGGCCGAGAAGGAAACCGCGACCCGCAGCCTGGTGGAAACCGCCGCCAGCCTGGCCAGCCATTTCCATGCGCGCGCCCGCAGCGGCGAGCTGGGCGAGGACGAGGCCCAAGCCGCCGCGATCGCGGCCATCAAGGCCCTGCGCTTCGGCCAGGACGACTATTTCTGGATCAACGACATGCGGCCGTACATGGTGATGCATCCGTTCCGGCCGGACATGGACGGCACCGACCTGGCCGGCTTCGCCGATCCCGACGGCGTGCACCTGTTCGTCGAGGCGGTGAAGCGGGTCGAGGACGGCGGCAGCGGCTTCATCCACTACGCCTGGCCCAAGCCCGGTGCCGACGCGCCGGTGCCGAAGATCTCCTATGTCCAGGAATTCGCGCCCTGGGGCTGGATCATCGGTTCGGGCATCTACATCGACGACGTGCAGGCCGCGCTGTGGGCCTCGGCGCGCGCGGCGGTGGCCAAGGTGCTGCTGGTGCTGGCCGTGCTGCTGTGCGCCTCCTGGTTCCTCGCCCGTTCGATCACCCGTCCGATCGCGCGCGCCGTCGCCGCGGCCGATGCGATGGCGCAGGGGCACCTGGACTCCGAGATCCGCGCCAAGGGCAACGACGAAGCCGCGCGCCTGCTGGGTTCCCTGCAGCAGATGCAGCAGGTGCTGCGCCGCTTCACCGCCGCGCAGGGCGAGATGGCGGACGCGCACGAGGCGGGCAATATCAGCCACCGCATGCCGGCCGGCGAGTTCCCCGGTGCCTACGGCACCATGGCCGCCGGCCTCAACGGCCTGGTCGCAGCGCATATCGCGGTCAAGATGCAATTGATCGACATCGTCGGCCGCTACGCGCGCGGCGACCTCACGCGCGACATGGAACGGCTGCCGGGCGAGAAGGCGAAGATCACCGAAGCCATCGACGCGGTGAAGCGGTCCATGCGCGACAGCAACGCCGAAGTGCGCCGACTGGTGGAAGCAGCGGTCGCGGGCGACTTCTCGCAGCGTGGCGACGCCGCGCGTTTCGAATTCGCCTACCGCGAGCTGATCGAAGAACTCAACCGGCTGATGGCGGCCACCGATGCCGGCCTGGCCGAGATCGGCGGGCTGCTGTCGGCCGTGTCCGAGGGCGACCTGTCGCGGCGCATCGAGCGCAGGCTGGACGGCCGCTTCTCCGACGTCGCCCGCGACGCCAACCGCACCGTCGAGCGTTTGGCCGAGATCGTCAACCAGATCCGCAGCGGCAGCGACGCGATGAATGCCTCGGCCTCGGAGATCGCGGCGGGCAACGACGACCTGTCGCGCCGTACCGAGCAGCAGGCCGCCTCGCTCGAGGAAACGGCCTCGTCGATGGAGGAGCTCACCTCCACCGTGCGCCAGAATGCCGACAACGCCCGCCAGGCCAAACAGCTGGCGATCGGCGCGGTCGATGTCGCCTCCCAGGGCGGCGAAGTGGTCGGCAAGGTGGTCGAGACCATGTCCGCCATTTCCGACTCTTCCAACCGCATCGCCGACATCATCGGCGTGATCGACGGCATCGCCTTCCAGACCAACATCCTGGCGCTCAACGCGGCGGTCGAGGCCGCGCGCGCGGGCGAACAGGGCCGCGGTTTCGCGGTGGTGGCGGCCGAGGTGCGCTCGCTGGCGCAGCGCTCGGCCGGCTCGGCCAAGGAGATCAAGCAGCTGATCGGCGACTCGACCGACAAGGTGCGCCATGGCAATGCGCTGGTCGACCAGGCCGGCAAGACCATGGGCGAGATCGTGACCAGCATCAAGCGGGTGACCGACATCATCGCCGACATCTCGGCCGCCTCGCAGGAGCAGAGCGCGGGCATCGAGCAGGTCAACCAGGCGATCACCCAGATGGACGAGAGCACGCAGCAGAACGCCGCGCTGGTCGAGGAAGCCACCGCCGCCGCGCGCAGCATGGAACAGCAAGCCGGACAGCTGGTGCAGACGGTGGCGGTGTTTTCGACCAGCGCCGTGCGTTCGCCGGCGGCATCCGGCCCCGCGACGACGGCGACGCCCGGACGCGGCAGGCGGCACACGGTCGTGACAGCAGCGGCGGAGGCGGATGAGGTACCGGCCTGACCGCCGGCCGTTCTTCCCTCCTGCGCCCCCACTGGAACGATCGACATGCTCTCCCCGCCCGCAGACCGCGCCCCCGCCCACAGCTGGACGCCCACCCAGCCCGGCACGCCCACCAGTCCCTCGCCGGCATCGGACGAGATCGAGCGCGACGCCGGCTTCAGCGCGGTGCTGGCGGTGACATCCGGGCTGCTGGAGTGCTCCTGCGCGATGCTCTGGGCCATGGAGGACGGCGTACTGCGCCTGGCCGCCAGCCACGGGCTGCCGCCGCTCGAGACCGAAAGCCGGCTGCCCGCCACGGTGGACGCCGAACGGCCGGTCGCGGTGATCGCGGACGCGAGCGCCGACCCGCGGCTGGCCGACGATATCCTCGTGACCGGTGCGGCCGGGCTGCGCTTCATCGCCGCCACGGTGCTGTTCGGGCCCGCGGGCGACGTGCTCGGCGTGCTGGCCGCGGGCGACCGGCAGCCGCGCGAGGCCTCGCCGCAGACGCTGGACCGGATCGCATCGCTGGCCACGCTGGCCACGCGCGTGTTCGGCGGCAACACGCTGGCGCGCTGCCGGCAGATGGCCGAGGCCGGATTCAGCGCGGTGATCATGACCGACGCCCAGGGCACGACCCTGTTCGTCAATGCCGCCGCGCGCGACCTGCTTGGGCCCGTGGCCACGCCGGGCCAGGCGCTGGACCACCTGGTGCCGGCCGAACTCCAGCTCGATCCCGACGCGGTGGCGGCCTGGCTGCGCGATGCCCCGGGCACCAGCGGCCACCCGCGCAGCCTGCGCGAACTGCGCATCCGCGACGCGTTCGGCGAACTGCGCACCGTCCAGGCCGCGCGCTGCCCCTGGCACGACGGCAACGCGCGCGGCAGCGTGCTGGTGATGCGCGACGCCACCGACAGCAGCCCGCGACGCGAGCCGCGCTCGGTGCGCCGCGATGCGCTCACCGGCCTGCCCAACCGCGAGGCGCTGTTCGCCACCGTCGACTCGCTGCGCGGCCGCGGCACGCGCCTGGGCGTGGCCCTGCTCGGCTTGGACAATTTCCGCGCGGTCAACGAAGCGCTCGGCCACGTCATCGGCGACACGGTGCTGCAGGTGGTGGCTTCGCGCCTGATGGCATGGCTGCCCGCGGATGCGCACCTGGCGCGCTTCGGCAGCGACGAGTTCGCCATCCTGTTTCCGTCCACCGACGAGATCGATGGGTTCGAGCCGCGGCTGCTGGGCCTGCTGCGCGAGATCGCCCGCCCCTGCGAGATCGAACATCAGCGGGTCCATGTCGAAGCCTGCATCGGCCTGGCCTTCGACGAGGCCGGCAGCGCCGAAGCGGCCGCCTACGACGACTGCGGCAGCAGCGGCCTGCTCGCCCTGGCCGCGCTGGCGCTGCGCCACGCCAAGCGCGGCGGCAGCATGCAGCTGCGACGCTTCTCGCCCGCGATGCGGGAAGAGGCGGTCGACCGCCGCCAGCTGGACCTGGAACTGCGGCGCGCATTCCGCGACGGCGAGTTCGAACTGCACTACCAGCCGCAGATCGACCTCGGCAGCGGCCTGCCCTCCGGCGCGGAAGCGCTGCTGCGCTGGCGCCATCCCGAGCGCGGCCTGCTGATGCCCGGCGCCTTCATCGAGGCGCTGAGCCGCAGCGCGATCGCGCCCCAGGTCGGCACCTGGATCCTGCAGCAGGCCTGCCGCGACGCGGCCAGCTGGCCGACCGTGGAAGGCCGCGGCCTGAAGGTCGGGGTCAACCTGTTCCCGGCGCAGTTCAACGACGATGCGCTGGTCGACAAGATCGATGCCGCCCTCGCCGCCAGCGGCCTGCCGCCGGCGCAGCTGGAGATCGAGCTCACCGAGACGATCGCGCTGCGCGACGACGGCGTGGCCGAGCGCACCCTGCTGCAGCTGCGCACGCGCGGCATCCGCGTGTCCTACGACGATTTCGGCACCGGCCACGCCTCGCTGTCGATGCTGCACCGGCTGCCTGTGGACCGGGTCAAGATCGACCGTTCGTTCGTGCGCGACCTGGTCGGCAACCGCGGCGACAAGGCCATCGTCCGCTCGATCACCCTGATCGCGCGGAACTTCGACATGGAGGTGATCGCCGAAGGGGTGGAAACCCTGGACCAGGCGGTGCTGCTGCGCGAGTTCGGCTGCCAGGAGGTGCAGGGCTTCCTGTACTCGCAGGCCCTGGCCCAGCACGTGTTCGAGCGCTGGCTGCACAACCAGCTCGAAGCGCCCGCAGCGGTCGCGGTCCCGGCGCGCGTGCCGATCGAGCACGACCATGCCTGAGCTGCTGCACGGTGGCGCACAGGCCGCGGACGAGCGCCCGTTCGCCTTCGACGACCGCGACTTCCGCCGCGTCTGCCGAATGATCCACGCCCGCGCCGGCATCCACCTCGGCGCGCACAAGCGCGACATGGTCTACAGCCGCCTGGTGCGGCGCCTGCGCGCGCGCGGCTTTGAGCGCTTCAGCGACTACCTGGACATGGTCGAGGACGGCGGTGCCGGCGAGGACCAGCATTTCGTCAACGCGCTGACCACCAACCTCACCTCGTTCTTCCGCGAGGCGCACCACTTCCCGCTGCTGGCCTCGCAACTGCAGGCCGCGCAGCGCGGGGGCCAACCACTGCGGATCTGGTGCTGCGCCGCGTCCACCGGTGAGGAGCCCTGGTCGCTGGCGATCACCGCCTGCGAGGCGTTCGATACGCTGACGCCGCCAGTGCGGATCCTGGCCACCGACATCGACACCGCGGTGCTGCAGGCCGCCGCACGCGGGGTGTACCCGCTCGAACGCATCGAGGCGATCGACCTGCCCCGCCGGCGCCGCTTCTTCCAGCGCGGCGCCGGCGCCAATGCCGGCCTGTGCCGGGTGCGTCCGGAGCTGCGGGCGCTGGTGGAGTTCCGGCCGCTGAACCTGCTCGATGCCGACTACGGCCTCAAGCGCGGCGCCTATCTCGCCGTGTTCTGCCGCAACGTGATGATCTATTTCGACAAGCCCACCCAGTACGCGGTCCTGCAGCGCATCGCCCCGCTGCTGTCGGACGAGGGCAGGATGTACGCCGGCCATTCGGAAAGCTTCAACCACGCCGCCGACCTGGTCACGCCCTGCGGCCGCACCGTGTACCGGGCCGCCGCCCGGGCGGGTGGCGCATGAGCAGCGCCGTCGCCGCGCCGCCCGCCGGCAGCTACTACGATGCCGCGCTGCAGACGCACGCGATCCGCATCCTGCCGGCCGAGTACCTGGTCAGCGACCGGCCGGTGGCGCTGGTCACCCTGCTCGGCTCCTGCGTGGCGGCGTGCCTGTACGATCCCACGCTCGGCCTTGGCGGCATGAACCATTTCATGCTGCCCGGTGGCGACGTCAACGACGCCACCTCGGCGCGCTACGGCGTCAATGCCATGGAGCTGCTGATCAACGACATGCTCAAGCGCGGCGCCAGGCGCCAGCGCCTGCAGGCCAAGGTGTTCGGCGGCGGCAACGTGCTGAGCGGGTTCCACAGCCACCCGATCGGCACGCGCAATGCCGACTTCGTGGTCGCCTACCTCGCGGCCGAACGCATTCCGGTGATCGCCAGGGACCTCGGCGACAATCAGGCGCGCAAGGTCTGCTTCTTCGTGCAGAGCGGCCGCAGCCTGGTCAAGCGCCTGCCGGCCACGCGCGACGGCGTGGTGGACACCGAGCGCGCGCTGTACGGCCGCCTGGCCCGCGCACCGGCCAGCGGCACCGTCGAGCTGTTCTGACATGGCCAGACGTCCTGTGCGGGTCCTGGTCGTTGACGACTCGGCGCTGGTCCGCGCGCTGATGAGCGAACTGCTGGGCGCCGATCCGGGCATCGAGGTGGTCGGCGCCGCGTCCGATCCCTACATCGCCCGCGAGAAGATCAAGCAGCTCGCGCCCGACGTGCTCACCCTGGACGTCGAGATGCCGCGCATGGACGGGCTGACCTTCCTGCGCAACCTGATGCGGCTGCGGCCGATGCCGGTGCTGATGGTGTCCTCGCTGACCGAGTCCGGCGCCACGGTGACGCTCGAGGCGCTGGCCCTGGGCGCGGTCGACTTCATCGCCAAGCCGCGGATCGACGTCGCCCGCGGCCTGGCCGAATACGGTTCGGTCCTGGTGGAAAAGGTGAAGCAGGCCGCGCAGGCGCGGGTGGCGCAGATCTCGCCGGCGCCGACCGGACGCCCGGAAGGCCCGATCGGCTACCGGACCACCGAGCGGCTGCTGGCGATCGGCGCCTCGACCGGCGGCACCGAGGCCATCCGCGAGGTCCTGGAGCGGATGCCCGCCGACGCGCCGGCCACGGTCATCGTCCAGCACATCCCGGCCGCCTTCAGCGGCGCCTTCGCCGAGCGTCTCGACCGCCACAGCCGCATGACGGTGATGGAAGCGGTCGACCGGCAGCCGCTGCTGGCCGGCCATGCCTACGTCGCCCCGGGCGGACGCCACCTGCGCGTGGTGCGCAGCGGCGCGCGCTGGCTGTGTCGGCTGGGCGAGGACGATCCGGTGCGTCGCCACCGGCCCAGCGTCGACGTGCTGTTCCAGTCGGTGGCCGAACACGCCGGCGGCAATGCCAGCGCGGCACTGCTGACCGGCATGGGCGACGACGGCGCGGCCGGACTGCTGGCGCTGCGACGCGCCGGCGCGCACACCATCGCCCAGGACGAAGCCAGCAGCGTGGTGTGGGGCATGCCCGGGGCGGCGGTCGCCAACGGCGCGGCCCAGGACGTGGTGCCGCTGGGGCAGGTGGCCTCGCGGCTGCTGGCGGTTTCCCGCGACAGCTAAAGCACGCCGGCACACGGCCGTTATCGAAGGCAGACCGTTTCGGCACTCATTACGGGACCAACAATGGATTCGCGCGTACTGCTTCGCCTGGCACCCCCCCTGGTGCTCACCCTGGTCCTGGTCCTGTCCCAGGCGTTCGATCTGGCCCCGGCGGTGCGCTGGGGCGCGCTGGCGGCGATGACCCTGGCCTGGCTGGGCTTCGCCTGGACCACGCTGCGGCCCACCGCGGGCGATTCCGCCCTGCTCGGCGAGCAGAGCCGGCTGCTGGACGATCTGCGCAGCTTCATCGGCGCCGAGGTGCAGGGTTCGCGCGACGAGATCGAGCGCACCCGCGAGCTGATCCGCGAGTCGGTGGCCAAGCTCGGCACCAGCTTCGAGGCGGTCAACCGCCGCTCGCGCCAGCAGAGCGAGGTGGCCGCGCGCATCATCGACCGCCGCAACGACGGCGACGGCAGCGGTTCGGACGTGCACCGCTTCGCGCTGCATGCCAGCCAGCAGATGGAGCAGCTGGTCGAGGCGCTGGAGGCGGTGAGCGGCCAGAGCGGCGCCACCGTGACCCACATCGACGCGATGGCCGAACACCTGGACGGCATCTTCTCGCTGCTGGAAGACGTCAAGTCGATCGCCGACCAGACCAACCTGCTGGCGCTCAACGCCGCCATCGAAGCGGCCCGCGCCGGCGAGGCCGGGCGCGGCTTCGCGGTGGTCGCCGACGAGGTGCGCAACCTTTCCGAGCGCTCCACCGCCTTCAACGAGCAGATCCGCAAGCTCGCCCACAGCTCCAAGGATTCGATCGCGCGCGTGCGCGACACCGTCAGCACCATGGCCTCGCGCGACCTCGACCGCAGCCGCCTGGCGCGGATCGAGGCGGCGGCGATGCTCGAGCGCGTGGACGGCATCAACCGCAACCTCGGCAACGGCATGCGCGAGATCGCCGAATGCAGCAAGGCCATCGACGGTTCGGTGGCCGAGGCGGTGCGCTCGCTGCAGTTCGAGGACATCGCCACCCAGGCGCTGGGCGCGGCCAATGTCCATCTCGATCGCCTCGGCGCGATCAACCGCGAGGCGACGGTGCTGCAGGACCTGCTGCACCGGAGCGGCGGCCAGGCCGGCGCCGAGCTGCGCCGCGCCCTGGTGCAGATCGGCCAGCGCATCGCGCAGATGCGCGGCGAATGGGAGCGTCCGCCGCACAAGCCGGTGACCCAGCAGACGATGGACGCCGGCAGCGTCGAACTGTTCTGAGCCGGAGCGGCGTGGCCGGGAGGTTGCGGCCACGCCATCCCGGCCGGTAGCGTGGCCGCATGCCGACCCACACGACCGGATCCGCCACTCCGCGACGCCGGACCCTGCTGGGCCAGTTCACCGGACTGGTGCTGCTGGCGGTCTTCCTGCCTGTGCTGGTGCTGGCCGGGGTGCTGCTGTGGCAGTCGTCGGTGTCGGTGCGGGCGCAGGGCGCGAGCCGCCTGGCCGCCACCGCCAACGCCAGCGCGCGCGAGCTCGAGAGCTTCCTGCGCGTGCACACGGCCGCGATGCAGGTCCTGGCCGATCGCCGCAGCGACGAAGGCAACCTCGACGACCTGGCGCGCTGGGAATCGGACCTGGCGCGCGTCAACCGCCACTATCCGGCCTTCGCCCACCTGCTGGTGGCCGACGCGGACGGCAGGGTGCTGACCAGCCTGCCGCCGCTGCCCCGCACCGGGGATCCCACCCCGGTTGCCGACCGCGAGTACTTCCTGGCGCCGCGCGCCACCGGCCAGGCCCATGTGTCCAGCGTGTACCAGGGTCGCGGGCCCGACAACGGCGCGCGCATCGCGGTGTCGGTACCGCTGCTGCGCGAGGGACGGTTCGCCGGCGTGGTCGTCGGCACGATGCACGCCGCCTCGCTGGTGTCCTTGCAGAACCTGGGCGAGCACGGCTTCGAGCTGCTGCTGCTCGATCGCCAGCTGGCCGTGGTCCAGGCCAGCGCCGGGCTGCCGCAGCGGCCGCTCGACCAGCTCGGCGCCGCGCAGGATGCGGGGCTGGCGCATCTGGCCCGCACGTCCGGGGCGATGCGCCCGCTGCAGGCGGCGCTGCGCAGTGGCGAGGATGCGTTCGCGGTGGCGGCACCGCCGCTGGATAACGGCTGGCGGTTGCTGCTGCTGCAGCCCAGCGGCGTGATGGAAGCCGAACTGCGGCGCACGGCCATCGCGACGCTGGCCCTGCTGCTGCTGGTGCTCGCGGGCGTGCTCGCGGTGGTGGCGGTGAAGATGCGCCGTCTCGGCGGCAGCGTCCGCGGCCTGCTGCAGCGCATGCGCCAGTTCGCCCTCGACGGCGACCAGAACCAGCTCGCCCCGGCCAACCTGCCCGGCGAACTGCTGCCGCTGGCCGATGCCATGAACGGGCTGGCCGCGCGCGCGCGCGCGTCCTTCCACGAGGTCAACCTGAGCCTCCAGGAGCAGCGGCGACTGCGCGAGGAACTGCAGGCCATGGCGCAGCGGCTGCTCACGGTCCAGGAAGACGAACGGCGCACGCTGTCGCGCGAACTGCACGACGATATCGGCCAGTCGATCACCGCGATCAAGCTGGCCGCGACCTCGCTGGCCGACGACGCGCTGGGCGACGATCCGGCGGTGCGGCACGAGATCCTCGACGAGGTCATCGCCATCGCCGACCAGACCGTGCTCAAGCTGCGTAACCTGTCGCTGCTGCTGCGGCCGCCGCAGCTTGATTCGCTCGGGCTGGAGGCGGCGCTGCGTGGGCAGGTGGCGCTGCTGTCGCGCAACAGCGCGCTGCAGGTGCGCCTGGAGGTCGCGCCGCTGGAGGGCCGGCTGCCCGCTGCCGCCGAACTGGCCTGCTTCCGCATCGCGCAGGAGGCGCTGACCAATGTCGCGCGGCATGCGCAGGCCACGCGGGTGGACGTCGAGGTGGAAGTCGAGGAAGGCGCCGATGGCCCGCTGCTGGTGCTGCGCGTGTCCGACGACGGCCGCGGCCTCGATGCCGCGCGCCCGTCGGGGCTGGGCCTGGTGACCATGCGCGAACGCGCGACCCAGCTCGGCGGCAGCATCACGATCTCCCGTCGTCCCGGCGGCGGAACCGTGGTGCGCGCGGAACTGCCGATGCCGGACGGGGAGTGAGCGGCGGCACCGCATCGCGCGTGCACGCGCGAACTGTGCGCGAGGTGGAAGAACGTGCAGCGCAGGCTACGACCGTCCGCCGCGGCGGGGTATCTTGCGCATCCAACGGGGATCGAAGGGGGAACTGGTTGTGCAGATCGTGGTGGTAGGGGGCGACGCCCGTCATATGGCCGGCGTCGGTCGCGAGTTGCAGGAACACGACCCGGGCTGGCATCTGGCCCATGTGGCGACCGCGGCCGAAGTGCCCGCGGCCGACAGCGATCGCGCTCCGGACGTGCTGGTCTGCGCCTCGCGGGTCGCCGGCAGCGGCGGTCTGGCGGTCCTGGCCGGCCTGCGCCAGCGTCATCCCGGCTCGGTGCGCATCCTGCTGCTCGAGCCCGAGGTGGAACACGACCTGCTCGAAGCGTTCACCGCCAGCCACCGGATCCTCAGCGAGCCGCTGGATTCGCTGGCGCTGATCGATGCGATCGAGAGCGTGGTGGAACTGCGCGATCTGCTCGACGATCCCGCGCTCAAGCACGCGATCGAGCGCGTCGGCACGCTGCCGGCGGCGCCGCGCCAGTACCTGGCGCTGACTGCGCTGCTGCGCGACCCGGACAGCACCTCGGCCAAGATCGCCGAGGTGGTGGCGCAGGACCCCACCGTCGCGGCGCGCGTGCTGCGCCTGTCCAACTCGGCCTACTACTCGGGCGGGCG
Source organism: Luteimonas campi (assembly GCF_051162505.1). Classification (NCBI taxonomy): domain Bacteria; kingdom Pseudomonadati; phylum Pseudomonadota; class Gammaproteobacteria; order Lysobacterales; family Lysobacteraceae; genus Luteimonas; species Luteimonas campi. Next base: position 634,103 of record NZ_JBNWEM010000002.1, read on the forward strand.
CGAGGTCACCGACCTGCGTTCGGCGGTCACCCGCCTGGGCCAGAACACGCTGCGCCAGCTGGTGCTGGCCAGCGAAGTGTTCTCCGCCGGCGCCGAGGCCGACGAACTGCGCGACCGCGCCCTGCGCATCTCGCAGCTGGCCGGCAAGCTGCTGGCCGGGCCCAGCGCCGACCTCGCCGCCACCGCCGGCCTGCTGGCCGAGGTCGGCCTGCTGCTGCCGAAGTCCGCGGGCATCGACCCCGCGACCACGCCCTACAGCACCACCGGCGCCTACCTGCTGGGCCTGTGGGGCCTGCCCGGCCCGATCGTCGAGGCCGTCGCGTTCCACGACCGTCCGGCGCGCGTGCGCGGCAGCTTCTGGGTCACCGGCGCGGTGCACGTGGCCGCGGCCCTGGTCAACGGCCGCGAGCCGGACCAGGCCTACCTGGCCTCGGTCGGCCAGCTCGACCGCCTGCCGCGCTGGCGGGCGATGGCCGAGTCGGCCTCCGCGGCCGACTGAGGCCCGCAACAGCGGCGGCCGCCACCGGGTAGCCGCCGCGCCTTTACTGCGGCTGCAGCGGGCCGACGGGCCGCTTGCACAGCGCCACCACATCCGCCGGGGCAGGCTGTCGGTCCGATCCCATCCGCGAGCGACGGCATGGCCCGACCGATCTGGACCGGCAACCTCAGCTTCGGCCTGCTCAACGTTCCCGTCTCGCTGATGTCGGGCACGCGCAGCAACGACCTGTCGTTCCGCATGCTCGACGCGCGCGACCGCAAGCCGATCCGCTTCGAACGGGTCAATGCCGATACCGGCGAGGAAGTGCCCTGGAAGGAGATCGTCAAGGCCTTCGAGTACGACAAGGGCAGCTACGTGGTGATCGACAAGGCCGACATCGCCGCGGCCTCGCCGGAGACGCACGAGTCGGTCGAGATCGAAGCCTTCGTCGACGCCGACGCGATCGACATCCGCTATTTCGAGAAGCCCTACGTGCTGGTGCCGGGCAAGAAGGCCGAAAAGGGCTACGTGCTGCTGCGCGAGACCCTGCGCAAGGCGGGAAAGATCGGCGTGGCGCGGGTGGTGATCCGCACCCGCGAATACCTGTCGGCGGTGATGCCGCTGGGCGATGCGCTGGTGCTGATGATGATGCGCTATCCGCAGGAGCTGGTGGATCCGGCCGAGTACAAGCTGCCCGAAGGCAACACCGGCGACTACCGCATCAGCGCCAAGGAACTCGAGATGGCCACCCAGCTGGTCGACTCGATGGCGGCGAAGTGGAACCCCGAGGATTACCACGACGAGTTCCGCGAGCGCCTGGCCGGCATCATCCGCAAGCGCATCAAGGACAAGGGCGCGACCACCCAGGTGCTCGAGGAACCGGCCCCCAGCGAGGACGCGACCACCAACGTGGTGGACTTCGTGGCCCTGCTGCAGAAGAGCCTGGGCGACAACCGGCGCACGCCCGCGAAGAAGACGGCGAAGAAGACCACCCGCAAAGCCCCGGCGAAGAAAAAGCCGGCGGCGAAGAAGGCGGCGAAATCGGGCGCGCGGACACGCAAGGCTGGCTAGGTGCGCCGCGCGGCGTGACGCACCGGGACGGCGGCAATGGCCGCAGCCTCCGGTCCCACAAGGTGGATTTCAGGCGCGTGCCGCATGCCTGCGGCCAGCTGCCATTGCCGTGGGGTGGTGGGCGCCGTACCGCCGATGCGGCGGTATCGACCGGCGCGCCCGATCACGCGATCACGGCGCTCCTGCCTCCGCCGCATCCGAAACCGGCGAAGGCCGCCAAGTGAGCGCGTGCAGGATCCGCAGATCTTCCCCGTCCAGCGCCGTGCCCTTGTCGCCCCGGAAGCGCATGCGATACGAGTGGATCGCGGCTTCCGGACGGTCGACCGCATAGCCGATCAGGCGCAGGGCCTGCATGGGATCGAAGCCGGGCGGTGGCGGCGGCGCATCCGGGTGCGGCCAGATGCCGAAGCCGGCGGCGTACAACCGCTGCCAGGGAAACAGCGGACCCGGATCGATCTTGCGCCCCGGCGCGAGGTCCGAGTGTCCGATCACCGCGGTCCTGGGAATGCGGTGGCGCGTGGTGAGATCCTCGAGCAGGCGCAGTACCGCCGCGATCTGCGCCTCGCTGAAGGGTTCGACGCCATCGTTGTCGATCTCGATGCCGATCGAGGCCGAATTGAGTTCGTGGATCGTGCCCCAGCTGCCGGCACCGGCATGCCAGGCCCGATGCTCATCGGACACCAGCTGGTAGATGCGGCCATCGTCGCCAACCAGGTAATGCGAACTCACCCGACCGCCGCTGTTGGCCGTGCGCAGGGTGCGCAGGCTCTGCTCCACCGAATCCTGCTCGGTGTAGTGCAGCACGATCACCTGCGCGCGGCGCACATCGAAATTCGGCGACTGCACCCAGGTCGCCATCGGATTGCGCGGCGCCCCGTGCTGGCAGGCAGCGAGCGCGAGCGCGCAGGCGGTGATGACACACAGTCGCAGGCAACGGTTCATGCCTGCATTGCAGCCGCACCGGTCTACGAATGCAAGCCCGTGCAGCGCGGACCCTCCGAGCCGCCCTGATCCGCGCACCGCAGCCGGAGCTCGCGCCCGCCGACACGGCTTGCCGGGCTGAAGCCTCCATGTGCGCCGCAGGCAGGCGGTGCCGCGGTAGTATCCCGGCAAGGACCGGTGGCAAACCGGGCGACGCCTGCGCCCTCGCCCCGATGTCACACGAGGTGCACGCAAAGGATTGCGGAACCATGACCACGCCCCCTGCTCACGGACTACGCGCCGCAACGCCCGGCCATGGCAACGCCTCCGGCGGGATGATGCGCAACGCCGCTCGTCCAGGTCTCGCCATGGCCCTGGTCGCCTGCCTCTGGGGGCTCGCGCTGCTCCCGTCTGCCTCGGCGGGCGACAAGGCGCTTGCGGTCGAGAGGCGTGAGACCGGGGCGCCGCTGGACGCTGTGACCTCCGTTGACGCTCTGCCGGAGCAGTTCCTGGGCGTCTGGTACCGCGACAACCCGCACGACCGCAGCCAGTGCGCCAGATACCACGCAGCGCCATCGTCCGACGTCGACCAGGACGAGGGCTCCATCGCGATGATCGGGAGCATCGTGGTGATGCCCGGGCTGGTCCACGAGTACGCGGAGTACGGCGAAGGCAGCTACAACGCTGTGCGGCGCGTGGCGAGGGTGGCCGAGTCGGTCTGGCGGGTGGACGTGGAAATCGGCCTGGACGTGATGCCGGGAGGCGGCGGATACGACATGCCCGGGACCTACCGGCTCGAGATGGCCCCGGGCGGACTGATCTGGACGCCGTGGCACGCTCCGGACCAGCCGCCGACGCTGTATTTCAGGTGCGGCGCCGTGCGGGAGGAACTGTATGGGCCGCGGGACTGACCAGCTCGTTCCAGACGCCCAGCCAGGGCTCATCGAATGCAGGGCGGACCGGGGCGCAGCGGGCCCGGATTCGGCAAGGCCGTTCACCCCGGAATGGGCGATCGGATCCGTAGTAGGCTTGAACTCTGCAAGGAGGCAGGCATGACAGAGGGAACAGCGCCGACGGATCGTCCGGAACGATCCTCGAAGAGGACGGCATCGGCAGCCGCGCACCTTCTGGCCGCGATCATCCTGTCAGGGATGACGGGCTGTCATGGCAGCGGTGCGGCCTCCACCGCCACGACGGCCCAATCGCAGCCGGCCACCCTCCCAGCGGCGGCACCCACCGGACCGCAGCCAGCCGCGATTCCCACGTCCCGGCCCATGATGCCCGGCAGGATCCATGCACCCAGCACGGGCGAGGTGAGCTGCCCCTCGATGGAGTTCGAAACGTTCCTGCGCGCCTTCGCCAATAGCGGGGATCTGCAGGTTCGCTACACCGCAAGGCCTGTGGTCTACACGGTCCCCTACTACGACGCCCATAACACCGAACCCGGCGATCCCGCGCATCCGCAATGGGAAACCTTCGAACGGAACAAGTCGGCGGACGACCGTTTCCGCTACGACCCGAAACTGGGACTGTACATCCACGACAGCGCCTGGCTGGTTCCGGGTCAGGTATGGACAGGAGTTGATGCCGACGGACGCCACATCGAACGCCCCGTGGTGGACCTTCGCATCCAGCATGTTTCTGAGGACGAGGCACAGGTTCTGTTACCAAACCAGGTCACCACCTTCGAACGTCGTGCGGATTGTTGGTATCTCACCGCCAACCGGTCGCTGGACCCATTCGAAGGCTGCGGCTGGCCAGACGAGTGCCGTCGTCAACGCGAGTATGAGGCGCCGTATTACCAAGGCGATTGACACCTTCATACGCTTCGCCAGTCATCAAGCCCGGTCTATTCATGGAGGAAGCCATGACCGTGCCAGATCCAGTATCCGCTCCGACCGCTTATCGAATACAGCAGCTCGGTCCACCCCGCGATCGCGATGGCGAGGTTGTCGTCAGGCACGGCTTCGGCACACAGTTGAATGAGGCGGTGACGGGATTCGACAGCCTTGTCCTGCATCATCCTGGTGACAACCGGGCGGCTCGCATGGAGAACGGCCTGATCGTGGACGGCCAACCAGGCCGCGCGCTCGGCTATATCGGTGGCGAGCTGCAGGACATCGAGATCCAGAGGCACAACGTCGCCGGCGACTTCAAGACCTATGGACTCAAACCAGACCAGGTTCTTCTGAAGAAGGATTTCATTCTGTCTCGGCCAGGGGTGGACCCCATGACCAACGAGGCACGTGCTGTCGATGTGCCCTCGCCGACGGCGGGTATCGTCGGCGCCCGACGCGACAGAGAAGGATTGGTGGACATCCTCGACCGCGCCGGGGGGCACGTGATTGCCCGCCTTCGTCACATGAGCCGGATTGAAGTTCAACCCGGAGACTCCGTTGTTTACGGCCAGTCGCTGGGTCGTCAGGACAGAGTTGGAACGAAGCCGATCCACGTCCACATTGAGATGGACACCCGCTACTACCAGCAGTTCCGCGGCTATGTAGACGATCTCGCCAGCGGGCGTCTGCCGCTGGAAGCCGAGTTCCGGCAGGGCGTCCAGCCACGTCCCGTCATCGACGACGGCACCTTCCGGCTTGGCGAATCGGACGCGCGCATTCGCGACCTGCAGCGGGTCATGGCTGCGGAGGGCTATCGGTCTGCCGGGGGCGGACCGCTGGACCAGGACGGCGTCTACCGCCTCCGCATGCAGGGCGCACTGCTCGACTTCCAGCGCGACCACGGGCTGCCGCAGACGGGCGATGTGGATCCTCCGACGCTGCAGTTCGCGCCTGCCGCCAGGCGGCGCGAGGCGGACCGACTCGACCATACCGGCGCCGGGACGTTTCCCGCGCCTGTGCGGCAGCCTGCAGCCGCGCCCGGCCATCCCGACCACCCGGACCATCGCCCGGGCCTGCCCGAGCAGCCCGAACCCCCGCTCAACCAGCGCCGGGCGCAGGCGGGCGGCTTTGCCGACCCGCAGTTGGCTGCGCTGCTTGCGGCACTCAGAAGCGGTGACGACGGGCTGATTTCACGCCGATGGGCGGACGTCGCGGACTCCCCCGCGATGCAGGCCTTCATCGCGCAGGGCCACGAGGCGCTGGCGGCGCGGGATCGCGAGCTGCACGGGGAACCCGCTCGCGAGGTACAGGACCCGGCGCTCCCGCGCGCCTGACCTGGGCGCTATCACGAGCGGTGGTCGCTCCAGGGACGGAGATTGCGGAACGCAGCCCATGGATGCGCCGCGGCGACAAGTCAGCCCCTGGATGACGCACCGAGCCGAAGAGCGATCCCAGGTCCGGAACAACCCAAGCCGCAGGCTCCACCGGCTCTTGCGGCCTCGGCAAGCTCCTTGGCAGGGAACAAAAAAAAGGCGGGCAGCCTGCGCTGCCCGCCCTCACCTCGTGGGGGAGGTGTATCACTGCATCATCAGCTCTCGTAGGCCGATTCGCCGTGCGAGACGATGTCCAGGCCCTGGCGCTGGTCCTCGTCGCTCACGCGCAGGCCGACCACCGCCCGGGTGATGAGCATCGCGATCGCGGTGACGACAGCGCACCAGAGGATCGTGAACAAGACGCTGAAGGTCTGCGCCCACACCTGCGCGCCGATCGAGCCGTCGATCCCGGTACCGCCGAAGGAGGCATCGCTGAACACCCCGGTGAGCACCGCGCCAACGATGCCGCCGACCGCATGCACGCCGAACACGTCGGCGGTGTCGTCCACGCGCAGCAGGCGCTTGAGGCCGTTGACGCCCCAGACGCAGATCGCACCTGCGGCCAGGCCGATCGCCAGCGCGCCCATCGGCCCGACGGTACCCGCGGCCGGGGTGATGCCGACCAGGCCCGCGACCGCACCCGACGCCGCGCCCAGTGCCGAGGGTCGGCCCTTGCTCACCGCTTCCACCAGGCTCCAGGCCACCACACCAGCGGCCGTGGCCACCATGGTGTTGATCATCGCCAGCGCGGCCGACTCGTTGGCCGCCAGCGCGGACCCCGCGTTGAAGCCGAACCAGCCCACCCACAGCAATGAGGCGCCGATAAAGGTGTAGGGCACGTTGTGCGGCTTGAGCGCCTCCTTGCCGTAGCCCAGGCGCTTGCCGAGGAAGTAGGCGCCCACCAGGCCGGCGATGCCCGCATTGATGTGCACCACGGTGCCGCCGGCGAAGTCGATCACGCCCTTGTGCGCCAGGAAGCCGCCGCTCCACACCATGTGCACCATCGGCAGGTAGGAGAAGGTGACCCAGATCAGCGAGAACAGCAGCACCGCGGTGAACTTGATGCGCTCGGCGAACGAGCCCACGATCAGCGCGGTGGTGATGCCTGCGAACGTGGACTGGAACACCACGAACAGGAACTCGGGCAGGCCGCTGGCCTCCGAATCGGCGGCGATGCCGCGCAGGAAGGCCTTCTCGGTGAACGAGCCGAAGAAATCGTTGCCGTCGGTGAAAGCGGCGCTGTAGCCGTAGGCCATCCACAGGATGATCACCGCCGAGAACACCACCAGGACCTGCATCAGCACCGACAGCACGTTCTTGGAGCGCACCATGCCGCCGTAGAACAGGGCCAGGCCCGGGACCACCATCAGCAGCACCAGCAGGGTCGAGGTGAGCATCCAGGCGACGTTGCCGCTGTCGAAGGCCGGCGCGGCTTCTTCTGCGGCCGCGGTGTCGGCGGCCACGGCCTGTTCGACCGCGGCCGCGGCATCGGCCGCCGGTGCGATGTCCTGGGCGAACGCCATCGATGCGGCGAACGCGGCCACGATGCCGAACAGCAGCGCCAGCGTCGCGGCCTGCCAACGGAACTTCACGCCGGAGAACGGATGGATCTTCATGGGGACTGTCTCCGTAGCTGGGTTAGAGCGCATCGGCGCCGATCTCGCCGGTGCGGATGCGGATGACCTGTTCGAGCGCGACGACGAATACCTTGCCGTCGCCGACCTTGCCGGTGCCCGCCGAGCGGTTGATCGCCTCGAGCGCGGCGTCGAAGGTCTCGTCGGACACGGCCGCCTCGATCTTGAGCTTGGGCAGGAAATCGACCACGTACTCCGCGCCGCGGTAGAGCTCGGTATGTCCCTTCTGCCGGCCGAAGCCCTTGACCTCGGTGACGGTCAGCCCGTTGACGCCGGCCTCGGCCAGCGCCTCGCGCACCTCGTCGAGCTTGAACGGCCGGATGATGGCAATGATCAGTTTCATGATTCGCCTCCTCTTGGATGTGCGGTCAGAACGACTTCGACAGCGACACCAGCACCGTGTCGTCTGCGCCGGCGAGATCGGTGTCGTGCCATTCCACGCCGATGGCGAAGCCGCTCTCGAAGCTCTTGCCGCCGGTGAGCTTCCAGTAGTCGTAGTCGAGTTCGCCGCCGTAGCCGCTTACCCACTGGCGACCGTAGCCGGCGCCCACGCTCCAGCCACCGTCGAACTCCCAGCCGGCGCCCAGGTCGAGCGCCGCGCTGCCGTCGGAGTCGGGAATGCCGAAGAGATCGGTCGTGGCGTAGGAGTACTTCGCCTTCAGCACGTTCCAGCTCAGGCCGAAGTACAGCTCGAGCGTATCGACGTCGGTGAAGCCGGCCGGGTAGTCGCCCGGATACCAGTAGTAGTTGGCGCCGACGTCGTAGCCGATGCCGCTGTCGCCGAAGTCGGCCGCGTAGCCGATGAAGCCGTCGAGCTCCACCTGGCTGGACACGTCCGGATCGGCATCGGACAGCCAGCTGATGCTGCTGCCCCAGGCGCCGGCATAGAAGCCGCTGTCGTGGTTCCAGGTGACGCCGCCCTGCAGGGCGGGGTTTTCGTTGGTCTGGGTGACGCCGCGGAACAGGTAGTCGCTGACCACCGTGACGGAACCCGACACCTCGGCCGAGGCATTGCCCGCGAGCATCAGCCCGGCGGACAGGAGTGTGGCAACTGCGATCTTGCGAGACGACATGACAGGCTCCTCATTGAGTGGAAAGCCCTCCCCGGTCTTGCGTACTGCGCGTATCCACCCGACCCGGCATCCCCATGCCTGGCGCGGGCGCCGACGGGCGCTCTGTGGCGCCTCGACCGGTGGTCACCTTTCCTGCTCCTGAGCTGTCGATTGCTTCCGCGTTGCGTGTTCCTCGCCCTGGAAAGTCCGCGGCCCGCGTGGGGGAGGGCCGCACGCCCGACTCGCCGCCGGGCGCAGATCAATGGATGGATGGTTGTGGGAGGCGTTCGGCGCCGCGCGCCTCGCCTCGCCCAACCCGTCCCCCGGACCCGGGGGACGGGCTCAAGCCATCAGAGGCCGTAGTACATCTGGTACTCGAGCGGATGGGTCGCAGCGCGGAAGCGCGTGACCTCCTGCATCTTCAGATCGATGTACGCATCGATGAAGTCGTCGCTCATCACGCCGCCGGCCTTGAGGAAGTCGCGATCGGCGTCGAGCGCCTCCAGCGCCTGGTCGAGGCTGGAGCACACCTGCGGGATCTGCTTCTCCTCTTCCGGCGGCAGGTCGTAGAGATCCTTGTCGCTCGGGCCGCCCGGGTCGATCTGGTTCTTGATGCCGTCCAGGCCGGCCATCATCAGCGCGGTGAAGGTCAGGTAGCCCGACTGCAGCGGATCGGGGAAGCGCACTTCGATGCGCCGCGCCTTGGGGTTGGACACCCACGGGATGCGGCAGCTCGCCGAGCGGTTGCGCGCCGAGTAGGCCAGCATCACCGGCGCCTCGAAACCCGGCACCAGGCGCTTGTAGCTGTTGGTGCCCGAGTTGGCGAACGCGTTGATCGCGCGCGCGTGCTTGAACACGCCGCCGATGTACCACAGCGCCATCTGCGACAGGCCGCCGTAACCGTCGCCGGAGAAGAGGTTCTGGCCACCCTTGGCCAGCGACATATGCACGTGCATGCCGCTGCCGTTGTCGCCGACGATCGGCTTGGGCATGAAGGTCGCGGTCTTGCCGTTGCGGAAGGCGACGTTGCGGATCACGTACTTGGTGGCCATCAGCTCGTCGGCCTTCTTGACCATCGAGTTGAACTTGGTGCCGATCTCGCACTGGCCGGCGGTCGCCACCTCGTGGTGGTGCACCTCGACCTCGATGCCGATCTGCTCGAGCGTCTTGACCATCTCCGCGCGCAGGTCGTGCAGCGAGTCGGTCGGCGGGACCGGGAAGTAGCCGCCCTTCACGCCGGGACGGTAGCCGCTGTTGCCGCCTTCGTATTCCTTGCCGGTGTTCCAGGCCGCCTCTTCCGATTCGATGTGGAAGAAGGTATTGCCCATCTCATTGGCGAAGCGCACCGAGTCGAAGATGAAGTATTCGGGCTCGGGGCCGAAGAAGGCCTGGTCGGCGATGCCGCTGGACTTGAGGTAGGCCTCGGCGCGACGCGCGATGCCGCGCGGATCGCGCGAGTAGTCCTGCATCGTCGCCGGGTCGAGGATGTCGCAGGTCAGGTTGAGCGTGGGATCGGCGTAGAACGGATCGAGGTAAGCGGTCGAGGCGTCGGGAAGCAGGATCATGTCCGACTCGTTGATGCCCTTCCAGCCGCTGATCGACGAGCCGTCGAACATCTTGCCGTCCTCGAACAGCGCCGGCTCGACGATGCTCGCCGGGAAGGTGACGTGCTGCTGCACGCCCCGCATGTCCACGAAGCGCAGGTCGACGAATTCGACCTTGTGATCCTTGATGAGCTTTTCGACGTGTTCGAGCGACATGCGGAGGCCTCGGTTGGGATGTGATAGCCATGTCAAAGCAAGCGTCGTGCCAGCCTCACGCATTCCGCAAGTCGTTGATTTGGATAGTGCTCCGCTGAGCGGTTGCGACGCGACGCACGATTCAGGGGCGTCGCTGATCGCCATTGCACCATTCCGGTGAATTGCGCTCCGCCCCGCTGCGGCGCTTGTGCGGCCCGCCGGCGGCGCACACCATGTGCGCCCGCTTCCCGGTCGCACCACGCATGGAACTTCTGCATCTCGAGCACTTCAGCGGCTGCCTTGGCGAAACGTTCGCCGCGCAGCTCAACGGCATGGAAGCGTCGTTCGTGCTGGTGGAGGCGCAGCCGCTGCCGGGCCGCGCGAAGGACGCGATGCGTGCCGCTTTCTCGCTGGTGTTCCTCAACGCCTCGCCGGTGCTGCTGCCGCAACAGATCTATCCGATGCGGCATCCGCGTCTGGGCGAGCTAGGTGTCTTCCTGGTGCCGGTCGCGCAGAACCGCGACGGATTCCTGTACCAGGCCGTCTTCAACTGAGCGGACGCCCGCTGGGCCCGCGTCCCAGTCCATTCGCAGATACGCTCCCTCGATTGCGCCGGGGCCGAAGCCGAGCCGCTCGTAGAGCCTGCGTGCGTCCGGGTTGGACGTCGTCACGTGCAGGTGCATCCCGCAACCCTGCGAAGCTGCGCTGCGCTGGGCAGCCGCGATGAGCCCCCGGCCAATGCCCTGGTTGCGCGCGTCTGGAAACAAGCTGATGTCCACCAGCAGGTGCGACGGCGCGCTGGGGCGCAGGTAGAGCCGGCCCAGCGGCCGCGCGGACTGGCATACGGCCAGAAAGTCCGCATCCGGGAAATGCGCCAGGTAATGGCGATGCTGCAGGTCGAATTGCTGGTCCAGAAACGCGCGACGCGCACCCTCGTCCCAGCCTAGCCCCACGAATTCCTGTTCGCGGGTGCTGGCGTACAGGTCACGCAGCCAGGCGTCGTCCCCATCGCCAAGCCAGCGCAGCGAGATCCCCCGTGCGGCGAGGCCAGGCGGTGGCTGCAGGGCGGTCGCCCGAGCCCGCGGGAACGAAGACCTCGGCCCCCCTTGGAGCGCGTCAGTCGAAAGGCGGAAATACACCGTACAGCGCGATGGAAAAGTTGAGGCCCAGGTACGGCTGCCGGTTATCGTGCGGCTGCCCGCCGTTGTAAGGGGCGAGCATATGTGGCGCCATCTGCGTGTCCAGCGGCGCGTTGCCATAGGTCCGCGATGTGGTGCTGCCTGCGAGGAAGGACAGTCCGGCATTGCTGGCCGGCGCATGGATGCCACTGCCCGGGGCGGTCTGCGACCATGCACTGACGCCGTGGGTGTGCGCCGGCATCTGCGCCGCGGTCAGGGTGACCTGGGACGTGCCGAACGTCTCGCCCATGTCGCGCGGGCTCAATCCCGGCCCCGGCCCCACCCCGCAGCCGGCGCGACCAGCGAAATTCGGCAGCTGGAAGTTCGTGGTCCCGTTGCCGCCGTACTGGGTGCCGAGCAGCGCGTACAGCGCCGTGTTCTGCGAGATCGGCATGGTCGCGCCATTGCAGAACGCCCACCGGTAGGGATTGAAATTGAAGGCGAACAGCTGGATCTCGCCGATGAAAGGTTCGCTCATGCCAGGTTCTCGGTGACGCTCTTTCAGGTCGGGGTCGGATAGATGCCGGCCCACGCGATGCAATAGTGCACCGTCAGCGTGGGCATGCAGTTCTCGTGCGGCTGGCCCAGGCCGGCCGCAGTGACCATCTGCGGCGACATTGCCACCGCGTTGTTGCCAGTGACTGTATTCACGTAGAAGCTGTCGCCGCTGACGGCCGCGGGCAGCAGCGTCGGGCCGGGCGTCACCGACGTGGCCGCCGCTGTGGTGGCGATCATCGAATGCGTATGCGCCGGCATCTGCTGCGGAGTCAACGCCACCGCTTCTGTCCCCGCGCGTTCGCCGAGGATGCGGTTGGACGGCAGCCCCGGGCCCTGCCCCTGGTGGACCGGCACGCGGCCACGCAGGTCCGGTACTGCGAAGGTGTTCATGCCGTCGCCGCCATAGGTAGTTCCGAGCAGGGCGAACAGGACGTCGTACTCCGCGATCGGCAGCAGGCTGCCGTCGCAGCGATGCCACCCCAGGGGCGTACGGCCGAAGCCGAACATCCGGATCTCGCCAATGTACGGTTCACTCATGGGCCTGTGCTCCGGTAGACGGGACGGGACGCGACATGGACGGCGGCGCCGCCCAGGTCAGCTGCGCGAGGGGAAGATGCCCTGCAGCGCGATGCAGAAGCTGATCGTCATATAGGGCTGCATGTTCGGATGCGGCTGGCTGTTGCCTGCGGTCGCGACTGTCTGCGGCGCCAGGGCGACCAGCGGCCCGCTTCCGTTCGCATACAGCGGAAGTGCGTCGCCCCTGCTGTTGGTGCTGGTGGCGAACGTACGCGCGCTGGGGACGCGGCTGTTGCCGGGCGCGGTGGATGCGGCGACCTGGTGGCCATGCGCCGGCAGTTGGGACGGCACCAGGGTGGTCGCCTCGACGCCGGCGGCCTGCCCGATCTGCGTTGCTGGCGGCTGCCACGACGGGTCGACCGAACTGGCATAGCCCACTGGCGTACGGCCGCGCAGGTCGGGCAGGGCGAAATTCGTGACCCCATTACCGCCGTACTGGGTACCGAGCAGGGAGAACAGAGCCTGGTTCTGGTTGATCGGAACCAGTTGGCCGTGGCACAACGCCCAGTTCCTGGGCGGAAAGCCGAACCCGGCCATCATGATCTGGCCCATGAAGAACTCGCTCACCCTGGCTCCCCTGTGCAGGCGGCCGACGCCCGCGCCGTGCCTAGCCTAGACGCAAATGCGTGTGGATGAACAGGGGGGACGACAAGAGCGGCACGCCTTCACGCCAACGGCTGTATACCAGCCCCGCTCAATGCTGTTGTAATGCGCGTGCCGGGGGATGCGGGCACGGCGGGCCGATGGGGGCATCGCTTCGCCGTGTTGAAACGGGGATTGCCGGACACCTTTGCGCCGGCGGCAACAGGGGATCGATATGCAGAATGTGTCCGGGCGCGGCGCCATCGCCGGCGTGTCCCGTCTTTGGTGGGTGCTGCTGGTTGCGTGCTTGCTGTGGCCGGCTTCGGCGATGGCTCAGGTCTCCAGCATCTGCCCGACGCCATTTACCGCAACCGTCGCGACCGGGGGGTCCTGGACGTTCGACGTGAGTCATTGCGACGGCGGCTTCGACATGGGACTGAGCGACGGCCCCCCCGCCACAGCACCTACCAGCGGAAGCATTTTCCTGACGCCCGCTGCCGGAGGCACGCAGCAGGTGACGTATACCCACGACGGCGGTATAGCCACGAGCGACACGTTCACGCTGATCGAAGAAGTCGAATACGCGTTCGTCACCTTCAACATCACTATCGTTCCAGCCTCTTCGTCGATCGTGATCGCGCCAAGCGCACTGCCCGCCATGAGCGCGGGCGCGCCCGTCAACGTCACGCTCACCGCATCGGGCGGAACGGCGCCCTACACATGGTCGGTGTCCGGCGGAACCCTGCCCCCGGGCCTCGTCCTCGGCAGCACCGGCGTGCTGTCCGGCACGCCGACCCAGCGCGGCGGCTACAGCTTCGAGGTCCGAGCCGAGGACGCCACCGGCGATGCCGTCGTGCGCGGCTACAGCGGCACGGTGGAGAACCCCAGTTTGACCCTGGGCGCCACTTCCGCCGGGACTGCGATCCAGGGCATTCCGTTCTCGCAGACGCTGGCGGCCAGCGGCGGCGTCGCGCCTTACAGCTACCAGCTGGAGGCGGGCATCCTGCCCACCGGCCTGAGCCTCGCTGGCGACACCATCAGCGGCACCACCAACGTCGCGGCCGGCAGCTATCCCATCACCATGCGCGTCACCGACAGCAGCGGCGGGCCCGGGTCCTTCTACGCACTGGAAACCTACACGCTCACCGTCGCCCCGGCGCCCACCGTCTGGATCGGCGTCTCGCCCGCCAGCGTCGGCGAGGACGACGCCACCAACCTGGTCTTCACCCTCACCCGCAGCGTCGCGCTGTCGTCGCCGACCGTCGTCAACCTCGCCTTGTCGGGGACCGCGACCTCCGGCGACTACACCGGCGGCGCTTCGACGCTCAGCATCCCGGCCGGCGCCACCTCGGCCACGCTGACCATCGATCCCACGGCCGATGCGCTGGTCGAACCCGACGAGACCGTCATCGTCACGATCGGCACAGGCGCTGGCTACACCGTCGGCACACCTGCGAGCGCAACCGGCACCATCCTCAACGACGACCTGCCGACGCTGAGCATCGCCGACGTCAGCCAGTCGGAGGGCAATGCCGGGACCACCAGCTTCACGTTCACCGTCAGCCTGAACGCGCCAGCAGGCGCGGGCGGCGTCAGCTTCGACATCGCCACCCAGGACGGCACCGCCCTCGCCGGCAGCGACTACACGGCCAACAGCCTGACCGGCCAGACGATTCCCGCCGGCAGCAGCAGTTATACGTTCACCGTTCTCGCCAGCGGCGACACGCTCCACGAGGCGGACGAGACCTTCTTCGTCAACGTGACCAACGTGACGGGCGCGACGGCGGGCGACACGCAGGCCGTGGGCACCATCGTCAACGACGAGCCGGTTCCCAGCCTGTCGATCAACGATGTCAGCCTGCCCGAGGGCGACGCCGGTACGACGAGCGCCACGTTCACCGTCACCTTGAGCGGTGCTTCCTCGCAAGCGGTTTCGGTGAACTACGCGACCGCCAATGGCACCGCGCAGGCCGGTTCGGACTACGTCGCCGCCAGCGGGACCTTGAGCTTCTCCCCTGGCGCGACCAGCCAGACGGTCACCGTCACGGTCAACGGCGACATCGTCACCGAAGCCGACGAAACCTATTTCGTGAACCTGTCGACGGCGACCAACGCGACCATCCTCGACGCGAGCGGACAGGGCACAATCACCAACGACGACATCCCGGTGACGATCGCGCCGGTCGCGTTGGCGAACGGTACGGCCTGGGCGGCCTACAGCGCGACGATCAGCGCCAGTGGCGGGACCGCTCCCTACACCTATGCGATCTCGGCCGGCGCACTGCCCCAGGGGCTGACATTGTCCACCTCGGGCGTCCTCAGCGGCACGCCAATCGCCACGGGCTCGTACACCTTCACCGTCACGGCGACGGACACGCTCGGCCGCACCGGTTCGCAGCCATACACCTTTACGATCAACGCGCCGACCATCGTCGTGGCGCCCGCCACCGTGCCCAACTCCGGCGCCGGCACCGCCTACAGCCAATCGATCACCGCCAGCGGCGGCGGCGCGCCCTACAGCTACGCGATCACTGCCGGGGCACTGCCCCCCGGCCTGACTCTCAGTGCCTCTGGCACGCTGTCCGGTACCGCCACCGCAGTCGGCACGTTCAACTTCACCGTCACCGCGACCGATGCGGGCGGCTACACCGGCTCGCGTGCCTATACCCTGTCGGTTTTCTCGCCGAACTTCACTCTCGGGCCGGCGCCAGCCCCCGCCAGCTACGCCGTGCCCTACAGCCACACGGTGACGGCGGGCGGTGGCACTGCGCCCTACACCTACTCGATCATGTCCGGCGCACTGCCGCCCGGACTGAGTCTGAACGCGGCCAGCGGCGAGATCAGCGGGACGCCCACGGCTACCGGCACCTTCAACTTCGTCTTGGTGGCGCGCGACTCGACCACGGGTCCGGGCGCACCGTTTGGGGTCGCCTCCGGGTACGCCATCACGGTGGCGGCCCCGGCCATCACCCTGTCGCCAGCCAGCCTGGCCAGCGGCGCCGTGGGCGCCGCCTACGGCGGCAATATCGTTGCGGCGGGCGGCATCGGGCCGTACAGCTACGCGGTGACCGCTGGCGCCCTGCCGGCCGGAATGACGCTGTCGAGCGGGGGCCTGCTGACCGGAACCCCGATCGTCGCCGGCAGCTACGGCTTCACGGTTTCGGCCACGGACGCCAACGGCCAGAGCGGCTCGCAGGCCTACACGCTCGCGATCGCCGCGCCATCGCTGACCCTTTCTCCGGCGGCAGGCGCATTGCCGTCGGCGCTTTACAACAATGCCTACAGCCAGGTGTTTACTGCGGCTGGCGGAATCGCGCCCTACACGTACTCGCTCGTGTCCGGCGCGCTCCCGGCGGGACTGACCCTGATGGCGGATGGCAGCCTCAGCGGCACGCCAACCGTCTCCGGTAGCTTCAGCTTCTCGGTCCGTGCCACCGACAGCAGCGGAGGCGTGGGAGCGCCGTTCTGGATCGATGGGGCGTATACGCTGTCGGTTGCCGCCCCGGCGATCGCGCTGACACCCGCCGCGCTGGCGGACGGCGTCGCCGGCACGGCCTACAGCCAGACGATTGGCGCCAGCGGCGGCGTCGCGCCCTACACGTTCGCGGCCACCGGCACGCTGCCGGCGGGCGTCACTCTCGCGGCCGACGGCACGCTGGCGGGCACGCCGAACGAAGCGGGCACGTTCAACTTCATCGTCACCGCCACCGACGCCAACGGGCAGTCGGGCGCTTTGGCCTACGTCCTGCGCATCGCGGCGCCCACGCTCAGCGTCGGTCCGGCCGCCGGCGCCCTGCCCGCTGCGCGCGCCGGCAGCGCCTATCTCCAGGCGCTGCAGGTCAGCGGCGGTCGGGCGCCCTACACGGCCGCGCTCAGCGGCGCCCTGCCGACCGGAATCGTGTTCGACGCCGCCAGCATGGAGTTCAGCGGCACACCGACCCAGGCAGGCGATTTCAACCTCACCGTTACCATCACCGACAGCACCCCGGGCATCTCGGCCAGCGTCGTGGTGGCCTATACGCTGGCGGTCGCGGCGCCGACGCTCAGCCTGGTGCCCGGCACCCTGGAAGACGCCGCGGCGGGACAGCCCTACACGCAGGCACTCGTCGCCAGCGGCGGGCTTGCGCCCTACCAGTACGCGGTATCCGCAGGCGCGCTGCCTGCGGGTCTGGCCCTCGATCCGGCCACCGGCGTGCTCGCCGGCACCCCCGGCGAGGCCGGCGACTTCGGTTTCGACGTGACCGCCACCGACAGCACCACCGGGATCGCCGGCTCGGTGACGGTGCAGTACGTTCTGGCCGTCGCGGCGCCGGCAATCGTGATCGATCCGGAGGCCCTGCCCCAAGCCCTGCAGTTGGCCGACTACTCCCAGATGCTGAGCGCCCGCGGCGGCACTGCGCCTTACGCCTTCAGCATCGATGCCGGCGCGCTGCCGGCAGGATTGACGCTGTCCACGCAGGGGCTGCTCTCGGGCGCACCGTCCGAGAGTGGCACGTTCAACCTGACCGTGCGCGCGACCGATGCAGGTGGTTTCAGCGGTACCCGCGCCTACGCGCTCGAGGTGATCGCCAGGCCGGATCCGACCCGCGATCCGGAAGTGCGCGGACTGCTGGATGCGCAGGCGGCGGCCACCCGTCGTTTCGCCAGCTCGCAGATCAACAACTTCCAGCAGCGGATGGAACAGCTGCACGGGACCTCCGAGTCGGGCCCGACGCTGCGCAACGGGCTGTCGATCTCCACCCGCGAAAGCTGCCCGGACAACCGCTTCTACGCGGTCGACCATCCCTGCCACCGCGACGCCCGTCAGCGCGACCAGGCGCGGATCGGCGGGGGTGCCGAGGCCGATCCGCCCGGCAGTGAGAACAACCCCGACGCGCGCCGGCTCGGCTACTGGACCGGCGGCACCCTGCGCTCGGGCAGCTTCGACGGTCAGGCCGGCGGCCGCGGCTTCGACTTCGAAACCGAAGGCGTGAGCGGCGGCGCCGACTATCGCGTGTTCCAGGACCTCGCCGTGGGTGCCGGCCTCGGCTACGGCCAGGACAGCAGCACGGTCGGCCAGAACGGGTCGCAGCTGCGCGGCAGGGCCAGGACACTGGCGCTGTACGGCAGCTTCCAGCCCGCGGGCACGCTGTTCGTGGACGCGCTGGTCGGCTACCAGGCGCTGTCGTTCGAGCTGGAACGCTTCGTCACCGCCAGCGGTGGACAGGTCCGCGGATCGCGCGATGGGGACCAGCTGTTCGGCTCGCTGTCGATCGGCAGCGACCTGGTGCGCGGCGAATGGATGTTCACGCCCTACGCCCGCCTCGACGCGATGCGCGCAGCGCTGGAGCCGTACACCGAATCGGGCGACGACCGCCATGCGCTGACCTATGGCGAACAGGACGTGGATACCACCACCGGCAACCTCGGCCTGCGCATGGCATTCAACCGCGCGACCGGCTGGGGTGCGCTCTCGCCGCAGCTGCGGCTGGAGTACCAGCACGACTTCAACGCCGAAGGCGGCGCGTCGATGCAGTACGCCGACCTGCTGGGCCCGGTCTATACGACCTCGGTGGATGGTTACGACCGCAGCCGCTTCACCCTGGGCCTGGGCGTCCTGTTCGAACTGCGTCGCTGGTCGATCCAGGTGGACTATCGCGGCGTGGTCGGCAGCGGCGAGCAGCGCGACAACGCGATACAGCTGATGTTCCAGACCGGGCGCTGAAGGGCGCCGGTTCGATACTCGCCGCCCTGCGACGCGTCGCAGGGCGCATCTTCGGTTCACGGGAGAGCGGAATGGTGCGTTCGGGTTGGATGACAAAAGTCCTGCGGCTGGCCAGGGCGGGCCACGCACCTGCGCAGGGAGCGGACATCGAGCAGGCGCCGGCTGCAGGGGCGCCGAGTGACGGCGCGCGTCGACGCGTCATCCAGGGGGCGGTGGCCGGCGTTGCGAGCGCGGGTGCGGGCACCCTGGCGTCGCCGCTGCTGGCAGCGGGCAAGCCCGCGACCTCGCTCGCCGGCACGCGTGGTGTGGCCGTGGTGGGAGCGGGGCTGGCCGGCCTGGCCTGCGCCACCGAACTGGCGCGCATCGGCATTCCGGCGCGGGTGTTCGAAGGGTCGGGGCGTGTCGGCGGGCGGGTATGGTCGGCGCGTGGCGCGTTCCCGGGCCAGGTGGTCGAGCGCGGCGCGGAGTTCATCGGCGGCTCGCACCACGCCATGCTGGGCTATGCGCGGGCGCTGTCGCTGCCGCTTGAACCCGTCGGTGACGTCGACGGCCACGCCTTCCACCACTTCGGCGGCCAGCGGTATCGCGAGCACGAACTGGCGGCCGAGTTCCGCGAGTTCGCCGCCTTCATTGAACAGGACCTCTCCCCGCTCGGCGCTCCGGATGCGCGGCGCTTCGACGCGCGGGCCGAGGCGCTGGACTTCATGACGCTGGCCGAATACCTCGACCTGTACGGCGGCGGGGGGCTGTTGCGCAGCGTGCTGCGCAATGCGCTGCTGGGCGAATTCGGCAGCGAGCCGGGCGAGGTGAGCGCGCTGGGCTTCCTGCGCTTCGTGCACGGCGACCGCCGCAGCAAGTTCGCGCATGGCAGCGGCGGTGGCTCGCTGCGCGTGGCCGGTGGCAACGACCTGATCGCCAGCGGCCTGGCGGAGCGCCTGCCGCAGCCGGTCGCGCTCGGCCACCGCCTGGTCGCGCTCGACCGTCGCTTCGGCGGCAGCCTGCGCCTGACCTTCGAGGTGGGCGGCCGCTTCGTGCAGCGCGACCACGATGCGGTGGTGCTGGCGCTGCCGTTCACCACGTTGCGCGATGTGGAGTTCGGCCGCGGCGTGGGGCTGTCGCCGGCCAAGCGGCGCGCCATCGCGCAGGCCCAGATGGGCGATGCGGGCCGGTTGCTGGTCGGCTTCCGGCACCCTTATTGGCGCGAACAGGGCCTCAGCGGCAGCGGAAGCGCCGATCTGCCGCGGCTCCAGCATGTGTGGGAAGCCAACCCATCGCGCGGCAGCCGCGCAGGCGCGGTACTGGCCCAGCAACCCGGTGGACAGGCCGCGCGCGGTCTGCACCCGGCCAGCCTGCAGTCCGATGCCGAGGCCTTCGTCGGCGCACTGGAGCAGGTGCTGCCCGGCGCGGCGGCCGCGGTGGCCCGCGACCCGGCCGGAAAGCTGCTCGCCAGCAGCGAGAACTGGAGCCTCAACCCCTGGAGCCGCGGGGCCATGCCGCGCCCGCAGCCGGGCTACTTCACCACGCTGGCGCACGAGGAAGCGATGGCCGAGCGCAACGTGCTGTTCGCCGGCGACCACACCAGCAGCTTCTACGAATGGCAGGGTTTCATGGAGGGGGCCGTACTGTCGGGCCTGCGCGCGGCGGGCGAGGCCTGCGAGCTGCTGCTGCCGCACTGACTTCCGGTCGCGACGGGGCTTTCAGTTATCCTGCCCGACTCCGCCAGAAGCGACCCCATGTCCGATCCGCTGTCCGCCCTGCTGCTGGGCATCCTCGAAGGGCTGACCGAATTCCTGCCGGTGTCCAGCACCGGCCACCTGCTGATCGCCCAGCACTGGCTGGGCGCGCGTTCGGACTTCTTCAACATCGTGATCCAGGCCGGCGCGATCCTCGCGATCACCCTGGTGTTCCGCCAGCGCATCTGGCAACTGGCCACCGGGCTGGGCGATGCGGACAACCGCGATTACGCGATGAAGCTGGCGGTGGCGTTCCTGGTGACCGCCGTGGTCGGCCTGCCGGTGCGGCTGGCCGGCTGGGAACTGCCCGACACGGTCACGCCGATCGCCTGGGCGCTGATCCTCGGCGGCGTGTGGATGATCTTCGCCGAGCGCGTGGCCGAACGCCGCGGCGACGCGGTGCACGTGACCTGGACGGTGGCCGTGCTGGTGGGCCTGGCGCAGGTGGTGGCTGGCGTGTTTCCCGGCACCTCGCGCTCGGCCGCAGCGATCTTCATGGCGATGCTGGCCGGCCTGGGCCGGCGCTCGGCTGCCACCGAATTCGTGTTCCTGGTCGGGATCCCGACCATGTTCGCCGCCAGCGGCTACGCCTTCCTCGAGCTGTGGAAGGACAACGGGCTCGGTGGCGAGGCCTGGGGCGACGTGGCGCTGGCGTTCGCGGCCGCCACCGCCACCGGCTTCGTCGTGGTGAAGTGGCTGCTGGGCTACATCAAGCAGCACCGGTTCACCGGCTTCGCCCTCTACCGGATCGCGCTGGGCGCGGCGCTGCTGCTGTTCCTGCCGGTGGGCGACTGAGGCCAGGCGCGGCCGCGGCCACAAAGCCATGAGCACGCCGGTTGGACGTCGCCGGTGCGGCTGACGTCTGCCGCCTCGGGCCCGATGCGTCACCAGCGGGCCACGCCGTGTCGAAATGGGACGGCATGCTTCGTCGCTGATGCAGTTGGCGCGAACGGCGCCAGCGTGCGCTTCGCCGCGCCAGCAGGCGACCGCATCCATCCAGCAACAGGCCGCCACGCCCGGCCAAGGAGCCACGATGTCCGCTGCAAACAGCGTCAACTGGTTTGAAATCTACGTTCAGGACATGGCGCGTGCGCGCGCCTTCTACGAGGCGGTCCTCGGGATCAGGCTCGAAGCGCTGAAGTTGCCGGAGGGCGGCGACGACGGTCTGGAGATGTGGTCCTTCCCCGGCGACATGGAGCGCTACGGCGCCAATGGCGCGCTGTGCGCGATGCCGGGCATCCCGTCCGGCCCGGGCGGCACCCTGGTCTACTTCGCGTGCGAGGATTGCGGAGCCACCGCGGACCGCGCTGCCGATGCCGGCGGTCGTGTGCATCGCACCAAGATGTCGATCGGCGAGTACGGATTCATCGCGCTCGCATTCGACACCGAGGGCAACATGATCGGCCTGCACTCGATGCGCTAGGCGCATTCCCCCCCGCGGCGGGGTTCGCACGCCCCGCCCTCTTCAGGCGATTCTCCGCGTGAGACCGCGCTGCCTGTGCCCGTCGGCAGCGCTGTGCGCGACCCTGTCGCATCCCGCGATCGCGCCGAAGTCACTTAGGAACGTGCTCACGCATCCCTTCCCGGGCCTCGCCGACCACTTCGACCGCACGGCACGTTCCACAGCAGCCGCGGCACGGCCGTGACGTGGATCGCGCTGCCGACAGTGGCCGCCTCGATACGCTGGTGGAGACCGCCAGCATCCGTCCCCTGCATCGCAGCGAACTACGCGGCGCCGACGCCACCGCCACGTTCCGGCGCGATGCGTTCGGCATGGATGCCGGCAAGGACTACGGCTTCGACATGGCCGTGACCCTGCAGATCGAGCCTGAAGCTGTCGCGGTGGACGGATCGGCGCCGCCCGGCAAGGCGCCAGTCGCTGCGCGCCTCACGCCTGAGCGGCGTCGGCGCGTGCCAGCAGCAGACTGCGTTCCCGCGCGTTGCGGGTCATCTCCGCAGCGCGCAGGAACTCTCTGCGCGCCTCCGCGCAACGGCCCAGCTTGTGCAGCAGGTCGCCGCGCACCGCGGGCAGCAGGTGGTAGGCGCGCAGCGCAGGTTCGTCAGCCAGGGCATCGACCAGGGCCAGGGCATCGCCCGGCCCGATGTGCATCGACACCGCGACCGCGCGATTGAGTGCGACCACCGGCGAAGGCGTCGCCCGCGCCAGCAGATCGTACAGCGCGACGATACGGCCCCAGTCGGTCGAGGCCACGTCCTCGGCCCGGGCATGGCAGGCCGCGATGGCCGCCTGCAAGGTGTAGGGCCCGGGCACGACGCCGGGCCGTTCGGCCTGCAGCAGCGCGCGCAGTCCGCGTCCGATTCCGTCCCGGTCCCAGCGCGTGCGGTCCTGGTCCTGCAGCAGCACCGGTTCGCCGGACGGTCCTGTGCGCGCGGCCGCGCGCGAAGCCTGCAGTTCCATCAGCGCCAGCAGGCCGAAGACTTCCGGCTCGTCCGGCGCCAACCCCACCAGCAGCCGCCCCAGCCGCAGCGCTTCGGCGCACAGCGCCGGCCGCATCCAGTCCTCGCCCGCGGTCGCCGCATAGCCTTCGTTGAAGACGAGATAGATCACGCCGAGCACGGCCGAAAGCCGCTCGGGCAGCTCATCGCGACGCGGCACCTCGAACGGCACCTCGGCCTCCCCCAGGGTGCGCTTGGCGCGGACGATGCGCTGGGCCACGGTGGCTTCGGGTACCAGGAACGCGCGTGCGATCTCGTCGGTCGTCAGGCCGCACAGCAGGCGCAGGGTCAGCGCCACCTGCGCGTCGCGCGACAGCAGCGGGTGGCAGGCGACGAAGATCAGGCGCAGCAGGTCGTCGCCGATGTCGTCTTCGAGGGCGGCCTCGCGCGCGGCGTGCAGTTCGTCGTGCAGGCCGTCGAGTTCCTGTGCGATCTGTGCATGCTTGCGCGCCAGCATGGTTTCGCGGCGGAGATGGTCCAGTGCGCGGTTCTTCGCGGCAGCCATGAGCCACGCGCCCGGGTTGTCAGGCACGCCGCTGGCGGGCCAGCGCTCGAGCGCGGTGACCAGCGCGTCCTGGGCCAGCTCCTCGGCGAGATCGAGGTTGCGTACCAGCCGCATCAGCGCGGCGATGATCCGCGGTGATTCGGTACGCCACACGGCGTCGATGCTGCGGTGGAGGTCGGCAGGCATGGGCCTGCATCAGACCATCGTGCAGCGGCGCCGTGCAAGCGGCCATGGTCAGCGCTGGCGTCGCCGCCCGGCCGGAGGCGGCGTATCAGCGGCACCGCGCCCCCGCGACGGCCGCAATGGCTCGACCGGCGGCGCCGGTCGCCCGTCCTGGCCCGCCGGCGCCCGGCTCGGTGCACTGGCGGCACGCCGCCGCAGCAGCAGCGCCAGCAGGCTCATCGTGCGCGTCCTGCGCGCATGCGGAGGCGCGCGCTCATTCCGGCATCGACCGCATGTGCACCAGTTCCCAGAGATGTCCGTCAGGGTCCTCGAAACCATGCGCGTACATGAAGCCATGATCCTGCGGCGTGCGATGCGCACGCCCGCCAGCGGCGACCGAGCGCGCCACGAGGTCGTCGACCTCGGCATCGCTGTCGCAGGACAGGCAGACCAGCACCTCGGTCTGGGCGTGGGCGTCGGCGATACGGCGATCGGTGAAGGTCTGGAAGAACGGTTCGACCAGCAGCATCACGCGGATGCCGTCGGCGATCACCATGCTGGTCGCGTTCTCGTCGGTGAAGCGCGGATCGAAGCGGAAACCGAGCGCGGTGAAGAACGCGACCGTGGTAGGGAGATGTTTGACCGGAAGGTTGACGAAAACCTGGCGTGACATTTGCTTTCCTGCTGCGTGGAAGTGGCGGGCCCGGGCGACAGGCGAGATGCCTGTTGTTTCGACGACGAGTGGCCGGCGCCCGGATCGACAACGGTTCACGCACAGGCCCTGAGCCGGCGCGTAGGCTTGGCATCGGCTCGGGCACCGGGCCGCATCGCAAGGAGACCGCCATGCGCCGCATCGTTCCGCTGCTGTCCCTGCTGTTCGTGCTGACCGCCTGTACTTCGCCGCCGCAGGCGGCGGCGGGTTCCGCCGGCCTCGACTCCGTCCCGGCCGACGCGCGGACGCTGGAATCCCACGGCTGGCGCCTGGCGTCCGCCACCGACGCGGGGGGCGGATCCATCGCGGCCCTGTTCCCCGATCCCGCTGCGCCGCTGCGGATCGCATTCGCCGATGGTCGCGTCGCGGTCAGCGGCGGCTGCAACCGGCTGAGCGCGGCCTATACGCTGGAGCGCGGCACGCTGGAGGTCGGACCGGTCGCGCAGACCAAGATGTTCTGCGGCGGCGGCGCGCTGATGGCTGCGGACGAGGCGATCGCGACGCGCCTGCGGGGGCGGTTGTCCGCCAGCACCCGTGACGGGCGCCTGCTGCTGGAAACGGCGACCGGCGACCGGCTGCTGCTGGACGCGGATCCGGGAGCGGCGACGCCGTGACGTGATGCGCCCGGGCGGTGATCGCGGCCCGCGACCGGCTGCCGGGCGGTGCGACGCATGCCGCCACGCGCCTCGGGCCGCTGGCTCATTTGCAACGGCGAGAAGCCCGACGCCGTCGCGGTGCCGGGAAACGTACACCTCCACGGGCGCGCCGTCGTCCCGACCGGCGCGGACGCGCCGGTTTCAGCCGGCGGCGTTGAGCGAATAGGTACCGTGGATCGCGGCCTCGGCGAGCACATGCCCCTGCATCGCCCGCAGCACGTCGCCGGCGCCGAACTTGTCCGGCAGGCCCAGGGCCTCCACGTCGAGCGCGAACACACGGAAGAAGTAGCGGTGCACGCGCAGGTCGTTGGGCGGCGGATAGGGGCCGTCGTACCCGGCGTAGTCGCCGGCCATGGCGGCATCCCCGGCGAACCAGGCCGTGTAGTCGTTCAGGCCCTGCCGCGCGCCGGGCGGACCGGGCGGCTGCGTCTTGCCGCGCTTGTGGATGCCGTCGCTGCAGCTGCCCGCGGCGATCTCGCGCACATCGGCGGGAATGTCGGCCATGGCCCAGTGCACGAAGTCGCCGCGCGGGTGTTCGACCGGAATCCGGACGCCGGGCTTGCCCGCCAGCGAAGGATCGGTGGGTGCATCCGTGTCGATGCACAGCAGGGCGAACGAGCGCGTGCCCTGCGGGACGTCGTCCCAGGCCAGGTGCGGATTGCGGTTGCCGCCGAAGCCATCGGCGGCGCCCATCGCGAACTCGGCCGGAATCGGACCGCGAAGCTCGAAGCTGTCGCTGCGGATCTGCATGGCAAGACCTCCGGAAGGATCAGTCCTCAGGATAGCCCAGCGCCTTGGCCACCGGCCCGAGCAGGGCGAAGGGTTCGGCCATGGCCCCGGTGTAGTGGCGCCAGTGGCCCGCCGCGAAGTGCATGCGCGACAGCGGCCGGCCGGTCGCCGCCAGCGGCATGCCGAGCGCCTGCGTCAGCTGCGCAGCCAGCGCCGCCTCGTCGCTTTCGCTGCCGTCTATGCGCAGCAGCGCCGCGCGATACAGCGAAGATGCTTCGATCAACTGGACCAGCCGTCGCTCAAGCCACCAGGCCGCCTCCATCAGCGAGGGCATCGCCAGCTGCATCGGCGAACCGAAGGCCGCCCACTGCAGAAGCATGTCGCGCGGATCCCGCACGACGAACAGCAGTGCGCCGTCGGGGACGTGGGGCCGGAGCACGCGCAGCAGCGCGTTGTCCCACCACAGCAGCCATTCGATCGCGTTTGTTCCGTCTACGCCGCGCGCCTGCAGCGTGTTGCGCCAGTCCCGAGCGGCCTGCGCCGGGTCGAGTTCGCCACTGCTCAGGGCCATGATGCTGTCGAAACGCTGGAACACGTCGGCAGTCGCCGCAGCGGTCAACCGGTCGCTGCGGAAACCCCTCACGCCCGACAGCATCGATGCCACGTTTTCCACGCATGAGCCCGGTGGTCCCCACAGGAACAGGGTGTCGATGCGTTCGCCAGTCTGCGCCGCCGCCTCCGGCAACGGTCCGGCGTCGGTCTGGTCGGCCGGAAGGCTGACCGGCGGCAGCGGCAGCATCGACGACACGCGTCGCGCGCACAGGGCTTCCCAGCGCGCGGCCGCCTCGGCGCGAAGGCCGGCCCCGTCTTCCAGTAGCGCCAGCCAGTTACCCAACGTGTCGCGCTGCCGCTCGTCGCTGGCCTGCGGCAGCAGTGCCGACACGTGCGCGACTGCCTGGGCGGGATCGCGACGCTGAAGTACCTGCACGATCACCGAGTGCGCCGGCGCGCTGCCCGGCACGCGGGCCGCCAGCGCGTGCGCACATGACAGGGCTTCGTCCTCGTCGCTGGAACGCAGCGCCACGGCCATGCGCGCCTCCAGGACCTCCGGCGCGTCGCCCGCGACCTCCACCCAGCGCGCAATCACCGAGCGAGCGCGCGCTGCATCATCGGATTCCAACCCCAGCCGCGCGCGCCACAGGTTCGAGGATTGCGGACTGGCGGCGAGCAGTTCGTCGAGCGCAGTACGGGCGTCGTCGCGATCCCCGACCTGCTGCCACGCGGACATGGCCGCACGCAGCGCCCGCCCATCGTGCGGCATCGCGAGCAGGGATCGGCGCAGCCACGGCAGCGCTTCGGCCGGGCGACCGGCGGCGAGTTCGAGTTCTCCGGCCAGCCGCAGCACGGCCGGCGCGACGGCCTCGACATCCACCAGCGCGGGCGCCAGGACCTCCAAGCCGTCCGCCGGGCGGGTCTGCCGAGCCAGGGTTTCGGCCAGGAGGAGGCGCCACGGCAACGCGCCGCCATGGTCGTCGACGAGCTTGCGCAGCGCCTGCTCGGCGAATGCGTGATGTCCCTTCGCGATGTAGGCCAGCGCCAGCGGCAGCAGGACCTGCGGATCGTCCGGCGCGCGTCCGGCCGCCTGCGAGAGGATCGCCAATGCCTCGTCGCTGCGGCCCCGGCCCAGCGCCACCATGCCCTCGACCGCACCCAGCCAAGGGTGGTCAGGCTCCAGCCGGGCGGCCAGCGTCGACAGGCGCGCAGCTTCGTCCAGGTCGCCACGGCCCAGCGCGATCTGCGCCTGCAGGATGTAGGCGGCGAACTGGTTGGGATCGAGGCGGATCGCCTCGCTCAATGCGTCCGAGGCCGTGGACAGGTCGCGCGCGCCGCCCAGGATCACGCCGCGCTGGAAATGCGCGTCCGCGTCCTCCGGGTCGATGCCCAGCGCGGTTTCCACCGCCGCGATCGCGCCTTCGCGGTCGCCGCGCGCCTGCAGCACCGCCGCCAGCATCCGGTGCGATCGTGCCGCCTGGGGTTCGGCATCGAGCAGCGCCTGCGCAAGCGCGAGCGCCTCGTCGGCGGCGCCACGGCGCAGCGCCTCGAGTATCTGTTCCTGCATGGGGATCGGGCCGCGCGGGCCTGGTGGGAATGGGCCGCCATTGTAGCGGCGCGGCCCGCTCAGCCTGGCGCCAGCCGCGCTGCCGCCCAGCGCTCGGCGTAGCCGCTGCCCCCCAGATCCTCGAGGAAGCCGCAATGCCCGCCCCAGGGCTGGATTTCCACGCGCGTGGCCTCGGGCAAGGTCAACGCATGGAAGTCGTCGACGGGGATCACCGGATCATCGGCGGCCATCAGCACGTGCGCGGGCACCTGCAGAGCGCGCAGGCGGTCGGCGGCGATCGAGTAGCCGTCGAAGTAGGCTTCGATCGAACCCAGCTCGGTATGCCGCCTGACCAGCCAGTCGGTGAGCTCGCGCATGCCCAGGCGCAGCGTGGCGTCGGCGATCTCGAGCCGCTCGGGGAACAGCGCGCGCTTGCGCAGCAGCGAGCCGCGCCACTTGCGCTCGAAGTAGTGCATGTACAGCCGTGGCCCCTGCTCCATCTGCTGCATGGTGCGCGCCGGATCGATCACCGGGCAGACCGCCGCCACGCGCGCCAGCGGCAGGCCCGCGGCCGGTGCGCGCAGCGCCAGCCGCAGCGCGAAGTTGCCGCCCAGCGAATAGCCGGCCGCCACCATCGGCCGCGCGGGGAACCGGCGCGCGATGTCGCAGGCGGCATGCACGACCTCTTCGATCCGGCAGGAGTGGAAGATGTCGGGGTTGAGGTGGTGGGTGTCGCCGTGGTCGCGGAAGTTGAGGCGGAACACCTCGAAACCGCGCGCGAGCAGCTGCGCCGCGGTGAGCTGCATGTAGCTCGATTCAGCGCTGCCTTCCCAGCCGTGCAGCAGCAGCGCAAGTCCGCGCGCCTGCGCACCGGGGATGGCGCTGTGCAGGCCGAGCAGGCGCACGCCGTCGCCGCCATCGACCAGATGCGGCTGCGTCACCGCCCCCGACGCCGCCAGCGCCCGCGCTCCGCGGCGTCGACGCCAGGCGCCGGTGCCCAGGATGGTCTGCAGATGCGGGCTGCGCAGCCAGGGTGGCGGGGCGAAGACGCCCGGGCCACCGTCGCCGTCGTCGCCAGCGGGGCTCATGTCTCCATCGCGGCGACGATCCGCTCGCGCGCGGTTTCGGCGATGCGGCGGCGGCCTTCGGCATCGCCGGGGGCCACCGGCTCCAGGAAGACCACCTCGGCCGGCCGCGACGGTTCGCCGAGCAGGCGCAGGAAATTGCCGAAAAAGCTCTCGCGTGGCGCGAACGCGACCACGTGCTGGGCGCTGCCGCCGGCGCCGTAGCGCAGCGCCACCGGCTGCACCGGCGCGCCGGCCTCGACGGCCGCCAGGAAAATGCGCGCATGGAAGGGCCCCACCGTGCGGCCATCGCGGGTACGCCCTTCCGGGAACACGCCGACCGCACGGCCATCGTGCAGCCGCGCCCGCATCTCGTGCAGCACGCCGCCCAGCGACTCCTGGCTGCCGCGGTGGTGGAAGATCGTCTCGCCTCGCGCCGCCAGCCAGCCCACCAGCGGCCAGCCCGCGATCTCGCGCTTGGCCACGAAACCCATCATCCGCTGGCTGTGCAGGGCGACGATGTCGATCCAGCTGACGTGGTTGGCCACGAACATCACCGCGCCCGGCATCGGCTCGCCGACGCGTCGTACGCGCAGGCCGAAGACGCGCATCAGCCCGCCCTGCCACCAGCGCACGACACGGTGGCCCAGGCGCTCGCCGCTGCGCAGGCGCAGGTCGCCGAACGGCCTCGACATCAGCACGAGGATGGCCGGCAGGTGCACCAGCACATGCCACAGCAGGAAAGGGATACGCACCGCGAATCGGAGGACACGCACGACAGGGTCAGCCAGCAGGACGGGGGGCGTCCGAAGCCGCCCACGATACCCAATGCAGGCCACGCGGAGCCAGCGCCGGCATGCCCCGGCAGTCGCGTACGGACGGCCCGACGCACCGCCCTACTGACATCGCGTCAGTCGCGCGCCACCACCGCCAGGGTCAGCCGCGAGACGCAGACCAGACGACCGGCCTCGTCCTCGATGCGGATTTCCCAGACCTGGGTGCTGCGCCCCACATGCAACGGCCGCGCCGTCCCAGTCACGATGCCGCTGCGCACGCCGCGCAGGTGGTTGGCATTGATCTCGATGCCGACCACGCCGCAGCCTTCCGGCGCGCACAGGCCCCCGGCACTGCTGCCCAGGGTCTCGGCCAGCAGCACCGAGGCGCCGCCGTGCAGCAGGCCGTAGGGCTGGTGGGTGCGCGCGTCCACCGGCATCGTGGCGCGCAGCCAGTCGGCGCCGATGCCGGTGAAGACGATGCCCAGCGACTGGATCGCAGTGTCCCGCGACAGCGCGTTGAGCTGTTCGAGATCGACGTCCGCGCGAAACATCCGCGCGGAACTCACTTGAAGCGGAACAGGCTCGGGCGCCAGGCGCGCGAATACGCCGTGCGGCCATAGCCGCTGCTGCTGCCGTATCCCATGCCGAAGCCGTCGCCAGCGTTGCGCTGACGACGCGCATGCATGCGCTCCACCAGCTCGTCGCGACGGCTGTCCAGCCAATCGGTGCGACCCACTGCAGATGGGGCGATGCCGCGCTTGCTGGCCTCGCGTTCGCGGTACTCGCAGAAATCGTCGTAGGCCTCGAGTTCGTGGCGCAGTTCGCGCACGCACAGCTCGATCATGATCGCGTCGTCCAGGTAGCCCAGCACCTGCACGTGGTCCGGAATCACGTCCTTGGGGTCGGCGAAATAGACCAGCGCCGACAGCACGTGCTGGCGGTCTTCCTCGTCCAGGTGCCAGCCTTCGTCGCGGACCATCGCGATCATGTCGTCCAGCCGCTCTAGCCGCTCGCGGATGAAGTCCGGCGTCTTGACCTGCTGCGCGCCTTCCAGCAGCGCCGCGGCCGCCTGCACGATCTGCTCGGGACTCTTGTCGCCCGCCGCCTTGTGCGCGGCCTGGAGCGCACTGGTGAAATGCTCCAGGTCCTGGTCGGTGAGATCGATGGTCAGCGAAAGCGACATGGCGGGTCCCGGAGTCGGAAAGATGCGCAGCCTAGGCTCCGCGGCGCGCGTGCGTCAATGTTCCATGAGCGCGCCGCGCGATACGGATCAGGCGAAACGAAAACGCGCGGTGCCGGAAGCCGGCGTATAGCGGCGACCGCTCGCATAGCCGCTGCTGTTGCCGTAGCCGACGCCGAAGCCGCGTTCGCGGCGCTCGAAGGCCAGGCGCGGGCGCAGGTTGCCCGGGGTCGGGGTGGTGTTGCGCAGCGGGGAAACGGCAGTGGTGGTGAGCTGGTTCATGGCGTCCTCTGGGGGAAGTGTGTTTCGGTGTGTTGGTAGAGTAGTACACCAGTCCGGCCCGCACATGGGCCGGAAGTCACGACTGGGGGCCAGGGGAGGCATGCAGGCCGCAACCTGCTGATTGGGATGGGATCCGGGGGCCTGCGGTTGCAATCCGCAGGCATGACTGACGACACCCCTTGACGGGGGGCGCCCCGGCGCGCTCAGAGAATGGGGGCCAGCCCGGCGCCGAAGGCGGTGAAGATGCGGGTCAGCAGGGTGCGGAAGCCGAGATTGACCTCCGGGAAGTCGCCGACCGGCTCGTAGCAGGCACGGAAGCCCGGATCGAAGGCGGGCAGCGGTTCCGGGCAGGCCGGTCCTGGCTGGAACTCGTAGCTGGTGGCATAGCGCACAGGCCACAGGTCGAACACCGGCAGATGCTCGGACACCTTGGTCAGCGAGTACTCCAGTCCGGAGAACACCGGCGGCCGGTCGCGCCGGGCGATCGTCCAGGCGTTCTCCGGCGCCAGGTCGCGGCGGATGCTGTCGGCCAGCGCGCGGGCGAAGCGGGGATCCTCGATGATCACCGCGCTCTCGGTGTTGTAGTCGTCGCCGCGCGGATCGAAGTTGTGGGTGCCGACCACGCCGACGCGGCCGTCGATCACCAGCGACTTGGCATGCAGCCCGAAGCGTACGCCGGCGCGCTTGAGCGGCACGCGCTGGTGGACGCCGATGCCGGCGTAGCGCAGCGCGGCGTACTCGCGCTCGAGCGGCGGCGTGCGGCGCTGGTCCTCGTCCGGCTGCGGGGGCGGCTCGCCGATATTGGCGCTGCCGTCCGGATTCCAGGAGATGTCCACTGCGCCGGTGGCGTCCAGGTCGATCGGCGCGTCCTCGGGAAAGGGCTTGAACTCGTGGATCTCGAAGCCGAAATCGCGCAGGTGCCGGCGCTTGTACTTGTACGACAGCGCATAGGTGATGAACGAATCGGTCGCGGCCAGGCTGTTGGTGGACACGAGCACGCGCGGCGGCTGCGGCCGGTCGTGCATCCGCCGGAACATGTCTTGGGCCTGCTGCGAGAGCACCAGGTACGGCGTCTGCAGCAGCACCTCGTCCTGCGCCGATTCGATCAGCTCGTTGAGCAGCGGCGAGGCATGCACCGCGCTGGCCGCGAGCTCGCGGTCGCGCCGGTGCTTCTGCGGCAGGTCGGCGATGAAGACCACGTCGCCGACCGGGATCGCGGGTTCGACCAGCCGCTCGCGCACCAGCGCCTTGTCGTCGGCGACGCGCGACACCGCCTGGACCCGCGCGGGGCGCTGGTAGGGCCAGTCGCGCAGCGCCGGTGCGCCCTCGCGCAGCAGGTGCGCGCCCACGTCGTCGAGGCGCTCGACCGGCACGCTCAGCCGCGCGTTCCAGAAGGCCTCGAAGTTGGCCGCCATGTCGGCCGTCACCGGCCCGCCGACCAGGATGTCGCGATCGCGGAAGTTGTATTCGGCGTTCCAGTCGTAGTAATCGTCCTGGTAATTGCGCCCGCCGGTGATGCCGACCAGGCCGTCGACCAGCAGCAGCTTGCTGTGCATGCGCTGGTTGAGCCGGCGCCAGCAGCAGGCGGCGGCCCAGGCGTACATGGGATAGGTGATGCGCGCGCGGTCGAGCACCGGGTTGTAGATGCGGATCTCGAAATTGACGTGGGCCGACGCCAGCGCGGCCAGGGTGTCGACCTGCTTGAGCGCCGACAGCTGGTCGACCAGCAGGCGCACGCGCACCCCGCGGCGCACCGCCGCGAGCAGCTCGTCCAGGATCAGGTGGCCGGCATCGTCCTCGTCGAAGATGTAGGTCTGCAAGTCGATGCTGCGCTGCGCGCCGCGGATCAGGTCCAGGCGCGAGACCAGCGCGTCCTGGCCGTAGTCCAGCAGCAGCGCGTAGTGGCGCGGCTGCCCCGGCGAACTCTCCGCCAGCGCCCGGGCGCCCAGTTCGCGCAGCGGCGAGGGCTGGGCGCAGGCGTCCTCGCTCGTGCAGCTGAGCTCGGTCGAGCGGGCCTGGGCCGCCACGGCCGCCGCCTGGTCGCGCTGCAGCGCCGACAGGCTGCCGCAACCGCTGCAGGCCAGGGCCAGCAGCGCGATCAACACCCGCATCGCCCTCATGGTGTGGGCGCGTGCCGGGTGCGGATGTGCAGGTTGAACACGACCCGGTCGGACAGGGCGAAGCCCCAGCGGTCCATCGCATAGTCGCTGCGATATACCACGCCGCTGGCGACCGCGTCGCAATCGATGGTGGGACGTGCGCAGGCGGCCGGCTCGAGCGTGAACACTTCGCGCCGCCGCACCCCGCGGATGGTCAGGGCGCCTCCCAGCAGGCCGCCGTCGCGCAGCAGCTCGTCGGTATACGGATCGGAGACGAACTCCACCCAGGGATGGTGGTCGGCGTCGAAGAAGCCGTTGCCGCGGGTGATCTTCGAATAGCGCGGATGGCCGAGGATCTCGACCTGGTCGGTGGGCAGGCGCAGCCGCACCTGGCGGCGTGCCTCGCCCACTTCCACGATCTCGCCCTGCCAGTCCGGAAACCGGCCTTCGAGCGATTGCCCCCAGCGCGTCTTCAGCGAGAAACCGATCCGCGACAGCGCGGTGTCGATCTCGGCCGCCGGCGCCGACAGCGCGACCGCCGCCCCCAGCAATGCCAGCCAGCGCAGCCGCCGGCAGGTCCTGCGCACGGCGTCGGTCCTCACGGCCACCAGAAGGCGGCGACGGAGGCGGTTCCCGGTTCGATCGGCGCATCCTCCGACAGGTGCAGCACCGCCACCGCGGCCGGCGGCATGCCGCGGTAATCGCCCGACTGCCCGCTGTGCAGCAGCGCCAGCAGCCGTTCCAACCCGGGGTTGTGGCCGACCAGCAGCAGCCGGTCGACATCGCGATGACTGTCGAGCAGGGCCGCCAGGGTGCCGGCCGTGGCCTCGTAGATGGCGTCTTCCAGGCGTTTGTCCAGCTCGCCCACCGCCTGCGTCACCACGTCAAGGGTTTCGCGCGTGCGCCGCGACGGCGAACACAGCACCAGGTCGGGCAGCAGCGACTTGTCGCGCATCCAGGCCGCCACCGCCTCGGCCTCGGCCAAGCCCTCGGCCGAGAGCGGGCGATCGAAATCGGCCTGCCCGGTGCGCGGCAGTTCGGCATGGGCATGCCGCAACAGGATCAGTTCACGCATGCGGGCGGACTCCGGAAAGATGCGGCTCAGGCACGCTTGAGCCATTTGAGCAGGGGCTGCCAGTCGGCCTGGTGATCGCGCACCTGGGCCGAGCTGTAGTCGAACAGGCTCTTGCCGAAGCCGACCAGCATCACGTAGGCCTGGCTGTCGCGCAGCTGGGCCACCAGCGGGTAGGGCCACTGCCCCAGCAGTTCCATCGCCTGCTGCGAGGCATTGGTCCAGGGTCGCAGCCGGTTGCCGACCAGGCCGACCGGCAGCGCGCCGCTGCGCACCCGCGGGTGCCTGGCCAGCGCATTGAGGAAGGGCACGGTGGCGTCGATGTCGAGCGCCGAGGGCAGCACGGGCACCACCAGCGCGTCGGCGTGTTCGAGATACACCTCCAGCGCATCGGCATGGGCGCCGGCGGGGGCGTCGACCACCACCCGGTCGGTGCCTTCGGGAATCGACTTCCACGCGCTCTTGTGGCGGCTGCTGCCGTCGATCGGCAGCACGGCGCTTTCCAGTACGGCGCGGCGTTCGGCCCAGCGCGTGGACGAGCCCTGTGGATCGGCGTCGATGATCACCGTGCTGCGCCCTGCGAGGGCCGATTCCGCGGCCAGGTGCGTGGCGATCGTGGTCTTGCCGACACCACCCTTGGAACTGGCCACCAGCACGGTCTTCATGCACTGCCTCCGCCTCGGGAACGAGCCGCGAGCGTACACCGGCAGCGTGGCGGTCGCGACAACCCCTCGGAACGGGCGCGGGATCGGCGCGTCTTGACGCAACTTTTACAAATGCGGTGTCACGGCGCTTCTGCGTCGATGGCGCGACGTGCCCCATCAGTGACGCGGGCGGGCGGCATGGCGCGCAACGTCGGCGCGCGAGCGCGGAAAGGTCGCCGCGGCTTGGCCCGCAGCGCCGCCCGCGTCTGCTATCGTCGCCAGGCCCCGCCATTACCCGCCGTCCATGAGCGACCTGCAGGACCTCGTGGCGCTGATCCGCGCCGATACGCCCCTGATCGTGGTCGAGACCCCCGACGAGATGCGGGTACTGCAGTTGTTCCGGCAGTCGCTCACGCGGATCTGGCGCGCGATGTATCGCTGGTCGATCACCGAAGGCCTGCGCCGCATCGACCTGGACGGCGAGGATCCGGCGCTGCTCCCCGCCGATGCCGGTACCACCCTGGGCGCGATCCGCGACGCCGACCAGCGCGGCACCTACCTGCTGCTCGATTTCCATCCCTACCTGGGCTACGCCGGCACCCAGCGCCAGCTGCGCGAGATCCTGCAGCGGCGCGGCTGCCTGGCGCATACCCTGGTGCTGGTGGGCCACAAGGTCGAATTGCCCGGCGAGCTGGAGGCCAAGGCCACGCGCTTGCGCCTGCGCCTGCCCGACGCCAATGCCCTGCTCAAGCTGGTGCGCGAGGAGATCGCCGCCTGGCAGCGCGAGAACGAGGGGCGCCGGCTCGAGGCCGACGAGGCGGTGGTGCGCAGGATCGTGCGCAACCTGCAGGGCCTGGACGCGATCGACGCGCGCCGCATCGCCCGACACCTGATCCATGACGACGGTGCGCTCGGTCCGGACGACCTGCCGGAACTGGCGCGGCTGAAGTTCGAGCTGCTCAACCGCAGCGGCCACCTGCATTACGAATACGACACCGCCCGCTTCGCCGACGTCGCCGGCGCGCGCAGGCTCAAGCGCTGGATCGAGCAGCGCCGGCGCGTGTTCGTCGACGGCGACGCCCCACCCGGCCTCGATCCGCCGCGCGGCATCCTGCTGCTGGGCGTGCAGGGCTGCGGCAAGTCGTTGCTGGCCAAGGCGGTGGCCGGCGGCTTCGGCGTGCCGCTGGTACGGCTGGATTTCGGCACGCTCTACGCCAAGTACCACGGCGAAACCGAGGCCAACCTGCGTGCCGCGCTGGCGCAGGCCGAGCAGCTGGCGCCGTGCGTGCTGTGGATCGACGAGATCGAGAAGGGCCTGGCCGCGAGCGGGGCCGATGGCGACGGCGGCGTGTCGCGACGCGTGCTGGGCTACATGCTGACCTGGATGGCCGAACGCCGCTCGCAGGTGTTCCTGGTCGCCACCGCCAACCAGGTGCAGGAGTTGCCGGCCGAACTGCTGCGCAAGGGCCGCTTCGACGAGATCTTCTTCGTCGACCTGCCCGATGCCGACACCCGCGCGCACGTGTTCGAACTGCATCTGCGCCGCCGCGAGCTGCCCGCCGACCGCTTCGACCTGCGCGCGCTGGCGCAGGCCGCCGATGGTTTTTCGGGCGCCGAGATCGAGCAGGCCATCGTCGCGGCGCTGTATGCGGCGCACGCCGATGGCCGTGCGGTCGACAACGCCCTGCTGCTGGAGGAACTCGCACAGACGCGGCCGCTGTCGGTCGTGATGCGCGAACAGGTGCAGGCGCTGCGCGACTGGGCGAGCGCCAGGACCGTGCCGGCAGATTGAAGCGACCGTATCGTCGCGACAGGCCGGCGTGAATCAGCGTCGCGGCGGGACCCAGCCCGGCGGCGGCTCCGGCGCGACGCCGCCTTCGGCCAGCACCCGCTCGACCAGCTGCTGTTCGCTGTCGATCGTCGCGTCGGCCAGCAGCCGTGCGAACTGCGCCGCGCCATCGCGCGGCTGCTGCCGCGCCAGCCGGCCCCACTGCAGCATGCGCCAGTCCATGCCCCGCTGGCGCGCGTCGACAGCGTCGCGCTCGGCCGCGGTGGAGGCCAGCGCGCGCAACATCGCCAGGCCCGCGTGCTCACCGGCGAGGCTGGTGGAGTGCTCGGCGAGCAGTACGGCCACGCGCCGGCAATCCTCGCCACGCGCCGGCAGCGCGCGCAGCGTCGCCTGCCCGCAACCCTCGACCAGCGCTGCATAGTCGGGCGTCGCGGACGCGGCCCACAGCCCCATGGCCGCCACCGCCGCGGCCTCGTCGCCGTGGAATTCCTGGCCGCCGGTCATCGCCGCCTGCTCGGCCGCGTCCGGCGGATGCCGCCGCAGCGTCGCGGCGATCCAGCGCACGTCCTCGTAC
Source organism: Luteimonas campi (assembly GCF_051162505.1). Lineage (NCBI taxonomy): Bacteria > Pseudomonadati > Pseudomonadota > Gammaproteobacteria > Lysobacterales > Lysobacteraceae > Luteimonas > Luteimonas campi. The sequence goes on from NZ_JBNWEM010000002.1 coordinate 671,279, forward strand.
ATGCCACCGTCCGCGCGCGACGCGGTGCGGGCCTGCGCCAGCAGCGCATCGATGTCCAGGCCGGCATGCAGCAAGGGCATGAGGTTCCCGGGCTCGGCCGCCTGCCAGCGGCGTGCCGCGGCAGGGCGCAGCCCGTCGTCCGGGGCGGCGGCGGCCGTGAGCAGACGCAGGACGGGCAGACCGGCATCGGGCCTGGCCGCGGCCGTCTTCAGCCAGGCCTGTGCCTGCGGGTCGGGCGCTGTCGCTGCGCTGGATGCATCCGCCTGCGTGCCGGCGGCGCGCAGCAAGGCCGCCAGCGCCAGTTCCCGCGCGCCCCGCTCACGCGACAGCGCGCCTGCGACGCGCTGCAGATAGGCCTGGTGCGCCTGCGCCTGCTGTCGACCATGCTCGTCCTGGGGCTGCGCATGTCCCTGCGCCGCGGACAGGAGCAGGGTGGCGATCAGCAGCAGGCGCAGGCGCATGGCGTGGGTTCCGTCGAAGGGGGCCGCAGCATAGCGGCGCGGCGGCGAGGGCCTCGTGACTCAATACCCCGCCGCCTGCCCATCCTTGCGCGATTCGCTGGCGCCGGTCCAGCCGCCGTGCGGGTTGGCCATGATGGCCTGGTAGCCGCCATAGGGGCCATCGGCGTAGCGCACGCTGTGGCCCTTGCGCATCAGCGCGCGCACGGTTTCGTAGGGAAAGCCGGTCTCCAGCTCGACGCGGCCGCCGTCGGCCATCGGTTCGGCCTGGCCGGCAGGCTCGGTGGAGCCGTCATGCTGGATGCGCGGCGCGTCGCCGGCCTCCTGCAGGTTCATGCCGAAATCGATCAGGTTGAGCAGGATCTGCACGTGGCCCTGGGGCTGCATCGCGCCGCCCATCACGCCATAGCTCAGCCAAGGCTTGCCGTCTTTCGTCACGAAGGCCGGGATGATGGTGTGGAAGGGGCGCTTGCCGGGCGCGAACGCATTGGGGTGCCCGGGCCGGAGCACGAACTGCTCGCCGCGGTCCTGCAGGATGAAGCCCAGCCCGGGCGGCGCCATGCCGCTGCCCATGCCGCGGTAGTTGGACTGGATCAGCGAGACCATCATGCCGTCGGCATCGGCGGTGGTGAGATAGATGGTGTCGCCCTCGTTGAGCTGCGGGATCACGCCGGGCTCCGCGGCCGGCATCGCGCGGTCCATCGAGATCAGCTTGCCGCGGTCGCGCGCGTATTCCTTGGAGATCAGCCGCTCCACCGGGCTGCGGTAGAACGCCGGGTCGGCATAGCTGGCCGCGCGGTCGGCGAAGGCCAGCTTCTTGGCCTCGGTGAACAGGTGCACGTGCTCGGGGCTGCCGAAGCCGTAGGACTTCAGGTCGTAGGGTTCGAGCAGGTTGAGGATCTGCAGCGCGGCGATGCCCTGGCCGCTGGGCGGCAGCTCCCAGACATCGTAGCCGCGATAGTTGGTGGACACCGGTTCCACCCACTCGCCCTGGTGCGCGGCCAGGTCCTCGTAGGACAGGAATCCGTCATGGGCCTTGAAGTAGGCGTCGATGGTGCGCGCGATGTCGCCCTTGTAGAACGCGTCGCGGCCGCCGTCGGCGATCCGCTGCAGGGTGTTGGCGAGGTTGGGGTTCTTCCAGGTTTCGCCGCTGCGCGGCGCGCGGCCGTCGATGGTGAACTGCTCGGCGAACCCCGGCCACTTCGACAGCCGCGGCACCGAGCGGTCCCAGTAGTAGGCGATCACTTCGTGCACGGGATGGCCCGCGCGCGCGTAGGCGATCGTCGGCGCCAGGTTCTGCGCCATCGTGCGCCGGCCGAAGCGCTGATGCAGCGCGAACCAGCCATCGACCGCACCCGGCACCGTGACCGGCAGCGGCCCGTGCGCCGGGATCTCCTTCAGGCCCCGGCGCTCGAACTCGGCCAGGTTCAGCGATCGGGGCGAGCGGCCCGATCCGTTGTAGCCGTGGAGCTTCTGCGTCTTCGGATCCCAGACGATGGCGAACAGGTCGCCGCCGATACCGTTGCCGGTCGGCTCCATCAGGCCCAGCGCCGCGTTGGCGGCGATGGCTGCATCGACCGCGCTGCCGCCAGCCTTCATCACGTCCAGCGCGATCTGCGTGGCCAGCGGATGCGAGGTGGCCGCCATCGCATGCGGGGCATGCACCTCGCTGCGGGTGGCGAATGGATGGCCGGTGATGCGGTCGGCCGCCCCGGCGGCAGCGGCGGCGCCGAACGCGGCGGCCAGCGTGATGATCCGGATGGTGCGCAAGGCGGGCCCCGTGTCGTGGCAGTGCGATGCGCGCACCTTAGCCGAAGCCCGCCTGTCCGTGCCCGCTAGGGCCAGGCGGGCGGATCCTCGCGCCAGGCCGCCAGCACGTCGGCCAGGATGGCGCGGTCGGCGTCGCTCCAGTCGGGCAGCAGTGCGGCCAAAGCTCCGGGGTTGGACCAGCGGTCGGGGTAGGTACGCACTGCCGCCGCGTACCAGGTCACGGCCTCGCTGCGGCGATCGAGCTTCCACAACGCCAGGGCCAGGGTCGGCGGCACCCAGGCGTAGCGCACCACCGAGTTGCTGCCGGCCTCCGCCCACAGCCCCAGCGCCCTCTCGACCTCGCCGTGGCGATAGAGGTCCCAGGCCTGGTTCCACTGCAGCGCGCGGCGACGCTGGCTGCCGGCCGAGGCGGACTGCAGCGCGCGGGCGTACAGCGCCATGCCCGTCTCGGTACGTCCGGCGACCATGGACAGGTGCGCCAGCTGCGCCATCGCCTGGTCGGCATTGCGGCCCCCGCGCTCCATGTGGCGTACCAACTGCGCGACCGTCGCATCGTCGTCGCCCTCGATGGCGACGATCGGGCGCGCGGCGCTGTCCTCGTCGAAGTAGAACTCGGCTGGCCGCGGCAGCGATTGCGCAGTCGCAACGGGCGCGGACAGCAGAATGAACAGGCCCAGCAGGCCAGCGTGCGCAAGCGCGCGCGAGATGGTGTGCATCGTGACTCCCCCTGTCGGACTTCAACAGCTCCGTCGCCACATTCTAACCGCCTGGCTCGGGAGGGCGGCCGGAGGCGCTGGCGCGCGACGCGGCACGCCGGCTGCGGGCGGCACCGACGCCCTAGGACACGCCCTAGCTGCCGGACCGCGCCACACGCCGCTAGGGTGACCATGCCATCGGGTATGGAGACCGACATGGTCAGCGGGATTTCAATGGTTGCCGACGCCGGCACGCGCATGCCGCTGCCGCCGCCCTCGCAGGCGCCGGCCACGACGACCGCGCAGGCGCCCCTCGGCCCCTGGCGCGCCGAACCCGGTTACCACCCGCAGCTGCAGCCTCCGGGTTCCTCCCCCGCCGGCGGCCCGCAGCCCTCCCAGGCCGGTGGTGCCTATGGCATTCCGCCGGGGCAGACGCTGGGAGAGGTCGCCAGTGGCACCCGGGCGCAGCCGTTCGACGTGACGCTCTCGCAGCTGGCCACCGCCGTCTACGGCACCCGCGGCGATCCGCCCGAAGGCTGGAGCGCGGTCAGCGACCAGCAGCTGCAGGATCTGGGCGTGCGCGACCCGCAGGCCTGGCGCCTGCAGTTCCTCGGCGCCAACGACACCGTGGGCAGCAACGCCCAGGAGTTCCGCGCCGAGGTCTATACCGACGGCGAAGGCAACTACGTGCTGTCCTACCGCGGCACCGCCGAGGGCGCCGACGACTGGGACAACAACTTCCGCCAGGGCCTGGGCTACGAGACCCGCGACGGCGACAAGTTCAGCGTCACCGCGGTCAACACCGCGGTGGAGTTCGCGCGCGTGTTCGGCGACACCCCGGGCGGCGAGTCCAGCAACCTCGCCATCACCGGGCATTCGCAGGGCGGCGGCCTGGCCTCGGTGGGCGCGCTGGCCAGCGGCGTGCCGGCGGTCACCTTCGACGCCTCCGGCATCCATCCCAATACGCTCGACCGCATCGGCATCGATCCGCAGCGCGCGCGCGACGTCGCCGAGGGCGGGCAGATCCGCGCCTATTCGCTGCAGGACGATGCGCTGACCAAGGCCCAGGACAGCTGGATCACCGGCATCGTCGCGCCCGATGCGCTGGGCACCCAGATCGTGGTCAAGCCGGCCAGCGCCGACGAGCACAACATGTTCAACCACTACGGGCCGATGGAACTCGACGGCCTGTCGCCGGCACAGCTGGCGCTGATCAACGCCGGCGTGGAGGCTGGACGGCATACGCCCTTCCTGCCGCTCAACCCGGTCACCGGGCTGGCGACGGGCGTCGCCAACCTGGCCGGAAACGTGGCCTACAGCGCGATGAGCCACAGCCCCAACGCGCTAACCGCCGGCATGGTCGAGCACCAGCCCTGGCAGGCCGGCTACGAGAATCCGTCCAACCTCGGCCGCGACCTGCAGAACCTGCTGCCCGACGTGGCCAAGGACGACTACGCCCGCAACGTGCACGACTTCGCCACCGACATCGATGCGGTCAAGGCGAACGAGTTCGCCGAGGGCCGCTACGTGCAGGGCGGCGTGCGCCTGGCCGGCGACTTCGCCGAAGGCGCCTTCAACTCGGTCGGCGATACCGTGGACGGCTACGCCGACACCCTGGCCGCGAGTATCGACGAGCAGGTGGACGGCTGGATCGGCGACGTGCTGTCGGGCGCGGTGGACGGCGGCGGCGACGCGATCGAGTTCGTGGCCGACGTCGGCGGCCAGGCGGTCGAGACGCTCGCCGACGGTGCCGGCTGGGTGGCCCAGGGCGCGACCGACCTGGCCCAGGGCGCGGCCAGCTTCGTCGGTGGCCTGTTCGGCCGCTGACCGGTGCCGACGCGGGAAAGCGACCGCTTGCGCGGCGCTATGATCGCCGCTCCAATGTCGCGCATGCGCCGCCCCTCAGCGATCGCGTCTGCCCTGATCCTCTGCCTAGCCGCAGGCTGCGCCCGGCCATCCATGAGCAACGACGCTTTTTCCAGTCCTGAACTCGCGCCCCTGTCGGAAGCGGTCGCGCGTGGCGATGCGGCCGAAATCCGCCGCCAGCTCGAGGGTATCGACGCCGATGCGGCGGGCAGCGACGGCAGCACCCTGCTGATGTCCGCCATCGGCCAGGGGCGGACCGCGAGCGTGCAGGCGCTGCTCGAAGGCGGCGCCGATCCGAACCGGGTCGGCCCGCGCGGCGACACGCCGGTGCATGCCGCGGCGTTCTCGGGCAAGCCGGAACTGCTGGAGCTGGTGCTCGCGCATGGCGGCGACCCCGACGTCCGCAACACGCAGACCGGCGCCACGCCCCTGGTGCAGGCCCTGCTCTCGCCCAACGCCGCGCAGTACCAGGTGCTGCTGCGCGCGGGCGCCGACCCGGACATCGCCGACCGCAACGGCGACACGCCGCTGCACGTGGCGGCGCGCACCAACAACGGCGCGGCGATCCTGGACCTGCTCGGCAAGGGCGCTTCGCCACTGGCGCAGAACGCGGGCGGGGCGAGCTTCCAGTCGTACTACTTCGGCTACAACCGCGCCATCCTCAACGACCGCGCGCTGGGCGAGCGCAAGGCGGTGGCGGACTGGCTCAAGGCCAATGGCGTGCCGCTGGAAGCGGCGGTGGACGCGGCGGACCAGCGCTAGCCGAAGCTCCACCAGCGTCGCGGCGTCGCCCCCACCCCGGCCCTCCCCCGCAGGCGGAGAGCAGAACGCGGGCTCGGGGCAGGAGCGCGGCGCGCCAAAGTGAGCCTGCGTGGTCGGATCGATGCGCGTCCGGGATCGAACTTCCCGAAGCGGCGACGCATTGAGCCCTTTCCCTCCTGCGGGGAGCTGCTCACCAGCCCCTAGGCGCAATCTCCTCTTGGCCCCCTCCCCCGCGCGCGGGGGAGGGCTGGGGTGGGTGCCACCGAAGCGGCGGGCTCCCGGAACAACGCTCAACCCGAAGCGCGCCGACCAGACGGGACGGCCAGTCCGCGAAACCTGGCCGCCCCACCTTCCAACGTATCCCTGGCCTCAGGCGGCGACCGCGTGCGAGCGCTCGAACTGCTCTTCCTCGGTCGAGCCGGTGAGCGCGGTGACGCTCGAGACGCCACCCTGGATCACCGTGGTCACGTCGTCGAAGTAGCCCGCGCCGACCTCCTGCTGGTGCGAGACGAAGGTGTAGCCCTTCTCGCGCGCGGCGAACTCCGGCTCCTGCACCTGCTCCACGTAGTGGCGCATGCCCTCGCCGCGCGCGTAGTCGTGCGCAAACTTGAAGGTGTTGAACCAGTTGATGTGGATACCGGCCAGGGTGATGAACTGGTACTTGTAACCCAGTGCCGCCAGCTCGTCCTGGAACTTCGCGATCGTGGCGTCGTCGAGGTTCTTCTTCCAGTTGAAGCTCGGCGAGCAGTTGTAGCTCAGCAGCTTGCCCGGGTGCTTCGCGTGCACGGCCTGCGCGAACTCGCGGGCGAAGCCCAGGTCGGGCGTGCCGGTCTCGCACCACACCAGGTCGGCGTAGGGCGCATAGGCCACGCCGCGGCTGATCGCCTGCTCCAGGCCGTTCTTCACCTGGTAGAAGCCTTCGGCGGTGCGCTTGCCGGTGACGAAGGGCTGGTCATTGGCATCGAAATCCGAGGTCAGCAGGTTCGCCGCCTCGGCATCGGTGCGCGCCAGCACCACGGTCGGCACGCCCAGCACGTCCGCGGCCAGGCGCGCGGCCACCAGCTTCTGGATCGCCTCCTGGGTCGGCACCAGCACCTTGCCGCCCATGTGCCCGCACTTCTTCACCGCCGCCAGCTGGTCCTCGAAATGCACCGCGGCCGCGCCGGCGGTGATCATGTTCTTCATCAACTCGTAGGCGTTGAGCACGCCGCCGAAACCGGCCTCGCCGTCGGCGACGATGGGCAGGAAGAAATCGATCGCGTCCTCTTCCTTGATCTTGCCGTCGCAGATCGCCTTCCACTGGATCTCGTCGGCGCGCTGGAAGGTGTTGTTGATCCTGCGCACCATGGTCGGCACCGAGTCGTAGGCGTACAGCGACTGGTCCGGATACATGTTCTCGGAGGTGTTGCCGTCGGCGGCCACCTGCCAGCCCGACAGGTACACCGCCTCCAGCCCGGCCTTGGCCTGCTGCATCGCCTGGCCGGCGCTGATCGCGCCGAAGGCGTTGACGTAGCCCTTCTTCGCCTCGCCATTCACCAGCTTCCAGAGCTTTTCGGCGCCGCGGCGGGCGAGCGTGTGCTCGGGCTGCAGGCTGCCGCGCAGGCGCACCACGTCGGCGGCCGAGTAGGGGCGCTGGATGCCGGCCCAGCGCGGGTCGGCCTTCCACTGCTGCTCCAGGGCGGTGATCTGTTCGTTACGGCTCTTCATGGGGAACTCCGTCGATGGCGTGGTTCGGACGTGCGATGGGAAGCAGGCGGTGCCCGCGCAGCAGGGGGGCGGGTCACCGCGGACGCGGTCGGGCGCTCAGATGCGCTCGTAGGCCGGCAGGGTCAGGAAATCCTCGAGCGTGGCGCGATGGGTCAGCTCCTCGAGCAGGGCGATCGCCTCCGGCACGCGCGCCGCGCCGATCACCGGCTGGCTGGCCAGGCGCGAGGGCAGGCACAGCAGCACGCGGTCGAACAGCGCCTCGTCGATCACCGTGCCGTCGTCCAGGTGCAGCGGGCAGCGCCCGCCGTCGGCGGCGTGCAGCCACTGCCACAGCTGGGCGCGGGCGATCTCCGCCGTGGCCGCGTCTTCCATCAGCCAGTGGATCGGCACGCAGCCGTTGCCGTCGAGCCAGGCGGCGAGGTAGCGCACGCAGACCTCGACGTTGTTCTCGAAGCCGATGCGCGTGATCGTGCCCAGCGAGGGCGTGAGCAGGTCGGCCTCGGTGACGATCACCTCCTCGCGGCCGATGTGCTGCTGGTGCGGCGTGGGCATGCGCTCGTCGAACACCTCGCGCGCGATCGGGATCAACGCCGGATGCGCGACCCAGGTGCCGTCATGGCCGGCGGTGACCTCGCGCAGCTTGTCCGCGCGCACCCGCGCCAGCGCGCGCTCGTTGGCCTCGGCGTCGTTGTTGATCGGGATCTGCGCTGCCATGCCGCCCATCGCGTGGGCGCCGCGGCGATGACAGGTCTGGATCAGCAGCTCCGAATAGGCCTTCAGGAACGGCTGGGTCATCGTCACCTGGCCGCGCTCGGGCAGCACCCGCGAGCGGTGCCCGCGCAGGGTCTTGATGTAGGAGAAGATGTAGTCCCAGCGTCCGCAGTTCAGGCCGACGATGCGGTCGCGCAGCGCGTGCAGGATCTCGTCCATCTCGAACGCCGCCGGCAGCGTTTCGATCAGCACGGTGACCTTCATCTGCCCCTGCGGCAGTCCCAGTTCGCGCTCGATGTGCGAGAGCACCTGCTGCCACAGCGCCGCCTCCTCCATCGACTGCAGCTTGGGGATGTAGAAATAGGGGCCGCGATCCTTCGCCGCCAGCGCGCGGGCGTTGTGCCAGGCGAACAGGCCCAGGTCGAACAGCGAGGCCGATATGTGCTCGCCGTCCACCAGCACGTGCTTCTCGTCCAGGTGCCAGCCGCGCGGACGCACGATCAGCACCGACTGCTCGGCCTCCGGGCGCAGCAAGTAGCGCTTGCCGCTGCCCTCGAAGGTCAGGGTTCCGGCGATGGCCTCGCGCAGCGCCCGCTGGCCGGTGAGGACGTTGCTCCAGGTGGGCGCGGTCGAGTCCTCGAAGTCGGCCATGTAGCAGCTGGCGCCCGAGTTCAGGGCATTGATGACCATCTTCGGATCCACCGGGCCGGTGATCTCGACCCGGCGGTCCAGCAGCGCGGGCGGGATCGGCGTCACCTTCCAGTCGCCTTCGCGGATGGCCCGGGTGTCCTCGCGGAAGTCCGGCAGCGCGCCGGCGTCGAACCGGGCCTGGCGCTCGCGGCGCGCGGCGAGGCGGGCCTGCCGCTCGGCCTCGAAGCGGCGGTGGAGGCCGGCGAGGAAGGCCTGGGCAGGCGCGTCGATCAGGTCGGCGACGGCTGCGGCATCGCGGATTTCGATGGCGGGGGCGATCTGCGAAGGCTTCAGGACGGCGGACATGGCGGACTCCGGTGGATGTTGCGGTGCAACGCCACCCTCCGCCCCAGCCAATTATTTGACAACTGAGTTTTTTCAATGTAACTCATAAGTTTTCCAAATACAGAAGGCTAATCAATGCCTTCCGGCGGCAATTCGACCCCGCGATTCGCCTACAAGGCCGACCGGCTCAAGCCACTGCGGGCCTTCTGCCAGACCGCGCGGCTCGGATCCGTGTCGCGGGCGGCCGAGGCCCTGTACGTCAGCCAGCCGGCGATCACCCTCCAGCTGCAGGCGCTGGAGCGCGAGCTGGGGCAGAAGCTGTTCGAGCGCAGCGGCCGTCGGCTGGTGCCGACCCGCGCGGGCGAGGCCCTGTACGAGCTGGCACGGCCGCTGGTGGACGGGATCGACACCCTGCCCTCCGCGTTCCGCGACGCACTGCGCGGGCTCGATGCCGGCGAGCTCAACATCGCCGCCAACAGCTCCACCATCCTCTACCTGCTGCCGCGGATCGTGGAGCGCTTCCGCCAGCACCACCCGGACGTGCGCCTGAGCCTGCACAACACCGTCAGCGCCGACGGCACCGACCTGCTGCGCAGCGATTCGGTCGACCTGGTGGTCGGCTCGATGCACGATGTGCCCGGCGACCTGGTCTACGAGCCGCTGCACCGATTCGAGCAGCGCCTGGTGATGCCGCCGGGCCACCCGCTGGCCGACAAGCCCGACCTGACCCTGGCCGACATCGGCCAGTACGGCCTGATCCTGCCGCCCAAGCGCCAGATCACCTGGCGCCTGGTGGACCTGGTGTTCCAGCAGAACCGCGTGCCCTACACCGTGGCGCTGGAGGTCGGCGGCTGGGAGGTGATCAAGCAGTACGTGGCGATGGGCATGGGCATCAGCATCCTGTCCTCGATCTGCCTGACCGAAGCCGACCGCGGGCGCCTGGTCACGCGCCCGCTGGACCGCTTCTTCCCCGCCCGCAGCTACGGCGTGGTGATGCGCAAGGGCCGCCTGCCCTCGCCGCAGGCGCGCGCGTTCATGGACCTGATCCAGCCGGACCTGTTCCTGCGGCGCGACTACTACGAGAGCGGGCACTCGGAGCGGTGACTGACGCCCCGTTAACCTTCTGCATGCTAGCCAGCGTGATGTCCCGCAAGTTTCTTGATTCTCGTTCCCGCGCGGGCGGGAACCCATGGACGTTAATCATGGTAAAGCGACGTCCATGGTTCCCCGACAGCGAGGAAATGACCGATGAAGGCTTGTGCGGGACACCACACTGGTACAAGGAGTACTGGCCGTGTCCCTTCTTTCCACTTTTGACAGTTCTCGTACCCTCTCCGCGGTGCTGACAGCACTGATTGCGTTCTTGCTTCCCACAATAGCGAACGCATGCCAGGCCTGCGACCCGGGAGGCGGGGCCTATAACTATTGCGCGTCTACGACGTCAGGGTACTCACGGTGCTACTCCGGAAGCCTCAGCTGCACGCTCAGCGGGCCGCGATGTGCCATTGCGAGGCAGGAGACCAACAGGTCTCCGAGAAACTCGCTTCCTGCGGAGGACGTGCCGCATGATCCTGCAGCCGGCGTACACCTGGACATGCGGCCGGATCGATCGCGACTGCAGACTCCGTTTCATGACTCGGCAGGCATCGACGGGATCAGGACGCGTGTTGCCGAAGATGCGGTCTCCGGACGCATACCGGATCCGGCCGTTCGCGATGCCGTACTGCTCATCGAGTCCGAACCGCGCGACGAGCAATGGGCCGCACAAGCGGAGTCCTACATCCTGAAAAGACTCTCGCCGTTGAACCTGGGCTATCTCGGCCTGTCCCGGCCCGCCGTGCGATGCGCGTCTACCGTGTGCGAGATTGCCATTGTCCAAACTTATGACGCTGCGAAGAACAGTACGACTGGCTGGCAGAGGCAGTTCTTCAGGCTCGACGAATCAGGAGGCTGGGGACCTTCCTTCGCAGAGAGTGCGATGCTGATGCGGGTGGAGAGTGGCGGCCGCGTGGCGTTCCTGACCTATCTGCACTACGAACGCGAGAGAAACTGACGCCTGCCATTTCGAACGCCACGGGCAACGTTACAGGAAGGCGACGCTGTCGACCCACGCGATTGACTCCTTGGGATTCCTCGCTGTGCTCGGAATGGGCAAGCTGCGCTGTCCGGACCTTCCGCGGTGGCCAAGACGTCGTTCGGACTGAAGGTGGGCCGAGGTATCCGATGTTCCGTGGTGAGCCGGCGCACGCAACCGCCTATAGCATCGGCAGCCCCTCGTCCGGCCAGATCGCCACATGCGGCACGCCGTCGGCGCCGATCCAGCCGCGGTACATGCCCGGGGTGTTGTACGGGAACGCGACGCTGCCGTCGGCGCCCAGCACGATCGCGCCGCCGTCGCCGCCGGCGTCCGGGATCAGCCGGTTGATCACCGCCTCGCCGGCGCGGGCGATGCTGTCGCCCGACAGGCGTACGCGCGCGCAGATCTCGTGCGCGGCGGCGGTGCGGATGTAGAACTCGCCCCAGCCGGTGCCCGACACCGCGCAGCGGTCGTCGGCCCAGGTGCCGGCGCCGATGATCGGGGCGTCGCCGACGCGGCCGTAGCGCTTGTTGGTCATGCCGCCGGTGGACGTGCCCGCGGCCAGCAGGCCCTGCGCATCCAGCGCGACTGCGCCCACCGTGCCGAAGTAGGCGCTGGGCGGCGCGTCCGACAGCAGCGCATGCGGCTTGCTGTCGTCGCGCAGCGCTTTCTGCAGCTGCTGCCAGCGCTTCTCGGTGCGGAAGTACGCAGGATCGACCAGGGCGATGCCCTCGTCCTTCGCGAAGCGCTCGGCGCCCGCGCCCACCATCATCACGTGGCGCGAGCGCTCCATGATCGCGCGCGCGAGCCGGATGGGATTGCGCACGCGATGCAGGGCCGCGGCGGCACCGGCCTTGCCGGTGGCGCCATCCATGATCGAGGTGTCCAGCTCGTTGCGGCCATCGTGGGTGAACACCGCGCCACGGCCGGCGTTGAACATCGGCGCGTCCTCGAGCGCCACGACCGCAGCGGTCACCGCGTCGATCGCGGGCCTGCCGGCGGCAAGCTCCGCGTATCCCGCGCGCAGGGCCGCCTCGAGCGCGGAACGCGCCGCGGCCTCCTCCTCCGCGGTGAGGTCCTCGGGCGCCACGCCCGCGCCGCCGTGGATGAGCAGGCGCGGCGCGTCCTGCGCCAGCAGCACGCCCTCGCGTACCGCGTGGCGGCGCGTCCACATCGGGTTCCCGACCTCGCCCGAGGGCAGGTGCAGCACCGAGTCCACCCCCACGCCGACCACGTCGACGCGATCCAGCCGCATCGGCGCATCCTCTTCCTGCGCCAGCGCGAAGCCGCCGCGCACCACGGTGGCGCCGGCACCCGGCGCGGTCGCGTACACGCGCGCCCGGCCGTCTGCCTCCACCGCCAGCGCCGCGTCCTCGTCAACGCCCAGGCCCAGCACCGGGCGGCCGCCCGACAGCGTTTCGGCCTTGGCGACGAAGGCGAGCAGGCGGCCGAGCCGGTTGCGTTCGCGGAAGTGGGTGTCGGTGAGCACGCCGCGCAGTTGCGGCAGGTCGAGGAAGCCGGTCTCGATGGTGTTGTCCGGGCCCAGCGGATCGGCCAGCGCGCGCGGACTGGTCTGGCTGCCGCCGTCCATCGCGCCGTAGACGAACTCGCCCAGGATCGCGAGCCCGGCGCTGGTGCCGCCGAGCGGCTTGCCGGCGCGCACGTGCGCCTCCAGCGCGGCTTCGACCGGCGTGCCCTTCCAGTAACGGACGTAGCGCGACTGGTCGCCGCCGGCGATGAAGATGCCATCGGCCTTGCGCAACGCCGCGAGCAGCTTGCGGTCGCTGGAGGCTTCGCGGTTGGCGACCACGAAGGTCTCCACCGAGGCCACGCCACCGACCTCGTCGTGGAATTCGACCCCGATCTCGCCGCCAAGCGAGGCGCGCAGCACGACCACGTGGCCGTTGCCGGTCTTGCCGATGAACCAGCGCAGCGCCTCGACGTTGCGGTCGCCGCCGCCCATCAGCAGCAGGCCGGGCGCGGGCCTGCCCGGTGTGGGCAGGTCGCGGTCGCCGACGAAGTGCCGCTCGTAGTCCGCGGCGCTTGCCGGCATTGCCAGCAGGCCGAGTGCCGCCGCCAGCAGCAGCGCGCCGATCGCACGTAGTCCCGTCATCCGCCTGTGTCCTGTCGGCCGGAATGCCGGCCCCTGCAATGGAGACGAACCTTGGCGCGATTTCCCCCTGCGGGCAATCGCGGCCGCGCCGCGATCGGATATGGTGCGGCCATGCCGACGCCGCTGGACGACTGGTTCGCAAGCGAGATCCTCGTCCACGAGGCGGCGCTGACCTGGCTGCTCGCGCGCCGCTGGCCGCAGCGCGACGAGGTCGCCGACCTGCGCCAGGAGATCTACGCGCGCGTGTACGAGGCGGCGGCGCGCGAACGGCCGCGCCAGCCCAAGGCCTTCCTGTTCACCACCGCGCGCCACCTGCTCGCCGATCGGATCAGGCGCAGCAAGGTGGTCTCGATCGAGCCGATGGGTGATTTCGAGCCTTCGTCCGTCCTGGTGGATGAGGTGTCGCCCGAACGCTGGTGCGGCGGACGGCAGCGGCTTGCGCGGCTGGCGCGGGCGTTCGACCGGCTGCCCGACCGCTGCCGCGAGGTCGTCTGGCTGCGACGGGTAGAACACCTGTCGCAGCGCGAGGTGGCGCAGCGCCTGGGGATCAGCGAGAAGACCGTGGAAAAACACATCGCCAAGGGAATGCGCCTGATCGCCGACGACTTCTACGGAGGCGAGGACGCGCCCGCGCGCGACGAAGCCGCCACCGACGCCGACGGACGGCGGCAGGCGGACTAGGACATGGCCATGTCCGCCGACAACGTGGAGGCCCAGGCGGCCGACTGGCTGGCCCGGCGCGACGGTCCCGACTGGACTGCGGACGCACAGGCGCAGCTCGAGGCCTGGCTGGCGCAGGACACGCGCCACCGCGTGGCGCTGCTGCGGCTGCAGTCGGCCTGGACCGAAGCCGGACGCCTGGAGGCGCTGGGCGCCGGCCTGCGTCCGGGCACGGTGCCGGCACGCGGCTTCTGGCCCGGTGCCGGGCCTGGCCTCGACGCCGGCGGGCCGGGCCTGCCGGATCCGGCAGCGCAGCTGCTGGACCATGACTTCGCCTCGCGCCCACCGCGCCCCCGCGGACGGATCCGGTTAGCGCTGGCCGCGTCCCTGGCCGCCTGCGCGCTCGCGCTGGGCTGGGGCTGGCGGGCCTACGCCCCCGCCGCCGCCGAGCAGCACGCCACCGCACTGGGCGACGTGCGCCAGCTGGATCTGGCCGATGGCAGCCAGGCGACGCTGGCCAGCGACAGCGCGATCGCGGTCAGGCTGTCGCGGCGCGCGCGGCACATCGCACTGGGCCGCGGCGAGGCCTATTTCGAGGCGGCAAAGGATCCATCGCGCCCCTTCGTGGTCGAGGCCGGGATGCACCGCGTGGTCGCGGTGGGCACGCGCTTCGCGGTGCGGCGCGAGGACGCAGGCCTGCGCGTGGTGGTCACCGAGGGCCTGGTGCGGCTGGAGGACGGCGAGGACGGCGGCACGCCGGACACCCTGCTGCCCGCCGGCAGCGTCGCCCTGGTGCGCCGCGACCAGGTGCTGGTGCGCTCGCTGCCGCTGGACGAGGCCGCGCGCCTGGTCGACTGGCGCAGCGGCCTGCTCGTGTTCCGCGACACATCGCTGGCCGAGGCCGCCAGCGAGTTCAACCGCTACAACGCCCGCAAGATCCTGATCGCGGACGCCCGCGTGGGCGATCTGCGCATCGGCGGCAGCTTCCGCTGGGCCAATGCCGAGGGCTTCGTGCGCCTGCTCGAACAGGGCTTCCCGGTGCGGGCGGAGTACCGCGACGACCGCATCGTGCTGCACGCGCCCTAGCTAAGGAGGGATTCGCGCGCCTCGTTCGTCCTGAGAACGAGGGAAGGCGCCGTCCGCGCGCCGCTTGGGGAATTCGCTTGAAACCGTCACGCCCGCTCCGCGTCCTGCTCCTCTCCCTGGCCTGCTCGGCAGCGCTGGCCGCCCACGCCCAGGCCCCCGCCGGCGCGCCGGTCGACGTGCCCGCGGGCGAGCTCGCCGCCGCGCTGGAGGCCTATGCCCGGCAGTCGGGCGTCGAACTGGTCTACCGGTCCGACCAGATGCGCGGCGTGCGCACGGCCGGAGTGCGCGGCCTGCCGCCGTCCCAGGCGCTTGAGCGCCTGCTGCGCGGCAGCGGCTTCAGCGCGCGCCACGACGCGTCCGGCGCGGTGCTGATCGTGCAGCAGCCGCTGCTGGCGCAGGCCGGTGGCGCGCCGGTCGCCCCGGCCCAGGCCACACCCCCGGCGCCGCCCCCGCCTCCCGAACCCGCGGTGGCGGAGCTGGAGACAGTGCAGGTCACCGGCTCGCGCATCCCGCGCGCGCAGGTGGAAGGGCCTGCGCCTATCACGGTGGTGACCGCCCAGCAGATCCAGGCCGCCGGCCTGACCTCGGTGCCGGACGTGTTGCGCTCGCTGAGCCAGAACAGCGGCACCGTGCAGGGCCAGCAGAACACCACCAGCGCCCAGTCCACCCCCGGCGCGCAGGCGGTCGACCTGCGCGGCCTCGGCCCCAACCACACCCTGGTGCTGGTCAACGGCCGCCGCATCGCCGACTTCCCGCTGCCGCTCAACAGCCGCAGCAACTTCACCGACATCGGCAACATCCCGCTGGGCATGATCGACCGGGTCGAGGTGCTCACCGGCAGTGCCTCGGCCGTGTATGGCTCCGACGCGATGGCCGGCGTGATCAACTTCATCCTCAAGAAGTCGCTCGACGGCACGATCATCGACTACCGCTACGGCGACACCGAACGCGGCGGCGGCGAATCGCACCGCCTCACCCTGACCAGCGGCTTCGAGCGCGGCGCGTTCACCGGCATCGTCGGCCTGGAGCTGCTCGACAAGCGTCCGCTGTGGGGCTTCGAACGCGACATCCAGGACTCCACCCTCGACGCGCCCACCGAGCGCCGTCGCCTGCCGCGGCTGACCGCGCAGATCCTCAACTGGGAGGACGACACCAACCTGGCGCCGGCCGACGGTTGCGCCGCCATGGCCGGCCTCAACGAGGGCACCACCGGCCTGCACCTGGACCGGTTCGGCGAACCTTACTGTGGCTCCGAGCGCGCCATCGCCTATCGCACGATCACCAACGAGCGCCGGGGCGGCCACGCCTATGGTGCGTTCGAATACCGCCTGTCCGACACGCTGTCGTGGTTCGCGGACGTGCAGCTTGGCCACCAGACCGTGCGCCTGCTCACCGGCACCAACGGCAACGACGTGGCCAGCGACCACATGGGCTGGGAATTCCACGATCCGGCGTCGTACGACAACTACCGCAACAAGATCTTCTACAACGCGCTCACCGACCAGCGCGAGATCTGGTCGCGCCAGTTCACGCCCGAGGAAACGGGCGGGCTGCGCAACCGCATGAACACCACCACGCAGAAGACCATGGCGCTGACCACCGGCTTCAAGGGCGCCTTCGGCGAGGACTGGAACTGGGAAGCGTCCTGGAACCACTCGCAGTACAAGGCCGACGTGGAGATGCCGCGCATCCTCGCCGCAGCCGCCAACCGGCTCTTCCTGGGCGAGCGGCTGGGCTACAACGAAGACGGCTATGCGGTGTACGCACCGGATCCGGCGCGCATGTTCACCCCGCTCACCGAAGCCGAGTTCGCATCGATCTCGACCATGTCCACCTGGCATCCGGTGGCGCGCAACGACAGCCTCGCCTTCACCGTGGACACCGCATCGCTGTTCGCGCTGCCGGCGGGCGATGTCGGCTTCGCCGGCGCCGTCGAGTACGGCGAGCAGGCCTACCGCATCAATCCCGATCCGCTGGCGTTGACCGAGGACGCCTACTACGGCCCGCGCTATGGCGACGGCCGCGGCGAGCGCGAGCGCTGGAGCGCGGCCGGCGAACTGCGCCTGCCGCTGGCCTCGACCCTGCAGGCCAGCCTGGCCGGCCGCTACGACCGCTATTCCTACGGCAACCAGGATCCGGGCAAGTTCACCTGGAGCGGCGGCCTGGAATGGCGCCCCGTGGACACCCTGCTGGTGCGCGGCTCCTACGGCACCGGCTTCCGCGCCCCGGACATGCACTACCTGTTCGCAGGCGAGGACTACTACCGCACCCGCTTCGCCACCGACTACTACGACTGCCGCACCGCCGAACCCGGCGCCACCGACGCCTACTGCTACGACGACGGCAGCTACGACGTGGCCACCTTCGACGTCTACAGCGGCAACATGGCGCTCGAGGTCGAGACCAGCAAGTCGTACTCGGCCGGCTTCGTCTGGTCGCCGCTGCCGGGCTTCGACCTGGCCGTGGACTACTACCGCATCCAGGTCATGAACCAGGTGCAGACCCAGGACCGCGAGCGGCTGCGCAGCGACGAGGCCAGCTGCCGCCTGGGCGTGACCGACACCGGCATTCCGGTCGACATCGACTCGCCCACCTGCCAGGACGCCATCGCCCGCGTGATCCGCGACGCCGACGGGGTGATTACCAGCGTCCGTTTCAGCCCGATCAATATCGCCAGCGAGGAAACCTCGGGCATCGACGTCAGCGCCAACTACCGCCTGGCCACCGCGACCGCGGGCGACTTCCGCTTCAGTGGCAGCTACACGCGCGTGCATCGCCACAGCCGCCGCCAGTACCCGGGCGATCCCAGCGAGGACATGCTCGACTACGAGACCTTCAGCCCGGCCCTGCCGCGGCACAAGGGCAACCTCGGCCTGGCCTGGGACCGCGGCCGCGTGGGCGCCAGCATGTTCGGCAGCTACCTCGGCCACGTGCCGAACTACGACGACGACGCCTGGATGCCGGCCACCTGGCGCTTCAATGCCGGCGCGCGCTACGACATCAACGACCACCTGCGCGTCTCGCTGTCGGTCAACAACCTGTTCGACAAGATGCCGCCGAAGGACCCCACCTGGGCCAACTACCCCTACTACGACACCGCCTGGTTCGACAGCGTGGGCCGCAGCTACTTCCTGCAGGTGACCTGGAAGCTCGGCGGTTCGGCGCTGTAACCGTCACCGCATCGGTCCCGGCTGCCGGCGTCCTGTGCGCGAAGCTCGCGCAGGACGTCCGGGCGACTTGTGCCCCGGACCCGACGCGGCCCGGTCGGTGGCATCGACCGCCGCTCAGCATTCGCAATGGGGCCGGCAGCCGCTCAGGATGCAGCCGCCCGGCAGCGGGAGGCGGATGTCGGGCTGGCGACGCAGCTTTCCCGTGACGTCGCACGGCAGGGGCGCGCGCACCGCCGGTTCCGCCGCAAGGTCGCGCACCACCGCCCGCCACCGGCAGCGTTGGCCGCGGACGCGGTTCACTCGGTGCCGCGGTTGCGTCCCTGCCAGGGCCGGTACCAGGCGCGCAGCGCGCGCAGGTCGGCCTCCATGTCGCCCGTGGTGCGGAACGGCTCGCCCAGCCCAATCCGGCGCTCGGGGTAGTGGAAGTACACCGGCAGGATCGGCACCTGCGCCTCGTGCGCGATCTTCCAGAAGCCGGTCTTCCAGCGCTCCACCCGCTTGCGCGTGCCTTCGGGCGCGAGCGCGTACCAGATGCGCTCGCTGCGCTGGACCAGCGCCACCGCCTGCCCGACCGTACCCTGCGGCGCGCTGCGGTCGATCGGGATCACGCCCAGCCGGCGCATCAGCGGCGCCAGCGGCCAGCAGAACAGCTGCGCCTTGCCCAGCACGCGGATCTCCAGGCCCAGCGCGAGCTTGGCGGCGAAGCCCCAGATGCCGTCCCAGTTGGAGGAATGCGGCGCGGCGATCACCACCAGCTTCGGCAGGTCCGGAAAACGGCCGGTCAGGCGCCATCCGCCCAGCCGCAGCACGCTGCGGCCGATCCAGCGGGTCAGCGCGTTGGGCTTCACCCGCGGCGCGCTGGGCGGCAGCGGGGGCACGATGTCGGCGGTATGGCCCGTCCCGCCGCGCTTGCGTTCGATGTCCATCAATCCCAGTCGCGGCGGCCGCGCGCGCTCTTGATCGTGCTGCGCTGGCGCTTCTCGCCCAGGCGCCGCTCCTTCGAGGCCCGCGTGGGCCGCGTGGCCACGCGCGGCGTCGGCGCGCGCAGCCCGGCCTCGACGAAGGCGGCCAGGCGCTCGCGCGCATCCTGGCGGTTGCGTTCCTGGGTGCGGAAGCGCTGCGCCTGGATCACCAGCACGCCCTCGTCGGTGACGCGGCGGTCGCGGCGGGCCAGCAGCCGCGCACGCACCGGCTCGGGCAGCGAGGGCGAGTTGGCGACATCGAAACGCAACTCGACCGCCGTGGCCACCTTGTTGACGTTCTGCCCGCCCGCGCCGCTGGCGCGGACGAAGCGTTCGACGATTTCGTGTTCGGGAATCTGGATGCTCATGCCGGTGCGCCGTGGCGGGTCACGCGTCTACACTCCGCGATCACCACCCTGACAAGGACGCCGCAATGTCGCACAGAATCCTGCTCGCCGCTCTCCTCGCCCTGCTCGCCGCCACCGCTCCGGCGCTGGCGCAGCAACCGGCCGACGAGGCCCGCCTCGACCGCCTGCTCGAGGTGACGCGCGCCCGCCAGACGATCGACGCCATGCTGCCGCAGATCGAGGCCTCGCAACGGCAGATGGTGCTGCAGATGACCGGCGGCCGCGAGCTGGACGCCGCGCAGCAGGAGCGGCTGGACCGCATCCTGGCCAGCAGCGCGTCCGCGGTCCGCAAGACGCTGGCCTGGGAGAACCTGGAGCCGGTGTACCGCGAGATCTACGACAAGACCTTCAGCGCCGAGGACATCGACGCCATCATCGCCTTCTACGAGGGCCCGGCCGGCCAGCGCATGCTCGACAAGATGCCCGAGCTGATGCAGAACACCATGGCCGCGATGCAGCGGCTGGTGGTACCGATGCTGCAGGAGATGGAGCGCGAGATCGCGGCCGAGGTTTCCGCCGCGCAGTAACCGGCGCCGCGCCGCGCGGCCGCATCCAATCCGGGCTCAGGGCGTCGCGGCCGCGGCGATGCCTGCGGCCGCCGGCGCGCCGGCAGGCTGGTCGGGGAACAGCGCCAGCGCCTTCGCGAACTCGCCGTCGACCGGCGCCTCCACCGCCATCGGCATGCCGGTATCCGGATGCGCGAAGACCAGGCGCGAGGCATGCAGCAGCATGCGGTGGATGCCCAGCATGCGGAAATGCCGGTTGTGGCGGCCGTCGCCGTGGCTGGTATCGCCGATCAGGTGGTGCGAAGCGTGTTTGAGGTGGCGCCGGATCTGGCGGAAGCGTCCGGTCTGCGGCATCGCCCGCAACAGGGCGTAGCGCGAGGTCGGGAAGTTCGCCGACGGCAGCGCCAGCTCGCAGGTCGCCAAGCGCTCGAAGTGCGTGACCGCCGGCTTCTTCAGCGGCTTGCCGGGGCCGCCGTCGAGAGGATGGTCGATGCTGAAGCGCTCTTCCGGCCAGCCGCGACACACGGCGAGGTAGTGCTTGTCGACCTCGCCCGCCATCAGCGCCTTGCCCAGCGCCGAGGCCGCCTCGCGGTCGAAGGCCAGCAGCAGGCAGCCGCTGGTGGCGCGGTCGAGCCGGTGCACCAGGAACACGGGGCGACCGAACTGTTCACGCAGGCGGTCGGCCAGGAAATCGTCCTCGCCACGCGCCAGGGCGCTGTCGTGGACCATCAGCCCGGCCGGTTTGGCGACCACGGCCAGCCGCGCGTCGGCGTGCAGCACCGTGACCGGCGCATCGGCCACGGGCGCGACGGCTTGCGGCGCGGACGCGCCGTCGGGCTGACTCGCGTGCTCGTTCATCGCGCGATGCGTAGGCCCTTGAGGTTGGGCGTGCCGCCCGCGACCTCGGTCCAGGCGACGTATGCGGCGGCGCCTGCCAGCGCCAGCTGCGGGAAGCCGGTGGCGCGGCCTTCGCCAGACACCTGCGACAGCTCCAGGCGCTCGTATTCGGTGGCCAGGTCGTGGCTGCGCCGCGACAGCCACAGCGACTGCCGGCCGGCGCGCTCGCGCAACCACAGCACCCAGGCCTGCTGCGCATCCATCGCCACCGCCACCCGCCCCAGCACCTCGGCACCGGCATCGAGCGTCACCGGCGCGGCGAAGCGGTCGCCCGCATCGGCGCTGGCGGCCACGCGCAGTTCCGGCTGGCCGCCGGCCTCGGTGTACCAGGCCACCACCACCGCATCGCCCTGCGCGGCCACGTCGGGGCCGTTCACCGGGCAGGCCGGCATCACCCAGCCGTCTGCATGCACCGGCGCCGGCGTGCGCCACTGCGTGCCCTCGTAGCGGGTGGCCAGGACGTCGCGCACCTCGCCTTCGCTGCGGCCGCGATAGACCAGCAGCGGACCGCGGGTGGTGGTGGCCACCGCGGTCTGGCAACAGTCGCAGACGCGCGCGTCGATCTCGGCCTCGCCGCTGCGCTGCAGGTCGCCATCGAAGAACGCCGCGCGCAGGGTCATGGCTCCTGCATGCGCTCCGCCATGGCCGGCATGGCCGGCCTGCCCGCCACCGGTGTTGCGGCCGTCCAGCCAGGCCACGCCCAGCCAGCCGGCGTCCTGCGCCCACAGCGAGACGAAGCCGTGCTCGGTCTGCGTGCCGTCGTCGTGCGGCATCACCGGGGGCGCCCAGTTCGCGCCCCCGTCGCGCGAGCGGGTCAGCACCAGGTCGTAGGCATAGGGCGCCGCGCCGCTCTTCTGCAGCCAGTGCGCCCACAGCGTGCCGTCGGGCGTCGCGGCCAGGTGCGGGATGTCGGCCCAGTTGACGAACATCGAATTGCCGACCGCGACCGTGGTCATGGCGTGCATCCAGCGCCCCCAGTCGGGGGCGAAGGTGCTGAACTGGAAGATGTGGCGGCGGCCCTTCTGCGAATTGATCCAGCCCAGCAGCAGCTTGCCGTCGGGCGTGGCGGTCAGGCTTGGCGATGCGGATCCGGGCAGGGTGCTGGGCAGCGCCCATTCCTCGACCCGGCTCGGCGCGGCAGGATCGGTCGACCCGGCTGGCGCGGACGGGGCCGCGTCGTCGCCGCCGCAGCCGGCCAGCGTCAGCGCAGCGAGCAGCACGGTGGTGAGGGCGGGCCGGATCATGGCGTTCTCCTGGGTGGGTGCAGGCAAGCCGCTGCGGTCTGGCGCTGGAGGCAGCGCAGGCTCGCGCCTGCGGCATTCTCGGGAATGCCGGCGTCAATGACCAGCGCAGATCACGCCGACGAGGCGCCGCTGGCGTAGTCTGCGCACAACGCCGCCACCTTCGCCGGGCATGTTCACCACCGTCGCCAGCTATCTCGACCCGATCCAGGCCCAGATCGCGCGCGGCCTGCTGCAGTCCGAGGGGATCGAGGCGCAGCTTGGCGACGAGCATCTGGCCCTGGCGAACTGGGAATGGCGGCTGGCGATCGGCGGCACGCGCCTGCGCGTGGCCGAGGCCGACGCCGCGCGCGCCCGCGCGATCCTCCAGGCGCTCGAGGCCGGCGAGTACGCCATCGACGATGAAGGCGCGCCCGCCGACGCGGCGCTGCGCGCACCGGATCGCGAGTCGCCGTCGAGCCGTCTGGCATGGGTGGCGATGGTGCTGCTGAACATTCCGCTGCCGTGGCGGCGACAGACGCGGAGCGACGCTCAGCGGGAGGCCTGAGTGCGCAGCGGTGGCCGATGCCGGGTCGCGGCCGCTGGGATCCCCGTGCCGTCGAGCATGGATTCGAACGGGCCGGCCGATCGCGGTGGGTAAGCCATGGCAGGGACGCCAGGCAACCCGTCCTTTCCCGCAAAGCAGCGAATCCGACCTGCGGGCAGCCGGCCGAGCCGCCTGCGCCGCATGAAGCACGGCGTTTTCCCCGCCCGCTCCCGCCTGCGGAAAGCGCCTGCGGGAAACCGCCGCGCCGTCCACTGGCGGACGGGCACCACGAGGCGCCCGGCGCGGGACCGCCTGTCCCAGGCTACGCGAGGATCGGGGTCCGTTCCGGCCGTCGTGTCAACGGGTTCCTCCCCACGGCCCCGGTTGCCACAATCCGCGCTCCGCGGTCCCACGCCGCCTGCAGTACGGACGCCATGCCCGAGATTTCCCCCGCGCTCGCGCGCAAGATTTCGCAGACCATCGCCGACGAGATCGGCGCCAGGCCGGACCAGGCCAGCGCGGCGATCGCGCTGCTGGACGAAGGCGCGACCGTGCCGTTCATCGCGCGCTACCGCAAGGAGGTGACCGGCGGTCTCGACGACACCCAGCTGCGCAACCTCGAGGTGCGCCTGGTCTACCTGCGCGAGATGGAAGAGCGCCGTGCCGCGATCCTGTCCAGCATCGAGGAGCAGGGCAAGCTGACTGACGCGCTGCGCGCAGACATCGAGGCCGCCGACAGCAAGGCGCGGCTGGAAGACCTGTACCTGCCCTACAAGCAGAAGCGCCGCACCCGCGCCCAGATCGCCCGCGAAGCCGGTCTGGAGCCGCTCGCCGATGGCCTGATCGAGGACCCGACCCGCGTCCCCGAGGAGTTCGCCGCGCAGTTCGTCGATACCGAAAAGGGCGTGGCCGATGCGAAGGCCGCGCTGGAAGGCGCGCGCGCGATCCTGATCGAGCGCTGGGGCGAGGACGCCGCCCTGATCGGCGAGCTGCGCGAATGGCTGTGGGCCAATGGCGTGATCCGCGCGAAGGTGGTCGAAGGCAAGGAAGCGGCGGGCGAGAAGTTCCGTGATTACTTCGACCATGCCGAACCGCTGGCGAAGATCCCGTCGCACCGCCTGCTGGCGCTGCTGCGCGGGCGACGCGAGGAATTCCTCACGCTCGACCTCGAGGCCGGCAGCGATGCCGAGGCCGGCCATCTCTACGCCGAAGGCCGCGTCGCGCTGCGCGCCGGCATCCGCGGCCAGGGCCGCGCCGCCGACACCTGGCTGCGCAACGCCTGCCGTCTGGCGTGGAAGGCCAAGCTGCACCTGCACCTGCTGATCGACCTGTTCGCGCAGGCCCGCGAGCAGGCCGAGGCCGAGGCGATCGCCGTTTTCGGCGACAACCTCAAGGACCTGCTGCTAGCCGCGCCGGCCGGCCCCAAGGCGGTGCTGGGCCTGGATCCGGGCCTGCGCACCGGCGTGAAGGTCGCGGTGGTCGATGCCACCGGCAAGCTCGTCGCCACCGACACCGTCTACCCGCACGAGCCACGCCGGCAGTGGGACCAGTCGCTGATCGCGCTGCGCAAGCTGTGCCAGGCGCATGGCGTGCAGCTGGTCGCGATCGGCAACGGCACCGCCAGCCGCGAGACCGACAAGCTCGCCGGCGACCTGCTCAAACTCTGCCCCGAGCTGAAGATGCAGAAGATCGTGGTCAGCGAGGCGGGCGCGTCGGTGTACTCGGCCTCGCAACTTGCGGCGAAGGAGTTCCCGGGCCTCGACGTGTCGCTGCGCGGCGCGGTCTCGATCGCGCGACGCCTGCAGGATCCGCTGGCCGAGCTGGTGAAGATCGAGCCCAAGGCCATCGGCGTCGGCCAGTACCAGCACGATGTCGACCAGTACAAGCTGGCGCGCGCGCTCGATGCGCGCGTGGAGGACTGCGTGAACGCGGTCGGCGTGCATGTGAACACCGCCTCCAGCGCGCTGCTGGCGCGGGTGGCGGGGCTGTCGACCTCGGTGGCCGAGAACATCGTCATGCATCGCGATGCCAACGGGCCGTTCAAGCGCCGCAAGGACCTGCTGAAAGTGCCGCGCCTGGGCGAGAAGACCTTCGAGCAGTGCGCGGGCTTCCTGCGCATCGCTGACGGGGACGAGCCGCTGGATGCTTCGTCGGTGCATCCGGAAGCCTACCCGGTGGTCGAGCGCATCGTGCAGGCCACCGGCAAGCCGATCCAGGCCATGATCGGCGACAGCGGTTTCGTACGCACGCTCAAGCCCGCGCAGTTCACCGACGAGCGCTTCGGCGAGCCGACCGTGCGCGACATCCTGAAGGAGCTCGAGAAGCCCGGCCGCGACCCGCGCCCGGAGTTCAAGGCTGCGCAGTTCGCCGACGGCGTGGAGGACATCAAGGACCTGCGCGAAGGCATGATCCTGGAGGGCGTGGTGAGCAACGTCGCCGCGTTCGGCGCCTTCGTCGACATCGGCGTGCACCAGGACGGACTGATCCACATCTCCGCGCTGTCCGACAGGTTCGTCAAGGACCCGCGTGAAGTGGTCAAGGCCGGCGACATCGTCAAGGTCAAGGTGCTGGAGGTGGACGTGGCGCGCAAGCGCATCGCGCTGACCCGGCGCCTGGACGACACGCCCGCGCCGCGCGAAGCGCGCGACGAGGCGCGGCGCGACAGCCGCGGCGGGCGCCCCGACGGCGGTCGCGGCGGACGCCCGGCACCGCCGCGCAGCAGTGCGCCGCCGGCCGACAACGCGCTCGCCGCCGCGTTCGCGCGGGCGCGGCAGAAATAGGCCACGCCCCCGCACCCGCCGGCGCCGAGCTGCGGCGCTGGCGGGATGGTCAGGCCTTGCGGAACTCCTCGAACGCCGCCTGAGCGTGGGCGGCGTACATCAGCGAGGGGCCGCCGCCCATGTAGACCGCGACGCCCAGCATCTCGCGGAACTCCTCGGGCGTGGCACCCAGGCGCACCAGCGCCTTGGCGTGGAAGCCCAGGCAGCCGTCGCAACGGCTGGCGACGCCGATGGCCATGGCGATCAGCTCCTTGGTCTTCTCGTCGAGCGCCCCCGGTGCCATGGCCGCCTTGCTCAGCGCGCCGAAGCCCTGCATGAGATCCGGATGGTGGCTGCGCAGGTCGGTCAGGTTGCGCGAGATCGCGCGGGTGTGGTCGCTGTAGGACTCGATGGACATGATGTCGTTCCGCTGTGGATGTCGGCCCATCATATTAGGCATTGCTAAATTAGCAAATTCTTATATGATGCCCGCATGGCACCACCCGTCTCCCGCTCCGATCGCCGTTTCATGCAGCAGGGCGCCGCCGACGCGGCCGCCATGCTGCGCACCCTGGGCCACGAACAGCGGCTGCTGGTGCTGTGCCTGCTGGTCGCCCACGGCGAGCGCAGCGTGGGCCAGCTGCTGGAGGAGGTCGAGCTGGGCCAGTCGGCGCTGTCGCAGCATCTGGCACGCATGCGGGAGGACGGCCTGGTGGCCGCGCGACGCGACGGCCAGTGCGTCCACTACCGCATCGTCGACGAACGTGTGGCCACCCTGGTGGCCGCGCTCAAGTCGGTGTTCTGTCCCTGAGGAGTCCCGCCTTGCGCAACATCGATCCCCACGCGGCGCAGCGCCTGCTGGCCGAGGGTGCCGTCATGATCGACATCCGCGACCCCGGCGAGTACCGCCGCGAACACATCCCGGGTGCGCTGTGCGTTCCGCTGGACACGCTGCAGGGCGCGTTGCGCCTGCCGTCCGGCCTGCCGGTCGTGTTCCACTGCCGCTCCGGGCTGCGCACCGGCAGCAGCGCCGCACGGCTGGCGGCCGCCGCCGGCGACCGCGAGGCCTGGCTGCTCGATGGCGGGCTCGATGGCTGGACCCGTGCGGGGCTGCCGACCTCGCACGCCGCCGGCGCGCCGCTCGAGCTTGGTCGTCAGGTGCAGCTCGCGGTCGGTGCCGTGGTGCTGGCCGGCAGCGTGCTGGCCGCCACCCTCTCGCCCTGGTTCCTGCTGTTGACCGCCCTGCCGGGCCTGGGCCTGCTGGTGGCCGGCACTACCGGGTTCTGCGGCCTGGCGCACCTGCTGGCGCGCATCCCCTGGAACCGCCGCCCGCAGGCCTGAGCAACCGCCCTAGCCGGTGACGATGCGGTCGTGACCCAGACGCTTGGCCTCGGAGATCGGGGTGTCGGCTGCAGCAGCGCGTCGGCGCCTTCGCCGCGTCCCGGTTTGAACCGCTGGCGTCCGCCCCCATCCTTCTGTCGACGCCCATCGCCGCCGTGTAGCCGACGTTTGAACATTCCGCTCCACCCCGACCACGATCCCCGCCCGATCCCGCCCGAGCCGCCGCTGCCCAGCGACTGCTGCGACAGCGGTTGCGATCCCTGCGTCCACGACAGCTACGCCGAGGAGCTGCAGGACTACCGGCGACGCCTGGCGCAGTGGCTGGAACGCCATCCGGACCAGGGCTGACCACGCCCGCGTCGCTGCCCGCCGTGCGCTCCGGCGGGTGGACAATGTTCCGGGACGGTAGCCAGGTTCCTCGTCGTTGGCCCAACCCAGACAGCACCCTGCGCGCGTGACGTTGCGTGGACGCCGCGCGCAAGCCACCCTCCCCGCGACTTTCCCTAAGGAAATTCCGGATGCATACCCTCGTGCTGCGCGGCTGCCTGGCCGCCGCCGCTATCGCGCTGTCCGCCTGCAACATCGCCGCCACGCCATCCACCGGCACCACTGCGCCATCGCCGGGCGCACCGTCGGACAGTTGGCTGCAGGGCAGCGTCGACGAACGCCTGGAAACGGTGGCGGACCAGCTGCGCGGGTTCGGCGCCACCATGCTCGAGGTCGACCATCGCTACGGCGAGCTGTACTTCGCCGGCCAAGACCGCAACTGGGCGTACGCCGCCTACCAGATGGACGAGATGGACGAGGCGCTGGAATACGGCCTGCAGCGTCGCCCCGCCCGCGCCACGAACGCGGCGATGCTCGAACCCGCGCTCGCTGCGGTGCAGGCCGCGGTGGACGCGCGCGACCCGGCCGCCTTCGAGACCGCGTTCACGCAGCTGACGGCCACCTGCAACGCATGCCACCAGGCCGAGGACGTTGGCCTTCATCCAGGTCGCCACGCCCACCCAGCGACGTGGCTCGGTGCGCGCCGCGGCGGCAGCTGAGGACTGAGGATTCACTGCGGGAAGCCGTGACGCGCCGCCCGCAGGCAGACGCTGCCCGCGCTCGCGGCGCGGTGGGCAAACGCAGTGCGGGGTTATGCCTGCGCGTCCCGCCAGGCGTTCGACCGCTCCAGCCTGCGACGCGGGCCAATGCCGCGGCCCGAGCGGGTCAGTGCGTCCTGCCTCGACGCGGTCAGCCTGCCGCCGTGCGCTCCGCGCCCCCCGCGACCGCGCCTGGTCCGGGCCGGGCGAGGTGCACCAGCAGCAGCGACACCGCGGCCGGGGTCATACCTGGGATGCGCTGCGCCTGGCCCACCGTCTGCGGGCGCACGCGCTCCAGTTTCTGCCGGGCTTCGGCCGACAGGCCGCGCACCTGCGCATAGTCGAAGCCGTCGGGAATGGACCGGCTCTCGTTGCGCTGCTGGCGCGCGATCTCGTCGCGCTGGCGCTGCAGGTAGCCGGCGTACTTGGTTTCGATCTCCACCTGCTCGGCCACATCCGGCGCCACCGCGGACTCCGGGGCGAAGGACGGCACCGACACCAGCCGGGCGTAGTCGAGCTCCGGCCGCCGCAGCAGATCCAGCGCGCTGTTCTCGCGGCTCAGCTCGATGCCCAGCACCTGCGCCGCTTCGCGACCGGCTGTGTTCTGCGGGGAGGCCCGCAGGCCCTCCAGGCGCTGTGTCTCGCGCGCGATCGACTCGCGCCGCGCCTCGAAGCGGGACCAGCGCGCATCGTCGACCAGGCCCAGCGCGCGGCCCACGGGGGTCAGGCGCAGGTCGGCGTTGTCCTCGCGCAGCTGCAGCCGGTACTCGGCGCGCGAGGTGAACATCCGGTAGGGCTCGGACGTGCCATGGGTGATGAGGTCGTCGACCAGCACGCCGAGGTAGGCCTCGTCGCGGCGCGGCGACCAGGGCTCCAGGTCGCGTACCAGTCGCGCGGCATTGACGCCCGCCAGCAGGCCCTGGGCCGCGGCCTCCTCGTAGCCGGTGGTGCCGTTGATCTGGCCGGCGAAGAACAGCCCCGACACCGCCTTGGTCTCGAGCGAGGTCTTCAACCCGCGCGGGTCGAAGAAGTCGTATTCGATCGCATAGCCGGGGCGGGTGATGTGCGCATGCCCGAATCCGATCACGCTGCGCACCAGCGCGAGCTGCACGTCGAACGGCAGCGAGGTGGAGATGCCGTTGGGATAGATCTCCACCACGTCCAGCCCCTCGGGCTCGACGAAGATCTGGTGGCTGGCCTTCTCGGCGAAGCGCACCACCTTGTCCTCGATGCTCGGGCAGTAGCGTGGGCCGATGCCCTCGATCTGCCCGGAATACAGCGGCGAACGATGCAGCGCCCCACGGATGATCTCGTGCGTGCGTTCTGTGGTCTGGGTGATCCAGCACGGGACCTGGCGCGGATGGTCCGCGTGCGAGCCCATGAACGAGAACACCGGGCGCGGATCGTCGCCGGGCTGGGCCTGCATCACCGAGTAGTCGAGCGTGCGCCCATCGATGCGCGGCGGCGTGCCGGTCTTGAGCCGGTCCACCACGAACGGCCGCTCGCGCAGGCGCGCGGCCAGGGTCACGGCCGGCGGGTCGCCCATGCGCCCGGCGGCGTACTGGGTCTGGCCGATGTGGACCTTGCCGGCCAGGAAGGTGCCGGCGGTGAGCACCACGGCCCCCGCCTCGAAGCGAAGGCCGGTATTGGTGATCGCGCCGCGCACCGTGTCGCCTTCGATCACCAGGTCGTCGACCGCGGCCTGGAACACGGTCAGGCCGGGCTGGTGCTCGACCGCACGGCGCACGAAGGCGCGGTACAGCGCGCGGTCTGCCTGTGCGCGGGTGGCCCGCACCGCGGGGCCCTTGGAGGCATTGAGCCTGCGCCACTGGATGCCGGCCGCGTCGGCCGCCCTCGCCATGAGGCCGCCGAGCGCGTCGATCTCGCGCACCAGATGGCCCTTGCCGATGCCGCCGATCGCCGGATTGCAGCTCATCGCCCCGACCGTGTCGATGCTGTGGGTGAGCAGCAGGGTGCGTGCGCCGGCGCGCGCCGAGGCCAGCGCGGCCTCGGTCCCGGCATGGCCGCCGCCGATCACGATGACGTCGTAGCGATGGAAGTTCTGGCTCATGGGGATCGATGTCGCCGCAGTGCGGGAAAAGCTGCGGCATGTTCCGCGGCGGTAGCGACCGGCGCAAGTCGGCAGCCCAGGCCGGGGCATCCGTGCGGCGGCTTCTTCAGGGAGGACCTGTCCCCTGCCACCCGGTCGCCCGGAGTTGGCACGCTTCCTGCGAACTGTCCCCTGCACCCGGATTGGCAAGCGTCTTGGGGGGCGCGGCCGGAGATTGGAACAGGGCTGGCCAAGCACAACCCGGGGAAGCAAAGGGGCCGGATGTCGGGGGACATCCGGCCCCATTCTTTTGTGGGCTCGCACCTTCTGGGGCGGCGCCCGGCGCCTCGGAAGAGGCGCCGACGCCCGGCGGGAGCGGAACAGGGGGGATCCGGTATCCCCCGCCGGGAGTCGACTCGCGGAATTTTTGTCGTTCTGGACCTGATTACGTCGGAATCCGACGCAGCCGGTCACTGGCGGCTAGCTTGAACCCCACTCGCGTCGGGTGCAAGCGGTTTTCGACCTACGGTTCGACCTGGCGCTCCCGTTGCCCGGGGCCGCCACGGTCCATGCGCGACGCGGGACGCGGCGCCATGCGCGGTGCGGCGGTCTGCGGACGCGGGGCGGACATCCGCGGCGCGCTGGCCGGCGCCGGGGCGCGCATCACCGGCCGAAGCGGTTCCGAGGTCCGGCGCTGGAGCCGCGGCGGTGCGGCCACCGGCGCACCGGACATCGACGGGCGCCGCAGCGGCTGACTGTCCATCCGGCGCTGCGGCGCGATCATCGGTGCCGCCTGCTGCGGCTGGGCAGAGAGCCGGCGCCGCGGCTGCAGGTTGCCTCCGGTAACGCGCTCGGCGGCGGGCGGCGGCGGCTCATGGTCGGGCCTGGGCCGGGGCCGGGGACGCGGATGGTAGGGGTAATAGTAGGACGGCCAGGGCGCGTAGCCGGCGTAGGGCGATCCATACCAGCCGCCATAGCCGTAGTAGCGCCGGTACGGCGCATAGCGCCCATAGCCGTAGCCCACGCCGCCATACCAGCCGCCGTGGCCATAGCCCAGGGAGCTGTAGGGCGCGCCGTAGTAGCCCGAGTAGGCGGGGCTGCCGTAGTAGTAATCGCCCCCGCCGCTGCCCCGATAGTAGTAATCACTGGCACAGCCCGACAGCGCTGCTGCGGCCACCAGCGCGATCAACAGCCTGCGGATCATGGCGAACCCCCGTTCCTGCGAAACCGCAGCATCGGCCGGGCGCTTTGAATCCGTGCTTAATCCAGCCGGCATGTCGTTGGGGTTGCTGAACACGCTCGGCGGCGATGGGCTAGTCTGTTGTCGATGTCTGCCGTCCCGCCGCTTCCGCATTTCGACGACGTGCTGGACGCGGCGGCACGCATCGCGCCCCATGCGACGGTGACCCCGGTCCTGCGCGCCGCGGCGCTCGACGAGCGCGCGGGCTGCCGCATCTTTTTCAAGGCAGAGCCGTTGCAGCGCGGCGGCGCATTCAAGTTCCGGGGCGCCTGCAATGCGGTGTTCGCGCTCGACGCAGAAGTCGCCGCGCGCGGTGTGGTCACCCACTCCTCGGGCAACCATGGTGGTGCGCTGGCACTGGCCGCGCGGCTGCGCGGCATTCCCTGCCACGTGGTGGTGCCCGAGGGCGCGGTCGCCGCCAAGCTCGCGCGTATCGCCGGGCTGGGTGCGGTGCTGCATCGCTGCGCGGCGACCATTGAGGCGCGCGAAACGGTGTGCGCCCAGGTGCAGGCCGCGACCGGCGCGACCCTGGTCCATCCCTATGCCGATGCGCGGGTGATCGCCGGACAGGGCACCGCAGCACTCGAGCTGCTGGGCGAGGTGCCGGAACTGGATGTGGTGGTGGTCCCGGTGGGCGGCGGCGGGCTGGCCAGCGGCACGGGGATCGCCGTGGCCGGTATCGCGCCTGCGACCGAACTGGTGCTGGCCGAGCCTGCCGGCGCCGCCGACACCTTCGAATCGCTGCGGCGCGGCGAACGCTGGACCGAACTGGCGCCGAACACGATCTGCGACGGCCTGCGCACGGTGGTCGGCGCCCCCAACTTCCGCCTGCTGCAGGCGCACGCCCCGCAGGTGGTGGTGGTCGAGGACGCGGACACGATCATGGCAATGCGCTGGCTGCTGGCCGAACTCAAGCTGCTGGTCGAGCCCTCGTCGGCGATCGCGCTGGCGGCGGTGCTCGCGCAGCCCGCGCGGTTCGCCGGCCGGCAGGTGGGCATCGTGCTGACCGGCGGCAACGCCGATCCCGAACGCCTGCCATGGATGCCGGCATGAAGCGCCAGGCTGCACCCCGCCGCCTGCCGCATCTGCTGCTGCGCCTGCTGCTGTTGTGCCTGCTGTGGCTGGGCGGCGTGGCCGGCTGGATCCACTGGACCGGCGAGCGCGACCAGGCCGCCCCGGCCGACGCCATCATCGTGCTGGGTGCGGCGGCCTACGATGCGGTGCCCTCGCCGGTGTTCAAGGCGCGCATCGAGCACGGCCTGGACCTGTTCCGCGACGGCCTGGCCGACAAGCTCATCTTCACCGGCGGCTACGGCGGTGGCGGCGCGCGCTTCGCCGAGTCGCAGGTCGCGCGCCGCTACGCGATGCGCGCCGGCGTGCCCGAAGCGGCGATCCTGATCGAATCGACCTCCCAGACCACCTACCAGAACCTGTTCGAGGCGCGCCGGCTGATGCACGAGAACGGCCTGCAGCGCGCGATCGTGGTCAGCGATCCCCTGCACATGGCACGTGCGCTGCGCCTGTGCCGCGGGCTGGGCATCGACGCGGTCGGTTCGCCCACGCCGACCACGCGCTTCCGCTCGTTCCGCACGCGCTGGGAGTTCCTCGCGCGCGAGGTCTACTTCTTCCACCGCGACCTCGTCGTCAAGCCGCGCTAGGCGCCCGCGCTATCATCGCCCCGCGCGAACCGGCGCGCTCCAGGGGCTCGAACAATGCATATCGACGGCAACCGCCTGCACGACCGCGGGACCGAACTGGTGCTGGCCTACTACGCAGCATTCAACCGCGGCGATCGCGAGGCGATGCTGGCCCTGCTCGCAGACGACGTCGTGCACGACCTCAACCAGGGGCCGCGCGAGACCGGTCGCGCGGCCTTTGCGGCGTTCATGGCGCGCATGGACCGCTGCTACCGCGAGCAACTGCACGATATCGTGGTGATGGCGACCGCCGACGGCAGCCGACTCTCCGCCGAGTACATCGTGCACGGCGAGTATCTGGCCGACGACGAGGGTTTGCCGCCGGCCCGCGGGCAGCGTTACGTGCTGCCCGGCGGCGCGTTTTTCGAGGTCCGCGATAGCCGCATCGCGCGGGTGAGCAACTACTACAACCTCACCGACTGGCTCGCGCAGGTGCGCTGAGCGTCCGGCCGCTGGCGCGGCGCCTGACGGCTTATCGCCACCGGCACGACCCGCACAGGCGTACGCAGGCGCCGTGCGCAGCTGCGAGCGCAGACGCCAAGACCGCAACCCGCGCCGGCAGCGCCACGGCGGTCTTGCGCACCCGCCTGCAACCGGGACCGAGAGCGTGCGACCCATCCCCATGACATCGCGGATAGGCGACAGACGCCTGCCGGACGACAGGCCGACGGAAGCGGACCGGTTGTGGGCGCGATCCGGACAACGCGCAGGCGCTCACGACGGCAGGCGCGACAATGCGGTCCGGCCACATCGGGCCTGCACAGCCAGGTGCGGCTTCAGGCGCGACACGTGCTGACCATCGCGTGGCCGCTACCCCCGTTCGCGAGCCATGCCTCGCCGCGCGTTCTGCACGCGAACGCAGGAACCTGCGACACGGTCGCGGTTCTGTGACACCGATATCGGCTTTTTCCCGATCCCTGCCCTGCAATGCACGCCTGCCCGCAAGGGGCACCCGCCCACAGATGGGCGGCGCGATGCCCAGGGGCAAGTCTCCACCAGCGCAGGGAAGAGCCGCCATGTACCGATCGAGCCACATCCGTACCCGCGTCCTGTCGGCCACGGGTGCCGCCTTGTTCGCCTGTCTCGCCGCCGACGCCGGCGCCGTGGTCTTCCAGGCGGAGAATTACGGCGCGTATCACGACACCACGCCAGGCAACAGCGGCGGCGCCTATCGCGCCGACGACGTGGACATCGAAGCCACGACCGACGGCGGCGGCGGCCACAACGTCGGCTGGATCGCGACCGGCGAGTGGCTGGCGTACGCTGGCCTGTCGATCCCGGCCACCGGCAGCTACACCATCCGCATGCGCGTCGCGAGTCCGGTGGGCGCCACTGCTTCGGTCGATCTGAACGGCGGCACGGTCTTGCTCGGCAACTTCGCCATTCCCAATACCGGCGGCTGGCAGAACTGGACCACGGTCAGCAGGACGGTGACGCTCAGTGCCGGAACCCACAGTCTCGGCGTGTACGCGCAGAGCGGCGACTGGAACTTCAACTGGATCGAGGTGGTGCCTGCCGGGACGACCGAGGCCAGGGCGGTCGTCCACCAGCACTGCAACTACGGCGGCTGGGCCGCCACGCTCGACGTGGGTTCCTACCGTCTGGCCGCACTGCAGTCGCGTGGACTGGTCAACGATGCCGCTTCGTCGATCCAGGTGGCGCAGGGCTACGAAGCGGTGCTGTACGAGAACGACAACTTCGGCGGTGCATCGACCGTGGTGCGGGGCAACGACGCCTGCCTGGACAACGAGGCCTTCAACGACCGCACCAGTTCCATCATCGTCCGGCCCGCGGCGCGCAACCTGGTGTGGTCCGACGAGTTCGACAGCGCCAGCACCGCCAACTGGACCTTCGAGACCGGCGGCCACGGCTGGGGCAACAGCGAGCTGCAGTACTACACCAACGGCCAGAACGCCTTCATCCAGCACGATGCGTCGATCGGCAGCAATGTGCTGGTGATCGAGGCGAGGCGCGGCGCGCCCAGCGGCGCCTCCTGCTGGTACGGCAGCTGCCAGTACAGCTCCACGCGCATGATCTCGCGCGGCAAGCGCGAGTTCCGCCATGGTCGCATCGAGGCGCGCATCCGCCTGCCGCAGACGCAGGGCATCTGGCCGGCGTTCTGGATGCTCGGCAGCAACTTCGGCCAGGTCGGCTGGCCCAACAGCGGCGAGATCGACATCATGGAACACGTCGGCTTCGAGCCAATGCTGACCCATGGCGCGATCCACGGCCCGGGATACTCGGGCAACACCCCGTTCACGGGGACCCACGACCTCGGCCAGCAGGCGGATGCGGCCTACCGGCTGTATGCGGTGGAATGGGATACCAACGGCATCCGCTGGTTCGTCGATGGCCAGCAGTTCTACGCCGTCACCCGCGCCCAGGTCGAAGCCCGTGGCGCCTGGGTGTTCGACCAACCGTTCTTCCTGCTGCTCAACATCGCGGTGGGCGGCACATGGCCGGGCAGCCCGGACGCAAGCAGCGTGTTCCCGCAGCGCATGTACGTGGACTACGTCCGCGTCTACCAGTGATCCTCGCGCCCCGCCGCGGAAGTTGCGGCGGGGCGCTCGGGTTGCGGTGGTCGCGACCGGCGCCCGGGCTGCCGCGTCCCGCGCAAGGGTTGTTCGGCGGAGCCGGGACGGCACGCGTGAGGCGGCCGTCCATGCCTGGATGCAGGCAGGTGGCGGCCGCCTTGCGTCAGGTGGCGGTCGCCTCTGGCGGAGGCCGCGTCTGCGGCGGCGAGATGGCGCGGTGGTTAGAGATCCCCGCCGTAGCGGGACAGCCCTTCGCTGAGCAGGTAGCGGGTCGCGGCGACGCGATCGCCGAGGCTGAAGCCATCGAGCACGTCGACCAGCTGCCGGAATGCCGAGCAGCGCGCGTGGCGGCTGGCCGCATCGCCGCCGGTGTTGGACAGGCCGAGCAGGAAGCCGTCGTGCAGCATCATCCCGGTGACCGTCGCGGCCTTGAGCACCTGCTCGCCCGCGGCCGGGTCAAAGGCGCGCGGCGGCGCCTGCAGGCCGTTGATCGCCACCGCGGTCACCGCGTCGATGAAGCGCAGGCGGCTCTGCTCGCCCAGCGCGTTGGCCGCGCGCTGCAGGCCGGCCAGACTGCGGTCGGCATCCGGCTCGAACAGCGCGCACAGGCCGCGCGCCTCGCGCTCGTCGCGCGAAGCCGCATGCACGGCCTTGAACAAGCGATCGATATCGGCATCCGGCGCGCGCGCCAGCACGTCGCTGGCGCCGGCGAGCACCTGCATCGGATCGATGCCGGACAGGTCGATGCGCGAGGACTGTGCCTGCGCAGGCGACCAGGCGAGCAGCGACAGGCAGAGCGCGGCAGTCAGGATTCTCATCGGATGCTTCTCGAAGTATGGGGTTTAGGCACGGGGGACAGTCCGGCGTTCCCGCCTCGCGTCGACACCGCGCGCTGGCGGTCCTGGGTCGCTTTCCGCCCGGTCAGGAGATCGATCCGCAGGCCTGATTCGCTGCGTGCCAGCCCGGTCGGACTCCCGCAGATTGGAGAAGAACCTGTCATGGCGCATCCGCAGCATGGGAGGCCGAGTCTAGGGCCCCTGGCTGAATCCGCGCCGTCGCGCGGGTGGCCATTCCCGCCTGCGCTTGTCCTCCGCGCCGGCGGACGCGTGCGCGGGACAGGCGCGAGCGGGTCGCTTCGCAGCTGCGGACAAGCGGTCGCCGCGGCGCTGCATCGCAGGATCGGTGGCCGTGGCGCGTCCAAGGGAGCGAATCGCCCCGCCGCTCCATGAGAATTGCACGGCCAGCGCGCTGCCGAAACCGTGCACA
This sequence comes from Luteimonas campi, assembly GCF_051162505.1. NCBI lineage: Bacteria > Pseudomonadati > Pseudomonadota > Gammaproteobacteria > Lysobacterales > Lysobacteraceae > Luteimonas > Luteimonas campi. The sequence goes on from NZ_JBNWEM010000002.1 coordinate 707,840, forward strand.
TCACGGGCGCAACGTTCCGCGGCGACAGCCGTCTGCGCCGGCCGTGAGAGCCCGCGCTCAGCCCCGGCGCCGGATCGGGATCCTGCTGGCCGGGAAGCTGGCCACCTCCTGCCCGCCCTCGCGGATCGGCGCGCCCGGCTGCGGCGCCCAGGCCAGGGCAGTGATCACTTCCCAGCTGGCCGGCAGCAGGCCATCCGGACCGCGCAGGGGTTCGTAGGCCGCCGCTGCCGCAGCGAAGCGCTTGCGGCCGGTCAGCGTGTGGCGGCGCGCGTGCAGCGCGTTGGTCGCACCGATCGCGCGCAGTTCGCGCATCAGCGCAGGCAGGTCCGGGTGGCCACGCTCGAACAGATCGCGGTCGAGCACCGGGTCGCGGAAGCCCGCGTGCATCAACGCATCGCCGAACTGGGCGATGCTGGCGAAGGGACTCACATGCGGCACCGTCTCGTCGGCGCGGGCGAAGGCCTCGCGCAGTTCCCACAGGGTGTCCGGCCCGAAGGTCGAGCACAGCAGCAGGCCACCGGGCTTCAGCACCCGCCGGAAGCCGGCGAACGCGGCCGGCAGATCGTCGATCCACTGCAGGCAGAGGTTGGAGAACAGCACGTCGACGCTGCCATCGGCCAGCGGCAGCGCGCGCAGGTCGGCGCAGACGCGATCGAGCGGCCGCCGCAGCGGGTTCCAGCCGGCGCGCGCCGGCATCCCGCGCAGCATCGGCAGCGCCAGGTCGAGCGTCACGATGCGCGCCTTGGGCCAGCGCTGGCGCATGGCTTGCGCGGCATGCCCGGGGCCGCTGCCCACATCGAGCACGCAGCCTGGCTGCCAGCCGACCTCGCGCTCCGGGTCGAGCGCCAGCAGGTCCAGCGATTCCAGCAGCCGTGCCTCGACCTCGCGCTGCAGGGCCGAGGCGGATGCATAGCTCGAGGACGCGCGGGAGAACGCGCGTCGCACCTGGCGCGCGTCGAACAGCGGATCCGGACCGCGGCTCATGTCCGGTCGCCTCCGGTGCGCGCGGCCAGGGCCGCGATCGCATCCGCCACCTCATCGGCATTGGTCAGGAACGGCGCGTGTCCGGCATGTTCGACCACCACCACCTCCGCCTGCGCCACCTGCTCGGCCGCGGCGCGCATCGCGCGCGGATCGACCAGGCGGTCGCGGCGCCCGGCCAGCCACAGGCTGGGCATCGGCAGTGCCGGGAGCGTGGCGCGCAGGTCGGCGGTTTCCAGCAAAGCGAGGCCGTCGGCCAGCACGTGCGCGGCCGGCTCGCCGCGCGCGAACACTTCGTTGCGCAGCATCCGCATCTCGTGCCGCGCATCGTCCGAGCCGAACGCCTCCAGCGCGATGAAACGCTCCAGCGTGGTCCGGTAGTCTGCACGCAGGCCCAGCGCGAAGCCGCGGAAGATTTCCGGCGACATGCCCAGCGGCCAGTCCTCGCCCCGCACGAAGCGCGGGCTGGCGCAGATCATCGCCAGGCCGCGCACCTGCGCCGGCCGCGTGGCCGCGGCATGCAGCGCGAACAAGCCACCCAGCGACCAGCCTGCCCACAGCGCGGGCGGCAGTCGCCCGGCCAGGGCTTCGACCACCGGCTCCAGCGCCAGCGGCAGGCCGCTGTCGCGGCTGCCGCCGTGGCCGGGCAGGTCGACCAGATGCAGGGTGAAGTGCGCCGCCAGGCGCTCGGCCAGCGCGGCGAACACACCGCCATGCATGGCCCAGCCGTGCAGCAGCACCAGATCCGGCCCCTGGCCGCGCGTATCGATCCGCAACATTCCGCTCATCCACCCTTGTCCGTATGCAACACACGCGTCTCGCCCCGCCCCGCCGCGGGCCGGGCCACCGCCCAGGCGAAGGCGATGATGCCCAGCACCACCACCGCCGCGCCCAGCAGCGCGATCCCCGTCGGCCAGGACTCGCCCAGCAGCAGCACGCCGAGCAGCACCGCGAACACCACCTCGGCGCCCTGCATCGCCTCCACCGCGCCGAGCGCCAGCGGCTGGTCGCGGACCATGCCGGTGGCGCGGAAGAACAGGATGGTCGCGACCACGCCGGCCGACAGCGCCACGCCCGCGGCCAGCCACACCTGGGCCAGCGTCGGCGGCCCGGCCTGCAGCGCCGCGTAGGCGGCCACCAGCAGCCACAGCGGCTGGCTGGCCAGGGTCATGCCGAACACGCGCTGGGTGGCGTCGAGCGGCTCGCCGCTGCGCTCCAGGTGCAGCAGCAGCAGCCGGTTGCCCAGGGGATAGGCGACGGCCGAGACCAGCACGCAAGCCAGGGCGATCCAGGCCGCGCGATCCAGCGCGCCGCTGGCATGGCCGAACTGCATCAGCAGCACCCCGGCCAGGATCACCCCCGCGACCGCCAGCCCGGCCGCCGGGATGCGGCGCCGCGCGTCGCGGTACAGCAGCGGCGCACACAGCATCCCCGCGATCACGGTGAACTGGAACGAGCCGGCGACCAGCCACGACGGGCCGCTCGCGGCCGCGTACGAGAGCATCACGTAGAACAGCACGAAGCCGATCCCGGCGCAGCGCAGCCAGGCCCAGGGGTGCGCGCCGATCGCGCGCAGCACCGGCGCCATCGCGCCACGGCGCGCCACCAGCGGCAGCATCAGCGGCAGGGTGATCAGGTAACGCAGGCTGGCCAACCATGCCCAGTGGCCGCCGCCGCTGGCGCTGGCCCGGTTGAGTACGTAGGTCATGGTGAAGAACAGCGCGGACAGCAGCGCGAGGCCGACCGCCGCGAGCGCGAGGCGGCCGGTTGCATCGGTACGGGTCATGCGCTGCGGTTGGCGGCGACGTCGGCGCGGTCGCGGGCCAGGGCCACGGCATCGGCCAGCGCCTCGGCCTGCGCCGGTTCGTGCGCGGCGCTGAAGGCGATGCGCAGCCGCGCCTGTCCTTCGGGCACGGTCGGCGGCCGGATCGCGGCGATCCAGTAGCCGGCGGCTTCCAGCGATTCGGCCATCACCAGCGCGCGCGCATTGTCGCCGCACAGCAGGGGCTGGATCGGGGTCTCGGAGGCCAGCAGTTGCAGCCCATGCTGGCTCGCGCGCGCGCGGAAACGCTGCACCAGCTCGTGCAGCCGTTCGCGGCGCCACTGGTCGCGGCGGGCGAGCTTCACCGCCGCGAGCGTCGCGGCGGCCTGGGCCGGCGACAGGGCGGTGGTGTAGAGATAGGGGCGCGCGGTTTCGGCCAGGTGCTCGACCAGGTCGGCATCGCCGGCCACCACCGCGCCGCAGCCGCCCACCGCCTTGCCCAGCGTGGCCAGCCGCAGCGGTACCGCGGCCACGTCCAGCCCCGCCGCCGCGATCGAGCCGCGGCCCTCCGGGCCGACCACGCCGACGCCATGCGCATCGTCCACGTACAGCAGGGCCTGCTGCACGCGCGCGGCGATGGCCAGCTCGCGCAGCGGCGCGATGTCGCCGTCCATGCTGAACACGCCGTCGGTCGCCAGCATCGCCGCGCCCTCGGGCGCGCCGCGCAGCTGGCGCAGGGCGCCTTCCACGTCGGCATGCGGATAGCGGCGCAGGTGGCAACCGGCCAGGCGCGCGCCATCGATCAGGCTGGCGTGGTTGAGCCGGTCCTGCACGCAGACATCGTCGTCCTGGAGCAGGGCCTGCATCACCGCCAGGTTGGCGGAAAAGCCGCTGCCGAACAGCAGCGCGCGCGGCACCTGCAGCCAGTCGGCCAGCTCGCGCTCGAGCGCGCCGTGGACCGCGTGGTGGCCGCAGACCAGGTGCGAGGCGACGCCGCCGGCGCCATCGCGCGCGGCCGCGTCCTGCAGCGCGTTGACCACGGCGAAGTGCTGCGACAGGCCCAGGTAGTCGTTGCTGCAGAAGTTCAGCAGGCTGCGGCTGCCGCCGTGGCCGTCGGAGACCTCGCAGCGGACACCGTCGCGGCGCAGGACCTCGCGGCGGTGGCGCCGTGCCGATCCGCTGCTGCGCTGCTGGCGCAGGGCCGCGACGCGGGCATGCAGGTCCGGGCGTTCGATCGGCATCGCGGCGCTTCCTGTCAGACGCGGCCCCCCGCCGCGCAGGATCCCGGCCCGGGGCCGGCGGCATGTGCGCCGGGTCCGGCCGAGATGTCCGCGTGTACGGTACCACCATGGTCGTGGCCCGGCGCGTCCACGGCGACCTGCATCGCGCGCAGTCCGAGACGCTGGAACAGGGCCTGGTCTTGGGCCACGTCGGGGTTGCCGGTGGTCAGCAGCTTCTCGCCGTGGAAGATCGAATTGGCGCCGGCGGCGAAGCACAGCGCCTGCAGCTCGTCGGACATCTGCTCGCGCCCGGCCGACAGCCGCACCATCGAGGCCGGCATCAGCAGGCGGGCGACGGCGATGGTGCGCACGAACTCGAAGGGATCGAGCTCGGCGGTGCCGTGCAGCGGCGTGCCGGCCACCTGCACCAGGCGGTTGATCGGCACCGAGTCCGGGTGCGCCGGCAGGTTGGCCAGGGTGCGCAGGAAGCCGGCGCGCTGGCGCCGGGTCTCGCCCATGCCGACGATGCCGCCGCAGCAGGTCTTCATGCCCGCGTCGCGGACGTGTTCGAGGGTGTCGAGCCGGTCCTGGATCTCGCGGGTCCGGATCACCGCGTCGTAGAACTCCGGGTCGGTGTCGATGTTGTGGTTGTAGTAGTCCAGGCCGGCGGCCCTGAGCGCCTGCGCCTGTCCGCCGCTGAGCATCCCCAGGGTGGCGCAGGTCTCCAGGCCCAGCGCCTTCACCTCGCGGATCATCTCGGCGACCTTGGGGATGTCGCGGTCCTTGGGCGAACGCCAGGCCGCGCCCATGCAGAAGCGCGAAGCGCCGGCGGCCTTGGCCGCGCGCGCCTTCTCCAGCACCGCGTCGGTGGACATCAGCTTGGTCGCCTCCACGCCGGTGTGGTAGCGCTGCGCCTGCGGGCAGTAGGCGCAGTCCTCCGGGCAGCCGCCGGTCTTGACCGACAGCAGGGTGCTGACCTGCACCTCGGCGGGGTCGAAATGGCGGCGGTGGACCTCGGCGGCGCGGAACAGCAGTTCGGTGAACGGGAGATCCAGCAGCGCCTCGACCTCGTCGGTCGTCCAGTCGTGGCGGATCTGGGCGGATCCCGGGCTGGCGGCGGAACGGAGCGGGCTGACGGCGGACATCGGCTTTCCCTGACAGACACGGCGGAGGCGGGCCGGCAGTCTGGAAAGCATGCCGGGGCCTGTCAACCGAACCGAGGGCATCCAGGTTGACGGCTGGTGGCGCCGGCTGGGCACGCGGCTGTGTCCACCGCGCTGCCTCGGCTGCGGCGAAACCACGGCGCCGGGGGCCGATCTCTGTCCCGCCTGCAGTGCAGCCCTGCCGTGGAACGACGCGGCCTGCGCACGCTGCGCCCTGCCGCTGGCGGCACCGGCGTCGGCCTGCGGGGCCTGCCTGCAGCAGCCACCGCCGCTGCACGCCGCCCACGCCGCCTTCCGCTACGCCGCGCCGGTCGACCGGCTGCTGCCGCGCTTCAAGTTCCATCGCGACCTCGCGGCCGGCCGCCTGCTGTCCGAGGCGATGGCCGCGCGCTTCGCCGCCCTCGATCCACCGGACGCCCTGCTGCCCGTGCCGCTGCACCGCAGCCGCCTGCGCCAGCGCGGCTACGACCAGGCGCTGGAACTGGCGCGGCCGCTGGCCGCTGCGCTGCGCCTGCCTCTGCTGACCGGGGTACTGCAGCGACAGCGGGCCACGCGGGCCCAGTCAGAACTCGATGCCGGCGCGCGACGACGCAACCTGCGCGGGGCGTTCGCGGTCGGGGCGGGAATAGCGTTGCCTGCGCACGTGGTACTGGTCGACGACGTGATGACCACCGGCGCGACCCTGCATGCGGCGGCCCGCGCCCTGCGCAAGGCAGGCGTGGCCCGTGTCGATGCGTGGGTCTGCGCGCGGGTGCCGTGAGCAGGAGGGAGAGCGGCCCCGGCCCGCACCGCGCCCGGGAACCGGGGGCATGGCGGCCGGTGCTGGACAGGGCCCGGTCACATCGCAGCGATGGCGCGTCGGACGCACGTTCTCGGCGGAGGCCGGGCGCGATTGTCCGCGGCCCAGCGTTCAGCGCAGCGCGTAATCCAGCGCGATGCCGGCGAAGACCACCAGCCCCACCCAGTGGTTGTGCAGGAAGGCGCGGAAGCAGGCAGCGCGGTCGCGGTAGCGGGCGATCGTGAACTCCCAGGCCACCAGCAGCGCCGCCACTCCCAGCCCCGCCCAGTACCACGAGCCCAGCCCGGCCTGCCGTCCGACCAGGGCCAGCGCGGCGAAGGTCATCGCGTACAGCACGGCCTGCGCCACCAGGTCGAGTTCGCCGAACAGGATCGCGGTCGACTTCGAGCCCATGCGGATGTCGTCGTCGCGATCGACCATCGCATACCAGGTGTCGTAGGCCGTGGCCCAGAAGATGTTGCCCACGTACAGCACCCAGGCCACGGGCGGCACCTCGCCCTGCACCGCGGCGAACCCCATCGGGATGCCCCAGCCGAAGGCCATGCCCAGGTACACCTGCGGCAGGTAGGTGTAGCGCTTGAGGTAGGGATAGCTGGCCGCCAGCAGCACGCCGACGATGCTCATCAGCACCGTGAGCCGGTTGAGCGTGAGCACCAGCGCGAACGCCGCCAGCATGAGCACCGCGAACACCGCCAGCGCTTCGCGCCCCGACACCGCGCCGGTGGCCAGCGGCCGGTCCTTGGTGCGCTCGACCGAACCATCCAGCCAGCGGTCGGCATAGTCGTTGATCACGCAGCCGCCCGAGCGCGTCAGCCACACCCCCGCAGTGAACACGAACAGGATCCACGGCGAAGGCACGCCGCCGGACGCGATCCACAGCCCCCACCAGGTCGGCCACAGCAGCAGCAGCCAGCCGATCGGGCGGTCGCCGCGCACCAGGGTCCAGTACAGCGGCAGGCGCTGGCGCCACTGCGGCCCAGGCGCGATCGGATCATCGAAATCTTGCCCACGCATCGCACCAGCCTACCAAGCCCGTCAAGGCTCGCACGGCGGCCCGGTCCATGGGACAATCCCCGGCCACGCGCCTGTAGCTCAGCCGGATAGAGTAGTGGCTTCCGAAGCCATTGGTCGGGGGTTCGAATCCCTCCAGGCGCGCCATTTTTTCCATGCAGCGTTGTCGCCCCTCTTGGCGAGGGATGCACCGATGCGATTCCCGGCCCCGCGCCACAGCGCGAACGCGGCTTTAGTGCCGGACGGGTCCAATGCCGCCCGCTCGCCGCCGTATCGGTGACGTGACCGCAGGAGGGGCTGTGACGCGACGGTTCTGGGCACTGGCGCTGGTGTCGACCTGCGCGGCTTGCGCCCAACCGGGCGCAGCGGTATCGGATGGCGCGCAAGCCACGACGCACGCGCCCGTGGCGCGATGGACACCCGACGCTTGGAGCACCGACCAGTACGAAACCACGCCGACCTTCAGCGAGGACGGCAGGCTGGCGGTGTTCATGCGTGCCGACCGCGCGTTCGGGCGCTACCGGCTGATGGAAAGCAGTTGCGTCGAGGGGCGCTGGACTGCGCCCCTCGAACCCGCCTTCTCGGCGGACACGGCGATGCATGACGGCGATCCCTTCCTGGCGCCGGGCGGGAATTCGCTCTACTTCATCTCGACGCGCCACCGCTTCGCCCAGGTCGGTAACGACGACTTCGACATCTACGTGGTCGCCCGCGATGCCGGCGGCAACTGGGGCACGCCGGAACGCTTGCCCGCGCCGGTCAACAGCGATAGCTCCGAACTCCTGCCCAGTGTCGATCGCGCGGGCCATCTTTACTTCGGCTCGGCCCGCCCCGGTGGACTCGGCGGCACGGACATCTACCGTGCAACGCGCGACGCCGCGGGAAATTGGCATGTGGCCAACGTGGTCGCAGTCAATACGCCGGCCAACGATTTCGAAGCCGAGGTGTCGCGCGACGGTACGCGGCTCGCCGTGGTCTCCGACCGCGATCTGCGCTCACGGATCTACCTCTACACGCGCACTGGTGACCACTGGGTGCCAGGTCCGCGGATCCACGGCGAAGACAGCGTATTCCAGGTCGGGCCGAGGTTTTCGCCCGATGGCCGCCGCCTGCTGTTCGGCCAGGATGCGGGACAGCTGTCCGGGGAGATCTACCTGGGCGACCTCGCTGCGGACGCGGATCCAGCGTGGCCTCCGCGCTGTGACGCGACGACGGCGCCCGTTACGAAAGACGTTCAGGACTGAACGGCCCGGCGGGCGCCGTCGAGGCCACGCGTCCCGTGAACCCACGGGACGCGCATTCGACGCAATCGCGAACCGCGAAGCGGATCAGAAGTCGAACCGCACCTGCACCTGCGCCGCATCGACGTCGAGGTCTTCGACTTCGCTGCGCGTGTATTCGCCGCGCAGCGCGACCAGGTCGTTGAAGCGATACTGCAGGCCGAAGCCATAGACCGGATCGGCGCCGTCGTCCTTGGCGGTGCCGGTCAGGCCCGGAATCGCGCGATCCAGCTCCCAGCGCTGGAAGCCGGCCTTGGCGTAGCCGGAGAACCTGTCGGTGAAAGGCACGATGCCGACTGCGGTCAGCGACGCCGAGGTCAGTTCGAGGTCGTTGCCGGCCACGCCGGGCTCGAGGCTGCCGAAGTCGGTATATCCGGCCTCCAGCGCGAAATTGCGGTGGAACTGGTAGCCGCCGAACGCGGAGAACGCGGTGTCCTCGTCGTCGTAGCCCCGCTCGTCCACCAGCGCCTGTCCGGCGCCGACGCCGGCATAGAACCCGGTGTCCTGGGCATGGGCGAAGGAGGCGCCGCCGAGCAGCAGGGCGGCCAGGGTGGTGGTCAAGAGCTTGGAACGCATGGGTGTCTCCTGGGTGGGGGATGAGCGGATTGCTCCGCCGCCGGCCGGTGCGCGAGGCCCGGCTGCTGCGGCGTACCAGGAAGATGGGTGTTCCAGATATGGGCTAAAGGCCTGGATTCTGGATTCTTTATCCCAGATTAGACTCCAATTTCCGTGCCACGTGCTGACTGCGGGGCAGCCCGCCGCAGCGCATGGCGGGTCACACGCGCGAACGCCCGTCGCGGGATACTGGCGCCCGGGCCTGCCGGCACGCCGCGCTGCCGATCGCCCCCGCACGCTGCTGGAGGCGGCGGCGAATGGCCCGGTGGAACCGGTCGGCCCGCGAGCTCAGCCATCGCCCCCGCTGGCGGTACGCCAAGGGTCACGACGCGGCCAACCGGCCGCGCCGTCGATCCCCGGCCACCGCAGGCCGGGGGCCTGGCTCACTGCCTGGGGTCGGAACGCGGCGATGGCGACGCCGGCGTACCGAGCAGTTCGATCTCGGCCAGCGAGAACCCCTGTGGATCGCTCGCGCCGCTGATGACCCAGCGGTAGTGGCGGTATCGGGCGGGCGTCTGGAGCTTGAACGGCCGGGTGTAGCGCATCCACTCGAAGGCTTCGCCGGTGCGGCGATCCAGCACCTGCCAGGTGCTCCCGTCGTCCGAGCCTTCGAGCGTCCAGGCCGTGGGATGGCCGCCGCTACTGCCCGACGTGAGCGTGTAGAAGCGCGCCTCTGCCGATTGCGCGCCATCGGACGACCAGGTCACCGTCACCGGCGCGCCTGCGGCGAAGCTCGCCTCGGTGTCCGAGGTGTCGTCGAACAACGCGCTCGCCTTCGCCGTTGCCGCACTGGACGACGCGACACCGCGGTCCGCGCCGGCCAGGTCCTGCAGCGGCGCGGGCGTGGCGTCGCCCGCAGTCAGCGAAGGCGGCAGCGCCGAGGCCGCGCGCCCCCAGGCGCCGGGCTTCGGACTCATCTCGAACTCGATCCGGCCACCGGCGGCCAGCAGCCGATGCGGGATGGCGGTGCGTTCCCAGGCCTTGCCGTTCACCCTGACGCCCGCGACGTAGATGTTCTCGCGGCTGTTGCCGGGTGCGCTGATCACCAGCGTCCTGCCGTTCTCCAGGTGCACGGTGGCCCGGGTGAACAGCGGCGAGCCGATCACCAGGTGCTCGCTGCCCATCTGCAGCGGGTAGAAGCCGAGCGCGGCGAACAGCCACCACGCCGAGGACTCGCCGTTGTCCTCGTCGCCGGGATAGCCCTGGCCGATCTCGGAGCCGACGTACATCCGCGCCAGCGTTTCGCGAACGATCTCCTGCGTGCGCCATGGCTGTCCGGCGTACAGGTACATCCAGGGCACATGGTGGGCCACCTGGTTGGAAAAGCCCCACTGGCCCATGCGCACGTCGCGCGCCTCGACGATCTCGTGGATCACGCGGCCGTACGAGCCGGGATGCGCAGCGGTCTCGGGCGTGGAGAAGTAGCGGTCGAGCTTGCGCGCCAGTCCATCGCGGCCGCCGTAGAGATTGGCCAGGCCTTGGCCATCGTGCGGGGCCAGGAAGGCGAAGCCCCAACCGTTGGTCTCGGTGTAGTCGTGGTCGTGGCCCCAGACCTCGGGGTTGTAGTTGGCGGCGGCGGACTTCCATCGCCCGTCGGCCGAGCGCCCCTGGAAGAAGCCGATCGCCGGATCGAACATGTGGACGTAGCCGAGCGCGCGGCTGCGGTAGTACCCGCTTTCGGCCAGCAGCCGCTCGCGCGGGATCGGCGATGCCGGATCCTTCGCCATCGCCGCCAGCATGTTGGCGATGCCGTAGTCGTTGATGTAGCCCTCCAGCGCCCAGGACACGCCCTCGCTCACCGAGCTCGGCACGTAGCCGATGAACGGCGCCACCGCCATGCCCTTGCGGCCGATGTTGTCGTTCGGCGGAACGACCGCGGCGTTGCGGATCATCGCCGCATAGATCCCGGCCACGTCGAGGCCCTGCACGCCCTTCACGTAGGCATCGGCGAACGACACGTCCGAACTGGTGCCGGTCATCAGGTTGGCGTAGCCCGGCGACGACCAGCGCGGCACCCAGCCACCGTCGTGGTAGTGCTGCACGAAGCCGTTGACCATCTCCGCCGCCTGGCGCGGAGAGAACAGCGAATAGGCCGCCCAGGTGGTGCGGTAGGTGTCCCAGAAGCCGTTGTTGACGTAGACCTTGCCCTCGGCGATCGGCGCGCCGGTCCGGGTCTCGGTGGTGCCCTCGGCGATCTCGCGGCTGGCCGAGGACTGCACCGCGTGGCGCCACCGCGGGGCCTCACGGGTTCCGGTGTTCTCGTGGCCGGCATTGGGGTAGAGGAACAGGCGGTAAAGATTGGAATACAGCGTGGTCAGCTGGTCGGGGCTGGCGCCTTCGACCTCGATCACGCCGAGCTTCTCGTCCCAGGCGCGCTGCGCGCGCTCGCGCACGTCCTCGAAGCTGTCGGTGTCGGCGATCTGCAGGGCGAGGTTGCGTCTGGCCTGCTCGACGCTGATCAGCGACGTGGCGATCCGCATCGTCACCGTACGCGCCTGCCCGACATCGAACCGCAAGTAGCCGGGCACCCGCGTGCGCGACTGCCCCTCGGGCCCATCGGTCGCGACCAGCCGGCCGCCCGCGACGACCCGCCGGTCGAACTTCGCGTAGACGAACATGCGCCCGGCGCCGTTGGACAGGCCGCTGCGGGTGTCGGTGTAGCCGGTCAGCTCGCCGCTGTCGGGCGACAGGAACAGGCCGCCGCGATCGTCCACGTTGTCGAAGATCAGGCTGGCGTCGTCGCCCGGGAAGGCGAAGCGGAACATGGCCGCATGGTCGGTCGGCGCGATCTCGGCGACGATGCCGTTGTCCAGCGCGACGCGATAGTGGTGCGGCCGCGCGATCTCGTTCTCGTGGCGGAATGGCACGGCGCGATCGGCACGGTTGGCGCTGGGTGTCCCGGTGGCGATCGACGGCATCACCTGGAACGTCTGCCGGTCGCCCATCCACGGGCTGGTCTCGTGGGTCAGCGTGAGCGCTTCCAGCCGCGGCCGGTTCCGGTCGTCGTTGCGCCTGGCGTATTCGTAGAACCAGCTCAGCGAGCCGGCATCGGTGACCGGCGCCCAGAAGTTGAATCCATGCGGCACCGCGGTGGCGGGGATGTTGTTGCCGCGCGAGAACGCGCCGCTGGAGTGGGTGCCGCGGGTGGTCGAGACGTGCTCGCTGGGACGCCTGGATGCCGCGGCCGCCGGCGCCTCGGCGATGCGGATGTCGTCGATCCAGCCGCGGAACTCCGCCGGCCCGAATGGCATCTCCACGCCCACCAGGATCCTCTCGATCGTCTTGCCGGCGGCGACATCGCCGATGCGCGACTGCTTGTGGTTCCACTGGTCGGTGTAGAGCGATTTCGACTCGCCCTGCCCGCGCGGCGACAGCACGAACCCGTGCTGGTCGAGGGCGCCCAGGGTGGACAGCGAGGTGCCGTCGCTGAATTCCAGGTCGACCGCGACCCAGGTCGCCGGATAGCGGAGGTCGTCGTCGATGAAGCGCGGGAACACGCGGTAGGACAGCTCGGTCGCCGCGGTCACGGGAATCGAAACGTCGAAGACCGCAGCGCGGGCACGGCCACCGGCCTCGCCCGCGATGGTGCCGGTGTACTCCAGCGAGCGCACGCCGGTGAAGCCCACGCCCGTGCGCGCGGTGTAGGCGCGGTCGGGGCCGCCCGTGCGTCGCAGCACCAGTTCCGCGCCCGCGCCACTCGAGGAGGCGTCCAGAGGGAGCGTCTCGCCCTCCTCGAACGACCAGTAGGAAGACGTCGCGGCCCCGGGCAGGGGGGCCGTGGCGACCGGATGCAGCGCGCCCGCAGTGAATGCGAGAGCCGCCACGAGGCCTGCGGTCCTGCGCCCGCCGCGGAACATGGCGGCCATCATCCGCGCACCACGTTCAGTACTTCGTGGCAGGCGCCCATCGTGTGGTAGTCGGTCTTGCCGGCCGGGCTCTTCTCGTCGCTGTACTTGCGATTGTCGACGTCGAGGATCCGGTACCAGGCGCCGTGGTCGTGGTCGACCATGTGCGTCCACGACCAGGCCCACAGGCGCTCGTACCAGTCCCAGTACGTCGCATCCCCGGTTCGTTGCGCGAGCAGCGCGGCCGCGGCCAGGGACTCGGCCTGCACCCAGAAGTACTTGTCGTCGTCGCAGACGTAGGCCACGCCCTCGGCCCTGGCCTGGCCGCTGGGGGCATCGCGCAGGCCTTCGTACGCGAAGCCGTAGACCATGCCGCCGCGCGCCTCGTCCCAGGAATGGGCCAGGGCGCGGTCGAACAGCCGGCGCGCAGTGGGTACCAACCAGTCGGCTGCCATGCCGAGGGCGGTCGCGTGCCGATCGAGGATCAGCAGCAGCTTGGCCCATTCGGTCTGGTGTCCGGGCTGGAAGCCCCAGGGGCGGAACAGGTGCTTGGGATCGTCGAGATGGTAGGTCCAGTCCACGTTCCAGTCGCGGTCGTAGTGCTCCCAGACCAGCCCCCCTGCCAGCGCGGCCTGGCGCCGGGTCACGTGGTCGGCGAGCAGCAGCGCGCGGTCGAAGTAGCGACGCTCGCCGCTGGCTTCGAAGGCGGCCAGCATGGCTTCGCACATGTGCATGTTGGCGTTCTGGCCGCGATAGTCGCTGAAGTTCCAGTCCGCATCGGCCTCGTCCCGGTACAGGCCCGGGCCCGGCTCCCAGAAGCGCGACTCCAGCACGTTCCATGTTTCGTCCATCCACCCGCGCGCGTCCTCGACGCCCACTTTGAGCGCACTGGCATAGGCCAGCAGCACGAAGGCGAGGCCGTAGCAATGGTTGGTGGCATCTTCCACCCGGCCATCGCGCAGGGTCCATGCGTAGCCGCCCGTGGCGGGATTGCGATGCACCTTGCGCAGGTAGTCCAGGCCGTGCCGCACCGCATCGAGATACTGCGCATGCAGTGCCGTGTCTTCGCCGAACTCGCGCGCCGCCATCGCATAGTTGAAGACGAAGCGCGTGCTGCTGACCAGGTGCCGGTGCGCGCGTTCGTACACCATGCCGTCGTCCTTGAAGTAGTGGAAGAAACCACCCTCGGGATCGATGCAGCGCGGATGGTAGAACGCCATCGTTCTGGCGATATGCGCGCGCAGGACGTCGGGGCTGCGGAAGTCGGGCAGGGCCTGGGAATGCATAGGCTTACTGACTCTCCAGAAGTTGTTGGACTTCGGCACGCGCGGGCATGGCCGCGAAGGCGCCCTTGCGGGTCACCGCCAGCGCACCGACCGCCGCGGCGAACCGCAGGGCGCGCTCCACCGCCTCGCGGTCGCGGACGAAGGCAGGCAGGCGACCGACATCGATACCGGACTCGACCAGATGGAACAGCAGGCCGGCGACGAAGGCATCGCCCGCCGCGGTCGTGTCGATCGCCTTGACCCGGAATCCCGCCAGTTGCCCGCTCTCGCCGCCACGCCCGTACCAGCGCTTCGGCGCGGGGCCATCGGTCACGACCACCCACTGCGCCCGGCCTTCGAACAGGCGCTGGAGCACGGCGCTCGCGCCGGCATCGCCGCCGCCCAGGTCTTCGGCGAGGTAGTCGAGCTCGTTGCGCGCCAGCTTGACCACGTCGGCGGCCTGCAACGCACGCCACAGGCAGGGCCGCGGGTCGACGCCGGCCGGCCACAGCATCGGCCGCAGGTTGAGATCCATGCTGACCAGCACGCCGCTGTCGCGCGCCATGCGCATGCCGTCGAGCGTGGCCTGGGCGATCGCGGCTTCGGTCAGGCTGTTGGAGCAGACGTGGAACGCGCCGGTGTCGACGAAGCAGTCCGGATCGAAGTGCCCGGCGCGGAACATCAGGTCCGCCGCCGGGGGACGGTAGAAGCTGAAGCTGCGCTCGCCCTCGTGGTCGAGCGCTACGAACGCCAGCGCGGTCGGGGCCGCATCGGTCCGCACGATGTAGTCGGTGCCGACGCCCGCCGCGCGCAGGCTCTCGAGCAGGAAGTCGCCGAACATGTCGGCGCCGAGCGCGCCGACGAACTGCGATCGCGCCCCGAGGCGGGCCGCCCCCACCGCGACGTTGGCCGGCGCCCCGCCGGCATGCTGCACGAACACGCGCGGGGTATCCGGCGTAGCCGCGGGCTGGGCGAAGAAATCGATCAGGGCCTCGCCGAAGCAGACGATCCTGCGCATGCCCACCTCAGCCCGGCGCACCGAAGGCACCGGTCACGCCCAAACCACGCAGACCGCGCCAGCCCGCATGGACCCGGCGCGGCGTGGGTGGCCGGCATGCACGCCGGCCAGCGGAGGTTCGTGTCGGGCGGATGTGCTCATGTGGGGCCAGGCTCTGTGGTTCGGGTGTCGTCGCGGCGACGACGGGATCGGAAACGGTTCATGGCGTCGATTCGCCGCAGCTGCCGCGCACCATCAGCTGCACCGGCGCGACCACGCGTCGCGGCGGCGCGTCGGGGTCGCGCACGCGGTCGAGCAGGATTTCAGCCGCCATGTGGCCGCAGACCCGCGGCTGCACGGCCAGCGTAGTCAGGGGCGGGGTGGAAAGCGCGGCCTCGGTGATGTCGTCGAAGCCGGTGATGGCGAACTCGCTGCCCGGGCGCACGCCGCGCGCACGCAGGCCGAGCATGAGGCCGAACGCGACGTTGTCGTTGTAGCAGACGGCCGCCGTCGACCCGGGTGCGCGCTCGAACAGCTCGGCGGTGCGCGCTGCCGCATCGGCGCGGGTTGGACTCGATTCCACCAGCCAGCCCGGCTCCGGCTCGATACCGGCCCCGCGCATCGCGTCGAGATAACCCTGGCGACGCTGCTGGCACGAGCTGGAATCGGCGTGGCCTCCGAAGAACGCGATGCGCCGGTGGCCCAGTGCAAGCAGGTGTCCGGTGGCCAGATGCGCGCCGCGCTGGTTGTCCAGGGCGAGAAAATCCCATTCGTGCCCGGGCAGTTCCCGGTTGAACACCAGCACGGGCATGCGCGTTCCCAGCACGCGCTGCAGCGCGGCGGCCTCGCTGTGCTCGGCCGGCGACAGGATGATGCCGGCCGGCGCATGCTCGACCAGCGAGGCCAGCACCGCGTCCTGGCGTTCGGGCGATTCGGCGGTACTGCCGAGCAGGGTCACGTAGCGGCCATCGCCCAGCGCTTCATCGACGCCTGCGGCGAACTCCGCGAAGAACGGGTTGGAGAGATCGTTGATCACCAGCGCCACCGACGATGACGTCTGTCGGCGCAGGTTCGCGGCCGCGCGGTTGTAGACGTAACGCTGGCGCTTGAGTTCTGACTCGACCCGGGCGCGGGTGTCGGCGTGCACCAGCGGGCTGCCGCGCAGGACCAGCGAGACGGTGGCGCGCGATACGCCGCAGCCTTTGGCGATATCGGTCACGGTGACGGCCTTGCGCCTGGACTTGGTTTCGGTCATTCGGATGCCTTTCGAGGCGACGCCTGGATGCGACCGATTATTGCCGAAATGAATCGATTCAAACCGGCGTTTCCGTGCGCGGCCGTCGGCTGAAGCGGTTTGCCCGCGCACCCGCTGTGCGGCGGGAGGCGGCACGGGTCCGGATACGGGGCATGGCGTTGGCATCTGTCTCACGTCCGGCTCAGCGTCCGGTCGCCGGACAGGCGGGCTGCGGGCTACTCGATGCGGCCACGCCCCAATCCGATGGCGCGTCGCCGAGTTCGAAGCGCAGTTCGCCGCCTTCGCGCAGGCGCGACCAGTCCAGCCAGACCTGGTCCACCGGCACGCCGTCGAAGAGCACCTGTCGTGGGTGCTGCACGGCGCCGCCGTGGGCGCCCGGCGCGGTCACGCTCAGGGTCCGGCCATTGCCCAGATCCATGTCGATGCGCTCGAACCGCGGCGTGTGCAGCACCAGCTCACCCGTGCCGGGCATCAGCGGGTACAGGCCGATCGCGCTGAACAGGTACCAGGCCGACATGGTGCCGAGATCGTCGTTGCCGGTCACGCCGTTGGGTGCGTTGGTGAACAGCGTCTGCGCCGCGCGCACCACGACCGCGGTCCGCTCCGGCGCACCGAGCATGGTGTACATCCACGGCACGTGCATGGTCGGTTCGTTGTTCGGATTGAAGCGGAACTGGCCGTAGTAGTCGTATGGACCGGCCACCCACTGCCCGCGCGCCTTGCGCAGGTCCTGTCGCAGCACGTCGAGCGCGAAGAAGGCGTCCAGCCGGTCGAGCGTGCGTTCGCGGCCGCCCATCATCGCGGCCAGCCCCGCCGGATCCTGTGGCACCAGCCACTGGTACTGCCAGGCCGTTCCCTCGTGGAAGCCGTAGTGCGAGCGCGGGCTGTAGACGCCGGTCGGCGGCGTGAACCAGCGCCCGTCGTCCAGGCGCGGACGCGGGAAGCCGGTGAAGTCGCTGTCCGCTTCCCGCAGCTGCGGATCCCAGAGCTTGCGCCAGTTGCCGCCACGCCGGGCAAGGTCGGCCGCATCGGCGCTGTGGCCAAGCGCCTGCGCCATCTGCGCCAGGGCGCAGTCCGCGACGGCGTACTCGAAGGTGGCCGAGCCGCCGTGATGCGGATCCACGTCCATCCCCTTGGAGGGGAACGCACGGTCGAACTGCACGAATCCCCGGTCCAGATAGCTCGCATTGCCGCTGCGACCGGCATGGCGCGAGTTCAGCGGCGGCAGTCCATAGGCGTTCTGGCGCAGTGCCGACCAGGCCTGCGCTTCGCGCCCTTCCAGCGCACCGAAGCGCCACAGGTCGACCAGGAACGGGGTCACCGGATCGCCGGTCATCACGTTGGTTTCGAAGCTTGCATAGCCCCAGCGCGGCAGCCACCCGCCCTGCGCGTGGATCGCCAGCACCGAACGCGCGATGTCGCGGGAGCGCCCGGGCCGCAGCATCGCCAGCAACTGGTTCTGCGAGCGGTAGGTATCCCAGAGCGATAAGTACTCGTAATAGGTCCAGCCGTCGGCGACGTGGATGTTGCCGTCGTAGCCTCGATAGCGGCCGTCAGCGTCGCTGCCGGTCAGCGGCTGCAGCAGTGCGTGGTAGAGCGCGGTATAGAACACCGTGCGATCCTCGCCGCGGCCGCCCTCGATCCGCACCGAGGACAGCTCCTCGCGCCAGGCGTCCTGCGCCGCCTGGCGCATCGCGTCGAACCCGACCGGCCTGCCGTCCTTCGTGCCCTCGGCGCGCAGGTTGGTGCGCGCGCCTTCGGCGTCGACGTGGGAGATCGCGCTGATCGCGGTCACCGCGCGATCCGACGAGGTGTCGAAGCTCAGCCAGGCGCCGTTGTAGGGGTCGTGCTCGCCCTCCATGCTGAAGCGCGCACCCGCCGTGCCGCCCGCCTGGCCCCAGGTTCCGAACGCCTTGAACGGTCGATCGAATTCCATGCGGAACCAGGTGCTGTACTGGTGGCCGCCGCAGAAGCTCATCGTGGTGACCTTGCCTTCCACGACGCGGTCGCCAACCACCTCGATGCTGCTGCCGATCACGCGATGCCGTGCATTGGCCTGGCTGACGTTGACCAGCACATGGCCTTCCTGCACGCCGGCCGGAAAGGTGTAGCGCTCGGCCGCGGCGCGGGTGAGCGCGGTGGCCTCGGCATCGATGCCGCCGTAGTCGGTAAGCCGCACTCTGTAGTAGCCGGCCTGGCCGACCTCGCCTTCGTGGGTGTAGGCCGAGGCGTATTTGCGGTGGTCGAAGTTCTTCGGATCCCGGGTGTCGAAGTCGCCGCCTGGGCCGATCGTGCCGGTTACCGGCAACACCGATACCTGTCCGCCCTGCTCCCAGCAACCGGCACCGGACAGGAAGGAGTGGCCGAAACCGTGGATCTTCGGATCGTCGTAGCGCCAGCCCGAATAGTGCTCGCCGATCGGCGAGACCTGGATCAGGCCGAACGGCGCCGACGCACCCGGGTAGGTGTTGCCATCGTCCTGGCTGCCGATGAAGGTATTGACGGTGGCGGCAAGATCCTCGGTATCTGCGGCCTGCAGCAGCGGCGTCGCCAGCAGCGCAAGGGCGGACAGCAGGAGCCCGGCGCCGCGGCTTCCGCGGTGACGCGCCGGGGCCGGCGATGGCGCGGATGGCGACACGGACTCTGGCATGGACGACCTCCGGATCGTTGTGTGGCCGCCTGGGCGTGGCCGACAGCGGACGTCCCCCGGGAGAAAAACGAGTCCGGCCGAAGCCGGACTCAAGCTGTCGCCCGGGAGGAGCGGTCAAAAGTGAGTTGAATCAATCGCTTGTCGTCGGATGCCGATACGTGGCGAGAGCCGCGACGACGCCCTCGACACCGGTTCGCTTGCCGTGGCCGCCGAACTGGATCGATCTAAATCAAACACCCTCTCCCGGCCGATTGCATTCTGCAGTGCAACAAGCCGACTCGGCCTGGCCAGCTCCCCAGGGCCGGGAGAGCGCACGTCCGCCGCAGTTCGTCCCGTGCGCGCTGTTGCGGAGCAGCATGCAAGGCCTCCCACCCTGTGCTAAATCTTACGCGGCCCCGAATTGGATCGATTCAATTCGACTCGCGACAGGTCCACCGACATGGCTGGCCTGGCGGGTATAGAGAGCTTGGCGACACAAGACGTGCCTACGCATCGTAGCGTCTGCGTTTTAGATCGATACAAACCAGTCGCTCGATATCTTGTCCTACCCTGGAGAGGGAAGATCCACATGTCACACACGCACATCCGGAACGCGCTGTCCGCTGCGATTGCACTGGTGTTGACCACGGCCGCGGTCCCGTCCGCCTTCGCGCAGGAAGCTGCCACGACCGCCAACGCGCCGCCGGCCCAGGAAACGGCAACGACCACCGACCAGGCCACCAGCCTGGACGCGGTCGTCGTCACCGGCTATCGCTACGCCATCGAGCAGAGCCTCGACCAGAAGCGCAATGCCAACGCCATCGTCGAGGTCGTCACTGCCGAGGACGTGGGCAAGTTCCCCGACAAGAACGTGGCCGACGCGCTGCAGCGCGTGCCGGGCGTGATCGTGACCCGCAGTGGTGGCGAGGGCAAGAACGTCAGCGTCCGCGGCCTGTCCTCGGAACTGACCCTGACCCAGTTGAACGGCAACTACGTCGCCTCGGCCGAATCCAACGGCGATCCGACCCGCTCGTTCAACTACATGCTGCTGCCGTCGAACATGCTCTCGAGCGCGGAGCTGTTCAAGACGCCGGAAGCGCGCATCGACGAAGGCGGCGTCGGCGGCACCGTGATCCTGCATACCCGCCGCCCGCTGGACCTCGAATCGAACACCGGCTTCGTCTCCATCGAAGGCACCTGGGCCGACACGAGCAGTAAGACCGATGGACAGTTCTCCGGCTCGTATTCCTGGCACGACGAGGACGAACGTTTCGGCGTTTTCATCGGTTACACCGACCAGACCCGCACCACGCGTACCATGGGCGCCACTACCGAGGGCTGGCAATGGTACGGCCGCGACGAGGGCGGCACCGCGGTCGACGTCAACGGCCAACCCTCCGATTTCAACTCGAACTGGTGGGGTGGTACTGGCTTCTGGGACCAGAACGGCAACTACTACACCGGCTTCATGATGCCGACTTCGGTCAATCTGAACGTCCGCGAAGAAGACCGTGAGCGCCGCGGCGGCCAGCTGACCCTGCAGTTCAGGCCGACCGACAACCTGACGCTGACCGCGAACTACTTCCGTTTCGACCTGTCGCAGGATTCCCGCACCAACACCATCAAGGTGCCGGAATGGAACATCGCCCGCTACCACGGCGACGGCAACTGGCGCGGCGGCCGGCTGCTCGACCGCCTGCACTTCGATCCCAGCGGCACCATCGTCACCGGCGCGGACTACAGCCTGCACGCCGGCAAGGCCTACTACTGCAGCGAGGCCGAGGCCGCCGCCGCCGGCATGGCGCCGGGCGGCTGGGGCTCGGACGACTGCACCGTGCCCACCCCGCAGATCACCGGCAGCTACAACATCGAGAAGTCGTTGTCGCAGACCGCGGATTTCGCCGCCGAGTGGCGCGGCGAGTCGCTGGATATCGCCTTCAGGGGTGGGCGCACCTGGGCCAAGGGCGGCCCGGAACTGCAGTTCGCGGTGCCGCTCAAGCCGCGCCGCCAGAACGCGGACGGCAGTTGGAGCCTGGGCAACTACGCCAGCGCCTGGGACCTGAGCGGCACGCCGACGATGACGTTCTCGCCGGAACTGATGCAGAACCTGCAGGCCGGCATCCTGCAGGTCGACCTCGGCTCGACCGGCTCGTCCTGGACCCGCAACAGCACCGAGCAGAAGTACGCCCAGATCGACACCACCTGGTACAACGACCGTGGCTTCCTGGATTCGATCCAGTTCGGCGTCAAGGCCCGCGACGGCGGCATCAGCCGCAGCACCGGCAACAGCTACTGGGCCTGCCCGGGGACCGACCCTGGCGACTACGACAACCGCTACTGGAACGGACGCTGCAACGAGGTCGCGACGCAGTTCTCGCCGAACTTCCTGTACGCGATGGCGAACCTGGCCGGCGGCATCCACGCCAGCGCGTTTCCGGCGATCGACTACCCGGCCTACATCGCGCATCTCAACAGCACTTACGGCCCGATGCAGACGCGCGAGGAGGAGAACTTCGTCTACAACGTGGACGAGCGGATCTACTCCACCTACCTGCAGGCCAATTTCCGCACCGAGCGCCTGCGCGGCAATGTCGGCGTGCGCGTGGCGAGCACCAGGCAGTACGCCGACTCGACGGACCGGGTCACGTCCTACAACGACTATTTCTTCGACGGGGCCGACGACAACCCGCTGGCCTGCCAGCAGGGCGACCCCACGCCCGGTGGCGCGCCTGCCGACACCTACTGCGGCAGCGAGGGGTACTGGCGTCTTTCGGACAGTGTCGGGCGCCCCGAGACCTTCGAGGTCAGCGCGCTCAACCGCAGCTATCGCGACGTGCTGCCGAGCTTCAACCTCGCCTACGACCTGACCGAGAGCCTGGTGCTGCGCGCTGCCGCCGCCAAGGTGATCGCACGCCCGAGCTACACCAGCATCGCGGCGCCGGGCGGCCTGCAGTACTTCAGCCCGGAGTATGTCGCCGATCGCCGTCTGACCGGTGGCGCGAGCCAGCAGGGCTGGTACGGCAGCGGCAGCAACAAGGAGCTCGAAGCATACAAGGCCACCCAGTACGATGTGGGCCTGGAGTGGTACTTCCGCCCCGGCTCGGTGGTGGGCGTGGGCCTGTTCCGCAAGAATGTCAGCAACTTCGCGGTGCCTGTGGTCACCGACGTGGAGATGGTCGTCGGCGGCGAGACGGTGACGGTGCAGAACTACGCCACCCAGGCCGGCGGTCGCGACGCGGTTTCGCAGGGCGTCGAACTGTATGCGCAGCACACGCTGGATTTCGGCCTGGGCTTCCAGGTCAACTACACCTACAACGACACCAACGAGGCGGCCATCACGCTGGCCGACGGCACCGAACTCGGCGAGTCCCCGCTTGTGGGCAGTGCCAAGAACCAGAGCAACCTGACCGTCTTCTATGAAGTCGACAAGCTGCTGCTGCGCGCCTCGTACAACCGTCGCGGCGAGGTGGTGCAGGGCCTGGTGAGCGGCCTGAACGTCTACGAGGAGCCCTACAAACAGATCGACGTGAACGCCGCCTACAACTTCACTCCAGCCTTCAGCGTCACCGCCTCCGTGCTGAACCTGACCGAGGAGGAGACGCGCTCGCACCTGGGCAACGACACCAGCGACCGCTTCTACTCCAATGGATACGCGGGCCGGGTCGCGTACCTCGGCCTGACCTACAAGTTCTAGGCGTCTCCCCTTGCCCCCTCGCGCCTCCCGCGCGAGGGGGCTTTTCTTCCGGTCGGGAAATCCGCTACTGCACGAGTGGCGCGGCGATAGAGTTCCGTTGGCAGTCGGGGATGACGGAGGAACGGCGATGGACAGCGACAACCGCGTCAGGCGCATCGTCGTCGTGGGCGGCGGCAGCGCCGGCTGGATGGCGGCAACAGCCCTGGTCACCTACCTCGGCAAGGGCACTTCGGTGTGCCTGGTCGAGTCGGAGGAGATCGGCATCGTCGGCGTGGGCGAGGCCAGCGTGCCGCACATGCAGGCCTTCAACAGCCAGACCGTCGGCATCGACGAAGTCGAGTTCATGGTCCACACCCAGGCCACGATCAAGCTGGGTATCCAGTTCCTGGACTGGGGCCGGGTCGGAGACAGCTACATCCACGGCTTCGGCACGATCGGCCGCGGCCGCGGGCCGCTGCCGTTCCACCAGTTCTGGCTCAAGGAACACCTGGCCGGGCGCGCGCCGGACATCGGCCAGTACACCGTGCAGACCATGGCCGCGCCGCTGAACAGGTTCTCGTTGCCGCGCGACGCGCCTCCCGGCTCGCCGCTGGCCAGCATGGCCTATGCCTACCATTTCGACGCCACCCTGTACGCCAGATATTTGCGCAGGCTGGCCGAAAGCCGCGGCGTGACCCGCACCGAGGGCAAGGTGGTCGATACGGTGCTGCGCGGCGGGGACGGCTTCGTCGAGGCCGTGCTGCTGGACAGCGGCGAACGCATCGAGGGCGAGCTGTTCATCGACTGCTCCGGCTTCCGCAGCCTGCTGCTGGGCCAGGCGCTCGGGACCGGCTACATCGACTGGACCCGATGGCTGCCCTGCAATCGCGCGATGGCCGTGTCCTGCGACCGCGTGGAGCCGCTGACCCCGTACACGCGCGCGACCGCACGCAGTGCCGGTTGGCAGTGGCGCATTCCCTTGCAGCACCGCATTGGCGCCGGCTACGTCTATTCCAGCGAGCATCTCGGCGACGACGAGGCTGCGACGACCCTGCTGGCAAACCTGGACGGCAAGCCGCACTCGGATCCGTTCCCGCTACGCTTCACCACCGGCATGCGTGAGCAGTTCTGGAACAGGAACGTCGTCGGCCTGGGCCTGGCCAGCGGCTTCCTGGAGCCGCTGGAATCCACCAGCATCTACCTGATGCAGTCGGGCATCCAGCGTCTGCTGAGCCTGTTCCCCGACCGTGGCTTCGACCCGTTGCTGCGCCAGCGCTACAACCGCGACAGCGCGTTCGAGTTCGAGCGCGTGCGGGACTTCCTGATCCTGCACTACCACGCGACCGAACGCGACGACACGCCGTTCTGGGACTATTGCCGCACCATGCCGGTCCCCGACAGCCTGCGCGAAGCCATCGATCTGTTCCGCGCGGACGGCCGCTACTTCCGCCACGGCGAGGATTTCTTCGCCCTGCCCAACTGGGTGCAGGTGATGCTGGGGCAGCGCATCCTGCCGCGCGGCTACCATCCGATCGTGGAGGAGATGCCGGAGGACGTGCTGACCGGCTTCGTCGAACGTACCAGGCAGGACGTGGCCCGCGCCGTGGAAACGATGCCCTCGCACCGGCAGTTCATCGACGGGTACTGCAAGGCCGTGGCGCACTGATGCGGCCGCGCCGCACCGTCCGTCTCGGGGCCGCGCAGCACATCGACAGATCCGATCCGGCCCTCGATGCGGATCTCGGATGGACGCCATCGACGACCCGCCCACGGTGGGCGGCGACCGGATCGCGTGCGCGGTGTGGATCGATTCCGGCGATGCCGACCTCGCCGTCGCCGGCAATGCGTTGACTACGCTGCCGGGCGAGCCGGTGACGACCGGACCGAGCGCCGACAGCGCACCGCAAGCGCTGCGTGGCGCGCCGCGCCTGCGAACGCGGGCCGCTGCGCTGCAGCCGCGGCGCGCTCGCAGTCCCTGCAGGCCGGGCGCGTTGCGCCCGCGCCATACACTCAGTGTCGTCGCAACTGCGCCCGCAGCGCGGCCACCACCTCGCGATCGCTCTGCCGCCAGTCGGGGTCCAAGCCGGGAAGACCGGCCTGGTGTCGCATCGACGAACGCCGCAGCGCTCCGGCCGAGGCGTGGAACTCGTCGGCCTTGCTGCGATCGCGCACGGTGGCGGCGTTGCCGGCATTGATCCCGGCGCCAGCCATGACCGTGATCCGCCCCGCCGCCTGCCGCACCAGCGCGGCGATGGTCTCCGCCCCGGCCAGCGCATCCGCCCGCGCACCCGAGGTCAGCACGCGCTCGCAGCCCAGCTCGACCGCCGCTTCCAGCGCCTGCGGCGGATCGCGGGCGACATCGAGCGCCCGGTGGAATGTGAGGCCCAAAGGCCCAGCGGCTTCCGCCAGCGCGCGGCAGACGGCCATGTCGACTTCGCCATCGGCATCCAGCGCGCCGATCGCCACGCCGTCGCAGCCCAGGCGGACACAGGCGTCGATGTCGCGCAGCATTACCTCGCGCTCGTCTGCGTCGTAGCAGAAGTCGCCGCCGCGCGGCCGGATCAGCACGTACAGGGGAATCCGCAGCCGGTCGCGCACCGCCGCGATGGTGCCGAAGGACGGCGTGCAGCCCCCTTCCCCGAGGTTCTCGCACAGCTCGATGCGGTCGGCACCGCCGGCTTGCGCGGCGAGCGCCGAGGCCAGCGAATTGGCCGCGATCTCCAGCAGCGGCCCCTCGCTCATGCCGCATCCCCGACGTAGATCGCGCCGGATTCCAGCAGGGTGTCGTGGGGGCGGTCGCTGTCGTCGTGCATCGCGTAGACGAAGCCCTCGTGCAGCGCGAACGCTCCGACCTCGCCCGCCCGGTTCATCGCCAGGAAGCATACCTGCAGGCGCCTGCTCGCCTCCGGACGCTTGCGCACCACGCGCTCGATCGCCTCGCGGCACGCGTCCACCGGCGAGCGCCCCTGCCGCATCAGTTCCACCACGAGAAAGCTCGCGGCGTTGCGGATCATCTCCTCGCCGACCCCGGACGCGGTCGCTGCGCCAACCTCGTTGTCGACGTACAGACCGGCGCCCACGATCGGGCTGTCGCCGACCCGGCCGTGCATCTTCCAGGCCATTCCGCTGGTGGTGCAGGCGCCGGCCATCCTGCCCGCGCTGTCGATGGCGAGGATGCCGAGCGTGTCATGGTTGCTTTTGTCTCCGGGGCGCTGCTGCCGCTCGACGTTGATGCGCGGGGCGTACTCCGACGACACCAGCCACTCCTGCCAGGCCTGTCGCGCCCGATCGGTCAGCAGGGGCGTCTTCTCGAAGCCCTGCGCGACGGCGAACTGCTGCGCGCCCCCCCCGACCAGCATCACGTGCGGGGTGTGCTCCATCACCGCGCGCGCCACCGACACCGGATGCGCGATGTCCTCCAGCGCGGCGACCGCACCGCAGCGGCCGTCTCCGTCCATGATGCTGGCGTCGAGGGTCAGCACGCCGTCGCGGTCGGGATTGCCGCAGCGTCCGACCGTGGGATTGCACAGCTCGGCCTCGGCCCAGCGCGCGCCGGCCTCGACCGCATCGAGTGCGCTGCCGCCGCTGCCGAGCACCCGCCATGCCGCCGCATTGGCGCCGACACCGAAGTCCCACGTCGAGACCACCCGCGCCCGTGCCGGCGGCTGCACGCGCACGCCCGCCTGCAGGCCGGGGCCCAGCGCCAGGCTGCCCAGGCCGCTGGCGGCGGCGCGAAGGAAGCGTCGACGGTTGTGCATGGCGGTCGTCCTCTCTGGATGGATGGATGGATTTGGCCGGGAGGCCTGCAAGCCGGGTCGAAACGGCCGCGCTACGGCCCGCCGCGCTTGGCTGCCCATGCCAAGGCAGCGCCCTGCACGCCGAGCAGGCCATGCCCGACCAGCCAGACCGGCGTGCGCGCCAGGTGCTCGGCCAGCACGCCCTTGTTGCGGAAGCGTGCGGCAAAGTCGCTGGCGCGCAGGATCGATTCGATCCGGGCCGGGATGCCGCCCGCCAGGTAGACCCGCCGCGCCCCGAACGCCAGCGCCAGGTCGCCCGCGACGCTGCCCAGCAGCGCGCAGAAGATCGACAGCGCCTCGACGGCACGCGGATCGCTGCCGCTCCGGGCCGCGTCGGACACGGCGGCCGGGACGCGCAGCCCCGGCAGCACCTGGTCCAGCGCGCACAGCGCCTCGTAGGTATTGACCAGTCCGGGCCCGGACAGCACCCGGTCCGTGTCGACGTGCGGCCAGCGTCCGAGCAGCTGGCGCAGGACATCCAGCTCGCGCGCGGTGCCGACGGCCAGCGCGGCGTGCCCGGCCTCGCTCGGCAGCACCCTTGGCGGGTCGCCGGGCAGGTACAGCGCCGCGCCCAGGCCGGTCCCCGGGCCCAGCACCAGCACCGGCGCATCGGGCGGCGCAACCGGCTCTCCGCATACCAGGGCAGCCTGCGACGGGTCGACATGCGGCACCGCGAACGCCAGTGCCTCGAAGTCATTGAACAGGCGCAGCGTCTGCAGGCCTGCGTCGCATTGCGTTCGGGCCAGCGACACGGGCCAGGGAAGATTGCTGTTGATCAGCATGTCGCCATCCAGGACGCCAGCGATGGCGATCGCGGCATCCACGGTCTGGCCCGCATCTCGCCGGGCCATGAACGCACGCAGGATCGCGGCCAGCGATGGATGTTCCGCGCAGGCGTACTGCTGGTGATCCAGCAGCTCGTGGCTGCCATCGGCCGCGATCCGGATGTGCCCGATCCGTGCATGCGTGCCACCGACGTCGGCAGCGATGATCTCGACCGGCCCCCGCCCGACACCCTGGGTGTTCTCGCGGGACGGCCGCTGGCCGTGAGAGGGCAGGACGCTCTGCGGTTGTGGGGCCATTGCAGGACCGATCCTCAGGCCGGGCATCGCGACGGAAGGGTGGCGGACACCGATTATCGACCAAAGAACCCGCTGGGTTGATCGATTCAGATCACTGCTGTCCTGGACTCCTCGCTGTCAGTGCGATGGCTGGCGGGTCGTATGGGACAAGGGTTTGCTGGTATTCGACGCAGCCGGAGGCGGCACCCCCTCGCAGCCACCCCGCCGTGCGGAGCAAGGAGACAAGCGCCGTCGAGGTCGCGCGGTGCTCCTCCGCACAGCGGGGACGGGTCCGCGTTGGGGCAAGGGCCGCCACGATGCGGCCCTCTCCCTGAGCGGCGTCCGACGCGGCGTGCAACGCTCGCAGCCTCCGGCTTGGGTCAGCGCAGCTGCACCACCTGCTCGCCGTCGCAGAGCACGCTGCCACCGCTGTCCGCGCGCGGCACAGGATGGCCGCCGGTGAAGGCGGAGAACGCCGGCAGCACGGTCATCTGCGGGCGCAGCCAGAACAGCGGGTGCCGGCCGACGCCGGGCAGGCGCAGGACCGGGTGCACATGGCCGCACAGCACGTGCTGCGAGGGGTACCGTGCCGGCGGCGCGTGGCGCAGTTCGAACGGCCCGTCGACCAGGCCTTCGGGCAGGCGCTCCACGCCTGCGGCGGGCGCGTCGAGGGCGCGATCGTGATTGCCCGGGATGACGGCGAACGCCACCTCACGGTGCGCTTCGCGGAAGGCGAGCCAGGCGGCATCCACCGCCGCGTTGCGCCGCGCGTGCAGGAAGTCGCCGAGAATCCACAGCGAACGCGCGCCGCTGCGCGCGAGCAGCGCGGCGAGCCGGCCGAGGTCGTGCGCGGTGCCGCCGGTGGGCACCGCGATGCCGGCGGCGCGGAAGGTGTCGCCCTTGCCCAGGTGCAGGTCGGCGACCAGCAGGCGTCGCCGTGCCGGCCAAAAGAGGGCGCGGTCGGCGAACAGCCGCACCGGTTCGCCGGCAATCTCCAGGTCCAGCGCCTCAGCCATGGCGCCGTTCCAGCCGCTCGGCGGCGCGCTGCACGCGCGTGCGCCAGTCCTCGCTGCTGAGCGTGCCGCGCATGCCTTCGGCCCACAGCGGGAACGACAGCGGCGTGAGCGTCTTCGGCTGGTGCAGGTCGATGCGCGCGGCGTGGCAGCGCGCGAGCACCGCCTGCAACGCGCGTACCTCGAGCTGGGCCTCGAACACTTCGCGCTCGGCCTGCTCCAGCAGCAGGTGGCGCGGGTCATGGCGCTGCAGCACGTCGAACAGCAGGCCGCTGGAGGCCTGCAGCTGGCGCAGGCTGCGCAGCGCGCGGCCCGGCAGCGATGGCGGCAGCAGGCCGGCCACGCGCGCGATCTCGCGGAACTGGCGCCGCGCCAGTTCGCCGAGGTTGGCGCCGTCGCGCAGGTCGTCGACCAGGCGTGCGGGATCGAGCAGCGCACGCAGCGTGTCCACGTCGATCTGCGTCTGCGCATGCGCGGTCAATGCCAGCCCGTAGTCGTTGACCGCGAAGCCGAAGGTATTGGGTGCCAGCCGGCTCCAGCGCAGCGCCAGCAAGGCGGCCAGGCCCTCGTGCACGCCGCGGCCGGCGAAGGGATACAGGAACAGGTGCCAGCCCTCGCGCGTCTTCGCGAACTCCGCCAGCAGTCCGCCCGGTGTCGGCAGGGCGGAAATCCGTTCCTGCAGGTCGAGCAGCGGCGCAAGCGCGCGCAGCTCGGGGCTGTCGCGCGGGCCGGCCAGCACCTGCGCCACGCGGGCGCCGAGTTCGCCCGACATCGGCATGCGCCCGCCCTGCCAGCGCGGCACGATGCCCTCGCCTTTCCTGGCGATGCGCACGTGCGCGGTCATGTCCTGCAGCCGGACCAGTTCCAGGGTGCGGCCGGCGAACTGGAAGCGGTCGCGCGGGCGCAGGCGCGACAGGAAGCTTTCCTCCACGCTGCCGAGGCTGCCACCGCGCAGCAGCTTGACCTGCAGCGCGCCATCGCTGGTGATGGTGCCGATCGAGAGCCGGTGGCGCTGGGCGATGCGCCGATCGGTGACGCGATAGACGCCGTCGTCGTCGACCACGACCCGCGTGTACTCCGGATAGTGCTGCAGCGCCTGCCCGCCCTGCACGATGAACGTCAGCACCGCCTGCCACTGCGCGTCGGTGAGCGCGGCGAAGGCATGCGTGCCGCGCACTTCGGGCAGTAGCGCGCCGGGCCTGAACCCGCCGCCGAGCGCGAGGGTGACGCAGTGCTGGGCCAGCACGTCGAGCGAGAGCCGTGGCGGCGGCCGCGCTTCGACCTCGCCCGCGCGCAGCGCCTCGCGCGCGGCGGCGTATTCGGCCAGCTCCAGCGCGTGGGTAGGGGCGCAGGCGATGTGGCCGGCCTCGCCGGGGCGATGGCGGGCGCGGCCCGCACGCTGCAGCAGGCGCGCCATGCCCTTGGGGCTGCCGATCTGGATCACCTGGTCGACCGCGGGGAAATCAACCCCCAGATCCAGGCTCGACGTGGCGACCACGCAGCGCACGCGCCCTTCGCGCAGGCCCTGCTCCACCGATGCGCGCAGTTTCGGGTCCAGCGATCCGTGGTGCAGGGCGAGCGTATCGGGCTCGTCGAGCCAGGTGGCCGACAGCGCGCGATGCCACAGCTCGGCCTGCGCACGCGTGTTGGCGAACAGCAGCGTGGTCCGGGCCGACTGCAGGCGGGCGGCCACGCGCTGCACCTGCGACAGCCCGATGTGGCCGGCCCAGGGGAAGCGCTCGCCGGCCTCGGGCAGCAAGGTCTCCAGCGACATGCTGCGCGGTTTTGCGGCCTGCAGCACCGCGGCACCGGACGCATGCGGCAGCAGTACGTCGCGCGCCTGTTCGAGGTTGCCGAGCGTGGCCGACAGCCCCCAGATGCGCACGTCCGGCGCCCAGGCGCGCAGCCGGGCCAGGCACAGCTGCAGCAGCACGCCACGCTTGTTGCCCAGCAGTTCGTGCCATTCGTCGACCACGATGCCGCGCAGCCCGGCGAGCTGCGCTGCGGTGTCGGGATAGCTCAGCAGCAGGGCCAGGGATTCGGGCGTGATCACCAGCGCATCGGCGCGCCCCTGGCGGGCGAGGCGGCGGTCGCGCGAGGAGGCATCGCCGGTGCGCATGGCCACCGTCCAGTCGAGGCCCAGCGCGTCGAGCGGTGCGCGCAGCGCACGCGCGGTGTCGCTGGCCAGCGCGCGCAGCGGCGTGATCCAGAGCAGACGCGTACGCGCCGCCGATGGCCCGCCCGGCCGATGGCCCCGGATGGGGCGAGGTGCCGGCGACGCAGCTGGCCCCGGCGCCACAGCCGCCCCGGTGGCGTCGGAACGCGGGTTGTGCGGGGCGGTCACGGGCTGCGCCTGCGCTGCGGGCTCGGCCTGCAGGACCGATCGGGCGGTTGGTCCTGCACGCGAACCGATTGCAGGCCCGGTCTTCGACGCGCCCGCCGAGCGTGCCCGCGCGGCCGTCGTCTTCGCCTCAGCCTTCGCCACCTGCATGCGTGCCGCGTCGGCCAGCGCATCCAGCAACGGCCCGCCCAGCGCGGCCAGGGTCTTGCCGCTGCCGGTGGGCGTGACCAGCAGGCCCGATTCGCCGCGACGCCAGCGCCGCCAGGCCTCGCGTTGGAACGGCGCAGGCGTCCAGCCCTGCGCAGCGAACCAGTCCGCCAAGGGCGCATCGAAGCGTCTGCGCGGCGCAGCGTCCTTCATCGCGCCAGCGCCCGCAGCGTGTCGAGCCGGTCGGCTTCGGCCGCGGGCTTGTCGTGACGCCAGCGCAGGATGCGCGGAAAGCGCACGGCGATGCCGGACTTGTGGCGGGTCGAGCGGTTGACGGCCTCGAAGCCGAGTTCGAACACGTGCACCCCCGGCACCGAACGCACCGGGCCGAAGCGCTCGAGCGTGTTGCCGCGGATCCAGCGATCCAGGCGCAGGATCTGGGCGTCGTCCAGGCCGCTGTAGGCCTTGGCCACGGGCACCAGGGTGTCGCCGTCCCAGAGGCCGAAGGTGTAGTCGGTGTACAGCGTGCTGCGGCGGCCATGTCCGGACTGCGCGTAGATCAGCACCGCATCGATGGACAGCGGGTCGATCTTCCACTTCCACCAGTCGCCGCGTTTGCGGCCGGACTGGTAGGGCGCATCGCGGCGCTTGAGCATCAGGCCCTCGACCCCGCGCGCGCGCGCCTGCTCGCGCAGCGCGGCGGCAGCGGGCCAGTCCACCGCCTCCACCAGTGGCGAGGCGACGATGCGGGGATCGCGGTGCGCCGCCAGCAGCGCGTCGAGCGCCGCACGCCGCGCCTGCTGCGGGCGCTGGCGCCAGTCCTCGCCGTCGAGTTCGAGCAGGTCGTAGACCTGCACGCGCACCGGCGTATCGGCCAGCGTCTTCGCGCCGGGCTTGCGCCGCTGGATCCTTGTCTGCAGCGCGGTGAAGGGCAGCGGGTCGTCTTCGTCGGGGCGCCAGGCCAGCAGCTCGCCGTCGAGCACGCAGTCGCGCGGCAGCGCCATCGCGGCGTGCTCGATCTCGGGAAAACGGCCGTCCAGCCGCTCCTCGCCGCGCGACCACAGCGCCACCTCGCCACCGCGGCGGATCAGCTGCAGGCGGATCCCGTCCCACTTCCATTCCAGCAGCCAGTCCGCGATGGGGCCGAGCGCGCGCTCGACCGCCTCGGGGTCATTGGCCAGGGTGGACGGGCCCGCGTCGTCGCCGCCTTCCACCGTGACCATGGCGGCTTCGACGCTCTCGCGCGCTGCGCGCGCATCGGCTTCGCCCTGGTCCGGGGCGCGCTGCCCGTCAGCATCCGCGCCAGCGGCCGGCGCGCGCAGCGCCGCTTCCAGCGGGGTGGCGAGGAAGAAGGGATAGGGCTGCTCGCGGTCGCTCTCCAGCTCCTCCTGTGACAGCAGCGTGGCGAGGAACTGCGGCGTGGGCTGCCAGCTTCCGAGCATGCGCTGGGCGATGCGGGCGATGTCGACGCCGCTCATCTCCGCCAGTGCCTGCTGCACCATGCGCTGCGACACGCCCACGCGCAGCGCGCCGGTGAGCAGTTTGTTGAACAGCAGCCGCTCGTCGAAACAGAGGCTGCGCCAGGCCCCGACCACGACCGCGCGGCGCAGCTCGGGATCGCGATTGGCGACCGGCAGCAGGCGGCGTTCGATCCAGTCCCAGAGCGGCACGTCCTCGCCCAGCGCATCGGGGTCGTCGAGCAGCAGGGCCAGGGTCTCGGCCAGGTCGCCGACCTGGTCGTAGCTGTCGTCGACCAGCCAGTCGGGCAGCCGGGCCTCCGCGGCGATCCACTCGCGCAGCTCGCGCGTGTTCGCGATGCGTTTCTTCGCGCCGGCGATCTTGCCACCGGACAGCAGGTGCAGCGCCCAGGCCGCATCGCGCGGCGGCGCCTCGCGGAAGTAGCGGACCAGCGCCGCGCGCTTGTCCAGCGTGGCGGTGCTGCGGTCGAGTTCGCGGTAGAGGGCTGCGAAGCGGCGCATCACGTGTTCTCCCTGCCGGCCACCGCGGGAAGCGGATCCCGCTGTGGGAGCGCGCTTGCGCGCGAACTGCCAGGCCCGATGCCATGCCAGTCCAGCCCTCCGTGCGCGCCCAAGGGCGCTCCCACAGGAACGAAGCAGGGCGGCCCGCCATGTGGGAGCGCGCTTGCGCGCGAACCGCCAGGCCCGATGCCATGCCAGTCCAGCCCCCCGATCGCGCCCAAGGGCGCTCCCACAGGAACGAAGCGGGGCGGCCCGCCATGTGGGAGCGCGCTTGCGCGCGAACTGCCAGGCCCGATGCCATGCCAGTCCAGCCCCCCGATCGCGCCCAAGGGCGCTCCCACAGGAACGAAGCGGGGCGGCCCGCCATGTGGGAGCGCGCTTGCGCGCGAACTGCCAGGCCCGATGCCATGCCAGTCCAGCCCCCCGATCGCGCCCAAGGGCGCTCCCACAGGAACGAAGCGGGGCGGCCCGCCATATGGGAGCGCGCTTGCGCGCGAACTGCCAGGCCCGATGTCATGCCAGGCCAGCCCCCCGTTCGCGCCCAAGGGCGCTCCCACAGGTAGCGCCGCGCCCCGCCCCCGCCTTCGCCCACGGAAAGAGGCGGCCACTCCTCGGGATGCCGGCGGTTGCGGTGTTGCAGGCGCCCCTCCTGGCACCATCAGTTCTCCTCCCCGTACCCGGTGCGGAACGCGCCGGCGTCGACCCCGTCCTCGCACAGCGCGCGCACGATGGCATCGGTGTTGCCGTGCGTGGCGATCACGCGGCGGGCGCCGGTCTCGCGCACGGTGCGCATCAGGTCGGGCCAGTCGGCGTGATCGGACACCACGAAGCCGCGGTCGTAGTTGCGGCGGCGCCGGTTGCCGCGGATCCGCATCCAGCCCGAGGCGAAGCCGGTCTGCGCGCGGCGGAAGCGGCGCATCCAGGCGCTGCCCGCGGCCGAGGGCGGCGCCAGCACCAGGCGGCCGGCGTAATCGGCACCGCGTGTCTGTTCGGACACGGTTTCGGTCGGCGGCAGCGCGATGCCGCAGGCGCGATATACGTCCACGCCACTGGCGATCGCGCCGTGCAGCAGCACCGGCGCGTCGAGGAATGGCGCCAGCTCCGCAAGCACCCGCTGGGCCTTGCCCAGCGCGTAGCAGAACAGCACGGCCGCCGTGCCCTCGGCCTCGCAGGCCGCGCGCCATTCGGCGATCTCGCGCGCGACCCCTGCGGTCTCCGGCCAGCGGTAGATCGGCAGGCCGAAGGTGGCCTCGGTGATGAAGGTGTCGCAGGGCACCACCTCGAACGGCGCGCAGGTCGGGTCGTGCTGGCGCTTGTAGTCGCCCGAGGCCACCCAGACCCGGTCGCCGTGTTCGATCCGCACCTGTGCCGACCCCAGTACGTGCCCGGCCGGATGCAGCGACACCCGCGCGCCGCCCAGTTCGAAGGCCTCGCCATACGCCACCACGCGATAGCGCTGCTGGCCCAGCCGCCACTGCAGGATCGGCAGGCTCTCCCGCACGCAGTGGTACTCGCCCATCCCGCCGCGGGCGTGGTCGCCGTGGCCATGGGTGATCACCGCCCGCGGCACCGGGCGCCAGGGATCGATATGGAAATCGCCGGCCGGACAGTACAGCCCTTCGGGACGCAGCTCGACCAGGTCGCGCGCGGCGCTCATCGCGTCGGTCGCCCCCGTGCATGGCGCAGGCGATGGACGGCGTCGGCCAACATGCAGCGCATCGGAACTCCGGAATCCCGAGAAAGTGGAGGGCACGGCCGTCCAGGTCGATCGAGGCTAGCCGGGGGCACATGCGTCCCGTGTCAACGCGCTGCGGCCGCGCGTCCGGCGCGTGGCACCGATGCGGCTGAACCGGCCCGCGGCGCCGTTCATGATCGCCGCGCCACCGTCTCACGGATTGAGACGCGCGGTCGCGACCCTGCCGCGATGGAAACTGCCCGCAAACTGTCCATCCTCGCCGATGCCGCCAAGTACGACGCCTCCTGCGCGTCCAGCGGCGCGGGCAAGCGCGACTCGCGCCGCAGCGGCGGCATCGGCAGCACCGAGGGCATGGGCATCTGCCACAGCTACACGCCGGACGGGCGCTGCGTATCGCTGCTCAAGATCCTGCTCACCAACTTCTGCGTGTACGACTGCGCCTATTGCGTGAACCGCGTGTCGAGCAACGTGCCGCGCGCGCGCTTCACCGTGGACGAGGTCGTCAACCTCACCCTGGATTTCTACCGGCGCAACTACATCGAGGGGCTGTTCCTCTCCAGCGGCATCATCCGTAGCGGCGACTACACCATGGAGCAGCTGGTGGAGGTGGCGCGGCGGCTGCGCGAGGAGCACCGCTTCGCCGGCTACATCCACCTCAAGACCATCCCCGAGGCCTCGCCGGAGCTGCTGGCCGCGGCCGGGCGCTACGCCGACCGGCTGTCGATCAACGTCGAGCTGCCCACCGAGCAGGGCCTGGCCGCGCTGGCGCCGGAGAAGCAGCTGCCGGCGATCCGCGGCGCCATGGGCGAGCTGCGCTGGCGGATCGAGGAATCGAAGCAGGCGCGCAAGAGCGCCAGGGCCGTGGGTTCGGTGGCGGGCGCACCGCGCAGGCGCGCGCCACGGTTCTCGCCGGCCGGGCAGAGCACTCAGATGATCGTCGGCGCCGACGGTGCCGACGACCGCACCATCCTGTCGATGGCCGACAACCTCTACGGCAACTACCGCCTGCGTCGCGTCTACTACTCGGCCTTCAGCCCGATTCCCGACGCCAGCAGCAAGCTGCCGCCGCGCGCGCCGCCGCTGCAGCGCGAACATCGCCTGTACCAGGCCGACTGGCTGCTGCGCTTCTACGACTACCGCATCGAGGAGATCGCCGACGGCCGTGGCGACGGCATGCTCGATCTCGACGTGGATCCCAAGCTGGGCTGGGCGCTGCGTCATCCCGAGCGGTTCCCGGTCGATCTCAACAGCGCCGCGAAGGAGCTGCTGCTGCGGGTGCCGGGCCTGGGCCTGCGCAATGTCGAACGCGTACTGGCCGCGCGTCGCCATGGCCGTCTGCGCGTGGCCGACCTGGCGCGGCTGCGCGCGCCCCTGGCGAAGCTGCTGCCGTTCGTGCAGCTGGCCGACCACCATCCGCGCCGTGCGCTCGACGATCCGCAGGCACTGCGCGCGAAACTCGCGCCGCCGCCGCGACAGGGGTCGCTGTTCGACGCGGCGGCCTGACATGGGGCGCTGGTCGGCCCGCGTCGATCCGCCCTGGGACGCGGACGCGTGGCGCCATGTCGCGCGCCACGCGCTGCAGGCGCAGGTGCCGCCCGAGGACATCGACTGGCTCGACGAGCAGGCGCCCGCCACCCTGCTGGCCGCGCCCGACATCGCGCTGGCGCCGTCGCAGCCCGTCGAGCCGCGCGCCTCCAGCGCCCTGCTCGGCCTGGCCGGCGATGTACTGTGCCATCGCGATCCGCAGCGGCTGGGCCTGCTCTACCGGCTGCTGTGGCGCGCCAACCACGGCGAGCCGCGGCTGCTGTCCAATCCGGCCGATGCCGACGTGCGACGTGCCCAGGCGCTGGCGCAGGCGATACGTCGCGACGCGCACAAGATGAAGGCGTTCGTGCGGTTCCGCGCCGTGCCAGGCGATGCCAATGCCTTCGTCGCCTGGTTCGAGCCCGACCACCGCATCGTCGACCGGGTCGCGCCTTTTTTTGCGCGCCGCTTCGCCGGCATGCGCTGGGCGATCCTCACCCCCTACCGCAGCGCGCACTGGGACGGCACGACACTGGGCTTCGGCGACGGCGGGCTGGCCAGCGATGCGCCGGCCGAGGATGCGCATGAGGACCTGTGGCGCACCTACTACGCGCACATCTTCAATCCGGCGCGACTCAATCCGCGGATGATGCGCCAGGAGATGCCGGTGCGTTACTGGAAGCACCTGCCCGAGGCGCAGCTGCTGCCCGGGCTGATGCGCGAGGCCGGTGCGCGCGTGCGCGACATGGCCGAGCGCGAAGCGCAGGCGCCACGGAGACGGATCCCGGCACGGGCAACGCCGGGGTCCGGCTCGGCCCGGCCTTCGGAAGCCCGGCCCTCCGCCCAGACCGGTGGAAATCCGAATCCGGCCCAGGCGCTGCCCGCGCTGCGCGATGCCGCGCGCGCCTGCCGCGCCTGCCCGCTGTGGGAGCCGGCCACGCAGACCGTGTTCGGCGAAGGCCCGGCCGATGCGCGGGTGCTGCTGCTCGGCGAGCAGCCCGGCGATACCGAGGACCTCACCGGCCGCCCGTTCACCGGTCCGGCCGGGCAACTGCTCGACCGCGCACTGGGCGAGCTCGGCCTGGACCGCGGGCGCTTCTACCTCACCAATGCGGTCAAGCATTTCCACTTCGAGCGACGCGGCAAGCAGCGCCTGCACCGCAACCCGGGGGCGATGCACGTGGACGCCTGCCGCGGCTGGCTGGCGCGCGAGATCGAGGCGGTGCGCCCGGAGGTCATCGTCTGCCTGGGCGCGACGGCGGCGCTGGCCCTGCTGGGTCGCGGCGTGCGGCTGATGCAGGAGCGCGGGCAGTGGCGCACATTGCACGACGGCAGCCGCGCCCTGCTCACCGTGCATCCGGCCTGGGTGCTGCGCCAGCGCAATGCCGCCGCGCGCGAAGCCGCGTACACCGGCCTGGTCGCCGACCTGGCCATGCTGCGCGAGTTCGACATCGCCTCGCCGACGGCGCAATAGCGCGCGCCGGCCCACGCGCTGCCGCGCGGTCGCATGCCCTGCCGCGACGCACTACCGCCGCGCCTGGATTCGCGCTAGCGTCCGGCCCTGACCACCACACTGGACAGGCATGGACGAGGACACCGGCGCCCGCGAATACCTGGTGCTGTCGCGCGGGCAATGGCATCGCGACGCCGCGCCCGAGGACATCCAGGCCGCCATCGACGGCTTCTATGACTGGCTCGACGCGCACATCGCCGCAGGGCGGATGCGGACCGGCGAGCGCCTCGCGCGCGAGGGAGCGACGATCTCGGCGCGGGGCATCGCCCTCGACGGCCCGTTCGGCGAGACCAAGGAGCTGGTGGGCGGCTACTGGTTCGTGGTGGCCGCTTCGCTGGAAGAAGCCGCGTCGCTGCTTTCGTCCAGCCCCACCCTGCCGCTGGGCCTGTTCTACGAACTGCGGCCGCTGGAGCTGGTGCGCGCGGGCGCCTGGACGCGCAGCAACGAAACCCCGGACTGAGCGCACCGGTGTGCCGCGCCCACGCGCGCCTGCAACAGCAAACTGCACCATCCTCTCTTCGGAGCCCGCATGAGTCCGCAGCCCCTCAGCCGCCACGCCAGTGCGGCAGACAGCAGTGCCGCCGTCGATGCATTGATGGCCGGTCTGGCGCGTCCGCACAAGCCGGCGATCGAGCGGCTGCGCCGGACCATCGTCGACAGCGACCCGGCGATCGCCGAAGGCGTGAAGTGGAACGCGCCCAGCTTCCGCACCCACGAGTACTTCGCCACCGTGCACCTGCGCGCGAAGACCGGCATCGCGCTGATCCTGCATCGTGGCGCGAAGGCACGCGCGACGCCCGAGGGCGGGATGGCGATCGACGATGCCGATGGCCTGCTGCAGTGGCTGGCGGCCGATCGCGCCCAGATCGTGTTCGCCGACGCGGACGACGTACAGCGACGCGGCGACGCGCTGCAGGCGCTGCTGCGGCAGTGGATCGCGATGGTCTGAGCGCCGCGGTGCCACGGCGCCATCCGCGCCGCTCGCCGGCGGCCCGTCGCCCTGCGTCCCGGCCGGACCTGCCGATGGTCATTGGCGCAGGCCGCGCCACTTCGGCCACACTCTGCGACCTGTCCCGCCACCGGTGCGCGCCGCATGTCCTTCACCTCGCCGCTGTTCATCACCTTCGCCGCCTACCTGCTGCTGATGGTCGGGCTGGGCTTCGTGGCGTGGCGCCGCACCCGCACCTTCGATGACTACATCCTCGGCGGCCGTTCGCTGGGCAGTTTCGTGACGGCGCTGGCGGCGGGCGCGTCGGACATG
The DNA here is from genome assembly GCF_051162505.1 of Luteimonas campi. Taxonomy (NCBI): domain Bacteria; kingdom Pseudomonadati; phylum Pseudomonadota; class Gammaproteobacteria; order Lysobacterales; family Lysobacteraceae; genus Luteimonas; species Luteimonas campi. Next base: position 746,667 of record NZ_JBNWEM010000002.1, read on the forward strand.
AGCGGCTGGCTGATGATGGGCCTGCCGGGCGCGCTGTACCTGGCCGGCGCCTCCGAGGCCTGGATCGCCGTGGGCCTGGTGCTGGGCGCCTGGGCGAACTGGAAATACGTGGCCGGGCCGCTGCGCGTCTATACCGAGCGCACCCGCAACGCGCTGACCCTGCCCGACTACTTCACCCACCGCTTCGAGGACCACAGCCGCATGCTGCGCATCCTCTCGGCGCTGGTGATCCTCGTGTTCTTCGCCATCTATTGCGCCTCGGGCATCGTCGCGGGCGCACTCATGTTCGAAAGCGTGTTCGGGCTGCCCTACGGCCAGGCGATGTTCTGGGGCGCCGCGGTGACGATCCTCTACACCTTCATCGGCGGTTTCCTCGCCGTGAGCTGGACCGACACCATCCAGGCCTCGCTGATGATCTTCGCGCTGCTGCTGGTGCCGGTGTTCGCGATCCTCGGCGCGGGCGGCCCCACGCAGGCGATGGCGCTGGTGGAGCAGGTCGATCCAGCGCGGCTGGACTGGATGGGCGCGGGCGGCGCGATCGCGGTGGTCTCGGCCCTGGCCTGGGGCCTGGGCTACTTCGGCCAGCCGCACATCCTCGCCCGCTTCATGGCCGCCGACAGCCTGGCCACCATTCCGCGCGCGCGCCGCATCGCCATGACCTGGATGGTCCTGTGCCTGGGCGGCGCGGTCGCCACCGGCTTCTTCGGCATCGCCTGGTTCGCGGCGCATCCGGCCGCGGCCGCACCGGTGGATGCCAATCCCGAGCGCGTGTTCATCGTGCTGTCGGAGGTGCTGTTCAACCCCTGGATCGCGGGCGTGCTGCTGTCGGCGATCCTGGCCGCGATCATGAGCACCCTGTCTGCGCAGCTGCTGGTGTGCTCGAGTGCGCTGACCGAGGACTTCTACCGCGGCTTCCTGCGCCCGAAGGCCGGGCATGGCGAACTGGTGTGGGTGGGCCGGGCGATGGTGCTGGGCGTGGCCCTGCTGGCGATGTGGATCGCGCGCGATCCCGACAGCCGCGTGCTGGGTCTGGTGGCCTACGCCTGGGCCGGCTTCGGCGCCGCGTTCGGACCGGTGGTGCTGCTGTCGGTGCTGTGGAAGCGGATGACCCGGGACGGCGCCATCGCCGGCATGCTGGCCGGGGCGGTCACCGTGCTGCTGTGGAAGCAGGCCGGCAGCGCGCTGTACGAGATCGTGCCCGGCTTCATCGTGGCCACCGCTGCGATCGTCGGGGTGAGCCTGCTCGGGCGCGCGCCCTCGGCGCAGGTGCAGGCGCGCCACGAGCAGGTGCGGCTGACCCTGGACGAGAACGGCTACTGAGCGCGGCAGACGCGTCGGCCTGGTCTGCGGCGCCTGCGATGCGGCCACAGCCAGGCGGTGTTGCTGCGTCGCGGGCTGCAGGGCCGCCGAGCGCCCCGGCTCAGTCGGCGAGGAAGGCCTCCACGTCCACCACCTCCACGCCCCGCATCTGCCCGAGCAGACGGTCGAACCAGGCCTTGTGCGAGGCGCCGACGAGCGACAGCACGCGCGCGCCGGGCCGTTCGCGGAACGTGGTGCCGACGTTCGCCACCATGCGCAGGTTGCGCAGTTCCCAGCCGGTGACGTACTGGCGGCCGTAGCGTTGCGGCGAGCCTTCGGCCAGCGCGCGCCCGAAATCGCAGTGCATCGGCATGCGCTGGTAGGCGGCGCTGTTGGTATGACGGTACAGCGCCAGCAGGTCCGGCGCCTGGCGCAGCGCGCGGTCGCGGTCGCGCAGCGCCGCGCATTCGGCCGGCGCGCTGTCCCAGGCGCCGCGGATCGCCGTGGCGAACCCCTCCACATCGTCGATGCGCAGGTTGTCGCCGGTGTGGTCGTCCACCGGATGCACCCGCTCCAGCCCCAGCCGCACGGCCAGCGCCGCGGCGATCACGGTGTTCTCGTTGCTGGACGCGGCACGCCTGTCCAGCGCCGCCAGCAGCGTCGCATCCAGGCCATCGCCGGCGCGGCGCTCGCCTGCATCCAGGCGCAGCCATTGCACCAGGGCCGAGGTGGGATCGCCCGCAGCCAGGAAGGTGGCGGCCAGGCGCCGGCGCTGCGCGGGCGCCGGCGTCGCGGGCCAGGCCGCGAGCTGCGCCTGCGCCGAGACGATCGCCGCGGGCACGTCCAGCCCGGTCGCCGCCTGCGCAGCGGCGGTGTCGGGGCAGTAGGCGAGGACGCCATCGGCCTCGTAGATGGCCGGATGCCGTCGCATCAGGTCGCAGGTCTCGCCTGGCATCGCCTCCACGGTGATCACCTGCGGATCGAAGGCGGCCAGGCGCCGCAGCAGCGGCTCGATCGCCGCCGCCGTCACCGGTCCGCCCTCCTCCTGCGCCAGGTGCACGCTGCCCAGCACCAGCACGCGCGTCGGCGGGCCGGCGAAGCCGTCGGGGGGCAGGGGCGCGGCGGTCTGCCGGGCGCACAGCGGGGGCGCGGCGAGCAGCATCACGGCCAGCAGGAAACCTTTCATCGCATGTCCCGGGTCGCCATGGAGGCGACATCACACGCGATCGCACGCGCGCCGGCATGGCCGTTTGGTCACCCTGACCATCGGCGCAGGCGCCACGCACGCCTGCGCCAGCCGGGGTCCGCGCGCGTGACGCGGACCCCGCTACTGCTCAGAAGTCCCAGCGCGCCGCCAGGGTGAGCGGGAACGACACGCGGCTGCCGGTGTCGTTGATGCTGGCCAGGCCCAGGCCGCCGATGGCGCTGTCGTCGTCCTTCAGGTCGGCGATGTAGCGCACGCCCCCGGTGAGCGTGACGCTGAAGGTCTCGCTGGCCGGCATGATCACGCCCACGTCGAGGCCGCCCGTGGCCGACCAGCCCGACTCGAAGAACGGCGCGTCGGCGATGGTGATGCCGCCGTCGGGAATGTCGAAGGTGGCGGTGATGGCGTCGGTGCGGGTCGCGCCGAGGCGGCCGGCCACGAACGGACGCGCCGAGCCCGCCGTGCCGAAATACCAGCGGTAGCCGACTTCGGCCGAAAGCGCCTCGTAGGCGCTGAAGGTGCCGAACGCCGGCAGCTCGGTGTCCAGCGCCGGCACGTAGGCGCCGCCGACCTGCACGCTGCCCTGGCCGGCGCGGGTCTGCCGCACCTGGCCGAACAGCTCGCTGTTCTCGTCGAAGGCGTAGCCGAACTCGAGGCCGTAGGTGGTGGCCATGTCGTAGAGGCGGTCGTGGCTGCGCGCGCCGATGCGCAGTTCGGCATCGACACCGGCCAGCGCGGGATTGAGCGGACCGAGGTCGGGCACCTGCGCCACGGCGCCATCGTGCACATCGCCGCTTAGCGGCACATCGACGCCGCCGATCACCGACAGCGACAGGCGCCCGGCTTCGGGACCGGCGGCGTGGGCCGAGGTGGCGAGCAGGGCGGAGAACTGGATGAACAGCCAGGTACGCATGGACGGCTCCAGCAGGGAAGGGATGCGACGCCGTCGGTGTCGACGTCGCCGGACGCAGACGCTAGGCAGCGCGTCGTTAGTCACTGGTCAACCATCGGCTTGTACGAAAGCTGTACATCGCGGCAGTGCGACGGACGTGGCGTTCGCCGCGGCTTTGCACGGGCAGGGCCTCCCGCTGGCGGGTCCGCAGCGGCACGATGCCGACGCAGCCGCGGCGGGTGACCACTGCCGCGCAGGGCACAGTGCCTGCGCGCCCGCTGCTCTGCGCACGGTGCTGTTGTCGACGGCAACGCGTGAGCTCCGGGGCCGCCGTGTGGCGGCGGCTCCGGATCGACCGATGCGCACCTAGCGGTGGGCGCCAGCAGTGCAGGCGGGTCGGCCCTACGTGTACATGCCTGGCGACAACGCGGCGGTCCGCCTCAGTCCGCCAGCACCCGCACCGGCAGGTCGGTGGCGCCGCGCGCGCGGTTGCCGCTGGCATCCTCGCCGTGCGCACGCACCAGGTAATCCCCCGGCGCGAGCGACGCGGGCTGCCAGGCATCGGGCACCGCCTCGTCGCCGCGCACGCGGTTGCTGGCCACGTACAGGAAGCGGGTACGCGCAGCGCCATGCACGGTGATGCCGCTGTCGGCGGCATAGGCCAGCTTCACCGCTTGCGGATCGGCCGGCATGCGCGAGAAGTCGAGGTTCATGGCCGGGCGCTCGTAGCCCGGCACCGGTCGGCCGTCGGCATGCAGCACCTGGTAGCCGACCCGGTGCAGGCCCAGCCGCCGCCGCGGCAGGTTGCCGTCCACCTGGTCCCAGGCCTCGACCACCACCTGCACCCCGCCACCGCCGCGCGGCACCAGCACGCGGCCCGCCTCGCGCGCGGCCAGCGGCCGGCCGGCGGCATCGAGCAGGCTGACGTGGTCGATGCGCGGCGGCACCCCGTCGCTGAAGTTGCGCAGGCCCAGCCGGATCGCATTGTGCTGGTGTCCGTACGGCCCGACGATGAGGTGGGTATGCGCCTGCGCATTGACCGTGCCCAGCGCATCGCCCGGCGCGAAGCGGGTGCCGCGCATGATCCGCACCTGCGCCGCGCGACCGTCTTCGTCGCGATCGATCAGGAAGCGCGCGGGGTCGAGATTGCGGCCCTGGGCGGTGCGTCCCGCGCGCAGGTGCAGGTAGGTGAGCTCGTCCACGCTGATCCCCTCGGCCTGTCCGCCGAAGCTGAAGGCGGCCAGCGGGCTGGTGACCTTGCCGCCGCCGATCGACAGCACCGGGGTGCCGACATCGGCGCGCACGTCCAGGCCGTTGTGCAGGTGGCTGCGGCTTTCGCCGCTGAAGTTGCCGCGCACCTCGCCGAGGGTGCCGACCACCTCATGCCAGCCGTCCTGCGGCGCGAACGGCCAGCGCTGCGCGGTATCGGGCAGCGCGCGCGCGGGCGAGGGGCCGACCGGACCATCGGCGGGCGCATCCGCGCCGCGCGGCACGATCCGGTGCAGCCGGTGCCCGGCCGCGTCGGCCAGCAGCAGGCTGCCGTCGGGTTCGATCCACAGTCCCGCCGGTCGCGCGAACCAGGGCGGCATGGCGCCGGCCAGCACCCGCGAGCGGCCATCGGGCGTGAGCTGCAGCACGCGCCCGGGCGACAGTTCGGCCACGTACAGCGCGCCGTCGTGCGCGGTCGCGAGCGCCAGCGGACGCGAAGGTTCGGGCATGTCCAGGCCGGCGGCGCGCCAGGTGTGGACGCTGCCGTCGGTGTCGATCCAGCGCAGCGCACGGTTGCCGGTATCGGCCACCCACAGCCGGCCGTCCGTGCCCACCGCCACCGCGGCCGGGGTGTCGAAGCGCGCGGCCAGGCCCGTTCCACCCGCGAGGCCCTGACCTCCGCCGGCCAGGGTCCGCACGCGGCCGTCGCGCTCGATCACCCGGATGCGGTCGTTCCAGGTATCGGCCACGTACACGCGGCCGATCGCGTCCACCGCCACGCCCATCGGCGCGCGGAACTGCGCCAGCGCCGCCGGTCCGTCGCGCAGGCCAGGCTGGCCGGTGCCGGCGAGCGTGCTGACCTCGCCGCCCGGCGTGATCTTGCGGATGGCGTGGTTGCCGGTGTCGGCGACGTAGAGATTGCCGTGGCGATCGATCGCCAGCGCCGACGGCGTGTGGAATTTCGCGGCCCGGCCGGGGCCGTCGGCGAAGCCCTCGTCCGATCCGGCGAAACTGGCGACGCTTCCGTCCGGCGCGATCCGGCGGATGCGGTTGGCCTCGCCGCCGTCGACCACGAACAGGCTGCCATCGGTCGCGCGGACCAGCCCCCAGGGCTCGTCGAAGCGTGCCTGCAGCAGGTGCCCGTCGCGCAGGCCGCGGTGGCCGTCGCCGGCCAGCGGGGCGATGCGCGGCGACCAGTCGAAAGCGGTGGCCGGCAGCGTCGGCGGCGGTCCGCGCCACCAGTCGCGTAGCGGCTGCCAGACGAAGGTCAGGGCCAGCGCCAGCGCGGTGAGCGCGGCGACGGCAAGCAGCGCGCGCCGCGTGCCGGGGCGCGCGCGACGCCGGTTCAATCCAGCACGCGGCAGAACACCGCCTTGAGATAGCGCGATTCGTGCACGTTGGCCAGGAAGGGATGGTCGGCGCCGGCGCCGGCGATCTTCAGCACCTGCACCGTGCGGCCGGCATAGAACGCCGCGCGCCGCAGCATGTCGAGGAACTGCTCCTCGCTCACCAGGCCGGTGCAGGAGAACGTGGCCAGCAACCCGCCGGGCTTGACCACGCCCAGCGCCAGCTTGTTCATGTCCAGGTATTTCTTGAGCGCCGGAATCACCTGCTCGCGGTCGCGGGTCATCTTGGCCGGGTCTAGGATCACCACGTCGTAGCGGTCGCCGTTGTTGCCGGCATCGCGCAGCCACGGAAAGATGTCGGCCTGCACGAAGCGCGGCATCGTGCCGCTCGACTTCAGGCCGTTGAGCTTCGCGTTGGCGCGCGCGATTTCCAGCACATCGTTGTCGATGTCGATGCCCACCACCTCGGCCGCGCCGCGCACCGCGGCGTACACGCCGAAGCCGCCGGTGTTGCAGCACAGGTCGAGCACGCGCTTGCCGGTGCAGCGGTGCGACAGCCATTCGCGGTTGTCGCGCTGGTCGGCGAAGAAGCCGGTCTTGTGCGCGCCGGCCGGATCGGCGCGGAAGCGGATGCCGTTCTCGGTGATCACCGCCGCTTCGGTGCCGCTGGTTTCGCGGAAGTCGAACGACTCCTGCTTCTGCACGTGCTCGTCGGCGAAGCCGTGGAAGCGGCAGCCGGGGAACTGTTCGCGCAGCGCGGCGTGGATCCACTCGCGGTGGCGGAACATGCCGGCGCTGAAGTACTCGACCACGATCAGGTCGTCGTAGCGGTCCACCACCAGTCCGCTGAGGCCGTCGCCCTCGCTGTGCACCACGCGCCAGGCGTTGGTGGTCTCGTCCAGGCGCAGCACCTCGCGACGCAGGCGCACGGCCTCGGCGATCCTGCGCGCGAACCAGGCGGCATCCACGGCCACGTCCGGATCGGTCTCGAGGATGCGCAGGGCGATGCGCGAATGGCCGTTGTAGAAGCCGCGCCCGATCCACACGCCATCCACGCCGACGATGTCGACGATGGTGCCCGGCTTGGGGCGCTGGGTCGGCTTGTCGACCAGCTTCTGGAAGATCCAGGGGTGGCTGGAGCGCCAAGCGTTCTTGAGGCGGATGGTCGGGAGCGGTTCGTTCATCCGCACAGTTTATCCGCCCGGTTGACCCTGCCGCGGGGCTGCCGCCACAATGCGCGCCGAAGGGGAGTAGCTCCCAGCGTGAAGGCCGTCATTTCGAGCAGCGATGCTCCGGTCCCACGGCAGCCCGACGGGCTGTGAGCAAGACCTTCGCCGCAATGGCGAAGGCGCGTCCCCGGATCTCCGAGCGAGGGTTCCGAGCCGCCCGTGCCTGCGGGCGTCCTTCCCCTTGTCCGGAATTCCCGATGGAAACGATAGGCAACGTATGGCTGTGGGCCGGCTTCGCCGGTCTGGTGGTGGTGGCCCTGCTGGTCGACCTGGTGCTGATGCGCCACGGCGGCGCGCACAAGGTCACGTTCAAGGAAGCAGCCTGGTGGAGCCTGGGCTGGGTGGCCCTGGCGATGGTGTTCAACGCCGCGCTGTGGTGGTACGTCGGCGACAGCGCGGGGCCGGACGAGGCGCGGCGCGTGGGCCTGGAGTTCCTCACCGGCTACCTGGTCGAGAAGGCGCTGGCGGTCGACAACATCTTCGTGTTCCTGATGTTGATGACCTATTTCGCCGTGCCCGAGGAGCAGCGCCAGCGCGTGCTGGTGATCGGCATCCTGCTTGCGATCGTGCTGCGCGCGATCCTGATCTTCGCCGGCGCCGCGCTGCTGGCGAGCTTCCACTGGATGCTCTACGTGTTCGGCGCCTTCCTGCTGCTGACCGGCGTGAAGATGTGGTTCGCCGCCGGCAAGGAGCCGGACCTGGAGAACAACCCGGTGCTGCGCTGGCTGACCGCGCACGTGCCCTTCGTGCGCCGCTACTACGGGGGTGCGCTGTGGCTGGGTCGCGGCAGCCGCCGCAAGTTCACCCCGCTGTTCATCGTGCTGGTGATGATCGGCATCACCGACGTGATCTTCGCGGTGGACTCGATCCCCGCGATCTTCGCCATCACCACCGACCCCTTCATCGTGCTGACCTCGAACGTGTTCGCGGTGCTGGGCCTGCGCGCGATGTTCTTCCTGCTGGCCGGCATGGCCGAGCGTTTCCACCTGCTGCCCTACGGCCTGGCGGTGGTGCTGGTGTTCATCGGCGCGAAGATGCTGCTGATCGACCTGTACAAGATCCCGGTGCTGTGGTCGCTGGCGGCGGTGGCGATGATCCTGTCGATCACCGTGGCGCTGAGTCTCGTGCGACCGCGGTCGCCCGCGACCGGCTGAGGCTTCCGGTGCCAGCCGCCCGACCGCCTGCAGGAAGGCTGCGGCCCCTGCGGACGCGACCCGGCTGCGAACGCCCTCCCCGCTGTGGGAGCGACCTTGGTCGCGAATGCCCTTCGCGCGCAAGCGAGCTCTCACAGATCCAGGCCCCGGGAAGGCGGCCCGACCGCCCTTGCATCCGGCCATTCCGCCGCCACCCTTGGCGGATGTACCTGCCCACGCCCGACGACCCGGTCGATACCGAAGCCCAGCGCGCGCTCGACAAGCGTCGCCTGGGCGGCGCGCTCCGGGGCGCCATCGCCTTCGCGCTGCTGCTGCTCATCGTGTTCGGCCTGCAGGGCCTGGGCGACTACCGTGCTTTCGCCGTCGGCGCCCGCAGCCTGGCCGGCCTGCCCGGCATCCTCACCGCGCCGCTGCTGCACGGCTCGCCCGAACACCTGATCGCCAACGCCTCGGCCCTGCTGATCCTCGGCACGCTGGCGCTGGCCGTCTACCCGCGCGCCACCGTGCGCGGCCTGCCGCTGATGTGGCTGGGCTCGGGGCTGGGCGCGTGGCTGCTGGGCGATCCCGGCTCGTTCCACCTCGGCGCCAGCGGTCTCACTCATGGCCTGATGTTCCTGGTGTTCGTGCTCGGCCTGCTGCGTCGCGACCGGCCTTCGATCGCCGCCGGCATGATCGCCTTCCTGTTCTACGGCGGCATGCTGCTGACCGTGCTGCCGCAGGAGCCAGGCGTGTCCTGGCAGTCGCACCTGGGTGGCGCGCTCGGCGGTGCACTTGCGGCCTGGCTGCTGCGCCGCGCCGACCCGCTGCCGCCGCGCCGCCGCTACAGCTGGGAAATCGAGGAAGAGGAAGCGCAGCGCGCCGCGCAGGCCGAACGCGATACCTACGAGCCGGGTTCGCCCGAGGACGTGCCGGTGCTGTGGCAGCGCGAGCCGCGCGAGGAAGAGCGCGGTGTCGTGCTGCGCTTCCCGCCCCGCGATCGATAGCCTCGCCCTGCAGCCGCGCGCCCGGCTCCGACTGCCCGCACAGGCATCGCCCGCCGCCGCGGCCAGGATGAGCCAGCCCCGGGCCAGGGCATGACGCTTCGCTGGCCTGCTGCTGCGCACCTTGTGCGCATTCGATTGCCCGCGCCTGGATCGTGTACGGTGTGCCACCCGACGCGGAGAGGGCGCATGCGGCAATCCCGGTGGATGATCCTGTGCGGCATGGTCCTGGCGCTGTCGCTGTCGATGGCATCCGCGGCGGTCGCCTCGCCGTCGCAGGACCCGCGCCTGATCGGCTACCTGCTCGACCGCGACGCGCCGCTGCCGACGGTCGATGACGACCGGCTCGATACCGTGATCTATTCCTTCGCCGTCGTGGATGCGCAGCATCGGGTCCACCTGCCGCGCGCGGGCATGGCCGAACGCCTGTCGCAACTGGCGGGCGCATCGCGTGCCGACGTGCTGCTGGCCATCGGCGGCTGGGGCGCCGACCACTTCTCCGAAGCGGCCGCCACCGCGCGGGCGCGCCGTATCTTCGCCGACACCGCGGTCGCGCTGGTGGAACGGCACGATCTGGACGGCCTGGACATCGACTGGGAGTATCCCGCCCTGCCCGGCCCCGGCATCAGCCACTCTCCCGCGGACCGCGCACACTTCCCGTTGCTGTTGCAGGCGCTGCGCGACGCGCTCGACGCATTGACCGCGCGCACCGGGCGCCACTACCGGCTCACCATCGCCGCCGCCGATGGCGAAGCCGCGCGTGGACTCGATCTGCCGCGCATCGTGCCCCTGGTCGATGCCATCCACCTGATGACCTACGACTTCTACGGCGCGGGCAGCCCGCGCAGCGGCCATCACGCCGGTCTCTACCGCTCCGCTGGCGCCCGCGGCGTGGACGACCGCGACACCACGCGCGCGATCGACGAGTTCCTGGCCGCCGGCGTGCCGCCGCACAAGCTGGTTCCCGGCGCGGCCTTCTACGGAAAGGCGTTCACCGCCACCACCGCCGACAACGCCGGCCTGCACCAGCCGTTCGCCGGCGAGGTCGCGTTCGTCACCTGGCGCGAACTGCGCCAGCACCAGCTGAGCGATCCGGCGTTCGAACGCCACTACGACCCGCAGGCGCAGGCCGCCTGGCTGTGGAACCCTGCGACACGCGTGTTCATCAGCCATGAGGATGTCGACACGGTCCGCGCCAAGGCGACCTATGCGCGCCTGCGCGGCCTGGGCGGGCTGATGTTCTGGGAACTGGGCGGCGACGACGCGGACGGCAGCCTGCTCGACGCCGCCGACCAGGGCCTCCGTGGAACGGCGCGATGAGCGACGCACGGCAGCCATCGACGCCCAGCTGGCCCGCACGCCTGCAGCGCGCGTGGCCGCGTCACGCGCTTGCCTGGCTGGTGTCCGCACTGGCCGCCTGCACCACCACCGGAGAATCGCACATGGCCCCGCAGCCGCATGCCCAGGTCGAGGCGATGATGGTCGCCTACGCAGAAGAGGGCGGCCCTGGCGCGGCGCTGCTGGTGCTGCACGACGGCGCGCCCGTGCTGCGCGCAGCCTACGGCCTGGCCGACCTCGAGCAGGACAGGCCGGTCATGCCCGCCACCGCATTCCGCCTGGCCTCGGTGAGCAAGCAGTTCACCGCAGCGGCGATCCTGCTGCTGGCGCAGGACGGCACCCTCTCGATCGACGACCCGCTGCGTCGCTGGCTGCCCTCGCTGCCGGCGGCCACCGAGGGCATCACCCTGCACCACCTGCTGACACACACCTCGGGGCTGGTCGACTACGAGGACCTGCTGCCGGAGCCGATCGACGGCCAGGTGCAGGACGCGGACGTGCTGCGCCTGCTGGAAGCCGTGGACCGCCTGGACTTCGCGCCCGGCAGCCGCTACCGCTACAGCAACAGCGGCTACGTGCTGCTGGGCCTGGTGGTGGCGCGCGCCTCCGGTCGGCCGTTTCCCGAGTTCCTGCGCGAGCGCATCTTCGATCCGCTCGGCATGCACGCCGTGGCGCGCGTCGACGGCGGCCCGCCCGTACCGCAGCGCGCCTACGGCTACAGCCAGCGCGATGGCCGCTGGGTGCGCACCGACCAGGGCCCGACCAGCGCCACCCTGGGCGACGGCGGCATCTACGCCTCGATCGACGATCTGGCGAAATGGGATGCCGCGCTGGCCGACGACCGCCTGCTCACCGCGGCCTCGCGCGCCCTCGCCTTCGCCGCCCACGCGGCCACCGGCGAGCCCGACGTGGACGCCTATGGCTACGGCTGGCGCCTACACGCCAGCGACCGTGGTCCGCTGCAGTGGCACTCCGGCGAAAGCATCGGCTTTCGCAACGTGATCCTGCGTTGGCCGGAGCAGGCCCTGACGGTGGTGCTGCTCAGCAACCGCAACGATCCGGAACCGTATGCCCTGGCGCGGCGGATTGCAGCCGCCTACATGCCGGGCCCGCCGCAGCGCTGAGGGACGATCCAGCCTCGCGGTCTCCTTCCATGCCGACCACCGCGAGCGGGACGAGTGCGCCAGCCGCGTTCCATGCTCTCCCGACAACCGATGCCGTCGAGACCCACCACCTTCACTGGCGCTCGGCGATATCCCTGATTTTCGCCGCGGCGTCCGTCACGAAATCGACCGAGGCGTCGTAGTACTCGCGGCCGTTGCCGTCGGGCGCCAATGCCCAGTCGCCGACCCGGAGCCTGAGTTCGCAGCCGCTGCGCGCGGGGCCGATCGCGTAGGCGTATTCGATCCCCTCGGCAGGCCGCGGCCAGGTCGGGCTGTGGTAGGCCATGCGCAGCCGGTGCGGAGGCGCGTACTCGATGACGGTGAGCACGGCGTAGCCCGCCCACTCCAGCACCGCCCCGGCCGAGAGTGCGTCCTCGCGGAAATGCTCGGGAACGTCGTCCCACTGCCTGATATGCGCACTGCGGGTGAGGACCTCCCAGACCGTGGCGGGGGCGGCCTGGACATGGATGCTGTGCTCGGCAATCAATGGGGATCGATCGGTCATCTTCTGCGCTCCCTTGCCCTGGGTGGACGGCGCGTGGCGCACATGCGCCGGGCAGTCTCGCTGCGTGGGTGTTCGCGCAGGCAACGGCCGCCGTCCGGCCCGGAGACTACTCCTTTGCGGGCGCGTTCAGACGTCTCCCGACAGGTCCGGCCGTGTTCCATGCGGAGGGATCGCGGTCGGGCGCGGCCAGGCGCCGATCGAGCCTCGCGGCGAATCGCGGCTGCCGAACGAGGCGACTCCTGCGCCGCTCCCGTTACCGCGCCCCGGGGCTGCGCCTACAGCCGGACCTTGTCGAGGATGATCAGCAGCGTGGCGGCGCCCGCCAGCAGCAGCACGAGGACGCCGCCCCACGCTGCGCTGATGCCACCACGGCGGCGCAGCAGCAGGTTGAGCAGGCCAACGGCGAGTACCGGGGCGAGCAGCACCACGACCAGCATCTTCCAGATCGAGGCATCGAGGCCGAGCAGCATCTTGGTCTCCGGTTGCGGGCAGGACGGCACAGGCAAAGCGGGAAGCCGCGGCCGCCTGCGCCTGCCCGCGTTCAGGCCAAGACCCGGAGCGCTGCGCGCGCGGCGACCCACTCCTCGTTGGTCGGCTCCACGGCGACACGCACGCGGCTGTGGCCTGCGGAGATGATCGCCGCATCGGCCGCGTTGGCGCCTTGATCCAGCGCAATCCCGAGAAAGGCGAGGTCGCGGCACACGCGTTCGCGCACGAAGGCGTTGTGCTCGCCGACGCCGGCGGTGAACACCAGCAGGTCCAGCCCGCCCAGCACCGCGGCCAGGGCACCGATTTCGCGCACGATGCGGCGTACGTACAACGCCAGCGCCAGGCGCGCGCGTTCGCCGGCCTCGCCCGCATCGCCCTCGTGCTGCACGATCACCCGCGGCTCGGAGGAGATGCCGGACACGCCGAGCAGGCCGGAGCGGTGGTAGAGCATCTGCCCCACCTCCTCCAGCGAGAGCTTCTCGATCTCCATCAGGTACAGCAGGGCGCCCGGGTCGAGCGCGCCGCTGCGCGTGCCCATCATCAGGCCGTCGAGGGCGGAGAAGCCCATGGTGGTGGCGACGCTCGCGAGCTCGCGCATCGCGCACAGGCTGGCGCCGCTGCCCAGGTGGGCGACCACGATCCGGCCACGCGCCAGGTCGCCGTGGCGCTCGGGCAGTGCGGTGGCCATGTATTCGTAGGACAGGCCGTGGAAGCCGTAGCGGCGCAGGCCGCGTTGCCAGGCGTCCCAGGGCAGCGGCAGGATCTGCTCCACCTCCGGCAGGCTGTGGTGGAAGCCGGTGTCGAAGCAGGCCACCTGCGGCAGCTCGGGCCACTCGCGCAGCAGGATCTCGATGGCCTCCAGCGCGAACGGCTGATGCAGCGGCGCCAGCGGGATATAGCCCTTGAGGTCGGCCAGCACGGCCGCATCGATGCGCACGGGCGCGAAGTAGCGGCTGCCGCCGTGCACGACGCGGTGCACGATGGCGGCGAGCCGGCGCCCGCCCAGGCGTGCGATCACGCCATGGCGGATGCGCTGCAGCGCGGACCGGTAGGGGTTGTCGGCATCGAGCGCGACGGGCGCGGGATCGACGCCGGTTTCGCCGTAGCTGGGCGACGGGCCTCCGATGCCCTGCACCTTGCCGTTCCACACCGGCTGGCGCGGCAGCGGATCCTGGCCGCCGTCGAACAGCGCGAACTTGATGCTCGACGAGCCGCAGTTGAGCACCAGCACCAGTTCGCCGCGGGTGGGGTATCGGTCGGCGCCTGCGGTCATGCCCGGGCTTCTCCAGCGATGGACGGGGACAGGCGGCGGTTGCGCAGGCGCAGCGCATTGCCCACCACCGAGGCGGAGCTGAAGCTCATCGCCACCGCCGCCAGCATCGGCGACAGCAGCAGCCCGGTGAAGGGATACAGCACGCCGGCGGCCACAGGCACGCCCAGGCCGTTGTAGACCAGGGCGAACAGCAGGTTCTGGCGCATGTTGGCCACCGCGGCCTGCGACAGCGCGCGCGCCGTGGCGATACCGCGCAGGTCGCCGCGCACCAGGGTCAGCTGGGCGCTGTCCATGGCCACGTCGGTGCCGGTGCCCATGGCGATGCCCACGTCGGCCTTCGCCAGCGCCGGCGCGTCGTTGATGCCGTCGCCGGCCATCGCCACCACGCGCCCTTCGGCCTGCAGCCGCTCGACCAGACGCAGCTTGTCCTCCGGCCGCACCTCGCCATGCACCTGGTCGATGCCCAGCCGCTGCGCGATCGCGTTCGCGGTGGTCATGCCGTCGCCGGTCGCCATCACGATGCGCAGGCCGGCGTCGCGCAGCGCCGCAAGCGCCTCGGGCGTGCCGGCCTTGACCGGATCGGAGACCGCCAGCAGCCCGGCCAGCCGACCATCGACCGCCAGATGCATCACGCTGGCGCCGCGCGCGCGCAGCGCTTCGGCCTGCGCGGCGAGCGGCGTGGGATCGACGCCGTCCTCGCGCATCAGTGTGGCGTTGCCCAAGGCGAGGCGACGGCCTTCGACGCGGCCGCGCACGCCGATGCCGGTGCTGGATTCGAACCCGTCCACCGCGGCCAGTGCGATGCCGCGCTCGCGCGCCGCGGCCACGATGGCCCCCGCCAGCGGATGTTCGCTGCCCTGGTCGAGGCTGGCGGCCAGGCGCAGCACTTCGGCCGCGTCGACGCCATCGTGGCCGACCGCCTCGTCGAACGCGGGGCGGCCCTCGGTGAGCGTGCCGGTCTTGTCGACCACCAGGGTATCCACCTCGCGCAGGCGCTCGATGGCGGCGGCGTCGCGGAACAGCACGCCCAGCGTGGCGCCGCGCCCGGTGGCCACCATCACCGACATTGGCGTGGCCAGCCCGAGGGCGCAGGGGCAGGCGATGATCAGCACCGCCACCGCGTTGACCAGGCCGTAGACCCAGCCCGGCTCCGGCCCGAACAGGCCCCAGGCGAAGAACGCGAGCAGGGCCACCGCCACCACGCCCAGCACGAAGCGGCCGGCGACCACGTCGGCCAGACGCTGCATCGGCGCCTTCGAGCGCTGCGCCTGCGCCACCATCTGCACGATCTGCGACAGCAGGGTGGCCGCGCCCACGCGCTCGGCCCGCACCACCAGCGCGCCGTTGGTGTTGAGGGTGGCGCCGATGACGCGGTCGCCAGGCGCCTTGCGCACCGGCAGCGGCTCGCCGGTGAGCATGGATTCGTCGACGCTGCTGCCGCCTTCCAGCACCACCGCATCCACCGGCACCTTCTCGCCCGGGCGCACGCGCAGGCGGTCGCCCACCTGCACCTGGTCGAGCGGCACATCGGCCTCGCTGCCGTCCTCGTCGATGCGCCGCGCCGTCCTGGGCGACAGGCCCAGCAGCGAACGGATCGCGGCCGAGGTCTGCGCGCGCGCCTTGAGCTCGAGCAGCTGGCCCAGCAGGGTGAGCGAGACGATCACCGCCGCGGCCTCGAAGTACACCGACACCCGGCCCATCGAGGCGAACGCAGCGGGGAAGACGCCCGGCGCCACGGTGGCGACGACGCTGTAGACGTAGGCCGCACCGGTGCCCAGCGCGATCAGCGTCCACATGTTGGGGCTGGCGTTGCGCAGCGACTGCCAGCCGCGCACGAAGAACGGCGCGCCCGCCCACAGCACCACGGGCGTGGCGAGCGCCAGCTCCAGCCAGCGCTGCGCAGCCATGTCCATCAGCTGCAGCCGGTGGCCGAACATGCCCAGCACGAACACCGCCGCCGTGAGCGGCAGGGTCCACCAGAAGCGGCGCGAGAAATCGCGCAGCTCGGGGCTCTCGCCCTCTTCCAGGCTGGGAACTTCCGGCTCCAGCGCCATCCCGCACTTGGGGCAGGTTCCGGGGTGGTCCTGGCGGACTTCCGGATCCATCGGACAGAAGTACATGGTGCCGGGCGGCGGCGGTTCGGCTGGCGCGGCGGGCGCTGCATAGTGGCTGGCGCAGCAGGACGATGCGCCGGCGCTGCCGTCGTAGCGGCCGGGATCGGCGGCGAACTTCTCCGCGCAGCGCGCGCAGCAGAAGCGCCAGCTGCGACCGGCATGTTCGACGCGGTGCGGGGAATCGGGTTTCACCGTCATGCCGCACACCGGGTCGCGCAGCGCGTCCGGCGTCGTCTCGTGGTGGTGGTTCATGCCGCGTCCTCCCCCGCCAGGGCGTTGAGGATCGGGCAGGCCTCGGCGCGGCCGTGGCCGGGACAGGCGTCCACCAGGGTGCGCAGGCCGTCGCGCACGCGCTCGAGTTCGGCGATGCGCGCTTCCACCTCCGACTGCTTGCGTGCCGCCACGGCGCGGATGCTGGCCACGTCGCTGCGCTCGCCCAGCGAGAGCAGGTCGCGGATGTCCTCCAGCGAAAAGCCCAGCGCCTTCGCGCGGCGGATGAAGCGCAGCCGCTTGAGCTCGGCGCTGCCGTAACGGCGATAGCCCGACGCCAGGCGCGCAGCCGGCGCCAGCAGGCCGCTGCGCTCGTAGTAGCGCACGGTGTCGATGGCCACACCGGCCTGTTGCGCGAGTTGTCCGATGCCGAGGCTGTGCATGGGGATCTCCGGCGGGGAACCAGCCCAGTCTGCACTCTGGAGTGTGGTCCAGAGTCAAGGCCACCGGCTCGACGTGCCATTCCGGTGCATGGAGATCCTCGCCGGCGCGACATTTCTCCGGATCTCGACCAGGGAAGAGTGACAGCGCGCGCTGTACCGCAGCACGCCCCGAATGACACCGGCCGGCAACCATTCCGTGGCCCGACTTCAAAGCACTGGACCGATGCGACGCAGGCAAGGCCACAACAAGCCGCGCCCTGGCGGCCGGGAATCGCGGAAAGCAAAACATGGATGTTTTGTGCGCGAGTCAGGACAGGGTGAGCGTGGATGGCTCGCGCAGCATGCCGCGCATCCATGCGAACGCCCGGCATGCTGGGCCGGGCCGGACCGCGCAGCGACCCTGACCGGGCGAAGAGCGATCCCGGCCGCCAGGGCGCGGCGTCCGTCCGAGAACGCCACCGCCCCACCGCGCCACCGACCAAGCCTAGGGCGGCGCGGTGCGATACCGGTGCGCCAGCATCAACGCGATCGCGCAGGAGGCCATGCGCGATTCGCGCGAGTCGGCGCGGCTGGTGAGCACCACCGGCACCTTCGCGCCGAGCACGATGCCGGCGCTGGCGGCATCGCCCATGAACATCACCTGCTTGGCCAGCATGTTGCCGCTCTCCAGGTCCGGCACCACCAGGATGTCGGCTTGCCCCGCCACGTCCGAGACGATGCCCTTGGTGCGGGCGGCGGCGATCGAGACCGCGTTGTCGAAGGCCAGCGGGCCGTCGAGCAGGCCGCCCTCGATCTGGCCGCGGTCGGCCATCTTGCACAGCGCGGCGGCGTCGAGCGTGGCCGGCATGGTCGGCGTCACCGTCTCCACCGCGGCGAGGATCGCGACCTTCGGCCGCTCCACCCCGATCACGTGCGCCAGTTCGATGGCGTTGCGGATGATGTCGGCCTTCTGCGCGAGATCCGGCGCGAGGTTGATCGCGGCGTCGGTGACGATGAACGGCCGCGGATAGTGCGGCGTCTGCAGCACGAAGCAGTGGCTGACGCGGCGCTTGGTGCGCAGGCCCGTGGCCGAAGCCACCACCGCGCCCATGAGCTCGTCGGTGTGCAGGCTGCCCTTCATCAGCGCCTCGACCTGGCCCGCCCGCGCCAGTTCCACCGCGCGCGTCGCGGCGGCGTGGCTGTGCGGGACGTCCTCGATCGCCAGGCCTTCGAGGGACGCGCCGGCCTCCGCAGCCGTGGCTTCGATGCGGGCACGCGGACCGACCAGCACCGGCTCGACCAGGCCAGCGTCACGTGCGTCGAGCGCGCCGGCCAGGCTCAGCGCGTCGCAGGGATGCACCACGGCCACGCGGATCGGGTCGAGCGGCGCGACGTGGGCCAGCAACCGGTCCAGACCATCGCTGCCGGCGGGATCGAGATGGATCTCCGGCAGCGCGGTGCGCGGGCGTTCGATGCGCTCGTCGGGCGCCACCACCCTGGCTTCGCCTTCGATCACGACCTCGCCGCGCTGGTTGGTGCAGCGGCAGTCGAGCGTGACGCGCCGGGTCCCCGGTTCGAGCTCGGCGACGGTGACCTGGATGGCCAGTCGGTCGCCGATGCGCACCGGCGCCAGGAAGCGCAGGGTCTGGCCCAGGTAGATCGTGCCCGGGCCGGGCAGGCGCGTGCCCAGCACCGCCGAGATCAGCGCCCCACCCCACATGCCGTGCGCGATCACGCCGCTGTAGCGGGTGGAAGCGGCGAAGTCGGGATCGACATGGGCGGGATTGACGTCGCCCGACAGCACCGCGAACAGCTGGATGTCCTGCTGGGTGAGGCTGCGCTCGATCGTAGCGGCGTCGCCGACCGCGAGCTCGTCGAAGGTGCGGTTGCGCAGGATGCGCAGGTCGTCGTCCGGAGTCATGGGCGGATCATGCGGGAAAGGGACCAGGGCGGAGACAAGGACCAATGCGCCGGGCATTCGCGCGACAGGCATCGGTTTCCTTCCGGCGGCGCGGGCGGCGGGATCGGCCGGCAAGCGTGGCACCGGGGCGGGGATGCGCCGCGCGATGCGCCTGCCCTGACGAGTCGCGCTGGAGCCCCGCCCTCACCCGTGCACCACCAGCATGTCCGCCTGCACCGAGGTCAACATCCGGCGCGCGACGCTGCCCACCAGCAGCTCGTGGATCGCGCCGCGGCCGTGGGTGCCCAGCACCACCAGGTCGGCGCCGACGCTGTCGACGTACTGTTGTACCAGGCGCGCCGGCTCGCCGTGCTCGACCAGCAGTTCCACGCCATCGTCCAGGCCGGCCTCGCGCAGGAAGGCGCGGCCTTCCTCGCGCAGCGTGGCGCGCGCATCGGCCAGCGCCTGGTCGCGGCTGGTGTCGAGCAGGCCCAGCATCGGCACGCTGTAGCCGTGCAGCACGGTCAGCGTGGCCTCGGGGAACAGCGTGCGCGCCTGCTGCAGGGCGGCCAGGCAGGCGGGCGAAAAGTCGCTGGCCAGCAGCAGCCGGCGGTAGGGGCGGTGTACGCGCCGGTTGACCATCAGCAGGCGCGTGCCGGGACGGCGCAGCAGGCGATCGATGGTCGAGCCGAGCACCACCGGCGCCATCGCGCCGCCGCGCACCGGGCCGGTGACGACGAGCGGCGCCTCCAGCACGTCGAGCAGGCCCGCCACCTGTTCGCCAGCGGCGCCCTCGCCCACGCTGATTTCCCAGGGATGCGAGCCGCCTTCGAACTCGCGCTCGAGCCGGCGCCGCGCGAGCTGCACGTCGCTGGGCTCGGTGTACCAGCCCGGCAGGTCGTGGCGCGGCACGTTGCGCTCCGTGCGCTCGACCCACTCCACCGCCGTGGCGGCCACGGCGCGGATGCGCCAGGCGCGGGCCAGGGCGATGGCGCGGTCGGTGGCGCGGTCGCAGCGCGGCGCCAGGTCGGTGGCGAGCAGCAGGCTGCGCGCTTGTGCGGTCTCGGTCATGCGGTCGCTCCCCCTGGCGTCGCGGTCGATCCTGCCACGGACCGCAGCTCGCTGAACACGCCCAGGCGACGCAGCAGCCATTTCTCGATCTCCAGCACCAGCAGCAGGACCACGCCGGTGGCGACGATCGCCAGGCCCTCCAGCAGCGGCACCGGGCGACTGCCGAACAGCCCATGCATCCACGGCAAGTAGGTGAAGGCCAGCTGCGCGACCACCACCGCCGCGATCGCCCACAGCACCGCCGGCGTGCCGCGCAGGCCGCGCAGCGAGAACGAACTGCCGTGCAGGTAGCGCACCGCGAACAGGTAGAAGATCTCCAGCACGCAGAAGGTGTTGACCACCATGGTGCGCGCGGTCTCGATGTCGTGCCCGCGCGACTGCGCGAGTGCGAACACGCCGAATGCGGCCAGGCTGAAGAGCACCGACACCAGCACGATCCGCCACAGCATGAAAGGCGAGACCAGCGCCGCATCGCGCCGCCGTGGCGGGCGCGCCATCACCCCGGGTTCGGGCGGCTCGAACGCCAGCGACAGGCCGAGGGTGACGGTGAGCACCATGTTGATCCACAGGATCTGCGCGGGCGTCATCGGCAGCACCCAGCCCAGCAGCAGCGCCAGCACCACCGCCAGCGCCTCGCCGCCATTGGTCGGCAGGGTCCAGGCGACGACCTTGCGGATGTTGTCGTGGATCGCGCGGCCCTCGTGCACCGCCGCGGCGATCGAGGCGAAGTTGTCGTCGGCCAGCACCATCTGGCTGGCTTCCTTGGCCGCTTCGGTGCCCTTGTGGCCCATGGCGATGCCGATGTCGGCCTGCTTGAGCGAGGGCGCGTCGTTGACCCCGTCTCCGGTCATGGCCACGGTGTGCCCGCGCGACTGCAGCGCGCGCACGATGCGCAGCTTGTGTTCGGGCGTGGTGCGGGCGAACACGCTGGCCTGCAGCGCCAGTGCGGGCAGGTCGGCATCGGAGACGCGTTCGAGCTCCTGCCCGGTGACCACGCGCACCTCGTCGGCCAGCCGCAGCTGGGCGGCAATGGCGGCAGCGGTGGCGGCGTGGTCGCCGGTGATCATCTTGACCGCGATGCCGGCGCCGCGGCAGTCGGCCACGGCGCGGATCGCTTCCTCGCGCGGTGGATCGATGAAGCCGACGATGCCGGCGAACACCAGCCCGCCCACGTCCTCGAGTGCGAAGCCCGCGGGCACCTGCGGCAGGCGGCGGAAGGCGAAGCCGAGCACGCGCTGTCCTTCCGCGCCCGCCGCGTCGATGGCCGCGCGCCAGCTGGCGGTGTCTAGGGTCGCGTCGGTGCCATCGGCCCCGGCCTGCGCCGCGCTCAGCGCCAGCACCTGTTCCGGCGCGCCCTTGACGCAGACCAGGGCACCCGGCCCGTCGGCGTCGGCGTGCAGGGTGGCCATGAAGCGGTGGGCGGCATCGAACGGCACCTCGTCCAGGCGCGGATGCGCGCTGCGCACGGCAGCGGCCTCGAGGCCCGCGCGCGCGGCCAGCGCCAGCAGCGCACCCTCCATCGGGTCGCCGTCGACGCTCCAGCCGCCGCCGCCCGCGCGCAGCTGCGCGTCGTTGCACAGCAGGCCGATGCGCGCCACGCGCTGCGCCGCGGCCAGCGCGATGTCGCCGCCTTCGCCTGCCTGCAGCCGCCCCTCCGGCGCATAGCCGGTGCCCTCGGCCAGCGCGCGGCCGGCGGCGGTGACCACGCTGCGCGCCGTCATCTCGTTGCGGGTGAGCGTGCCGGTCTTGTCCGAACAGATCACGGTGGTCGCACCCAGCGTCTCCACCGCCGGCAGCCGCCGCACGATGGCGTTGCGCGCGGCCATGCGCCGCACGCCCATGGCCAGGGTGATGGTGATCACCGCGGGCAGGCTTTCGGGAATCACGCCGACGGCCAGCGCCACCACCACCATCAGCGCGTCGAGCCAGGCGTAATCGCGTACCGCAACGGCGAACAGCAGCAGCGCCATCGCCGCGACCAGGGCGACCAGGGTGAAGCCGCGGCCGAAGCGCGCGATCTGCTGCAGCAGCGGCGTGGTCAGCGTTTCGACCTGGCCCAGCAGGGTGCCGATGCGCCCGATCCGCGTCCGCGCACCGGTCGCCACCACCAGCGCGGTCGCCTGTCCGGCCGCGACCAGGGTGCCCGAGTACAGCATCGAGCTGCGGCTGCCGAGGTCGGCCGCGACCGCCACCGGATCGACCTGCTTGTCGGCCGGCACCGATTCGCCCGTCAGCACCGATTCGTCCACGCGCAGGCCGCGTGCGCGCAGCAGGCGCGCATCGGCAGGCACGCGGTCGCCGGCCTCGAGCAGCAGCACGTCGCCCGGCACCAGCGCGCTCACGTCCACCGTCGCGCGCTGCCCGCCGCGCAGCACGCGCGCCGAGGGCGCGAGCATCGCGCGCAGCGCCGACAGCGCCTGCTCGGCCCGGCCCTCCTGCACGAATCCGACCATG
Organism: Luteimonas campi; assembly: GCF_051162505.1. Lineage (NCBI taxonomy): Bacteria > Pseudomonadati > Pseudomonadota > Gammaproteobacteria > Lysobacterales > Lysobacteraceae > Luteimonas > Luteimonas campi. The sequence continues at coordinate 768,919 of NZ_JBNWEM010000002.1, forward strand.
GCATTGACCAGCACCACGGCGGCGATCACGCCGGCATCGACGCCGTGGCCCAGCAGCGCCGACAGTACGGCCGCCGCCAGCAGGAACAGGATCAGCGGATCGTTGAACTGGCGCAGCAGGCGCCAGCCGGGCACTCGCCGCGGCGGCGGCAGTGCATTGGGGCCATGCGCGTGCAGGCGGCGCGCCGCCTCCCCTGGCGACAGGCCCTCGCTGCCGGCGTCCAGCCGCGCCAGCGCCTCAACGCTGTCGAGGGCGTGCCAGTCGTCCGTGCGCGCGGCCGCCTCGCCCGCCGCCTGCGCGCCGGCTTCAGCCACCGCGCGTGCGCGCCCCGCTGCCGCCGGTGCCGCCCGGCATCATCGCGGCGATGCCCTGCTCCAGGTTGGACAGCATCGTGTCCCAGGATCCGGCGATGCCCGGTACGGCGCCGGCATCGATGCCGGCCACGGCCCAGGCCTTGGCCAGGTCCCGCTGCCATTCCTGCAGCGCCTCGGTCAGGCCGCGTGCGAAGCCTTCCTGCGCCTGCAGCGCCGCCTGCGCCGACGCCTGGCCATCGCCCACGCGCTGCTCGGCCTGGCGCCAGAAGGCGTCCATCGGCAGCGCCGCCAGCGCCTGCCAGTTCCCGGCCTGCAGCAGCCGGGTCGCCTCGGTCTGGAACTCGGCCGCGCTCTCGCCGGCCGCGCGCGTGCCCAGCTCCAGCCAGTGCTGGCCGCTTTCCTGCATCAGGCGCCCCAGGCGCATCTGCAGGTCCAGGTTGGCCTTCCACAGCGCCATCGGGAGATCGGAAGTCTTGTCCATGTCGTCACCTCGCAGGTCGATGTCGGAAAGGAACGTCGCGCGCGCCGCTGCGCCGATGCGTGGCCCGCTGCCGGCACCACGACGATGCTGGGCGCACCGGGGGCGTCGCGCATTGATCGCAGTCAGTCCCGGGCATGGCGCCCCTGCATCATAGGCAGGGCGCGTTGCAGCGGCGTGGTCGCGGTTGTCGCCATCGGGAACGGGGTGCTAGCGTCCGCGCACCCCCGGGAGCCACCATGACCATCCGACCCCTTGCGGCGCTGCTGCTGTCCGCCTGCCTGGCCACGGCCGCCTGCCAGCGCGCGCCCGCGCCGTCGCCGCCCGCCGATCCGGCGCCCTCGCCGCCGGCCACGCCCGCGCCACCCAACGACACGCCGGCCGGCCATCGCATCCAGGCCGACGTGGAGGCCCTGTCCGACGATGCGATGGAAGGGCGCGAAACCGGCACGCCGGGCTTCGACCGCGCCGCAGCATACGTGGCCGGACGCTATGCCGACATCGGACTGCAGCCGGCCGGCGACGGCGGCGACTGGTACCAGCGCGTGCCGCTGCTGCAGGCCAGCGTGGTGGAGGACGGCGCGCTGTTCGAGATCCGCCGCGGCGGCAAGGTCGCCGCGCTGGCGATCCGCGAGCAGTTCCTGCCCGGCGTGAACTTCAACGCGCCAGAATCGGATGTCGAGGCACCGGCGGTGTTCGTCGGCCAGGCGGTGCACGCCCCGGAACTGGGCCACGACGATTTCGCCGGGCTCGCGCTCGAGGGCCGCATCGCCGTGGTCTTCGGCGGTGCGCCCGGCAGTTTCGACAACACCCAGCGCGCCTTCCATTCCTCGCAGCGGGAGAAGCTGCGCAACCTGGTCGAACGCGGCGCGGTAGGCGTGGTGTTCGTCAACACCGCCGACGACGAGGCGCGTTCTCCGTGGACGCGCAGCGTGCAGGCGATCGCCAAGCCCTCCATGCGGCTGCGCGGTGCCGACGGCATGGCCATCGACACCTGGCCGCAGCTGCGCGCGAGCGCGGTGGTCAGCGCCGCGGCGGCCGATGCGCTGTTCGCCGGCGGCGAGCAGACCTCGGCGATGCTGTTCGATGCCGCGCGCGCTGGCACGCTCAAGGGCTTCGACCTGCCGGGCACGATCCGCATCGCCAGCCGCAGCCGGATCGAACCGCTGGAGTCGCGCAACGTGGTGGGCCGCATCGCGGGTGCGGACCCGGCGCTGGCCGCCGAGCACATCGTCTACACCGCCCACCTCGACCATGTCGGCACCGGGGTGGAGGTGGAGGGCGACGGCGTGTACAACGGCGCGCTCGACAACGCCCTGGGCGTGGCGATCATGCTCGAGGCCGCGCGCGAGCTGGCCGAGGCCGGCGCGCCCGGGCGCTCGCTGCTGTTCGTGGCGCTGACCGCCGAGGAGAAGGGCCTGCTGGGCGCGGAGTGGTTCGCCAACCAGCCATCGGTGGACGGCACGCTGGTGGCCAACATCAACATGGACATGCCGGTGATGACCGCGCCGACCACCGACGTGGTGCCGATCGGCGTGGCCCATTCATCGCTCGACGCCACGCTGCGGGCCGCGGCGGCCGAGGTCGGCGTGGCGCTGTCGCCCGATCCGTTCCCGGAAGAGACGATCTTCGTTCGCAGCGACCAGTACGCCTTCGTGCGCGCCGGCATCCCCGCGGTGTACCTGATGGGCGGCGTGGTGGGCGCCAACGAGGGCCAGGACCCGAAGTTGGCCTTCACCTGGTTCCTGCGCCACTGCTACCACCAGCCCTGCGACGAGTCCTCGCTGCCGATCCATTACGCCGACGCGGCGCGCATGGCGCGGCTGAACGCGCGCATCGGCCAGCTGGTGGGCGACGCCACGGAGCGCCCGCGCTGGAATCCAGGCGATTTCTTCGGCGAGCGCTTCGGCGGGAAAGAATGAAGCGAGGACCGCCCCGCGCCGGCTGGGAATGCGGTGCTGGCCCGCGGCGTACCGCCGGCCCTCTTCCCGATCCGCAGACGGGATCTGCCCCCCGGCCGCGATGAGCCGGAATCAGGACCCGGCGGCGAGTGGCACTCGCGCGGCGCCCGCGCCAGCCGCTCTCAGACCCCGGCGCTGTCCGCCGTCCCGCCCAGCCGTGCCACAAGCCACCGCGCCCCGTCGTCCACCGCCTCGCGGGCGATCGACGAGACGGCAACGGCCTCGATGAAACTGTGCGGCGCGCCGGGATAGACCTTCGCGCGCACGTCGACCCCGGCCGCCAGCAGATGGCCGGCCATCTGCAGGTTCTGCTCGGTGACCACGTCGCATTCGCCGCTCTGGATGAAGGCCGGCGGCAGTCCGCGCAGGTCGGCCAGCAGGGGCGAGAGGTAGGGATCGCGCTTGTCGCGCTCGTGGCCGATGTAGAGGTTCCAGAACGCGCGCACTTCCTGGCCGGTGAGCATGTCGTCGGGGCCACCGTAACGCTGCAGCGCGGCCGGCGAACAGTCCGGCGTGAATCCGCCATACAGGCAGAGCACGGCCTTGACCACGTCGGGTTCGCCGGCATCGCGCAAGCGCAGTGCGGCACCGAAGGACAGGCTGCCGCCGGCCGAATCGCCGCCCAGCGCCAGCCGCTCGCCATCCAGGCCCTGCGTGGCGCCATGTCTGCGCAGCCAGCGCGCCAGCGCCACCACCTGGTCGAGCGCGCGCGGGTACGGCGCCTCCGGGGCGAGCGCATAGTCGAGCCCGACCACGGCCAGGCCGCTGCGCGCGGCGTATTCGCGCATCACCCGGTCGTGGGTGTCGAGGCTGAACATCGCCCAGCCGCCGCCGTGCAGATAGACCAGGGTGGGCTTGGCCTGGCCGGGCGCAGGATCGTACACGCGCAGGCGCAGACGCCCGGCATCGCTGTCGACGTGCAGTTCGCGCACGTCGGCGATGTCGGGCCCGCCCTGCCGCCAGGGCGCGCGCGTCTGCTCGGCCAGTTCGCGACGCTGCGGCCAGTCGAGCACGCGGTCGCCGGCCAGCCGTGCCCACTCGGCGCGCACGCCGTCGATGAACTGCATGATCTGCGGATCCGGTGTCGCAGGCGCCGGCAGCGGTGCGGCCTGCGCGTCGCCCGCACGGCCTTCGCCGAAGCGGCGCATCCAGCCGGCCAGGTCGGCATCGCCGCGGATGTCGAGCGCGCGCAGGATGTCGTGGAAGACGTCGTCGCGCTCGTCCTGGCCGAGCTTGAAGGTCGCGCGCGCCTCGCGCACGTGGGCGTGGAAGCCGACCACGCCGGTAACCAGCTGCTCGTAGCGCGCGCCGACCTCGTCGATGCGCCAGGGCGTGGGATTGCCGGTCTCGACCTGCGCCACCAGGCGTTCGAGCAGGGCATCGGCATCGGCGCGGGTGTCGCGCAGCTCCACCTCCACCTCGAACACCGCGCTGGCGTAGTTCCAGGTTGGCGCGCGGCTGCGGTCGCGGAACCAGGACGGCGAGATCGCGCCCTGCGGGCCGATCACCAGCACGGTGGCGCGCGGGTCCGCGCGCAGCGCCTCGACCTGCGGGTTGCGGCGGGCGAAGTGGCCGACCAGGCGCACGGGCCGGCCGGCCTCGTCGCAGTCGACCTGCACCGGCAGCGGCGTGGCGCCCAGCGCGCCGGCGTGGCCGGTCACGATCCAGGCCAGGGGATGCGCGTCGACGAGGTCGGCGATGTCGCGGGGATGCCGGGGCGAGAACAGCGTGCTCATGCGGAATCGCGTTGCGGGAAGGCGAGATCGGAGGCTGCGGGATCGCTGGTGGCGACCGAATGCGGCGGCCAGCGGTCGCGCCAGGGCTGCGCCCGCTCGAGCTCGAAGGCCAGGGCCAGCAGGATGTCCTCCTGGCCGCGGTCGGCGGCGAACATGCTGCCCAGCGGCACGCCCTGGCTGTCCTGGAACAGCGGCAGCGAGATCGCGGGCGTGCCGGCGAGATTCTGCAGCGGGGTGTAGCCGATCCACTCGAACATCTCGCGCATCAACGCTTCGGCGGGCACGGTCGGCGCGTAGCTGCCGAGCGGCGGCAGCGGTCCACCGACCACCGGCGAGAGCAGCACGTCGTAATCGCCGTGGAACGCGGCCATCCGCGCGGGCAGCTGCGCGAAGTGGGCGTAGGCGCGCTCGAGCGCGGCCGTAGGCAGGCGCATCGCGCGCGCGCCCAGCGCCAGCGTCCACGGCTCCAGCGCGTCCTCGATGCGGCGGCCAGTCGCCAGCGGCGGCAGCGCATCCACGCAGTCCGCGCCCAGGTGCGTCCACAGGTCCTGGAAGGCGGCCAGCATCGCACCGCCGTCGATAGGCCAGCCGGTGGCCTCGACCGTATGCCCGAGCGCCGCGCACAGATCGGCGGTGCGGGTGGTCGCGGCCGCGACATCGGAATGCGGCGCGCTGCCGGACAGGCTGGTCGCGATCACGCCGATCCGCAGGCGCCGTTGCGATGGCCCGGTCACGACGGCACGCGCCGGATCGGCGTGCGCGATGGCGAAGCCCCAGGCCACGTCGCGCACGCTGCGCGCCATCAGGCTGTCTCCGACCAGCAGGTCCTCGATCGCGTGCCGGGCGCGCACGCGCACGGTGCTGTCGCGGCCCGGCTTGAGCCCGACCACCCCGCAACAGGCGGCGGGAATGCGGATCGAGCCACCGCCGTCGCTGCCCTGCGCCAGCGGCACCAGGCCCGCGGCCACGGCCGCGCCGGCGCCACCGCTGGAGCCGCCGGGCGAATGCGCCAGCGACCATGGGTTGCGCGTGACCGGTCCGAGCAGCGGTTCGGTCGAGCCCAGCAGGCCGAACTCGGGCATGGTCGACTTGCCGACCGCCACCAGCCCCTGGGCGCGCAGACGCGCCACGTAGTCGTAGCCGCGCGCGACGGGCACGCTGTCGCGGCTGCGCGAGCCGCTGCGGCTCGGCATCCCCGGATAGTCCAGCGAATCCTTGGCCAGCCACGGCACGCCGGCCAGCGGCGCATCGGCCAGGCCGGCGTCCAGCTGCGCGCGTGCCAGTGCGTCGGCACGGTGGCAGACCGCGCCCAGCGCAGGGTCGAGCGCCTCGATGCGCAGCAGCGCGGCCTCGACCAGTTCGCGCGCCGACACGTCACCGGCATCGCGCAATGCCGCCTGGTCGTGTGCATCGAGCCGGCCCAGGGCGAAGGCGTCGCTCAGGCGGATGTGGCCATTGTGCATCGCGGTGTCGATCCTCTCGGTGGGTGAACGGGGTTCAGTACAGCGGGCCCTGCGCACGGCCGCGGCGCCGCAGCTGTGGGCCTCGACGCCGTCATGGCGCCTGTCCCACCGCTCGTGCGCCATCGCGGGGCGATGACGCGCCAGCTAGCGTCGCGGCCTCCCGCCGCAGCGCACGCGGGCGGCCGTAGCCGCGGTACAGCAGCCAGCCGGCGCTCGCGTAGCCGCCCAGCAGCGCCGCCGGTAGCCAATCGCCGCGACGCGCCTGTCCCAGGATGTCGAGCGCGACCGGCAACACCATGGCCACGCTCGCGACGATGGCGGCCACCGGCACCACGCCGTACCAGACCCCGCCGATGACCGGGCCGCCGAGCGGAACACGGAAGCCCGCGGCCGGCGCCGCCTGCACGCTGCGCAGCCGGATCAGGCTGATGGCGACCGCGACGAACATGAAGGCGACGCCGAAGGAGATGATGTCGGCCATCACCGCGATCGGCAGCATCGCGGCATTGAACGCGGCGACCGCAGCCAGCAGCAGGTTGGCCTTCCACAGGCTGCCGCGGCGCGCGTGCACGTGGGACAGCAGGTCCGGCAGCAGGCCATCGCGCGCCATCGCGTGGCACACGCGCGAATGCCCGAAACCGTTCGCCAGCAGCACCGAGGCCAGTCCGGCCAGCGCGCCGAGCTTGATCAGCACCGCGAAACCCGGCCAGCCGATGCGATCCACCGCCAGCGCGATCGGATCGGGCACGCCCAGTTCGCGGAACGACACCAGGCCGGTGAGCACGATCGCCGCGGCCACGTACAGCGTGGTGCACACGAGCAGCGAACCGAGGATGCCGCGCGGCACGTCGCGCTGCGGATCGCGCGCCTCGGCCGCGGCGGTGGAGACCGTCTCGAAGCCGAGGAAGGCGAAGAACAGCAGCGAAGCGGCACGCACCACGCCTTCCCAGCCGTAGGTGAAGCCACCCTCGTTCGCAGGCACGAACGGCGTCCAGTTGGCCGCATCCACGGCGGTGGCGCCAACCGCGATGAAGGCCAGCAGCACCGCGACCTTGACCACCACCAGCACCGCATTGGCCAGCGACGAATGCGCGATACCCAGCGCCAGCACCGCGCCCGCGGCCAGCACGGCGAGTGCGGCGACCAGGTTCACCCCCTCGCCGCGCACCAGGGCGAGCTGGCCGCCCTCGACCGTGGCCTGCAGCAGCGGCGTGCTGATGGCCGCCGGCAGCTGCACGCCGAGGTCGCCGAGCAGGCTGCCGAGATAGCCGGCGAAACCCACCGCGAGCAGCGAGGCGCCGATGCTGAATTCGAGGAACAGCAGCCAGCCCAGGGCCCAGGCCGGGCCCAGGCCCAGCGTCTGCCGGCAGTAGGAATAGGACGAGCCGGACACCGGCATGGCGGCGGCCAGCTCCGCATAGCACAGGCCCACCAGCACGCAGGCCGCGCCGGCCAGCGCGAACGAGACCGACACCGCGGGCCCGGCGAACAGCGCCGCGGCCGCGCCGGTCATCACGTACACGCCGGCGCCGAGGATGTTGGCGATCCCCAGCACCAGCAGCGCGCGCCAGTCCAGCACCCGCCGCAGTCCGTCCGCTGTCTGCATGAGCGGGCTCAGCCTGCCGCCGCGACGCGCTGCGGCACCTCGCCCCAGAGTCGCTCGGCCGCCCAGATCGCGAAGGCGAGATACGCCGCCTGCTGCTCCGGGGCCGGATACGCACCCCAGGGGCTGAGGTGGCCGCCGCTGCGGGCGATATGGCACAGGATCGGCTTGGCCGCCGTGGTCAGCGCGCGCGCCTTCGCCACGTACTTCACCGGCTCCCAGAACGAGACCGCGGCATCGTCGACCACGGCGGTGGTGAAGATCGCCGGATAGGGCTGCGCGCGGAGATGGTCGTAGGGCGACCAGCTCTGGACGTAGGCGTGTTCGGCGGCGATGCGCGGATCGCCCCAGATCGGGATGCCCGCGCCCTGCAGGGGATGGTCCTCGAAGGCCTCCAGCGAGGTCAGCACGTCCATGAAGGCGACCGGCGCGATCATGCCGGCCCACAGCTCCGGGCGCTGATTGGCGGCCACGCCCATCAGCGTGCCGCCGGCCGACAGGCCGAAGCCGACCAGGTGTCCGGCGCGCGTGTAGCCGTCGGCGATCAGCGCATCGGCGCAGGCGAGGTAGTCGTCGAAGGTGAGCGATTTGCCGGTGCGCAACGTCGGATGCCACCAGCCGGCGCCGCGTTCGCCGCCGCCGCGGATATGCGTGATCGCATGCACCCAGCCGCGCTCGACCAGGGCCAGGGCCGGTGGGTCGAAGCCCGCCTCGATCGGTAGGCCGTAGGCGCCATAGGCCAGCAGCAGCAGCGGCGCGCTGCCGTCGAGCGGCTGGCCGCGACGCATGACGAGGGTGACCGGAATCTGCGTGCCGTCGGCGGCGTGTACCGCGATGCGTCGCACCTCGAAGCGCGCGGGGTCGAGCGTGGCGCTGGCCGCTGCCTGCGCCTCCGCGGCGGGGGCATGCCGGCCGCTGGCAAGATCCAGCAGGCGCCGCTGTGGCGGCCGGCACGGCGTTTCATGGTCGAAGGCCAGGACGGCGGCGTGGCCGTCCTGGCCGGGCGGCACGGTGAGCGCATAGGCGGGCTCGTCGAAGGCCACGTCGATCTCGCTGCCGTCGCGACGCATCAGCACCAGGCGCGGCAGCGCATCGCGCCGCTCCAGCCGCACCAGGGTGTCGGCGAAAGGATGCAGGCCGAGGATCACGCGTCCGGGCTGGTGCGGCACCAGCACGCGCCAGTGCGCGCGACCGGGCTGGGCGAACGTGGCCTGCGCCAGCATGAAGTCGTGGGCGCCATCGGCATTGCTGCGCACCACCAGACCGTCGTCCCATTCGTCGACGTCGTACTCCAGTTCGGGCGTGCGCGGTTCCACCAGCCGGGGCGGGGCCTCCGGCCTCGCCACGTCGAGCAGGCGCACCTCGCTGCTGCGCTCGCCCTGGCTGCGGATCACCACGTAGCGGCCGAAAGCGCTGCGGCGCAGCTCCAGCGCGAACGCGGGATCGGTCTCGACGTGGAGCGTGGCGTCGCTGCCGTGCACGAGGTCACGACGCAGCACCGCGGCCGGCGCATCGGCGGTCGCGGCGCGCAGCCAGACCACGTGCCTGCCGTCGGGCAGGCCCACCTGCTGCGTCGCCGGCACCCCCTCGAGGGCGCTGCTGCCCGTGTCGCCCGCGTCCGCCGGCCGCAGCGCGTTCAGCGCTTCGATGCGCGCCCGCAGCTCGTCCTGCAGCGGGCGCGAAGGCGCCAGCATCGCCTCGGTGTAGGCGTTCTCGGCATCGAGTTGCGCGCGGATCGGCGCATCCAGCGTCGCCGGATCGCGCAGCACCGCCGGCCAGTCGCGCGGCCGCAGCCACGCGTAATCGTCGGGACGCGCGTGCCCGAAGCGGCCTACCGTGCCGGGAATGCGCGGTGTCGTCGGCGGGGCCGGCCAGCCGCCGGGCGCCGCATCCTGCGTCGTGCGCGCCGCCGCGATCGCGCGCGGCAGCAGCGCGGTGGCGCAGGCGGCGAGGGAACCGGCCAGGAAGTCGCGGCGGCGGCTCATTGCGCGACCTCCGCAGTGCGGAAGAGGGACTGGTTCGAGGCTGCCTGCACGGATCGATGCTCCCGGTGTTGCGGCGCGAGGCCGCCCCTGATCGATGGATCGGTGCGTTTGTAGCGCGAAGCCGTGCCCGCATGCGCCGCCAGGGGACGCACTTACCCGTCGCGGCAGGGCACTTACCCGGCCACCATCGGCAGCCCCTGCGGTCGGACGTGGCTGCGGGCGACGCAAGCGATGCGCACGCAGCGCCGGCACGCAAGACGCGTGCGCCGCCTCGAGGCTTGCGCTCACGAAAGCGCGCGCACCCGGTCGACGACGCGGGGCGCCGCTCAGTCGCGTGCGGTCGAGAACTCCGCGATCGCCGCGCGCATGGCCTCGGCGATCTGCGCACGGCGCGACAGGCAACGCGAGACCGGGCCGGCCACGACCACGGCGAGGCGCCGCTGCGGGTGGGGGATGGGCAGCGAGACGCCGGCGAGGTCGGGCAGGTATTCGCTGTCGCTCTGGTGGTAGCCGCGCGCGTCCGCCTCCGCCAGCGCCTGCTCGACCGCCTCGACCGAGGGCGGCGTGGTGGCCGAGTACTGTTCGAACGCGAGCTTGCGGTACAGCGCGCGGCGTTCGGCCGGGCTGGACTGCGCCAGCAGCGCACGCCCCAGCGAGCTGGCGTGGATCGGAATGCGGTCGCCGACGCGGGCGAAGAAGCGCACCGCCTGGCTCGACTCGACCACCTCGAGCAGGCTGGCCGAGGTTCCGGCCGCGGTGCCGATGGCGGTGGTCTCGCCAGTGGCGCGCGCGATCGCCAGCGCCAGCGCGTGCAGGCCCTCGGGCAGCGGCTCGGCGTCGGCCACGTCCTGCGCCAGCACCAGCCAGCGTCGGGTCGGGTACCAGCCGCGCCGCGCCAGCGGCTCGTACAGGAATCCCGCATCGGCCAGGGTGCCGACCAGGTTGAAGGTGCTCGAGCGTGGCCAGCCCAGCCCGTCGGAGATTTCCGCGAGCGTCGCCGGACCGCGGCGGCGGGCGAACCAGTCGAGCAGTTCGAGGACGTTGGCGGCCTGACGGACGTGCATGCGCGCGGGATCGTGGCGGGACCGGGACTCTAGCCGGTTTCGGTGGAGGCCGGCGGCAGCTGCAGCACGCCGGCATCGACGAGGGCGTCGATCGCGGCGGCATCCAGCCCGGCCTCGCGCAGCACGGCGACCCCATGCTCGCCCTGGCGCGGCGCCGGGCGCAGCGGCCCGGGCGTGCATGCCGACCAACGCCACGGTGGAGCGATCTGGCGCAAATGCCCTTCGCTCGGATGCGCGAGCTCGCCGAAGAAGCCGACCGCGGCAAGGTGCGGATCGGCCAGCAGGCCAGCGACGTCGTGCATCGGCATCACCGGCACGTCGATGCGTTCGAGCAGGGCCAGCCATTCGGCGGTGTCTCGTTCGAGGAAACGCGCCGCCAGCCAGGCGTAGACCGCGTCGATATGCGTGCTGCGGCTGGCGAAGCCGGCGAACCGCAGGTCGCGCTGCGGCAGGTCCGCCTCGCCCAGCTCGGCCAGCAGCGCGCTCCACTGGCGGTCGGTGTAGACCATGGCGCAGACGTGGCCGTCGCGGGTGCGATAGGGGCGGCGTTCGCGCGAGAGCAGGCGTGCATAGCCTTCGCCGGGCAGCGGCGGCTCGAAGGTCGCGCCGGACAGATGGTCGGCCAGCACCATCGCGGCCATGGTTTCGAACATCGGCACCTCGACCTCCTGACCCACGCCGCTGCGTTCGCGATGGAACAGCGCAGCGCAGATCGCGCCCACCGCGGCGGTGCCGACCACGCGGTCGGCCAGGGCGGTGGGCACGTAGCGCGGCGTGCCGTCGCCCGCCTTCGCGATCCAGTACGGCAACCCGGCGGCACCCTGGATCAGGTCGTCATAGGCGGGGCGACCCGAGTAGGGGCCTCCGCTGCCGAAGCCGCACAGCGTCGCGTACACCAGACGCGGATGCGTGGGCGCGAGACGGGCGTAGTCCAGGCCGAGGCGCGCCATCGCCTGCGGTCGCAGGTTGTGGACCAGCACGTCAGCGTCGCGCAGCACCGCCAGCAGGGCCTCACGGCCACGCGCGTCCTTCAGGTCCAGGCACAGGCTGCGCTTGCCGCGGTTGGCGTTGAGGAACAGCGCGCCCATGCCCGGATGCCGGGTCGGGCCGATCTGGCGGATCACGTCGCCTTCGGGCGCCTCGACCTTGACCACTTCGGCGCCCATGTCGGCCAGCGCCTGGGTCGCATGCGGGCCCATGAGCACGGTCGACAGGTCGACCACGCGCACGCCGGCCAGGGGACCGGTCACCGGCCGGCCTCCCGATCGCCGACGCGATTGCTGCACCGCCACAGGAACGGGGACGTGCTGGTCATGTCGGGTCCTCACCAATCAGTAAGTTAGGGGGCGAAGGGGCGCCGCCGATGCCGCTGCAGGCCACGATTGCTTGACCAATAGTCACATACATGTATTTTAAATTCACCATTTGGAATATTGCCATGCCCGAAAGCAGCAGCCTGCAGCGTTACGAACATCTCTACATCGGCGGCGCCTGGGTGCCGCCGCGCGACGGCGCGATGGTCGAGAGCCTCGATCCCAGCACCGGACGCCCCTGGGCCGCCGTGGCCTTCGGCGGTCCCGGCGACATCGACCACGCCGTCGCCGCCGCCCGCGACGCCCTCGCCGGACCCTGGGGTCGCATGGCAGGGCACGAACGCGCGGCCCTGCTGCACCGGCTGGCCGGGCTGTACCGCCAGCATGCGCCGCAGCTGGCGCCGCTGGAGACGCGCGACAACGGTCGCGCCCTGCGCGAGACCCGCATGGATACCGGCGCGCATCCGCGCTGGTTCGAGTACTACGCCGCCCTGGCCGAGACCCTCGGCGGACGCACGATCCCCTTCGACGACAGCGTGCACGCCTTCACCACCCGCCTGCCGGTGGGCGTGGTCGGTGCCATCACGCCGTGGAACGTGCCGCTCATGTCGGCGGTGTGGAAGCTGGCGCCGGCGCTGGCGGCAGGCTGCACCGTCGTACTCAAGCCTGCCGAGCAGACGCCGGTCACCACGCTGGAGCTGGCCAAGCTGATCGAGGCCGCCGGCTTCCCGCCGGGCGTGGTCAACGTGGTGCCGGGCGGGCCGGAGGTCGGCGCGGCCCTGGTCGCGCATCCGGGCGTGGACAAGATCAGCTTCACCGGCGAGGGCGCCACCGCCAAGGCGATCCTGCGCAACGGCGCCGATTCGCTCAAGCGCTTCGGCTTCGAGCTGGGCGGCAAGGCGCCGCACATCATCTTCGCCGACGCCGACCTGGAGCAGGCGCTCAATGCCGCCACCGGCTCGGCATTCGCGCTGTGCGGGCAGAGCTGCGCGCTGGGCTCGCGGGTGCTGGTCGAACGGGCGGTGTACCAGCAGGTGGTGGACGAGTTCGCGCGCCGCGCCGGTCGCGTGCGTGTGGGCCTGCCGCTGGATCCGGACGTGCACATGGGCCCGCAGGCGCACGAGGCGCAGCTGCACAAGACGCTGTCCTACATCGGCATCGGCCGCGACGAGGGCGCCGAACTGGTGGCCGGCGGCGTGCGCCTGGACGACGAGGCGCTGGCCGCGGGCTACTTCGTCGCGCCGACCGTGTTCGCCAATGTCGACAACACGATGCGGATCGCGCGCGAGGAGATCTTCGGCCCGGTCGCGTCGCTGATCCCCTTCGATGGCGAGGACGAGGCCGTCGCCATGGCCAACGACAGCGAGTACGGCCTGGCCGCCGGCCTGTGGACGCGCGACAGCAGCCGCGCCCATCGCGTGTCCGCGCGCATCCAGGCCGGCATCGTCTGGGTCAACACCTATCGCTTCCTGCGCTGGTCCACGCCCTATGGCGGCATCAAGCAGAGCGGCTGGGGTCGCGAGAACGGGCTGGAGGGCCTGGATCCCTACCTCGAGACGCGCACCACGGTGGTCAGCACCACCGGGCGCTTCGCCGATCCATTCGCGCAGTAGTACCGCATCGCCACGTCGCGGCGCCGCAGGCCTGCAAGCAGGCATCGCCTGCGCGCAGCGGCAGCGAAAACCGCCATCACCGGACGCGAGCGCGTCCCCCCAGAACCGGAGACCTCCATGCGCCTGCAAGGCAAACTCGCCGTGATCACCGCCGCCGCCTCGGGCATGGGCCGCGCCGCGGTCCTGACCTTCGTGCGCGAGGGCGCACGCGTGGCCGCGATCGACATCGATGCCGATGCGCTGGCCCGGCTGGCGCAGGAGGCGCGCGACACGCACGGCGCCGACATCGCCACCGTCCAGGCCGACCTGTCGAAAGCCGAGGACGCGCGCGCCAGCATCCATCGCGCGGCGGACGCGTTCGGCGGCATCGACGTGCTGTGGGCGCATGCCGGCATTCCGGGCCCGGCGTCGGTCGAGAACATGGACCTGGCCCAGTACGAGCTGTCGATGAACCTCAACGTGACCTCGGCCGTGCTCGCCGCGGGCGAGGCCGCGCCCTATATGCGACGGCGCGGCGGCGGCTCGCTGATGTTCACCTCGTCGGTGTCGGGTCTGGTCGGATCGATGATGAGTCCGATCTATTCGGCGGCGAAGTTCGCCGTGGTCGGCCTGGCCAAGTCGCTGGCGCAGCGCTTCGCCCCCGACGGCATCCGCGTCAACGTGATCTGCCCGGGGCTGAGCGAGACGCCGATGAAGAAGGGCTTCATCGGCCGCAGCGGCGACCCGGAGGAAATGGCCGCCAACGAGAAGAAGCTGCTGGCCGCGATTCCGATGGGCCGCTTCGGCCAGGCGCAGGAGATGGCCGATGCGGCGCTGTGGCTGGCCTCGGACGAGTCGAGTTATGTCACCGGCGTGGCGCTGCCGGTGGACGGGGGCTACACCTGCCGCTGAGGCGGCTCGTCCGCCCCCATCCTTTGAGACCCTCGCCGCGCCACCCCTCCGGAGCGTCCGTGGGAGCGACCTTGGTCGCGAAGAGCTTCGCGCGCGAGCGCGCTCCCACCGCTGTCCCGTCTGTCCACGGCCAACCCCTCCGGTCGTCCGACGCGTGTGGGCAGGACCGTTGCGAATTCCTGTGGGAGCGACCTTGGTCGCGAACGCCCTGGCGCGCGAGCGCCCTCCCACTGCTGTCCTGTCTGGTCGCCCGGTGCGTGGGCAGGACCGCTGCAGACTTCCGTGGAGCGACCTCGGTCGCGAAGCGCTTCGCGCGCAAGCGCGCTCCCACGGTCCCGCGAGTCCAGGGCGGCGATGCCTACGGACTGCCCGACGCGATCTCCCATCGCCGGTGCGCGGGACGCTGCGGCTGCTGATGGGCCCTCAACAGAGTGCGACGGTCAGGGCGACGACAGGCCCAGATCGCCGAAGACGGGGCGCCCCTCGAACAGGGTCAGCAGCACGCGGGTCTTGCCGATCTCGTGTGCCGGGATCTCGAAGATGTTGCGGTCCAGGACAACGAGATCGGCCAGCTTGCCGGGCGCGATCGAGCCCAGACGGTCGTCCATGCGGTTCACCCAGGCCACGTCGATCGTATAGGCGCGCAGCGCCTGCTCCAGAGTCACGGCCTCGCCGGCCAGCAGCGGGCCCGACGCGGGATCCTCGGCGTTGGTGCGGGTCACCGCCACCTGCAGGCCCTCCAGCGGATTGGCCGAGGCCACTGGCCAGTCGGCGCCGTAGGCGAGGCGTCCGCCGGCCTTGAGGATGGAACCGGCCGGATACAGCGACTGCGAGCGCAGCGGCCCGATCGCCTGCCGGGTCAGGTCCATATAGGGATAGTGGCTGGCCCACAGCGGCTGGAACTGCGCGGCCACGCCCAGTTGACCGAAGCGCGGCTGGTCGGCCGGATCGACCACGTTGAGATGCGAGACCATGTGCCGGCCACCGCGCGCGCCGTTGGCCGCGCGTGCCGCCGCGATGGCATCCAGCGCCTGGCGCACGCCGCCATCGCCGATCGCATGCGCATGCACCTGGAAGCCCTCGGCATCCAGGCGCTGCACCGCCTCTTGCAGCGCACCGGCATCGATATGCGGCTTGCCGCGGGCGTCGCCGGCATGCGCGTAGGGTTCCAGCATGTAGGCGGTCTGCTGCGGGATCACGCCGTCGACGTAGAACTTGACCGACCGCGCCACCAGGCCCATCGCCTCGGCGCGCTCGGAAGCGCGCACCAGGTCGGGCAGCTGCTCCAGCCCGTGGTCGTTCTTCCAGGTCATGGCCACCGCGACATGGGCGCTCAGGCGGCCGTCGCCGCGCACCGCGGCATAGGCGTCGAGCGTCTCGCTGGCGCCGCCGGCATCGAAGGGAATGCCGGCATCGTGCCAGCTGGTGATGCCGAGGCTGTTGAAATGCTTGGCGGTATGGACGATGGCGGCCTCGCGCTCGGCCGCGGTGGGCGGGGGCACCAGCCGCTCGGCCAGGGCCATCGCCGTTTCCTGCAGGCCGCCGACCGGTTCGCCGGTGGCGGGGTCGCGATCGATGTGGCCATTGGGCGGATCGGGCGTGTCCCGGGTGATGCCGGCCGCCTCCAGGGCCCTGGAGTTGAGCCAAAGGCTGTGGCCGCCCACCGATTCGAAGATCAGCGGACGCTCGGCGCTGACCGCATCGAGCACTTCCTTGCGCGGTACCCCGTTGGGCGGGAACAGCGCGTCTTCCCAGCCCACGCCATAGACCACGCCATCGCCGGGGCTGGCCGCGACGCAGGCGGCGATGATCCGCTGGTAGTCCTGCAACGTGCGCCCGTCGTGCAGCGGACAGCGCGAATGACTGATGCCGCCGAACTGCGGGTGCGCGTGCGCATCGCCGAATGCCGGCAGCAGCAGGCGCCCGCCCAGGTCCACCACCCGCGTATCCTCGTCGCGCAGCGAGGCCAGCTGCGCATCGTCGCCAACCGCCAGGATGTGGCCGTCGCGGATCGCCACCGCCTGCGCCCAGGGTTGCCCGGTCTCGACCGTGTAGACGCGCGCATTGGTCAGCAGCAGGTCCGCGCGATCCGGGGCGGGCTCGGCGGCCGGCTGGGTACTGCACGCCGCCGCTGACAGCAGCGCCGCCAGCGACAGCAGCGCGCGCGCAAGCGACCGGCGCCTGGGCGCCTGGCGGGGGAAGGGATGGGACACGTCTTGCTCCTTGGTGCTGCGGCGCTCCCCGGGGAGAGCGCCGTATGTCTTTCGCGATGCCGGGGTCAGAAACGGTAGCGCACGCTCGCCAGCACCGTCCTGGGCGTACCCGGATAGCAGGCGCCGTCGCCCGGGTTGGTCGCCAGGCAGTAGACGAAGAACTCGCGGTCGAACAGGTTCGACACATTGAGCCCGAAGGTCCAATCGCCGCGCTCCAGGTCGATCATCGCGTCGGTGACGGTGACCGCCTTGGTCGTGTGACTCAGCGTGGAATCGATCTTGTCGCCGGTGTAGCGCAGGCCGCCGCCGAAGCGCAGCCTGGTGCCCTCGCCGATCCAGACCGAGCGCGTCGCCCACAGCGAAGCACTGGTCTCGGGCAGCGCGGCGATGCGGTTGCCGACCACGTCCTCCGCCTGCACGTAGCTGTAGGCGCCGCTGAACTCGAAGTCGCTGTAGCGGACGCTGGCTTCCAGCTCCAGGCCCTTGGAGCCGACCTCACCCACCTGGATGAAGTTCTGCAGGAAATCCGGATCCTGCACCAGGTAGTTCGACTCGACGATGTCGAACGCGGAGAGGGTCAGCAGCGCCGATGGATTGACCTGCCACTTCACGCCCACCTCGTACTGGCGGCCCTCCTGCGGCTTGAAGGGTTCGCCGAAGTAGTTGACGCCCGCCACCGGCTGGAACGATTCGGAGTAGCCGATGTAGGGCGACACGCCGTGGCCGAGTTCGCCGATCAGGCCGACGCGATAGGTGGTGGCGTGCTTGTCGGCTTCCTTCGTTCCATTGGCCTCGCTGGTAGCCTTGTCGCGACGGGCGCCGAGGACCATCGACAGGCGGTCCCCGTACTTGATCTGGTCCTGGACGTACACGCCCAGCTGGGTGCTGCGCGAGGTGAATGCATTGGTGTAGCCGTAGGCGAAGCTCTCGTGGTAGTTGGGGTTGGCGATGTCCAGCGGCGGCGGGCTGCCGCCGGCGAAACAGCCGAACAGTTCTTCCGACACCGGGTCGGCCAGGCCCGCGCACGAGAAGCCTTCCCGGCGCTCCTGCTCGAAGCGCATGTAGTCCAGGCCCGCCAGCACCTGGTGCTGGAACGGCCCGGTCGCGAACTTGAAGCTGAAGGTATTGTCGGAACCGTAGCCATCGTAGGCGTCGTCGAGGATGTAGAACTCGCGCGGCAGCAGGTCGCCTGTCCAGGGCACGCCCACGTTGCCCCACAGTTCGGCGTAGTCCACGTCCTGGTCGTAGCGGCGCGTGCGGCTGCTGAAGGAGATGGCGTCGCTGAAGGCGTGGTCCAGCAGCAGCGTCAGCGAGCGGTGCTCGGTCTTCATCCGGTTGAAGTCCTTGTCGCCGGTGAAGAAGTCCATCGGCAGCCGCTCGCCGTCGGCGGCATTGAGCGTGCGCTGCATCGGCAGGAAGCTCTGCGTTCCCAGGTCGTCCTTCTGGTACAGGGCAAGCAGGGTGATGTCGGTGCGCTCGCCCGGGCTCCACTTCAGCGATGGCATCAGCGTGAGCCTGTCGTCGGCCTGGTCGTCCCACTGCATCTCGCCGTCGCGGCGCATCGCCACGATGCGCCCGGCCAGGGTGTCGGTCAGGCCGCCGTTGACGTCGACCTGCAGCTCCTTGCGCGTGGGGCTGCCGAACACGAGCCCGACCTCCCCACCGAATCCTTGGTGGGTGGCGGTCTTGCTGACCGCATTCATCAGTCCGCCGACGCCGCCTGCACCGTACAGCACTGACGAGGGTCCGCGCAGCACTTCCGCGCGCTCGAGGGTGAACACCTCCATGCGCGCGCCGTAGATGGTCGAGGTCGGCATGCGGTTGATGCCGTCCAGGTACTGCGCTGCCGCGAAGCCGCGCGCCGAGATGCGATCCACGCGCGTGTCCACGCCCTCGAGCTCGGTGGCCACGCCTGCGCTGTAGCGGAAGATTTCCTGGAAGTTGGTCGCCGTGCGGTCGTTGAACTGGTCCGCGGTGACCACGCTGATCGACTGCGGAATCTCGGTCAGCTTGGTATCGGTCTTGGTGGCGGTCTCGGCGCGGTCGCCGATCACCACGATGGCGTCCAGGTCCGCCGCCTCCTGGCCGCCGGCGGCGGCATCCTGCGCCTGCGCGATCTGCGCCAGCCCCACCGCGCACGCGGCCGACAGCAGCGCCAGCCGCAGTGCGGCCCTGCTGCCCGTCGTCCGACCGCCCGTGCCATCCCCTTCGCGTCCAACCATCATCATCTTGCGCCCCCGAGATCTGGATGTTGTGCGCGTCCGGCGCGCCTTGGCCGAAGACCGGCCTCCCTCGGAAACGATTAGTACTACAGGCCCGCAGCCGGTCCGCGCGCCAATCGGGGTAAGTGAAAGGGTAATTCGGGTAAGTCGCGGCGACCCGCGCGATGGCGGCCGCCGCCGCACCCGCGCGCGTCAGTCCACACCCTGCCCGGCGCCACCGGCAAGGCCGCGTTCGCGCAGCACGCGCACCGCGTCCTTGCGCCGGTGCACGTCGATCTTGCGGAACAGCGACTTGAGCCGGTACTTGACCGTATCCGGCGACATGCCGATCGCCCGCGCGATCTCCTTGTTGGACAGGCCGCGGCACAGGGGCTCGATGACCTCGACCTCGGCGTCGGTCAGCAGGCCCTGGCTGCCGTTGTCCATCGGGCGCGCGGCGTAGGCCCTGGTCAGCGTCCTGAGGAACTGCCCGCGGAAGCGGTCGCCCTGCGCCGCGTCCGGCTGGACAGCACCCAGCAGCGGTTCGACGAAGCGCTGGGCATCGATGAAAGGCCGCACAATGCCCTGGAACATGGCCATCCCCACCGCGGCATCGAAGCTTGCGCGCGCGGCCATCGCATCCCCGGACGACGCCTGCGCCTGGGCGAGCAGCAGCGTGGTATCGAGCAGCAACCTGCCCGCTCCATGGCGGGTCGCCCACTGGCGCAGGCGTTCGAGTTCGGACAGCGCGCGCGCCGCCTCCCCTTCCACCAGCAGCAGGCGCGCGCGGCACATCGCCGCCATCGCCGCCACCTGGCGGTAGCCGCCGCGGTCGTGGTCCATTTCCGAGGCCAGCGCGTCCAGTCCGATGCCGTCGGCCAGCGCGCGCGCGGCCGCATCGTCGCAACCGGCATGCAGCAGCAGCTGCAACTCGTGCAGCTGCGCCAGCAGTTCGAGCTGGCGCAGGCGCCGGCGCGCGGCCAGGCGGCGGGCGCGCGAGAGCATCGCCAGCGCGTCCTCCATCGCCCCGCGCGCCGCCTCGATCCGCGCCGCGGTGAAGTAGGCCGCGGCGTACACGTCGACCCAGCCGTCGGACTGCTCCATGTGCGGAAGCGACCAGGCCAGGCGCTCGGCGGCCTCGTCCAGGCGGTCCTGTTCGTACAGCAGCTCGGCCTCGAATGCGTCGCAGTTGGCCGCCAGGTCCGAATGCGCGCCGAAGTTGTCGACGATCTGCCCCTTGGCCACGGCGAGGATATTGGCCGCATCGTGCGCGCGGCCCTGGGCGCGGCGGATGCGCGCTTCGAGGAATCGGGTGAACAGGTCGCTGTAGAGCGAACCCAGGGCCTGGTAATGCTCGCGCGCGGCCAGGGTCGGCTCCATCGCACGCTCCAGCCAGCCGCCCTCGTAGTACTTGGCGCCCAGCAGCTCGCAGATGTTGGCCAGCATCAGATGGTCGTTGCCGGGCAGGCTGCGCAGCAGGGCCTCGCGCTCGAGCAGGTCGTCCAGCGAGACCGGCGCGTTCTCGTAGTCGATCAGCACATCGCCCACGATCAGGATCTCGGTGCGCAGGTCGGCGTCGGAGTGCTGCCGCTCCTCTGCGCAGAGCCGGTCGTAGTCGAGTCGCGCCGCGGCCAGTTCGCCGCGCTTGATGGCCAGGTAGATGCGCATCAGCGCCAGCCGCGGACGCGCACCCACCAGGGCCTGCGGCAGGGCCTCGATGGCGCGCTCTGCCAGGACCTGCAGTCCCTTCGGAATCAGTCGCCAGGCGCCGGCCGCCTCGACGATCCCGGCCAGCAGTTCGGGCGCGTCGGCGCGGATGGCGTGATGCACCGCATCGGCGAGCTGGCCGGACGCGCCGAACCATTCGGCCAGCCGGCGCTGCAGCGCGCGGTACTGCGCGGCATCGCGCCGCTGCAGGCGCTCGCGCATGTATTCGGCGAACAGCTGGTGGTAGCGCCAGGCCGGTCCGCCAGGCAACGACGCAAGGAACATGCCCTGCTGCTCCAGCCGCTCCAGCAGCAGCCAGCCGTCGTCGCGGTCGCATAGCAGGTTGACCACCTCGCCGGTGAGGCGGTCGGCCAGCGCGGTGCGCATCACGACCTCCTGCATATCGTCCGGCAGGGCCACCAGCACCTGCTCGGACAGGTAGCGCGCCAGCTCCGATCCGGAGCCGCTGAAGCGCGAGACCAGGGCACCGGGGTCGGCGCCGCGGCGCAGCGACAGCGCCACCAGCTGCAGCGCGATCGGCCAGCCCTCGGTGCGCTCGAAGATGCGGCGCAGGTCGTCGCGGCCCAGTGGTCCGGGCCGGTTCCGCTCCAGCAGGGCCTCGGTCTCGGCGGCCGAGAAGCGCAGGTCGCTGGCACCGAACTCGAGCAACTGGTCTTCGGCTGCGAGCACCGACTGGCCCAGCGAAGGATGGTCGCGCGAGGCCACGATGAAATGGCAGTTGCCCGGGGCCAGCCGCACCAGGCTGGCGATGAACTCCGACAGCGCCGGGCTGTCGCCGCGATGGAAGTCGTCGAAGACGATCGCCACCGGCTGTGGTTGCGAGGCCAGGCGCTTGATGATCGCCGACAGCGCCGCACGCGGCGGCAGGTCGGCCGGCATCGCCGGCGCATCCCCGTCCGCCAGCGCGAGCGACAGATAGCCGGCCAGGCGCTTGAGGTCGGTGTCGTCGCTCTCCAGGGTCAGCCAGGCGATCCGTACAGCCGCTGCGGCCTGGCGCTGGCGCCACTGCGCCAGCAGGCTGGTCTTGCCGTAGCCGGCCGGCGCGTGGATCAGGGTCAGGCGCCGCTGCAGCGCACCGTCCAGGCGCGACAGCAGCGCGTCTCTGCGGATCTGCTCGCCCAGCCACACCGGCGGCGCGACCCGGGTATGGATCAGTCCATCCAGCGCTGCATGTACATCGGCGTGGGCGCTCGCGTCCACCCTGCTCCCCTCGACCTGGCCGGCAGCCGATCATAGCCAGTCGCGGGGCCCGCTACCCGCATGCCGGGCCTGCTTACCCACCCCCGTGCGGCGGCCACCCGTTTTTCGCGTTGCGCACCCGCGGCGGGCGCACCTACCGTGGTCCGGCCTTGAAGAACGTGGAGCATTCGGTGCGGCTTGGAGTGGACGTAGGGGGCACCAACACCGACGCGGTGCTGATGGACGGCGATACGGTGGCGGCGTGGACCAAGCAGGCCACCACCGGCGATGTCGCCTCGGGTGTCGCCGCGGCGGTCGAGACCGTGCTCGCGCAGGCCGGCGTGCGCCAGGATGCGATCGCGCGCATCACCATCGGCACCACCCACTTCGCCAATGCCCTGGTCGAGCGCAAGGCACTCGAGCCGGTCGGCGTCCTCCGCCTGGCCAGCCCGTCGGGCAATGCCCTCCCGCCCATGACGGGCTGGCCGGACGAACTCGTCGCCTGCCTCGGCGAGCGGGTCTACCTGTTGCGCGGCGGCTACGAAGTGGATGGTCGCGAGATCGCCCCACTCGACGAAACGCGCGTGCGCGAGGCCGCGCGCGAGCTGCGACGCGCCGGCGTGGAGGCCATCGCCATCACCAGCGCCTTCGCGCCGATGAACGCGGCGATGGAGGAACGCGCGGCCGTGCTGCTGCGCGAGGAGCATCCGGCCGCCCGCATCACCCTGTCGCATGAGATCGGTCGGCTCGGCCTGGTCGAGCGCGAGAACGCGGCGATCCTCAATGCGGCCCTGTCCAGCCTCGCGCGTCGCGTGGTGGACGCCTTCGGCCGGGCGCTCGGCGCGATCGGCCTGCAGGCGCCGCTGTACCTGAGCCAGAACGACGGCACCCTGATCTCCAGCGGCCAGGCCGCGGCGCATCCGGTGATGGGCATCGGCTCCGGGCCGACCAACAGCATGCGCGGCGCCGCCTTCCTGACCGGCATCGAGGACGCCATCGTGATGGACGTGGGCGGCACCACCACCGATATCGGCGTACTGGCGCACGGGTTTCCGCGCGAGTCCTCGATCGCGGTCGACATCGGCGGCGTGCGCACCAACGCGCGCATGCCCGACATCCTCTCGATCGGGCTGGGCGGCGGTACCCGCGTGCGGCTCGACCCTGCGGCCTGGCAGGCAGAGACGGTGGACCCGCAGGCGCTGCGCGTGGGCCCGGACTCGGTGGGGTACCGCGTCACCTGCGACGCCTTCGTGTTCGGCGGCGAGGTGCTGACCGCCAGCGACGTGGCCGTGGCCGCGGGCCTGGTGCAGCTCGGCGATGCGCAGCGGCTGCCGGCGCTGTCGGCGCAGGTGGTTGCGGCCATCGTCGCGCGCTTCTCGCGCCTGCTCGAGGAGGGCGTGGACCGGATGAAGACCGCGCGTGGCGACGCGACGGTGCTGGCGGTCGGCGGCGGCGCCTTCCTGATCCCGGATGCGCTCAAGGGTGCGGCCCGCGTGGTCAGGCCCGGGCACGCGGCGGTGGCCAATGCGGTCGGTGCGGCGATCGCGCGTGTCGGCGCCCAGGTCGAGCGGATCGTCGACTACGATGCAACGCCGCGCGCGCTGGCGCTGGAGCAGCTGCGGTCCGAAGCGCGGATGCGCGCCGCCGCTGCCGGCGGCGACGCGGACACGGTACAGGTGGTGGAAATGGAAGAGGTGTTCCTGAGCTATCTCCCGGGCCGCTCCGCGCAGGTGCGGGTCAAGACCGTGGCCGAGCTGCCGGTCGCGGCGACGGCGGCGCGCCATGCGCCGCTGGCGGGGACGCGCCATGCGCATTGAGTACGACGCCCTGGCCGACCTCGCCGCGGGCGCCGCCTTCCTCGGCTCCGGCGGCGGCGGCGATCCCTACTACGGCCTGCTGATCGCGCAGGCCGGCCTGCAGCGCGACGGCGGCGTCGACCTGCTGCCGCTGCAGTCGCTGGACGACGATGCGCTGGTGGTGCCGCTGGGCTGGATCGGCGCGCCCACGGTATCGGTGGAGAAGCTGCCCGGTGGCCACGAGACCGTCGCCGGCCTGCGCCGCATGGAGGCCCTGCTCGGGCGCAAGGTCGATGCGGTGCTGCCGATCGAGATCGGTGGCGGCAATGGCCTGTCCCCGCTGGCCGCGGCCGCGCGCCTGGGCCTGCCGGTGGTCGATGCCGACGGCATGGGCCGCGCCTTTCCCGAATCGCAGATGGCGATCTTCAATATCCGCGGCTTGCCCGCCTGCCCGGCGGTGATGACCGACGCGGGCGGCGCGGTGGTCACCATCGAGGACGGCGACAACCTGGCCCACGAGCGCATCGCACGCGCAGTATCGGTGGCGATGGGCGGGATCGCGCACATGGCCGAGTACCCGCTGTCCGGCCGCGCCGCCAAAGCCCACGCCATCGGCGGCAGCGTCTCGGCGGCGATCGCGGTCGGTGCCGCGGTGCGCCTGGCGCGCGCGCGCGGCGAGGATCCGTTCGAAGCGCTGTACGCCGCGCTGCGCGGCTCGGGGTTGTACCCGCACGCGGGCGAGCTGTTCGACGGCAAGATCGTCGATGTCGAACGCGAGACGCGCGGCGGCTTCTCGCTGGGCCGGGTGCGGCTGGAAGGCTTCGCCGGCACCGGAACCATGGAACTCGAGTTCCAGAACGAGAACCTGGTGGCGCGCCGCGACGGCGTCGTGGTGGCGATGGTGCCGGACCTGATCACGGTCATGGACCGCGAGACCGCCGAAAGCATCACCACCGAGCGCCTGCGCTACGGGCAGCGGGTGAAGGTGGTCGGCGCCGCCGCGCCGGCGATGCTGCGCGAGGCGCAGGCCCTGTCCGTCGTCGGGCCCGACGCGTTCCGGCTCGGCGAAGCCTACCGCCCGATCGAATCGCTCAACCACTGGACCACCGCTTGAAGGAGACCGCCCGCACCGAGCAGTACGCCGACCGCCCGCTGCCGGCGCACGCGTTGTCCTCCGGCTGGCGCGTGGCCCTGATCATCGCGAGCTTCTCGATCTCGCTGCCGGCCTTCCTCAACGGCGCGCAGACCGGCCTGGCGCTGGGCTTTGGCGATGCGGTGCTGGCCGCGCTGCTGGCCGGCGTGGTGCTGTGCCTGGGCGCCTGCCTGACCGCGCTGATCAGCGTGCGCACGCGACTGACGACCTACCTGCTGATCCAGCGCTCGTTCGGACGCCACGGCGCGGCCGCGGTGAACATCGTGGTGGCGCTGGTGCACTACGGCTGGTTCGGGGTGAACGTCTCCTTCTTCGGCAGCGCCATGGTGTCCGCGATCCGCCAGCTGTACGGCGTCGAGGTGCCGTTCGGCGCCTGCGTGGCGATCGGCAGCCTGCTGATGACCGTCTCCACCATCTACGGCTTCCGCACCCTCGAGCGCCTGGCCCTGGTGGCCGTACCGCTGCTGGGCGCGATCTTGCTCGCAGTCTGCGTGGCGGCGGTGCGTGCGCACGGCGTCACCATCGCCCCGGCCGCGATGCCGCCGGTGCCGATGGACTTCGGCATCGCGCTGTCGGCCCTGATCGGCGGCAACATGCTGACCGTGGCGGCGATGCCGGACCTGGCGCGCTACATCCGCAGCGCGCGCGGCGCGGTCTCGGCGATGGCGCTCTCGTTCCCGATCGCCGCGCCGGTGCTGATGGTGCTGGCCGCGCTGCCGGCGCTGGCTACCGGGCAGACCGACATCATGGCCCTGATCGTCGGCTTCGGTTTCGGCGTGCCGGCGCTGGCGATGCTGGTGCTGTCGTGCTGGACGATCAACGCGGCGAACCTGTATTCGGCCAGCCTCTCGCTCACCGCCACCGTGCCGCGCGTGCCGACCTGGGCCTTCACCCTGCTGGGCGGCGCCATCGGCGCGGGCTTCGCGCTGGCGGGCATCATCGATGCCTTCATTCCCTTCCTGCTGTTCCTGGGCCTGATCATTCCGCCGATCGCGGCGATCTACGTGATCGACGGCCTGACCCGCTTCCGCCACGCCGATGCCGCCACCACCCTGCGCGACATGCCGCAGGTGCGCTGGGCCGCCGTCGGCACCTGGGTGGTGTCGGTGGCGATCGCGCTGGGCGCTTCCCGCGCCGGCCTCACCCTCACCGGGGTGCCGGTGTTCGATGCCACGCTCATCGCCGCGGCGATCTACGGCCTTGTGCTGGTCGTGCTGCGTCGGCGCAACGTGGCGGTCTGAGCGCCGGCGGCAGCGCGATCCGCACCGGCGCGCGGCGGCCCGGACAGAGCCTTCTTCCGCCAGCGCGCGGTGCGCGAGGATCCAGGCCGGGGCACCGGGGCTGCAAGAACTCCGGTCGATTGGTCCGTGCGCTTCGCGCTCACGCCGGATCCGCCGCCTCGCCGGTGCCCTGGCGCCGCGCCTGCACCCGGCCGACCAGCACCAGCATGGTCGCCGCGACCAACGCGCCGGCCCCCATCGCGGTCGACACCAGCAGCAGGGCGCCGCCCCCCGCGAGCAGGCCGCCAGCGGCGATCGGCCCGACCACCGAGCCGCCGCGCCCCACCCCGATCACGAAGCCGGTACCGCTGGCGCGCAGCAGCGCCGGGAAGGTGCGCACCAGGACCGGATAAAGCCCCACCACGCTGGCGTTGGTGAAAAAGCCGGCCAGCACCGCCACCGCCGAGAACCACGCCAGGTCGCGCGGCAGCAACCCGTAGGAGGCGATCGTCGCGAACGACAGCACCATCGCACCGACCACCAGCGGCTGCAGGCGCAGGCGCTGCGAGGCCAACCCGACGGCCACCGCGCCAACCACGCAGCCGAGGTTGACGAAGACCAGCACGCGCGCGGCGTCGGGCGTGGCGAAGCCCATGTCGACCAGGATCTTGGGCGTCCACTTCTGGATGAAGTAGAAGGCCATGATCTGGGCGAAGTAGGCGACGGTCAGCAGCACCGTGGGCCAGGCGTAGGCCGGCGAGAACAGGGCGGAGAACGAAGGCCTGAGCGTGCCGGCCTCGGCCGGCGGCAGTGCCGCCACCGGCGCCAGGCCGAGCCGGCGCAGGGTGCGGTTCACGCCCTCGAGCGCGCCCGGCGGGCGACGCGCAATCTGCGATTCGATCGATTCGGGCATGAGCGCATACACCAGTGGCAGCAGCGCCAGCGTGGCCGCGCCGCCCAGCAGGAACACCGAACGCCACTCGCCGGTGCGCGCCAGCAGCAGCGAGGCGATCATCCCGCCGACCACCGCACCGGCGGAGTAGCCGGCGATGTTGAGCACCACGTTGAGGCTGCGGCGACGGTCGCTGGAATATTCGGCCACCATCGCACTGGTCGAGGAGAGCATGCCGCCGATGCCGAGGCCGGTGAACAGGCGCGTGGCCGACAGCATCGCCACGTTCTGCGCCCAGGCCGCGGCGAACATGCCCAGCGTCATCGCCACCAGGCAGCCCAGGATCACCGGGCGCCGGCCGATGCGGTCGGCGAGGTTGCCGATCAGCACCGAGCCCAGCGCCATGCCGATCAGTTCCATCGACAGCACCACGCCCAGCATGGCGCGGTCGATGCCCCACTCCGCGGCGATGCCCGGGGCGGCGAAGCTGATCGCCAGCACGTCGAAGCCATCGACGGCGTTGAGGGCGACGCACAGCGCCACCACGGCGATCTGCAGCCGGCTCATCGGGCCGCGCTGGAGCGCGGTACGTGGATCGCTCACGGATGTCCTCCCCCCGGCCGCGGTGGCTCCGCTGCGCGGAGGCCCGGGCCTGTCGTCGTCGAGTCCCGATTCCCACACAGGGTCCGGGGAGGGTCAACGACGGCAGCGGGTGGACGTGCTGCCAATTCGGGTAAGCGACGCGCCGGCCGTGCGGCACGCCGCCGCTCGGCTCAGGCGAGCGTGTCGACCGGCACCCGCACCGTGCCTTCCATGAGCACGCGGGCGCTGCGGCTCATCACCGCGCGGGTCACGCACCACTGGCCGTCGACCTGCTGCACCGAGGCGCCCACCTGCAGCGTGCCGGAGGGGTGGCCGAAGCGCACCACGTCGCGCTGCCCGCCGCCGGCGGCGAGGTTGACCAGGGTGCCCGGCACCGCGGCGGCGGTCGCAATCGCCACCGAGGCCGTGCCCATCATCGCGTGGTGCAGCTTGCCCATCGACAGCGCGCGCACGTTGAGGTCGATGGCCTCCGCCGCGACCGCCTTGCCGCTGGACGACACGTAGTCCTGCGGCGGCGCGACGAACGCCACCTTGGGCGTGTGCTGGCGGGTCAGCGCCTCTTCGGGCGACCGGATCAGGCCCATGCGCAGCGCGCCGGCCACCCGGATCGCCTCGAGCTTCGCCAGCGCGGCCCTGTCCTCGTTGATCGCAGGCTGCAGCTCGGTGCCATCGAAGCCGATGTCGACCGCGTTGACGAACACGGTGGGAATTCCAGCGGAAATCATCGTCGCCTGCAGCGCGCCCACGCCTGGCACCTCGAGCATGCCCACGAGTCCGCCGGTGGGGAACATCGCGCCGCCGTCCTCCCCCTCATCGGAGGGATCGAGGAACTCCAGCACCACTTCGGCTGCGGGAAAGGTCACGCCATCGAGTTCGAAGTCGCCGGTCTCCTGCACCTGGCCATCGACGATGGGCACATGCGCGAGGATGGTTTTGCCGATGTTGGCCTGCCAGATGCGCACGGTGCAGCGCCCCTCGCCCGGCACGCGCGACGGGTCGAGCATACCCTGGGCGATGGCGAACGGCCCCACCGCCGAGGACAGGTTGCCGCAGTTGCCCGACCAGTCGACGAAGTCGCTGTCGATCGACACCTGCCCGTAGAGATAGTCCACGTCATGGCCTTCGCGCGTCGAAGGCGAGACGATCACGCACTTGCTGGTGCTCGAGGTCGCCCCGCCCAAGCCGTCGGTCTGCTTGCCGTAGGGATCGGGCGAACCGATCACGCGCTGGAACAGGCGGTCGCGCGCGCGGCCAGGTTCGCGCGCGGCCTCCGGGAGGTCCGCCAGGCGGAAGAACACGCCCTTGGACGTGCCGCCGCGCATGTAGGTGGCGGGAATGCGGACCTGGCCGCCGCGCAGTTCCGGCGCGGATCCAGGCTCGCGCACGGCCTTGCGCGCGAGTTCGCCGCCGCCGGCCTTCCAGCCGTTGAAGCCGCCGGCGATGTGGGCCACGCGCTGCAGGCCCATGTCCTGCAGCGCCGCAGCGGCCAGCGCCGAACGCCAGCCGGACTGGCAGTACAGGACGAAGCGGCGGTCCTGGCCGAAAACCGGCTTGAAGTAGGGACTGTCGGGGTCGGCCCAGAACTCGAGCATTCCGCGCGGCGCGTGGAAGGCGCCCGGCACCATGCCCTCGCGCTCGAGTTCGCGCACGTCGCGGATATCGACGAACTGCACGTCGGGATCGGCGAGCAGCGCCAGCGCCTCGTCCACCGGGATCGTCTCGATGCGTGCGCTGGCCTCGTCGACCAGTTGCCTGATGCCCTTTTTCAATGCCATGGAATGTCCTGCGATCGCTGCCTGTCAGAAAGCCTGTTGCGGGCAAGCTGCATCGAACAGCTCGCTCTGGGGAGGCGGCGCCAGCGGCTGTCGCGCCAGCGTCCGGTACCGGTAGGGATGGGCGGCGGCCGCGACCAGTTCGACGGGATCGACGCGCCACGCGATCGGCGAGGCCAGCGCGCGCGTGCCGTCCTGGACGAACGGCGGGGCGTAGCACAGGGTCACGTGCGGGGTGTGGCCGGTGTCGCAGGCGATGCCTTCGGCCTGCAGGGCCGCGCGCGTCTCCGCGAGCAGCCGCGCGAATCCGTCCGGGATGCCCCGGGCGCGCAGTATCCAGCGGTCGCCCAGACTGACGCGGTTGAAGACCAGGTCGAACGCAGGCGCACGTATCCGCCCCAGCGTCCGCCGCAGCGCCGGCTCGTGCCGGGCGGGGCAGTCGGTCGAGAGCGACTGGTGGAGGTTGGCGGCAGGCCAGCGTTCGCCGCCCGTCTCCAGCCCGAGCGACGGCAGGACCGCATGCATGCGGTCCGCCGTGTCCGCGGGCGGACGCGCCATCAGCATCAGGCTTCCGGCGTCCATCGCTCAGCCCCCGTCCGGAATCTCGGGTTCGACCAGTTTCGCCAGCATCTCCAGCGACTCGCGCCAGCCGAGGTGGCACATGTCGACCGGAATCGCGGCGGGAATGCCCGCCTGCACGATCTGCAGTTCGGTGCCGGCGATGCTCTTCTTCAGCGAGATGGTCACCTGCATCTCGCCGGGCAGGCCAGGCGCATCGAAGGTATCGGTGTGGCGGATGCGCTCGTTCTCGACCAGTTCGACGAACTTCACCGTGAACGCGTGGCTCGAACCGGTGCTGAAGTTGGTGAAGGACATGCGGTAGCCGCCGCCCACGCCGGGCGTGAACGCGTGCATGGTGGCGGTGAAGCCGTAGGGCGGGAGCCAGCGCGTCAGCGCGGCCGGATCGACGAAGGCGCGATACACGCGCTCCGGCGGCGCGGCGAGGATGCGGTGCAGGCGAACGGTGCCCGGTTCGGCAGTCTGGGTCATGCTCATTCCTTGTTGGGGTGGCTGTGCCGTCACGACGAACCAGCCACTCCGCTTTCGACATCGCCTTTCATTCTCCGCCATCCGCTGCCGCCCGGACGAACGCAGCCCGCCCAGCCCTTCGCGCAGCCGCGACGCGGCCGGAGGCAGCGCGCGGCATGCCGGGGCTGCGCCTCACGCGGCCTGGTTCGCCGCCAGGAAGTCCTGGGCGAAGCGCTGCAGCACGCCGCCGGCCTCGTAGATCGACACTTCCTCGTCCGAGTCCAGGCGGCAGGTCACCGGCACCTCCACCGTCTCGCCGTTGCGACGGCGGATCAGCAGCGTCAGCGTCGCGCGCGGGGTGCGTGCGCCGACCACGTCGAAGGTCTCGGTGCCGTCGATGGCGTAGGTCAGGCGCGTGTCGCCGTTCTGGAATTCCAGCGGCAGCACGCCCATGCCGATCAGGTTGGTGCGGTGGATGCGTTCGAAGCCCTCGGCCACGATCGCCTCCACGCCCGCCAGGCGTACGCCCTTGGCGGCCCAGTCGCGCGAGCTGCCCTGGCCGTAGTCGGCACCGGCGATGATGATCAGCGGCTGCTTGCGCTGCATGTAGGTCTCTATCGCCTCCCACATGCGCGTCACCTGGCCTTCCGGCTCGATCCGCGCCAGCGAACCCTGGCGCACGCTGCCGTCCTCGGCCCGCACCATCTCGTTGAGCAGCTTGGGATTGGCGAAAGTGGCGCGCTGCGCGGTGAGGTGGTCGCCGCGGTGGGTGGCGTAGGAATTGAAGTCCTCTTCGGGCAGGCCCATCTTCGCGAGGTATTCGCCGGCGGCGCTGCTGGCGAGGATCGCGTTGGACGGCGAGAGGTGGTCGGTGGTGATGTTGTCGCCCAGCACCGCCAGCGGACGCATGCCGGTGAGCGTGCGCTCGCCGGCCAGCGCGCCTTCCCAGTAGGGCGGACGGCGGATGTAGGTGGACTGCGGACGCCAGTCGTACAGGGGGCTCACCGCCGCGCCCGATTCCACGCGCAGCTTGAACATCGGACCGTACACGGCGCGGTACTGTTCGGGCTTGACGCTGGCCTTCACCACCGCGTCGATCTCCTCGTCGCTGGGCCAGAGGTCCTTGAGCGTGACCGGATTGCCCTCGGCATCCACGCCCAGCGGGTCCTTCTCGATATCGAAGCGCACCGTACCGGCGATGGCGTAGGCGATCACCAGCGGCGGCGAGGCCAGGAAGGCCTGCTTGGCATAGGGGTGGATGCGGCCGTCGAAGTTGCGGTTGCCGCTGAGCACGGCGGTGGCGTAGAGGTCGCGGTCGATGATCTCCTGCTGGATCTTCGGATCCAGCGCGCCGCTCATGCCGTTGCAGGTGGTGCAAGCGAACGCGACGATGCCGAAGCCGAGCTGTTCCAGGTCCGGCAGCAGGCCTGATTCCTCCAGGTACAGCTGCACCGCCTTCGAACCCGGCGCCAGCGAGGTCTTGACCCAGGGCTTGCGCGCCAGCCCCTTGGCCACCGCGTTGCGCGCCAGCAGACCCCCGGCAATGACGTTGCGCGGGTTGGATGTGTTCGTGCAGCTGGTGATCGCGGCGATGATCACCGCGCCGTCGGGCATCAGGCCGGCCGCTTCCTCGGCCTTGCCGGCCGCAAGCTTGGCTTCGTCGGCGATGCCGCGCTCGGCCAGCGCACTGGTCGGCAGGCGGCGATGCGGGTTGGACGGACCGGCCATGTTGCGCACCACGCTCGACAGGTCGAAGTGCAGGGTGCGCTCGTACTGCGCGGTCGCCAGATCGTCGGCCCACAGGCCGGCGATCTTCGCATAGGTTTCCACCAGCGCCACCTGCTCGTCGGTGCGACCGGTCAGGCGCAGGTAGTCGAGGGTGTTGTCGTCGATGAAGAACATCGCCGCCGTAGCGCCGTATTCCGGCGCCATGTTGGAGATGGTCGCGCGATCGCCGACGGTGAGCGCGGCGGCGCCTTCTCCGCGGAACTCCAGGTAGGCGCCGACCACCTTCTCCGTGCGCAGGAACTCGGTGAGCGCCAGCACCACGTCGGTGGCGGTGATGCCGGGTGCAGGCCTGCCGGCCAGCTCGACCCCGACGATCTCGGGCGTGCGCATCCACGAGGCGCGGCCCAGCATCACGTTCTCGGCTTCCAGCCCGCCGACGCCGATGGCGATCACGCCCAGCGCATCGACGTGCGGCGTGTGCGAGTCGGTGCCGACGCAGGTGTCGGGGAAGGCGACGCCGTCCTGCACGTAGATCACCGGCGACATCTTCTCCAGGTTGATCTGGTGCATGATCCCGTTGCCCGGTGGGATCACGTCCACGTTCTTGAACGCCTGCTTGGTCCAGTCGATGAAGTGGAACCGGTCTTCGTTGCGACGATCCTCGATCGCGCGGTTCTTCTCGAACGCCTGCGGATCAAAGCCGCCGCATTCCACCGCCAGCGAGTGGTCGACGATGAGCTGCACCGGCACCACCGGGTTCACCGCCGCCGGGTCGCCGCCCTGGTCGGCGATGGCATCGCGCAGGCCGGCGAGGTCGACCAGCGCGGTCTGGCCGAGGATGTCGTGGCAGACCACGCGCGCCGGGAACCAGGGGAAATCCAGCGTGCGCTCGCGGCGCACCAGCTGGCCGAGGTAGTCATTGATGCGCGCCGGGTCGGCACGACGGACGATGTTCTCGGCATGCACACGCGCGGTGTAGGGCAGCGTGGCCCAGGCGCCGGGCTGCAGCGCCTCGACGGCTTCGCGCGTGTCGTACCAGTCGAGCTTCGTTCCGGGGAGGGGTTTGCGGTGCTGGCTGTTCATGGCTGGCCTGGGAAGAGCGAATGGATGGTTGGGCCGGGCTCACGCCCGCTTTCCCTTCTCCCTCCGGGAGAAGCTGGCCTGCAGGGCCGGATGAGGGTCGGTCGAAGCGACGCTGCCGGAACCTCGCGGCTTCGCCTGACCCTCACCCCACCCCTCTCCCGGTGGGAGAGGGGCTGGAACATCAGGCGCGCTGGTCGATCGGCACGAACTTCTGGTCTTCCGGCCCGATGTAGTTGGCGCTCGGGCGGATGATCTTGCCGTCGATGCGCTGCTCGATGATGTGCGCGCTCCAGCCGGAGGTGCGCGAGATCACGAACAGGGGGGTGAACATGTCGGTCGGCACGCCCATCACGTGGTAGCTGACGGCGCTGAACCAGTCCAGGTTCGGGAACATCTTCTTGATGTCCCACATCACCGATTCCAGGCGCTCGGCGATGTCGTACATCCTGGTGCTGCCGGCTTCCTCGGACAGCTCCTTCGCCACCTGCTTGATCACCTTGTTGCGCGGATCGGAGACGGTATAGACCGGATGGCCGAAGCCGATCACCACTTCCTTGCGCTCCACGCGCGCGCGGATGTCGGCTTCCGCCTCGTCCGGGTTGTCGTAGCGCTTCTGGATCTCGAACGCGACCTCGTTGGCGCCGCCGTGCTTGGGACCGCGCAACGCGCCGATGCCGCCGCAGATCGCGGAGTACATGTCCGAGCCGGTGCCGGCGATGACGCGGCTGGTGAAGGTGGAGGCGTTGAACTCGTGCTCGGCGTAGAGGATCAGCGAGGTGTGCATGGCGCGCACCCAGCTGTCCCTCGGCTTCTCGCCGTGCAGCAGGTGCAGGAAGTGGCCGCCGATCGAGTCGTCGTCGGTCTCCACCTCGATGCGCTTGCCGTTGTAGGCGTAGTGGTACCAGTACAGCAGCATCGAGCCCAGCGAGGCCATCAGCTTGTCGGCGATGTCGCGCGCGCCCGGATGGTTGTGGTCGGCCGCCTCGGGCTTGACGCAGCCGAGCACGGATACGCCGGTGCGCATCACGTCCATCGGATGACTGGACGGCGGCAGCTGCTCCAGTGCCACCTTCACCGCCGCCGGCAGGCCGCGCAGCGCCTTGAGCTTGGTCTTGTACGCCGCCAGCTCGGCGCGGTTGGGCAGCTTGCCGTGCACCAGCAGGTGGGCGATCTCCTCGAACTCGCTGGTGGTGGCCAGGTCGAGGATGTCGTAGCCGCGGTAGGCGAGATCGTTGCCGGTGCGGCCGACGGTGCACAGCGCGGTGTTGCCCGCGGCGGTGCCGCTCAGGGCGACGGATTTCTTCGGCTTGAAGCCGGGGGCGGGGGTGGCTTCGCTCATGGGCGGATCTCCTGGACTGCGTCAGCTGGATGCGGGGGGCGGCGCCTGGCGCCGGCCTGGTGTCCGCGCGGCGGCGGACCTTGCGTTGGATGGATTGAAGCGGCGGCAGCGCCGCGACCGCACGCGCCGGAGGCAGCCGGCGGGGCAGGATGCCCCGTCCGGTCCGCCGGCCGACCAGGGCCGCCGGCGACTCATTTCTTCGCGAACAGCGCGTCGAGCTTCTGCTCGAAGGAGTGGTAGCCGATGCGGTCGTACAGCTCCTCGCGGGTCTGCATGAGCTCGACCACCGACTTCTGGTGGCCGTCGCGGCGGATCGCCTCGTACACCGTCTCCGCAGCCTTGTTCATGGCGCGGAACGCAGACAGCGGATACAGCTGGATCGCCACGCCGGCCGAGGCAAGTTCGTCGCGGGTGAACAGCGGGGTCTTGCCGAACTCGGTGATGTTGGCCAGCACCGGCACCTTCACCGCATCGACGAAGCGGCGGTAGGTGTCCAGGTCGTAGGCGGCCTCGGCGAAGATGCCGTCGGCGCCGGCCTCGACGCAGGCGATGGCGCGCTCGATCGCCGCGTCCACGCCGTCGACCTGGATGGCGTCGGTGCGCGCGATCAGGAAGAACGCCTGATCGGTCTTGGCATCGGCCGCGGCCTTGACCCGGTCGACCATCTCGCCCTGCGACACGATTTCCTTGCCCGGGCGGTGGCCGCAGCGCTTGGCGCCGACCTGGTCCTCGATGTGGCAGGCCGCGGCGCCAGCCTTGATCAGCGACTTCACCGTGCGCTCGATGTTGAACGCGCTGGGGCCGAACCCGGTATCGATATCCACCATCAGCGGCAGCTCGCACACGTCGGTGATGCGACGCACATCGATCAGCACGTCCTCGAGCGTGTTGATGCCGAGGTCGGGTAGGCCCAGCGAGCCCGCGGCGACGCCGCCGCCGGACAGGTAGATCGCGCGGTAGCCCGCGCGCCTGGCGAGCAGGGCGTGGTTGGCGTTGATCGCGCCGATCACCTGCAGGGGCGATTCGGCGGCGAGTGCTGCGCGGAAGCGCGCACCGGCGGACAGGGAAGCGGAGCTGGACATGGCGGCCTGCGGGCTGGCGAGGGGATTTCCCGGTGGACGGCAATGTGTCACCCTTCCTCGGGTTGATCAATCTTGATTGAACGGATCAAGCTGAACCATGAACCGACCTGGCCCCGCCGACGCCGACCTGATTCCCGCCCAGCAGGCCTGCGCCCTGCTGGGGATTAGCCCGGCCACGCTCTACGCCTATGTCAGCCGCGGGCTCATCGAGTCGCGGCCCGGCCCCGACCACCGCAGCCGGGTGTACCTGCGCGGGGACATCGAGCGCTTGGCGCAGCGCAAGAAGGCGGGCCGGGGCGCCGCGCGCGGGGCCGCGCAAAGCCTCGACCGCGGCCTGCCGGTGATGGAAACCGCGATCTCGCTGATCCGCCCGGACAGCCCCTATTACCGGGGACGGGCAGCGGTGGAGATGGTGCGCGCGGGCGCCACGCTCGAGGACGCCGCGCGCCTGCTCTGGGACTGCGGCGACACCGACCCCTTCTCCACCCTCGACGCCACGCCCTGGCCCGCGCGCGTGGCGCCGATCGCCACCGATGCGACGCTGCCCCCGCTCAAGCGCGCGATGGCGGCGATACCGCTGCTCGCGCTCGACCAGCGCGACTCCCTCAACGCCGCGCCCGCCGCACGGCGCCGCATCGCCGCGATCCTGCTGCGCCAGAACGCGGCGCTGCTGGTCGCCGGCACGCCCGACGCGCGGCCGGTGCATCGCGTGCTGGCCGAGACCTGGCGGCCTGGCGATGCGGCCTTCGCCGAGCTCGTGCGCGCGGCCCTGGTGCTGTGCGCCGACCACGAGCTCAACGTCTCGGCCTTCGCCGCGCGCGTGGTGGCCTCCACCGGCGCGCACCTGCACGGCACGGTCTGCGCGGGGCTTGCGGCGTTGTCGGGCCCCCGACACGGCGGCGCCACGGCACGCGCCTATGCGCTGATCGCCGACGCCGCCGCGGCCGGTTCGCCCGCGGCCGTCATCGGCGAGCGCTGGCGCCGCGGCGACGAGCTGCCTGGCTTCCACCACGTGCTCTACCCCGACGGCGATCCGCGCGGCGCCGAGGTCCTGGCGATGCTGCGGCGCGCCCGCGACGGCGATCCGCGCATGGCCCATGTCGACGCCCTGGTGCAGGCCGCGGCCGAGACCAGCGGGCGACTGCCCAACATCGACGGCATGCTGGCCGCGATCTGCTACGTGCACGGCCTGCCCGAAACCCCGGCCTTGGTGATGTTCGCCGCCGCGCGCCTGGCGGGCTGGCTGGCCCACGCCCAGGAACAGCAGGCGGCCGGCCGCCTGATCCGCCCGCGGGCGCAGTACAACGGCGTGTTGCCGGAGCCGGGAGACGCGGCAGAGGATTGATCAGGGCACCTTGCCCGTCCTGCCTGCATCGCGGCGCCGCCAGGCGCGACAGGGCTCGCCGGCGGACCGCCCGCGTCGTCGCATCGCCAGGGTCATCGGATGCGCCCCCTTCAATCACCATGCGAGGACGGGACAACGGGTGCATCCCGCGAGGCCAGCGGCGGCGCGGCGCGCCGAGGTGAAAACTTCGTCAAGGTTCAGCCACGCTGCGCCATGCTGCGCGGCTGCCGGCAGCTGCCGGATGTTTCGTCGCGCCCCCATGACCGACGCCTCCAACGACTCCATCGCCGTGCGTTTCGACGCCGTCCGCCTCGACCGCGGCGGACGCACGATCCTGTCCGGCATCGACCTGTCCGTGCCGCGCGGCAGCGTCACCGCCGTGCTGGGCCCGTCGGGCAGCGGCAAGTCGACCCTGCTGGCCGCGCTCACCGGCGAGCTGGTGCCGGCGGCCGGTCGCGTCGAGGTCTTCGGCCAGGCGGTTCCGCAGCGACAGCGCGCGCTCCTGGAGCTGCGCAAGTCGATCGGCGTGCTGCTGCAGGGCAACGGCCTGCTCACCGACCTCACCGCGGCCGAGAACGTCGCCCTGCCCCTGCGCACGCATACGAAGCTGCCGCGCGAGGTGATCGATCGCCTGGTCGAGATGAAGCTGCATGCCGTGGGCCTGCGCTCGGCCGCCGGCCTGTATCCACGCGAGCTGTCCGGCGGCATGGCCCGCCGCGTCGCGCTGGCGCGCGCCATTGCGCTGGATCCGCCGCTGATGGTCTACGACGAACCCCTGACCGGGCTCGACCCCATCGCCTCGGGCGTGATCATGAACCTGGTGTCCGAACTCAACGACCGGCTCGGACTGACCAGCATCATCGTCACCCACCACGTGCACGAGACCCTGCCGATCTGCGACCACGCGGTGGTCATCGCCAACGGTGGCATCGTATTCGCTGGCACGCCCGCGCAGCTGCAGGCCAGCGACGATCCGCTGGTGGGACAGTTCCTGCGCGGCGAACCCGACGGCCCCATCGCCTTCGACAGCGCCCGGCGCATGGAGGTGGCGTGATGGCCTTCGCCGGTGCCTTGCGTTCGGTCGGTCGCGCCGGCCTGTTCTCGCTGTCGGTGCTGCGCGCCTCGAAGCCGACCGCCGACTTCTTTGCCGAGCTCACCCGCGAGATCTACAAGGTGGGCGCACGCTCGCTGCCGATCATCGCCGTCGGCGGCGCCTTCGTCGGCCTGTCGCTGACCCTGCTCGGTTTCCGCGCGCTCGAGACCTACGGAGCCTCCAACCAGGTCAGCGTGCTGATCGGCCTGGGCCTGTACCGCGAACTGGCGCCGGTGCTGACCGCTCTGCTGTTCGTCGGCCGGGCCGGCTCCTCGATCGCCGCCGAGCTGGGCCTGATGCGCGCCACCGACCAGATCACCGCGCTCGGCCTGATGGCGATCGACCCGGTGGGCAAGGCCGTCGCGCCGCGCTTCTGGGCGGCGGTGTTGACCGTGCCGCTGCTGGTCGGTTTCTTCGCCAGCTTCGCCATCGCCGCCAGCTGGTTCCAGGCGGTGCAGGTGCTCGGCATCGACAACGGCAGCTTCTGGCAGATCATGAAGGACGCGGTGGATTTCCACGGCGACTTCGTGCCCGCCTTCGCCAAGGCGGCGGTGTTCGGCGGCACCGCGGCGCTGGTGGCGTCTTACGTGGGCTACCACGCCGAACCCACCATCGAGGGCACCTCGGTGGCCACCACCCGCGCCGTGGTCAATGCCTCGCTGCTGGTGCTGATGTTCAACTTCGTGCTGTCGGCCTTCCTGTTCCGGTGACCGGCATGCATCCGTCCCCGTCCTTCGCAATGCACGCACCGCCGCTCGCGGCGACGAGGTAATCCAATGGCAACCCGTGGCCCCCGTCTCGAATTCGCCGTCGGCGCCTTCCTGGTGCTGGCGCTGGCATCGCTGCTGGTGCTGGCGATCGCCTCCACCAACGGCCGCTTCGGGCTGTCGGGCGACAGCTACGCGCTGACCGCCCGCTTCACCCAGATCGGCCAGCTGCGACCCAATGCGCCGGTGAAGATCGGCGGCGTGACCATCGGCCGGGTGGCGAAGATCGACCTCGATCCGGTGAAGTTCGATTCCATCGTCACGCTCGCCATCGACGAGCGCTTCAACGAGATCCCCATCGACACCTCGGCCGGCATCCTCACCGGCGGCCTGCTGGGCGAAAGCTATGTCGGCCTGCAGCCCGGCGGCGACATGGAAGTGTTCAAGCCGGGCGAGGAACTGGTGTTCACCACCCCGGCCGTGGACCTGATCCAGATGGTCGGCAAGTACATGTTCAGCGGCGGCGGCGACAATGCCGCGCCCGGCGACTCGCAGCCCGCGCCCGCCGCGCCCCCCGCTCCGGAAGAAGGAACGACCCCATGATCCGCATTCCCCGCAACGCCCTGGCGCTGGCCCTGGCCGCAACCTTGCTCGCCGCCGCGCCGGCCCTGTCCTTCGCCCAGACCCCGCCCGCGCCGGCTGCGGCGGCGAACATGCAGGGCTCGCCCAGCGAACTGGTGCTGGACAACACCAAGCGCGTGCTGGAAACCATCGAATCGCGCCGCGCCGAGTTCAGCCGCGACCGCGCCGCCCTGCAGCGCTTCGTCAGCGGCGAGTTCGAGACCATGTTCGACCGCGACTACGCCGCGCGGCAGGTGCTGGGCCGCCACGGCCGTGGCGCCTCCGACGCCGACGTGAAGGCCTTCGGCGACGCGCTCGCCGACAACCTGATGCGCCGCTACGGCTCGTCGCTGATCGACTTCAACACCCGCCTGCGCGTGCGCATCAAGTCCGAGACGGCGCTGCCGCGCGGCCTGGGCGTCAAGGTCTCCAGCGAACTGCTGCGCCAGGGTGGCGAGCCGATCCCGGTCGATTACCTGATGCGCCGCGCCGGCAGCGGCTGGCGCGTGTTCGACGTGATGGTCGAGGGCGTGTCGTTCGTGCAGACCTTCCGCCAGCAGTTCGACGGCGAGCTGCAGCGCAAGTCGATCGCGCAGGTGACCCAGGAACTGCGCAGCGGCCAGATTTCCGCCGACGCTGGCGCCAACTGATGGCGCAGGCGGCCTCCGTGCGCCGCGACGGGACCACGCTGGCGTTCGCCGGCGCGCTCTCGCGCGAGGCCGTGGCGGCACTGTGGCCGCAGGCGCGTGCGCTCGCTTCGGGTACGGAACGCTTCGATCTG
This sequence comes from Luteimonas campi, assembly GCF_051162505.1. Lineage (NCBI taxonomy): Bacteria > Pseudomonadati > Pseudomonadota > Gammaproteobacteria > Lysobacterales > Lysobacteraceae > Luteimonas > Luteimonas campi. The sequence continues at coordinate 808,905 of NZ_JBNWEM010000002.1, forward strand.
TCGGCGGTGTCGTCGGTCGACAGCGCGGGCCTTGCCCTGCTGGTGGAACTGGCGCAACGTGGCGATGGCGTCGAGGTGAGCGGCGACCCCCCGGGCCTCGACGGCCTGCGCCGCGCCTACCGCCTGTCCCCCACCCTGACATTCGCGCGGGCATGACGTCCGCGCCGCAGTTTCGACGGACCGTTCCAATGAGCCATCCCCCGCGCCGCGCTCCGCGCCTGTTCCTGCTCCTGCCGTTGCTGTTGCTGGCCGCGTGTGCGGGCAGCGGCGGCACCCGTCCCGACAGCGCCGCAGGCGTGCAGGTGCCGCCGCCTGCGGCCGCCGCGACGGACGGCAGTGCAGCCATCGCGGCCGACGACGCGACCGCGTTCGCGAGCGACGCCGTTCCGTCGCCCGATGCATCGACCGCGACCGCTGCCGCGGCAACCGACGTCGCGCCGGCGGAGACGGCCCAGGCCGGCGACCCCACGGCCAGCCCCCAGGCCGCGCCCACCCAGGCCGAACTCGACTACGCCACGATCTACGGCCCCTCGCCCTACGACCCGGTCGCCGATCCCAGCCTACCCGCGCCTGCGCAGCTGCCGGCCAGCTACGACCCCTGGGAGAACTGGAACCGCAAGGTCCATCGCTTCAACAACGCCGTCGACCGCACCGTCGCCACGCCGCTGGCGCGCGCCTACATGAAGGTGGTGCCGCGCCCGGTGCGCCTGGGCGTGGGCAACTTCTTCAACAATCTCGGCCAGCCGGTGAGCGCGTTGAATGCGCTGCTGCAAGGCCGTCCGGGGCAGGCCGGGCAGTCGCTCGGCCGTTTCCTGCTCAACGCCACGGTCGGCATCGGCGGCATCTTCGACCCGGCCACCGCGGCCAACATCCCCAACCGCAGCGAGGATTTCGGCCAGACCCTGGGCGTGTGGGGCTGGACCAACTCGCGTTACGTGGAGCTGCCGCTGTTCGGGCCACGCACCCTGCGCGACACCTTCGGCCTGGTCGGCGACGCGCCGCTATCGCCCACGCGCCAGATCGAGGACGACGGCACCCGCTACTTCCTCCAGGGCCTGCAGCTGGTGGACCTGCGCACCCAGCTGTTCGCGGTGGACGCGATGCGCCAGGGCGCGGCCGACGAGTACGCCCTGGTGCGCGACGCCTGGATGCAGCGCCGCCACTACCAGATCCAGTCCGATCGTCGCAGTGACCAGGGCGACGAACTGCCCGACTACCTGCTCGACGACGAGGCCAACCCGACCGTGCCGGTCGACGTGATGCCGATCGTGCCGCTGTCGCCGACGCCCTGAACCGGGCCGCGCGCGGCTAGGGTTCGTCCTCGCCAGCGGCGAGGTCGGGCCCATCTTCGGGCTCTGCGTCGGCCCCCAGCAGGGCCTGCGTCTGCTCCACCGACAGCGATTCCACGCCGCGCAGGCGGCGTTCGATGGTGCGCGTCTTGCGGCTGGCCTCGCCCAGGCTGCGGCCCACCGTGCTGACCTGCTTTTCGGCCTTTTCGAGGATGCCGGCGAACTTGCCGAACTCGCTCTTCACCGCGCCGAGCAGCTTCCAGACCTCGCTCGAACGTTGCTCGATGGCCAGGGTGCGGAACCCCATCTGCAGGCTGTTGAGCAGGGCGGTCACCGTGGTCGGGCCCGCGATGACGATGCGGTATTCCCGCTGCAGCGCGTCCACCAGCCCCGGTCGGCGGATGGTCTCGGCATACAGCCCCTCGGTACACAGGAACATCACCGCGAAATCGGTGGTATGCGGCGGCACCACGTACTTGTCGCTGATCGACTTGGCCTGAAGCCGGATCACCCGCTCCAGCTGCGCGCCCTGCACGCGCACCGCATCGACATCGCCCGACTCCTGCGCGTCGATCAGCCGCTCGTAGTCCTCGCGCGGGAACTTCGCGTCGATCGGCAGCCACACTGGCGCGTCGCCCTCGCCCCGGCCCGGCAGCTTCACCGCGAAATCCACCGCCTCCGCGGAATCCGGACGCACCCGCACGCTGCGCGCGTACTGGTCCGCGACCAGGGTCTGCTCGAGGATGTTGTCCAGCTGCACCTCGCCCCAGCCGCCGCGGCTCTTGACGTTGGTGAGCACGCGCTTGAGGTCGCCCACGCCGGTGGCCAGCTGCTGCATCTCGCCCAGCCCGCGCTGCACCTGCTCCAGCCGCTCGGACACCAGCTGGAACGACTGCCCCAGCCGCGTCTCCAGCGTGGTCTGCAGCTTCTCGTCCACGGTCGCCCGCATCTGCTCGAGCTTCTGCGCGTTGTCGGCCTGCAGCCGCTGCAGCTGCTGGTCGAGCGTGGCGCGCATCTCGCCGATGCGCTGCTCGCTGCGCTGGGTGAGTTCGGACAGGCGCAGCCCCAGCGCCTCGGCGAAGCGCTGCTGCTGGCCGCCGGCCTCCTCGCGCGACCGCACCATCTCCTCGCCCAGCCCCTGGCGCAGCGCCGCCATGCCGGCGTCCACGCGTGAGATCAGGTCCGCCTGCTGCTGCGCGAAGGCCTGGATACGCGCCTCCTGCTGCCGGCCGAACGCGTCCATCTGTTCGCGCATTTCCTGCAGCCGCTCGCCCAGGGTCCCGCCGAACCGATGCTGCTGCTCGGCATGTTCGGTGCGCGCCCTGCGCGCGTCCTCGGTCAGCGCCTCCCGCAGCACATCCAGCCGCTGGTCGGTCCGCGTGGCCAGGTCGTCCAGGCGACGGCCGAACGCATCGATGCGCAGCTCCTGCGCAGCGGACAGACTGTCCAGCTGTTGGCGCAGCTCGCCCCGCCCCTCGCGCTGCTCCTCGCGCAGCGCCCGCTCCAGGTCCTGGCCAGGCCGGCGCAGCACCAGCACGGCCAGCAGTACCACGGCCAGCACCAGCAGCCCGGCGATCGCGATCAGCAAGGTCATCGAATCCATGGCGCCAGTCTAGGGCGTCGGGGTCTCACCGGGTGAGCCGGTCGCTCATGGAACGGGCGACGCGGCGGCGCGGCAGCATTGCGAGGAGGCAGGCCGGCTGCTGCTGGAAAGATCACTGTGGGCGTAGTGGCCGCTGTCGATACCGGGTCGAAGGCGCGGCAGCCGATCGAGCCGGCCCGCGCGGCGACGTCGTCTTGCGTGGATCGCCCGACCGCAGGCGCGATCTAGTCCAGGTACTTGCCGCTGGAGGCGCCGTCCAGGTGCCGAAGCCGGGCAGCCGCCAGAACTTCAGGCGGAAGCAGCCTTGCGTTGATGCCGCGCCGCTTGCGCCTGAGGTTGCGGGGAACCCAATGCGTGACGCAGCCGCAGCGGGAACAACGGTGGAAATCGACGTGGCGACCATTCCAGGCGTAGGTATCGGTCAGGGAGCCGTCCGATGGAAGAGCAAGGTCGCTCACATCGTAGTAGGCCCAGAGCACGCCATAACTTCTGCAAAGCGAGCAGTTGCAGTCGGTGACCTCGGAAGGATAGTCGGCCACTTCGATGCTGACTGCGCCGCAGTGACAGCTGGCGATCTTTCTCATGTCTGGATCTCTCGACAGCAACGCGAGGCTGGAGGCAAGGCGCGGATCGGAGCGGCATCGGTCTGGTACAAACTGTCAGATGCCGCGGGTTAACAAACAAGCGCCAGACCCCATGCTGCCCAGGAATACAGAAGTGAGTTGGCGGACCGGAGCGGGATCACTTGGTGTGTCAATTCACCCGCGCACTCTGGAATCTTTCGGCGCCGAGCGCAATCCAGACGGCTACGCACAAAGACGCGATGATCGCGCCCCCAAGAAACAGCAACGCGAACCCCGGGACGTGATACGAAGCGGAGCCTCCGACCAGGAAAGCAACCGGCAAGAGAAGAAGTCTGTCTCCTGCCCAGCGGTGCAGCGCGGCTGGATCAGAGACCCGGGCGTAATCAACGACGTTGAGCACCTTTGATTTGCCGGCGAAGCGCACCGCCAGAGCCGCCGCAAGGAGGATCGGCACCAGGGCGAGTTGGACGATTGAGAGGACAGCTTCCATGCGGCCTAACGCTCGAGTTAAGCCGTACCACGAAGTGGCATCGGCTTGAATGAACCATCAGGCCGCAGACTAAGCCGCGCCCTTGCGATCCGGCAAGTAGCGCGGAACTTTTTGCTGAAGCAGCCGAACAAGGTTCGGCGCCATGTACTCGTATTGGTCTGGAATGCCAAGAACGACCACCCGCTTGCCGCGCAGTTGCGGCTGGAACCTGGCCGAGATCTTGGCCCGGTGCACCGACTCCATGACGACCAAATCTGCGCAACCCGAACCGAACGACGCCCGACCAAGCGTGCAACCTATAAGAGAACGACGGCAACCACAGCCAAGCACGCCAAGCCGAAGAGGAACGTGGCGATCCGTTGCCAGGTCCTTGCCGTGCGATTCTTAGCGAGAACATAGGCCGAAAGAAGAACAACGACCAGTAGACCGACCAGTCCTGCCACAAGTGTCCATGTAGCAGCGTTCCAGATGAGTGAATTCGCTGGGTACGTGAAGAGGACCGCGGCTGCAGCAAGGGTAGCGCCGACAGCCGCGAAGGTGAGAAAGCTTAGGGATATGAACTTGCGCATTGCTGCCATCGGCGCCTAACGCCAGAATTAAGCCGACTTGCGTAGTGGAGGCGAAAACATGGCAAGGTTTTTCTGACATGTTTTTGCCGGAACGAAGCAAGTTCGGCTTGAATGAATTGTTAGGCCTGCGCTGCGGTGACGCCACTGGCCACGCCATCGATAATCTCATTGATTACTCGTGCCTTCCATACGACGCCAAGCTGCGCTTTGGACTCGTCTGCGCCGATGCGTCCCGAGTACACACCGATAAAGTTGCGTATTCGCCCAATGATCTCGGCGCCAGTCATCTGTCCACCTGATGCGCCGTGGAGGCCGACACGCTGCATCACGACTGGCGAACCAGAGAGGCCAGACCTAGTTGCTGTGTCAATGAGAAGCTTGGGAAGATGTTCCAAATCCACGTCGGGTTCGGATGCCACGCTTGCGCGTTTCCAGATTGGCAACTGAAGCTGCGTAATGTCAGAGAACGGGTAGCCGACCACGAAGGCATCATCCGCAACGGCGGTTCCGTAGGCGGTGTCGAAGTCGATCTTGTTAATAGGGAATATCTGGTACTCGGCGTTGATTGCGGATGGCAATGGAATAGCAACTACGTCGACGGCACTGCCATGAACGGGGTGGGAAAGCCACAAGTGATCTTGCATGGCTTCGTCGCTGTAGAGTGGAAGATGCTCACGACGGCATACCCCTGGGTTGTCCTTTGTGCGGAATAGAGTGGACACCATGTCCGGGACCGCTAGCGTGTCTGAAAGACAGGTGCCGTCAATCGGACTGCGCCCCGTTACGTTATGCCAGTTGGTGATCAGGTAGTTGGCCCCGTTCCTCTCGTAGATAAAGCCTGTTCCGGAAGACAGCACTGCGTCGGTTGGACGAAAGCACAAGTGCAGGTGATGCGTCGTAAGGGATACGGGATCTGTGACGATTGCGGGCATATGTCAAAGTAGGCCTAACGCCTTATGTCTTGAGTTTCCCCTAGCCTAAGAGCCGAGCCGCGAAGCGGCTTCGGCTTGAATGAATTGTTAGGCGCTGAGCTGGATTGGCAAACCACCAGTGCCTTTGAGTGGTGCGGATGCCAGTTGGTATCACGAACCTGCAACTTGAACTGCAAGTCATTGCCTGGATTAGGCCAACGGCTTGTACTAACAGTGAACTCAGCGCGATCCCCAGGGCCCAAGCTCACCTCATGTGTGGGAGGCATGGAATGCTCAAGGACGACCTGCCACGGCGAGAAGTCTTGGGACTCGGGCTTTGCCGAAAGAATATCGAATGCGTCCGGGAACAGCTTGTAGGGCGGCCCTGAGGCGCCGTACGTACGAAAAGCAACCTTTTGATCGGAGTTGTTGGCAATCACTATGCGCGTGTCGTAGCCGACCAGCGGAGCGAGGCAAGGAACAGGAGTGGGCTCAATCAGCACGCCGATAGGTGGCTCAGCTGATACGTGAGCGCAGCTGGCGATTGCCAATAACGATGCGAGAAGGACCGGTCTCATGCGCCTAACGCCTAGTAGTCCCCAAAAGCGGGGAGTAGCGCCGAGTATTCAGCCTCGCGTGGCGCCGGTCAATTCAGTGAAATCCTACCCCAGACCAGGGACTTGCCCGGCTCCCACTGCCTTTGCCCGGGCGGCATCCTGCAATAACGCACCCGCGGGAACGCGGGAGTATTTTTTATCGACACGGAACTGTCTGATAAGCATGGACGCGATGGAATCGCGTGCGCCGCGGTTATTCGACGAGGTTCGTCGCAGGATGCGGTTGCATCATTACAGTCTGCGCACGGAACGCGCCTATCTGGGCTGGATCCGGAGGTTCATCCTCGCCAACGGGCGCCGCCACCCGCGCGATCTGGGCGGCCGCGAGGTCGAACATTTCCTCAGCACCCTCGCGGTCCAGGGCAAGGTCGCGGCGAGCACCCAGAACCAGGCGCTGTCGGCGCTGCTGTTCCTGTACCGGGAGGTGCTGGAAGTGCGGCTGCCGTGGATGGAGGATGTGGTCCGCGCGAAGCGGCCGGCGCGGCTGCCGGTGGTGCTGTCGCAGGCACAGGTAGCGTCGCTGCTGGCCTGCATGGATGGGCGCACCGGGCTGGTCGCGCGCCTGCTGTACGGCACCGGGCTGCGCCTGATGGAGGGGTTGCGTCTCCGGGTCAAGGACCTCGACTTCGCGCGCAACGAGATCACGGTCCGCGACGGCAAGGGCGGGCGCGACCGGCGCACGCTGCTGCCGGCTTCGCTGGTGCTTCCGCTGCAGGAGGAGGTCGAACGTGCGCGGATCCTGCATCGGGGCGATCTCGACGCCGGCTTCGGCGAGGCCTGGCTGCCGCATGCGCTGGCGCGCAAGTACACGGGGGCGGGCCGCGAGTTCGCATGGCAGTACGTCTTCCCGGCGCTGCGTCGGTCGGTCGATCCGCGGGACGGGTGCGTCCGGCGGCATCACATCGACGATGCCAGCCTGTCGCGTGCGATCCGGCGGGCGCGGCTGCGCGCGGGGATCGACAAGCCGGTGTCCGCGCATACGCTGCGACACTCCTTCGCCACCCACCTGCTCGAGGCCGGCTACGACATTCGCACGATCCAGGAACTGCTGGGCCACAAGGATGTGGCCACCACGCAGATCTACACGCATGTCCTCAACCGCGGCGGCCGCGGCGTGCTCAGCCCGCTCGACCTCACGCCGGTGCCGGCAGCGGCAGCCCGCGAAACGCCTTGACCGTGCGCAGCACGAAGCTGGAGTTGACGTCGGCCACGCCGGCCTGCGCCAGCAGCTTGTCGAGCAGGAAGCGCGAGAAATGCTCCAGGCCCCCGACTGCCACGTGCAGCAGGTAATCCATGTCGCCGGTAAGGGCGTGGCAGGCCACGACCTCCGGCCAGTCGTTGACATGGGCGGCGAAGGCGGCGATCGAGGCGGCATCGTGGCGGGCCAGATGCACCCGCACGAAGGCCTGCAGGCCCAGCCCCAGGCGCTCTCCGTCGAGTTCGGCGCGGTAGCCGGCAATCACGCCCTCCCGCTCCAGCCGCTGCACCCGCCGCAGGCAGGCGGAGGCCGACAGATGCACGCGCTCGGCCAGTTCGGCATTGGTCTGGCGCCCGGCACGCTGCAGTTCGGCCAGGAGCAGCAGATCGGTGCGATCGAACTGGATGCCGTTCATTCCGTGCTCCATTCATTGAAATCACGCAATGATCCTGCGCCATCTTGGCCAAGGCACGCAACTTCGCAAGCCTGTTGCGCGGGCGGGCCGCTAACCTGCATTGGCAATCCCACCCGCGCCCGCCGCCATGGCGAAGGCGCCCGCGCCGGAGATTCCTCATGTCCCTGCAGCAGCCGCGCCGCGTCGAGAACCTGCACACCGACAAGGGCAAGGTGCCCGTCTATGCCACCGGCGTCGTCGAGCAACCCTGGGACGACTATTCTGAGACCGACCACGCCACCTGGGCGACGCTGTTCGCGCGTCAGCGGGAGATCCTGGTGGGCCGCGCGAGCAGCGCCTTCCTGCGCGCGCAGGACGCCATGGGCATGACGCCGCACGCGATTCCGAAGTACGCCGAGCTCAATCGTGCGCTGGGCGAGGCGACCGGCTGGCAGCTGATCGGGGTGGAGGGCCTGCTGCCGGAGCTGGACTTCTTCGACCACCTGGCCAACCGCCGCTTCCCGGTAACCTGGTGGATCCGCACGCCCGACCAGATCGACTACATCGAAGAGCCCGACCTGTTCCACGACCTGTTCGGCCATGTGCCGCTGCTGATGGATCCGCTGTTCGCCGACTACATGCAGGCGTATGGCCGCGGCGGGGTGAAGGCGCACGCCATCGGCCCCGATGCGCTGCAGAACCTGACGCGGCTGTACTGGTACACGGTCGAGTTCGGGCTGATCCGCGAAGCTGGCGGGCTGCGCATCTACGGCAGCGGCATCGTCTCCTCGAAGGGCGAGTCGATCCATGCGCTCGAAAGCGATGCGCCCAACCGCATCGGCTTCGACCTGGAGCGGATCATGCGCACGCGCTACCGCATCGACACCTTCCAGAAGACCTACTTCGTGATCGACAGCTTCGAGCAGCTGATCGAGGCCACGCGTCCGGACTTCACCCCGATCTATGCAGCCCTGGCCAGCCAGCCTTCGATCCCGGCGGGGGAGGTGCTCGATACCGACCAGGTCGTGCACCGCGGCAGCGGCGAGGGCTGGGCAAGCGACGGCGACGTCTGAGGTCCGGGCCGGTCGCCTTCCCTGCGCCGCCCGATCCACACGCGGCTGGGCGACCAGCCGCGCCGACGCGGCGCGCACCCTCCCGGCCACGACGGGATGGACGCACGGATCGGCAAAGCGTGCCTGCACGCGCGGACGGTTCCATTCGCAACAGGCGGGGTCGGCGAACCTGCAACTGCTAGAATCACGCGGTTTTTCGCCGCGCGCCGGCGCCCTCCCCTCCTTACTGCGACGACTGCTGCCGTGTCCTTTTTCGCGAACGTTGAACTGGTCCCCGGTGATCCGATCCTGGGCCTGACCGAGGCGTACAACGCCGACACCCGCGCCACCCGCGTCAATCTCGGCGTGGGCATCTACTACGACGAAGACGGCCGCATCCCGGTGCTGCGCGCGGTGCAGCAGGTGGAGCGCCGGCTGGCCGAGCAGAGCAAGCCGCGTGGCTACCTGCCGATCGACGGCATGCCCGACTACACCCGGGCCACCCGCGACCTGCTGTTCGGCGCCGATGCGCCGCTCGTGGCCGAAGGCCGCGCCGCCACGACCCAGACCATCGGCGGCAGCGGCGCGCTGCGCGTGGGCGCGGAGCTGCTCAGGAAGACGCTGCCCACCGGACGCATCGCGATCAGCAACCCGAGCTGGGAGAACCATCGCGCCGTGTTCGGTGCAGTCGGCTTCGAGGTGGTGGACTACACCTATTTCGACGCGGCCACGCACGGGCTGGACTTCGACGGCATGCTGGCCGACCTGCGCAGGCTGGAGGCCGGCACGGTGGTGCTGCTGCACGCCTGCTGCCACAACCCCACTGGCGCCGACCTCACGCCCGCGCAGTGGGAGCAGGTGATCGCGCTGCTGCACGAGCGCGACCTGTTTCCCTTCATCGACATGGCCTACCAGGGCTTCGACCAGGGCATCGCCGAGGACGCGCTGGCGATCCGCCTGCTGGCCGCCTCGCCGATCCGCAACTTCGTGGTCGCCAGCTCGTACTCGAAGTCGTTCTCGCTGTACGGCGAGCGTGTGGGCGCGCTGACCGTGGTCAGCGACAACGCCGACGAGAGCAAGCGCGTGCAGTCGCAGATCAAGCGCCTGATCCGCGCCAACTACTCCAGCCCGTCCACGCACGGCGCAGCGCTGGTGGCCGGTGTGCTCAACGACCCGGCGCTGCGCGCGCAGTGGGAAGAAGAGCTCGGCCAGATGCGTACGCGCATCCACGCCCTGCGCGCCGGCCTGGTCGAACGCCTGGCCGCGAACGGCGCGCCCCAGTACGGCTTCATCGAACGCCAGGCCGGAATGTTCTCCTATTCCGGCCTGTCGCGGACGCAGGTAGAGCGGCTGCGCGAGGAGTTCGGCATCTACGCCGTCGGCACCGGCCGCATCTGCGTGGCGGCGCTGAGCGCGCGCAACCTCGACTATGTGGCGCAGGCGGTGGCCGCGGTCAGCTGAGCCATGCGCGATCCAGCCGAACCGCGATGTTCGGCTGGTGGCGACGGGCGCAGGATCGGTAGCGCGCACCAGCGACGGTGCGCGCAGGGAAGACGTATGGCGATGCCGGTGGCCGTTTCGAATCCGGCGGCCGGCCCCCGGGCCACCCGCACCGGCAGGTGCGGGCAGCGCCTCCATGATGGTGCCCCCGTCGTTCGCAGCGCTTGGCGCGTGCTTCGTCGACACGTCCCGCGTCCCAAGGTCTGCTCGCGCTGTCATCGGGCAACCTCGCTCCGGGCGTTGGCAACGCCGCCGTCTTCAAGTGCACAACGCATCCATGCGGCAGAGAGATGCGTGGGGTGGGGCCGGACGCCTGACCCGGACGCCCTACACGCACGGCCGCCCGCATCGTTCGGCATGCTGCGCGTGCGTGTGCGGTCGAAGCTGCTCTACGGCTCGGTTGTCTGTTCGGTCCGGCGGGGCGTGATCCGACACATGCCCAACACCGCCGCGCGCTCGACCGATCCACTCGCCCGCCCCGCTCCGTCCCGGACGCCCACGGCCTTGGCGCTCCCCACCCAGCACGGCTCGTTCATGCCGCCCACAGGACACTGTCTCGATGACCTTGCCTTCCCCGCTGATGCCTGCGACCTGTCCCCTGCAGCGCCGCCCGTTGCGCCACCGTCCTGTTCTGGGCCTGCTCTGCGCGCTGCCGGCCGGCGCTCTCTCGGCCCAAGGGCTCGCCGACCCGGTGATGCTCGACCGCATCGAAGTCACCGCCGCACGGCTGCAGCATGTCGCCCCGTTCGATGTGCCGGCCTCGTTCGACCGGATCGTGCTCGACGGCGGCGAAGCGCGCGCCGGCGTGTCCCTGTCCGAAGCGCTGTCGGGCGTGCCCGGCCTCGCGGCGCGCGAGCGGCAGAATTTCGCCCAGGACACGCAGCTGTCGATCCGCGGCTTCGGCGCCCGTTCCACCTTCGGCGTGCGCGGGCTGCGCCTGTACGTCGACGGGATCCCGGCCACCATGCCGGACGGCCAGGGGCAGGTTTCGCACGTGGTGATGGCCGCGGCCGAACGCATCGAGGTGCTGCGGGGCCCGTTCTCGGCGCTGCACGGCAATTCCTCGGGCGGCGTGGTGCAGGTCTTCAGCGCCGACGGCGAATCGCCCACGCGCGGCCACCTGCAGGCCAGCGTCGGACGTGACGCATCGCGCGCGGTGGCGGCCAGCCTGCGCGGCGCCGGTGCCACCGTCGGCTATGCGCTGGCCGCGAGCCACTTCGACACCGACGGCTGGCGCGACCACAGCGCGGCGCGGCGCAGCTGGCTCAACCTGAAACTGCACGCCGACCTGCCAGGCGGGGGCCGCGTGCAGCTGGTGGGCAACCATTTCGACGCCCCGGACGCACGCGACCCGCTGGGCCTGGCCTGGGACCAGGTGCAGGCCGATCCGCGCCAGGCCGCTGCCGTGGCCACCCAGTACGACACCCGCAAGTCGGCGAGCCAGGACCAGGTCGGCCTGCGCTGGCAACAGCCGCTGGGTGGTGGCCATGCGCTCGAGGCGATGGGCTATGGCGGCCAGCGCACCATCGAGCAGTATCTGTCGGTGCCGGTGGGGGCGCAGGGCAATCCGCTCAGCTCAGGCGGTGTGATCGACCTGGACAACGACTACGGCGGGCTCGACTTGCGCTGGCGCTGGGCCGGATCGCTGGGCGGACGCGCGCTCGAGTTCACGGCCGGCGGCAATGCCGACCGCCAGCGCCAGCATCGCCGCGGCTACGAGAACTTCGTCGGCGACACGCTGGGGGCACGCGGCGCCTTGCGGCGCGACGAACGCAACCGCGTGGACAGCCGCGACCTCTACGCGCAGGCCTGGTGGCAATTCGCCGAAGACTGGTCGCTGCTGGCTGGCGTGCGCCGCAGCCAGCTGCGCTTCCTGTCCGACGACCGCTACGTCACCGGATCGAACCCGGACGACAGCGGCCGCGTGGACTATGCCGAGACCACGCCGGTGCTGGGCCTGAGCTTCGCGCCTGCGCAGGACTGGCGGCTCTATGCATCGGTCGGTCGCGGCTTCGAGACGCCGACCTTCAACGAGCTGGGCTATCGTGCCGATGGCGGCGCCGGACTGGCGTTCGACCTCGCGCCGGCGACCAGCCGCAACCTGGAGCTGGGCGCGAAATGGCGCGCCGATTCGGGCGCCCATGTGGCGGCCGCGCTGTTCCGCGCCGACACCGAGAACGAACTGGCCGTGGCGCGCAACGTAGGCGGTCGCAGCAGCTATCGCAATGCCGGGCGCGCACGGCGCCAGGGCGCGGAACTGTCGGCGGCGCTGCCGCTGGGCGAAGCCTGGTCGCTGCAGTTGGCCGCGACATGGCTCGATGCGAGCTTCCGCGACGGCTTTCCAATCTGTACCGGCGCGGGCTGCACCGATCCTTCGGTCCTGGTCGCAGCCGGCACGCCGGTGCCGGGCACGGCGCGCCGGCAGGGACATGCGCGCCTGCAGTGGCAGCCACGCGACTGGACGCTCGCGCTCGAGGCGACGGGCAGCGCGTCGATGGCGGTCAGCGATACCGGCGCCCGGCATGCGCCGGGCTACGTGCTCGCACACCTCGAGGCCGCGCGCAGCTGGTCCACCAGCCACGGCCGCCTGCGCGGTTTCGCGCGCGTGGACAACGTGTTCGACCGCACCCATGTCGGCTCGGTGATCGTCAACGAAGGCAATGGCCGCTATTACGAACCGGGCGCCGGTCGCGGGCTGCTGCTGGGCTTGCGCTGGGACTGGCAGGCCAGCGCCGACTGAGTCGCGTCTTCGGCCCGGACCATGTACCCGGTCGTCGGCACGGCCTGCTCCTGCGCGCTGCGCGCCAGAAGCACGCGCGCCAGCCTGGCCGCCGCGACCCGCAGTTCCGGGACGGCGGTGATTTCCCAGTAGCGGCCGCGCAGCAGCGGGCCGAGGGCGTACAGGCCCTGCACCGCTTGCCCGCGCGCATCGAGGACCTCGAGCGCATCGCCGGTATCGAGTCCCAGCCCCTGCGCGTCGGCACGCAGCATGCCCGACTCGCGCAGCTGCGCCAGCAGCGGATGCGTGGTGCGCGCCACGTCGGTGTTGAGACCGGTGGCGCGCAGCAGCACGTCGTAGCGCTCGTGGCGCACGTCGGAGGCGCCGCGCGCGCGGATCAGTACCGATACGCAGTCGTCGGCGCGCCCGGCCCGCACCAGTCGGCCGCTGAGGATGCGCAGCTGGCCGGCCGCGCGCAGCGCGTCGATGTGGGCGGCGACCGGCGGCGCCAGCCGGTGCCGTGCCACTTCCCACCATGAACGCAGGTGGCGCAGGAACTGCCGCCGCTGCGGCTCGCCCAGCCCTTGCCAGAGCGCCTGCGTATGCGGGCGCAGCGCATCCACAAGCGCGCGCCAGTCCACCAGCTTGGACAGCGCGCGGATGCGTCGCAGCAGCTCGTGCAGGTCGTGTTCGGCCAGCGCCTGCAACAGGGCCGGCGGCAGCTCGACCTGCGGGAGCGGCTGTTCGGGATGCTGCCGGGGCAGCAGGCCGTGCCGCGACAACCCGTCGATCGGCCCGCGGTGGCCGCGCTGGCGCAAGGTCGCCAGGACATCGGCCATGGTCAGGCCGGTGCCGACCACCAGCACCCGTGCATCCGGATCGATCCGCTCGATCGCATGCTCCTGCCAGGGCCAGCCGATATAGCTCGGATGCACGGCCAGGCGGGGACCGACGCCGGCCAGCGGCGGAGGCGGCAGCGCGCCCACGGCCAGCACCACCTGGTCGCTGATGATGGCCGCGCCGTCCTCCAGGCGCACCGCGAAGCCGCGTTGCAGGCGCTCGATCGCGACCACCTCGCGGCGCACCGCGTGCACCCGCGCGCCGGGCGCCTGCAGCAGGGCGTGGACGCGGTCGCGCAGGTAGTCGCCGTACAGCTGGCGCGGCAGGAAAGCGCTGCGGCCGCGGTCGCCGAGGTTGAACCAGTCGGCGAAGTCCTCCGGCTGGTCCGGCGACAGGCCCAGCTCGCGCGCACGCACGTTGAGCACGTGCTCGGGCCGCGATTCGCCATAGGCCACCCCGCCGCCATAGCCGCGCTCGACGCCGACCAGGTGGATATGGGCGTGGTCCGGCGCGATGCGCTGCAACGCGGCCGCCAGCGCGACGCCCGAAAAGCCCGCACCCACGATGGTGATCCGCATCTGCCGCTCCCGTCGTCCTGGACCCGTCCTGTTTACGCAGCGGCGACGGCGCGCGCGTAAAGCCCGCGTTATCCGCGCAGGCGGATTGGTTGGAGGCACATTGCCGATCGGCATGAGGCCGACGGCGCTAGAATCGGCCCGTGCACGCGAACGACTTCATTGAGGTGTATCCGGGCGCGCTGCCGGCGGAAGCCTGCGCGGCCATCGTCGAGCGGCTGCGCGGCAGCGATGCGCTGCAGCCGGGCCGGGTGGGCGGCGGCGTGCATCCGGAACTCAAGCACAGCCGCGACCTGTCGATCAGCGACCGTCCCGACTGGGCCGATGTCGCGCAGGCGCTCAACGTCGCGGTGTACGCGGGCCTGCTGTCCTACCTGCGCCGTTATCCCCAGGCCCTGATCGCCCCGTTGATGCTGCAGCAGCCCGATGGCGCCGGCGGCCTGCGGCGTCTGGCGGCCGAGGACATCGCCGCGCTCGACGACCGTGCGCTGGGCCAGCTGGCGCGCACCTGCCTGCGGCCGGGCCCGGTCAACCTGCAGTGGTACACCGCCGGCGAGGGCGGCTACCCCTACTGGCACTGCGAGCTGTATCCGCGCGCGCCCGATTGCGAAACGCTGCATCGCCACCTGCTGTGGACGCTCTATCTCAACGACGGCTTCGACGACGGCGAGACCGAGTTCCTGTTCCAGCAGCGCAAGGTCGTGCCGCGCACTGGCGACCTGCTGATCGCGCCGACCGCCTTCACCCACACCCACCGCGGCAATCGTCCGCGGGGCGGCGACAAGTGCATCGCTACCAGCTGGATCCTGTTCCAGCGTGCCGAGGCGCTGTACGCGCCGCCGGCGTAGCCCCGCCGCGGACCAGGCGATCCGCCGGACTCAGCCGGCCACGCGCGGCTGGTTGAGCACCAGCCAGTACAGGCCGATCTGCTTGACCACGCCGACGAACTGGTCGAAATCGACCGGCTTGCGGATGTAGCTGTTCACGCCCAGGGCATAGGTGGCCTCGACGTCGAACGGCTCGTCGCTGGTGGTCAGCACCACCACCGGCAGCGCGCGCGTGCGCGCGTCTCCGCGGATCGCCTGCAGCACCTCGCGGCCGTCGAGCTTGGGCAGGTTGAGGTCGAGCAGCACGATCGCCGGGAGCTGCGCGAGGTCGCGCCCCGCGTGCTGCCCGCGCGCGAACAGGTAGTCCAGCGCTTCGGCGCCATCGCGCACCACCACCAGCTGGCGGTCGATCCCGGCCTGGGAGAACGCGATGCGGGTCAGTTCCGCGTCGTCCGGGTTGTCTTCGATCAGCAGGATTTCACTATGCGTCATGACGCTCATCCAGGTCGCGACCGGTGGCGGCCGGCAGGTCGATGAAAAAGGTGCTGCCCTCGCCCGGCCGGGACGTACCCCAGAGCCGGCCGCCATGGCGCTCGGCGATCTGCTGGGCGATCGCCAGGCCCAGGCCGTTGCCGCCCCCCTGCTCCGTTCCGTGCAGGCGCTGGAACGGCACGAACAGCTTGTCAGCATAGCGCATGTCGAAACCGCAGCCGCCGTCGTGCACCGACAGCTGCAGGCGGTCCGCGGTGACCGTGCCCTCGATGCGGATCTCGACGCAATCGCGGGTTGCCGAGAACTTCCAGGCGTTGTGCAGCAGGTGGCCGAGCATGGTCTTGAGCCAGTGCTCGTCGCCCAGCGCGAACAGGTCCTGGGCCACCTCGATACGGGCCGCGCGCGCAGGATGGGCATCGCGCAGTTCGCCGCCGACCCAGTCGCAGAGCAGGCTCACGTCCACGGTGTCCACGCGCAGCGGCTGGCGGCCGGCGCGCAGCAGTTCCAGTACGCCATCCACCAGGCGCTCGGCGCGCTGCGCTGCGGCGCGGATACGGGCCAGGTCGGACTGGCCATCGGCCGACACGGCGCCGGATTCGTCCAGGCGCGCGGCGAATCCGGCGATGCCGCGCAGCGGCGCCCGCAGGTCGTGGGACAGGCCGTGGCCCAGGTATTCCTGCATACGTTCCGTGGCCGCGCGTGCCTGCGCGCCATCATCGGCATCGAGCTGCAGCAGCAGGGCTCCCGAGGGGCCGCCCAGCGGCACCAGCGTAATCCGCCAGCCCGGCTCGCGGCCTCGTGCCATGACGAAGCTGCCGGCGCTTGCCGCATCGTCCAGCGCCATCCCGATGCGCCCGATCGCCTCCGCATCGAACAGGGTCTCGTGCGCGCGCGTGCCCACCAGTTCGGCCGCAGGCCGCCCTACCCGCCCGCACAGCGCGGCGTTCGCCGTCAGCCATCGGCCGTCCGGCGCAAGCAGGGCCAGGCCCGCGTCCGCCTGTTCGAACGCTTCCCGGTACAAGGACTCATCAACCAGCACGGTCGGTCATGATCGAGACGGCGGTGCGCCGGCAGCCGTGAGTTTACGGAAGAACGATGTGCAAGGCCGGTGCACGACCGGCCTGCGCCTGTTCAGAACAGCTGCCCCTGGTCGCCGGCGATCGGCGGTGGACGGAAGCGTTCGCAGTCCAGCGGCGGCATGCGGCCATAGCCGAGCCGGCGCCGCGCGCGCGAGAACCGTGCCTGGATCAGGTCCGCGAACGGCCCCTGGCCGCGCATCCTGGTTCCGTAGCCGCTGTCATAGTCGCGTCCCCCGCGCATCTGCTGCACCAGGCTCATCACGTGGGCGGCGCGCTCGGGATGGTGCAGTTGCAACCATTCGCGCCAGATGTCCTTGAGCTCGTGCGGCAGCCGCAGTAGCACGTAGCCGGCCGACTGCGCGCCGGCTTCGCGCGCGGCCTCGAGGATCGCCTCGATCTCGTGGTCGTTGATCATCGGGATCACCGGCGCGGCCATCACGCCGACCGGCACCCCGGCGTCGGCCACCTCGCGCATCGCCCGCAGCCGCGCGTGCGGCGCGGACGCACGCGGCTCCATCCTGGCCGACAGCTTGTTGTCGAGCGTGGTCACCGAGAAGTGCACGGTCACCAGCCCCTCGCGGGCGAGCGGCGCAAGCAGATCGAGATCGCGCGTGACCAGGGCGTTCTTGGTCAACAGGCTGAACGGGTGGCGGAACTCGGCCATCACCTCGATCAGCGCGCGGGTGATGCGGTAGCGCCGCTCGATGGGCTGGTAGGCATCGGTGTTGATGCCCAGTGCGATCGGGGCGCAGCGATAGCCCTTGCGCGAGAATTCGGCGCGCAGGCGATCGGGGGCGTTGGTCTTGGCGAACAGGCGGGTTTCGAAATCGAGCCCGGGCGACAGGTTCAGATAGGCATGCGAGGGCCGCGCGAAGCAGTACACGCAGCCGTGCTCGCAACCGCGGTAGGGATTGACCGACTGGCCGAAGCCCACGTCCGGTGAATCGTTGCGGGTGACGATGCTGCGCGCGGTTTCCTCGCGCACCTGCGTGTCCGGGTGCGGCGCGGGATCGGTCTCGTCGCGAGCGTGCAGCGAATCCCAGCCGTCGTCCTCGACGTGCACGGTCGCGGCTTCGTAGCGGCCGGGCACGTACGAGGCGGCGCCGCGGCCCTTGACCGGCGCGTTGGCCTCGGCTTTGGCTTTCGTCGCCATCGACATCCGGCTAGCCTAGCGCCCTGGCGTCGCAGCCGACGCGACGACGGATCGATCGTGCCGATTCTCGATTTCCTGCGCGCGGGCTGGGACGCGCTCGCCTCGGTGCCCCACCTGCGCCTGTACCTGACCCTGGGCTGGGCGCTGTACCTGCTGCTGCTGGGCGGCTGGATCATCCTGCAGAAGCGCGAACCGGTGGCGACCGTGAGCTGGCTGCTGGGGCTGGCCCTGCTGCCCTATGTGGGCTTCCTGATCTACCACGTGTTCGGTCCGCAGCGGATCAGGCGCCAGCGCCTGCGCCGCGCCCGGGTTCGCGGCGAACTGCCGTCCCAGGCGCTGGCCGAGAACGAGGAGGTCGCCGAGCTGGCGCGCATGGTGCGCTCGGCGACCGGCCTGCCAATGACCACGGCCGGCGACGTGCGCCTGCTGGTGGACGGCGCCGCCAAGTACGACGCCCTGCTGGAAGACATCGCCCGCGCCCGCGACCACATCCACCTGGAGTACTACATCTGGCATCCCGACCAGAGCGGCACCGCCCTGCGCGATGCGCTGGTCGAGCGTGCGCGGGCCGGGGTGAAGGTGCGGCTGCTGGTCGACGCGCTCGGCGGTGCGCGCTGCCAGCGTTTCTTCGCGGCCCTGGTGGAGGCGGGCGGCGAGCTGGCGTGGTTCCATCCGACGCGTTTCGGGCGCATCTGGCAGCGGCCATGGACCAACCTGCGCAGCCACCGCAAGATCGTCGTGATCGATGGCCGCATCGGCTACACCGGCGGCATGAACGTCACCGACGACCAGAACGACCGGGTCAACGAGGTAGCCTACCGCGACCTCCACCTGCGCGTGGAGGGCAACCTGGTGCGGGCCTTGCAGCTGGTGTTCGTCGAGGACTGGGCCTACGCCACCGGAGAGCGCGAGTTCATCGGTGAAGTGGCGCGGCAGACGCCGCCGCTGCCGCGCGGCGGGATCTGCGCGCAGGTGATCACCTCCGGGCCGGACTCGCACTGGGAGGCGATCCATCGCGCGCATGTCGGCGCGATCCACGCCGCGCGCGAGCGGGTCTGGCTGGTCACGCCCTACTTCGTGCCGGGCGAGGCGGCGATGATGGCGCTGAGCTCGGCGGCACTGGCCGGCCTGGACGTGCGCCTGCTGGTGCCGCGCATGAGCGACTCGCGGCTGGTGACGCTGGCCGCGCGTTCCTACTTCGGGCCGCTGCTGGTGGCCGGGGTGAAGATCTACGAGTACGGGCCGCGGATGCTGCATACCAAGGCGCTGCTGGTGGACGAGCGCACGGTCCTGATCGGCAGCGCCAATTTCGACCATCGCAGCTTCCGCCTCAATTTCGAGGTCTCGGTGCTGTTCGACGATGCGCGCCTGTGCGGCGAGCTGGCACAGCTGATCGAGGGCGAGCTGGCCAGCGCCCCGCGCGTGCGCCAGGGCCGGCATCGCAGCCTGCTGGGTGCGCGCCTGCCCGAAGCGCTGGCACGGCTGTTGTCGCCGCTGCTGTAGCGCTTCGGCGCCTGGAGGCCGCGGTCCGGCGGTCCGGGCGGGAGGCCGCGACCAGCGGCCACGGTAGCCGGCCAGACGGCAGGCATGGGCCGGACTTGGGGTTAGACTTTGTCGACGCCCGCAGCGGAGCCTGCCCATGCCCTGGTTGTTCCTGTTGCTCGCGGTCGCCGCGCTGGCGATCGCCTTCATGACCTCGTCCATGGCACTGGTGGTGGTCTGCCTGGTCGCGGCGCTGGTCCTGCTCGGTCTGTGGATCCTGGGCCTGCTGTCGCAGCGCATCGATACCCAGAGCCGCGACGACAGCCAGATGCTCGATCCGCGCGAACTGCAGCGGCTGCGCGAGCTGGCCGAAGCGCGGCGCGCCGCTGCCGCGGGTCCCACGCCGGCCACGGCCGACGAGTCGCAGGCAGGGTGAGCATGCGCGTCGGGCCGGACGGAGCATGAGCTGCCGCCTCAGCGTCAACCTCAACAAGATCGCGGTGCTGCGCAACTCGCGCGGAGGCAGCGAGCCCGATCTGCTGCGCGCCGCCCGCACCTGCCTGGATGCCGGTGCGCACGGAATCACCGTGCACCCGCGGCCGGACGCACGCCACACGCGCCACGACGACGTGCTCGCACTGGCCGCGCTGGCCGAGACACGCGGCGTCGAGTTCAACCTCGAAGGCAACCCGTTCGCGCCGCCGCGCGCCGGCTATGCCGGCTTCCTGGCACTGTGCGAACAGGTGCGGCCGGCGCAGGCGACCCTGGTGCCCGACGCGGACGCCCAGCTCACGTCCGACCACGGTTTCGATTTTGCGCGTGACGAGGCCGCCCTGAGGCCCCTGGTTGCGCGACTCAAGGCCCTCGGCTGCCGGGTCAGCCTGTTTGCCGACGCGGGCTGCGACACCGCGCGCGCGGCCGCGATCGGCGCCGATCGCATCGAACTCTATACCGGCCCCTGGGCCGAGGCCTTCGCCGCCGGCCGCGGCGTCGAGGTGTTGCCCGCCTTCGCCCACACCGCGCGGGCCGCACGCGATGCCGGCCTCGGGCTCAATGCCGGCCACGACCTCAGCCAGTCCAACCTGGGCGCCTTTCTCGCAGCCGTGCCCGGCGTGGAGGAGGTCTCGATCGGCCACGCCCTGATCGGCGAGGCGCTCTACGAAGGCCTCGCCACCACGGTGTCCCGCTACCTGGCGATCATCGACGGCGCCAGCTGAGCGAGCGGCCGCCTCACTGGCGCAGGAAGCCGACTCTCGCCAGCCCCGCGTTCTCCGCCGCAGCCAGGACCTGCACCACGGCCTGGTAGTCCGCATCGCCGGCCGCATCGATCTGCAGCATCGGCTTCATCCGCGTACGGTCTGCCGCTGCATCGCGCATTCGCGCGAGCAATTCCACCCGGCCGGTCTCCTCGCCATTCCAGAACACCTGGCCGGAGGCGCTGATCCGCAGGGCCACGGGCGGCGGCGCGGGCTGGTCCGGAAGCGGGCCGGCTTGGGGAAGGTCCAGATCGACCTGCCGCGACAGCGCCGGGGCAGTCACCATGAAGATGATGAGCAGAACCAGCAGGACATCGCACAAGGGGATGATGTTGATCTCGGCCATCGCGGGAGTCCCCCGCCCGGCCTGACTGGCGAACGCCATGACGCACCTCCTGTCTGGATGGATGCGACTTCGACGCTGCGCCACTGCCGGTCCGCCCGCAAGTACGACCAAGGTCGCGGTCGGTCGTTCGCGCGCATGCGCGGCATGCCGTGCAAGCATCCCTGTCTGCCGACCGTGTTGCCGGGCCACCAGGACCCGCATCCATCCGACGCGGGAGCGCCACACGACCCCGCGCCCAGCCACTCGCTTGGAGAGACCCAAAAAAAACGCCGCCCAGGGGGCGGCGTTGAAGACTTGCGGTAAGCGGCCGGCGCGCTGCAGGCGACGCCGGACGGTCGTGCGCTACTTCTACTTCTTGACGAAACCGATCTTCTGCATGTGCGCGTTCTTGGCCGAGGCGAGCACCTTGGCCAGCACGCCGTACTCCGCATCCTCGCTCATGTCGATCTCCAGCGTGGGCTGGTTGCCGGCATCGCGCTGGACTTCCGCGTCCATCATGGCCCGCAACGCCGAAATCGGTGTCGGGCTGTCGTTCCAGTAGACAGTGCCGCCGGCGTCGATCCGCAGGCGGATCGGCTCTGGCGGTTCCTGCGGGTTCTGCGGCGGGTTGATCGAACGCTGCGGCAGATCGATGTCGATCGGATAGGACACCTGCGGCGCGGTGACCATGAAGATGATCAACAGCACCAGCATGATGTCGCACAGCGGAATGATGTTGATCTCGGCCATCGGCGCGCCATCACCACCACCGGATGAAAAAGCCATCGTGCGTTCTCCGATCAGTTCTTTTCGCGGGCCGAGACGAAGCCCACCTTGCGCATGCCCTTCTGCTGCGCAAGGGTCACCACCTCGTTGACGATCCGGTACGGCGTGGTCGCATCGCCACGCACGTTGACGGCAGGTTGCGGCGTCTTCTGCGCTTCCACCGCCAGCGTGCTGTCGAGCATGTCCATCGTGACCGGCTGGTCGTTGAGGTACAGGTTGCCATTGGACGTGATCGCGACGGTCAGCGGAGGCGCCGGAGGCGCCTCGCTGGGACGTTCGTCGAGATTGGCCTCGGGAAGGTCGACCTTGACCTTGTGGGCCATGAGCGGCGCCGTGACCATGAAGATGATCAGCAGCACCAGCATCACGTCGACCAGCGGCACGATGTTGATCGTGGCGTTGACCTTGTCGTGGCCGCCGTCACCGCCTGAGCTGAAGGCCATGTCGGATCTCCGTCAGTCTGATATCGATCAGCGGGCTTCGCCGACGCGGGCGCCCGTGGCGAAGAAGTCGTGCAGGTCGTGCGCGAAGGTGTCGAGCTTGGCATTCACGCCGCGGTTGAGGCGGACGAAGAAGTTGTAGCCCAGCACCGCCGGGATCGCGACGGCCAGACCGATCGCGGTCATGATCAGCGCCTCGCCCACGGGACCCGCGACCGCGCCGATGTCGGCCTGGCCGGTGGCACCGATGCGGATCAGCGCGTTGTAGATACCCCACACCGTGCCGAGCAGACCGACGAACGGAGCGGTGGCACCGACGGTGGCGAGCACGGTCAGACCGTCTTCGAGGCCGGCCGACTCGCGGGTCACCGCCTGGCGCAGGGCGCGGTCGACGAATTCCGAGCGGCTCAGCGACTCGGCCAGACGCGAACCGTCGTGACGCTGGTGGTGGGCGGCGGCCTGGGCGGCGTCGAGCGCGACCTTGGAGAAGGGCTCGCTACGCGGCTGCTCTTCCATGAAGCGGATCGCATCCTGCGCGTTGGGGGTTTCCCAGAACGTGGCGATGACGCGGTCGGAGTTCTTCTTCAGGCGGATGTGCTTGAAGAAGTTGTAGATGATCCAGTAGATCGAGAGCACCGACATGAGGATCAGGACGATGAACACGATCCAGTTGACCACTGTCATGTGTTCGATCAGGTTCGCGAAGCCCATCTGGGTCAGTGCTTCGGCGTTGCCTCCGGTCGATGGGGCGGCGGTGGTTTCCTGCAGCATGACGCTTACCTTTTTGAATGTTGTTGAAGTGTAGGTGTGGAACGGTGTAACGGGAATCGTGTTGCGGGTCGATCAGCCGCCGAGGTTGAAGTCCACCGGCACGCGGACGCGCCCGGCGGCCGGCTGGCCATTGACGATCGAGGGATTGAAGCGCCAGCGGCGGGCGGCCTGCATCGCGGCGCGGTCGAGGTCGCGGTTGCGACTGGACTTCTCGACCGAAACGTTGGTCACATTGCCGTTCGCGTCCACGTCAACCACCAGGATCACGGTGCCCTCGATGCCGGCGCGCAGGGCGGACGGCGGGTACTGCGGAGGATTCATGGCACGCGAAGAGATGTCGACGCTGGCACCGATGTCAGGCTGGGCCGCGGGCGGCGCAGGCGGTGCCGGCGGCGGCGCGGGCGTGTCGACCGGCGAGGGATCGTCGAACACCACCGGCGGCTCCTCCGGAGGCGGCGGCAGCGGCGTCGGCTGCGGCGGCACCAGTTCCTTGATGGGCTGGGGCTTGGGCGGCTCGGGCGGCGGCGGCGGCGGCGGGGGAGGCGGCGGCGGCGGTTCGATGATCACCACGCGGGTAGCGTCATCGTCCTGCTTCTCGGCTTGGGGGGGCGTGGCGGGTGCCAGCAGCAACAACAGTGCCGCGGCATGGATCGCCACCACCAGGGTGAATCCGGCGATTCGCGCCCAGTCCAGACCTTCGTCTTCGTCTTTCTTGTCGGTCGTCGGCAAGCGTTCGGTCATGCGTTGAACTCAAGTCTGGCCGGGCGCCGCGCGCCCGGGGTCGTGTCGTA
Source organism: Luteimonas campi (assembly GCF_051162505.1). Taxonomy (NCBI): domain Bacteria; kingdom Pseudomonadati; phylum Pseudomonadota; class Gammaproteobacteria; order Lysobacterales; family Lysobacteraceae; genus Luteimonas; species Luteimonas campi. The sequence goes on from NZ_JBNWEM010000002.1 coordinate 832,648, forward strand.
ACCGTTGCCGACTTTTCGGCGACGGGAATTTCCAAGCTTATACCAATCCGTGGGCCTGATACCAACCGGTTTCCTACGTGACGAAGATCAATTGCTCCGGGCAAGAATGCGCTTGGCTTCGTCCGGATTCCTGATGCCCTTGTCAAGTGCCGACTGGGCTGCCTGCTTGGCTTCCGGCAGCCGTCCTTCGTTGGCGAGCAGCTTGGACAGGTTGAGGTAGGTCTCGCCCGTGGGCGCGAGCGGCGCGGCCTTCTGGTAGGCGTCGATCGCCTGCTGGATCTGCTGCGGTTCGCCGAAGTAGTAGGCCTGGGCGAGCGCGACGTAGGTCTGGTGGTCGGGCTTGAGGATGTTCTTCGCCAGCCCCTCGTTGATGACCTCGATCGCCTTGGCCTGGGCGTCGTCCAGGCTCAGGTACGACGCCATCAGGTTGCGGTACTCGCGCTCTTCGGTGAGCTCGCCCTTGGCGCGCAGTGCTTCGTACACCGCGGCCGCCTTGTCGTACTGGTCGGTCTGCAGGTAGGTGGCGGCGAGATTGAGCTGCGAGCGCTTGTCGTCCGGCGTGCGTGCGGCGATCTCCTCGGCGAGCCGCGCCGCTTCCGCGCCCTGGCCCGACTCGGCATAGGCCGCCATCAGCAGCTGCTGGTACTCGGGCTTGGCGTCGGCAGAGTCGACCAGCGGACGCAGCACGGCGATGGCCTCGGGATAGCGCTCCAGGCGCAGCAGCACGTTGCCCTTGACGGCCGCCAGCGCGGGGTCGGTGGTGCTGGTCTCGGTCTGCAGGCGATCGATGGTGGCGAGCGCTTCGTCGTAGCGCTCTTCCTGCGCGTGGAGCTGGGCGACGATGTTCATCGCCTCGTAGTGTTCCTCGTTCTTGAGCCCGTCGAACTGCACGGCCTGCTGGAAGTACTCGAGCGCCTTGGCGTCGTCCTGGCCAAGCAGGGCGGCGCCGGCGATCCGTCCGGCCATCGACTTCTCATAAGCGTTGGACTTCTCGTCGGCGATGATCTCGTCGGCCAGGCCGCGGGTCTTCTCGGTTTCCTGCGCCTCATACGCATCCGAGAGCTTGCTGAGGCGGCTGCCGCCGCTGCGCGAGGCGCGGGCTTCCGGCTCCTCCCGGGTGGCGGCCGCGTAGCGCGGCGCGGCCTTGTCGGTTTCGGCGCGCGCTTCGTTCTTCTTGGCCCGTTCCGCCCGACGCTCCTCGGCGCGGGTCGCGCCCTGCGCCATCGCGGTGGTGGTGGCCAGCATCAGGCCGGTGGCCATCATCGCGGTCAGCAGGCGGGTCGGGAGGGTCTTGTAGGGCATGGGTCTCACCTGGTTCGTGCGCCACGGGGCGCAAGGGCTGGAAAGGATGGCGTGAAGTGGGGCGTGCAGAAAGGCCGCCGGGAGGGTCAGCCGCAGCTGGGACGGCGTCCCGCGGCGCGGGCCTGTTCCCAGACGGGCGTGAGCTGATCGGCGCGCGCCTGCAGTTCGGAGATCCGGCTCTGCGGATCCGGGTGCGTGGACAGCCACTGCGGCGGTCGGTTGCCGCCGGCGGCGATCATGTTCTGCCACAGCGCGACGGCGGCGCGCGGATCGAAGCCGGCCTGGGCCATCATCCGCTGGCCGACCACGTCGGCCTCGGTCTCCTGCGCGCGAGATCCGGGCAGGAGGAAGCCGGTCTGGGCGAGCATGCTGCCGCCCTGGGTGGCCAGCTGCCCATAGTCGCCGGCCAGCGCCCCGAGCAGCTGCACGGCACCGGAGGCGCCCATCTGCCGGGTGATGCGTTCGTCGTGATGGCGCTCCACCACGTGCCCGATCTCGTGCGCGACCACGGCGGCAAGCTGGTCCTGGTTCTTCGCCACCGAGAACAGGCCGGTATTGATGCCCACCTTCCCGCCGGGGAGGGCGTAGGCATTGGGCTCGTTCACGGCGAAGACAGCGCTCTCCCAGGCGAACCCCCGCTGGTTGGCCGGCAGCTGCCGCACCAGGGCGTCGACCACGCAGCGGACGTAGGCGTTCTGGCGCGCATCGGTGGCCAGCGGACCCTTCTGCTTGGCCTCGGTGAAGGCCTGCGCGCCGAGCTGGTCGAGCTGCTGCTGCGACACCGCGCCGACGTACTGGGTACGGCCGGTCGAGGAGGTGGTGGTGGCACACGCCGCAAGCGATGCGACGATGACCAGCGATGCGATGGTGTGCCTCATGTTGGGGCCCCTGCGGTTCGCCGCGAGTGTGGCGGCGGCCATCTTAATTTTTCGTCAACCCGACGACGGCAGCGATGCCGTCGGGAAGCTTGTGCAGGGTCCCTTGCATGCGGCAACGCGCGCCCGCCGCCCGGGGGGCGGCGCGGCGGCGGCGACCGCTAGATGTCCAGGTTGGACACCTTCAGCGCATTATCCTCGATGAACTCGCGGCGCGGTTCCACCACGTCGCCCATCAGGGTGCTGAAAATCTGATCGGCGGCGACCGCGTCCTCGATCCGCACCTGCAGCAGGCGGCGGGTTTCCGGGTTCACCGTCGTGTCCCACAGCTGCTCGGGATTCATCTCGCCCAAGCCCTTGAAGCGCTGGATCTGGCGGCCCTTCTTGGCCTCCTCCAGCAGCCAGGCCTGGGCCTGGGCAAAGCTGGTGATGGCCTGGGCGCGGTTGCCGCGCAGGATCTGGGCGCCCTCGCGGACCAGGCCGTGCAGCAGGGCCGCAGCCTCCTTGAGCGCACGCAGTTCGCCGCCCTGGAACGCCGACAGCGGCAGCACCTGGATCGCTTCCACGCCCATGTGGCGGCGCCGAGCGATCAGGGCGGCTGGACGGTCTTCACGTGCCGCCTGCCACTCCAGGGCGTAGCGCGGACGGCCGAGGCCCTCGCGGTTGAGGCGTTGCTCCAGCGCGTCGAGCTCGTGCCGCTCGTCGGTATTGGCGCTCAGCGCCTCCGGCTCCAGCGGGGTGAAGTCGATCAACGCCTCGAGCAGCAGCGGATCGTAGCGGTGCGCATTGCGCGCGATCGCTTCGCGCGCGCCGGCATAGGCCAGCAGCAGCCGCTCCAGCGCCGCCCCTTCGATCGGGGGTTCTCCGGCGGCGGGCACCAGGGCCGCGCCATCGACCGCGTTGCCGGCGAGGTAGGCATCCAGCGCCGCATCGTCCTTGAGGTAGAGCTCGGTCTTGCCCTGCTTGATCTTGTACAACGGCGGCAGGCCGATGTAGATGTGGCCGCGCTCGAGCAGTTCGGGCATCTGCCGGTAGAAGAAGGTCAGCAACAAGGTGCGGATGTGCGAGCCGTCCACGTCCGCGTCGGTCATGATGATGATGCGGTGGTAGCGCAGCTTGTCGGGGTTGTACTCGTCCTTGCCGATGCCGGTACCCAGCGCGGTGATCAGCGTGCCGACCTCGGCCGACGAGAGCATGCGGTCGAATCGCGCGCGCTCGACGTTGAGGATCTTGCCGCGCAGCGGCAGCACCGCCTGGTTCTTGCGGTTGCGGCCCTGCTTGGCCGAGCCGCCCGCCGAGTCGCCCTCGACGATGAACAGTTCGCTGAGCGCCGGATCCTTCTCCTGGCAGTCGGCCAGCTTGCCCGGCAGGCCGGCGATATCCAGCGCGCCCTTGCGCCGGGTCAGGTCGCGGGCCTTGCGCGCGGCCTCGCGGGCGCGCGCGGCATCGACGATCTTGCCGGCGATCGCCTTGGCCTCGTGGGGGTGTTCCTGTAGAAACTCCTCCAAACGTGCAGCGAACGTGCTGTCAACGACCGGCCTGACGTCAGAACTGACCAGCTTCTCCTTGGTCTGCGAGGAAAAGCTCGGGTCCGGCACCTTCACCGACAGCACCGCGATCAGGCCCTCGCGCATGTCGTCGCCGGAGAAGCTGACCTTGGCCTGCTTGGCGATACCGTTCTGCTCGATGTAGTTGCTGAGCGTCCGGGTGAGCGCCGAGCGGAAGCCCTGCAGATGCGTGCCGCCATCCTTCTGCGGGATGTTGTTGGTGAAGCAGAACATCGTCTCCTGGTAGGAGTCGGTCCACTGCAGCGCCACCTCGACGGTGATGCCGTTCTGCTCGCCGGTCACCGAGATCACGTTCGGGTGCAGCGGCGTTTTCAGCTGCGCCAGATGTTCGACGAAGCTGCGGATGCCGCCCTCGTACTGGAACACGTCGCGGCGGCCCTCGCCACGCTCGTCGGCCAGGACGATCTTGACCCCGGAGTTGAGGAAGGACAGTTCGCGCAGGCGCCGCGCCAGGATGTCGTAGTGGAACTCGGTGTCGCTGAAGGTCTCGCCCGAGGGCCAGAAGCGCAGCGTCGTGCCCTTGCGGGTGGAGGCCTCAAGCTGCTTGAGCGGATAGACCGGCTCGCCCAGCGCGTACTCCTGCTGGTGATGGAAGCCGTCGCGCCAGATATCGAGCATCAGCTTGGAGGACAGCGCATTGACCACCGACACGCCCACCCCGTGCAGGCCGCCAGACACCTTGTAGCTGTTGTCGTCGAACTTGCCGCCGGCGTGCAGCACGGTGAGGATCACCTCGGCGGCCGAGCGGTTCTCTTCCTTGTGGATGTCGACCGGGATGCCGCGTCCGTTGTCGGACACCGAGACCGAGCCGTCCTCGTGGATCGTCACCACCACCTCGTCGGCGTGGCCGGCCAGCGCCTCGTCGATCGAGTTGTCCACCACCTCGAACACCATGTGGTGCAGGCCGGTGCCGTCGTGCACGTCGCCGATGTACATGCCGGGCCGCTTGCGCACGGCCTCGAGGCCGCGCAGCACGGTGATCCGGCTGGAATCGTAGGCCTGGCCGGCAGCGGCCGTCGGGATCTGGGTTTCTTCGGTCATTCGCACCACCGTGCGCCGCGGCGCGGGATCTGCCCGTACGGCGACACTTTAGTTATTGGAACGGAAGCGCCAATTATAGCGCGCCGGGGCTTCGCCAGGGCCGAAGCGCCAGACGCGCGCTTACCGAGGGGGCGCTCCGCATTCAGGCCGGGCGCACACAACCGTGTTCCACGTGGAACACCGCCATCGGCCAGCCGTCCGCCTCTGTCAGGGCCGGGCCCGCCTCGGTTCCGGTCACGAACACCTGGGCGCCGCTCGCACGCAGCCGCTCGAGCAGGCGGGCCTGATGATCCCGATCCAGCTCCGACGCGAGATCGTCCAGCAGGAAGATCGGCCAGTGGCCGCGGCACTGCGCGAAATCCTCCGCCTGCGCCAGCAGGCAGGCCAGAGCCGTCAGCTTGGCCTGGCCGCGCGACAGAGTCTCGCCAGCGGGACGCCGGACATGCAGGACCCGCCAGTCCGCCCGATGCGGGCCGACAGACGTGAAACCGGCCGCCTGATCCCGCTCGCGAGCGAGCAACAGGGCGTCGCCCAGCGGCATCTGGTCGCGGCGCCAGCCCGGACGGTAATCCAGCACGCCCTCACCCAGCTGCGGCACCAGGGCGGTGGATAACAGGGCGAAGCGCGGCTGCAGCCGCCCGAGGTAGGCGCGCCGCTCCTGATCCAGCAGTTCGCCGGCACCGGCCAGTTCCACATCCCAGGCATCGAGCTGGGTGCCTGGCGCGCGTTGCTTGAGCAGGGCATTGCGCTGCTTGAGTGCCCTCGCGTAACGACGCCAGAGCGGGTGGAACCGGCCCTGGTCGTGTTCCACGTGGAACAAACCCCAATCGAGGTAGCGGCGACGCGCCTCGGCGCCGGCGGTCACCAGCGCGTGGCTCCCCGGCTCGAAGCTGATCGCGGCAAGGGCGGCGCAGAGTTCCCCAAGCTGCTGGACCGGGGCGCCGTCCAGCCGCCCAGTCCAGGCCTGCCCGCTATGCCGGAGTCCGGCGCGACGGCGCACGTCGCCGGGTTCGTGCCACTCGGCAAACACCTCCAGCGCCTCGGCGCCGGTACGCACCAGCCCGTCCCGTATCCGGCCCCGGAAGCTGCGGCCATAGGCCAGCAGGTGGATCGCCTCCAACAAGCTGGTCTTGCCGGCGCCGTTGGCTCCCAGAACCAGATTCAGCTGGGGGGCAGGGGCCAGCTCCAGGGCTTCGAGGTTGCGTACACCCGTCGCTGACAGTCGGGTCAGATGCATGAACGGTCTCGACGGGCTGCGTACGGCAGCACAGTGATTTTCGACGGCGTGAAACGACTTCGCCCGGCCGGGGCCGGGCGAAGTCCAGGTTCCACGTGGAACACCGTCAACTGCATCAGAGCCGCAGCGGCATGACCACGTGGCGGCAGCGTTCGCTGGAGGCCTCGCGCACGAGGGCCGACGAATTGGCGTCGCGCAGCTGCAGCACCACCTGCTCGTCGCGCAGGGCGGACAGCGCATCGAGCAGGTAATTGACGTTGAAGCCCACGGCCAGGCCATCGACCTTGGTCTCGGCCTCCACTTCCTCCTGCGCTTCCTCCTGTTCCGGGTTGTGCGCGTTGATCCGCACCAGCCCAGGCGACATTTCCAGCCGCACGCCGCGATACTTCTCGTTGGACAGGATTGCGGCACGCTGCAGCGAGGCGCGCAGGGCCTCGCGGTCGATCAGCACCTCGCGGTCGGCGCCGATCGGGATCACCGCCTCGTAGTCGGGGAAGCGCCCGTCGATCAGCTTGCTGGTGAAGGTCACATCGTCGCGTTTGATGCGGATGTGGTTGCGGCCCATTTCCAGCACTACCGCACGGTCGCCGCCTTCGAGCAGGCGCTGCAGCTCCTGCACGCCCTTGCGCGGCACGATGATCTGGCGCTTGGTCGGCACGGCCTCCTCTAGCGCGGTTTCGCACAGCGCCAGGCGATGGCCATCGGTCGCCACGCAGCGCAGACGCTTGTCTGCCAGGTCGAACAACAGGCCATTGAGGTAGTAGCGCACATCCTGCTGGGCCATCGCGAACGCGGTGCGCTCGATCAGTTCCTTGAGCGCGGTCTCGGGCACGCTGACGCGTTCGGTCGCCTCGACCTCGTCCACCGAGGGGAAATCGTTGGCAGGCAGGCTGGACAGGGTGAAGCGGCTGCGTCCGGCCTGCACGGTGATCTTGTCGCCCGACTGGCTGAGCGTGACCTTGCTGCCATCGGGCAGGGCGCGAACGATGTCAAACAGCTTGCGCGCCGGAATGGTGGTCTCGCCGTCCTGGGCGTCATCGACCGCGACCCGCGAGACCATCTCGACCTCGAGGTCGGTACCGGTCAGCGACAGCTGGCCACCGGAGACCTGGGTCAACAGGTTGGCCAGCACCGGCAGGGTCTGGCGCCGCTCGACGACGTTGACCACTTGCGCGAGTGGTTTCAGGAGAGCTTCGCGTTGCAGGCTGAAACGCATGCGTTGGATTCCTGTAGCAATGCTTTTAGAAACGGATAAAAACTTAAAAGCGGTGGTGCTGGGGGGCCTGCATAGCGGGCACAACTCGATTAACCGGTTGATTTCGCTCGTAATTTTGGCTTGAAACCGATGTGGACAACGATACCCACCCATGCGGGGAAAGCTGTGGATGGTTTTCGCCCCTGACGGTTGTCCACAGCTTGTGCGGGTGCTGTCCACCAACACACAACATGTAGTGTAGCGAAGGTTTCAGGTGCCGGCGCGCCGGTGAACCCGGGCGTGTTGCGGACGGCAGCAGGGCTCGCGATGGCATGTCGTGCAGTGGAATCCGCCTGGCAATGTCCGCACCGGACGTACATCCATTGCGCGGGTAGGGCGAGCGTCGCTTCGCCGCGCCCCGTTGGCGCGGCCTGGCGCAACGTCGGGCGCTGCAGGGATCCGGCTGCCATTGGCCCGAGGGTCCGCGTGGCGTGCCTATGGCCCGCGGCGGGCCCTGGGAGCCTCCGCGGGCGGGAGGCGCCCCCTGCGCGCCGCCCGGCGGCTACGGGGTCCCTAGGGGCGGACATCTTGCGGACGTCGAACAGTGCCGCGGAGCTTGGCCCACGCGCTCCTTGGCGGCGTCGACACTTGCACTGCTCACCCCGTATCGCATGCGGGTGTCAGAACGCAGTACGCCGGTCGCGTGGGCGCCGGGCGCGCTTGCGGAGAGGTGCGTCCTCCGCTCCGGCTCTGGAGCAGGACGCACGGCGTGCCGATCGCGCCGTCCTGTCTGTAACTCGAACCGCTACCACCACCATGCCGCGAGCCCGTCTGTGGGAGGTCTGGCGCGGGCCGGGCGCGGCCCGCCGTAACTGCGATCAGGGCAGGGCGCGCATCCGGATCGGTCTGGCCACGGCCCCGTCGGCGGCAGACACGCAGCCGCATCCTGCGCGGCGCGCCTGTCGGTCGTCCTGTTCCTCGTATCGTCCGCCGGCGGTGGCGAGGTATCGGTGCCAGAAGCGCCGTGAGCCACCTGCCTCGGCTCCACTGCCAGCGCAGTGGGCGCAACGCGTCCTACTCGGACAGTTTGCGGATCAGCTTGTCCCAGTCTTCGCGCAGCTTGCCGTCGGTTTCCATCAGGTTGCGGATCTGGCGACAGGCGTGGAGGACCGTGGTGTGGTCGCGGCCCGCGAAGGCGTCGCCGATCTCCGGCAGGCTGTGCTCGGTCAGCTCCTTGGCCAGGGCCATGGCCATCTGCCGCGGACGCGCCAGCGAGCGGGTGCGGCGCTTGGACAGCAGATCCTTGATCTGCAGCCCGTAGTAGTCGGCCACCACCTTCTGGATGTTGGGGATGCCGATCGACTGCTGCTGCGCGCGCAGCAGGTCGCGCAGGGTCTCCTGCGCGAACTCGACGGTGATGGTGCGGCCGGTAAAGTTGGCGCGCGCGGCCAGCGAGTTGAGCGCGCCTTCCAGGTCGCGCACGTTGCCGTGCATCTTCTTGGCCAGCAGGAAGGCGACCTCGTCGGGCACCATCGTGCCGCGCTCGCGCGACTTGGCCAGCACGATCGCCGCGCGCGTTTCGAAGTCGGGCGGATCGATCGCCACCGACAGGCCCCAGGCCAGTCGCGATTTCAGCCGCGGCTCCAGGCCCTCGACTTCGCGCGGGTAGCGGTCGCAGGTCATGATGATCTGCTGGCGGCTGTCGAACAGCGTGTTGAAGGTGTGGAAGAACTCTTCCTGGGTGCGGTCCTTGCCGGCGAAGAACTGGATGTCGTCGATCAGCAGCGCGTCGATCTGGCGGAACTGGCGCTTGAACTGGTCCGAGGTCTTTTCCTGGATCGAGCGGAAGAACGCGCTGTAGAACTCCTCCGAGCGCAGGTACAGCACGCGCGCGGCCGGATTGGCCTGGCGCATGGCGTTGCCGGCCGCGAACATGAGATGGGTCTTGCCCAGGCCGGTGCCGCCGTACAGCAGCAACGGATTGTGGGCGCGGTCGCCGGGCTTGAGCGCGGCCTGCCAGGCCGCGGCGCGGCCGAGCTGGTTACTGCGGCCCTCGACGAAGTTGTCGAAGGTGTAGTGGCTGTCGAGGTGGCCGGCGAACGCCACGGGGGCGGGCCTGGCAGGGGCGTCGGCGACGACGGCCACGCCGGCCGATGGCGCTGCGGCCCGCGGCAGCGAACCGATTTCCAGCTGCACGTCGCCGCTGCCAGCGAAGTGCACCAGCAACTCGCGGATGCGCTGCAGATAGCGGCTCTCGACCTCGTCGCGCACGAAGGCATTGGGCGCATACAGCACCGTCCGGCTGTCGTGGCGTCGCGCCTGCAGCGGCTTGAGCCAGGTGTGCACATCCTCGGCCGGGAGTTCGGCTTCCAGGCGTTCGAGGCAGCGGGGCCAGGCATCCATAGAACTTCGTGTCGCAGTCGTGGTGGAAAGCAACCGCGCCCGGCGCGCAGGTTGCGCCCGGGCGGGAGGTCGAAAGGGGAGGGCAGACTACCATCCGCCCCCGGCGGGTGCATCCGCCCGACAGGCCGCTGTCGAGGCATGGCTTGACCGTACATGGGCCGGGTGACTAGAATTGCCGGTTCTTTCCGCCCGCTGCATTGTCAGTACACGCCATGGCCACCAAGCGCACCTACCAGCCCAGCAACCTCAAGCGCAAGCGCGACCACGGCTTCCGTGCCCGCATGGCGACCGCCGACGGCCGCAAGATCCTCGCCCGCCGCCGCGCCAAGGGCCGCAAGCGCCTGTCGGCCTGAGCCGCACGAGCTGCTGCTCCCCGGCCTCACGACGGGCCGGGACCCGCTTCCGATGAACGACGCCCGCTTCCCGCGACAAGCGCGGGTGCGCGCGCGCGCGGATTTCGATCGCATCTTCAAGGACGGACGCCGCGTGGCGCTGCCGATGCTGGCCCTGCACTGGCTGGCCGGCGCAGAACCGGCGCGGCTGGGCCTGGCGGTCTCGCGCAAGGTCGACCGGCGCGCCGTAGGCCGCAACCGGATCAAGCGCGTCCTGCGCGACCAGTTCCGCCACAGCCGGGCCGTGCTCGCCGCCGGCGCCTACGTATTCGTGGCGCGTCCGTCCGCTGCGAGCGCCTCTTCCGAAGCGCTGCGCGCGGCGATGATGTCCCTGCTGCGCCGGGCTGGTGCGTTGCCGCACCCGTCCCCGGACGGCACAATGCCCGCTGCGGATTCCCGCATGGCATCCCCGCCTCCTCCCACTGCGCCGCGTCCTTCCGGCGAATGAGCCTGCCTGCCCGATGAACCAGACCCGCACCTTCCTGATCGTTGCCTGGCTGATGGTGGCGGTGCTGCTGTGGATGGAATGGAACAAGGAGCAGGCTGCGCCGCCCGTGCAGGAGACGGTGCAGACCTTGCCCCCTGGCGGTGGTGCGGTTCCGCTGTCGCCGCCCGCCGGTCAGGCTGGCGTGCCGGCTGCGCCCGCGGTGCCGCAGGCGCCCGGTGCGGTGCCGGAAAGCAGTGCGACGCCAGCGCGCGCCGGTGCGGTGCTGGTCGAGACGGACGTGCTGCGCCTGGCGATCGACGGCGGCAGCGTGCTGCGAGCCGAACTGCTGGACTACCCGCAGACGCGGGACGAAGCCAGCCCGCCGGTGGTGCTGTTCGACAGCGCCCCGCAGCATTACTACGCCGCGCAGAGCGGCTGGGTCAGCACCGGCGGCCCGGCGCCCAACCACGAACAGGGCTTCGCGCCGGCAGGCGACGAACGCAGCTTCGTGCTCGCGCCGGGTCAGGATGAGCTGGCCGTCCCCTTCGTCTGGCGCGGGCCCGACGGCGTGGAGATCCGCCGCAGCTATGTACTCAAGCGCGGCGAGTACGCGATCGGCGTGCGCGACGAGATCGTCAATACCGGCAGCCAGCCGTGGCAGGGCTACGCCTACCGCCAGCTGCTGCGCGGCACGCCCAACGTCAAGCGCGGCATGACCAACCCCGAGTCGTTCAGCCTGACCGGCGCGACCTGGTACGGCGATGAGGGCGGCTACGCGCGTCGCTGGTTCACCGATTACGAAGACGGGGCGATCAACGCCACCGACAGCAACACCTGGATCGCCTTCGTGCAGCACCACTTCTTCGGCGCCTGGCTGCCGGGCGAAGGGGTGGGCGGCGGGCGGACGGCGATCACCCTGGACACGGACACCAGCACCGGCGCGCCGCGCTACCTGATCCGCGAAATGGCCAGCACGCCGGTAGTGGTGGCCCCGGGGCAGCAGGCGATCGATTCGGCGCGGCTGTGGGTGGGTCCGAAGCTGGTCGGCCAGATCAAGGCGCAGCAGGTGCCGGGTCTGGACCGCGTGGTCGACTACAGCCGCTTCTCGATCATGGCCTGGCTGGGCGAAGGCCTGTTCTGGGTGCTGGAGAAGCTGCACGGCCTGTTCGGCAACTGGGGCTGGGCGATCGTGGGCCTGGTGGTGCTGGTCAAGATCCTGCTGTTCCCGCTGGCGACCGCGCAGTACAAGTCGATGGCCAAGATGCGCAAGTTCCAGCCGCGTATCCAGCAGCTCAAGGAGCGCTACGGCGACGACAAGCAGAAGTTCCAGGTCGCCATGATGGAGCTGTACAAGAAGGAGAAGATCAATCCGGTCGGCGGCTGCCTGCCGGTGCTGCTGCAGATGCCGATCTTCTTTGCCCTGTACTGGGTGCTGCTTGAGTCGGTGGAGCTGCGCCACGCGCCGTGGATCGGCTGGATCCAGGACCTGACCGCGCGCGATCCCTGGTTCATCCTGCCGGTGATCAACATCGCGGTGATGTGGGCCACGCAGAAGCTCTCGCCGATGACCGGCATGGATCCGATGCAGCAGCGCATCATGCAGATGATGCCGGTGGTGTTCGGCGTGATGATGGTGTTCTTCCCGGCGGGCCTGGTGCTGTACTGGGTCACCAACGGCGGCCTGGGCCTGCTGCAGCAGTGGTACATGCTGCGCAAGTACGGCGACGCCGCGCCGGCCAAGGCCTGAGCCCAGCGCATCGCCCCGCGAAGCCCGCCGACCGGCGGGCTTCGTCCATTCGCAGGTGCCATGAACGCGCGTCTCCCCGATTCCGACACCATCGCCGCGATCGCCACGCCCGCCGGCGCTGGCGGCGTCGGCATTGTGCGCGTGTCCGGGCCGGACGCGCTGCGCATCGGTCGGGCGCTGTGCGCGCACGCGCTGCGGCCGCGGCACGCGCACCACGTACGCTTCCGCGATGCCGACGGCAGCGTGCTCGACGACGGCATCGCCCTGGCCTTCGTCGGGCCGGCCAGCTACACCGGCGAGGACGTGGTCGAACTGCAGGCGCACGGCAGTGCCCCGGTGTTGCGGCAACTGCTCGCACGCTGCTGCGAACTCGGTGCGCGGATCGCGCGCGCGGGCGAGTTCAGCGAGCGCGCCTACCTCAACGGCCGGCTCGACCTGGCCCAGGCGGAGGCCGTGGCCGACCTGATCGCCGCCGGCGACGAACGTGCCGCTCGCGCCGCGCGGCGCGCGCTCGACGGCGAGTTCTCGGCCAGGGTCGACGCGCTGAGCGAGCGCCTGCTGGCGCTGCGCGTGCAGGTGGAAGCGGCGATCGACTTCGCCGACGAACCGATCGAGACCCTCGGCGCCGCCGCCATGCGCAAGGCCCTGGCCGATGCGCGTGCCGGACTCGATGCGCTGATGGCCGCGGCGGAGCGTGGGCGCAAGCTGCGCGAAGGTCTGCATGCGGTGATCGTGGGTCCGCCCAACGCGGGCAAGAGTTCGCTGCTCAACGCCCTGGCCGGCAGCGAACGCGCGATCGTCACCGAGATCGCCGGCACCACTCGCGATCTGCTGCACGAGACGCTGCGCATCGACGGGTTCGAGCTGAATCTGGTCGACACCGCAGGCCTGCGCGAGGACGGCGACGCGATCGAACGCGAGGGCATGCGCCGCGCACGCGCCGAACTGCGCCGCGCCGACCTGGCGCTGGTGGTGCTGGATGCGCGCGACCCGGACAGCGGCCTGCGCGCCGTGGCCGCCGACATCGCCGGCGTGCCGCAGCGCATCGTGGTCCACAACAAGTCCGACCTGGTGGCGTCGCCGGCGCCGCCGGACGTGGCGCTCGCCGTGTCCGCGCGCACCGGCATGGGCCTGGATGCCCTGCATGCGCGGCTGCGCCAGGCCGCGGAGGGCAATGCGCCGGGCGAAGGAGCGTTCACCGCGCGCGCGCGCCATGTGGATGCCCTGCGCCGTGCCGCACAGGCCCTGGCCGATGCGGCCACGGTGCTGGCCCACGACCAGCTCGACCTCACCGCCGAGGCGCTGCGCCTGGCCAACGAGGCACTGGGCGAGATCACCGGCCGCACCCTGCCCGACGAACTGCTGGGCCGGATCTTCTCGACCTTCTGCATCGGCAAGTAGCACCGATCCTGGCCGTCCGGGCAGGGTCCGGTCCTCGGCCCGGAGGCGTCCGGGCTGACTGCCGGCCAGCGGACCGCCCATCCGGGGCGGGAGCTGGAAACCGGTCCGATGCTTTTCGCAAACCCCATCACAGTTTCCCGGTGCGCTCCCACGCAGACTCGACGCCGCCCGCGGCGTCAGTTGACAAACGCTGCGCGCTGTCGCGTCCTAGACGCACACGGGACCAGTCTTCAGGGGAAAACCATGTCCACCAACACCACCGCGGGCGGCCGGAGGGGGTCGCGTCGCCTGCTGACCGGCGCCGCCCTCGCACTGAGCCTTGCCGCGCTGCTGGCCTCGTGCAAGCAGGAATCGGAACAGCCGCAGGGCGCCGCGCCGGCGGCGGCGCCTGCCGCGCCCGCCGCGCAGCAGGCGCCGGCCGAAGCCGTGTCGGCCGAAGTGGCCGCGCTCAGCGCCGAGCAGCTGCGCGAGGCCGCGTCCAAGGCCTATCAGGAGAGCAGGCTCTACGCCCCGGGCGGCGACAACGCGATGGAGTACTACCTGGCCCTGCGCGACAAGGATCCGGCCAACGCCGGCGTGTCGAGCGCGCTGGTCGACCTGCTGCCGATGACCGTGATCGCGACCGAGCAAAGCCGCGACCGCGGCGACTTCGACGAAGCCCGCCGCCTGCTGGCGCTGATCGAGAAGACCGATTCGTCCTACCCGGCGGTCCAGCGCCTGAAGACCACCATCGCCAGCGCCGAAACCGAAGCGGCGCGCCGCGCGCAGCAGGAGCAGCTCACCGCCGAACAGGAAGCCGAGCGCCGCGTGCAGCTCGAGCGCGAGCGCCAGGAACAACAGCGCCAGGCGCAGGAACAGGCCGCCCGCGACCTCGCCGCGCAGCAGCAGGCCAGCCAGGAAGCGGCCCGCCAGGAGGCCGCGCGCCAGGAAGCGGCCCGGGAGGAGGCTGCGCGCCAGGAAGCGGCGCGTCAGGAAGCGGCACGCCAGCAGCCCGCCACGCCGCCCCCTGCCGCGCGTCCAGCCGCCAGCGTCAGCGACCTGCGCGCGATCAGCACGCCGGCGCCGCGTTACCCGCCCGATGCCCTGCGTGCCGGGACTTCCGGCGAGGTGCAGGTCGAGTTCACGGTCGGGGTCGACGGTTCGGTGGGTGCGGTGCGCGTGGTCCGTGCCGACCCGCCGCGGACCTTCGACCGCGAGGCGATCAACGCCGTGCGTCGCTGGCGCTTCGAGCCGGTGCCGACCCCGGTCACCACGCGTCGTACGATCAACTTCAGTCCGTCGCAGTAATCGCCCGACACCTCGGAAACAAAAAGAAGCCCGGCAATGCCGGGCTTCTTTCTTGTTGCGCGGTGCGCAAGCGGGTCAGGCGGAGATCGCCAGCCGCTCCTGGTGGTACAGGCGTGCGGCCAGCAGCCACAGCACCAGGCCGAGGCCAAAGCCCGCGCCCAGGTACACCACCCATTCCTGCAGGCTGATCGCCTCGCTCCGCACCAGCTTGAGGATCATCTGGTTCTGCGCGAGGAAGGGCACCGCGAACTGCCACAGCTGGTTCTTGACCGGGTTCACCATCAACACGATGGTCGGGATGATCGGCAGGAACATCAGCACGCTCATGTAGCTCTGCGCTTCCTTCACCGACTTCACGCTGGCCGCGATCAGGGTCAGCAGGGTGGTGCCGATCAGCACCATCGGCAGCAGCACCAGCAGCAGCTTGGCCATCACCGGCGCCGACACGTCCACTAGCTGCATGGGCCCGGGCGCGAGCTGGAACGAGAACTTCAGCGACAGCACGATCAGCAGCAGCGAGAGCATGCCGAACAGGCAGGCGGCGAGGATCTTGCCGCTCATGATCGCCGCGCGCGCCGCGGGCGTGGCCAACAGCGGCTCCAGCGACTGGCGCTCGCGCTCGCCGGCGGTGACGTCGATCACCAGGGCCGCGCCGCCGAGGAAGCTCAGCAGGATCAGCAGGTAGGGCAGGAACGCCAGCAGCATGCCGCGCCGCGCCTCGGGCGTGGCCACATCGCGTTGGCCCACCTGGACCGCGAACCCGGCCTCCGGACTGACGCCGCGGTTGATCCCGCGCAGCACGCCCACCGTGCGGCTGTACTCGAGCAGCACGCCGCGCACGCGGTTGACCGGGATCTGCGAATCCTGGCGCGAACTGTCGTAGATCAGTTCCACCTGCGCCGGCCGGCTGGAACGCCAGCGCTCGCCGAACTCCGGGTCGATCTTCAACACGACGTCGAAGTCCTGGTCGCGCACGGCCCGGTCGGGATCCTCGGGCGCGGGCTGCGTCTCGATGTTGCGACCCTTGAGGAAAGCCACCAGATTGGGCGCATGCTCGGCCCCGATCACCGGCAGCTGCAGGGTCGACTCGAGTTGGGTGCGCACCCGCTTCTCGGCCAGCGCACCCATGCCCAGGATCAGCGCCGGAATCAGGATCGGCCCCATGAACAGGCCCAGCGCCATGGTCTTGCGGTCGCGGAACAGGTCCAGCAGTTCCTTCTTCGCGACGGTCCAGATCGCGCTCATGCTCATGCGGCTTCTCCCTCAAGGCCGGCCAGCCGGACGAAAACATCCTCCAGGTCGGGCAGGCCGGTCTGCGCGCGCAGTTCCTCCGGCGAGCCGATGGCGCGTACTTCGCCGTGCGCGATCACCACGATGCGATCGCACAGCGCGGCGACCTCCTGCATGATGTGGCTGGAAAAAATCACGCAGCGGCCTTCGTCGCGCAGTCCGCGCAGGAAGCTGCGCAGCCCGCGCGTGGTCATCACGTCCAGGCCGTTGGTGGGTTCGTCGAGGATCACGTTGCGTGGCTGGTGCACCAGCGCGCGCGCGATCGCGGTCTTGGTGCGCTGTCCCTGGCTGAAGCCCTCGGTGCGCCGGTCGAGGACGTCCTCCATCACCAGGGTCCGGGCCATGGCCGCGGTGCGCTCGCGGATGGTCGCCTCGTCCAGCCCGTGCAGGCGGCCGAAGTAGGCGATGTTCTCGCGCGCGGTCAGGCGCTTGTAGATGCCACGCGCATCGGGCAGCACGCCCAGGCGCTGGCGCACGGCGGTCGGGTCTTTCGCCACGTCGATGCCGTCGACCTCGATGCGGCCCTGGTCGGGCGACATCAGGGTGTAGAGCATGCGCAGGGTGGTGGTCTTGCCGGCGCCATTGGGACCGAGCAGGCCGGTGATCTCGCCGTCGCGCGCCTCGAAGCCGACGCCCTTCACCGCGTGCACGGTGCCGGTCTTGCTCTTGAACGATTTATGCAGGTTGTCGATGCGGATCATGGGAGGACCGAGATTTGGGATTGGGGATTCGGATGGAAGGCGGGAGCAGACGGGAGCGAGGACGAGGATCGGGCCGTTCCAAATCCCCAATCCCCAATCCCGATTTCCGGCCTTCAAGGCTCCCAGCCGTAGTTGCCTGCGAACGGCGGCTGCGCGCTCAGGCGGTCGAGGCACTTGGCATCGAGCGCCGCGGCGTCCGCGGTCTCGATGAACTGCGCGAACAGCTTGGGCATGCAGCCGGTGCCGAGCACGCTGTGCCCCTGGCCGGGCAGCACCAGATGGCGGCCGTTGGCCAGTCCATCCACGACCTCGTCGCCATAGCGCGGCGGGGTGACCGGATCGTGCTCGCCGCTGATCGCGAGCACGGCCATGTCGCCTGACAGTGGCTCGCGGAAGCGCTCGCTGCGCGTGCCCTTGGGCCATACCGCGCACTGCGCACGCAGCGTATCGACGAGGATCGGGCCGAGCACGGTGCCGTCGTCCTGGCCGTTGCCTTCGCCGAAATCGGCAGCGTCCTCGCTGCAGCTCACCGACAGACCCATGCCCACCGCCATCGCGTCGCCCAGCTGGCCGGTCAGCATGCGCGACTGCGCGAGCAGGCTTTCGTAACGCTGCTGCGACGCCTCGTGCAGCACCAGCGGCAAGGTCGCCGCCATCGACGGCTGGTAGGCGTACATGCGCAGCAGGCTGACCAGGTGCCCGTAGCGTGGCACCTCCTCGCGCCATTCGCCGGAGACCGGGTCGCGGTAGCGCACCGCCGGGATGTCGCCTGCCTGCAGCCGCTCGCGCACCAGGCCCAACTGCTCGCGCGGATCGCCGAGGTTGGTCAGGCAGGCCTCGCTGGCGCGGCAACGCTGGAACTGCGCGTCCAGCGCATCCTCCAGGTTGCGTGCGTGGTCGAGGCCCAGCACCAGCGAGTTGGGCACCACCGAGTCCAGCACCACCGCGCGGGTGTGCTGCGGATGGGCGGCCGCATAATGCTGCGCCACGCGCGTGCCGTACGAGATCCCGACCAGGTTGATGCGCTCCACGCCGAGCTTGCCGCGCACCAGTTCCAGATCGCGCACGTGATCGCCAGTGGTGTAGTAGCGCAGGTCGCTGTCTTGCTGCAGCGTGTCGCGGCAGGCCTCGGTCAGGCGCACCACCGCCTCGATGCTGTCGTTGCCCGGATCGGCCAGCATCTCGTCCTCGCTGAAGTCCGGGCAGTGCAGCGGGGTCGAACCGCCGGTGCCACGCGCATCCAGCAGCACCACATGGCGGTTGCGGCGCACGTCGGAGAACGCGTCGGCGACGACCGGGTAACTCTCCAGCGCCGACTGGCCCGGGCCGCCTGCGATCATGAAGATCGGGTCGGCTTCGGCCATGCCCTTGGCCGGCACCAGCGCGATCGCCAGCTCGATGTGGCGGCCGTCGGGCGCGTCGTGGTTCTCGGGCGCGTCGAGCGTGCCGCACTGGGCCTCGACCGCGTCGCCGCCGGGGCCGCGCAGCGAGCAGGGCTCGAAGACGAGTTGGCCGTAGTGCAGGCGGCCCTGCGCGTCGGCGCGGGGTCCGGCCGCGCGGCCGCTGCCGCCGTCGCAGGAGGCCAGCATCAGGCTGCCGGCGAGGGGGACCAGGTAGAGCAGGCGCTTCATGCGGAAGTCTCCGGGAAGAAGATCGTTTCAAGGGTGGTGTCGAACACGGCGGCGATCCGGAAGGCCAAGGGCAGGCTCGGGTCGTACTTGCCGGTCTCGATCGAGTTGACGGTCTGTCTCGACACTTCGAGACGCTCGCCGAGCTGCGCTTGTGACCAGCCGTGCGCCTCGCGCAGTTCGCGGACGCGGTTCTTCATCGCGCACTCATTCGTAACGCCGGGCGACGACGCCGCGACCCACGCCGTAGACGGCGCAGATCAGCGGGAAGACCCAGATCATCGCGTCGCGGGCCGCGATCTCGATCAGTCGCGCCGACTGCAGCAGGCCGCCGGCCATGTACAGCAGCGAGACGAACCCCGAGGCGACGGCGAGGGAGACGAGCTCGATGCGCTGCTGCAGTTCGTCGAGCGAGCGCAGGTAGCGCGCCATCGCCAGCAGGGCGGCCAGGATCGGCAGCAGCGGCAGCAGCGCGACCGCCGCCCGCAGCGGCATCGGATCGACCCGCTTGAGCAGCCAGAGCGAACCCGCCAGCGCCAGCACGTAGGCCAGCATCGCCATGCCGCCCTCGAGCAGGTAGCGGCGGGCGACCGGCGGCGACGCAACGTCGATGCCCATCGGATCGCGATTGGTCAGGCACATCGCGCCGGTCAGCAACGCTCCGACGCACAGGACGATGGCCGCGCCGCGGTCCACTCCCGGCAGCAGGCCGGGGGCGACCAGGCCGGCCACGCCGGGTGCGCCCAGCAGCAGCGCCAGCCCGAGGGTGAAGGCACGACCGCTCACGCGCATGCGAGCGGCCGGGCAGGAAGCAGCGGAAGGGCCGGGGGCGGGAACATCGCGGCGCCATTGTCAAGGAAGCTTGACACCAGCATGCCGCCGCTCGCCGGCTGTGTCAAGCAAGCTTGACATCACCGTGGCGTCGGCGGAACCGCCACGCCACCTGCGGCGGAAGGACGCGCTCGCGATGGAGGCATCCCCGGCGACCGCTGGTCCGCGAAGCCGGCCGACGCATCGCGGCCGGGCCTGCGCCTACTTGCTGCTGACGTACTTCTCGCGGCGGATCCGCGGCACCGGCAGGCCGGCGTCCTTCAGGCTCTCGAAACAGGTGTCGACCATGTTCGGGTTCCCGCACAGGTAGGCGATGTCGCCGTCGGGATCGGGCGCGAATTCGGCCAGGAACTGCTGCACGTAGCCGTGCCGCACATCGTCGTGCGCCTGCGGCGAGTCCGCCTCCGGCAACTCGCGCGAAAAGCAGGGCACGAAGCGGAACCCCGGGTGGCGCGCGGCGAAGGCGCGAAACTCGTCGCCGTACAGCAGCTCGGCGGGGGTGCGCGCGCCAAACAGCAGCACCACTTCCACACCACGCTCCGCCATAGCCCGCTCCAGCAGCGGCAGCATCGCGCGGTAGGGCGTTACGCCGGTGCCGGTTCCGATCAGCAGGTAACGGCGGTTGGCGTCATTGGGCATCAGGCAGAAACGGCCGAAGGGGCCGCTGGCCTGCACTTTGCCGCCCTCTGCGAGGTTCTCGAACAGCGCCGTCGCCGCGCCGCCAGGCACGTAGCTGACGGCGATCTCCACCGCATCGCCCGGCCCCAGCGCGAGGTCGTGGATCGTCGCCAGCGAGTACGAGCGCTTGGTCGGCGTGCCGTCGGCGTACTGGAAATGCACCTGGATGAACTGGCCCGGGATGTAGTCCAGCGGCTGACCGTCGTCGCGGCGGAAAGTGAGGTGCGCAACCGAGGGCGCGAGCATGCGCCTACCGGTGAGCCTGAGCGGGAACTGGACGATGGCCAAGGCGGGAATGGGACGGTGCGACCCGGGAGTGGGCCGATGGGCCGCCTATACTAGCGGCTTGCCGCGAAACACGCGGCCAAGGCCCAGGTGATGATCCCAGACTCCACTGCGGTCCCGGGCGCACCCGCGCTGCGGATCCGCGACCTCCGCAAGACCTACGACAATGGCGTGCAGGCGCTCAAGAGCGTGTCCCTGGACGTGGCCCCGGGCGATTTCTACGCCCTGCTGGGTCCCAACGGCGCCGGCAAGAGCACCCTGATCGGCATCGTCTCCTCGCTGGTGAACAAGACCGGCGGCGAAGTCTCGGTGTTCGGCATCGATCTGGCCGCGCAGCGCGGCGCGGCCATGCGCCAGATCGGCCTGGTGCCGCAGGAAATCAACTTCAACATGTTCGAGAAGCCGCTCGACATCCTGGTCAACTACGCCGGGTTCTACGGCGTGCCGCGCGCCGAGGCGATGGCGCGCGCCGAGCAGGAGCTCCGTAGAGCGTTCCTCTGGGACAAGGCGCGGATGATGAGCCGCACGCTGTCGGGCGGCATGAAGCGCCGGCTGATGATCGCACGGGCGATGATGACGCGGCCGCGCCTGCTGATCCTCGACGAGCCTACCGCGGGCGTGGACATCGAGATCCGCCGCGACATGTGGCGCGTGCTGCGCGAGATCAATACCGCCGGCACCACCATCATCCTGACCACGCATTACCTCGAGGAAGCCGAGTCGCTGTGCCGCAACCTGGCCATCATCGACCGTGGCGCCATCGTCGAGCAGGGGCCGATGCGCGCGCTGCTGGCCAAGCTCGATGTCGAGGGCTTCCTGTTCGACGTCGAGGGCACGTTGCCCGCCGCGCTGCCGGCGATCGAGGGTGCCACCCTCGTCGCGCTCGACGACCACACCCTGGACCTCGACATGCCGCGGGCGATGGATCTCAACCGCGTGTTCGCCGGCTTCGATGCGGCGGGTATCCGCGTGCGCTCGATGCGCACCAAGTCCAACCGGCTGGAGGAGCTGTTCGTGCGGATGACCGGCAGCGGCGCGCGCGCCCAGGAGCAGGCGGCATGAGCCGGATCCACGAAGGCACCGCCGCGCAGCCGCCGGTCGAGGGCACGCGCCTGCACTGGATCGCGCTCGGCACGGTCACGCGCCGCGAGATCATGCGCATCCTGCGGATCTGGAGCCAGACCCTGGTGCCGCCTGCGATCACCATGGTGCTGTACTTCCTGATCTTCGGGCAGCTGATCGGCAGCCGCATCGGCGACATGGGCGGCTACAGCTACATGGAGTTCATCGTCCCGGGCCTGGTGATGATGAGCGTGATCCAGAACAGCTACGGCAACATTTCCTCGAGCTTCTTCGGCGCCAAGTTCGGCCGCCATGTCGAGGAGCTGCTGGTCAGCCCGATGCCGAGCTGGGTGATCCTCGGCGGCTACGTCGCCGGGGCGGTGATGCGCGGCCTGATGGTGGGCGTGATCGTGCTGGCCATCGCCATGCTGTTCACCGAGGTACGCATCCCGCATCCGCTGGTGACGCTATCCACCGTGCTGCTGGGCGCGACGATCTTCTCGCTGGCCGGCTTCGTCAACGCGATCTACGCGAAGAAATTCGACGACGTGGCGATCGTGCCGACCTTCATCCTGACCCCGCTCACCTACCTGGGCGGCGTGTTCTATTCGATCACCCTGCTGCCTGCCTGGGCGCAGGCGGCCACGCACGCCAACCCGATCTTCTACATGGTCAACGCCTTCCGCTACGGCCTGCTGGGCACCAGCGACGTGCCGCTGTGGATCGCCTACGCGCTGATGCTGTTCTTCATCGCCACGCTGGGCGGGCTGTCGCTGTGGCTGCTCAAGCGCGGCGTGGGGCTGCGCAACTGATGCGCGTGCTGGTGCTCGGCGCCGGCGGGACCGGCGGCTACTTCGGCGGCCGCCTTGCGCAGTCGGGCGCCGACGTCAGCTTCCTGGTGCGCCCGGCGCGCGCGGCGCAGCTGCAGCGCGATGGGCTGCGCATCCGCAGCCCGCTGGGTGATGCGCAGGTGGCGGTGCGTACGCTCATCGCCGATACGCTGCCGGCAGAGCTCGCGCAGGCACCGTTCGATCTGGTGGTGCTCTCGTGCAAGGCCTATGGCCTGGACGAGGCCATCGACGCAGTGGCCCCGGCGATGGGCGAGCGCACCACACTGCTGCCGATCCTCAACGGCCTGCTGCACTACGCGGCACTGGACGCGCGCTTCGGTCGCGACCGGGTGCTGGGCGGCCTGTGCTTCATCAGCGCAACGCTCGCCGGCGATGGCACGATCCTGCATCTGGGGCGTCCGGCCTCGATCACCTTCGGCGAGCGCGACGGCGGCTCCAGCGTTCGCGTGGAGGCGTTCGCCGGGCTGTGCGCACGAGCGGGCATCGACCATCGGGCCAGCCCCCGGATCGCGCAGGAACAGTGGATCAAGTTCAGTTTCCTCGCCGCGCTGGCGGCGGGCACCTGCCTGATGCGCGCCAGTATCGGCGACATCGTCGCCGCCGAGGGCGGTGCGGGATTCATGGCGGCCCTGCACGACGAGTGCCTGGCCGTCGCCGCGGCGGAAGGCCAGCCGGTGCCGGAGCAGGCGCGTGCCATCGCGCGCGCCAGCCTGGTCGATAGCGGCTCCGACGTGAAGGCGTCGATGCTGCGCGACCTGGAGGCCGGTGCGCGCGTGGAGGCCGGGCATATCGTCGGCGACATGCTGCGCCGCGCACAGTCGGCCGGTATCGAAGCACCCTGCCTGCGGGCGGCCTGGGTGCATCTGCAGGCCTACGAACGGCAGCGCGGCGCCAGCTGAGCTGTTTCCCGTGACCTGTATCCGCCGCGCGCGGGAGCGTCGATGCGCGCGCCGGTGCTGCGAAGGGCCGCGGCCGTCGTGTAACCTCCGCGCTTTGCGTCGAAACGGAGTGCGGATGCGCAGGGACACACTGGTCGCGTGTGCGATGACGATGGCGTTGGCGATGGTGGCGTGCGGCGATGCGCCGCAGGACAGCGCGGTAGCGCAGCCGGATGCGGCAACGGCCGCGGCCATCGAAGGGGACGCGACGAAGGCGGCGCCCGACGCCGCGCCACCGGCCGACGCGACGCCGGCCGATCCCGCCGCGTCCAGCGGGCACGTGCTCGATCGCGACGGCAATCCGGTGCCGCTGCTCGCATTCGACATCGAGCGCGTGCCGCCCAGCAGCGCCGCGCTGGGCGAGCTTCCGTTCTTCTCGTTGCCGGCAGGCTACGGGCCGCAGAACCGGCCCTATGAGCGCCGCCATGCGCGCTTCCCGTTCCGCATCGGCGACGGCCTGCACTGGGTCGAGGGCGCGAGCTGGAACGCGAAGATCACCGTCGACCGCGACCAGGGGCCCGACAAGGAATTCTCCGCCCGCGAGCTGCGCCGCAACCTCGAAGCGGTGCTGGCCGAAGCGGGCGCGCAGACCGTGTTCGAAGGGCCGCTGCGGCGAGACATGTACTACGGCCAGCTGGAAGACGAGATCGGCGGCGGCTTCATCGATGCGGTGAACCTCGACCAGGATGCGCAGACCAGCGTGCACGTCATCCGCCAGGCGGACCGCAACGTCTGGGTGCAGCTGGCCACCACCTCCAACGAAGCCGGATTAGCCATCGTGGAGGAAAAGCCGTTCCAGCCCACCGCGCGCTGGGGCGACGAGTTTCCCTATCTCGCCGCGCCGGAAGGCTACGACCAGGGCAACCGGCCCAGGCAGCGCGATTTCGACATGTACCCGTTCTGGACCGGCACCGGCTTCGAGGAGGTCGAAGGCCGCACCTGGGCCGGCCAGGTCGCCACGCGCGAGCGCAATCGGTCGATGCACGAGGTGCGGCGCAACCTCGAGGCGATGATGGACGAGGCCGGCGGCGTGCTGGTGTTCGAAGGGCGCATACCGCGCGAGGCCTCGGAGCGCTATGGCACCGACCTCAAGGGGCCCTACAGCGACGGCACGGGCTTCGGCTGGCACGACTACGAGTCGCGGGTGTACCGCGTCGACCGGCCCGACGGTCGCCAGGTGTGGGTGCATGCGCGCCTGGAGTACATGAGCGCAGGCTGGGTGGTCGTGGAGCGCGAAGGTTTCGTGCAGACCTCGGCGCTGCTGCCGGCCGATGCGCTGAAACAGAAGCTCGATGCCGACGGACGCGTCGCGATCTCGGTGAACTTCGCCGTGGACAGCGCCGAGATCCTGCCCGATTCACGGCCGCAGATCGAGCAGGTGCATGCGTTGCTGCAGCAGGATCCGGCGCTGCGGCTGGCGGTGGAAGGCCATACCGACAACACCGGCATCGCGGCGCGCAACCGCGAGCTGTCGCAGGAACGCGCGCAGGCGGTGGTGGCGGCGCTGGCGGAGCAGGGCATAGACGCCACGCGGCTGTCCGCGGCCGGCTTCGGCGACACCCGGCCGGTGGGCGACAACGCCACCGATGAGGGGCGCGCGCGCAACCGCCGGGTCGAACTGGTCCGGCGCTGAGGCCCCGGCGGGCGGGGTTGGCCCGCCCCGGTTCGGGCAGGCTCAGCCGGGCAGGCGGAAGAACAGCTGCGTCGTGGCCGTCGCATGGGCGGCGGTCACCTCGGCATCCTCGCCGCGGTCGCGCGCCAGCTCCTCGACGATGTGCGGCAGGAAGGCCGGTTCGTTGCGGCGGTCCTTGGGCATGGGCCTGAGGGTGCGCGGCAGCAGGTAGGGCGCGTCGGTCTCCACCATCAGTCGCTGGGCCGGGATGTTCTTCACGATCTCGCGCAGGTGCTGCCCGCGGCGCTCGTCGCAGAGCCAGCCGGTGATGCCGATGTGCCAGTCCTGGTCGAGGTAATCGAACAGCTCGTCGCGCGTGCCGGTGAAGCAGTGCACCACGGCGGGCGCGAGCCTGCCCTCGAACTGACGCATGATCGCCATGAAGTCCGCATGCGCGTCGCGCTGGTGCAGGAACAGCGGCTTGCCGGTGTCCACCGCGATCTGCAGCTGCTGCTCGAAGGCCTTGCGCTGCGCCGGTCGCGGGGAAAAATCGCGGAAGTAGTCCAGCCCGCATTCGCCTACCGCCACCACCTCCGCATGCGCGTGCAGCGCGCGCAGCTCCGCATCGCATTCGGCGGTGTACTCGATGGCGTGGTGCGGATGCACGCCGGCGGTGGCGAACCAATCGCCCGGGCGCGTACGCGCCAGCTCGAGCGCCTTCGGCGAGTGTTCGCGGCTGGCGCCGGTCAGGACGGCGCGGCGTACGCCGGCGTCGCGCGCACGCTGCCAGACCGCATCGCGATCGCGGTCGAAGCTGTCGTGGCTGAGGTTGAGTCCGATGTCGATCAGGTCCATGCGCCTATTGTAGGAGGCCGGGCGCGGCGGCTGCGGCTGCACCGAGCACGCGACGTCGCGACGGCGGCGGCTCCTACAATGGCGCGATGACGTTCCCGATCACGCCGTTGCTGCCGGAGATCCAGCGCAGCCTCGCCGCGCATCCGCGCCTGGTGCTGGAAGCGCCCCCCGGCGCGGGCAAGACCACCCAGGTGCCGCTGGCGCTGCTGGATGCGCCCTGGCTGGCGGGCCGGAAGATCGTGATGCTCGAGCCTCGCCGCGTGGCCGCGCGCAGCGCCGCGATGTTCATGGCGCGGCAGCTGGGCGAAGAGGTCGGCGGTACGGTCGGCTATCGCATCCGGTTCGAGAGCCGGGTCTCCGCGCGCACCCGGATCGAGGTGGTGACCGAAGGCATCCTGACCCGGATGCTGCAGGACGACCCGATGTTCGAGGGCGTCGCGGCGCTGCTCTTCGACGAATTCCACGAACGCCACCTGGCCGGCGACCTCGGCCTGGCGCTGGCGCTGGACGTGCAGGCCGGCCTGCGCGAGGACCTGCGCCTGCTGGTGATGTCGGCGACGCTCGACGGTGCGCGCCTGGCCGCCTTCCTCGACGCGCCGCGGCTGTCGAGCGCAGGGCGCAGTTTCCCGGTGCGGGTGGATCATTTTCCCGGCCGCCGCGACGAGGCGCTGGAAGCGCAGGCCCGGCGTGCGGTGGAACATGCGCTGGCCCAGCATCCGGGCGACGTGCTGGTGTTCCTGCCGGGCCGGCGCGAGATCGCGCGGGTGGCGGCGGCCCTGTCGGCGCTGGACCAAGTCTGCGATGCCTCCATTGCGCCGCCGGAGGTGCTGGAACTGCACGGCGATCTTCCCGTCGAGCAGCAGGCGCGCGTGCTGCAGCCGGCAGCCGGTGGGCGCCGCCGCGTGGTGCTGGCGACCAATGTCGCCGAATCCAGCGTCACCCTGCCCGGCGTGCGCGCGGTGATCGACAGCGGCCTGGCGCGCGAGCCGCGCTACGACCCCAACAGCGGCTTCTCGCGGCTGGAGGTGGTCGCGGTCTCGCAGGCCTCGGCCGAGCAGCGCGCCGGTCGCGCCGGTCGCGTGGCCGAAGGCTGGGCGTATCGGCTGTGGCCGCAGTCGCAGCGGCTGGAGCCGCAGCGCCGCGCCGAGATCATGCACAGCGAGCTGGCACCGCTGGCGCTGGAGCTCGCCGCCTGGGGCAGCGAGGCGCTACGTTTCGTCGACCCGCCGCCGCCCGGCCCGATGGCCGCGGCGCGCGAGTTGCTGCAGCGGCTTGGCGCGCTCGATGGCAGCGGCGCCATCACCCCCCACGGCCGGCGCATGCTGGCGCTGGGCACCCATCCGCGCCTGGCGTCGATGCTGCTGGCCGCGGCCGACGGCCCGGAACGCGCGCTGGCCTGCGACCTGGCGGCGCTGCTGGAGGCCCGCGACCCGCTGCGCACGCGCAGCGATGGCTGGCGCGAACGCTGGCTGGCGCTCGCGGCCTATCGCAACGGCCGGACGCTGGCCGATGCGCACCGCGCCACGCTGGCCGCGATCGATCAGGCCGCGCGCCAGTGGCGCCGTCGGCTCGGGCGGGAGACCGCGCCGCCCTCCGGGGCCCCGCCGCACCTGCTGGGCGCCCTGCTCGCACGCGCCTTCCCCGACCGGATCGGGCGCGCGCATCCGCGCGACCGCCTGCGCTACCCGCTCAGCAACGGACGCATGGCCCGTCTGGCCGACGACAGCAGCCTGTGCGGCGAGCCTTGGCTGGTGGCCACCGAGCTGCGGTTCGAGCACCGCGACTCGCTGCTGCTGCGCGGCGCGCCCGTGGACGAAGCCGCGCTGCGCGCCGCCTTTGCCGAGCGCTTCGTCGAACGCGACGAAGTGCGCTGGGATGCGACGCGCCGCGCGCTGGTGGCCGAGCGCGTGCGCCGGTTCGACGGCATCGTGCTCGACGTGCGACCCGCCGGTCGCGTCGATCCCGTCCAGGCCGCGCAGGCCCTGACCGATGCGGTCGCCGAACTCGGTCTGGACGTGCTGCCCTGGAGCGAGGGACTGCGCCAATGGCGCGCGCGTGTGCAGTGCCTGCGCGCGTGGATGCCCGCGCTGGCCCTGCCCGACCTGTCCGACGAGGCCCTGATGGCGAGCCGCGATGCCTGGCTGCGGCCGCTGTTCGCCGGGGCCAGCCGGCTCGACGCGCTCGGTGCCGAGACCCTGGCCGAGGGCCTGCGCGCGCGGCTCGACTGGAACCAGCGCCAGCAGCTCGATCGGCTGGCGCCGGCGCGCATCCGAGTGCCCTCCGGCATGGAGCGCGGCATCGACTACGCATTGGCGCACGACGGCGAGCCGCAGCCGCCGGTGCTCGCGGTGAAACTGCAGGAACTGTTCGGCCTGGGCGAAACCCCGGCCATCGTCGACGGCCGCGTGCCGCTGACCCTGCACCTGCTCTCGCCGGCCGGCCGGCCGCTGCAGGTCACCAGCGACCTGCGCGGATTCTGGGAACGGACCTGGCCGGAGGTGCGCAAGGAGATGAAGGGGCGCTATCCCAAGCATCTCTGGCCGGAAGACCCGTGGAACGCCACCGCCACCCATCGCGCCAAGCCGCGCGGCACCTGAGGCGCGCTCACCCGCCGCTTCCCCCTGGCGCCGGTGCAATATCTCGCGTGCGGCGGCGCCGTGGAGGCCTTCGCGCAGATCACACCGCAGCCACGCCTGCTGCTGCAGACTTTCCCTGTATCGACCCCAGGACCCGATCCATGAGCAGACTCGACTCGATTTCCGACAAGGTGATGGACCTCGTTGGCCACGTGGGCGACAGCATCCGCGACGGCATGCCCACCCGTGCCGGCACCCTGCTGCAGACCGGCGCGGCGCTCGGCATGGCCAAGACCGGCACGCGCGTGGCCGGACATTTCGTCCGCCGTCATCCGGCGTGGCTGGTGGCCACGGTGGTCGGCGCCGGCGCGGCCTGGTACGCGGTGCACCGCTACCGCAAGAAGCAGGCGGCCGGCCAGAGCATCGACGGGCAGGCGCGGCGGATCGATCCGCAGCGGGGTACCGCGTCGCGGACGGTCCGCAACACCAGCAACACGTCTTCGGACGAATGATTCCAGCGGGCGGCGCGGCGGCTGCGACCGCCGCGCTGCGCCAGGCCCGCGCGGACGCTGCGCCGGCGGTGGAGAACCACCGCCGCAGTGATCAGGCCGCGCGCAGCTCCAGCACGAAGCTCGCGCCACCGCCCTCGCGGTCTTCGTAGCGCAGCTCGCCGCCGGAGGCGGCCACGATCTGCCGGGCCAGCGACAGCCCCAGCCCGGTCGACACCCCGTCGGTCGCGGCATCGCCGGTGCTGATCCGGAAGAACGGGGTGAACAGTTCCGACTGCTTGCCCGGCGGAATGCCTGGGCCGCGATCTTCCACCCGCAGCTGCCAGTAGCCCGGTGCGCTGGGCCGCACCACCAGGTCGATGTCGCTGCCCGGGGCGTACTTGATGGCGTTGCTGATCAGGTTTTCGCAGACCTGGCGCACGACCAGGGCGTCGATGGCCACCGTGGTCTGCTCGGGCAGCTCGCCGATGCGCAGGCGTGAGCCGCGCTCTTCCAGCTGCATCGCGTAGCGCCGCTCGATCCAGCCCGCCAGCTCCGACAGGCAGGCGCGCGCCGACTCGCCATTGGCGCGCGAGCGCGCCGAGGCCTGGGTCTCCAGGTAGCGGCGGATATAGCCGAGCGCGTCCTCCGCGCTGTCCCGGATCATCTGCAGGTAGCGCGGGATGCGGTCTTCGCGGGTCTGGCCGGTGATCAGCAGATCGCTGGCGAAGAAGATGCTGCTCAAAGGGTTCTTCAGGTCGTGCGCGACCAGGTTGACCAGTTCCTGGCGCTCGCGCGCCACCCGCTCGAGGCGGTCGCGGGTGAGCTTGAGCCCGATGTGGGCCTGCACCCGCGCCAGCAGCTCCTCGGGCATGAAGGGCTTGGTGACGTAGTCCACGGCGCCCGAATCGAAGGCGCGCAGCAACAGGTCGCGGTCGTGGGCGGCCGTAAGGAAGACCACCGGCAGCGACGACCATTCCGGCCGCCGGCGCACCTCCTCGAGCAGCTCGAAGCCGTCCATGCCCGGCATCATCATGTCCAGCAGCAGCAGGTCGGCGCTTTGCCGCTGCAGCGTTTCCAGGGCTTCCTCGCCGCTTTCGGCGGTATGCACCGTATAGCCCTGGCGCGACAGGAGTGCGCTGATGATGCGCAGGTTCGACGGCTGATCGTCGACGACCAGCACCCGTCCAGCGATGATCTTGCCTGTCGGCATCTGCGCGCAGAGGTCCCTGTCGAGGCCGGAAAAGCCGTCGTGGCGATCCGGGCCGGACACGTTACCAGACCGGCAGCGCGGCCGGAATTGGACCCGCGTTCAGCTTGTTCCACGCGATGCCGGCCGGGCGTCGAGTTCGCGCCACTGTCCGGGCGCGAGGTCGCCGAGCGACCAGGCGCCGATCGCCACGCGCACCAGGCGCAGCGTCGGCAGGCTGACCGCGGCGGTCATGCGCCGCACCTGACGGTTGCGGCCTTCGCGGATCGTCAATCGCAGCCAGGCATCGGGCACGCTGCGGCGGTAGCGCACCGGCGGGTCGCGCGGCCACAGCGCCGGCGGCTCGACCAGCGCCGCGTCCGCCGGCAGCGTGGGACCGTCATTGAGCGCGACGCCGGCGCGCAGCCGCGCCAGCTGCGCGTCCGACGGCGCGCCTTCCACCTGCACCAGGTAGGTCTTGGCCTGCTTGTGGCGCGGATCGGTGATGCGATGGGCGAGCGCGCCGTCGTCGGTGAGCAGCAGCAGGCCTTCGCTGTCGTGGTCGAGGCGGCCGGCGGGATAGACCTCCGCCGGCAGTCCGAACTCCGCCAGCGTGCGCCGCGGCGGCTGGCTGCGGTCGGTGAACTGGCACAGCACGCCGAAGGGCTTGTTGAGCGCGATCAGCGCCATGCGCGGCCGTCAGTCGTCGCTGATGACGCTGGCGCGCAGGCTGTAGGCGCCGACATGGCCTTCGCCCATCGGCAGGGAGTTGACCCGCACCGTGTAGACACCGGTCTCGGGCGCGGTGACCACGAGCAGCGAATTGGTGCTGCCGTCGTCGCGGTCGTCGTTCTCGCCCAGCAGGTCGCCATCGGGCTTGAACACGATGACCACGGGGTCGAAGTCGGACGACTTCAGCGTGACCGCCACCAGCTGGCCTTCGCTCAGCCGCAGGCTGTAGTCGTGGCTGCGGCCACCGCGGTCGCTGGGCCGGTCGCTGGCCAGCAACTGGCCCTGCACCGTGGTGCCGACCGTCAGCGGTTCGGCGGAAAGGGCAGGCAGCGCGGCGGCGGCGAGGGTCAGGGCGAGGAAGGTCTTGCGCATGGGGATCCTGTGGAAGAGGCGGGTAGCCGGCGTCGAGGCACGCAGCATCGCGGCCGGGCGGCGCGATAGCCTACCGGAGCGACGGGAACCGGCGCGCGCGGGGCTGCGAAGCGCGTCGCATGCGGCCGTCCGCATGCGTGCGACAGGCCGCGGCCGCATGACGAGCGTCGGCCGCGGCGGTGGTTCCGGCGCGTCGTCGCCGGCGCAGGGCCCGGTGGCCGACGCGGCAGGGGCGGACCGGGCCGTGCGATGTGCGTGCGTCGACGTCCGGACGCCGACGCAGGTGACGGACGGCGGGCACGGAAACGGGCTGCGGAGCCTTGCCGCCCGCGCGCGCGGTGCCGGTGTCGCCGAGGCGGACGGTTATTCGCCGGCGGGCTTCACGAAGCGCAGGGTCATGCGGTCGCTCTCGCCGATCGCGCGGTATTTGTCCGCATCGGCGTCGTCGTGGTTGTTGCCGGGGGGCAGGGTCCACACGCCGTTGGGATGGTCCTTGGTGTCCTTGGGATTGGCGTTGACCTCGCTCTTGCCGTCGAGTACGAAGCCGGCGGCCTCGGCCATTGCGATCACCTGCGCCTCGCCGACATAGCCGCTGCGGTCGTCGGCCGGCACCTCGCCCTTGGCGCGATGCTCGACCACGCCCAGCACGCCGCCGGGCTTGAGCACGTCGAAGAAGCCCTTGAACATGCCTTCGGCCTGGCCGTTCCCGCGCCAGTTGTGCACGTTGCGGAAGGTCAGCACGAGATCGGCGGAACCCGCGTCGCCGAACTTCGGCGCGGCCGGATCGTAGCCGACGATCTTCGCTTCCCCGAACTGGGCCGGCGCATCGGCGAACCGCTTCTCCAGCGCGTCCTTGCTGCGCTGCTGGTAGTCGCGGCCGCGGCCTTCGGCGACCGCGGCCGGGTCGACGATCGCGGCGATGTACTGGCCCTGGCCGCGCAGATAGGGCGACAGGATCTCGGCATACCAGCCGCCGCCGGGAGTGATTTCGACCACGGTCTGGCCGGGCTTCAGGCCGAAGAAGGCCAGGGTTTCGGCGGGGTGGCGGTAGGGGTCGCGCGCGCGGTTGGCCTCGCTGCGCCAGTCGCCCGCCAGCACCGCCTGCAGCGCGGCATCGGCCGCGGGTGCGATGGCGGCGGGCGGCGTGTCCGCCGCCACGGCGGGCGCGGCAACAGCCGCGCTGGCCAGCGCAAGGACCAGCAGGGAAGCACGGAACGGGGAAGCGGAAGGACGGCGCATCGGGATCTCCGGTGACGACAGGTGGGCGAAGCCTGCCACATCCACCGCCCGGATCATCCCGCCGCCGATCCGGCCGCCCGTGCATAGCCGGTCGCCTGTTCCAGCAGCCAGTCGCGGAACAGCGCGAACCCGGGGTGCTGGCGGGAACGCTCCGGGTACACCAGCCAGTGGCCGTTGGCGGTGCGCAGCCTGCGGGGCGACAGCAGCACCAGCTGGCCTGCTTCCAGCAGCAGGCGCGCCCGCGTCATCCGCCCGAGCGCGACGCCCACTCCGGCCGCGGCGGCGCGGTGGTGCGCCTCGGTATCGTCGAGCATGGCCACGTAGCGCGCCGGGGCCGGTTCGCCGGTCTGCGCGAACCAGCGGTTCCATTGCCCGTCGCTGTCGCCCAGCAGCGGCCACTCCGACAGCGGGCGCGCGTCGACGCCGCCCATGCGCGCGACCAGATCCGGGCTGGCCATCGGCGCCAGTTCATCGTCGAACAGGTGCTCGGCCACCGTTCCGGGCCACTGTCCGCGCCCGACCCGCAGCGCCGCGTCGACCTCGGGCGAGCGTTCGAAATCCACCACCGCGGTCTGCGACTGCAGGTTGATCTCGATCGCCGGATGGGCGGCCAGGAAGCTGCCCAGCCGCGGCAGCAGCCAGGCCGAGGCCATCGACGGCAGCAGGCTGATGGTCAGCACCTGCCCGCGCCGCGCGGCATAGGGATGCAGGGCCTCTGCGATCGCGTCCAGGTGCGGGGCGATGCGCTCGAGCAGGCGCTGGCCGTCGGCGGTCGGGGTCACTCCGCGCGCGCCGCGGACCAGCAGGGCGTAGCCCAGCCGCTCCTCCAGCGCGCGCATCTGGTGGCTCAAGGCGCTGACGGTGAGGTGCAGCGACTCGGCGGCGCGGGTCAGGTTGCCGTGGCGGGCGGCCGCCACGAAGCCCTGCAGCGCATGCAGCGGAGGTCGGGACATCTTGAATCCTGTTCAAGGCTGGCTTGCGGAAGGATCGCTTTTTCGGCGCTGATCATGCGCCTACCGTTCGCTTCACTCAACGAGGAGCGATGGCATGAACATCTACGGCGGACTGTTGTTCAACCAGGGCCACGTCCAGGACCCGGCGACCGCGCGCATGCTGGCCGACGCCTCCGGCGCGGCGGCGCCGCCCGTCCAGGCGCAGCGCCCCCCGCCTGCGGCAGGCACGCGCCAGGACGCCGCGCGGCTGGCCCAGGCGCGCGGCGTCCGTGGTGGGGTGGAGCTGTGGGCGGCGCTGCTCGCCGCGTTCCGCTGAGAGGCGGAATGGCCCGGACGGACCCGTGCTGCCGCGGCCCCGTCCCGTCTGCGGGGCCGGGGCGTGGCGGGCGATCAGCCGGCGAGCGCGGCCAGCGCGGCGTTGAAAGTCTCGCTGGGCCGCATCGCCGCCGAGACCTTGTCCATGTCCGGACGGTAATAGCCGCCGATGTCGACGGCGCGGCCCTGCACGCCGTTGAGCTCGGCGACGATCGCCTCTTCCTGCGCGGCCAGCGCCTGGGCCAGCGGCGCGAACTTCGCCTTCAGCGCGGCGTCCTCGTCCTGCGCGGCCAGGGCCTGCGCCCAGTACATCGCCAGGTAGAAGTGGCTGCCGCGGTTGTCGATCGTGCCCAGCTTGCGGCCCGGCGACTTGTTGGTGTCCAGGAAGCGTCCGTTGGCCTCGTCCAGCGCCCGCGCCAGTGCCGGCGCGGCCGAGTTCAGCCAGCGATGGCTGATGTGCTCGAGCGATGCGGCCAGCGCCAGGAACTCGCCCAGCGAATCCCAGCGCAGGTAGTTCTCTTCCAGGAACTGCTGCACGTGCTTGGGCGCGCTGCCGCCGGCGCCGGTCTCGAACAGGCCGCCGCCGGCCATCAGCGGCACGATCGACAGCATCTTGGCGCTGGTGCCCAGCTCCATGATCGGGAACAGGTCGGTGAGGTAGTCGCGCAGCACGTTGCCGGTGACCGAGATGGTGTCCTCGCCCCGGCGGATCCGTTCGAGCGAGAACTTCATCGCCTCGACCGGCGCCAGGATGCGGATGTCGAGTGCGCCGGTGCTGTGCTCCTTCAGATACGCCTCGACCTTGGCGATCACCTGGGCGTCGTGCGCACGTGCGCGGTCGAGCCAGAACACCGCCGGCGTACGGCTGATCGCGGCGCGGTCCACCGCCAGCTTCACCCAGTCGCGGATCGGCGCGTCCTTGGTCTGGCAGGCGCGCCAGATGTCGCCGGCCTCGACCGCGTGCTCGAACAGCGTCTCGCCCGCGCCATTGGTCACGCGGATCACGCCGTCGCCGGGCGCGCGGAAGGTCTTGTCGTGACTGCCGTACTCCTCGGCCTTCTGCGCCATCAGGCCGACGTTGGGCACGCTGCCCATGGTGGCCGGGTCGAAGGCGCCGTTGGCCTTGCAGTCGGCGATCACCGCCTGGTAGATGCCGGCGTAGCAGCGGTCGGGGATCACCGCCTTGGCGTCCTGCAGCTTGCCTTCGGCGTTCCACATGCCGCCGGAGTCGCGGATCATCGCCGGCATCGAGGCGTCGACGATCACGTCGCTGGGCACGTGCAGGTTGGTGATGCCCTTGTCGGAGTTCACCATCGCCAGCGCCGGGCGCTGCGCGTACAGCGCTTCGAGCTCGGCGATGATGGCGTCGCCGCCTTCGAACTCGCCGGCGCGCGCGTACAGGTCGCCGATGCCGTTGTCGGGATTGAAGCCGGCGGCGGCCAGCGCCGCGGCGTGCTTCTCGAGCACGGGGCGGTAGAACTCCTCGACCACCACGCCGAACATCACCGGGTCGGAGACCTTCATCATGGTCGCCTTCAGGTGCAGCGAGAACAGCACGCCCTGCGCCTTCGCGTCCTCGATCTGGCGCGCGATGAACGCCGACAGCGCCTTGCGCGACATGCGCGCGGCATCGACGATCTCGCCGGCCTTCACCTTCAGGCCGTCCTTGAGCACCTGGTTGCGTCCGTCGCTGCCGTGGAAGGCGATCGTCAGGGTGTCGTCCGCGGCCATCGTCGCCGACTGTTCGCTGCCGTAGAAATCGCCCTCGTCCATGTGCGCCACGTGCGACTTCGAATCGGCCGACCACTTGCCCATCCGGTGCGGGTGCTTGCGCGCGTAGTTCTTGACCGACAGCGGCGCGCGGCGGTCCGAGTTGCCTTCGCGCAGCACCGGGTTGACCGCGCTGCCCATGGCCTTGCCGTAGCGCGCGCGGATGTCCTGCTGCGCGGCGTCCTGCGGTTCGTCGGGATACTCGGGCAGCGGATAGCCCTGCGCCTGCAGTTCCTTGATGGCGGCCTTGAGCTGCGGCACCGAGGCGCTGATGTTGGGCAGCTTGATGATGTTGGCGTCCGGCGTCTTGGCCAGCTCGCCGAGTTCGGCCAGATCATCGCTCACGCGCTGCGCCGGCGACAGCAGCTCGGGGAACTGCGCCAGGATCCGCCCCGACAGCGAGATGTCGCGCGTCTCCACCGCGATGCCCGCGGCGCCGGCGAAGGCCTGCACGATCGGCAGCAGCGAGGCGGTGGCCAGGAACGGCGCTTCGTCGGTGAGGGTGTAGAGGATCTTCGGCGTATCGGACATGCGCGGTTCTCGGCTCGAATGGCGGGATCGGTCAACGCGCCATTGTCGCGCTTTCGGCCGGCGCAGGGCAAAACGGGGCCGTATGCATGTCGCTGTCAGCGTCGTCGCGAAAAACGCGTGTGCGGCGATGGGTGAGGGAGCCTGTAGGAGCCGGCTCATCGCGACGGCTGGGTCCCGCCGCTGCCGGCGGGCCTGCTCCGCGAATGTCCCCCGGCATGCGCGTCGCGCATGCCTCCTCCTTGATTTCGCTGCGCAGGCCCACCGGCAGCGGCGAGACCCAGCCTGCGGGAGACGCCTCGGCGGGCCACGGCCTAAACGCAAATACGGCGCACGCTGTCGGCCAGCAACGCGAAGTGGTTCGGATGTTCCCCAGGCAAAGCGGTGCAACCTGCGGAAAAGGCTGCCCGCCCACACAGCACCGCGACCCCCGGAACGGAAAGAAGCGCGGCTCGCGCCGCGCTTCCCGGTCCAAACGCCTCGAATGGACAGTTACTTGACGTCGAACTCGCTGCTGTTGATCACGTTGCCGTCCTGCGAGATCTCGACGCGATAGCGGCCCGTCGGCCAGCCGTCCGGCTTGCTGATGTGGAAATCGGTGGTCTGGGCGCCCGCGGCGATGTCCTTGGTTTCTTCGGCGACCGTCTGGTTGCTGTCCAGGTGCGTCCACCTGGCGGTGAGGCGGCTGGCGCTGGCACCGTCGGTGGCGACCGAGGCATGGATGGTGTCGCCCGCCGAGAACGAGGTCAGCGGCGTGGCGATCGTGTTGTTGGCGTCGATGGCGTTGCCGAGGGTGACCGTTGCGGTGCTGGCCGGTGCGGGCGCAGGCGCGGGCATTGCCGGCGGCGGGGTGGCGGCGGGGGTGGTGTCGGCCGGCGTGGTGGGCGTGGCGGCGGGGGCGGGCTCGTCGCGGCGGCAGCCGGCGAGGGCGGTGGCGCCGACGAGGGCGACGAGCAGGGCCTGGGTGAGACGCGTGCGGTTCATGTCGGTGTCCTCTTGATCAGGGGCTTCGGGAGGGCGCTCAGGCGGCGGAGGGTGGCGGACCCTTGCCTTCGCCGTCCTGCTCGATCTCAGGCAGGGTGATCACCTGTCCAGGGAAGATGCGGTCGGGGTTGTCGAGGGTGTCGCGGTTGGCCTCGAAGATGCGCTGCCAGTGGCTGGCCTTGCCGTAGACCCGCTGCGCGATCGCCGACAGCGTGTCGCCCTTCTCGACGGTGTAGCTGCGCGCGCCGATGCTGCCCGGCCCGCCCTGGGCGGTGGGCACGGTGTCGGCACCGCTGGAGACGTTGGAAAAGTCGGGCTTCGCGCCCGCCAGCGTGGGGCTGCCGCCTTCGGCGGGGCGGGTGTTGGCCCCGCTCTGGACGTTGGAAAAATCGGGCTTCCTGTCGTTGCTCATGACAAAAGCTCCTGGCCGGTGGTGTGCGGCAGGACGGTGGCACGCAGGACGTTAAGACCGCATCGCGGCCGACGGCCGCGGACGGGCCTATTGGCGCAGGTCGCGGCGTGCGGGCGGCGGGGCGCTGCCGGGGGTGCCGCGCCAGGGATTGATGTCCAGGCCGCCGCGGCGGGTATAGCGCGCCTCCACCGACAGCGCCTGCGGACGGCAGCGTGCCAGCAGGTCGACGAAGATCTGCTCCACGCACTGCTCGTGGAAGCCGGCGTGCTCGCGGAACGAGACGAGATATCGCAGCAGGCTGGCGCGGTCGATGCGCGGGCCCCGGTAGGCGATGTCCAGCGTGGCCCAGTCGGGCTGGCCGGTGACCGGGCAGTTGGACTTGAGCAGGGCGCTGCGCAGGGTCTCCTCGGCGATGTCGTCCCCGGCGGTGTCCAGCAGGGTGGGATCGGGCGGGCCATAGCGGTCGATGGCCACGTCCAGGTCGTCGATGGCGACCGCATCAGCGGCGTCCGAGAGCGGCGGCAGGCCCACGGCCACCTCGACCGGGCCGCCCGCGGCGCGCGAAACATCCGTCGCGATGGTGGCGCGCGCGGCCTCCGCCGCATCGAAGCGCGCGCCATTGAGCGAATTGAGATAGAGCTTGAGCGACTTGGACTCGACCAGGTTGGGCGTCGAGGCCGGCACCGTCAGGGTGGCGGTGGCGACGACCGGCTTGCCGCGCGCATCCAGCCACGACAGCTCGTAGGCGTGCCAGCGGTCGTGGCCGACAAACGGCAGCGCGCCCGCCAGCGGCAGGCCCTGGCGGCCCGCTGCGCGTGGGATCGGGAACAGCAGCGCCGGGTCGTACTGGCGCGGATACGCGACCTCGCGGCCGAGCAGCGAATCTTCGGGTCGGGACATGCGTGCATTCTATCGCCGCGCATGCCGCCGGGCCCGGCCGCTCAGCCGGCCGGATCCAGGTAGTCGAGGCTGACCTGCAGCAGCGCGCGCAAGCCCACGTCCAGCGCCGATTCGTCGAGGAAGAACTCGGGCGAATGGTTGCTGGGCGCCTTGAACGGGTCCTGGCCCTGCGGCGTGGCGCCGACGAAGAAGAACATGGCCGGCACCTCGCGCGCGTAGAACGAGAAGTCCTCCGCGCCCATGGTCAGGCCCGGGTCGATCACGTTGCCCGCGCCCACCACCTTCTCCAGGCTCGGCCGCATGCGCGTGGTGAGTCCGGCGTCGTTGACCGTCACCGGGTTGCCCTTGCTGTCGGGCACCTGGGCCACCGCGGTGGCGCCGTGGGCCTGGGCCACCTTCTCGGCCACGTTGGCCAGGTCGGCGAAGACCTGCTGGCGCATGTCCTCGTCGAAGGTGCGGATCGTGCCCACCAGCTCCACGCTGTCGGGAATGATGTTGTAGCGGATGCCGCCGCGCACCGAGCCGAAACTCACCACCACCGGCTGCTTCGAGATGTTCTGGCGGCGGCTGACGATGCTCTGCGCGCTGCCGACCACGTCGGCCGCGGCCACGATCGGGTCGATCCCGCCCCAGGGCCGCGAGCCGTGGGTCTGGCGGCCCTGGACCACGATGTTGAAGCGGTCGGAGGCGGCCATCAGCGGGCCGCCGCGCACGCCGATCTGGCCGGCGTTGATGGTCGAGAACACGTGCAGGCCGAACACCGCCTCGGGCTTGAACCTGTCGAACAGGCCCTGCGCCAGCATTTCCTCGGCGCCGCCCTCCTCGCCATCGGGCGGGCCTTCCTCGGCCGGCTGGAAGATGAAGAGCACCTCGCCGGCGAGCTGCTCGCGCATCGACACCAGCGCCTGCGCCACGCCCATCAGGATCGCGGTGTGCGCGTCGTGGCCGCAGGCGTGCATCACGCCGGTGGTCTCGCCGCGGTAGGTGGCGGTGGCGGTGGAGGCGAAAGGCAGGCCGGTGCGCTCGGTGACCGGCAGCGCGTCCATGTCGGCGCGCAACGCGATGCGCGGGCCGGGCCTGCCGCCCTTGAGCACCGCGGTCACGCCGGTGGTGGCGATGCCGGTCTGCGGCTCCAGGCCCAGCGCGCGCAGGTGGTCGGCGACCAGCGCGGCGGTGCGGGTTTCGCGGTTGCCGAGCTCCGGATGCTGGTGGATGTCGCGGCGCCACTCCACGACCTGCGCCTGCAGCGCGCGCGCGGCCTCGGCCACCTCCGCGCGCTGCCCCTCCTGCGCGGAGGCCGGCAGCGACAGGCAGGCGGCGAGCATGAGCGCAAGCAGGCTCGGCACGGGGCGGGACTGTCGCATCGCGTCTTCTCCGGGCGGGAATGCGGAGGATGCTACCGGATCGGACCGGCCTGGCCGCGTAGAATCGCCGGCTCTCCTCGACTTGCGCTGCGCCCGGGCCACTTTCGATGTACGAGATCGCAGCGCACGCGCTGGCCTGGCTGTTCGTCGCCGCCCTGCTGGCCGGTTTCATCGACGCGATCGCGGGCGGCGGCGGCATGGTCACCATTCCGGCGATGCTGCTGGCCGGGCTCCCGCCGCTGCAGGTGCTGGGCACCAACAAGCTGCAGGCGGTGTTCGGCTCGGGCGCGGCCAGCTGGAGCTATGCGCGCGGCGGCCACGTCGACCTGCGAGGGCAATGGCCGATGGTGCTGACCGCCGCGATCGGTGCAGCCGGCGGCGCCGTGCTGGCGACGGTGCTGCCCACCGACTGGCTGCGCATGGTGCTGCCGCTGCTGCTGATCGCGATCGCGCTGTACTTCGGGCTCAAGCGCGGTGTCGGCGAACTGGAGCGCCATCGTCGCGTCAGCCCGCTGCTGTTCGGCCTGCTGTTCGTGCCGGCGATCGGCTTCTACGACGGCGTGTTCGGGCCCGGCACCGGCTCGTTCTTGATGCTGGGGTTCGTGACCCTGGCCGGCTTCGGCATCCTCAAGGCCACCGCCCACACCAAGTTCCTCAACTTCGGCTCCAACGTCGGTGCGCTGGCGGTGTTCCTGGCGGCCGGGGCGGTGATCTGGAAGGTGGGGCTGGTGATGGGCGTGGGGCAATGGATCGGCGCGCGCCTGGGTTCGCATTTCGCCATGCGCCAGGGGGCGCGCGTGATCCGGCCGCTGCTGGTGGTGGTGTCGATCGCCCTGGCGCTGCGGCTGCTCGCCGATCCGGCGCACCCGCTGCGGCAGTGGCTGGGGGCCTAGCCGCCGCCGAGGAAGTCCACGGTGGCCTGCAGCATCGCGCGCACGCCGAGGTCGAGCGCGGATTCGTCCGGTGCGTACTGCGGCGAGTGGTTCATCGGCGCCGATTCCAGCGGCTGGCCCTGCGGCGTGGTGCCGACGAAGAAGTACAGCCCGGGCACCACGTTGGCGAACTGCGAGAAATCCTCGGCGATGGTGTAGCGCGGGACCTCGACCACGTTGCCGGCGCCGGCGGCCTTGACCAGCGACGGGCGCAGGCGTTCGAGCAGGGCCGGGTCGTTGCTGGTCGAGGGCGCATTGCCCGCGATCTCGAGCGTGGCGCTGGCGCCGCTTGCGGCGGCGAAGTGCTCGGCTGTGCTGCGAAAACGCGCGATCACGTCTTCGCGTACGCCGGGGTCGAAGGTCCGCAGCGTGCCCACCATCGTCGCCTCGTCGGGA
Source organism: Luteimonas campi (assembly GCF_051162505.1). Lineage (NCBI taxonomy): Bacteria > Pseudomonadati > Pseudomonadota > Gammaproteobacteria > Lysobacterales > Lysobacteraceae > Luteimonas > Luteimonas campi. The sequence goes on from NZ_JBNWEM010000002.1 coordinate 873,404, forward strand.
ATGATGTTGAAGCGCGTGCCGGCCTGGATCTGGCCGGCGGTCAGCACCACCGGATGCGCGGTGATGTCGACCTGGCGGGCGATGACCGACTGCGCGCCCAGCAGCACCTGCGCCGCCACCGTGATCGGGTCCACGCCGGCCCAGGGCTGCGAGCCGTGGGTCTGGCGGCCCTGGATCTTCAGCGTCCATTCGTCGGCGCTGGCCATGAACGGGCCGGCGCGCACGCCGATCTGGCCGGCGTGCAGCCGCGACCACACGTGCAGGCCCATCACCGCATCGGGCGCGAAGTCCTCGAAGATGCCCTCGTCGAGCATGCGCTTCGCGCCCGCGACCTCGCCGGCCACCGGCGGACCCTCCTCGGCCGGCTGGAACACGAACATCACCTCGCCGGCCAGCTGCTCGCGCATGCCGGCCAGGGCCTCGGCCACGCCCATCAGGATCGCCACGTGCAGGTCGTGGCCGCAGGCATGCATCACCCCGACGGGCTGGCCGCGGTACGTGCTTGTCACGGTCGAGGCGAACGGCAGGCCCGTCGCCTCGGTGACCGGCAGCGCGTCCATGTCCGCGCGCAGCGCAAGGCGCGGTCCCGGCCTGCCGCCCTTGAGCACGGCGACGACGCCGGTCGGGCCGATGCCGGTCCGTGGTTCCAGGCCGAGCGCACGCAGATGTTCGGCCACCACGCGCGCGGTGCGCGTTTCCTGGTTGCCGAGTTCCGGATGCCGATGCAGGTCGCGCCGCCATTCGACCACCTTCGGCTGTACGCCGCGGGCGGCGGCATCGATGTCCGCGGCGACCTGCGCCAGGGACAGCGAGGGGGCGAGCGCAAGCGCGAGCAGGGCGAAGGCGGGACGAAGCATGCGGAGTCCTCGGCAGCGGAAGCCTGCATCGTATGCGAGTGCGGCGCCCGCGGCGGGCCGCCGCCTGTGCCTGACCCGCCGCGGTGCGGGATGACCCGTTACTGCCGGCGTCACCACGGCATTGCCTGGAGCATGCCCGGCCCGCTGCGGTGGAAACTTCCCGCCTTCCGCCTTCCGCCTTCCGCCTTCCGCCTTCCGCCTTCCGCCTCTCGCCAATCGCCAATCGCCAATCGCCAATCGCCAATCGCCAATCGCGTCGAAGCAACGCCATCCGGTCGCGATGCCGCGGTGGCCCGGGCCGGGGTGGCGCAAGCGGCACATGGATGTGTCGCGGCCGCGAGTGCGGACACGGACGTCTGCCCGAGTGGTGCGCCACCCCGGCCCGGGGCACTGCGGCCCCACCGAAGAAACGTGCCCCCGGCCGCCGCCTGCCCGGACGCAATACGCTGCCCCTGCCACTGCACCGGGGCCGCTCCGGAACCCCGCCACGCAGATCGACGCCACGATCAGGCAGCAGTCGCCTCCCGCCTGCGGCACCCTCGACTTACGGGAAGTTGCCCGCCACCGCACTGCCCCCACCGCCGACGCCGGGCGGCCGCGAGCCGCCGTCGTCGCCTGCCGCGTCGCCGGCCAGCGCCTCGAGCCGCGGCGGCGGCTCGCCGCGCCAGCGCCGCGTCGCGCGCTGGAAGAACAGGCTGTTGGGCACGCGCAACACGCTTTCGCCGCCGCCGGGATGGCTTTCCTCCAGCGTCACGTACACCAGGTTCATATCGATCACCCGCCCGCGCAGGCCGGGCTTGTCGCCGCTTTCCACCAGCTCGATGTGGTCGAGCAGGCGGAACGGCCGCGTGATCAGGATCAGCAGCGCGCAGAACACATTGGTCAGCACGCTCCACAGCGCGAAGAACGCCACCGCCGCCACGGTCGCGAAGCCGGTGAACGCACCCCACAGCACCGCGCCCGACACGCCCAGCACGCGCAGCACCAGCAGCAGCGCCGCGAATCCGATCAGGAAGCCGATGGTGCGCCGCGCGATGATCACGATCTCGGCCGGCAGCTCGTAGCGCCGCGCCACGCGCCGCACCAGCCGCAGCAGCAGCCAGCGCAGCAGCAGCGCGCACACCACCACCAGCACCACCTGCAGCAGCGCCATGATCTCCTCCGGCCAGGTCTGCAGCCAGGCGGGCATGAACCGGCTCATCGCGGCTGGCCGCGGCCGCGCGTGTACGCAGCGGCGCGCATGCAACCGGGGATGGAAACAGCGAACGGGACCATGCGCATGCGGGTTCCAGCCGGCACGCAGCGCCGGTTCGACGGGCGGCAAGCTTGCAGCAGCGGGGGACGCGCGGCAAGCCGGACGAAAGCAAACTTATCTTCTGAACATCGCAGCGTCGCCTATTGATGGCGGCCCGGATTGCGCACACTGCCCGCGATAGCGGGAGAGGTGATGCGCAGCAAGCTGTTCGTACCGGGCGGGCGCCCGGACCTGTTCGCCAAGGCCTGGGCCGGCGCGGCCGACGCCGTGTCCTTCGACCTCGAGGACGCGGTCGCCGAGGAGCGCAAGGCCGGCGCGCGCGCCGATATCGCCGCGTTCCTCGCCACCCATGCGCGCGACCGCGGCGCCAGGCTGGCGATCGTGCGGGTCAACGCGCCCGGCACGCACCATTTCGAAGCCGATCTGGAGGCGATCGTGCCCGCCGGCCCCGACCTGATCAACGTGCCCAAGCTCGAGTCCGCGGCGCAGGTGCTCGAGGTGGTGGCCGCGCTCGAGCGCCTCGACCGGCAAGGCGCGGGCGGCACGCCGCCGCGCCTGCTGCTCAACATCGAAACCCCGCGCGGCCTGAGGTGCGCGGCCGAGATCGCGGCCGCGCATCCGCGCGTGGCCGGCCTGCAGCTCGGGCTGGGCGACCTGTTCGAAACGCAAGGCATCCGCCGCGACGATCCGGCCAACGTGCATGCGGCCATGTTCCGCGTAGCCATGGCCGCGGCCGAGGCCGGCGTCTTCGCCTGCGACGGCGCGCACCCGGATTTCCGGGACCGGGCCGCGTTCGAGCACGAGGCACGGATCGCGCAGGGCCTGGGTTTCATCGGCAAGAGTTGCATCCATCCCCAGCAGATCGCCTGGGCGCACGTCGTGTTCACCCCCGACGCGGCCGCCCTGGCGTGGGCGCGCAAGGTCGTCTCCGCGGCTGCCGAGGCCCGCTCCCAGTCGCGCGCCGCGTTCGCGGTGGATGGCCGGATGGTCGATCTGCCCTACCTGCGCCGCGCCGAACGCCTGCTGGCGCAGGCCGGCGCCCAGCTGCCTGCCGCGCCGTGAGGCCCGACCGCCTGCCGGGACGCGCCCGGCCGGACACGTTGCCCGGCTGGCTGCTGGCGCAGCTGATGCTCCTGGCCGTGCTGGTGGCCACCGTGTTCCCGGTCAGGGCCGAGAGCGTGGTGCTGACCCGCGAGCACGCGCTGCCGCGACTGCCCGCCGGCGCCGACCCGGGCTCGCTCACCGCACTGGGCGGACAGCTGGTGGTGCGGGCCGAGGGCGCCGCCTGGGCGCTGGCGCCCGGCGCCGCGGACTGGCGCACGGTGCAGTTGCCCGACGACGGCGACATGGCGCTGCTGGCGACCGCGACCGCCGGCCCGCGCAGCTACCGCCTGCTCGGCGAGGCCGCACTGCAGCGCATCGATGCCGTGGCCTGGTTGGGCGATCGCCTGGTGGCCACGCCGGTGCCGGCTCCGCCCGAACCGCTGCGCGCCCCGCAGGCGGCCGTGCTTGGCGACGACCTGTATCTGGTCGGCCTGGCCGCCGATGGTCGCACCCGGCTCTGGGTCCTGCCCCGGACCGGGACGGGACAGGGCGCCTGGCGCTCGCACGACGGTTGGCCGGGCGATGCGGTTCCGCAGTCGCTGGCGGCGCAGAAGTCGGCGCTCTACCTCGCCGACGACGACGGCGCGCTCTGGCGCTGGACCTCTGACGCCGGCTGGTCGCGACGGGCCGCGCTGCCCGCCGCGGCGATCCAGGGCCAGGTCCGCGCGATCGGCCAGGCGCACCTGCTCTACCTCCTGCAGTCGCCGGGCGGCGCGCAGCCGCGGCTGTTCCACGTGATCACCGAGGCCTGGGCCGACTGGCCCGGCGCAACCCCAGCGGCCGCCTCGGGCCGCGTGCATGGCGATGGCGTGCTCTGGCGCGGCGCCGCGGGCGCGCTGACCTCCAGCCAGCTGCAGGCCGGCAGGCACCTGCTGCGCGCGCTGGACTGGGTGGTGATCTCCCTGTACCTGGCGGCGATGCTGGGCATGGGCTTCTGGTTCTATTTCCGCGACCAGGCCGACAGCACGTCCGACTTCTTCGTCGGCGGCCGCAGCATCCCGTTCTGGGCCGCGGGCATCAGCCTGTACGCCACCAACACCAGTTCGATCAGCTTCATCGCGATCCCGGCCAAGGCCTTCGACACCAACTGGCAGTACATGACCAACAACCTGATGGCCGTGGTCGGGTTGATGTTCGTGGCGGTGTGGATCGTGCCGCTGCTGCGCAGGCTGGACCTGATGAGCGTGTTCTCCTACCTGGAAACGCGCTTCCACCCGGCGATCCGCATGCTCTCCAGCGCACTGTGCATCGTGATGCAGATCGGCGCGCGCATGAGCGTGATCCTGTTCCTGCCGGCGCTGGCGATCTCCACCATCACCGGCGTGGACGTGGTCTGGTCGATCCTGCTGATGGGCGTGTTCACCATCATCTACTCCACCGTCGGCGGCTCCAAGGCGGTGATCTGGACCGACGTGGTGCAGGTGATCGTGATGTTCGGCGGCGCGCTGTTCGCGGTCGGCTTCATCTTCTGGCAGTCCGGCGCGGACCTGCCGCAGCTGATGGAGGCGGCCGCGGCGCAGGACAAGACCCGGCTGCTGGACTTCAGCTTCGACCTCACCAAGGCCACGGTCTGGGGCTTCATCTTCCTGGTCGTGTTCGACGTGGTGCTGACCTTCCCCAAGGACCAGGTGCTGATGCAGCGCACCCTGTCGACGAAGGACGACAAGGCCGCCGGGCGCTCGATCTGGGCGTTCGCGGCGATGATGATTCCCGGCGGCATCGTGTTCTACGGCATCGGCACCGCGCTGTGGATGTACTACCGCAACAACCCGGAGCGGCTCAATCCGCTGCTGCCGATCGACGCCACCTTCCCGCTGTTCATCGCCGCCGAGCTGCCGGCCGGCGTGACGGGGCTGATCATCGCCGGCATCTTCGCCGCGGCGATGTCGACCCTGTCGAGCATCATCAACTCGGTCTCGACCCTGGTGTCGGTGGACTTCTACCAGAAGATCGCGCGCAACCCGGACGAGAAGACCGCGCTGCGCATCGCCGAATGGTCGGGCGTGGGGGTGGGCCTGGTCGGCATCGCGATCGCGCTGGTGATGAGCCGCTACGACATCCATTCGCTGTTCGACGTGTCGATCGAGCTGGCCGGCCTGCTCGGCGGCGGTTTTGCCGGTGCCTACACCCTCGGCATGTTCACCCGCCGCGCCAACTCCGCGGGCGTGGCGATCGGCGTGGCCGGCTCGATCGTGATCACCCTGGTGTGCTGGTCGATGGACCTGGTCCACCCCTACTTCTACCTGGCGATCTCGATCGCGCTGTGCATCGTGATCGGCTATGTCGCCAGCCTGTTCTTCCCGCCCCCGACGCGTTCGCTGGAGGGGCTGACCATCCACACGCCGGCCGCGGGCTGAACCCGCGGGCGCCCGCGCGCCCCGTGCGGCGGCGCGGGTGTCATCATGGCGACCGCATTGCGCGCGCCTGCCCGGCGCGCGACCGGGGCAGGGCAGTTGGATACGCAGTTTCTCTACACCTTCGTCAACGTGGTCGACCGCGGCTCGATGGCCGCCGCGGCCCGCTTCCTCAACATCACCCCCGCCGCGGTGGCGCAGCAGATCCGCACCCTGGAGCGCGAGCTGGGCGTACCGCTGATCGCGCGCGCCGGGCGCACGGTCAATGTCACCGAGGAGGGTGCGCGCATCCTGGAGCGCGTGCGCGCGGTGCTGCGCGACGTGTCCGACCTGCGCAGCGTCGCCAATGACCGCGCCGTCGCCGGTGAGCTGCGCCTGGGCGCCTGCCCGACGGTGCTGGTGGGCATGCTGCCGGACGTGCTGGCGCGCATGGTCAGCCGGCTGCCGCAGATCAACGTGTTCATCAAGCCCGGGCATTCGGCCGAGCTGTACGGCGATGTCGAGCGCGGCGAACTGGACGCGGCGCTGGTGCTGCAGGCGCCGTTCGAACTGCCCAAGACCTGCCGCTGGGAGCTGCTGCGCGAGGAGCCGCTGGTGGTGCTGGTGCCGGAGAAGTTCGCGCACCGCGATCCGCACGAGGTGCTGGCGAACGAACCGCTGATCCGCTACGACCGCCACCAGTGGGGCGGGCGGCTGGCCGAGGAATACCTGCGGCGCGTGGGCATCGTCCCGCGCGAGCGCTTCGAACTGAACGCGCTCAACTCCATCGCGGTGATGGTCGACCGCGGCCTGGGCGTGTCGCTGGTCCCGGACTGGCTGCCGCCCTGGCCCGAGGGCCTGCGCCTGGCGCGGCTGCGCCTGCCCGAGCAGAGCGAGGCGCGGCGCATCGGCATCGTCTGGTCGGCCAGCAGCGTGCGCGCGCGCGCTGTGGCGGCGCTGCGCGAGGAGTGCCTGAAGGTCTGCGCCACGCTGTAGCGCGTGGCGCCGCGTCAGTCGCGGAAGTCGGCAGGATCGGGCAGTCGCACCGGCACGCCCTCGCCGTCGCAGGTGCCGGCGGCGCACAGGCGCTGGCGCAGCCGCGGCACCGCCTGCACGATCAGGTGGTAGAGCACGTTCTGCTCGATGGTGCCGCGGAACGCCTCGCTGCCGGGGCCCAGCGCCCAGACGCCCACGTCCTCGCCGCCGTGGGTTTCGTCGTGCATCGGCACCAGCGCTTCCTGCAGGTAGTCCGGATCGGTGGTGTCCACCGCCGCAAGGTCGGGACGCCCCCGCGCGGGCGAAAAGCCACCGGGCTTGTGTGGAAAACGCTTGGGCCCGGCGGGCTGGCTTGCGCTGCTGCCGGCGTAGCCGGAGCCGTTGGCATAGGACAGCGTGGTGTAGGGCAGGCGGAGGCTGTCGAGCATCTCGCCGTCGGGGCGGCCATCGGGCGACAGGCGGCCGCGCACCGTGCCCAGGATCGGGTTGCCACGCGCGGGATAGCCGGCGAAGCTGAGGGTGTGCGCGTGGTCGGCGGTGACCACGACCAGCGTGTCCCGGGCCGAGGTCGCCGCCAGGGCGGCCTCCACCGCGCGCGACATGGCGATGGTCTCGTCCAGGGCGCGGTAGGCGTTGCCGGCGTGATGGGCGTGGTCGATGCGCGCGCTTTCCACCAGCAGCACGAATCCCTCCGGCTCGCGCGACAGCCGCTCGATGGCGATGCGCGTCATCTCGGCCAGGTCGGGCGTGCCGCCCTCGCCCGGGTCGCGGTCGTGGTGGTAGGGCATGTGGTCGGTCGCGAACAGCCCCAGCACCGCCGGCGCGGCGGCGGCCTGGCGCAGCTGCGCGGTGGTGCGCACGACCACGCCGCCGGAACTGCGCTCGGTCCATTCGCGGGTCAGGTCGCGGCCGTCGCGCCTGCGCCCGCCCGCCGGCGCTCCGTCCACGGATTCGGGCAGGAAACGTCCGAGCCCGCCACCGAGCAGCACGCGCGGGCCGCGGCCGGGGTCGAAGTCGAGCAGCTGCTGCGCGATGTCGCGACAGCCTGCCGCCAGCGCCTCGGCCGGCGTCTCGCGATCGCTTTCCCACTCGCGGCTGGGCGCATGCGCGTACGCGGCCGCCGGGGTGGCGTGGCTCAGCCGTGCAGTGGTGACGATGCCGGTGGCCATGCCGGCGCTCGATGCCAGCCGCAGCCAGGACAGCAGCTGCCGCTGCTGGCTGCTGCGGCAGTCGTCGACCGGCCCGGCCGCCACGCCGATCGCGCCCATGTGGGTTTTCACCCCGGTGGCGATGGCGGTCATGGTGCCGGCCGAGTCCGGCGTCTGGTGGTCGGTGTTGTAGGTCTTGCTGAGCGCGGTGTAGGGAAAATGCTCCCACGCCAGCTGGTGCTCCTCCCCGCTGCGCCCCTCGCGCTGGCCCGCCAGGATGCGCGCGGCGGCGACCGTGGTCAGGCTCATGCCGTCGCCGAGGAACACGATCACGTTGCGCGCGGCGGTCGTGCCCGCGCCGAGCCGGTGTGCGTGCAGCGCGCCATTGCGGTACCACCACGCAGCGGTCTCGGGCGCGGGCGCCACTTCCGGCACGACCGTGGTGGTGGTCGGCGGATGCGATGCGGGCGCGGACGCCGGCGGATGCATGCAGCCCGATGTCGCCAGCGCGAGCGCGGTGGCGATGCACGGAAGACGGAACGAACTCATGCGCGGCGTTTCCCCTGTTGCGACAACCTGGACCGGGCGCCGCTCCTGCAGGCGCCCCGCCCAGTGTTGCTGCGCCGCAACATAGATTGCCTGACATCAAAGGCAATAAAAACTGTCGAGTGAACGTAGCGTTATGCGCTCCGTGCCGCGTGCACCCGCACCTACCATGCGCTCCGTCGCCGGACCGTCCGGCCTTTCCCGAACCACATCGGAGCCACCGACCCATGCTCAAGCCGCTCAGTCTCGCTGTCGCGACGGCGCTCGTCCTCAGCACGCTCCAGCCCGCGCACGCGCAGGACGAGTCCGCCGATGCCGCGGCCACCGAGCCGGCCGCCGCCACGCCGGCGACGCTGGACAACGTGATCGTCACCGGCACGCGCATGCCGCGCGCCGCCGACCGCATCCCCGGCGCGGTGAGCGTGATCACCCGCGAGGAGATCAGCAATTCGCTGAGCCTGACCGAAGACGCCACCGCGGTGCTCTCGCGCATGATCCCGGGTTATTCGGAATCCTCGCAGGCGCTGACCAACTCGGGCGAGACCCTGCGCGGGCGCATCGCGCTGCGCCTGTTCGACGGCGTGCCGCAGACCTCGCCGCTGCGCGAGACCAATCGCGCCGGCAGCTTCACCGACCTCGGCATTGTCGAGCGCATCGAGGTGATCAACGGCCCCTCCGCGGCCGAGGGCATCGGCGCGGCCGGCGGCATCATCAACTACATCTCCAAGCGCCCGGTCGACGGCACCGAGGCCACGCTCAGCACCCGCTGGAGCACGCAAGGCAAGGGCGACAGCCACGGCTGGAAGGTGGGCATGACCGTGGGCCATGGTCAGGACGAGTACGACGTGCTGATGTCGGCCTCGTTCGTCGAGCGCGGCATGGCCTACGACGGCAGCGGCCGCGCGATCGGCATGCGCGGTTCGGGCACGATCAACGACTCCGAATCGCGCAACCTGTTCCTGAAGTTCGGCACGAACTTCGGCGAGGACGGCATGCAGCGCCTGCAGGCGACCATCAGCAAGTTCCACCTGGTGGGCAAGGGCAACTACACCGGCGTCGACGGCGACCGCGCCAACGGCCTGACCAACACCGCCGTGCGCGGCACGCCGCTGGGCGCGAAGACCGAGTTCAACGACTTCGACCAGGTGCAGCTGCAGTACCGCCACGACGACCTGTTCGGCGGCAGCCTGCTGGTGGACGCCTACCGCGCCGACCAGGCCATGCGTTACCCGGCCGAGGACGGCAGCGACCGCCAGGATCCGGACATCGCGCCGATCGGCACGCTGATCGACCAGTCCGAGGTCAACTCGGCCAAGCGCGGCGCGCGCGCCTCGTACGCACGCGGCGACGCCTTCGGCATCGCTGGCCTGGAGCTGCGCGGCGGCGTGGACCACGTCACCGACACCACCGACCAGCGCCTGGCGCTGACCCAGCGCGTGTGGGTGCCGCCGATGGAGTACACCAGCACCGCGCCCTACCTGCAGGTCTCCTACGATCTGGACCAGCTGACCCTGAGCGCCGGCGTGCGCCGCGAGCGTGGCGAGCTGTCGGTCGATAGCTACACCACCACCTGGTACAACAACCGCGTGTTCGTCGAGGGCGGATCGCTGGACTACCGCGCCACGCTGCCGAACTTGGGCATGGTCTGGCGCTTCAACAACGAGTGGTCGGCCTATGCCTCGTACTCGGAAGGCTTCAGCCTGCCCAACGTCGGCATCCCGCTGCGCAACATCAACACCGCGGGCAATACGGTCGACGGCATCCTCGACCTGCAGGCGATCGTGGTGGAGAACAAGGAAATCGGCTTCAACTACCGTGGTCCGCGGGCCACGGCCAGCGCCTCGCTGTACCGCAGCTACTCCGAGTTCGGCGTCTCGCTCAGCACCAACCCGGAAACCGGCGACTTCGTGATGAACCGCGGCCCGGTCGAGATCGACGGCCTGGAACTGCTCGGCAGCTTCGCCTTCACCGACGCGCTGCGCGCCACCGCGATGTACTCGCGCGCGCTGGGCCGGACCTGGTGGACCGCCGGCGGCCCGCTGGACAGGCACATGGGCGCCAGCGACATCAGCCCCGACAAGTTCGGCCTGAACCTGCAGTGGGGCTTCGCGCCCAATGCCGAGCTGGTGCTGGCCTCGACCACCTACCGCGGGCGCAGCCTCAACACCGGCGAGGAGACCTCGGGCCGCACCCTGCTCGATCTGACCCTGGGCTACGACACCGGCGACTACGGCCGCCTGACCGTCGGCATCGAGAACCTGCTGGACAAGCAGTACATCCTGTTCGGTTCCGAATCCAGCCGCAGCAACGACGACTGGATGGCAGGCCGCGGCCGCATGTTCTCGCTGAGCCACACCATCACGTTCTGACGTGCAGGCGCGGCGGGCACCGTCCCGCCGCCGCCGGGCCGCCATGAGGCGGCCCGGTCCGTTTCCTCGGCGGTGCCGCGCCGCTTCGACCTCCCCTTCAGGAGCGGCGCGGCACCTGCCCTTTGACGACATGTCCCCCAAACCCCTCCGCATCCTGTTCCTCTTCGCCGCCTGGTCGGCCTGCCTGCTGGCCGCCGCCGCGGATCGCCCGGCCGATGCCGGGTCCGATGCCTGGCTGCGCGAGGCCGTGCTCGATCCCGGCTATCCCGGCGCGCGCCTGCTGATCGCCACGGACGAGGCGGTGCTCGTCGATCTCGCCGCCGGCCATGCCGACATCGCGCGCACGCGGCCGCTGCCTCCCGATGCGATCTACCGCATCCACTCCATGACCAAGCCGATCGTCTCGGCCGCGGCGCTGCGCCTGATCGGCGAAGGGCATGCGCGCCTGGACGATCCGGTCGCCACCCACCTGCCGGCGCTGGGCGGGCTGCGGGTGCTCGATGACGGGCAGCTGCGCGAACCGGCCCGCCCGGTGACGGTGCGCCACCTGCTCACCCATACCGCGGGCTTCGCGATTGGCGCCGGCGAGGCGCTGCAGCGCCGCGAGGCCGCGCAGCTGGAGCGCAGCCGCGATCTGGCCGACCTGGTCGAACGCCTGCGCGGGGTGCCGCTGGAGCGCGATCCGGGCACCGCCTTCGTCTACGACGGGCTGGCCACCGACGTGCTCGGCCGCCTGGTCGAGGTCTGGAGCGGACAGCTGCTCGATGCCTACCTGCAGGCGACGTTCTTCGACCCGTTGGGCATGCGCGATACCGGCTTCAGCGTGCCCGAGGCCCGGCGCCACCGGCTGGTGGAGCTCTCGCGCATGGGCGCGGATGGCCGCCTGGCGGCCGCGAACGAACCGCCGGGCCACGTGCCGGGCACCGCGCTGCGTCCCTATCCCAGCGCGGCCGGCGGGCTGTACTCCACCGCCGCCGACTACCTCGCCTTCGCGCGCATGCTGCTCGCGCGCGGCCGCCATGGCGAAGACGAACTGGTGCCGGCCAGGCTGGTGGCGGAGATGCTGCGCGACCAGCTGGCGCCGTTGGGCCTGTCCCATCCCTGGATCGAGGAAGGGCGCGGCCGCGGCTTCGGCCTGGGGCTGTCGGTGCTGCTCGATCCGCGCGCGATCGGCCGCAGCGGCGCGCCGGGGCAGGCGGGCTGGACCGGCTCGGCGTCGACCTATTTCGTGCTCGATCAGGCGAGAGGCGGCATCGGCATCCTCATGCTGCAGCATCTGCCCGGCGAGGGCGCGCACGAGCTGCCGCGCGTGGCGCTGCCCTTCTACAATTACGTGCAGCAGGTGCTGGCGCAATGAACACGATGCCGCGCAAGCGGGTGCTGGTGGCCGGTTCGGCCAATCTCGATTTCGTGGTGCGCGCGCCGCGCGCGCCGGCGCCCGGCGAAACCGTGCTCGGCGGCGGACTGCAGACCTTTCCCGGCGGCAAGGGCGCCAACCAGGCGGTGGCCTGCGCGCGCGCCGGCGATGCGCCGACCACGATGCTGGTCGCGCTGGGCGACGATCCGCAGGGCGCGCGCCTGCGCGATTCGCTGCGCGATGCCGGCGTGGCCCTGGCCGAGAAGCGCGCGGCCGGTGCCGCCAGCGGCGTGGCCTTCATCTGCATCGCCGACTCGGGCGAGAACTCGATCGTGGTCGCGCCCGGCGCCAACGAGCTGCTGTCCGGCGAGGACCTGCCGCCGCTCGACGGCATCAGCCACCTGCTGCTGCAGCTGGAAACGCCGCTGGCCAGCGTCACCGCCTATGCCGAACGCGCGCGCGCGGCCGGCGTCACCGTGGTGCTCAACGCCGCGCCGGCGCGGGTGCTGCCGCCGCGGCTGCTGGCCGCCGTCGACATCCTCGTGGTCAACGAGGGCGAACTGGCGGCCCTGGCCGGCGACACGAGCGACCTGGAAGCGGCGCTGCAGCGCCTGCCCGTGCCCTGCGCGATCGTGACCCTGGGCGGCGATGGCTGCGTCGCGCGCGAAGGGCGGTCGATCCTGCGCCAGGGCGCGTTCACCGTCGACGTGGTCGACACCACCGCCGCCGGCGACACCTTCTGTGGCGCCCTGGTGGCTACCCTGGCGCGCGGCGACACGCTCGCCCACGCCCTGCGCGAGGCCAGCGCAGCCTCGGCCCTGGCCTGCACCGCGGCGGGCGCGCAGTCGAGCATTCCCGACCGCACGGCGGTGCTGGCGATGCTCGATACGCAGGACGCGACCGCCGGCGCCCGGCGGCCGCGCGCCGCGCCGGGCCACCGCGGCGACGCATGAGGTTGAGCGCAGCCGGGGCCGGCGCGACGCGCGCCGTCCCCAAGCCAACAGTGCGCCGCCAGGGCGCGATGCCTGCGGCGCGGCCCGCATTCCCCTACGATCGACCGGTGCCATGACCTCTCCCTACGACATCCCCGAACACGATTCCGGCAGCGCCGACCACGGCCCGGTGCCGCCGCGCACCGAGTACAAGTTCTCGCACGTCACCACCGGCCGCTACCTGCCCACGCCGGGCAAGGCGCCGGCCTGGCCGTTCGCCGACATCGGGCACTGGATGATCGACGCCAACGAGAGCTCGGCCGACTGGCTGGCCGAGCTGCGCGACTGGCGCCGCGAGCACCTGGTGCGCATCGGCTACGACGATGCCAACTACCGGCGCCCGGAGCTGCAGTGGGCGCAGCGCAACTTCGTGCACGCGCAGATGATGGTGGAGGACCGCTACTTCTACGACGCGAACACCGGCCAGTACACGGTCGACCGCTACCTGGACGACCTGGAAGCGCGCTTCGGCGGCCTGGATTCGGTGCTGATCTGGTACATCTACCCCAACATCGGCATCGACGACCGCAACCAGTTCGACCTGGCGCACGACCTGCCCGGCGGCCTGGAAGGGCTCAAGCGCGCGGTGGACGCCTTCCATCGCCGCGGCGTGAAGGTGTTCCTGCCGGCCAAGCCCTGGGACCACGGCACCCGCGACCCGGGCTGCACGCACTGGGAAGGCCTGGCGCAGATCGTCAAGGCGGTGGGCGCCGACGGCATCAACGGCGATACCTTCAACGGCGTGCCGCGCGCGTTCTTCGATGCCTGCGAACGCATCGGCCATCCGGTGGTGGTGCAGCCGGAGTCCACGATCAGCGCCGAGGAGCAGCTGATCTGGAACGTGCAGAGCTGGGGCAAGAAGGCCCCCGACGGTCCGGTGCCGCCGGTGTCGAAGTGGAAGTGGCTCGAGCCGCGCCACATGGTCAACTACGAGAACCGCTGGGGCCGCGACCGCACCCACGACCTGCAGTACTGCTTCCTCAACGGCATCGGCTACAACGCCTGGGAAAACATCTGGGGCATCTGGAACCAGTTCACCCCGCGCAATGCCGAAGCGCTGCGCCGCATCGCCACCATCTACCGCCAGTTCCCGGCGCTGGTGGTGAGCATGGAGTGGGCGCCCTACCAGCTCACCGCCCAGCGCAACGTGTTCGTCAGCCGCTTCCCCGGCGAGGGCCGCGTGCTGTGGACGATGGCCAACCGCAACGAATACGACGTCGATGGCGAGCAGTTCGCCGTCGAGCATGTCGAGGGCACGCGCTACTACGACGTCTGGCACGGTCGCGCGCTGTCGCCGCGGGTGATCGACGGCCAGGCGCGGATCGAGCTGGCGCTGGAGGCGCGCGGGTTCGGCGCGGTGCTGGCGCTGGCGCCGGGTGTGGACGAACCGGGACTCGATGGCTTCCTCACCACGATCGCCGCGCAGGCCCGGCAGCCGCTCAATGCCCATTCGGGCGCCTGGCGCGCGCTGCCGCAGACCATGGTCGAGGTGGCGCCGACCGCGCCGCAGGCCGACGCACCCGAGGGCATGGTCGCCATCCCGGCCGGCGAGTTCCTGTTCAAGGTCGACGGCATCGAGATCGAGGGCTTCAACTGGGCCGGCGTGGACGTGCAGTACCCCTGGGAGCCCGGCCCGCGCCGCCACCACCACCGGCGCATGCAGCTGCCGGCGTTCCACATCGACCGCCACCCGGTGACCAACGCCCAGTTCCAGCGTTTCCTGCAGGACAGCGGCTACGCGCCACGCGATGCGGCGAACTTCCTGCGCCACTGGGTCGACGGTGCGCCGCGTCCGGGCTGGGAGCACCGCCCGGTGACCTGGGTGTCGCTGGAGGACGCGCGCGCCTACGCCGCCTGGGCCGGCAAGCGCCTGCCGCGCGAATGGGAGTGGCAGTACGCCGCGCAGGGCGGCGACGGCCGGCTCTACCCCTGGGGCAACGACTGGAACGAGGCCTATGTGCCGCGGGCCAACCGTGGCCGCCGGCTGCTGCCGCCCGACGAGATCGGGCAGCACCCGCAGGGCGCCTCCCCGTTCGGCGTCGAGGACCTGGTCGGCCACGTCTGGCAATGGACCGACGAGTTCGTCGATGCGCACACCCGCGCGGCGATCCTGCGCGGCGGCAGCAGCTACCAGCCGCAGACCTCGCACTGGTACTTCCCGCAGGCCTACCGGCTCGACCAGCACGGCAAGTACCTGCTGATGGCGCCGTGCAAGGACCGCTCGGGCACGATCGGCTTCCGCTGCGTGGTCGATGCGGAGCCGGCACGTGGCTGAGCGCGGCGCGCAGGCGCAGCGGCTGTCGCGTCCGGGGCAGGTGCGGCTGGAGGGCGTGCTGGGCGAGGCGCTGGACGCCAACCGTCGCGGGCGGCTGTCGCACTTCATCACCGGGCCGGACAGCCCGGCGATCGCGATCTTCGACCCGGCCCACCGCGAGCACAACGAGGAAGGCGACTGGTACGGCGAGCACGCCGGCAAGTGGCTGGCGGCCGCGGCCAAGGCCGCCGCGCGCGCCGACGATGCGCAGCTGCGCGCGCGCGTGCTGGCGGTGGCCGATCATCTGGCCGGGGTCCAGGCCGAGGACGGCTACCTCGGCAACTACGCGCCGCACCGCCGCTTCATGGTGCCGCAGCCGCCGAAGCCGGAAAGCTGGAATGGCGAGCCGGCGCTGCGCACCTGGGACATCTGGACCCACAGCTACCTGCTGCTGGGCCTGGTGGAGGTGCACCGCTGCTTCGGCCAGCCACAGCATCTGGCCGCCGCGTGCCGCATCGCCGACCTGTGCTGGCGCAGCTTCTGCCGGGACGGCCTGGACATCACCAGCGTCGGCAACCACCACGGCATGTCGGCCACGGTGCTGCTCGACCCGGCGGCCGAGCTCTACCTGCTCACCGGCGAGCCGCGCTACCTGGCGCTGGCCGAGCGGATCCTGGCGCAGGCCAACGCCAACCCGCGGCTGGCCCTGCTCGAGCGCGCGCTGGGCGGCGCCGACCCGTCCGAGATCGCCACCGGCAAGGCCTACCAGCTGTGCTGGAACCTGGTGGGGCTGGCGCGCCTGCACCGCGCCACCGGCCGCGACGACTATCGCGAGGCGGTCGACCGCCAGTGGCAGGCGATCCGCGACCATCAGCTGAGCCTGGGCGGCGGCCCGTTCGGTGGCATCGGCCACCGCTCGCGCGAGGTGTTCAACCCCGCCGGCGTGTTCGATCCCGAAGCCTACATCGAGACCTGCTCGGTGCTCGCCTGGATCCAGCTCAACCGCGAGCTGCTGGCGATCACCGGCCAGGCGCGCTACGCCGAGGAGATCGAGCGCAGCGCCTACAACGACCTGCTCGGCGCGCAAGCGCCCGACGGGGAAAACTGGGTCTACTACTCCTACGCCAACGGCCGCCGCATCCACACCAACTACTGGCGCTGCTGCAAGTCCAGCGGGGCGATGGCGCTGGAGGAACTGCCCGCGGTGGCCTGGGCGCACGACGATGACGGCGTGGTGGTCAACCTGCTCGGGCCGGGCGAAGCGCAGCTGCCGCTGCACGGCGGCGGCAGCGTGCGGCTGCGCCAGCGCACCGGCTATCCCTTCGACGGCGCGGTGCGCATCGAGGTCGAGCCCGACGCGCCCGCGCGCTTCCGCCTGCGCCTGCGCGTGCCCGCCTGGGCCGATGGCGCGACCCTCGCCGTCGGCGCGGACGCGGCGGCGCCCGTTGCGGCTGGCGAATACGCCGATGTCGAGCGCACATGGTCGCCCGGCGACGTGCTGCTGCTGGACCTGCCGATGCGCCCGCGCGTGCACCGCCGCGTGCACCGCAACGTGCAGGAATCGCGCGCGCCCGACGGCTCGCCGGTGCGCCAGCAGGTGCTGCACAACGCCTGGCTGGCGCTGTCGCGCGGTCCGCTGGCCTATGCCACCGGCCTGGTCGACGGCTACAAGCCGCGCGAGACCGTGCGCCTGCCCGAGGACGATGCCGCGCTGCGGATCGAGCAGCTGCCGCCGGCCGAAGGCGCGCACGCCATCCGCCTGCGCCTGCATTTCGACGACCGCGCGCCGCTGGAGTTCGAACCCTGGTACGCCGCCGGCGACCGCCGCGACCGCAGCTGGCGCCTGACCTGGCTGCACCTGGCGCCCTCGCCCGACGGTCGCGCCGAGGACGATTGCGGCGCGCTGTGAACGTGCCTGCGCTCAAACAAGATTCCCTGTGCGCTGAAGATAGGCGCCTGCGCTGTCCCGTCGCCGGTGCATCGGCAAGACTTGCGCATCCACGAACATGGACGACCCGTTGGAGGCCCCGTTGAGTCCTGTCTTCCACCACAGCCGCAGCGGCGATGCCGGTCCGCTGTCGGGCGTGCGGGTCCTCGACCTGAGCGCCTACATCGCCGGGCCATACGCCTGCTCGCTGCTGGCCGACCAGGGCGCGGGCGTGATCAAGGTCGAGCCGCCCGGCGGCGACAACCTGCGCAACTATCCCTCCACCCTGGAGGCCGAGAGCCGCGCCTTCATCGGCGTGAACCGCAGCAAGCGCGGCGTGGTGCTGGACCTCAAGCGCGAGGACGAGCGCGCCGTGCTCTACCGCCTGCTGCGCGAGGCCGACGTGCTGGTGCACAACTTCCGCCCCGGCGTGCCCGAGCGGCTGGGCATCGGCTACCAGGCGCTGTCGGCGCTGCATCCGCGCCTGATCTACTGCGCGGTCACCGGCTACGGCGAGAGCGGGCCGATGAAGGACAAGGCCGGCTACGACCAGGTGCTGCAGACCATGACCGGCATGTGCGCGATGCAGGGCAAGCGCGGCGGCCCGCCGGAGCTGATCTACGGCTCGGTGGTGGACTACTACGCCGCCGCGCTGCTGGCGGCGGGCGTGTCCTCGGCGCTGTACGAACGCGAGCGCAGCGGCCAGGGCCAGTACGTGGGCGTGTCGCTGCTGCGCAGCGCGCTGACCATGCAGTCCGCGCGCATGGTCTGGGCGCAGGGCGAGGGCCACGACATCAGCCGCGACATGCGCTCGGGCGGCGTGACCGGCATCCATCCCACGCGCGATGGTTTCCTCTACATCTCGGCCAACACGCCGCGCTTCTGGCGCGCGCTGTGCGAAAAGACCGGACTGGAGGCGCTGGCGGCCGATCCGCGCCTGGACAGCGTGCGCAAGCGCGCCGCGCATGCCGACGAGATCCTGCCGCAGCTGCACCGCGCGCTGCAGGCGCATGGCGCGCTGGAGTGGGAGCGGATCTTCGGCGAGGAGGTGCCCTGCGCGGCCGCGCGCCAGGTCGAGGACATGTTCGACCATCCGCAGGTGCTGGCCGAGGGCATGATCGCCGAGATCCCGCATCCGCTGCTGGGCAGCTACCGCGGCGTGGCGCGGCCGATCCGCTTTGGCCGCACCCCCGGGCCCGAACCCTTTGCCGCGCCCACCCTGGGCCAGCACGGCGGCGAGATCCTGGCGGCGATCGACGAAGAGGACGGCTGCGCCAGGTGAATGGCCGCCGGCGGGGGCCGTTGCGCGTCTGTCGCCTCGTTCCACGCGACCGCCATCCATCCGCCGCTGTGGGCGCGGCTTCAGCCGCGATCCCCGGGCGAGGTATCTCCGGACCCCACTGTTCACGGCTGAAGCCGCTCCCACGACGGATGTGTCCCACGCGGCCTGCGGGAGGCGCAGGACGAGGCAGGCACGGTTTCCCCGCCGGCAGCCGCCGGCAGGCGGCGCTATCATGCCCGGCTCCGGCGCATGTCCCGCCATCGCACAGGAACACCGCACCCGTGGCCATCAATCCCCAGCAACGCGACCGCATCGCCTCCGGCAGGGGCTTCATTGCCGCGCTCGACCAGAGCGGCGGCAGCACGCCCAAGGCGCTCAAGCTCTACGGCGTCGACGAATCGGCGTACTCCAACGAGCAGGAAATGTTCGACCAGGTCCACGCGATGCGGACCCGCATCGTCACCAGCCCGGCCTTCAGCGGCGAGCGCGTGCTCGGCGCGATCCTGTTCGAGCGCACCATGGACGAGGATTTCGCCGGCAAGAACGCGGTCGCCTACCTGTGGGAAGACAAGGGCGTGGTGCCATTCCTGAAGATCGACAAGGGCCTGGCCGACGAGGCCGACGGCGTGCAGCTGATGAAGCCGGTCCCGGGCCTGGCCGACCTGCTGGCGCGGGCCAAGACCAGGGGCGTGTTCGGCACCAAGGAGCGTTCGGTCATCAAGGCCAACAACGCCCAGGGCATCGCCGCGGTGCTGGACCAGCAGTTCGAACTCGGCCAGCAGGTGCTCGACGCCGGCCTGGTGCCGATCATCGAACCGGAAGTCGACATCAAGTCGGTCGACAAGCAGGCGATCGAGGTCGCGCTCAAGCAGGGCCTGCTCGCGCGCCTGGACAAGATCGATCCGGCCACCCCGGTGATGCTCAAGCTGACCCTGCCCGAGGTGGACGGCTACTTCCAGGAACTGGTCGACCATCCGGCCGTGCTCAAGGTGGTGGCGCTGTCGGGCGGCTACAGCCGCGACGAGGCCAACGCCCGCCTGGCCCGCAACCCGGGTGTGATTGCCAGCTTCAGCCGCGCGTTGACCGAAGGCCTGAGTGCGCAGCAGGACGATGCGGCCTACAACCAGGCGCTGGACGCGTCGATCGAGTCGATCTACCAGGCTTCGATCGCCTGACGCACGCGGAGCCCGGCATCGCGCCGGGCTCCGAGGGCTGACCGATGTCGCAACATCCCGACACCACCGCCCTGCTCGTCATCGACCTGCAGCCGGACTTCATGCCCGGCGGCGCCCTGCCCTGCCACGAGGGCGATGCGGTGGTGCCGGGCATCGCCGGACTGCTGGCCTCGCGCCGCTACCGCACCGTGGTCGCCACCCAGGACTGGCATCCGCCGGGACACGCCTCGTTCGCTTCCAGCCATGCCGGCCGCCGGCCGTTCGACACCGTCGAACTGCACGGCCATCCCCAGGTGCTGTGGCCCGACCACTGCGTGCAGGGCACGCCGGGCGCGGCGCTGGATCCGCGCGTGGACTGGAGCCCGCTCGACCTGGTCCTGCGCAAGGGCAGCAACCCCCAGGTCGATTCCTACAGCGCCCTGCGCGAGAACATCGGCCCGGACGGCAGTCGCCCGCCGACCGGCCTGGCCGGCTGGCTGCGCGAGCGCGGCATCGAGGAGCTGCACATGTGCGGCCTGGCGCGCGACTACTGCGTGCTGTGGTCGGCGCAGGATGCGGTCGAGGCCGGGTTCCGCGTGCGCTTCCTGTGGCAGCTCACCCGACCGGTGACGCCGGAGGGCGACGCACCCACGCGCGCCGCATTGAACGCGGTGGGTGCATCGCTGGCCTAGGAGTGATCCGGCCGGGAGGCCGTGGCGCCTACGCTGCGGCCTGGCCCGAGCGCAGCGCCCGGGCCGCCGCGACCATCGCCTCAAGCGCGGCCATCGTTTCGGTCCAGCCGCGGGTCTTGAGCCCGCAGTCCGGATTGACCCAGAGCTGGTCGGCAGGGATGACCGACATGGCCTTGCGCAGCAGTTCGCTCATTTCCCGGCGGTCGGGCACGCGCGGCGAATGGATGTCGTAGATGCCCGGTCCGATCGCATTGGGATAGCGGAACCGCACGAACGCATCCAGCAGTTCCATGCGCGAGCGGGAGGTTTCGATCGAGATCACGTCCGCATCCATCGCCGCGACCGCGTCGATGATGTCGTTGAACTCGGAATAGCACATGTGGGTGTGGATCTGCGTGCAATCGCCCACCGACGCGGTGGTGATGCGGAAACATTCCACCGCCCAGCCGAGGTACTCGCCCCAGTCCTGGCGCAGCAGGGGCAGGCCTTCGCGCAGAGCGGGTTCGTCGACCTGGATGATGCCGATGCCCGCCGCCTCCAGGTCCTCCACTTCGTCCCGCAGGGCGATCGCGATCTGCCGGCAGGTCTCGGCGCGCGGCTGGTCGTCGCGCACGAACGACCACTGCAGCATCGTCACCGGGCCGGTGAGCATGCCCTTCATCGGCCGGCGCGTGAGCGACTGCGCGTGCGTCGACCAGCGCACCGTCATCGGCGCGGGACGCGACACGTCGCCGTAGATGATCGGCGGTTTCACGCAGCGCGAGCCGTAGCTCTGCACCCAGCCATTGCGGGTAAAGGCGAATCCTTCCAGTTGTTCGCCGAAGTATTCGACCATGTCGTTGCGTTCGAACTCGCCGTGCACCAGCACGTCGATGCCGAGACGCTCCTGGGCCTCGACGCAGCGCGCGGTCTGCGCTTCGAGGAAGGCCTCGTACGCCGCCCCGTCCAGCCGACCAGCCCTGAACGCGGCGCGCGCCTTGCGAATCTCAGGGGTTTGGGGAAACGACCCGATCGTTGTGGTCGGGAATGGCGGCAGCTGCAGGCGGTCTTGCTGCAGCCTGCTCCGCTGGGCGTAGGGCGTCGCGCGGCGGGTCTCGTCCGGCGACACGCCGGCGACCCGCGCGGCCACCTCGGGACGGTGGACACGGCGCGAGCCGCGGCGGGCCTGGAGACGCTCGCGCGCGAGCTCCAGCGTGGCGCCGGCCGATGCGAGGCCGTTCACGGCGTCGGCCATCACGCGCAGCTCGCCGATCTTCTCCCTGGCGAAGGCGAGCCAGCCGCGCAGTTCGCCCGCCAGCCCGGTTTCGAGGCTCGCGTCGATGGGGACGTGCAGCAGCGAACACGAGGGCGCCACCTGCAGACGGTCGTTGCCGATTCTGTCCGCGGCCGAGCGGACAAGCGTCACCGCCCGATCGAGATCGGTCCGCCAGATGTTACGCCCGTCGACAACCCCCAGCGACAGCACACACTCCACGCGCAGTGCGTCCAGCACCGCGTCCAGCTGCTCGGGCGCACGCACCAGATCCACGTGCAGGCCATCGACCGGCAGCGATGCGGCAAGCGGCAGGCGCGGTCCGAGCGGCCCGAAATACGTCGCCAGCAGCAGCTTCGGCCCGCCGGCTTTTGTGAGCACAGCGTAGGCATGCTGGAAGGCCTGGGCCGCATCTTCGTCGAGGTCGAGCACCAGGCAGGGCTCATCCAGTTGCACCCACTCGGCGCCCGCGCGTCGCAGCGCAACCAGCAGTTGCGCGTAGACAGGCAGCAACGCCGGCAGCAGCTCCAGCGGCCGACTGCCATCGACGCACTTGGACAGCAGCAGGAAGCTCACTGGACCCAGCAGCACCGGGCGTGCCTTCGCGCCTGCGTCGCGCGCCTCGATGAACTCGGCGACCGGCTTGTCGCCGCGCAGCCGGAACGACTGTCCAGCCTCGAGTTCCGGGACCAGGTAGTGGTAGTTCGTGTCGAACCACTTGGTCATTTCCAGCGCAGGCAGGTCGAGCCCATCGCGCTGGTCGCCGCGCGCCATCGCGAAGTAGCCGCGCAGGGGGTCCGATTCGAGCAGCGACCTGTAACGCTGCGGGACGGCGTCGAACAGCACGGCCGTGTCGAGCACGTGGTCGTACAGCGAGAAATCGTTGCAGGGCACGACGTCCGCGCCAGCGGCGTGCTGGAGCTGCCAGTGCCTCAGCCGGAGCGTCCTGGCCTGGTCGTGCAGCTGTGCGGCGGTGGCGTCGCCGCGCCAGTAGGCTTCGACAGCCTTCTTCAGCTCCCGTCGCAGGCCGATGCGCGGGAAGCCCAGGTTGCATACGGTGGTCATGTGCGTGTCATCCTCGATTCGTGGTCGCCCCCTCGGGCGATTCGGAGCCGTGAGACACGCGCGAAGACACGCGCCCGGTCGACGGGCACGGCTCCCCGCACCTCCCACGGGCGCCAGGTCGACGGAGATCGTTCTCCGGCCAGGCAGGTCTTCGGACTCGTGGACACAGGACGGTTCTCGCCCTTCCTACTGTTCGCCGCTTCCCGGGCATGGCCCAGTGCTTCATGGCGAAGGTCGTTTCCACATACCGCTGCGGGGCAGTGCCGGCTTCGACCCGGGGGTCCTACCGGCTTCCCTTTTAAACATATCGCTTTATCGAGATTAAGCGATACATACCTTGGCGGCGTGGACGGTACGCCTGGTTGGGGCGTCGGTCAAGGCCGGACCCTCCGGACGGGCGGGACCGCGCGATCTTCGTCTGGACCCGGAGGCGCCGTGCAGCACGCGGCGGACCGTGCTGCGGCCCCCGGGTGCCTCGGAATATGCGTCGCTGCGAACGCGATGCTGTGGATCTGCTGACGCGCCGCGCAGCGTGGGGACCTCAGCGGAACACCACCGTGCGATGGCCGTTGAGCAGGATCCGGTGCTCCACGTGCAGGCGCACCGCGCGCGCCAGCACGCGCGATTCGATGTCGCTGCCGATGCGGATCAGCGCCGCCGGCGTCATCGCATGGTCCACGTGGGCCACGTCCTGGTCGATGATCGGGCCCTCGTCGAGGTCGGGCGTCACGTAGTGCGCGGTGGCGCCGATGATCTTGACCCCGCGCGCGTGCGCCTGGTGGTAGGGCTGGGCGCCCTTGAAGCTCGGCAGGAAGCTGTGGTGGATGTTGATCGCGCGTCCGGCCAGCGCCGCGCACAGGTGCGGCGAGAGGATCTGCATGTAGCGCGCCAGCACCACCAGGTCGATGCGCTCGCGCTCCACCAGGTCCAGGATCCGCTGTTCCTGCGCCTCGCGTGTGGCGCCATCGACCGGGAAGTGGTGGAACGGCACGCCGTAGCTGCCGGCCAGCTGGGCATAGTCGCCGTGGTTGGACGCCACCGCCGCGATGTCGGCGCGCAGCTGGCGGCTGTGGGTGCGGAACAGCAGGTCGTTGAGGCAGTGCCCCTGGCGGCTCACCAGCACCAGCAGGCGCGCGCGTCGGCGCGCGTCGTGCACGCCCCAGTCCATCGCGTGGGCCGAGGCCAGCGGCACGAAGGCCGCGCGCACCGCGTCGATGTCGCCGGCCTGCGGCACGTCGAAGTGCACGCGCAGGAAGAAGCGCCCGAACTCGGCATCGCCGAACTGCTGCGCATCCAGGATGTTGCAGCCGTGCTCGAACAGCAGGCCGGACACCCGGTGCACGATGCCGGTGCGGTCCGGGCAGGAGAGGGTGAGGATGTGGTCGCGGGGCATTGCATCGCGCTGCGGCGGGCGGGCGCGGGACTATGTCACAGGGACAAGGGCGCCCGCAGCTTCGGTTGCGCCAGCAACGAAAGGCGGCGGTCAGGACCCGGCCTGGGGCTGGACCACGTCCTCGTGCAGCGCCTCGTTGAGCTGGTCGACCACGATGGCCCACTTCGCGTCGGCGCCGATGCTCTCGGCCAGGAACTGGCGCTGGCCGGCGTTCCAGAACGGCGCCTCATACACGTGCACATCGCCGGCCAGCCGATGCGCCGCGATGAAGCCGGCGATCGCCGCCGGCGAGGCGTCCAGGCCAAGCTGCTCGAAGAGGTGGGTCATGCTGGGGGCGGTCTCGTCCACGCGCGCGTTCCGGATCGGCGGCCGGGCGATCCGGCGGGCCGGCAGGATCGCCGCGGCTGCGGCAAGGCGGCGTGAGCGCCCGGCTCAGCACGCCGGCAGCGGCGGTACCTGCGAGGGCCTGCCGTCGCGGTCGAGCGCGATCATCACGAATCGTCCGCGCGTGCACAGCGTGCGCGTACCGCTGAGCAGGTCCTCGGATATCACCTCGACCTCGACCTGCATCGAGGTGCGGCCCACCTGCGCGACGCGGGCGATGGTCTCCACCAGCTCGCCCTGGCGGATCGGCAGGCGGAAATCGACCTGCTCCGAGCGCGCCGTCACCACGTTGCGGCGCGAGTAGCGCGTGGCGGCGATGAAGGCGGCCTTGTCCATCCAGGCCAGCGCCTGGCCACCGAACAGCGTACCGAGGTGGTTGGCATGGTCCGGGAACACGATCTCGAGCATGCGCGCCTCGGTGGCCGGCACGCCTGGCGCCGCGTCGCTCATGCGCCAGCCGCCTCGGCCAGCGGCAGCCACATGCGCACGGCGCGCTCGATCTGGCCCGGCGCCTGGAAGCCCGGCAGGCGCGCGACCTCGGCGCCGTCCCGGAACAGCGACAGAGTGGGCGTCTGGCGCAGGCCCAGGCTGCGGAAAAACGCCTCGCCCACGGTTTCCAGCTTGACCTTCAGCAGGACCAGGCCCGCGGCGGCCTCGTCGCCGGCGAACTTCTGCAGCGACAGGTCCAGCATCCTGCAGCCGGGGCAGTCGTCCTTGTGGTAGTCGACCAGCAGGCGGGGATGGGCGGCGAGAGTGGCGCGGTAGTCGTCAGGCGACGACGCGTGCAGGGTCAGCATGGCGGGCGTTCTCGATGGAAGTGAGGAGGCGGTCGGTCCATTGCCGGATGCGCAGCGCGTCGCGCTCGCCGTGCGGCATCTGCTCGACCTCCAATGTCGGGTAGGGCGAGTCGAAGTAGCGGGCGATACGGCGCACCGCGCCGCAGTAGTAG
Source organism: Luteimonas campi (assembly GCF_051162505.1). Classification (NCBI taxonomy): domain Bacteria; kingdom Pseudomonadati; phylum Pseudomonadota; class Gammaproteobacteria; order Lysobacterales; family Lysobacteraceae; genus Luteimonas; species Luteimonas campi. The sequence continues at coordinate 898,713 of NZ_JBNWEM010000002.1, forward strand.
GCCTCGCCCCACTGCGTCTCGCCGGTGCCGAACACCGCGAGCCGCGCGCCCGGCTTGCCGACGGCCGTAACCAGTTCGGCGATGAAATGTTTCATCTCCGCCGGCGTTCGTCCGGCGTTGTCGGTCCAGCTGCCGAGCAGGTAGAGGTCGTGGCGCGGACCCTCGCCCGCGGCCTCCAGTCCGGCGATGTCGGCCTCGATCCAGGTCACCGTGTGGCCCCGGACCTCGCAGCACGCACGCACCATGCGCGCGACATCGCGCGTATTGCCGCTCAGGGACGCGAAGGCGATGAGCACCTTCATGGCGTCAGCGCCCCGATACACATCGTGCTCGCCTCCCAGGTACGGCTTCCGCCTCCCGCATGCGGCTTTGTGGGAGCGCGCTTGCGCGCGAAAGGCTTAGGCGCTCTGGAGGGAATTCGCGCGCAAGCGCGCTCCCACACGAGGCCGGCTCCCACATGAGGCACGCTTCCACATGAGGCTGGCTCCACATGAGACGGCTCCCGCTCACAGATCGTCGAAGCCGTTGTCGAGGTTGGTCTTCTTGTAGGACGCGTTGCGCATCTCGAAGAAGTCGGTCTTGGTTTCGGTGAAGTTGTCGGCGTAGGCGCGGATCCAGGGCATCACGTTCTCGCTGGTCTCCGGATAGATCGACGCGATGCCGAGCATGCCGGCCATCTTGTTGGCGCGGTACTTCACGTAGCGGATCATCTCGTCCACGTCGATGCCGTCGATGCCGTCGAGCACTTCGCCGGTCCACTGCGTCTCCAGCTCGATGGCATGCGCGAAGGCCGAGTGCACGTAATCGGTGAGCTCGTCGGTCTGCAGCTCCGGGTTCTCGCCGACGATGGCGCGGATCACCTCGCTGATGAACTTGGTGTGGGCCAGCTCGTCGCGGTTGATGAAGCTGATGATCTTGCCGGTGCCGGCCATGCGGTTCTGCCGCACCAGGTTGTAGAAGTAGGCGAAGCCGGAATAGAAGTTGATGCCCTCCAGGATCGAGGACTGGATCAGCGAGCGCAGCAGGGTCTCGGCCGTCTTCTCGCGCATGAACTCGTCGTACGACGCCATGATCGGCGCGTTGCGCCTGAGGATGGTCGGATGGGTGCGCGCGATCTCGAAGATCCGGTTCTGGTTGGCCAGGTCGGTGATCGAGGCCAGCACATAGCTGTAGCTCTCGTTGTGGATCACTTCCTGCTGGCCGATGATCGCGGCATTGGCGTGCGCGGCCGGGTCGGTGATGTACTCGGCCACGTTGTAGATGAAACGCGTCTGCGGCGAATCGAGCGTGGCCAGCAGGCCAATGATCGAGTCGAAGGCGTTCTTCTCGCGCCCCGACAGCTCGCCGTACTGGCGCGCGTCGCTCTTCATGTCGACCTCGTCCGGGATCCAGAAGTTGGTCGAGAGCTCCTTGTAGGCGCGGTAGAACGATGGATAGGGGATGTCGTTCCAGTTGAGGATGCCCGAGGTGAGGCCATTGATGATGCCGGTCGAACGGTTGGGATGGCGCGGCTCGAGGATACGGATGCGTTCGAGCGGCGTGGCGGCGCCAGGCGCTGCCGGTGCGATGGCGTTCATTGCATTTTCCTTCCGGTCGCGCGAAGCGGCCGATTTCTTTCTGGGGTAGAGCCCCCCTGAGTCAGGGGGGCGCGCCGAAGGCGCGGGGGTGTGTAGGCAGATGAGCGAGGCCCGCGGTTCGCAACGCGAATCGTGGGGAGCTGACAGCGCGAACGCGCGCTGTCAGCTCGCGCACCACTCGCACTCGGCGATATCGATATCGTTCGAACGCACGTAGTACGTGGTCTTGATGCCTTCCCGCCACGCGCTCATGTGCAGCTCCAGCAGCGTCGAAGCCCGGATCGTCGAGGGAACGTACAGGTTGAAACTGATCGCCTGGTCGACATGGCGCTGGCGGCGCGCGTTCTGGCGCACCGAGGCGAACTGGTCGAGCTTGTACGCGCCCTTCTCGTAGTACGGCCAGGTCTCCAGCGACAGGCCCGGCGCGGCGACCGGGCGCCGATAGTCCTTCTTCTCCTCGTAGTAGAACGCCGAGTAGATCGGGTCGATCGACGCGGTGCTGCCGGCGATCTGCGCGGTCGACATGTTCGGCGCCACCGCCAGCAGCCAGCCGTTGCGCAACCCGTTCACCGACACCTGCGCCGACAGCTCCAGCCACTGGCTGCTGTTGTAGCCGCGGTCGCGGAAGTAGGCGCCGCTGTGCCAGTCGCTGCCGGCGAACGTCGGGTAGGTGCCCTTCTCCCGGGCCAGCTCCATGCTCGCCTGGATGCTGAGGTAGTTGATCCGTTCGTACAGTGCGTCGCTGAAGTCTTCCGCGGCGGGCTCGTCCCAGTGGATGCCCTTCTGCGCGAGCAGGTGGTGCCAGCCGAACGTGCCCAGGCCGATCGCTCGATACTTCCGGTTGGTGATCGTGGCCTGCGGCACGGGCAGGTCGTTGAGGTCGATCACGTTGTCGAGCATCCGCACCTGGATCGGGATCAGGCGTTCGAGCACGTCGGTGATCAGGTCGCCCTGGCCCTCGGGCGGCAGCACCGCGCGGCCGAGGTTGATCGAGGACAGGTTGCAGACCACGAAATCGCCAGCCTGCTTCGTGGTCACGATCTGGTTGCCGGAGATGATCTCCTGCATGAGCGTGGTCGGGCTCATGTTCTGCAGGATCTCGGTGCACAGGTTGGACGAGTACACCATGCCGGCGTGCTTGTTCGGGTTCCTCCGGTTGACCTCGTCGCGGTAGAACATGAAGGGATTGCCGGTCTCCAGCTGGCTGACCATGATCCGCTTGAACATGTCGATCGCCTTGACCGTCTTGCGCGGGATGCGCTCGTCGGCCACGACCTCCTCGTACCTGCTGCGGAAGCTGCCTTCGCCTTTCCGCTCGTCGTAGAAGTCCTGCAGGTACCAGCCCTTGTGCCGCTTCACCTCGTGCGGATCGAACAGGTACCAGTCGCCGCGGCGCTCCACCGCCTCCATGAACAGGTCGGGGATGCAGACCGCGGTGAACACGTCGTGCGCGCGCAGGCGCTGGTCGCCGTTGTTGAGGCGCAGGTCGAGGAAGGCCTCGATGTCGCGGTGCCAGATGTCCAGGTACACCGCCACCGCGCCCTTGCGCTGGCCGAGCTGGTCCACCGACACCGCGGTGTTGTTGAGCTGCTTGATCCAGGGCACCACGCCTCCGGAGGAGTTGGGCACGCCGCGGATCGCCGACCCGGCGCTGCGGACGTAGCCCAGGTAGGCGCCTACGCCGCCGCCACCCTTGGACACGCGCGCGATGTCGGTGTTGGAATCGAAGATGCCCTGCAGCGAGTCCTCGACGGTGTCGATGAAGCAGCTGGAGAGCTGGCCGCCGACCTTGCCGGCGTTCTGCAGGGTCGGGGTGGCCACGGTCATGTACAGGTTCGACAGCGCCCAGTAGGCCTCGCCCACCAGCTGCATCCGGCGCTCGCGCGGCCGCTCGTCCTGCATCAGGTACAGCGCGATGGTGAGCCAGCGCTCCTGCGGCAGTTCGTAGACGTTTCGTGCGTGGTCGGTGGCCAGATAGCGCGTGGCCAGCAGGTACAGGCCGTTGTAGGCGAACAGGCGGTCGCGCTCCGGGTCGATCATGCGCGCGGCCTCCTGCAGCTCTTCCTTGGAATAGGCGCGCAGGATGTCGTTGGAGTAAAGGTTGCGATCGGCCAGCGACTCCTGCAGGCCGACGTAGGAGCCGTACTTCTGCGCGACATCGTAGAACCGGTTGCGGCTGGCGCGCTTGTACAGGCGCTGCAGGTACAGGCGTGCGGCGAAGTACTCCCACTCCGGCGCGGCCACGTCGACGCGGGCCTCGGCCTCGCGGATCAGATGGTCGGTGAGGTCGTCGGCGTTGACCGCGTCCTTGCGCGCGACGAAGCCGAGCACGCTGCGCTTGTAGTCGGCGATGTCGAGCTGGGGGAACTCGGCGTGCACGCGGTCGATGGCGCGCTCCAGGCGGGCGCGGTCGAAGGGCATGCGACGGTTGCCGGCTTCCTTGGTGATCCAGGGGCCGGCGTGGTCCAGGGTCCCGGCAGCCGGGCCGGAGGCGCCGCTGGGCGGGGTCGGGATCGTGTCCTCGTCGCCGGCGGAGGCGGCAACGCGGGCGGCCGGCGTGGGGGTGCGGTCCGCGGTGGGCGGGGCGGCGGGGCTCGCGACCGGGTCGAGCGTGTCGGGCGAATGGGGCATGCGTCCTCCAGGTGGCGCACGGCCGGCCTGTCCCTCGCAGGCGGGCGTGGCGTTGGAGGCAGGGTGGACAGGCGGCGTCGCAGATCCGGGGACGCGACCGCGCCCGGACATCCGCTCCACCAGCCATCTCCCCCCGGAGATTCCGCGGCCGGCACCGCGCGGCGTGCATGCGCGCGGCTGTCGGCAGGTCTTCGGACTCACGGGCCCGGACGCATGGCGTCCACCTCCCCCGCCGCTTCCCGGAGCGCAGGCTCCAGTGCTGGTGGCGGGTTCGTTCCCGATTACCGCTGCGGGGCAGTGCCGGAATGGCGCGTCACGATGGACGGGCGTCACCGGCTTCCCTTTTCATCCCGCGTCAGCCGCGGGAACCGACGGCCACAAGATAGTGTGGTCGCACGAGCAGGTCAACCGAAAATATAGTGATCCGACGCATCGCCCAGCCTGCGCCTGCGCGCGCCCCAACACGCGTTGCCGGGCGGCCTTTCACGCGGCCCCGGTGGCTTGGACAGCTGCCGGCCTTGGCCTGAATGCGATGGCATCCGGCCCCCGTGACGCAACTGGTTCTCATGCGCGCGCGCATATTCGAAACCTCGGCGCGACGAGGCCCTGCGGCCCGGCTGCCCCGACCAGGGCAGGGGCGCCATGCAGCACCATCCCGCGGGTTCCCGGTCGCGTCGGCGCGGTCGCTGTCGACGGCCCGTCGGGGTCCGGTGTCTGGAAAAGCCGCGGCCTCCGCCAGGCCAGGCCGGCCGGGCATCCGTCGGCGGCCCGCCGCCGAGGCTGCCGTGCATTGCATCGAGGAAGATCACGTCCATGAGTACCCGCCGAAATTTCCTGGCCGCCGCGGCCACCGGTCTCGCCGCGCTGGGCCTGGCCCCGGTGCGCGCGTCGGCCGCCACCGGCGGCTGGCCGCTGCCGCCGCAGCATCCGCGCGTCCCCACCGAAGTGGGCCGCTTCGGCCATCGCCGCATCGACGAGTTCGCCTGGTTCCGCCCCAAGGACTGGCTTGCGGTGCTGCGCGATCCGGCCTCGCTGGACGCGCCGATCAAGGCGGCGGTCGAGGCCGAGAACGCCTATGCCGACGCCATGCTGGCGCCCTCGGCCGCGCTGCAGGACGCGCTGGCAGCGCGCATCGCCGCGCTCGAGCCGCTGGGCGCCGCGCAACTCGAGGTCGAGGCCGGCGGCTGGCTGTACTTCAAGCGCCAGGCCGCGGGTGCGGAGTACGCCGCCTGGCTGCGGCGGCCGGTCGCGGGCGGTGCCGAGCAGGTGCTGCTCGATCCCAACGTCGAGGCCGCGGGCAGCGCCTACTACGCCCTGCACTGGAGCGAGCCGGTGCGCAGTGGCGATGGCCGCCTGTTCGCCTGGGCGGAGGACCGTGTCGGCTCCGGCCAGTACACGATCCGCGTGCGCGAGATCGACAGCGGCCGCCTGGTGACCGAAGTGGCCGGCGCCTACGGCACCTTCGCCCTCTCGCCCGATGGCCGCTGGCTGTACTGGGTGGGGCGCGACGAGGTCGGTCGCGCCGACAGCCTGCACCGCCGCGACCTGGCCAATGGGCAGGATCGCCTGATCCATCGCGTCGAGGCGCCCGGCCCGTTCCTGCTGATGCGCACCACCGCCTCCGGACGCTACGTGGTGCTGCGCAGCTACGACGGCGCGCAGTCGGAGGTGCGACTGGTGCCGATGGCCGCACCCGAGTCGGTCCCGATCCTGGTCGAGCCGCGCGCTCCCGGCCTCAACTACGACGTCGACGACTGGAACGGCCAGCTGCTGATCCTCACCGATGCCGGCGGCGCCACCGACTTCAAGCTGATGCAGGCCGACCCGGCCACGCCCGGCATGGCGCACTGGCGGCCGCTGGTGGCGCACGAGGCGGGGCGGCTGATCACCGCGGTGCATCCCTTCCGCGGCGCGCTGCTGCGCGAGGAATGGCGCGACGCCCGCCCGCGGCTGGTGCTGACGCGCGCGGACGGCAGCGAACAGACGCTTGCCTTCGACGAACCGGCCTACGCATTGCGCGTACCGCCGCAGCAGGACTGGAATGCGCGGGCGCTGGTGTTCGGCCTGCAGTCGCCGCGCCTGCCGGAGGTGGCCTGCAGGGCCGCGCTCGACGACGGCGCGGTGACGCGCCAGGCGCCGCCTTCGGTGGCCGGCTACGACCCGCAGCGCTACGAGGTCAGGCGCCTGTCCGCGCGCGCGCCCGACGGCGTCGAGGTGCCGGTGACCGTGCTGATGCGGCGCGGCGCCGCGCTCGACGGGGGCAGCCCGCTGCTGCTGTACGCGTACGGATCCTACGGTGCGTCGGTGGAAGCCCTGTTCCAGCCTTCGAGCATCGCCCTGGTCGACCAGGGCTGGGTGTACGCGATCGCGCACGTGCGCGGCGGCGCGGAGAAGGGCACGCAGTGGTGGCGGTCGGTGCTGACGCGGCACAAGAAGACCTCGTTCACCGATTTCATCGCCTGCGCCGAGCACTTGGTCGCCGACGGCTATACCGCGCCGCGCCGCATCGTGGTGCGCGGCATGTCCGCCGGCGGCCTGCTGGCGGGAGCGGTGTTCGCCATGCGCCCGGAACTGTGGGGCGGGGTGATTGCCGAGGTCGCTTTCGTCGATCCGCTCAACACCATGGAGCATTTCGACACGCATCCGCTGGGCGCGGGCGCGATCCCGATCTGGGGCGATCCGCGGATCCCAGAGGACCATGCGGCCATGCAGGCCTGGTCGCCTTATGAGCAATTGCGGCCCGCCGACTACCCGGCGCTGCTGGCCACCGCTGCGGTCGCCGACGAGCGCGTGGCTTTCTACGAGCCGCTCAAGTTCGCGGCCAAGGCCCGCGCGCTGGGCACCGGCCACCGTCCGATCATGGTGCGTATCGCCATGGCCGCCGGCCATGCCGGCGACAGCGGCGCCAGCGCCACGCGTGCGCAGGAGGCCCGGCTGCTGGCCTTCGCCCAGTGGGCCGCCGATGGCCGCTGGGGGCGCGTGCCGCAGCGCCCCGACGCGCGCTGAGCGCGCAATGGCCTGACCGCGACGTGATCCGACCCTCGCGGCGCAACCGCATGGCCGTCACACACACATAGTCGGGCTGCACCCGTCTGTCCACGATCCGCCGGAGACCCGCCATGCGCCACCGTCCCCATCGTGCTTCAAGCTGCCGCCGCTCGCGCCGCGGCCTTGCCGTCGCCATCCTCGCCGCGCTCGCCTCCGGCGCGCACGCGCAGGACGCGGGCGGCGTCGCCGAAGAAGCCACCGAGCTCGACCGCATCGTCGTCACCGCACCCAACTATGTTCCCGCGGGCAGCATGACCGCGACCAAGTCCGGCGCGCCGCTGATCGAGACGCCGCAGTCGATCTCGGTGGTCACCCGCGACCAGATCGACCTGCTCGGCTTCACCGACGTACAGCAGGCGATCCGCTACACCTCGGGCATCGTCGGCGAAAACTACGGGCCCGACCTGCGCTTCGATTTCCTGACCCTGCGCGGCTTCACTCCCAAGCAGTACCTCGACGGCCTGCAGGCGCCGATCACCACCACGGTGTTCAACGTCGGCGCCGAGCTGTACGGCTTCCAGGAAGTCGACGTGCTCAAGGGCCCGGCGGCGGTGCTGTACGGCAGCTCGCCGCCTGGCGGCATCTACAACCTCACCAGCCGCCGCGCCGACGATGTGTTCGGCGGCGAACTGGGCGTGCGCGTGGGCAGCGACGATTACAAGCAGCTGCACGGAACGGTGACCGGCCCGATCGGCGAGTCCCTGAGCGCGCGCGCCACCCTGCTGGTGCGTGACCGCGGCTCGCAGACCGAGCACGTGACCGGCGAGCGCACCTTCTTCGCGCCGACCTTCACCTGGACCATCGGCGAGCGCACCAGCCTCACCGGCCTGGCCTATTACCAGAAGGACGCCAACACCGGCGACACCAACGGCTACCTGCCCGCGCACGGCACCCTGCTGGGCAATCCCAACGGCGTGATCCCGCGCGGCCGCAATCTCGGCGAGCCGGACCACAACCGCTACGACCGCAGCCAGACCGGGGTCGGCTGGGACTTCCGCCACGCCTTCAGCGATACGGTCGAGTTCCAGCAGAACGCGAAGTGGTACGAGTACGAGGAGGCGCAGAAGATGGTGTACTCGGCCGGCTTCCAGGCCGATCAGCGCACCGTCAACCGCAACATCTACCCTTGGGGCGAGGAGGTCGACGGCTTCGCCATCGACAGCCGCCTGAGCTTCGGCTTCGGCGGCGCCGGCAGCAGCTCGCGGCACAGCCTGCTGGCCGGCTACGACTATCGCGAGCTGGCCAACCTGGCCCGCTACGGATTCGCCGCAGGTCCCAGCCTCGATGCGTTCAACCCGGTTTACGGCGCGCCGATCGTGGCGCCGCCGCTGTCGATCGTGTTCAACAACCAGCGCGTGCGGCAGGGCGGTCTGTACCTGCAGGACCAGATCCGCTTCGGCGCCACGGTGCTGACGCTGAGCGGCCGCTACGACGACGTGAACCTGCTCAACCGCCAGACCGGCGTGACCACGAAGCAGGACGAGTTCACCTACCGCGTGGGCCTGAACCACGTGTTCGACAACGGCTGGGCCCCGTACGTCAGCTACGGCACCTCGTTCGAGCCGGTGCTCGGCACCGACAGCGTCACCGGCGAAAGTTTCAAGCCCAGCACCAGCGCCCAGATCGAGGCCGGTCTGAAGTTCGACGCGCGCGGCCTGCGCGACCAGGGCGTACGCCTGTTCGCCACGGCGGCGCTGTTCCGCATCCAGCAGGACAACCTGGTCAACGTGCAATCGGGGCAGACGCCGATGTTCGGCCGCCAGATCGGCGAGGTCGAATCGCAGGGCGGCGAGCTCGAGGTGGTGGCGCGCATCCAGGACCAGTGGAGCGTCAACGCTTCCTACAGCTACACGCGGACGGAGGTGGTGCGCGATGCAGGCGGCTTCGCCACCGGCGACCCGCTGCCGACCACGCCCGAGCACAAGCTCACCGCCTTCGTCGACTACACCATCGCGCAGGGTGCGCTCGCCGGGCTGGGCTTCGGCCTGGGCGGCCGCTATCTCAGCGAGTCGGCCGGCAGCCTGGTGACGCAGTGGAACGCGAACGTGCTCTACACCAAGCCGACCACCATCTGGGACGCGATCGTCCACTACGACCGCGACCAGTGGCGCTTCGCGCTCAACGCCAGCAACCTGTTCGACAAGGAGTACGTCGGCCGCTGCTCGGCCATCGCCAACTGCATCTACGGTCAGGGCCGTCAGCTGATGGCGACGGTGACCTGGCGGTTGTAACTCCCGACGCCGCTGGATAGTCGCCGTTGGCTGGCGCGGCTACCGCCTCACCAGTAGTCGATGCGTTCGGGGCGGCCTGCTATCGCCACCTTCGGGTGGACGCCGCGCCCCGTCGGCCGGGGGTCGCTCTCCGCTCGATCACGTCATCCATGGCGTGACTCGCGCGCAGAACATTCATGTTTTGCTTGTCGCGAGCCCCTGCCGTCAAGGCGGCTCGGGGTTGCTTCAGCAGTAACGCCTCGGTGTGCCGCATCCTGAGAGAACGGAAGCGAAGCCGCTACGGAGGGTGCGGACAACTGTCGGCCTCCCCGCGAGCGCGGGGAGCCAGCCGTTCTGCAGAATCAGGCCTTCGGACCGACGCCGCCCCCTGTCGGCCGGGGGTCGCTCTCCGCTCGATCACGCCATCCATGGCGTGACTCGCGCGCAGAACATCCATGTTCTGCTTGTCGCGACCCCCGGCCGCCAGGACGCGGCTCGGGGCTGCTTCAGCTGTGACGCCTCGGTGTGCCGCATCCTGAGAGAGCGGAAGCGAAGCCGCTACGGGGGTGCGAACAACTGTCGTCATCCCCGGGAGCGCGGGAAGCCGGCTGTCCTGCAGAACCAGGGCTTCGGACCGACGCCGCGCCCTGTCGGCCGGGGGTCGCTCTCCACTCGATCACGCCATCCATGGCGTGACTCGCGCGCAAAACATCCATGTTTTGCTTGTCGCGACCCCCGACCGCCAGGGCGCGGCTTATCGCTGCCAGGTCGTGAGGCTTCGGACCCGGACACGCGTCCCCATCCTTGGCCTGGGCTTCGAGTGCAGGCAGAGATCTCTCGCCGAGGCTTTGATCCGATCGGCGGCGCGCGATCGGCCTCGACACCCGAAGCTACGAACATGAAACCGCGACGCCGCAGGGACACGGGCCGGGGTGGCGCAAGCGGCACATGGATGTGCCTCGGCCGCGACTGCGCACAGGGACGTGTGCCCGAGCGGTGCGCTACCCCGGCCCGGGGCCCTGTGGCCGCTCCGAAGCCCGTGTCCCGCCACCACCAACCTCGCGCGCAAACAAATGCACTCCTCCGGAGTGCCTTCAACCCGTCGGGTTATGACATCAATACGGATCCGCGGAGGAGCACGTTCCCGCGGCAGCTCCAGGGGCCGCCATCAATCCTGCCGAAGCCGCAGCATCCACTCCACCAGTGCCGCGTCCCCGTGCCCGGCGACGATCTCGTCGAAGCTTGTTCGCGATTCGTCCTGGCCCAGCTTGAACGTGGCGTGCGCGCCTTGCACGTGCGCACGGAACGCGATCACCTGCTGGCTCAGCTGCGCAAAGCGTGGGCCCATGCGTTCCACCGTCCACGGCTCCGCGCGGTCCCGCTCCAGGTGCGCGGCCAGCTGCCGCAGCGAGGCCTCGGTCTCGTCGGGAACGAACTCCACCAGCGTCTCGAAGCGCGCCACCGCATAGTTCCAGGTCGGGCCCCAGTCCGGCTTCGAGACCAGCCGCGGCGGCACGTAGGCCTGCGGACCCTGGAACAGCACCAGTGCCCGCGGATGCGCCTGCAGCGCCGCATGCAGCGGATTGCGACGCGCCATGTGGCCGAACAGCGACACCACCCTGCCATCGCCATCGCACTCGGCCAGCAGCGGCAGCGGCGTCGCCGCCGCATCGCCCTCGCGCGGTACCAGCCAGGCCAGCGGGTGCGCGCGCACCAGCGCCAGGATGTCCTCCGGCCCGCGCGGATCGAAAGGTCCGTTCATGCCGACAGCGCCCGCCGCAGCCAGGCCGAGGACTCGTCGATCGCGCGGTTGGCCAGGTCGGAGACCGACATCGCCTCGAGGAAGCTGTGGGTCGCGCCCGCGTATTCGCGGGCCTCTACCGGCACGCCCGCATCGCGCAGCGCCGCCGCCATCGCATGGTTGCCGTCGGCGAGGATGTCGCAGGCGGCGATCGCCATGAACGCCGGCGGCAGCCCGCGCAGGTCGGCCAGCAGCGGCATCACCAGCGGATCGCTGCGCTGGCTCTGGTCGGCCAGGTAGTTGTGCCAGAAGCCCTGCATCTCGACGCACTCGAGCATGTAGCGCCCACCATCGTAGCGCGACCACGACGCCGTGGCCCGGTCGCTGAACACGCCGTAGTTGAGCAGCATCGCCGCCACCATGGGCAGGCCCTCGTCGCGCAGGCGCAGCTGGCTGGTGAGCGCGAGATTGGCCCCCGCCGAATCGCCACCTACCGCCATGCGCGAGGGATCGATGCCGTGCGCCGCGCCATGCGCGCGCAGCCAGCCGATCGCCGCCACCGTCTCGTCCTGCGCGCGCGGGTAGCGCGCTTCCGGCGACAGGCTGTAGTCGACGGCCGCGACCGCGACGCCGGCGCGCGCGGCGTACTCGCGCATCAGCCGGTCGTGGGTATCGATGCTGAACAGGGTCCAGCCGCCGCCGTGCAGGTACACCAGCGTGGGCAGCGCCGCGTCGGCGCTCGGGCGCAGGATCCGCACGCGCACGCCGTCGGCATCGACATCCTCGCGCGTGGCCATTTCCGGGCCACCCGTGCCCCACTGTTCGCGCACGCGCGCGGTGATGCGGCGAACATCGTCCAGCGGCAGCCCGTCCAGCGGCGGATGTCCGGCGTAGCCCTCGGCCATGCGCCGCATGAACATACGGAGCTGCGGATCGACGTCGTCCTCTTGCGCCACGTCGTGGCGGGGTCCCTGTGGCTGCATGCGATCTCCTCGTGCGGCGCTACGTTAGCGCCGCAGGCCGGAAGACGGGGTCGGGGACAGGCCGCAGACTCCCGCGGTCGGGCCACTCCCGCGCGTGCTTGCGCCATCGCTGTTGCGCCGGCCGCGCGATTGCGGTGTGATCGGGCGTTCGCCGCCACGCTCCCGCCCATGAAGCACAGCCAGGACTACCCGCTCAAGGCGCGGCCGATGATCGGCCTCGAGGACGAGTACCCGCCTGGCTTCGTCGATCCGCGGCACAGCCATGCGCACGCGCAGTTCCTGTATGCGTCTTCGGGCGTGATGTCGGTGGTCACGCCGGACACCAGCTTCGTGATCCCCCCGCAGCGCGCGCTGTGGCTGCCGGCCGGGATGATGCACGAGGTGTCCTGCCGCGGCGCGGTGTCGCTGCGCACCCTGTACATCGACCCGGTGCACGACATGGCGCCGCACGCCTGCCGCGTGCTGGAGGTCTCCGATTTCCTCAAGGCGCTGGTGCTTGAGGCGGTGAAGTTTCCCGCCGAGTACGACCTCGACGGGCGCGAAGGCCGCATCGTCTGGCTGCTGCTCGACGAGATCCGGCGCATGCCGGGCGCCCCCTACCACGTGCCGATGCCGGCCGAGCCGCGTCTTGCGCGCGTGTGCCAGGCGATCATCGCCAACCCCGCCGACCAGCGCGACATCGATGCCTGGTCGTCGCAGATCGGCATGAGCCGGCGCACCTTCACCCGCGCCTTCAAGCAGGAGCTGGGCATGGGCTTCGCCCTGTGGCGCCAGCAGGTGCGGCTGATGCAGGCGGTATCGCTGCTCGCGGCGGGGCGCTCGATCACCTCGGTCGCCTTCGACGTGGGCTACGAAAGCCCGAGCGCGTTCACCGCGATGTTCCATCGCGCCTTCGGCGAACCGCCAAGCGCGTATCTCGCGCGCTGAGCGCCGGCGCGCCCCCCGTCCAATCGATCGTCGTCGGCGGGACCGCGGGCCGGGCGCCACGTGGCCAGTCCACCCACTGCCCGGCGCCGGCCGGGCAGCGCGGCCCGCTCAGCCGCGGTGCTCGGTCGCCAGGTAGTCCGCGCCCTGCATCTCGATCAGGCGCGAGGCGGTGCGTTCGAACGCGCCGGTCAGCCGATCGCCCGTGTACAGCGCATGCGGCGCCGCGTCCGCGGTGCACACCAGGTTGACCTGGCTGTCGTACAGCTCGTCGACCAGGTGCACGAAGCGGCGCGCGGCGTCGTTGCGCAGGTCGTCCAGCACCGGGATCCCGCCCAGCAGCACGGTGTGGAACTCGCGCGCGATCTCGATGTAGTCGGCATTGCCGCGCGGGCCTTCGCACAGCGCCGCGAAGTCGAACCAGGCCATGTCCTTGCAGCGCGCGCGCACCGGGATGCGGCGGCCGTCGATCTCGATGCCGGCGTCGCGGTGCGCGTCGTCGCCGCCCAGCTCGCGCCAGCGCGTGTCGAGCCAGGCCTCCGAACCCGCGTCCAGCGGCGCGCGGTACACCGGCGAGCGGGTCAGCGCGCGCAGCCGGTAGTCGGTGTCGCTCACCAGGTGCACCACTTCGCAGTGCCGCTGCAGCAGGTCGATCGCGGGCAGGAAGCGCGCGCGCTGCAGGCCGTCCTGGTACAGCTCCGGTGGGTCGACGTTGGACGTGGTCACCAGCACGATGCCCTCGGCGAACATGCGCTCGAGCAGCCGCGCCAGGATCATCGCGTCGCCGATGTCGTTGACGAAGAACTCGTCCAGCACCAGCACGCGCATCCGCCTGCGCCACTCGCGCACGATCGTCGCCAGCGGATCGCGTTCGCCGGCGTGGGCGCGCAGCTGCGCGTGCACGCTGCGCATGAAGCGGTGGAAGTGGGTGCGGCGCTTGCCGGCAGGCCCGCGCACCGGCGCCGGCTGCGGCAGCGCGCCGCTGGCCAGGGCCGCGCCACGCACCTCGGGCAGGGGCAGGCCGGCGTAGAACAGGTCGACCAGGAAGGTCTTGCCGCGACCCACGCCGCCCCACAGGTACAGGCCCTGCGGCGCGTCGGCGCGGCCCGTGCCCAGCAGGCGCGCCATCAGGCCGAAGCGTGGCTCGGGTTGCGACAGGGCGGCGTGGATGCGGTCGAGCGCCTGCAACGCCCCGCGCTGCGCCGGATCGTCGCTCCATTCGCCGCGTTCCACGCCGGCGCGGTAGTGCGCCGACGGCGTCGCCGCCGCATCCGGCTCACGCATCGGCAGTCGGCAGGTAGGCGCGCACGCCGTGCTTGATCGCGCCGCGCAGGTCGATCAGCTTGCGGTGGAAGAAGTGGCTGGTATCGGGCATGCGCACCAGTTCGGCCTGGGCGCCGGTCTGTTCCAGCCAGTCGTACACCGCCTGGGGATCGACGATTTCGTCGGCCTCGCCCTGGATCACCAGCCAGGGCATGGTCGGCAGGGTGAGGGCTTCGAAATCCCAGCGCCCTGCCGGCGGCGCGATCGAGATCAGCAGCGCCGGCGCCAGTTCGGCCGCCGCGCGCAGCGAGACATAGGCGCCGAAGCTGAAGCCGGCCAGCCACAGCACGTGCCCGGGGCGCTGCGCGCGGACCCAGGCCGCCACCGCGCGCAGGTCGTCGAGCTCGCCCTCGCCATTGTCGAAGCTTCCCTCCGACTGCCCGGTGCCGCGGAAGTTGAAGCGCACCGTGGTCGCGCCCGACTCGCGCAGCGCGCGCGCGGCCATGGTCACGACCTTGTTGTGCATGCTGCCGCCCTCGGTGGGCAGCGGATGGCAGACGATCGCCACCAGCGGCAGCGCCGCGGCCTCGCCTTCGGGCGGATCGACCGCCACCTCGAGCGCGCCGGCGGGGCCGGGGAGCCGCAGGGTGCCGCCTTCGGCGGGCATGTCGGGAAGCGGGGACATGGGCAGCATGATACCCGCGTGGTCAGTTGGGGCCGGTGAGTGTGTGCGCGAGCCGGCCGGGCGGGGCCGGTCGGTGCGCGGCTCCCCACCGCGGCGTCGTGCCGGGCCACCAGCACTCATCCGCGCACCTTGTGGAGGTGCGCTTGCGCGCGAAAGGCATTTGCGACCAAGGTCGCTCCCACAAGATGGCTGGACGTCTCGCCCCTACGGGCCATCGCTGCCTGTGGGAGCGCGCTTGCGCGCGAAAGGCTCGCGACCGATGTCGCTCCCACAATGCTCCCAGACAGGGTCGCTGCTACAGACCAGTCGCACGTGGCGCGGACTTTCGAAGGGGAGACGGTGCGCCGGCCGCTACAGCTCCAGCCCCACCAGCAGCGGGTCGTGGTCGGAGCTGCGCCACGGCAGGCCCGCCACATTCCCGTCTTTGCGGTCGCCGGCGGCGGACGGCTCGTCGGCATTGCTGTGCCAGATCGCCGCGCCCTGTCGCCGCGCCGCCAGCGCCGGGCTCAGCAGCACGTGGTCCAGGCGCCCGGCCAGGCCATCGAAGACGAAGCTGTGCGGTGCCGTCTCCGGGCCGGACAGGGCATCGACCCAGCCCCGCTCGCGCAGGAACTGCAGCGGCTCTTCCTGCGCGTAGGCGTTCAGGTCGCCGACGATCGCCGCCAGATCGCTGCCGCTTCCCGTCGGGTCGCTGGCCAGCCACTGGTCCAGCCGACGCGCCGACTCCACCCGCACGGGGTTCCAGCAGGCCTGGCCGTCGCCCTGGTCGGCGTTCGCGCCGCTGGCTTCGCCGCAGCCCTTGGACTTGAAGTGGTTGGCCACCACCACGAAGGCCGGTCCGGCGTCGCGCCCCTGCGCCAGCGGCACGAAGGCCTGCGCCAGCGGCACCCGGCTGTTGCGGCCGAAAGGCCCGGAGTGCAGGGTCGCCGCCTGGCCTAGCGGGCGCAGGCGCGTACTGCGGTAGAGGATGCCCACCCGGATCGCGTCGTTGCCCGGACCCTGGCCGGTACTCACCGCGCGCCAGTCGCCGCCGCCGGCATTGAGCGCCGCCACCAGCTGGGCAAGCGCCGAGTCCGCGCCGTCGCCGTCGTTCTCGAGCTCCATCAGCGCGGCCACGTGCGGGTCGAGCGCGCGCAGCGTGGCCACGGCGCGCTCCAGCTGCGCCTGCCACTGCGCCGGCGTGCGCGCCCCGCGCGGGGTCGGGAAGCCGCCACCGCGGCCGTCGCCATTGAACAGGTTGCCGAGGTTGAACGCGGCCAGGCGCACCCGCCCCGGCACGGACGGGGCCGCCGGACGCGGCGCGGCTTCGATCCGCGGGGTGGCGGTCAGCTGCAGGCGCCATTCGCCCCAGCGCTGGTCGACGATGCCCTCGGCGCCGTGCACCAGGCTGCCCGAGCGCGGCGCCGGCTGGCCGTCGAGATACCAGATCCGGCGCGGGCGCTCGCGCGCCATCGCGTCGTCCAGCAGCAGCCGGCGACGCGCGTTGTCTGCGGCGATGCGCTCGGCTTCCGGCCCTGGCGGCGCCACTTCGGTGGGCGTGCGCAGCCGCTCGCCGAATCCGGCGTGCAGCACGCCGCGGCGCGAGAGCTCGTGCTGTCCGCCGATGGTGAGCGGCGCATCGATGCGCACTCGCATGCCTTCCAGCCGCTCCCAGTCCGCCGGAGGGGCGTGCAGCACCAGCGGCGCCACCTCGCCCCGGCCCAGCACCTCGATCGCACTGGCCTGCAGCGAGGTCAAGGTGCCGCGGCCGCGTTCGCCATGCTCCACCACCTGCCCCTGGACGCGCACGCGGTCGCCGCTGCGCAGTTCCGGCGCGGCCTCGGACACCACGAACAGGGCATCGGAGGTGGCCTCGTCGCCGTCGCCGGTGTCCTGCACGAACCAGCCGCCCAGGTGCTCACCGAAGTTGCCGGTCACCACGCCCTCGATGGCGACGCTGCGGTCGAGCAGGGGGCTGGTCTCGCCGTCGCCCTGCACCTGGCCGATGGCCAGCACGCCCTCCGCCCGCGGCGGCGCCGCCGGGGTTTCGACGGCCGGGGTACCGCAGCCGGCCAGCAGGGCGGCCAAGACGATCGAAGGGGCGGGGCGGGGCAGGGTCATGGGGCGGTCCTCGGGGCGCGGACACGAAAACGCCGCCCTGGGGCGGCGTTTTCGGCAACCGCGCTGGGCGGGCAGGTTACTGCAGGTTGGCGACCATCCAGTCGACCGTGGCTTGCATCTGCTCGACCGTCAGCGCGGGGTTGCCGCCCTTGGCCGGCATCACGCCGGTTTCGCCGGTGAAGCCTTCGATCGAATGGCGGTACAGGGTCTCGGTGCCCTGGGCCAGGCGCGCGGTCCACTGGGCGCGCGCCAGGGTCGGTGCGCCACCGGCGCCGGAGGCGTGGCAGCCCGCGCACAGGTTCTGGTAGATCACCGAACCGTCCAGGGTGCCGCCATAGGCGACCTGCGAGGCGGCCTGCGCGGCAGCGGCGGCGGCCGCGGCGGCCTGTGCGGCGGCACCGGTGCTGCCGGCATAGACCGCGCCCGACGGCGCGATGCGGTTTTCCGTGCGCTTGGCCGCGGCCGGATCCACTTCCGGCGGCAGCGCCCGGTGCAGGAACACGGCCGCGATGATCAGGCCCAGCGTCAACAGCGCCAGGAAGCCGATCACCATCGAGAAGCGCTTGAGGAATTCGAGGTCGTAATTGCGCACGAAAGCACCCTTGGCCCGCGGCAGACGGAGCCGCAGCTAGCCCCGCAGTATAAACACCAAAGCCCGCCGGACCCACCCCGGGCTATCGCAAGCCGCGTCTCCGGGGGCGAGACCGGTTCCTGCACAATGCCCGGGCCCATGCACAACGACGCCCGGACCGACTTCCGCCTCTACCACTCCAATGCCCTGGACGTGCTGGCGGGGCTGCTCGCCAACGAGCTGCGCACGCCGGTGCCGGGCCAAGGCCTGCTGGAGCCGGAGGTGGTGCTGATCCCGCAGGTCGCGCTGCGCCGCTGGCTGCAGGCCACGCTGGCACAGGCGCACGGGGTGGCCGCCAACCTCGAATTCCTCACCCCCGGCGAGTTCGTGCAGCGCGCGCTGGATGCCAACGTGCCGGGCAGGGGCGAGGACCTCGACGCCGCCGCGCTGCGCTGGCGCATCCACGCCGCGCTGGCCGACCCGGCCGTGCTGCGCGAGCGCGCGCTGCAGCCGCTGCGCACCTACCTGCAGGACGCGCCCGATCCGCTCAAGGCCTGGTCGCTGTCGGGCGAACTCGCCCAGGCCTTCGAGAAGTACAAGGCCTGGCGCCGCGAGTGGCTGCTGGGCTGGGAGGCGGGCGAGGCGCCGCTGGATCCGCAGGCCGCGCTGTGGCGGCGCGTGGCCGGCGGCACGCGGCATCGCGCGCGGCGCATCCACGAGTACCTGCAGGGCTTCGCCGATCCGGAGTCGCCGCTGCCGGCCGGCCTGCCCCGGCGGCTGTTCGCCTTCGCCATCCTCAACGTCTCGCCCGACGTGTTGCGCGTGATCGCCACCCAGGCGCGCGTGGGCACCCTGCACCTGTACGTGCCCTCGCCCAGCCGCGACTACTGGGGCGACCTGCAGCGCGTGCGCGGCGGCGATCCCGACGCGGCCTCCGGCGAGAACCCGCTGCTGCGCGCCTGGGGTGCGGCCGGGCGCGACTTCATGGCGGTGCTGGGCAGCTACGAGGTGGTGCATCCGGACCTGGAGATCCGGGGCGATGCCGATCCGGGCGAACGGCCGGGCCCGGAGCCGGGTTCCACAGGCGCCGCCCGACGCGACGACGGCGGCCATGTCGACGCCGCGGCCGGGAGCGATGCCGGCCCCGCCTTCGACCCCGGCCTGCTGCGACGCCTGCAGTCGGACCTGTTCCACCGCCGCGCGACGCCGGGCTTCGCACTGCGGACGGCCGTAGACAAGGCCGACCCCAGCCTGCAGCTGCACGCCTGCCATACCCGCCTGCGCGAACTGCAGGTGCTGCACGACCAGCTGCGCGCGCTGTTCGAGGATCCGCGCTTCGACCCGCCGCTGCAGCCGCGCGAGGTCGCGGTGCTGGCGCCGGACATCGATCCCTACCTGCCCTACCTCGACGCGGTGTTCGGCGGTCGCGGCCGCGGCGACGCCATCCCCTATGCCGTGGCCGACGCCAGCCCGCTGGCCGGCGAGCCGCTGGCCGAGGTGTTCCTGCGCCTGCTGGCGCTGCCGGTGGCGCGCTTCGGCCTGGTGGAGACGCTGGACCTGCTCGCCAGCCCGCCGCTGGCCGAGGCCGCCGGGCTCGACGCCGCCGCGTTCGAGCGCCTGCACGCCTGGCTGCACGCCGCCGGCGCGCGCTGGGGCATCGACGCCGCCCACCGCGCGCGGCTGGATGCGCCCGGCGACGACGCCTACACCTGGGCTTTCGCGCTCGACCGCCTGCTGCTCGGCCACGCCACCGGCAGCGATGCGCCGATCGCGGCCACCGGCGACCGGCTGGTCGCGCCGATGCCGGAACTCGAAGGCAGCGCGCTCGACGCGCTCGACACCCTAGTGCGTTTGCTGCGCGTACTGGCGCGCCATGCCCGCGCGCTGGACGACACGCTGCCGCCGGATGCCTGGCGTGAGCGCCTGCTGGGCCTGCTCGACGCGCTGCTGCCGCGTCCGCCGTCGGCGCCGTCCACGCGTCGCGCGCTCGAGCGCCTGCGCAGCCTGGTCGATGCCTTCGCAAGCGACGCGCGCCGCGCCGGTGTCGACACGCCGGTGGCGGCCGAGATCGTGCGCGCGCATTTCGCCGCCGCGCTGTCGGAGGCCGACACCCGCGCGCCGCTGCTCACCGGCGGCGTGAGCGTGGCGCGCATGGTGCCGATGCGGTTGCTGCCGTTCCGCGCGATCTGCCTGCTGGGCATGGACGACGGCGCCTTCCCGCGCCGCGACCCCGCCGGCGGCATCGACCGGCTGGCGTCCGACGTGGCCAAGGGCCTGCGCCTGCGCGGCGACCGCTCCACCCGCGACGACGACCGCTTCTTGTTCCTGCAGCTGTTCGCCGCCGCGCAGGACGTGTTCTACGTGAGCTGGCAGGGCGCCGATCCGCGCGACGGCAGCCTGCGCGAACCCTCGGTGCTGGTCGCCGACCTGCTGGCGGCGGCCGATGCGCAGCACGTGCCGGAGGCGAAGGCCGAACAGGCGCTGGTGGTGCGGCATCCGCTGCAGCCGTTCGCGCCGGCCGCGTTCGGCGGCGAGGCCGAGCCGCGGCGCTTTTCCTACAGCGCGCAGTGGTGGCCGGCCGCGGCGCAGCCGACTGCCCGGCGCGCGCCGCTGCCGCCGTGGTTCGACGGTGATGCGCTGGCGCCGCTGGACGATGGCGAGGCGGTGGATACCGTCGTCGCTGGAACCGGGCGCGTCGGCACGACCGTCCATCCCGCGACGCTGTCGCTCGACGAGCTGCGCCGCTTCCTGCAGGCGCCCGCCGAGGCGTTCCTGCGCCAGCGCCTCGGATTGCGCCTGGCCGAGGTCGAAGACCTCGACGAGGACATCGAGCCGCTCCTCGCACCCGGCCGCGGCTTCGAGCGCCAGCGGCTGCAGAAGGCGGTGTTCGATGCCGTGCTGCGCGGCGACGACGATGCCAGCACCCATGCGCTGCTGCGCGCGCGCGGACTGCTGCCGTCCGGGCCGCTGGGCAGGCGCGCGCTCGAGCAGATGCGTGCCCAGGTCGATCCCTATGCGCTGGCCTTCGGCGGCTGGCGCGGCGATGCCACGGCCGAGGCGCAGCGGCTCGAGATCGCGCTCGACGGCGCCACCCTGCACGGCCGCGTCGGCGACATATACGACCACGGCATCGTGCGCGTGCGCTTCGACCCGCCCGCCGGCCAGTCCGCGATCCGCAACGGCCTGGACTGGCTGCTGGCCAGCGCCGCGGGCCTGGACAAGCCCTTGGTCGAATTCCACGAGGACCGCGACCTCGGCGCCGGCCCGCACCTGCGTCCGCCGCTCGATCCCGCGCAGGCGCGCGCGGTGCTGCGCAGGCTCGTCGCCCTGCGCGAGGCCGGCCTGCGCAGCCCGCTGCCGTTCGCCCCCTACAGCGGCTGGGAGCTCTTCCGCGCCGGCGACCTGCGCAAGGGGCTGGAGGCGGCGGCGAAGAAGTGGCACGGCAGCGACTTCGGCTGGGCCGAAAGCAGCGGCGAGGCGTTGCGCCTGGCGCTGCGCGGCCGCGACCCCTTCCGCGACGAGGCCCTGCAGGTCGCCTTCATCGACCTGGCGATGGGCATCTACCTGGCCGTGGTGAAGGGCGAGCTCTACACCGGCACCGACCCGGCCGCGCTGCACGCGCTTGCCGATGCGCTCGACGTGGAGGAGGCCGAATGAGCGCCGACCTCGACGCCAGGACGGTCGCCTCGCGCGATCCCTACCTCGGCCTCGCGCTCGACGGCATCCACGCCATCGAGGCCTCGGCCGGCACCGGCAAGACCTTCACCCTCGCCACGCTGGTGGTGCGCCTGGTGGTCGAACGCGGCCTGCGCGTGGGCCAGGTGCTGGCGGTGACCTTCACCGAAGCCGCCACCCAGGAGCTGCGCAGCCGCATCCGCGCGCGCCTGCTGCTGGCCTGCGAACTGGTGGGCGCGTCGCCCGCCGCCGACGCCGCGCCGGACACCGAACTCACCCAGGCCGTGCTCGAGGCGCACCTCGCGCAGGGCGGCGAGACCGCGGACGCGCTGCGCCGCCGTCTGCACGCCGCCGCCAACGACATCGACCTCGCGGCCATCTTCACCATCCATGGCTTTTGCGCCCGCGTGCTGCGCGAACACGCGCTGGAAGCCGGCCAGGCCTTCGACGCGCCCGAGCTGCTCACCAGCGACGCGCCGCTGTTCGAGGCCATCGCCGCCGACCTCTGGCGCGCGCACGGCCGCGATCCCGAATCGGCCGACGACCTGCTCGCGCTGTGGCCGGGCGGCCCGGGCGCGCTGGCCTGCGACCTGCCGCTGCTGGTGCGCGAACGCACGCTGCGCCCCACGCTGGCCGAACTGCCCGAGGACCCCGCGCCGCGCCTCCATGCAAGCGGCGAAACGCTGGCCGAATCCTTCCGCGCGCACGGCGAGGAGTTCCGTGCGGCCATGGTGTCCGCGGTCGAGAACAAGGTGCTCAGTGGCACGAGCTACAAGGCCGCCTGGATTTCCGAACTGTTCGACGCGCTGCACGCGTGGTGCCACGCAGGTGCGCGCGGCGCGCCGTTCCAGCATGCAAAGCTTGCCAACCTGAAGCGCGATGCCCTGGCCGAGAAGACGAACAAGCCCAAGAAGGGCATTGTCTGGCAAACGCCCGATTCGCCGATCTGCGACGCCATCCCTGCCTACCTCGACGCACTGACCGCCATGGCCGAATGGCAGGACGCGCGTCGCGTCGAACTGCTGCACCGCCTGCGCGATGATGCCCGCCAGCGCGTCGCCCGCGCCAAGCGCCAGCAGCGCGTGCAGACCTACGACGACCTGATCGACCGCGTCGCCGACGCCATCGACGGCCCGCACGCCGCCGACCTGGTCCAGCGCCTGCGCGCCCAGTACGCGGTGGCCCTGGTCGACGAGTTCCAGGACACCGACGCGCGCCAGTGGCGCATCTTCGACCACTTGTTCGGCGCCGCCGGCGCCACGCTGCACGGCCAGGCGCCGGCGCTGTTCGTGATCGGCGATCCCAAGCAGGCGATCTACGGTTTCCGCGGCGGCGATGTCGAAACCTATCTCGCCGCGCGCGAGACCGCGCGCGAGGCGCCCCCGCTGTCGAGCAACTTCCGCTCGCGCCCGTCCGTGCTGCGCGCGGTCTCGGCGCTGTACGCGCAGGCGCAGATCGCGTCGGAAGAGGAGCCCGGCGTGCCGCCGCCCTTCATCGATCCCCGCATCGGGTTCCGCGAAGTGCAGCCCGGCGGCCTGCGCCGCGACGACGACTTCCTGCGCGACGGCACGCCGGCGCCCGCGCTCACCATCTGGCGCGCGCCGCCGCCCGAGGAAGTCGACAGCAAGGGCAAGCCCAGGCCCCACAAGGCCGGCCGCTCGCGCGAACTCGCCACCAGCGCCTGCGTCGCCGCCATCCACCGCGTGCTCTGCGATGCGCGCGCGGGCAGGGCCAGCATCGAAGGCCGCCCGGTGCAGCCGGGCGACATCGCCGTGCTGGTGCGCAGCCACAACGAGGCCACGCGCATCCGCCATGCGCTGGCGATGGCCGGCATCCCCGCCGTCGCCGCCGGCAGGCAGAGCCTGTTCGCCACGCCCGAGGCGCGCGACCTGCACGCCCTGCTGCTGGCCCTGCTGCACGGCGCCGACGACGGGCGCCTGCGCATGGCGCTGTCCACCGTGCTGGTGGGCCTGGATGCCGCCGCCATCGCCGCGCTCGATACCGACGGCGAAGCGTTGCGCCAGTGGCAGCTGCAGGCGCTGGAGTGGCGTGAGCAGGTGGAGCGCCGGCGCGTGTTCGCCCTGGTCAACGCGCTGTGCGCGCAGCACGCCGGCCGCCTGCTGGGCCTGCTCGATGGCGAGCGGCGCCTCACCAATTACCTGCAGCTGGCCGAGCTGCTGCAGGACGCGCAGGCGCGCACGCTGGGCCTGCATGGCCTGGTGGACTGGCTGGCCACCGCCATCGCCGAGGCCAATGCCGCCGACGAGAGCCAGCTGCTGCGCCTGGAGTCCGATGCGCACCGCGTGCAGGTGGTGACCCTGCACAAGAGCAAGGGCCTGGAATACCCGCTGGTGTTCCTGCCCTTCGCCGCCATCGGCGCGCATGCGCGCAGTCCCGGTCAGCGCGCCGTGGTCAACGGCGATGACGGCCGCGTGCTGCACTGGAAGTTGCTGGCCTCGCGCTCGGGCTGGGACGCCGCGAGGGACGCCTGGACGCTGGCCCAGCGCGCCGAGGACGCGCGCCTGCTCTACGTCGGCCTGACCCGCGCGCGCCACGCGCTGTGGCTGGCCAGCGGCGTGTTCTGCAACTTCGACCGCTCGCCGCTGCAGCACATGGTGGCCAGGCCCGATGCGCTGCAGCTGGCGCTGGGCGAAGCCGTCGCCATCGACGAAGCGCTTCCGCCCGACGCGCTGCCCTGGCTGCCGCCGGCCGCCGCCGAGCCCGTGCCGCCCGCGCGCACCGCCGAGCGCCCGCTGGCCAGCGACTGGTGGGTCTACAGCTTCACCCAGCTGGCCAACGCCGACGGGCAGGACGACACGGCCGCCAGCGCCACCCAGCCGGTGGAAGGCGGACAGGACGAACCTGTCGATGAGGCGGACGTCCGCATGGGCCTGGTCGCGGTCATCGACGAGGGCGGGCGCACCGCGACGGAATTCGGCCCGGTCGCGGGCGCGGGATTCCGCGGCGCCCTGGAGCCAGCGCCAGGCGCCAGCGCGGGCCGGGACACCGGAGCCGATGCGGCCACCGCCGACCTTCACGGCGACGGTGATCCAGCGTCCCGCGGCGACGCGAGCGACGGGGATGACTTCGAAACCGGTCCAGCCGCCGGTGCAGGCCGAAGCAGCACCCCGCACGAGGCGCACGCCGGCACCACCGCCGACGCCTTCGACCCACGCTTCGCCGGCACCCGCTTCGGCGTGGTGCTGCACGACGTACTGGAGCGCGCCGACTTCGCGGGCTGGTCCGCGTGGACGCCCGGCGCGCCCGCGCCCACGCGCGAGGACGCCGAACTGATCGCCGAGCGCCTGCGCGCCGGCGGCTATTCCGCCGAAGACATCGACGACGGCGTCGCCACGCTCACGCCGCTGATCGGCCACACGCTGACCGTGGCCCTGCCCGAAGGCGTGCGCCTGGCCGACCTGCCCGCGCAGCAGCGCCGCCCCGAGATCGAATTCCAGTTCGCGCTCGCGCCCACCCGCGTCGACGCACTGCTCGACCTGCTGCACCGCCACGGCCTGCTCACCGCGCGCCAGGGCTTCGGTACGCGCCGCCGGCTCGAAGGCCTGATGACCGGCCTGATCGACCTGACCTACCTGCACGACGGCCGCTGGTACGTGCTCGATTACAAGTCCAACCGCCTGCCGGGCTACGGCCCCGCGCATCTGATGGAGGCCATAGCCCACAGCGAGTACGACCTGCAGGCGCTGCTCTACACCCTGGCCCTGCATCGCTGGCTGCGCTTCCGCCTCGGCGCGGACTACGACTACGACCGCGACTTCGGCGGCGTGCGCTACGTGTTCTGCCGCGGCCTCGACGCCACGCGCAACGATGCGCAGGGCGTGCAGATGGGCCGAGGCGCGCACGCGATTGAAGCGACGCAGACGCAGGGAGGCACGCAAACGGAAGCGGTGCGAGCGGGCGCAGCAGCGCAAGCGAGCGATGCGTCGCAAACAGGCGACGCGATGCGAACAGGCGGCGCGGCGCAGTCGACCGGAGCGGTGCACGCAAGCACAGCGGTGCAAGGCGTACAGGCCTGGCGCTTCGATCCCGAACTGGTCGACGCACTTGACGCCCTGTTCGCCGGCCTTGAGCCCCTCTCCCACCGGGAGAGGGGTTGGGGTGAGGGTAAGTCGGAGCCGCGCCAGGATCGGACGCCCACATGAACACCACGCTCCCGCTCTTCCCCGAAGGCCGGCCCATCGAGCCGACGGCCGCCGCTCCCGATGCGCGCGGCCCCGACCAGGCGAGCGACCAACGCGATCAGCGCGACGCCGCAGCACCGCCCGACCACACCCGCGGCCTCCTGCAGCAACTCGCCAAAGCCGGCGCCCTGCGCACCCTCGACCACGCCCTGGCGCAAAGCCTGCGCCGCCTCGATCCCGACACCCCCGACACCGTCCTCGCCGCCGCCGCCCTGGCCTCGCTCGCCGTCGCATCGGGCCACGCCGGCTTCGACCTGGCCGAACCACAGCGCCTGGTCGAGGCATCCATCGACTGGCCCACGCCGCACGCCTGGCAGGCCGCGCTGTCGTCCTCGCGCTGGGTACACCAGCCCACCGCCGACGATACCGAATCCGTTCCCGACGCCCCGCTGGTCTACGAACACGGCCTGGTCTATCTGCGCCGCTATCGCGAATACGAGCGCCGCCTCGCCGCCGGCCTGCGCCGCATCGGCAACGCCGCGCCAGCGCCCTCCGCCGCTGCGCCTGCGTCGGCCACCTCCGGTGAAGCCGTACCGCCCTCTCGCATCGCGGGATTGGATCGGGAAGAGGCCACGACGCCTGCTCTCCCTCTCGCGGGAGAAGATGCCCGAAGTGCAGACGGCGGCAACCCCGCGCCACCCACCGACGACCTCCAGACCCAGGCCGTCGCCGCCGCCCTCCACCACAGCCTGCTGCTGGTCACCGGCGGCCCCGGCACCGGCAAGACCACCACCATCGCCCGCATCCTGGTGGCGCTGATCGCCCAGGCGCGCGCCGCCGGCGCCCCGCCGCCGCGCATCGCCCTGGCCGCACCCACCGGCCGCGCCGCCGAGCGCATGGCCGAAAGCGTGCGCAACGCCGTGCAGTCCCTGCCCGCGCTCGCCGCCGACCCCGCGCTCGCCGCCCACCTGCCCACCAGCGGCACCACCCTGCACCGCCTGCTCGGCACCATTCCCGACTCGCCCAGCTTCCGCCACCACGCCGACAACCCGCTGCCCTTCGACGTGGTGGTGGTGGACGAAGCCTCGATGATCGACCTGCCGCTGATGGCCAAGCTGGTCGAAGCCGTCCCCGACGGCGCCCGCCTGGTCCTGCTCGGCGACCCCGACCAGCTGCCCTCGGTTGAAGCCGGCGACGTGCTCGCCGGCATCCTCGCCGCCGCCGATCGCATCTCCACCGCCCCCGCAAGCCCCACCTCGCCCGCAGACCCCACCTCGCCGGCAGCTCCCACCTCCCCCGCGAGCGGGGGAGGTCGCGCCAAAGGCGCGGGTGGGGGCGCTCTCCCTCCAGCCGCTACGACATCCACCTTCCCCGCCCACCACATCCACCTCACCCGCGGCTACCGCCAGAGCGCCGCCCTCGACCTCGCCCCCCTCGCCGCCGCCGTGCGCGAAGGCGACAGCAACACGGCGCTGGACCTGCTGCGCAGCGGCCAGCTCCCCGGCGTGCACTTCCACGAAGGCAACGCCGATCCCCTGCAGACGCACCGCGACCACCTGCTCACCCACTGGACCGCCCTGGCAGAGGCCACCGATCCGACCGAAGCCCTCGCCCGCGCCGGCGCCCTGCGCATCCTCACCGCCGTGCGCGAAGGCCCCCAGGGCGCACGCAACCTCAACGCCCGCATCGAAGACCTCCTCGCCGGCACGCGCCGCGGCGCCGGCCCTGCCTCCACCGCCCGCCGCTACTTCCACGGCCGCCTGCTGCTCATCACCGAGAACAGCTACCGCCACCGCCTGTTCAACGGCGACATCGGCATCTGTCTCGACGACGCCAGCGGCACCCTGATGGCCTGGTTCCCCGGCGACGACCCGCACAATCCGCGCCCCTTCCACCCCGCCGCGCTGCCCGCCCACGACAGCGCCTTCGCCATGACCGTGCACAAGGCGCAGGGCAGCGAATTCGACAAGGTGTGGCTGGTACTGCCGCAGCGCGACAACCGCGTGCTGTCGCGAGAGCTTGTGTATACGGGGATGACGCGGGCGCGGCGCGAACTGCATGTAGCGACACGGGAAAGCGTGATCCGCGAGGCGCTCGCACGGCACGCAGGTCGATGGTCGGGGTTGGGGCGGCGGTTGGGTGGCAACGCGGCAGGCTGAAGACCCGCGCAGGCACGCGGGAGCAGGAAAGGAGCGAAGGAGTGGACAAGGGTCCGTGCACAACCTCACCTTGCCTTCGACGCGCATGCCATCGAGCCTCCGTCCAGGCTGATGCCGATATCGCCGTTGAACAGGCGCGGGCGGTTGCTGTTCCCGTGAGCAACAACAGGCGGGCGTGGAAGTGGCGATGGATGGCGGCATGCCAACCCCGGGCGTCGGCCCCACCGACATTCACCCGCGCCCGCAGCAGCGGCATCTGGCCGTCAACGAAGCCGTGTTTCGCTCGTGTATCCCGACCGCAGGCCGCTGTTGGCGACCACGCGTTGAGCGTGGCGGATCAACGCAGTCGGGGCCATTCGTCCCTCATGATCGGAACTGGCCCGGAACCTGCGTTGCTCCGACCGCGTCGTCGCGATGGCGCCTGCGGCCAATGCCCGGTATTGGGCGAGGTGCGTGCCTGGCGATGTGGCCGCGTCGCCTGGTGAACCAAACGCCTGGACCATGCCGCGGACGCGCGGCCAGGGCTCGATCAGCGGCGGCCCTGCACCGAGTCGACGAAAGGATGGTCGGCCTGTCCATCATCGAGGCAGAACGCAGTAACCGGTGCGCTGCGCCTCGCAGCGTTCGATTCGGCGCACCTGGGAGAAGGGTGGGCCATACAGGCAGCGCCGGCATTGGTGCCGCGGGACCGGCGCTCACGCGGGCGCGCATGTCCAGGCCGGCGAAAGGGCGGCGCGCTCACGCCAACGCAGCGGGCAGGGCGTACCCTTCGGGCACACGGCGATCGCCGGCCAAGGATCCGTCATGAAGAACCGCAAGCTCCATCGCTGCGTCATAGGTCCGCCCCGGAAGACACCCATGCCGGATCAGGCCTTGTCCTACGCACTGGCCGTGGCGGAAAACGAGGGCTGGCCCAGGCCTGTCCCTGTCGATGACGGTTGGAAGATCGCGTTCAGTCAGCCGGGCGCGCGCTCCGCGCCCTTGCCGGGTTGACGCCCTGACGTGATCCAGGCCAGGACCGCCGTACCGCAGGCCGCCGAGAGCAGGGACGCGCAGACGACGCCCGTCTTGGCCGAATCGACCTGCGCCGGCGCCAGCGCCAGCTCCGCGATCAGCAGCGACATCGTGAATCCGATGCCGGTCAACAGCGCGCCGCCGCCCAACAGCGGCCACGACAGCCCGGCCGGACGCGTACCGATCCCGAGCCAGACCGCGGCACCGCTGAAGGCCATCACGCCCAGGGGCTTGCCGCAGGCCAGGCCAAGCATGACTGCGACCGCCAATCCCCAGTCGACCTGGGTCCCTGACAAGGGCAGCCCGGCGTTGGCCAGCGCGAAGGCGGGCAGGACGAGGAATGCCACCCAAGGGTGCAAGGCGAGTTCCAACCGCTCGAGTGGCGACAGGGCCTCGCGTGCCGCAACGCCCGCCCGCTGCAGGTCGCGTCGGCCCGTGGTGTCGCCACTCCAGCTCGCGCCCTGCGGATAGGCGGTGACCTTGGCGAGGATGGCGTGCAGTCTCCGGCCGCTGACCCAGCTTCGGGCCGGCGTCATCAGTCCGAGCAGCACGCCTGCGAGCGTCGGGTGGATGCCCGACTGGTCCAGCAGCCACCACAACAGCATCCCGAAGGCAATGTAGAGCGGCACCGGGCGCAGCCCGATGCGCCCCATGAGCGCGATGGCGGCGAGCACCAGCGCGGCGCCTGCGAGCGCTGCCCAGTCGATCGCGTCGCCGTAACCGATGGCGATGACCATGATGGCGCCGACGTCATCGAAGATCGCCACCGACAGCAGGAACAGGCGCAATGCCGCGGGAATCCTCCGCCCCAGTACGGCGAGGCAACCGATCACGAATGCGGTATCGGTGGCCATGACAATGCCCCAGCCATGGCGGGCCTGCTGATCCCATTCGATCGCCACGAAGATCAGCGCAGGCACGAGCATGCCGCCCAGGGCCGCCGATAGCGCGAACGCCGTCCTCCTGGGGCTCCGAAGTTCGCCGAGCACCAGCTCGCGCTTGAGCTCCAGCGCCACCACGAAGAAGAACAACGTCATGGCTGCGTCGTCGATCCAGTGCTTGAGCGATCGCGTGTACTCTGCGTGTCCCCATCCCAGGCTCAGCGGCGTCTCCCAGAACGCCATGTACGCGGTCCCCCATCGCGAATTCGACAGTGCGATCGCGATTGCAGCGCACAGCAACAGCAAGGCGGCCGCAAGCGCCTCGATGCGAAGGAAGCGACCCAACACCCGCGACAGTCGATCCACAGGCATGTGAGGCAGGCGTTCAAGTCCGTCGCTCACGAGCCTGGCCTGGCGTGGGAAGTCGCCAGCGTACGGCATCGCCCAGGGTATTGCTTTCACCGTCCTGCTGCGCAGCGGGGAAGCGCCCCTGTCTCCCGTCTACCGCGTCACGGCGTGTCAATCCATAACACTGCGATAACAAGCACAGGGACATGCTGCTCCTGCACTACGACGCAATGTCGTAACGGCCACTCAGCGGCTCGCACGTCCCCTCTTTCTCCTACTGAGCATCGCGTTCCTGCCACGCAGGGACTTCGGCTTCGGCCGCTTGCGATCGGCGCAATGCCGCTCGCCTCCTCGAAAGGCAACACCCCATGAGCACCATGAGCAACACGCCCAGCACCCGCAATCTCGTCGACACCGCTGCGGCCAACGACTCGTTCAAGACCTTCAGCAAGGCCGTCGAATCGTCCGGCCTCGCTGACACCCTGCGCGGTACCGGTCCCTTCACTGTCTTCGCCCCCACCGACGCGGCCTTTGCCAAGCTGCCCTCGGGACGCCTGGACAACCTGCTCAAGCCCGAGAACAAGGGCGAACTGACCTCGCTGCTCAACTACCACGTCGTCACCGGCCGCAAGACCGCCGCCGACGTCGGCAAGTGGGAATCGGCCAGGACCGTCAACGGCCAGCAGGCGCCGATCAAGATGGTGGACGGCAAGCTCACCATCGACGGTGCGCAGCTCACCACGGCCGACATCGGGACGAGCAACGGCCTGATCCACGGCATCGACAAGGTCAACATCCCCACCAAGCAGTAACGCCACCAGGTGACAGGGAGAACGGCGGGCCAGTCCCGCCGTTTTCTTGCCTGGCGCAAGCGCGGGAACAGCCGGCCCGTGGCGGGAGCTCAACCGCCGCGGCAGGCTTGCACTAGCGCTCGTCGTGTATCGACAGTCGCCGCCATGCAGGTCCGGGCAGCGTAGGTCGGCAGCATGTGGCTGGGGCTGTGCCTCGCCAGTGGCCGGGGACCCGAGCCGCCCCGTTGGACCATGGGCTCACCCGGTTCTGGGTGGGTCTGCACGTTGGACCTGTCCACTGCATGCCGGGTGACCGCGGGGACAGCGGTTCTGTCGCGGCGGCTGCACATGCAGCGATCCGCATCGAGCGCGCACGCCCGGGCATCGCCCGCAATCGCCCGCCCCGGCGACCTTTTGGCGACATTTGCGTCGCTAGCCTCGCATCGCTTCGTGCAACGAGACGGACCTTCCCTGGAGGCAGAGCGATATGAGCAGGCACGCGCGGCGGGCATTGTGTTGGGCGCTTTCGGCATCCCTGATCGGCGTACCACTGGCCACGCACGCAGCCGAGGCACCCGGCGCCCTGACCATCATCGTCACCGACCAGACGACCGACCGGCCGGTGGCCAATGCGACGGTCACGCTCACCGAACGCGACACGAACGCCGCGCGCAGCCTGCAAACCGACGCGCAGGGCCGGCTCGTGGTCGACCGGCTCGACCCGGGCCTGTACGCGGTCAACATCGCCAAGCCCGGCTTCGCGCCGATCTACGAACCGAGCGTCCGCGTGATCACGCGCAAGAACTCGCAGCTCGAGTTCGAACTCGGCATTCCGCTGCTCGATGAAGTGGTGGTCCAGGCGCGGCCGCTCGATGCGCTGTCGTCGCCGTCCAGCACCTGGCTCGACCGGGACGCCTTGCGCGACGCCGTCGGCGGTGGCGCCGATCCGCTGCTTTCGCTCGACGGCCTGCCCGGGCTGGCGTCCGCCAGCGAATTCGCCGCCTTCAGCGTGCGCGGCCGCGGCCCGCGCGACAACCTGGTCTTCGTCGACGAGTTCCCCTTCGACAAGGCGGTGCACTTCGACGCGACCCTGGGCGAGGACGAGGACGTCGGCGGCGGCGGCCGCTTCTCGATCTTCGCGCCCGACGTCATCGGCGGCGCCGAGTTCTCGCCGGGTGGCTGGGGCCCGGCCTATGGCGGACGCGCCGCCTCGCTGCTCAAGCTCGAGGTGGCCGGCGGCAACCCGAGCCCGTCGGCCAGCCTGCGCTACGACCTGGCCGGCTTCGAAGTCGGCTACGACGGCCCCGCCGGCATCACCAGGGATGCCACCCTGCTGGTGTCCGCGCGCCGGCTGGATTTCGGGTCCCTGTTCGAAACGATCGAGGAACTGGACATCGGCGACCCGGTGCTGCGCGACATCATCGTCAAGTCGGTCGTGCCGATCAACCCGTCGAACACCCTCGAAGTGCTGCTGATTGACACCAACGAGACCTACACGCGCGACGTGACCCACGTCTTCGAGTCGCCCAACTTCGAGGATGCGGCGCTGCTCGACTTCCGCCAGGACAGCGACCTGTACGGCCTCACCCTGCGCTCGCTGGTCGGCGAGAACGCCACCTGGACCAACAAGGTCTACCGCCGCGCCAGCCACAAGGTCAGCTCGGAGGGCGAGGCGTTTCCCGACCTCGCGCCGCCCGGCTCGCCCGCCTCCGAGTTCCCGGTGCGCGAAGACATCATCACCGTGACCGAGGACGAGACCGAGCTCGGATGGCGCAGCGACTTCGGCACGGTCAACCGCTGGGGCACGTTCAGCGCGGGCGTCCATGCCACCCGAATCGAGCTGGACTACCGCACGGTGCTCGACGGCGACTGGATCCGCTACGTCTACGACAGCGACGACTTCAGGCCCGACCCCGCGCAGCGCTATATCGTGCTGACGCCGGAGGCCATCGACTCCGCCCTGGACAGGACCGCCACGAACTACGCGGCGTACGTGGACCAGGCCTTCAAGCGCGACGCCTGGGACCTGCGCACCGGCCTGCGCGTGGAGCGCGACGGCCTGACGGACGAGGCCCTGGTCTCGCCCAGGCTGCGGGTGAACTGGCAGCCGGGCGCGAGCGCGCGGTACTTCGC
Organism: Luteimonas campi; assembly: GCF_051162505.1. Classification (NCBI taxonomy): domain Bacteria; kingdom Pseudomonadati; phylum Pseudomonadota; class Gammaproteobacteria; order Lysobacterales; family Lysobacteraceae; genus Luteimonas; species Luteimonas campi. The sequence continues at coordinate 931,589 of NZ_JBNWEM010000002.1, forward strand.
GACCGCCGGCCTGTTCCACCAGTCGCCGCGCTACCTCGACCTCGCCGCCAACGCCGCGAACACGCTGGAGAACGAGGAGGTCAGGCACGCCAGCGTCGGCTTCGAGTACTTCTTCAACACCCGCTGGTCGGTGCTCACCGAGGCCTACCACCAGGACCTCGACAACCTGGTGGTCGACCAGGACCGCGCCAGCGGCACCTTCGCCAACATCGGCGACGGCACGTCCTTAGGGCTAGACGTCGTGCTCAAGGGCACACTCCGCGAAGGCCTGTATGCCAGCGCGACCTACTCCTGGAACGATGCCGAGATCGACCGCAAGGATGGCCGCGGCGCCGTGGCCGACGAGTTCAGCCGCGAGCACGTGGCCACCCTCGGCGTGACCTGGGAGATCACCGACCGCTGGAAGGTGGGCGCACGCTACAAGTACCTGTCCGGCCGGCCGGAGGACGCCTACGTCATCCACGCCGACGTGCTCGGCCCCGGCCAGCCCCTGCGCTACTCGCGCGAGACCATCGAACGCGGCGTCGGCCGCAAGGACGGCTACGGCGTGCTCAACGCCCGCGTCGACTACCGGCGCGCCTTCGGCCCGATCGACGTCACCGCCTTCCTCGACGTCATCAACCTCACCTCGGCCTCGTCGACCGACGACACCGAGTTCGACTACCGCCGGGGCGTCAACGTGGAGGACGACAGCGAGGCCGAGCCGCTGATCGGACTTCGGCTAGACTACGCCTGGTAGACGGGAGGCGGCGGATGGCACGCGTTCCTGATGCGACGCCCATCAGGGCGCTGATCGTCGAGGACAACCGCGACATCTGCGGAAACATCGCCACGTACCTCGACAAGCTCGGCTACGTGCTCGATTTCGCGCACGACGGCGTCACCGCCATGAACCTGGCGCTGACCCATCCGTTCGACGTCATCGTGCTGGACCTGATGATCCCGCGGATGGACGGCCTGACCTTCTGCCACCGGCTGCGGGCCGAGGCCGGGATCGAGACGCCGGGGAAGCCACGAACTCGGCGTGGAGGGGCCGCTGGGCCGTGCGCCTGGGGGCGAAGCCAGGCTCGCCGCTGGCGTGGGCTATCGCCACAACGGCTTCGAGACCCGCTATCCGGACAGCGGCTACACCCAGGCAGACGGCGATGTCCGCAGCCGCTTCGCCTACGCCGAGGTCGAGATTCCCCTGGTCGGGCCGGGCCAGGGCGTCGCGGGTGCGTATCGGATGGCCCTGACCGCAGCGGTGCGCGGCGAGGATTACGACCATTTCGGCAGCGTGACCACGCCCAAGCTCGGGGTGGTCTACGGTCCCGGTCGCGACGTCACGTTCAAGGCGTCCTGGGGCAGGTCGTTCAAGGTGCCCACGCTCTCGCAGCAGTTCCTGCAGCGCGACGCGATCCTGTTCCCCGCGATCGCATTGGGTGGAGCGGCGTATCCGCCCGACGCGACGGTGCTGTACCTGGTGGGCGGCAATCCCGAGCTGGCCCCTGAGCGCGCGCGCACATGGAGCGCGTCGCTGGCCCTCCACCCGTCGGCGCTGCCCGGTCTCGAGGCCGAGATCACCTGGTTCGACATCGACTACACCGACCGGGTGGTGCAGCCGCTCGTCCCCGCGCAGGCACTGTCGAACCCGGCGTTCGCCGAGTTCCTCCAGCCCGCCCCCGGCGCGGAAGCGCTGGACGAACTACTGCGGGCCTTCCGTTTCACCAACGCGACCGGTACCCCGATCGATGCGGCACGGATCGCGGCGGTGGTGCCCAACCTCTACGTCAACAGCGCGCGGCAGCGCGTGCGCGGTGCCGACGTTTCGGGCGGCTATCGCTTCGAACTCGCCGGGGGACGGCTGGCACTCCGGGGCGGGCTCGCGTGGCTGGACGGTACCCGCCGGATCTCGGCTGGACAGCCGGCACTGGACGTGGCGGGCACCCTGTTCCACCCGGCGGAGATCAACGGTCGCGCCGGCGCGGTGTGGAGCCGGGGCGGGTTCACCAGTTCGCTGTTCGGCAACTACCGCAGCGGCGTGCGCGATCCGACGGACGGCGCGAAGGGCGCCTCGTTCACCACCTTCGACGCCACGCTGCGCTACGACACCGGCGTCCACGCCGGGGTGCTGTCCGATCTCGCGCTGGAGCTGACGGTCCAGAACGCGCTCGACCGCGCGCCGCCGCTCTACGCCGTCACCTCGCCTACCTTCGCGCCATACGACTCCACCAATTACTCCGCCATCGGGCGCTTTGCCGCCCTCTCGGTTTCCAAGCGCTGGTGATGGCGTCCCACGCAATCACCCGGTTCGTATCAAGCAGGAGTCGAGGCATGGGAGCGGTCGGTCATCGCATGGCGTGGAAATGGATCCTGATGCTGGGCATGTGGCCCGGCCTTCTCATGCCCGGGCAGGCGCGGGCGGTCTCGTCCCGCCAGCTGGTGGAGATCGCCGACTTCAGCAGCCCGGTCGTTTCGCCGGACGGAACCCGGGTGGCGTTCCGCGTCATCCGCGCATCGATCGAGCGGAACACGTACGACTCGGTCTGGTACGTCCAGCCGCTGGACGGGACGGCCCCGCCGCGCCGGGTGGCCGATGGCGGCGTGCCGCTGCGCGACTCGGCAGGCATCGTCGTGCCGGCATCGGTGTCATGGTCTCCCGACGGTCGCTGGATCCATTACCGGGCACGGCACGACGGCAAGGTCGACGTGTGGCGCGCGTCCGCCGACGGCGCCGGCGCGGAAGCGATCACCACCGATGTGGCGGACGTCGAGGCGTTCGCGCTGGAGGAGGACGGCGCGCGGCTGGCGTATCGCGTCGGCCTGCCGCGGGAGGCGGTGCTGCTCGCCGAGGAGGCCGAATACGACCGGGGCATCCGGATCGAGCGGACCACGCCGCTGGGACAGAGCCTGTTCCGGTCCGGCCTCACCGAAGGACGCCTGGCCACCCAGCGGCTAGGCCAGGTCTTCAATCGTGTGTCCCTCGCTGCCACGGGGCCGATGCGCTGGAAGGCCGTCGACCTCGGCGCTGCGCCCGGGCGCGATCCGGTGCATCTCGCCAATCCACCTGCTGGGCCATCCCTACCGCCCGCGCTGCAGGGGCTGCCCAACCTATGGCAGACCGCACACGATCCTCACGGGGACCGGGTAGCCGCTCTCGCGCGCACCGGCGAGCGCACCGCGCAACGGCGGATCGAGCTGGGAGTCGCGCGCGGCGCGCGGGCGCGGGAGCTGGTCATGTGCCGGGCGGACGCATGCACCGATGCGGAGATCAGCGGCATCCAATGGCGGCCCGGGAGCGACGAAGTGCTGTTTACCGTCACGCGGTACGACACCGGCTTCTCCCAGTCGATCCACCGCTGGGATGTCGAAAGCGGCGCCGTGCATCCGGTGGCCGCCACGAGCGGAATGTTCGGAGGCGAAGGGCGTTGGAGCCCCGGCACATGCGGCGTGTCGGCCGATGCTCTGGCCTGCGTGACCGCGGACGCCAACCGGCCGCCGCGACTGGAACGTGTCGATCTGGCCACCGGCGCCCGGACGGTGCTGTTCGACCCGAACCAGGCGCTGTCGTGGGACCTCGCCGGACTCGACGCGCAACCGCTCCGGTGGACGGACGCAGAGGGACGAGTCTTTTCCGGCCAGCTGTACCTCGCGCGTCGCGAAGGAGATGCGCCCCCGCCGCTGTTCGTCACCTATTACCGGTGCATGGGCTTCGTGCGGGGCGGCGCCGGCGACGAATGGCCGCTGGCCGTACTGGCGGAACGGGGAGTGTCGACGCTCTGCATCAACGCGCCTTCGTTCTCGAGCGATGCGGCCGAGCGCTACGATGTCGGCCTGTCCGCCGTAGGGAGCGCCATCGACCTGCTGGCGGCCGAAGGACGGGTCGACAGGACGCGCGTCGGCATGGGGGGGCTCAGCTTCGGCAGCGAGGTGACCATGTGGACGCTGATCCACTCGGAGTTGCTCGCGGCGGCTTCGCTGGCCTCGCCGACCACGTCCCAGATGTACTACCTGCTGGGGAGCAACATCGGCGAGGAGTTCCTCTCGCTGCTGCGGAGCAACTGGCAGCTGGGCGCACCGCACGAGACGCCCGAGAACTGGCAACGGATCTCGCCGGCTTCCAATCTCGCCAGCATCGGCGCCCCGGTCCTGATGCAGCTGGCTGAGCAGGAGTACATGTACGGGCTGGACTATGCGATCCCGCTGATGCGGGACCATCGCGCCGACGTCATTGTGTTTCCGCACGCGCCCCACAACAAGTTCCAGCCACGGCACAAGCTCGCCGCCTACGAACGCAACCTGGACTGGTTCCGGTTCTGGCTCCAGGGATTCGAGGACGCGGACGATCTGAAGTCGGAACAATACGCACACTGGACGCGAATGCGCGAGCGGATATGCGGGCGTGGTGACCAGCCGCAGCCGGTCCCGTCGGTGCACTGCTCGCCTCACGGACACGCGCCCTGATCGCGTACGTGGCGACCGACGATGCTGGTCATCGCGCCGTGCCCGGATGCGGGGCTGGCATGTTCCGGTGCAGGTAACGATGATGCCTTCGGCCGATTGCATAAGACGCGACAGGACGTGATGTCCCCTACCCCTCACGCCGACGGCTCGGCGGGAGGGGTGTTCACCGTCAGAAGAGCTTGATCTGGCAGCAAGGTCGCCCGATGATCGGCGACAGGCTCAACGCGTGCATTGCAACGATCTGCGTCGCTTGCCGTGGGACCGGCGGATCGACACAGATGAGCAACGGCAACCAACCCGCGTGGATCAACCCCTCGACCACCGTCGCGTCGATGTGGAACGGACGCTTCGAGGAGTTCCTGCGCGAGGAGCGCGAGGCGCTTCTGAAGTTCCTGCGGACCCGACTGCCCACGGACGAGGACGCACAGGATGCGGCCCAGGAAAGTTTGATCCGGATGATCCGCTATCGCGACAGCGAACCGCCGGAATCCTGGAAGCGGCTCCTGTATCGCATTGCGGTGAATGTCTGCAACGACCAGTACCGCCACGCGCGCAGCCGGTATGCCATCGAACATGTCACCGGGGATTCGCTCGATGCCGTGGCGGAAGACGCGCCAGGGCACGAGGAACGGCTCGTGCAACGGCAGGCGCTGGACGCCGTGGTCGAGGTCGTGCTGACGCTGTCACCCCGCTGCCAGGAGATCTTCCTGCTCAATCGGGTGCATGGCATGACCTACGTGCAGGTGGCGGAAGCTTGCGGCATCTCTACCAAGGCAGTGGAGAAGCACATGATGAAAGCACTGGCGGTGCTGCGCAGGCAGCTGGGCAAGCAGGGTGACTTTCCGTCATGAGGACATGGAGATGATGCCGGAGCCACGACACGGGGCCGGGGAAGCGGACGCGGAACGCTGGTTCATGCGCCTTCAGATGGGCGACTGTACCTCCGCCGACCGCGCCGCTTTCGCACGCTGGCGGCTGGCGGACCCCTTGCACGCGGCCGCCTATGCCGAGGTCGAACGGGTGTTTGCGCTGGCTGCACAGGCTGCCGGCGATCCGCGCCTGCAGGCGGCTGCGCTGGCGGCGCACGAGCGCGTCGCGCGTCGGCGCGCACGGCACGGCGTACTGCGGCGTTGCGTGGCGTGGGCAGCCGTCGCGGGTGTGGTGCTGGGATTGGGCATTGGCTGGCACAGCTGGAATCCCTCGCAACCCGAAGTGCATTACGCCACCGCCGTAGGCGAAACGCGCACGTTGACCCTGGACGACGGCACAACCGTGGTGCTCGACACCGATTCGGCGCTGCGCGTGCGCTACAGGCGCCTGCAGCGCGCGGTGGAGCTCGAGAAGGGCCAGGCGCAGTTCTCGGTGGCGCGGCAACCGCGACGCCCGTTCGTGGTCCACACCGGGCTGGGCGAGATCCGCGCGCTGGGGACCCGATTCCAGGTCCGCAGCGAAGCCGAGCATGTCCAGGTGGCGCTGCTGGAGGGAACGGTGGAGGTCGCGGCCACGGCCACGGCCACGGGCGGCAGGCGGACTGCGCGGCTGTCACCGGGCGAGCAACTGGTGTTCGATGCGCACCAGCGCTGGGTCCGGAGCGCCTTCGACCCGGAGGTGATGCAGGGCTGGACCGATGGTCAACTGCTGTTCCGCAGCCGACCGCTGGCGGAGGTGGTGCAGGAAATGAACAGGTACAACACCACCCGCATCAGGCTCGGCGACCCGTCATTGGAGACGTTGCGCATCAGTGGCCAGTTCTACAGCAACGATCCGCAGTCGCTGATCCTCGCACTGGAGCACGGCTGGTCGCTGCGGGCGGAACGGACTGCCCGTGACGTCGTGTTGCACCGGGACGACTGACGCGGCACGGCGGAACGGGGGGGGTAGGGCAGCGTGCCCGGGGTTCCGTCTTATGGGCGTCGACGTCGCTTCCGCATGTGCGGCTGCCCACGTCGCAACATCGACATGACCGGGGAATGCCATGGGGAAGAACACGCTGCGGATCGCCATTTTGCATGGGATCCTGTTGGCAGGCGGCGCGATGGCCGCTCCGTCGGAGGTACAGGCCCAGGGCCATGTGCAGGTCTTCAGGATCGGGGCGGGTGATCTGGAGAGCGTCTTGTCCCGGTTCGGCTCGCAGAGTCGCCTCCAGCTGATCTATGCGCCCGGCCTCCTCGAGGGAAAGCACAGCAAGGGATTGACCGGAACCCACACGCCGGCGGAGGCTCTGCAGCAGCTGCTCGAAGACACCGGCCTGCAGTTCGAACGCGTGAACGACGCCACCGTGGTGATCAAGCGGACCCCTGCACCGGTGCCGCCACCCGCGTCGGGCTCTGCGGCGCGGGAACCGGATGCAGCTTTGCAGCCAGCATCTGGTGAGGTGCAGTCGCTGGACAGCATTACCGTCACGGGCAGCCGAATCCGCGGCGGCACGACGCCATCGCCGGTGGTCACGATCGGGGGCGAGCGCTTCCGCGAGGAAGGGTTCTCCGACCTCGGCGAGGTCATCCGGAGAGTGCCGCAGAATTTCGGAGGTGGGCAGAATCCCGGCGTCGCCGCGGGCGCCACGGCGGGAGCCGGCGGCGTGGCCAACCAGAACATCACCGGCGGATCGTCGCTGAACCTGCGGGGCCTGGGCGCCGATGCGACGCTGACGCTGCTCAATGGGCGCCGCATGGCGTATGGTGGCTTCGCCCAGGCGGTCGACATCGATGCGATCCCGATCGATGCGGTCGACCGCGTTGAGATCGTGGCCGATGGCGCATCGGCCATCTACGGCTCCGATGCGGTAGGTGGCGTGGGAAATGTCATCCTCAAGCGGGATTACGACGGCGTCGCGCTGGGTGCGCAACACGGACGCACTGCCGACGGTGGATTGCAGAGCCGCGCCTACACCGCGACGGCGGGCACGGCCTGGTCGAGTGGCGGACTGATCGCGACGTACAAGCACGCCACCGTCGACCCCATCGACGCCCGGGAGCGGGACTACACCGCGCACATGCCCGTGCCCACGACGATCTATCCGGGGAGCCGCCTGCGCAGTGGACTGTTCAGCGGATACCAGGCGCTCGGCGACCGTGTTGAATTGAAACTCGATGCGCTGCGTACCGAGCGGGAGCAGCGGTCATACGCCTACTTCAGCGGGATCTCCAGCTACTACAGCCGGTTCTCGCCCGTGACCACGACCACGCTCGTGGCACCGAGTATCGAGATCGCGATGGACGGCGACTGGCAACTGGCGATCGCGGGCGCCAGTGGCCGCGACAGGCGCGTGCAGCGGGAACAGATGATCATGGTCGGGACTGGGCAGGTATCGCCGTCGCCCTATGACGATTGCTACTGCAACGAAAGCCGCGCGCACGAGATCGGAGCGGAAGGCCCGCTCTTCGCCCTGGCGGGCGGCGACGCACGCATCGCGCTCGGCCTTGGCCGACGCGAGAACGAATTCCTCCAGCGCAACCTCGTGTCCGGCGAAGTCCTGATCCAGGGCGTCGAAGGCAGCCGCTTCGCCTATGCGGAGCTGAGCCTGCCCCTCATGTCCGCCGGAACGGCGCAGGCGTCGTCCCCACGGATGACGATGACCGCCGCCGTGCGGCGGGAAACGTACGACAGCTTCGGCGGTGTGGCCACGCCGAAACTGGGGCTGGTCTACACCCCTACCGGCGACTACACCCTGAAGGCGTCCTGGGGACGATCATTCAAGGCGCCGACGCTGCTGCAGCAGCACCAGGCGCGCAATGCCCTGCTCTACCCGGTGGCGGTGTTCGGCGGCAGCGCCGCCAGCGATGCCACGGTGCTCGCCGTCTTCGGCGGCAACCCGCAGCTGGATGCCGAACGTGCCCGAACGTGGACCGCGTCCGTCGCACTCCACCCGCGGGCGCTGGCCGGTCTCGATGCGGAGCTGACCGTCTTCGACATCGACTACACCGATCGTGTGGTCCAGCCGATCGGGAACTATGCCGAGGCTCTGACGAATCCCGTCTACGCCCCCTTCGTCGACCAGGCGCCGACATCCGACGAACAGGCGCGGATCATCGATGCGTCGGCCGGCTTCTACAATTACACGGGCGTCGACTACGATCCGGCACGGGTCAGCGCGTTGCTGTACGCGAACTTCGTCAACGTGGCGCGCGAGCGCATCCGGGGCGTGGATCTTTCGGCGTCCTACGGAATCTACGTCGGGACGGGCAGGCTGACCCTGCGGGGATCCGGAAGCTGGCTCGACAGCAGTCGCGAGAACAGCCCGGCCGACCGCGCGTTCGACCTCTCGGGCACGCTGTACAGTCCGGCGAAGGTCAACGGCCGGATCGGCATCGCCTGGCAGCAGGGCGCCTTGGGCGCATCGTTGTTCGCCAACTACACCAGCGGCGTGACCAGCCTGGCCGATGACCTGAGGACGGCGTCGTTCACCACCGCGGACCTGGCCATCCGGTACGCGTTCGACGGCCCGGCCGATCCGCGTTCCGGATGGGATGTCGCGGTCTCCGCCCACAACCTGTTCAACCGGGCACCGCCGCTGCATCGCACAGTCGATCCGACCTGGGTGCCGTACGACTCGACCAACTACTCCGGGGTCGGGCGGCTGGTCAATCTTTCGGTCACCCGGCGCTTCTGAGGTGCCGGATGGCCAGTGAAGTGCGCCTCGAATGCGCCGGCGTCCGCGGCGATAGCCGTACCGACGCTGACTTTGCATTGGGGCATCCGTCGATCGAATCGGTATGCAGCGGGGAGCGAGTGCAGGTGAAGACGCTTTGGCCGCGACGGGGAATCGTTGGCGTATTGCTCGCCGGTGTGCTGGTGCTCTTCAGCTCCGGGTCGGCAGCAACCTCGCCACGCCGCCTGCTGGAGGTGGCGGATCTGTCCGGGCTGGTCGTGTCACCGGACGGGCAGCAGATGGCCTTCCGGATGGACCAACCCTCGATCGAGCGGAACACCTACGACTCGGTCTGGTACGTCCAGCACGTGGACGGGGTCACGCCGCCGCGGCGGATCGCGGAGGGAGGGGTGCCGCTGCGGAACAGTTCCGGAGGCGCCATGCCCGCCGCCGCCCAGTGGTCCGTGGACAGCCGGTGGATCTACTACCTCGCCCTGCTGGACGGGCACATCGATGTCTGGCGGGCGGCGGCGGACGGATCGGGTGCCGAACCGGTCACCCGTGACCCGGCGAACGTTCGCGCCTTTCTGCTGGGGGACGGTGGCGACACCCTGCGTTACAGCGTGGGAGCCACCCGCGCGGAGATCATCGAGGCTGAGCGGGCCGAGTATGAGCGTGGCATCCATGTCGACGGCTCGATCCCGGTAGGGCAGAGCCTGTTTCGATCGGGCTACGCGGAAGGACGCCTGGCTACCCAGCGATTCACCGGCATCGGTTTCGACCGCGAGGGGCTGCTTGCCGACGTGGTGGATCGCTGGACGGAGGTCGACCTGCAGACTGGGACCCGTCGCCAGGTGGGTCCGCCCGCAAGGGCGGAGCCAGCCAACCCCGGGGCCGGGGCATCGGCGGAGAACCGGAGTGAGATCCGAGACCTCCGCAGCGACAGGACGGCCGCAGTGACGCGCCGCCTGGCCGATGGCGGGCCGTACTTCGAACCTACTGCGGTGCTGTCGGTGGATGGCGGCCGTGGCGGTGTTGCCGCCGTGTGCACCGCCGCCGCTTGCGTGGATGCCGAGATCACCAGTGTGCAATGGCGGCCGGGACGCAACGAGGTGCTCTTCACGACGAGTGCGCTGGAAGCGGGTCGCGCCCAGACGATCTTCCGATGGAACGTCGACTCCGGTGCCGTGTCGGAGGTGGTGAGGTCGCGTGGGTTGGTCAACGGGGGGCGCGAGGTGTCGAGCACCTGTGGCGTGTCGGCCGAGGCGATGATCTGCGTGGCGGCCGAAGCCGATGGCCCTCCCCGTCTGGAGAGGATCGACATCGATACTGGACATCGCCGGGTGCTGTTCGACCCCAATGCGGTGCTGGCGTTCGACCTCGAACGTGCGATCTCGTCCCGGTTCCTGCGCTGGCAGGATACCCATGGCCAAGAGTTCACTGGCCAACTGTTCCTCCCGCGGCGGCCGGCGGCGTCCCCGCGTTCGCTCTTCGTGACGTACTACACCTGCAGCGGGTTTCTGCGTGGCGGCACCGGGGACGAGTGGCCGTTGGCATCTCTCGCTGAAGCCGGGATCGCGGCCCTGTGCATCACGGCCCTGCCCCACAAACCCGATCCGATCGTCCGTTACGAAGAAGGCCTGTCCGCGATCCGCAGCGTAGTGGAATTGCTGGCGGGCGATGGCGTGGTCGATCCCCGTCGTGTGGGAATGGGAGGCTTCAGTTTCGGCAGCGAGGTCACATTGTGGGTGGCCGCTGAATCGCAGCTGCTGGCCGCCGCCTCGGTAACCTCGCCGGCCGTCACCCCGCTGTACCACCTGATGGGCAGCCTCCAGGGAGAACGGTTTTCAACCGGACTGCGCGCGGCTTGGGGGTTGGGTGCGCCGGAGGAGATGCCGAGCGAATGGAAACGGCTGTCGCTGGCCCATAACAAGGACAAAGTCGAAGCGCCGGTTCTGCTGCAGATGCCGGAGCAGGAATACATCTACGCCCTGGATTACATCATCCCGATGCTGCGTGACCAACAAGCCGATCTGTACGTGTTCCCCGCCGCCCCCCACATGAAGTTCGAGCCGCGGCACAAACTTGCCGCCTATGAGCGGAACCTCGACTGGTTCCGCTACTGGCTCCAGCAACATGAAGACCCGGATCCCGGGAAGGCCGGCCAGTACGCTCACTGGAATTCCATGCGTGCGCAAACCTGCGCGAGGCCCCGGGACTCGCGGCGAGACCCAGCTTGGTACTGTGGACGCTAGCGAGCTTCCGATAGTCGAGCCCGAAATTCGCCGTTGGCGTGGTGTCAGAGACAATTTTTGGAAGGTCCTCTTGGGAGTGGGCGCGGGTCCACCCTGTCTCGTCCAGGCCATGGCATACGACATGGGCCGGGTGGACGAGTTGCGTGTCGAATCCGGGCACGCATGCAGTGATATCAACGAAGGTCCGGAGGCTTCCGTGAAGCTCACAAGCTTGCTGATGCTGATTGGCGTGGGTGTCGTCGCCCTCGTGGGCTTCGATCAGAACAAGAGCCGTATGGCCGGCCGCGCCGAGGTGTCCGCGGTCCAGCCGACGCCAGCGAGGGCGCCGGCGGGTGATCCCCCGTGGGGCCCTTCCAGGACGGCTCCGCAGATCGTCGCGCCTGCCGTTGCCGCCTCCCGCCCGCATTCCGCTGCGATGGCCGCACCCATTGCTCGCAGATGACCTCGTGCGCGGAGGCGGAATTCTTTCTCCGCAACTGTCCGAACACGCAGATGGACGGCAACAACGATGGGGAGCCCTGCGAACAGCAGTGGTGCAACTGATCCGCAGGACGCGGTAGCGGCGCCTCGGGCCTCAGCCGAACAGCCGCGGATCCGGCGCCAGCGGCGTATTGCCAGCCTCCGTCACCTGCGCGATGTCCGCATGCCTCGGATTGATGAGCAGGTTGGATTCGCCGGGCACGATCGCGCTCGGCACGCGTAGCGCCAGGTGCGCACCCGCGCGGATGAAGTCCTCGCCCACGCAACGCACCGCTTGGCTGTAGGGCAGCCGGTCCCAGCCTGTGGGCCACAGCGCCGGCTCCAAGTCGTGGATGCACGCGTCCGGGAGTTCGTAGGACAGCAGGCGAAGCCTGTCCGGCACGTCGCGCAGGGTGTTTACATGCACCAGCATCTCCAGCAGCGCCAGCGAATGCGAGCCAGCCGTGTACACCAGGTGCACGCCCTTGGAATTCCACCGGCCCGGGTAGCTTGCGGCGCCGATCCCCGTCAGTGCGGTGGCTACATGCTCCGCCCGGCAGATCCGGTAGGCGCGCATGCTCAGGCGAAGATGCCGTGTTCGATCCGCCCCAGCTCTTCCTCCACGTCCTGCGTGCCGGCATCGGTGGCCAGCAGGTCGAGGGGCGTGGCGCCCAGGACGGGATGCGCCGTGGACAGCCAGCGCGAGGACTTGTCGGGGCTGCCGAACACGCGCTCGGCCTCGCTGGCGATGCGGGCGATGCGCAGCACGCGATCGGACTCGCTGGGACTCAGCGCCTGGTCGAGCTGCTGGCGACGGTGGAAGGTGCGCGGCGGAATGGCCGAGACATGCAGCACCCACTCGGCCGGCACCGCCAGCCGCTTGGCGAGCACGTCCACCGCCCGGTTCCGGATCTGGTAGCGGACGACCAGGCCGTCCGTGTCCGGCGCGCTGGCGGCGCCTCGCGCGGCGCGCCGGCTGGCGAGGTCCGCGACGCTGCCCTTCGTAGCCTTGCGGCGAGCGGCTGCGGCCGATCCGGCCGCCTTCTTCCCGGTCGCGACGGGCTTCGCGTCCCGCTCGCCCAGGTACTCGAGCACTTTTTCCATGGACTCGGACATGGGTATCTCCTGCCATCTGGCAGACAGGTTACGCCAGATGGCAGGAAGATGTGTGAACCCCCGCGATGCGGTGGATCCACGCCGGCCCTGCGGGGACGGCCTCGGCCCTGGCCCTTTTCAGGTATTCCTGGGCGACGGCCGACCCACAGCTCGCGGATGACGTCTCGCACGGAGGCGGGGGTTCCTCCGCAAATCCGGGCACGGACATGGACGGCATTACGGGCGAGCCATGCGAGCCGGGGTGGGGCAACTGATCGCATGCGCCAGGTAGGCGCGAGTCGGCGGGCTACCACTGCCGGGGTGTCCCCACACGGCGGCGCATTCGTAAGGCGCGCGTGATGGGGGACGGGCGGCATCACCACGTCCTGCAAAGCCCCCCCGTGGTGTGCTGCACCAGCGCCGGGCGAGCCTGCCGGGCGCCTGTTTTCCACCCGCTGTACCGCCCCGGGAGGAGCCCCCATGAAAACCACACGCACGCTTGCCCTGACCACGTTGGCCACGGCGATGGCGTTCGGCACCGCGTTCGCGCAGGACACCACGCCGCCCACCAGCCAGACCCCCGTCACCCAGCCGCCGCCCACCCAGACGCCCATGCCGCCAACCCGGCACGACGCCACGGGCGCGACGCACGGGTCCGAGCACGGGATGAAGGCAAAGCCGAGCTACGCCGAGCTCGACAGCCGGGGCGACGGGCGAGTGGCCCGCGCTGACCTGGCGGCCCATCCGAAGTTGCAGGAGAAGTTCGCGGACATCGACGCCGGAGGCGACGGCACGATCTCCCGCAGCGAGTACGACGCCTGGAAGGCGCGGAAGAAGGACAAGGCCCGCGACGGCAATCCGTCGCAGCCCTGACCGCGTCCCACAGGCCCGTCCAGCCGCACTCATGGAGCGCCTCGAAAGGGGCGCTCCCTTCTTCCGGGGGGTCTTTCACGGAGTGCCCGACAGACACTCCTGCACCCAAGGTGCCGCCTGCAGTCTGTCCAATTCGCCCTGCGATGCGTGCGCGGTCTGATAGTCGGCGAAGCACTTGTCTCTTGCGCCCACGAGGTCCGCGAGCTTGCCGTCGCACAGCAGCAGCGGCCTGTCGATGCGCTGCCATCCCTCGCTGCATTCGGTATCGGTTTCCGCACCGGGACGACCACAGACATGCGTGCGCCGCGCCTGCGTCGAGGATGTCGCCCGCGCCACGAGCCGGCCGTCGTAGGGCTGCGCAGACGCGAGGTAGGACCAGGTTCCGCAGATCCGCTCGCCACGCTGCACCACCCTCGCACGACTGCCACACGCCCGCGAACGGTTCATCAGGCGACGATCGTGGCATCTTTTGCTGCCCCGACGGTGTCGCCGGAATCAGGTCCGTGCCTGCGGGTGCCACACCACTGCCGTCGTCCGCCGTGCGCGGTCCGACACATGCCACGAGACCGAGCAACGCCACCATCCCTAGTGCACGCATCCAGGATCCCTTCTGACGAGTGGCCCCACCCTACAACAAGCGTGGCTTGAGGCAGTGCGGGGTGGTGCGCCGTGGAACCGGGCGGGCCGGCTCGCCATTGCAGATGGGCTGTGGCTCAGCATCGGACACAAGCGACCTTCGCCCGACCAGGTCGAACGGCGCAGCTCCTTGGCAATGGACGACCGCCCTCGCGTCGCCGGCCGACGAACGGCCGCCCCGCATACTTGACACAATTCGATAGTTAGCTAACTATCGCATCATGAGTCAGGTGTTCAAAGCCCTCTCCGACCCCACCCGCCGCCGCGTGCTGCAGTTGCTGCGCGGCGGTCCGATGAGTGCCGGCGAGCTGAGCGCCGAGTTCGACGTGTCCAAGCCGACGATGTCCGCGCACTTCGCGGTGTTGCGGGATGCCGATCTGGTGCATGCCGAGAAGTCTGGAAAGTCCGTGATCTACCATTTGAAGCTCTCGGTGCTCGAGGAAGCACTGATGGGCTTCGTCCACTCCTTCGGCGTCGGCGAAAAGGTGCCGGCACCGGGCAGAAAGAGGGCGTCGCGATGAACAGGGAACTCGCCGGATATATCGCCTGGGCTGTCGGCATCATTGTCGTCGCGCTCGCCGCCAGCTACGCGCGCAAGCACGGCTACTTCGAGCAGGACACCGCCACCCGCGTGGTGATCGGGCTCAATGGCCTGATGATCGCCTGGATCGGCAACCGCCTGCCCAAGGCCGCTGCGCCCAGCGTGGCGGTCGCGAAGGTCAAGCGCGTAGGCGGCTGGTCGATGGTGTTGAGCGGCCTGGCCTATGCCGGGCTCTGGGCGTTCGCGCCGGTCCCGGTGGCGGTCGCGGCTGGATCGGCCGCGGTCATCGCGGGCATCGCGGTGACCGCGGGTTACTGCATGGTGCTGCGGGCACGCGCCAGGAGGGCGGCGGCGTCCTGAAAGAGGAGGCAGTTGGCATGAACCTCGTGGCCCGACGTCCACCACCGCCGCTTCTGATCGCTGCCGCCGCGTGCTGCCTGCTGCCCGTGCCCGGGCGTGGCGTCGAGCTTCCCGAGGTCGCCTATCCCGCCATCGTCGAACGCGCCGGGAGCCCCGAGGGTTTCGTGCCCTCAGGCTGGAAACTCGAACATCTCGCGCGCGGGCGACTGGATGCCGACGATCGGGAGGACGCCCTGCTGGTGCTGCGCATGGACGATCCGGCCAATGTGGTCGACAACGACGGCCTCGGCCCGGCGCGCTTCGATACCAATCCGCGCATGCTGGTCGCGGCGCTGGCGCAATCCGACGGCAGCTGGCGGCAAGTGATGCAGAACCATCGCCTGGTGCCGCGTCCTGAGTCGCCGGTGATGGACGATGTCCTCGACAACGATCCCGCCGCTGCCGTGGCCATTCGTCCGAACCGGACCTGGTCTGTGGCGCTGCGCAGCTGGGCGAGTGCCGGCACCTGGAGCACGCGCCAGGTGGCGTACACGTTCCGCTTCGAGGGCGGCTGCATGCGTCTGGCCGGCTATGACGAGATGCATCTGCATCGTGCCTCGGGCGAAATGACGACCACAAGCGTGAACTACCTCACCGGCCGCGGCTGGATCCGGTCCGGCAGCGTCGAGGACGACGCGGATCGTGCAGCGCAGCCGACGCGCCTTGCCGCGAACCCGCGCCTGTGCATCGACGACGTCGGGGATGGTCTGTCGTTCGCGCCTGAGCTTCCGGATCGCCCGATGTGACACAGGCGCGCGTGGGCCTGCTCCGTCCAGAAGGACCACGCGACCGTTCGTCGCGCGATGGAAATTTCGCTTGCACACATGTGATGTTGCGAGTAGGGTGCGCACCCTTCGGATCCACGCGATCCGTTTCACGCCTTGATCGACCTTCGACCATGACTCTCCGCAACCACATCGCCAACCGCCCCATAGCGTCGCTGCGCAAGCGCGATGCGGGGATGCGCGCGTGGTTCGCGTACGAAGGCGTCACCCTGACCTGACCGGCTCCTCCACGGGAGATCGGTCGCCCCGATCTTCCGAGGCACGGCGAATGCCCTCGGATCCATGCCGGGGGCATTTTTCGTTCTGGCGTTCGCAAAGGACATCTGCAACACGCGTGCATCGCGCGATCCCGAGGTATCCGGGCATGCTGGCCCGTGGCAAGGGACGCGGAGACGCGACGGTGCGGGCTCACACCCGCACACGGCGCGGCGCCTGGGTGCCTCGGTGCAGGCCGCGGCGCGATGCGACGCCATGAATTGCCGCCGGAATAGCGGCAATACGCAGTCGAATCCACCGGCAACAGCGGTGCGGGCTCGTGTCCCGCCCGGTGCGCGCGGCGCTGCCGTGGCGTATGCCGATGCCGGCGCGGACCGGCTGCGACAACGTTGGCTCAAAGGGAGAGCAACAGCCATGGGCTGTCGGTTGCGGGTTCGAGTCCCGCACGTTGACCTCTGGATAGCTCAGACGGGTAGAGCAATGGACTTCTAATCCATGTGTCGCGGGTTCGAATCCCGCTCCAACGATCGCTGATTGTCATCAGCACAACAGGGCGCAAGCCCGATCCGGGAACGTCCCGTGCGCAGGTCCGCAGACATCGCAGTTCATCGCGATGACGGCGGGCTCCGCAGCGGGGAGCGCTCCGGCACCGCGTCCTGGCGGTGGCAGGCAACGGGAGGAACGGTCGCAAGCCGGTACGGAGGCGACCGTCGGTCCGCGGAAGACGCCCACGCCAGCACCGGCCGCCCGCGCGCGCTTCGCCAGGGGCGTTCCCACCTTTTCCGCCGGTCGCATTCCGCGGCCGGCAGCACGCGGCAACCGGCTCCCCGCACCCCAGCGAGCCGGATCACCAGAGCCATTCACAAGGAGAAAAACCCATGATGTTCTGGATCCGTCGGGTCGTGATCGGTGACGCTGAGCGCGGCCTGGTGTATCGCAACCGTCGCATCGAGCGCGTCCTCGCGCCGGGCGTGTACCGCCTGTTCGCGTGGCGCGACAAGCTCGAAGTGGTCGTGCACGACATCCGCGACCCGGCGTACGCCGGCAACGATGTCGATGCGCTCATCGCCGCGCTGGGCGACCGCCTGGCCGACACCTTCGTGCTGGCCGACGTCGGCATGGACGAGGTCGGCCTGGTGTCGAAGAACGGCCGCCTCGAGGACGTGCTGGCGCCGGCCGTCCGCGCGCTGTACTGGCGTGGCCTGGTGCGGGTGGATGTGGACAAGGCGTCGCTGTCCGAAGGCCTGCGCGTGGTGCCGGACGTGAGCCGCCACCTGCGCCAGCTCGGCATGCTGGCGCGCGTGGCCGTGGTGCTGGAGGTGCCGGCGGAGTCGGCGGGCCTGGTGTTCGTCGACAACACGCTGGTCGAGGTGCTCGGCGCCGGCAGCTACGCCTTCTGGAACTTCCGGAAGAACGTGGCGGTGGAGACCATCGAGCTGCGCGTGCAGTCGATGGAGGTCTCCGGCCAGGAGCTGCTGACCCGCGACAAGGTGAGCCTGCGCGTCAACCTGGCTGCGTCCGTGCGCGTGACCGATCCGGTGGCCGCGCGTACGCAGGTGGCGAAGTACGGCGACTACGTGTACCGCGAGCTGCAGTACGGCCTGCGCAAGGCCGTGGCCGCCCGGACGCTCGACGAGCTGTTGGGCGACAAGGCCACGCTGGACGCGGAGATCTTCGGCTACGTGCGCGGTCGCGTGGAGGCGCTCGGCATCGAGGTACTGGGTGTCGGCGTCAAGGACGTGATCCTGCCGGGCGAGATGCGCGAGATCCTCAACGGGGTGGTGCAGGCGGAGAAGCTGGCGCAGGCCAACGTGATCCGCCGCCGCGAGGAGGCCAACGCCACCCGCTCGCTGCTCAACACCGCGAAGCTGATCGAGCAGAGCCCGGTCCTGATGCGCCTCAAGGAGCTGGAAGCCCTTGAGAAGGTGACCGAGAAGATCGACCGGCTGACCGTGTTCGGCGGCCTGGACGGCGTCGTCCGCCAGCTGGTGGAACTCAAGTGACAATCCCGTTCGTCGCATGGACGCGACGCGCGGGGCCTTACAAGGAATGGAAGAGATGGATACTTCGAACTACGAATGGCTGCATCGCGAAGGCGAGACCCCGATCAAGGGCTGGGTCCGCGGCGTGCCGCTGGAAGACCAGGCGCATGCGCAGCTGCGCAACATCGCCAGCCTGCCCTTCGTCGGGCCCTGGGTGGCGGTGATGCCGGACGTGCATCTCGGCATCGGCGCGACGGTGGGGTCGGTGGTGCCGACGCAGGGGGCGATCATCCCCGCCGCCGTCGGCGTGGACATCGGTTGCGGCATGGCCGCGGTGCGCACCACGCTGGGGGCGGGCGACCTGCCCGACTCGCTGGCGCGCCTGCGCTCGGCGATCGAGCGCGCGATCCCGGTCGGCAACGGCCCGGGCGGCGAACATCGCAGGACGCCCGACAGCGTCGAGACCGCACTCGCGCACTCGGGGCTGTGGCAGCGGCTGCAACGCATCAAGGAAAAGCACCCGAAGATCCGCCTCGACAAGGTGGAGAAGCAGCTGGGCACGCTCGGCGGCGGCAACCACTTCATCGAGGTCTGCCTGGACGAGAGCGACGCGGTGTGGGTGATGCTGCACTCGGGCTCGCGCGGCACCGGCAACCTGATCGGCAGCTACTTCATCCAGCGCGCCCGCGAGGAGCTGGGCAAGCGCGTGCTCGGCTACCACGTGCCCGACAGGGACCTGGCCTTCTTCATGGAAGGCGAGCCGCTGTTCGACGACTACGTCGAAGCCGTGGGCTGGGCGCAGGATTACGCGCGCGCCAACCGCGAGGCGATGATGCAGCGTGTGCTGCACGCGATGCGCGCGGAGCTGCCCAGGTTCAAGCTGCAGGCGATGGCGGTCAACTGCCACCACAACTACGTGCAGAAGGAGACGCACGCGGGGCGGGAAGTATTCGTCACCCGCAAGGGCGCGGTGCGCGCGGGCAGGGACGAGCTCGGCATCATCCCGGGCAGCATGGGCGCGAAGAGCTTCATCGTGCGCGGGCTGGGCAATGCCGAGAGCTTCGAAAGCTGCAGCCATGGTGCCGGCCGGGTGATGAGCCGCACCGCCGCGCGCAACAGTATCACGCTCAAGCAGCATCGCGAGGCCACCGCGCACGTCGAATGCCGCAAGGACCAGGCCGTCATCGACGAATCGCCGGCCGCCTACAAGGACATCGACGCGGTCATGGCGGCCCAGGCCGACCTGGTGGAAGTGGTGCACACCCTGCGACAGGTGGTGTGCGTGAAGGGTTGAGGACAGGCCCCGCCAAGGCGGGGCCTTTCTTTTGGCGATGTTGCGGGCCCGATACCGCCGCGCCGCAGCCGATGGCGGCCGGACCCACGGCCCTATCATGTGCGTCCCCCACCGGAAGCCGCCGCTGCATGGCCTTCGATGCCTTCGCCCTGATGCTGGCCATGCTGGCGCTGGGGATGCTGTTCGCGCGCCTGCGGGTGTTCCCCGAGGGCGCCGCAGAGACGCTCAACCTGGTGGTGCTGTACGTCTGCCTCCCGGCGGCGATCATGGTGTACGTGCCGCGGCTGCGCCTGGAGCCGGAGTTGCTGGGCCTGGTACTGGTGCCGTGGCTGCTGGCCGCGGCCAGCTGGGCACTGCTGCGCATGCTGGCGCGGCGCATGCGGCTGCGACGCGACGAGCTGGGCGTGCTGCTGCTGTGCACGATGCTGGGCAATACCAGTTTCATCGGCTATCCGATGATCCAGGCGCTGCTCGGCGCGCAGGCGCTGCCGTATGCGGTCGTCTACGACCAGTTCGGTACCTTCGTGATGCTGTCCACGCTGGGACTGCTGGTGCTGGCGCGCTACGGCGGTGATGCGCCGCCCACGGCGCGCGGAATCGCCTTGCGCATCCTGCGCTTTCCACCGGTGTGGGCGCTGGTGTTCGGCCTGACGCTGATGCCCGAGCAGCCGCCGGCATGGATCGCGGCCGCGCTTGCCCAGCTGGCCGGGGTGATGCTGATGCTGGTGATGCTGGCGGTGGGGCTGACCATCCAGCTGCGCCTGCCGCGCGACGAGATCGGGCCGTTGGCGCTCGGGCTGGTGCTCAAGCTGGCGGTGCTGCCGGCGCTGGCCCTGGGACTGGCGCTGGCCCTCGGCCTGGAGGGCGGCATGCGGCAGGTGGCGGTGCTGGAATCGGCGATGCCGACCATGGTCACCGCCGCGGCGCTGGCGATCTCGCATCGCATGGCGCCGCGGCTGGCCGCCGCGCTGGTCGGCTACGGCATCATGCTGGCCATGGCGACGCTGCCGGCATGGCACTTCGTGCTGCAGCGGCTGGAGGGTTGAGGCCTTT
Organism: Luteimonas campi; assembly: GCF_051162505.1. NCBI lineage: Bacteria > Pseudomonadati > Pseudomonadota > Gammaproteobacteria > Lysobacterales > Lysobacteraceae > Luteimonas > Luteimonas campi. The sequence continues at coordinate 952,208 of NZ_JBNWEM010000002.1, forward strand.
CGCGCGCAAGCGCGCTCCCACCTTCACTCGACGAAGAGGTTGGCCGAAATCGCGGCCAGCCGGCCCGCGCCTGTGGGAGCGACCTGGTCGCGAACGTCTTTCGCGCGCAAGCGCGCTCCCACGGTCACCCCGACGAAGAGGCTGACGGAGCCGCGGCCAGCCGGCCCTGCGCCTGTGGGAGCGAACTTGGTCGCGAACGCTTTTCGCGCGCAAGCGCGCTCCCGCCACCCGATGCCGTAGCCGGCGTCGCCTGGGGTTCAGGCGCTGCGGCGCTGGGGCTGAGGCTGGGCCGCTGCGTTGTCAGGACGCGCCACCGCCGGGGCTGCCGGGCGCCGCACCTCCAACTGGTCTTCCAGTTCGCTGGAGTTCTCGAGGAAGGCCTGCAGCGAATCGTCCATCGCCTGCATCCAGCGCGTGTGGTGCGGCGGCGCCAGCGTGCCGGTGATCGTGGAGCGGTAGCTCTTGTCGCGGTAGTCGAGGATGCCGGCCTGCTTGTCGCGCAGCCACTGCTTGAACATGCCGGCCACCGTCTCGATCGCGAAGTCCGGGTAGTCGGTGCGGTCGACCAGGTCGCGCACGTAGGCGGCCTGGAAATCGATGTCGTCGTCGTGGTCGGCGCAGGCGTTCTCGCGCGCGAACCAGGCCTCACTGTCGGCGCGCATGGCCTCCGCATCGGGCAGCGCGGCGTGGCCCAGGATCACGTCGCGCGCGAACCAGGCTTGCGCGTCGAACATGTTGAAGGTGTAGTACTGGTCCTGCATGCCCAGGTAGACGAGCTTCGGGTTGTCGATCCAGAACACGCCCTTGTACAGGCCCTGCGGATACAGCCGGTTCTTCGTGCGCAGGCTCAGCTCGTCGGGCAGGAACGGGAAGTGGTGCTGGTAGCCGGTGCACAGCACGATCGCGTCCACGTCCTTGCTGCTGCCGTCGGCGAAGTGCGCGGCGCTGCCATCCACGCGGACCAGCAGCGGACGCTCGTCGAAGGCTTCCGGCCAGTCGTAGCCCATCGGCGAACTGCGGTAGCTGAAGGTCACCGACTTCGCGCCGTACTTGTAGCACTGGGTGCCGATGTCCTCGGCCGAATAGCTGCTGCCGACCAGCAGCAGGTCCTTGCCGGCGAACTCGCAGGCATCGCGGAAGTCGTGCGCGTGCAGTACGCGGCCGGGGAACTGCGACAGGCCCTCGAACGCCGGCGCATTGGGCGTGGAGAAGTGGCCGGTGGCGACCACCACCCAGTCGAACTCCTCGCTCACCATGCGGTCGTCCTCGAGCTCGCGCACGGTGACGGTGAACTTGCCCGTCTGTTCGCTGTACTCGACCGAATGCACGGCCGTGTTGAAGCGGATCTGGTGGCGCAGGTTGCTGCGCTCGATGCGGCCCATGATGTAGTCGCGCAGCACCGGGCGCGGCGGGTACGAGGCGATCGGGCGGCCGAAGTGCTCCTCGAAGCTGTAGTCGGCGAACTCCAGGCATTCCTTGGGGCCGTTCGACCAGAGGTAGCGGTACATGCTCGCGTGCACCGGTTCGCCGTGCTGGTCCAGGCCGGTGCGCCAGGTGTAGTTCCACATCCCGCCCAGGTCGGACTGTTTTTCGAAGCAGACGATCTCGGGGACATCGGCGCCCGCGCGGCGGGCGGCGTCGAAGGCTCGCAGCTGGGCCAGGCCACTGGGGCCGGCGCCGAGGACGGCGATGCGTTGGGTCATGACGGGTGGGTCTCCTCTGGTGTCGTGGCGCGCCCGCGGGCAGGCGCGCGAAGGCCCGCTGCTGCGGGCTGCACCCGGTCGACTGCTGGAAAACACGTCGGACGCGCCGACCGGAGCGGCGCTCCGTTCCTGCCGATGCCGGGCATGGTGTTCGCGAGGGCGGCGCCAACCCGCGGCCACGGCGGGCCAAAACTTCGTCAAAAACGAAGTGATTGGCGGCAAAAGTACGCGGAACTGCAGTAATTGTAGCACATCCCGCTACGGCAGGCCGGACCCGGTAGCGCCCTTGAGGGGCGCAGTTCGGGCTTTGCCCGGAGCGCCTCAAGAACGCCCTTCAGCGTGTGGTGTGAAGTCCTGGCACCGGCCGCGGACGCTGCTGCAAGCCATCCCGTCCCAGGCCCCGCCGGCTGCGGTGCCTGGGCAATGGCAAGCACCGGCCTGGACGGCTCGACCTGTGCCGCCACCGGCTCACCTGGCGTCCCCGATACGGGGTTCGCAGCCGATCCCGTCTTTGTCGCAGTCCAGCTGCGGGTTGCCGCCCCGGATCGGCGCGCCCTGCGGCACCCGCGAACGGGCGTGCCCGTCACCGCGCGTCCGGCGGGCGCGCCATCCCCGCAAACCGCCCCGGCGCCAGCCCGACCTGTCGCCGGAATGCGACGCTGAAGGCGCTGGCCGAGCCATAGCCCACGCGCTCGGCGATCTGCGCCGCGGTCAGCTCGCCGCGCCGCAGCAGGTTCCTGGCGATTTCCATGCGCCAGCGCAGCAGGTACTCCATCGGTGCCACGCCGACCGTGCGGGTGAAGCGTTCGAAGAAACTCGAGCGCGACAGCGACGCGGCCCGGGCCAGTTCGTCCACGGTCCAGCGATGCTCGATGCGCGCGTGCATGCGCTGCAGCGCCACCGCCAGGCGTGGGTCGCCCAGGCCCTTGAGCAGGCCCGGCGGAGCGTCGCCACCGCTGGTGGCGCGCATGGCTTCGATCAGCATCAGCTCCGCCAGCCGGGCCAGGACCGCGGCGCCGCCCGGGCGCGGCGCGACCGTCTCGGCGGCCACCATTTCCACCAGCTGCGACAGCCGTGCCACGCCGCGCACGTGCACCACGGTCGGAAGCAGCGAGACCAGCAGGGCCGGGTCGGCGTCGGCGAACTCGAAGCTGCCGCCGAGCGAGCGCATGTCGGGTGCGTCGCCGGCCGCGCCGTAGCGTACCTCGCTGCCGTCGCTGGGCAGGTCGGCAGGGTCCAGCAGCACCGGGCGCATCGCGTCTGCGCTGGACAGGGTGAACGCCGGTGTCGTCGGCAGCAGGACGAAGTCGCCGGCCGCAAGGGTCAGCGGCACCTGTCCGTCCACCGCCAGCCGGCAATGGCCGGCCAGCACGATGCAGAAGCCGGGGCGGCCATGGGCAGCGAAACGCACCGCCCAGTCGCCCTTGCCGCTGATCACGTTGGCGAAGGCCGCGCGCGGATGCAGCAGATTGATGAGCTGCGACAGCGGATCGGCCATCTCCGGACTCCTGCGAAAGAAAAGCGGATCGCCAGCTATCGAACGTCCGCCCAGCCTCGCCGATGCTGGCCTCCCCGTCAAACCACGAAGGAAGTCCCATGCATACCGTCCTGATCACCGGCTGCTCGTCCGGCTACGGCCTGGCCACCGCCCGCCATTTCCACGCCGAGGGCTGGCGCGTGGTCGCCACCATGCGCCGGCCGCGCGCCGACCTGCTGCCTGCCGGCGTGCGCGTGCTGGCGCTGGACGTCACCGACGTCGGCAGCCTCGACAGTGCGCTCGATGCCGCCGGGCCCATCGACGTGCTGGTCAACAACGCCGGCCTCGGGCTGTTCGGAGCGTTCGAAGCCACGCCGATGGCCACCGTGCGCGAGATCTTCGAAACCAACACCTTCGGCACGATGGCGCTGTGCCAGGCGGCGATCCCGCGCATGCGCGAACGCGGCGCGGGCGCGATCGTCAACGTCACCTCCAGCGCGACGCTGGCGCCCTTCCCGCTGGTGGCGGCTTATACCGCCAGCAAGGCCGCGATCGCAGGCTTCAGCGCATCGCTGGCGCTGGAACTGGCCGGGCTCGGGCTCCGGGTGAAGCTGGTTGCGCCCGGCTATTGCCCGGACACGCGCTTCGCGGAGAACGGCGTCGGGCGCATGGCCGGGCTGGTGCCCGAAGCCTATGCGCCGTTTGCCGCCGAAGCGTTCGCAGGCTTCGGCCAGATGGCCGCCCATACCCGGCCCGAGGATGTCGCCGAAGCGGTGTGGCGCGCCGCCCGCGATACGTCGCCGCGCCTGCACTTTCCGGCTGGCGCAGACGCCATCGCGCTGGCGTCGGGCGATGCTCGCGCGGACGCCGCGGTCGACATCGCGTCGTGAGTCATGACGCCGCGCAGCGCCGGGCGATGCCGATCCGGCAGGTCGACATGCGCTGCGCAGGCAGGGTCGCCCGGGCCGCTGCGGGCTGGGCGCTCCCGGCGCCGACCGTCAGCGCTGCGGCGACGGACCCATGCGCGCCTGGAACATCTGCAGCGGGTCGATGCCGTGCAGGGCCCGCAGCACAGGGGTACGCCCAAAGGTGTTGCCGAAGCTTGCGCATCTGACAGCCACGGTGACCGTCCGCTGCATCGCTGCCAGGCGTTGGACGCTGCAGCCACATGCCTGCCTTGAGCAGCTGCACACGCCCGCCGTGCTAACAATCGAAGACCGCACTCGAGGAAAGCAGGCGTGACACCTTACCGGGGAGGTGCCGGCGAGTCCGGCGTGGTCGCCTACGAGGTGGGCCCGGACTGGATCCTGGTCCGCTTCCGCCGCGGCGGCACCTACCGCTACACCGCCAGGCATCCGGGCGCCTTGCATGTGATCGAGATGCAGCGCCTGGCCGAGGCCGGTGACGGCCTCAATACCTACATCAACCAGCACGTCCGAGACGACTACGAGGCGCAGGTGGAGTGATATCCGCCGCGTTGCGCGGGGCGTCCGGTGCGCTTGCCGGACCAGGCAGGGCGTGGACCACTCGCTGTCGCTGTCGCAATCGAGCCGCAGTCGGACTTCAAGGCGAGCGTCGCGACGCTGGCGCCAGCAAGGCGCCATCTGTCCGCAAGCGCGCCCTCTCCCACGCGCCGGAGAGGGCGCAATGCTGCGAGTCCGTTCGCGCCGCGCGGGACGTGCACGCGGCCTGCCTCACTCCTGCATCAGTGTCTGCAGGGCCCAGGTGTCGAGGAAGGCCATCACCCGGACGATCCGTCCCTCGGCCAGCACCATGTGCCAGGCGTAGCTGTTGCGGTAGGGATGTCCGGCATGCGTGGTGGCCACGCCGTCCCAGACCGCCACCACCGTGTCGCCCTGCGCGACCAGCGAGCGCAGCCTGGGCTGGATCGGCGTGGCGAGCTTTGCGGTGATCGGGGTCACCGCGCGGGCCATGAACGCTTCGCGCGAGCTGTAGGTGGCGGAGACCGGACTGTGCCCGGCCACCGTCCACACCACGTCCTCATGCAGCAGGTCGAAGACATTGCCCGTGCCCGCTGCCCAGGCGTCGAACGCCGCGCGCACCGCGGCGGCGTTCGCCATCGCGACATCGCCGACCGCCACTGGCGGCGACGCCATGGCGGCGCGTGCCGCCGCCCACGGCAGCGCGACCAGCAGGCCGGCGGCGAGGGCGATGGCCGCCCGGCGCAGGCGCGGTGGATGCCGGCCGTTCCGCGCCGGCAGGCGTGCGGGTCCAGGGCCTTGGCGATGCAGCGCGAGCGGACTCACGCCGGGCTCCGCAGGTGGCGCACCACGATGTCGGTGGTGTCCACTTCGGGCGGCTGGCCGACCGCATGCGCGATGGCCTCTGCGATCGCGTCCGACTTGAGTGCGATCTGGCGGAAGCCGTCGATCGCCTTCGCCGTGTCGGCATGGGTGATCGTGTTGGCCAGCTCGGACTCCACCGCGCCCGGGTAGACGCAGGTCACGCGCACCACCTGACTCTCCATGCGCAGACCTTCGGAGATCGCGCGCACGGCGTACTTGGTCGCGCTGTAGACCGCCGCGGTCGGCATCACGAACAGCCCGGCGATCGAGGACACGTTCACTACGTGGCCGTGGCCCTGCCGTTCCATGGTCGGCAGCACCGCCGCGATACCGTGCAGCACGCCGCGGATGTTCACGTCGATCATCCGGTCCCATTCGTCGAGCTTGAGCGCCGACAACGGCGAGAGCGGCATCAGGCCGGCGTTGTTGACCAGCACGTCGATACGGCCGAACCGCGCGATCGCGTGGTCGGCGAAGGCCTGCACATCCTCGCGCGAGGTGACATCCAGCGCGCGCGAAATGGCCTGGCCGCCCGCGGCGGCGATGTCGGCCACCAGCGCATCGAGCCGGTCGGTGCGGCGCGCGCCGAGCACCACGGTGGCGCCGCGCTCGGCCAGCAGGCGGGCGGTGGTTTCGCCGATGCCGCTGCTGGCACCGGTGATCAGCACGATCTTGTCCTGGAGATGGTTCATGTCGATGTCCTCTGGTTGGGGGAAGGCGGCTCGTCGAACCCGCCCAGACACGGTAGTCCTCAGCGACTGTCGCCAGAACCCGCCTGGCGCTGGACTCATTGGTTAGACTTGCTAACCAATGGCAACCGATCTCAACCTGTTGCGCATGTTCCTGGCCGTGGCCGAGACGGCCAGCTTCCGCGCCGCGGCCGACGTGCTGGGCGTCACCCGTTCCGCGGTCAGCCAGGGCATCCGCCGGCTCGAGGACATGCTGGGCGTGGCCCTGGTGCAGCGGTCCACCCGCAGCGTGCGGCTCACCGAGGCCGGCGAACGGCTGCACCGGCAGGTGGCCGGCCCGCTGCGCACGGTGGCTGCGGCCATGGAGGACGCGCTGGACGACGGCCCGCCGCGCGGCCTGCTGCGGGTCAACGTGTCCTCGATCGCCGAGCGCTTTTTGTCCGGCCCGTTCGTGGCCGGCTTCGCCCAGGCGCATCCGGGCATCACCCTGGACGTCACCGTCAGCGACGATCCCATCGATCTCGTCGCCGGCGGCTTCGATGCCGGCGTGCGCCTGGGCGAGGTGATCGAGCAGGACATGGTGGCCGTGCCGCTCACCGGTCCGCAGCGCCAGGTGGCCGTGGCCGCGCCGGCCTATGTCGAACAGCATGGCGCGCCGGCCCATCCGCGCGACCTGGTCCGGCATCGCTGCATCGGTTGGCGTCCCGCGCCGCAGGTCGCGCCGTATCGCTGGGAGTTCAGCGAGGACGGACGCGAGTTCGAGGTCGATGTCGCCGCCCAGGTCACCACCAACGACCTGCGCCTGATGCTGCGCGCCGCGCTGGCCGGCGGCGGCATCACCTTCGGCCTGGAGGAGAACTACCGCCGCTGGTTGCGCAGCGGTGAGCTGGTGGCCCTGCTCGAGGATTACCTGCCGCCGTTTGACGGCTTCTACCTCTACTACCCGAGCCGTCGCAACCTGCCGCCGAAACTGCGCGCCCTGGTCGAGCATGTGCGGAGGTTTCGCGCCGAGGGCTAGGGCGTTGCGCGGTTCGCCCGTGTCGGATTCGCCAGGATGCAGGCGCGCGCTGCGCCGTCGCGTCGCTCAGGGCCGGTCTGGCGCGGTCGCCGCGTCCTCCAGGTGCCCGTGCAGGATGCGGCGGATCTCGAGGATGGCGGGGGCCGTCTCCTGCACGCTGTGGCCGGAGGCGATGACCTTCTCGGACACCGCGCCCTCGAGGTGCGCGCTGCGATAGGGCACCAGGCCGTCGTCGGATTCGGCCAGCGGAATCTCCGGCTTGCGCCTGGCGATGATCGAGTGATGCCGCACCTGCGGGGAAATGGGCAGCTCGGCCGCCGCGCGGATGAAGGGATCGTTCCTGTCGAGGTTGTCGATGCTGTTGGGCACCCGGGGCGGGCGCTCGCCGGTGGCAGGGCCGGGCTGGGCCCGGTCTTCCAGCACCTCGCCGAACCCCTGCAGCACGGTCAGCGGCAGCCGCACCAGCCGCGAGATCCAGCGCCCGAGGCGGTTGCCGGCCACGTCGGTACCGCGGTGCGGCGCGGCGATGAAGATCGCGCGCCGGATCGCGGGCTGCGGCTCGAAGCGCAGCACCGGCCCCAGCCGGCGCGTCACCCGCGCGGCGCGTGCGTCGTCGAGCTGGCGGCTTTCGATCAGCTCCCGCCAGAGCGTCTCGCCCGAGGAGGACACCATCAGCCGTGCGATCACCCCGCCCATGCTGTGGCCGATCAGCACGATGTCGCGCGAGGCCGCAGCCGTGGCCTCGGGATCGAAGTGCCGCAGCGCGTCCTCCACGATCCTGCGGATCGCGAAATGGTTCAGTGCGATCGGGGCGTTGGTCGGGTAGTAGACCTGCCAGACCTGGAAGTTCCGGCGCAGGGTCGCATCGCCCATGATCTCGTTGGCCACGTTCACCCAGGCCTCGGGGCTGCTGGCCAGGCCGTGGATCATCAGGATGATGCGCCGGTCCGGGTCGTAGGGCTGCATCAGGTACAGGTGCGGCCGGTCGATGCCCTGCTCCCTGCCCAGCAGGGTGCGCAGCGACTGCCTCGCGAAATCCGACCGGGCCAGCCACAGGCCATAGCCGGCGGTGAAGTTGGCCGCCAGCGGCACGCGTTGGCCGTGCAGTTCGATGTCAGCGTCCCGGTACGGGTCGTGTGCGCTCACCAGCACCTTGCGGGTAGACAGGATCGCGGCCAGGTCCTCGCCCGGAAACCGGAACAGCAGCGTGACGCTTGGCGAGGGCATCTCGCTCCAGCCCGGCGGTCGCGGTCGCGACGGGCGCCGCGCTCCCGTGTCGTCCGGCCCGGGCACGGGGGCGGCCGACGGGACCGCCGCCACCGCATCGTCGGCCATGATCGCGACCAGCTCGGCGCCGAAGCCGTCGCGCCGGTAGGTGCTGCGCAGGCCATCGAAGCTGAGGGTCGTCGCCGGCACCAGCGCCTTGGGCAGCGCCACGCCCTCGGGCAGCCGCACGCTGCCCAGCGCCACCTCGATGTCCCAGCCCGCGTACTGCATGAGGCCGGGGAGGGATGTGCCCGCCTGGGCGGGCTGCGAGGACGCGAGCTCGAACAGTTCGATGGCGGCCTGCTGGGCGGCGTAGTTGTAGTAGTCGCGCACCTGGGTCTGGCGATCTTCGAAGGCGCGCTCGCCGGGGCTGCGTTCGCTGAAGAACAGGTAGGCGTAGGCGCGGCGCGCCGCTTCCAGCCACAGCCCGATCTGCGGCTCGTCGGGCGTTGCGCGCGACGCGACGATGGCCTGCTGCAGCCACAGTTCGGACAGCGCCGCGAACCTGCGCTCGTCGGCGATGCCGCGGATCGCGGCCAGCGCGTGGATGCAGTCCAGCGCCGGCGTACCGCAGGCGGACTCCTCGAGGCCTGCCACCCGGATGGTCTCGGAGGTGAGCGCACTCGGCCGTCCGGTGGTGAGCATGTCGCCGCGCTTGGCGGCGATGTAGGCGCTGGCATCCTGCGACCGGACCTCGACCATCGTGCAGCCGCCGAGGGCGAACGCGGACAGCGCCAGCAGCAGGATGGCGACATGGCGCAGCGAAGCGCCGCGGAAGGCCGCGCGCGCACGTGTCGCCGCGGGATCGCGCCGGCGCGTGGCGGGCGCCGGCATCATCGGGAAAGACGCATGCATGGTGTGGTAGGGCGCAGCGGGCTGCGCCCGGGTCGTGTTCCGGCTCGAGCTGCAGGGATCATAGACAGGTCGTGCGAGGAGCCGCGAACCCGGCCCGCGCATGTCGCCACGAATCGCGCGCGCTGGCCCGGGCGCCACGCGGTCGCGGACGTAACCCGCGACGGGCGGGTCCATCCGCCCAGGCGGCGTCCGCCGCCATGGCGCGGGAACGGGCGGCCCTCCGCCATCGGCGAAGGCAGCCGCGGGATGCGGCACCAGCGAGCGGCGCCGCGGGTCATCCGGGAGCGACCTTGCGCGAACGGCATCGCGCGAGCGCGCTTTCACGCCCGAGGCGGCACCGCCACGGCACACGGACCGGGCTTGCGCACCGCTCAGCGCGCGCGACGCACGTGCGCCTGCCGGCGACGCTCGGCGACGCCGGCCCAGAACACCAGGCCATGCATGGACGCCCCGCACAGCGCCAGCAGGCTCCAGGCGATGTCGAGGTTGAGATAGGCGTTCGCAGCCCGATCGAGCGGCGCCCAGCCGGTGCGTCGCATCGCCAGCGTGCCCTCGCCCAACAGGCGATGCAGGGCCTGGCCATTGGATGGCGACTGCCAGCTGTCCAGCGGCAGCAGCATGCCGGCGATGCCAAGAACGACGCAGGCCGCGACCGACAACGCCAGCGCGCCACCCAGCCAAGGCAGCACGTCGCCCGCCCGGCGCGTGCGCGGCCACAGCTGCAGCGCGCCGGACGCCCAGGCGAACAGGACCGCCAGCAGTGCGAACAGCAGGGCCATCGACAAGGATCTCCAGCCAGGGCCGACAGCATCGCCGGATGCGATGCGCGCTGCGCTGAACGCGACAACGCCACGCCGGTCACGGCGCGCCGCACCCGCGCTTACGCTCCCGTCGGCCTCGCGTCGAATCCCAGCGCCGGCGCGATCGTCCGCACGCCGTCGTCGTCGCTGCTCAGCGACATCCAGCCCGCGACCGCGTCGGTGCCGGTGTCCCAGGTCCACAGGGTGTAGCCATCGAGGCGCAGCTGATCGTAGGCGGTTTCCAGCAGCGCGCTGGCGCTGGCGGTCGCCAGGAATTCGTCGTCGGCCGGGTCGTCCACGCCCCAGTCGAGGTCGAGGTTGAAGCGCGAGGCCAGCTCGACCAGGCATTCGATGAGCGCGCCGGGGTCGGATTCTTCGATGTGGAAGCCCGACTTCCAGTCGGTTACGTGGCGCAACACGTCGGGCAGGTCGAGATCGTCGGCGTCGCCGTTGCCCAGCGCTTCCTGGAAGGCGGCGAACTGCTGCAGGGCCGCGTCCTCGTCGCCAGGATTGATGATCAGCAACAGCTGCCACACCAGAGCCTCGGTGCCGGCGTCGTCGTCGATCTCGGCACGCTCGGCGTCGGCCCGGAAGTTGTCGTCGGGGTCGAACTCGTGGTCTGGATGGATCATCGCGGACGCTCTCGAGGTTGGGATCAGCCGGAAGCGGTGGCCGCGCTCCGGGCGCAGATCCTAGGGCGCGGCGGGCCGTCACGCCACCCGCAGCAGCCGCAGTCCGAACCAGTCCCGGGCATCGTTCCACCCGTCCACCACGCGCAGCCCGGCCTCCGCGGCCAGGTCGGCGATGCGCGCGTCGGTGTATTTCTGGCTCTGCTCCACGTGCATCCGCTCGCCCGTGGCGAAGCGGAAGCGGCGACCCTCGACCGTCACGTCCTGCTCGCGCAGGCTCTCGAGCGTGGTGACGATGCGGCCTTCGTCCGCGACATAGCGCGCGCGATGGGCGAAGGCGTCCAGATCGAAGTCGCTGCCGACGTCGCGATTGAGGCGACGCAGCAGGTTGAGGGTGAACTCGGCGGTGATGCCGGCGGCATCGTTGTACGCGGCCTCGACGATCGCAGGATCCTTCTCCAGGTCCAGGCCGAGCAGTGCGGCGCCGTTCTCGCCCATGGTGGCGCGCATCGCGCCGAGCAGGCGCACCGATTCGTCGCGGGTGAAGTTGCCGAGGGTGGAGCCGGGGAAGAACACCAGCGCGGAGGCGGCCGGACGCGAGGGCGTGGGCAGCGGCACCGGCCGGGTGAAGTCGGCCAGCACCGGCAGCACCTCGACATCGTCGAACTCGCGGTCCAGGCGCCCGGCGCTGGCGGTCAGCGCACTGCGCGAGATATCGATGGGCGTATAGGCCACCGGATCCTCCAGCGCATCCAGCAGCAGCCGGGTCTTGCGGCCGCTGCCGCTGCCGGGCTCCACCACGTGCACGCGCGGACCAACGGCGGCGGCGATTTCGGCGCCGCGGTCGGCCAGCAGGGCGAGCTCCACCCGGGTGAGGTAGTACTCGGGCTGGCGGGTGATGGCTTCGAACAGTTCCGATCCGCGCTGGTCGTAGAAGTACTTCGAGGGCAGGCGCTTGGGGCTGGCCGCGAGGCCGCGCAGCACGTCGCCCGCGATGTCGTCGGTGCTGGGGTGCAGGTCGGTCAGTTCGGGGGCGTGGCTCAATCGAGATCCTTTGCCAGGCGCAGGCCGGAAAACTGCCAGCGCGCGTGCGGCGGGAAGAAGTTGCGGTAGCTGGCGCGCACGTGGCCGCGCGGGGTGGCGCAGCTGCCGCCGCGCAGCACCTGCTGGCCGCTCATGAACTTGCCGTTGTATTCGCCCAGGGTGCCGGGCAGCGGCCGGAATCCGGGATAGGCGGCGTAGGCGCTGGCGGTCCACTCCCAGACGTTGCCGAACAGGTCCTGCGGCGTTGCGGCCGAGGCCCTGGCGGGGCGAGGCGCCTGCGGATGCAGCGGCGCCGCATCGTCGGCGAAGTTGCCGTCCACCACGCATGTGGCGGCAGCGGCTTCCCATTCGGCTTCCGTCGGCAGCCGCGCGCCGGCCCAGCGGGCGTAGGCATCGGCTTCGTAGTAGCTCAGATGGCATGCCGGCGCGTGCGGCTCGCGTTCGCGCCAGCCGCCCAGGGTGAACTCGCGCAGGCCATCGGCGTGCCAGTACAGCGGACGGCACCAGCCCTCGCGCTGCGCCAGGTCCCAGCCGTCGCTGAGCCAGAGCGTGGGCGTGCGATAGCCGCCGTCGGCGACGAAAGCGGCGTACTCGAGGTTGGACACCGCCCGACGCGCGATGGCGTGCGGCCGCAGCAGCACGCGATGGCGTGGCGTTTCGTTGTCGTAGGCAAAGCCGGCGCCGTCGCCGGGCCAGCGCGGAGCGCCGATCTCGATGATGGCTTCCTCGCGGCGCAGCCACCCCGGTGTCCCATCGGCCACAGCCGGCGCGGATTCGCCGCGTGGCAGATCCTCGCGATAGGCCGGCGCAAGCGGGTTGCACCACAGCGCGTGCTTGATGTCGGTCAGCAGCAGCTCCTGGTGCTGCTGCTCATGGTGGACGCCCAGCAGCAGCACGTCCTGCGCGGACGGCTCGAGCCGTCCGGTCTCCAGCGCACGCAGCACGCGTGCGTCGACGTCCTCGCGCCAGGCCAGCACGTCCTCGAGCCGGGGGCGTGCAAGCAGGCCGCGCTGCGCGCGCGGATGGCGTTCGCCTGCGCCGACGTAATAGCTGTTGAACAGCACGTCCCAGCCCGGCGGGATCGCATCCGCTTCGTCGAGCACGAAGCGCGCAAAGAACCAGGTGGTGTGCGCCAGGTGCCATTTGGCCGGACTGGCGTCGGGCATGGACTGCAGCTGTGCATCTTCCGCACTCAGCGGTGCGGCCAGTGCGCGGCTGCGGTTGCGCACCTGCGCATACAGGTCGCGCAGGCCGCGGATGGCATCGGCCTCGGAAGGTGCAGGCGCGTTGTTGACCTGTGGGGCGGGCATGTTTCGAGCCTAGCACCGCCGCATTAACGCGGCGGTGAGGTCGGGCTCCGTTTGGGACGGCCGGACGCCGGCTGGCAGCGCTGCGCAGCGACGCTTAAGCAGACGACAACGGCTGTCGCGACGGCCGGCCAATGCAGAAGCTGCCCGGTATCGCACCGTGGCTGGACAAGGACAGGCCACGGCAACCGGGGCCTGTCGATGTCTTCGCGATCCGGGCCGACGATCAGCCAGCGTGCTTCAGCGCCAGCTTGCGGCTGCGCATGATGTCGTGGCACTCGATCACGCGCGGCATGTACTTCTGCGCGGCGGCCTTGGCCGCGGCCGGCGTGCCGCTGTCCTCGACGGTGTCCCTGAACGCGTCGAGCAGACGGTCCTCGAGTTCCTCCAGCTCGGCGACATAGGCGTAATCGGTATCGCCCATGGCGGCGCGCGCCTTGGCGTACACCTGTCGCATGGTGCCGACCATGGTGCCGTGATCGGCGGGATCGCCGCCCACCGCGGCCACGTCGGCGGTCAGGCCGCTCACGATCTCGCGCTTGTGACCGGCCATCGTCCGGAACAGGCTGGCCAGTTCCGGCTTGTCCACCTTGCCGGCTGCTTCGGTGTAGAACTCGCTGCCGTCGCGTGCGATCTCGATCAGGTCGTTGAGCGTGTGCTGGATCTTCTTGTCGGTACTCATCGCATAACTCCTTGGAAAAGTGCCGCCCACTTTCAGCGCAGGTCGATGAAGCCGACGTGGAACCTGAACCCGCGAGGGCCAGGCATTCACCCGGACGCCGCAGCCGGGGATGTGGCGCATGCCTGCGGCGAGCCTGCGACGCAGATACCCGGCCTGCATCGCGACCGTCCTGCCAGGTCGGGTGTCGTGCCGGCCCGCAGTCGGCGCTCCGTCGCGCAAAAAGAAGCCGCCGCCCGTCCAGGGGATCGGGCGGCGGCACGGGAGGACAGCTCAGCGATGCGCCTGTGCGCGGACTTCGTCGCTACCAGCGGCCTTCAGCAGGGGCATGATCTGCCACAGCGCCGACAGGCCGACCAGCGCGTAGACCACGCGCGCCATCGGCGCGGCCTGGCCACCGAAGATCGCGGCCACGAGGTCGAACTGCAGGGCGCCGACCAGGCCCCAGTTGATGCCGCCGACGATGACCAGCAGCAGGGTGATGAGGTTGAGTGCTTTCACGGGACTCTCCAGCGGTAGGGAATGGGCTCAGCCGCCCGGGATCAGGACCTTGTCGATGACGTGGATGACGCCGTTGGTGGCATTGACGTCGGCGGTCACCACGCGCGCGTCCTCGACCGTCACCCCGGTGCCGGCGGCGCTGATGTCGACGGTGGCGCCGTTGACGGTGGCAGCCTCGCTGAGCGTGGCGACGCGCGCGGCGGGATAGCGCCCAGGCACCACGTGATAGGTCAGCACGGCGACCAGCTGATCCTTGTTCTCGGGCTTGAGCAGGTTCTCGACCGTGCCGGTCGGCAGTGCGGCGAACGCGGCGTCGGTCGGCGCGAACACGGTGAACGGGCCGCTGCCCTTGAGGGTCTCCACCAGCCCAGCGGCCTGCAGGGCGGCGGCCAGGGTCTTGAACTGGCCGGCCGCGACGGCGGTATCGACGATGTCGGCCTGCGCCTTGGCCGCGGCGGCGGGCTTGGCGGTGCCGTCCCCGCCGGCGAACGCCAGCGGCGCGGCCAGGCCCAGCGACAGGGCCAGCAGCAGGGGACGGACGCGGGGGGAGCGGATGGCGGTGGACAGCTTCATGACGAACTCCGGATCGGGTGAGGGCGCCAGTCTCGATCCGCGTGCGTTAGCCGTCTGTACAAGCTGTACATGTACGAAGGTTGTACAATCCCCGGCATGTTCCCGGTCAAGGCAGCCGCCGAGCTGAGCGGCCTCACCCCAGAGACCCTGCGTGCCTGGGAGCGCCGGCATGTGGCGGTGGTGCCGCATCGCGACGCCAAGGGCCGGCGCCTGTACGACAGCGCGATGGTCGAACGTCTGGCCCGCCTGCACCGCCTGACCGGGCGTGGCCATCCGATCCGCGACCTGGCCGGGCTCGACGACGGGGCCCTGGACCGCCTGCTCGACGAGGGCCGCAGCGCCGGCTACGGCGCCGTGGAGGCGTTGCCCGGGCGCATGCTGGATGCGGTGGCCGAATACCGGGTGGACGAGTTCGACCGCGACCTGTCGGTGGCGATCGCCACGCTGCCGGTCTCGATCCTGGTCACGCGCGTGGTGATGCCGCTGCTGCGCGAGGTGGGCGTGCGCTGGGCGGACGGCCGCCTGGCCATTGCCCAGGAGCGGCTGGTGAGCAGCCTGCTGCGCGCGCGCCTGCTGTCGATCCTCAACCAGCACCCGCGCGAGGCGAGGCCGCGCATGCTGTTCGCCACCCTGCCCGGCGAGCCGCACGAGCTCGGCCTGCTGGGTGCCGCGCTGCTCGCGCACGAGGCCGGCGCGCCGGTGCTCTACCTGGGCACCGAATTGCCCGCGGCCGAACTCCTGCGCGTGGCCGAGCGGCTGGACGCTTCGGCCGTGGCGCTGAGTTCGATCGACCCCGGGCAGGCGCGCGCTGCCCTGGCCGAGCTGCGCCTGCTGCACGAGGGCCTGCCCGGCGACGTGCCGATCTGGCTGGGCGGCGCCAATGCGCGCTACCTCGCCGAAGCGCTGGATGCCGCGCGCGTGCAGGCAGTCAACGAGCCCGGCCTGCTGGCCGAGCGTGCGCAACGGCGTTCCCGGCGCGCGCGCTAGCCCGATCGCGCGCGCGGACCGCACGCGTTCCGCCCGGGCTGGCACGCAGGACCGAACCGGCCCGGCTGCGACGCGCTGGCGGAGCACGGGATGGCCCTGCGACGGCGTCGGCGGCTACTGCCCCAGCGACTCGCGCAGCGCCAGGTCCTCGGCCTGCAGTGCCGCGATCGCGTCGGCGCGTTCGTCGACGAAGCGCGCGGCCACGCCGGCCTGCACGTCGGCACGGCTGCCGCTGAAGTGCACGAGCGTGCCGTTGCCATCGACCCGGCCGCGTTCGGCATAGACCGCATCGATCACCGCGCGGTCGAAGCCGGGGTCCCAGTCCTGGATGCCGGCGGCGCGCACCTCGGCGATGGCGCCCGCGACGATGCCGCTGCGCGGCCCGTGCTGGACCGCGGTGGACCAGGCCACGTTCTGCAGCGCGCGCGAATGCTGCGACAGGTCCACGCCCGGCGTGGCGATGCCGCCGTCGACGCCGGCGATCGTGGTCCGCTCCTGCACGCGGGCGGCCTGCACCTCGTAATGGGTGCGCTCGATGTAGTCGTGCTGCGCCTGCTGGAAGGCCGCCGGTTCGCGCGCGGCGATCTCGCGCCAGGTCTGGCTGAAGGCTTCGGTGCCCGGGCGCTGGCCGGCGAACTCCGCCGCCCAGCGCGCGCCCTCCTCGGCCAGGAACTCCTGCGGCCGGCCGGCGTTGGTGGCGAGCTGGTAGCTGCCGTAGGACACGCCGCCGCGATCGCCGCGCCCCGTGGACACGGTGCCGGGGCCACGACCACTGGTTTCGTACTGTTCCGACAGCGACCCGGTCGCCGGCTTGTCTTGCGGCGGGGGCACGCTGAGGGTCTGGCCCGGCTGCACGGTTTCGGGATTGGCGATGTCGTTGGCCAGCGCCAGTTCGCGCACCGTGGTGCCGAAGGCGGTGGCCACGTCCTGGAGCGTCTGTCCGGGCTGCATCGTGTAGCAGACCGGGCCGGACAGCGCGATCGGCGTCTGCGTCGCGATCGCATCGGCGACCGCGCGCTGCGCGGCGGGATTGTCGAAAGCCAGGGCGTCGAATGCGTCCAGCGCGTCGGAGCGCGCCGTCGCGGTGTCGGTGCCGGACGCCTGCGCGTTGGCCTCCACCTCGCAGGTAAGGTCGTGCGTGTCGCTGCCGTCGACGCCGTTGCTGTCCATGCCGGTGTTCCGCCTGCGGGATCGCGCAGCAATAGCGCGGGCGGCGGCCTGGCGCATCTCGGGCGGACCCGAGGCCGGGTGGCTCAGTCGCGGTTCCAGCAGGCGGCAGGCAACGGCGGACAGCCGGTCAGCAGCCTGGCCGCCGCGGTCCTGCGGTAGCTGCCCGCCATGGCGGTGGCCATCGGGCAGTGCGCGAATGCGCCTTCCAGCGTGGCGACATCGCCGTCCAGGGTCAGCAGGAGTCGTGGCGCCTCCTGGAGGTCGGCCTCGTCGAGCCCGCCCGCCTCGCTATCGAACGGCAGCAGCCGCGCATCGATGCGGCCGCCGACCAGCGGCCCTTCGGCCACCGCGCGGCAGTCCGCGCCGGCGCCGGCGCCAGCGTCGGGATCGCCGACGCCATGGACCTCGATCCGGTACTCGCCCGACCGACCCGGCAGGACCACCACGCGCAGTTCCGAGCCTGGCGGCTGGGACATCGCATAGACGCCGTCGGGAACAGCGGCCCCGGGCGAGGTGCCGGCAGGCGGGTCCTGCGTGTGCGCCTGGCAGCCGGCAAGCGCGAGGACGCAGGCCAGTGCCAGTGCAGCGGATCGATGCGTGTGGAGGAACGGCATGTCGGCCTCGCGGGGCGGGAGCGCCGACGATAGCGCAGGCCCCCGCCCGGCGTGGCCCAGGGCGGGCGCATCGACGCTTCAGCCAGCCGGGTCGACTCTTCGTCGCCGGCGGGCGGGTCGCAGCGTCGTGCCCTGCAATCGACGCAGCGAGCGGCTGCTCAACCCGCCAGCAGCCGGTTCATCCTCTGCACGAACGCCGCGGGATCCGCCAGCGGCGCGCCCGAGGCCAGCTGCGCCTGCTCCAGCAGCAGATGGGCCAGGTCGGCGGCCCGGGCATCGTCGTGTTCGCCCAGCAGCCTGTGCGCCAGCGCGTGCTGCGGGTTGATCTCGAGGGTCGGCTTCTGCTCGGGCACGTCCTGGCCGGCTTCGCGCAGCAGGTGCGCCAGGTGCGGCGCCATCTCCCATTCCGACAGCGCCAGGCACGAGGGCGAATCGGTCAGCCGTGCCGATACGCGCACGTCCTCCACCTGCCCGTCCAGCAGCGACTTGACCCGCGCCAGCAGCGGCGCCGCCGCCTCGGCAGCCTCGGCCTGCCTGGCCTTCTCCGCGTCGTCCAGCGGCAGCTCGCCCTTGGCGATGTGCCTGAGCGGCTTGCCGTCGTATTCGCGCAGGTGGCCGAGCATCCACTCGTCGATGCGGTCGGACATCAGCAGCACCTCGATGTCCTTGGCGCGGAAACGCTCCAGCTGCGGGCTCCCGGCGGCGGCGCGGTAGCCGTCGGCGGTGACGTACCAGATCGCGTCCTGGCCCTCGACCATGCGTGCGACGTAGTCGTCCAGCGACACCGTGCGCGCTTCGCCCTCGCCATTGGTGGATGCGAACCGCAGCAGCTTCGCGATCCGCTCGCGGTTGCCGTGGTCCTCGACGATGCCCTCCTTGAGCGTGTTGCCGAAGGCCTTGAGGAAGGCGGCGAACTTCTCCGGCTCGTCGCGCGCCAGCTTCTCGATCAGGTCCAGCACGCGCTTCACGCAGGCGCCCCTGATGCGCTCGAGCTGGCGGTTGTGCTGCAGGATCTCGCGGCTGACGTTGAGCGGCAGGTCGTCGGCATCGACCACGCCGCGCACGAAGCGCAGGTAGTTGGGCAGCAGCTCCTCGGCGGCATCCATGATGAAGACGCGCTTGATGTACAGCTTCAGCCCCTTGCGCTCGTCGCGCCCGCCCATCATCAGGTCGATCGGCGGCTGCGAGGGGATGTAGAGCAGGGTGGTGAAGCTCTGGCTGCCCTCGACCCGGTTGTGCGACCAGGCCGCGGCATCGTTGAAGTCGTGGCCCAGCGATTTGTAGAAGTGCTGGTATTCCTCGTCGCTGATCTCCGACTTCGGGCGGGTCCACAGCGCGGAGGCGTCGTTGGCCGTTTCCCATTCCGGCGCGGCCTCGGCCTTGGCCTCTTCCTCGTCGCCTGCGGAAACAGCGTCCTTCGGCATGCGGATCGGGAAGGCGACGTGGTCGGAGTACTTGCGCACCAGCGCGCGCAGCTTCCAGCCGTCGAGGAACTCGTCCTCGCCGTCCTTCAGGTGCAGGACGACGGTGGTGCCGCGCTCCTCGAGCGGGACCGGTTCGAGCGTGTACTCGCCGCGGCCGTCGCTTTCCCAGCGCACGCCCGCCTCGGCCGGCTCGCCGGCGCGGCGGGTCAGCACGGTGACGCGGTCGGCCACCACGAAGGCCGAATAGAAGCCCACGCCGAACTGTCCGATCAGGCGCGCGTCCGCCTTCTGCTCGCTGCCCAGCGCCTCCAGGAAGCGGCGCGTACCGGAGCTGGCGATGCTGCCGATGTTCGCCACCACTTCGTCGCGGCTCATGCCGATGCCGGTGTCGCGGATGGTGATCGTGCGCGCGTCCTTGTCCCAGCTCACGTCGATGCGCAGCTCGGACTCGCCGGCCAGCAGTCCGGGCGTGGCGATGGACTCGAAGCGCAGCTTGTCGCAGGCGTCGGAGGCGTTGGAGATCAGCTCGCGCAGGAAGATCTCCTTGTGCGAGTACAGCGAATGCGTGACCAGGTGCAGCACCTGGGCGACTTCGGCTTCGAACTTGCGGGTCTCGGTGTTCGCGGTCATGGGCGGATTCCGTGCGGGGACTGTCCAGCGGCCGGATATGCGTTCGCCCGCGGCCATTTCAAGCGCGGCGCAAGCGGCTCAAGGCGCAGCGGCCGCGGCCTGGTCCACCCCGGGCGTGAACCAGAACGGGATCAGGTACTCGCGCCGGCGCAGCGTGCCGCGTTCGCCGCCCTCCGCGTTCCACTCCAGGCGCAGCCGATGCAGGCCGGGGCGCAGGCCGGAGACTTCGATGTAGCCGAGCAGGCCGCGCATGCCGAGGTCGCGGCGTTCGGCGACGACGAACGCGTCCAACGGCACCGGCGCGCCGTCCAGCGTCACCGTCCACATGGCCGCGAGGCAGGCGTGGCCGGCGCTGGCCGCCTCGCTGCCGCGCGCCTCGTTGTGGCCGCCGCGCAGCCCGCCGCAGCGTTCGCGGGCCAGCGGGATGTCGCGCTGCGGGCGGTGCGGGATGAACAGCCGCAGGTGGGTGTCGGACACGCGGTCGGACGGGATCATCGGATAGAACGCCATCCGGTCGCCCTCGCCGCGCAGCGACTCGTAATGCGCGCCGAGCATGCCGTGGTCCACCGCCTCGGTGGTCAGCACCTCGTAGCTGTCGAACAGCGCCAGCCGCGCGGAGTCCAGGATCAGCACCAGGCTCGAGGTCATGGCCAGGACGAACACGGCGATGTGGACCGCCATGAACCCGCGGCCGGGCAGGTTGCTCTGCAGGGTGAACTGCACGGCCGAGATCAGGCGCTGCGGGAAGATCCAGCCCAGCAGGCGCAGCAGGCGCTCGGTCAGGCGGCGCAGCCGGTCGGCTGGCCTGCCCGCGGCTTCGCGTCGGGCGATGATGCGGTCGAGCAGCACCGGCATCATGCCAACCGCGAGGAAGAGCGCGTATCCCACGCCGATGGCGATGAAGGTCGCACGCTCGCGATCCTCGAACAGGCTGCCGACCAGGCCGCACAGCAGCAGCCCCAGGCCGGCCTGCAGGCCCACCTAGAGCAGCAGCAGCGCGACCAGCGTGGTCATCGCGAACAGGATCGAGGCCGCGCGGTCGACGCGGTCGATGGTTGCGCCGAGGTCGCCGACCTGGCGCTGGTACCAGGGCCGGCTCACGCTGCCGATCAGCGGGACCTTTTCCCAGCGGATCCCCTCGGGAAAGGTCGACTTCAGGCCGATCAGGCCGATCCAGTAGGCGCGGATGGCGAGGTGCGCCAGGAAGGCCACGCCCAGCGCGTAACCCAGCCCCACGCCGATCTGGAAACCGAAGCGGAGCGCAAGGTCGAGCGCGCCGTCGACATGGATGCTGGCGCGCACCCAGGCGTCGAACACGCGCCCGGGCAGGGTGAGCAGGGCGAAGGCGAACAGGCCCGAGACCAGCAGTTCCAGCTCGTCGGTCCGCTCGCGCAGGCGCTCGAAGGCGACGCGGCTGGGCTGTGCCGCTGCGCCCTCCTGCGCCGCGGGCGTGGATGCGTCCGGTTGGTCCATCGCTCTCCCCCCTGGGTCGGCGCAGTCTAGCGGCGGTCCGCCAGGCATGCAGTCGCAGCTGCTAGGCTGCGGCCATGGCCAGCCCCTCCCTCCTCCGCTGCAAGGCGCGCCTGCGCCGGCCCGCCGCGCCGGCTGGCGCGGACTGGAGTTTCCTCGTGCTGCCCGCCGCGACCAGCGCGCGCCTGCCGTCGCGCGGCATGGTGAGCGTGGAAGGACGCTTCGCCGGCCAGCCCTTTCAGGCCACGCTGTCGCCGGACGGACAGGGCGGCCACTGGCTGCGGGTCGAGGCCGCCCTGCGCGAAGCGGCGGGCGTGGCGGTGGGCGACACGGTGGCGCTCGCGTTCGCACCGATGGCGGAGGAACCCGAGCCGGCGGTGCCGCCGGATCTGGCGGCGGCGCTGAAGGCGCATCCCGCCGCGCGCGTCACCTGGGACGACATCACCGCGGTCGCGCGCCGCGACTGGATCCACTGGATCGGCTCGGGCAAGCGCGCCGACACCCGGGTCAAGCGCATCGCCACCGCCTGCGACATGCTCGCCTCCGGGAAGCGGCGCGCCTGCTGCTTCGACCGCTCCGGCATGTACAGCAAGGCGATGTCGGCGCCCGAGGCGGCCGAGTAGGCAGGCCGGGCCTGGTGTTCGCGCAGGGCGCCGACGGCCCGCAGCGCGACGGGACCGCCCACCTGCCTTGACGTCCCGGCGGCGCCGCAGGATCGTGGACCGGCGCGGGATGCGCAGGGGAGCACGGAGATGGGAACGTACCGGAGGATCCGCCAGGCGGCCGTCCTGCTGGCGCTGTGCCTTGCCGGCCTGGCCCAGGCCCAACCCGCCGTCGGCGAGCGGCCGCCGGTCGACCTGATCGGCACCACGCCCGAGGGCGAACGGATCCACGTGTCCGAACATCGCGGCAAGGTGCTGGTGGTGAGCTTCTGGGCGTCGTGGTGCGGCTACTGCCGCAAGCAGTTCGCCCTGCTCGACCATGTCCAGCAAGCCGTGGGCGCGGAGCGCCTGCGCGTGGTGGTGGTCAACTTCAAGGAGTCCGCGGCCGATTACCGGCGCGTCCGTCGCACGCTGCGCACCTCGCCGGTCACCTGGACGCACGACCGGGACGGTGCGCTGTCGGAGGCGTTCGGCGTCGACAGCGTTCCGCACATGTTCGTGTTCGACAAGGCCGGCGAACTGGCCGCGGTACGGCGCGGATACTCCGAAGAAGGGTCCGCCGAAACGATCGCGCTGCTCAACGAACTGCTGGCGGAGCCGGCGCCGACGCACCAGGACACTGCCGGAGGGGGAGCAGGCGCGGTGGCCGACGACAGCTGACGCGGCGCCTGCGCGGGTTCACACGCCCTTGCGCAACTGGCCCAGGTAGTACGCCGCCGGCCACTGCCGCAGCTTGCGCGGCAGCGACCAGTACAGTCGTGGCGCCCAGCGGCGGAAGCGGCGCCAGCGCCGTTCGTCGCGCGCGCTCCAGTCGAACCCGAACAGCGCACGCAGCCGCGCCGGCAGCAGCCCGCGGGTGACGAAACGTTGCAGCGGCATCGCGGGCCGCAGGTACCACGGTGCGCTGCGCGCATCCAGCACGGCATGCATGTAGGCGCGCACCGGCGCGTCTACCGCCAGGCGCTGCCGCAGCTGCGCGTCCCACCAGCGGTCGAACGCCGCCGCGTCGGGTGGCCATTGCTCGTCGCGCACCTGCAGCGTGCGTCCGAAGGCCCAGGCTTCGCGGTAGAGGGCCTCGCGATCCTCCGGCGCGACCGGCCCGGCGAACAGCGCGTGCACGTCCAGCGCGCCGCGGTACAGCGTTGCGGCCACCCACAGCTGCAGGTCGTGGTCGAACGCGCTGTACCCCTCGCCATGCACGGGCCGATGCGCACGGTTGACGTGGTCGGCGATGCGCGCGCGATCGGCGTCCGTGCCCAGCGTCACCGCATACACATAGCCCATCGTGGCGCGCAGGCGATCGAGCGGACGCTGCAGGGTCTGGCTGTGCTCGGCCACGCCCCAGCCCACGCCGGGCATGGCCATCTGCCAGGCTACCGTGGCGCCGGCGCCGAAGTAGATGTAGGCCTCGCGATTGATGTCGGCCAGCGAACGCGCCCGCCGACGGTGGGATGTCTGCATGCGGGGAGACTGGCGGGATGCGGGTGAGTGCTGCTTGAATCCGGTGCCGGGGGGCGCGCATCCCGCGCGTCTTGAGCGCGGGATCTTCCGCGAACCAGCACGGCGACCGCACTGCCGCCGGGCGATCAGGCCGTCGGCTGCCCCGTGTGCGGCGTCCGGATCAGCGGTTCGAGATCGAATCCCTGCTGGCGTGCCACGGCGCAGTAGTGGTTGCGCGTCACCTCGTCCAGGGCGGGTTCGCGCGACAGCAACCACAGGTACTTGCGGTCGGGGCTGCCGACCAGCGCGACCGTATAGGCGGGATCGAGCGCGATGATCCAGTAGTCGCCCTTGGTGAAGGGAATCCAGCGCAGGCCTTCGGGCAGGAAGCTCACCTCGAGCTTGCTTCCGGTGTCGTCGACGGCCGTGGCGCGGCCAACCGATTCCTCCATCTCGCCGTTGCGGCGCATGCGGTTGCGCACCTCCACCGAACCGTCGGCTTCCAGCGTATAGGTCGCCGAGATGTCGGTGCCGTCCTCCGGCTCGTGGCGCATGGGCAGGCGCGCGATCTCGTACCAGGTACCCATGTAGCGGGAGATGTCGACCTGGGGCACGGTGCGCAGTTCTGGATGATTGGACATGGCAGTCGATCGGGAAAGGAAGATGCAGATATAGGGCGCGCGCGGTGAAGCATGCGTCGCGCGGCGTGGGGTGGTCGTGGCCGATTCAGCTGGCCGCTGGTGGCGCCTGAGGCTCGGCTGCGGCGAGGTCGCCCAGGCCATCCTCCGCGCCGGGCGAGGTGGTGTCGGCCGTCTCCGGCCCGGCCGACGCCGCGACCTGGGGCGCGGCGTGATCCTCGCGCGACAGATCCGCACGCAGCCGCGGCAGGGCCTGCGGATGGCAGCGGTTGAGATAGTCGATCATGCGCTCGCGCACCACGCAGCGCAGGTCGAACAGGTCGCCCGAGTTGCGCGCGCTCACCAGCAGGCGCACCTGGATCGTGTGCTCGGCGGTCTCGGTGACCTGGGCGATGCATACGCGCCCGTCCCATCGCGGATCCTCTTCGCAGATCCGCTGCAGCTGGGCGCGCACGTCCGCCATCGGCGTGCGGTAGTCCAGCCACAGGAAAGCGGTGCCGAGCAGCTGCGCGCTGGTGCGCGTCCAGTTCTGGAACGGGTTCTCGATGAACCACTGCAGCGGCACCACCAGCCTTCGCTCGTCCCAGACGCGCACCACCACATAGGTGCTGGTGATCTCCTCGATGCGGCCCCACTCGCCTTCCACGATCACCACGTCGTCGAGCCGGATCGGCTGCGCCAGCGCGATCTGCAGGCCGGCGATGAGGTTGCCGAACACCGGCTTGGCGGCGATACCGGCGACCAGGCCGATGATGCCGGCCGACGCCAGCAGGGTGGCGCCGATCTGGCGGATCGCGGGGAAGGTCATCAGCGCCAGCGCCACGCCGACCAGGATGATCGCGCCCTGGGCCACGCGCGCGATCACCCGCGTCTGGGTCTGGATGCGGCGTGCGGCGAGGTTGTCCTCGATGTCGACCGGGTGCTCGCGCAGGATGCGCGCCTGCAGCGCTTCGACCACGCGCACCGCCAGCCACACCATGCACAGCAGAACGCCGATGCCGAGCCAGTGCTGCAACCGGGCGACGGTGTCCGCCGGCAGCGGGGTGGCGCGGGCCGCGATCGCCAGGAACAGCAGGGGCAGGGCGAGGGCGGCGGGGATGGCGATCACCCGCACTACGCGCGCGAAGGTGTGTGTTTCCGCGTGCGCGCCGGCGCGGCGCGCGATCGCGAGCAGTGCGGTGCGCAGCAGCAGGCCCAGCAGCAGTGCCACCAGCAGCGGCCACGCGACGGCGATGGCCTGCTGCCAGTCGGGCATTGCCAAGGATTCCTGTCACGGGAAGGGAGAGGCTCGCACGCGGCATGTGCACGGGCCGTCGATCCCTGCGCATTCGCGCGTGACGCAGATTGCGCTAGCGTGGCGTCGACTTCCAACGAGGGTTTCGGTCATGCGCAGCGCGATCCATCATCGTTTCGGCGAGCCGGCCGAGGTTCTGGCCGCAGGCGACAGCGCGGTGCCGCAACCGGGCCCAGGCGAAGTGCGCGTGCGCATGCGGCTGGCGCCGATCCACAACCACGACCTGTTCACCGTGCGCGGCCAGTACGGCTGGAAGCCGGAGCTGCCGGCGATCGGTGGCAGCGAGGGCTTCGGCGTGGTCGATGCGCTGGGCGACGGCGTCGCGGGCATCGCGATCGGGCAGCGCGTGACCGCTGCGTCCGGTCGCGGCACCTGGGCCGAGTACTTCGTCGCCGATGCGCGCATGCTGGTGCCGGTGCCCGACGCCGTGCCGGACGAACTCGCCGCGCAGCTGGTGGCGATGCCGCTGAGCGCGCTGATGCTGCTCGAATCGCTGGACGTCCAGCCCGGGCAATGGATCGTGCAGAACGCGGCCAATGGGGCGGTCGGCAAGACCCTGGCGATGCTGGCGGCCGCGCGCGGCGTGCGCGTGCTCAGCCTGGTCCGTCGCGAGGCCGGCGTGGCGGAAATGGCGGAGCTGGGCGTGGACGACGTGCTGTGCACGCAGGCCGATGGCTGGCGCGAGGCGGCGCGCGCGCTGCTGGGAGCCGACCGCGCGCGCGCGGCCGTGGATTCGGTCGGCGGTCAGGCCAGCGCCGAGCTGTGCGCGCTGCTCGGCGACGGCGGCGTACTGGTTTCGTTCGGTGCGATGGGGGGCGAGGCCATGCAGGTGCCGCCGGGCGACGTGATCTTCCGGCAGGTGACGGTGCGGGGCTTCTGGGGCAGCAAGGCCAGCCGCGAGATGCCGGCCGATCGCAAGCGCGCGCTGTTCGCCGAACTTATCCAGCGCGCGATCGAGGGTCAGCTGCGCCTGCCGGTGGATGCGATCTACGATCTCGACCGCATCGCCGAGGCCGCGACCGCCAGCCTGCGGCCCGGGCGCGGCGGCAAGGTACTGCTGCGCGGCTGACCGCGGCGCCGGCGCCCTGCGGGACGCCGGCACGCCCGGGTGCGCTACGCCGCCACCGTCTCCAGGATGCGCTTGCCGGCGGCGATGTCTTCGGCCTCCTGCGCGGCCGCCTGGCTGCGGCCGCCGTCGCAGCGTTCCGCCATCAGCGGGCAATGCTGCGACATGTAGTCGATCTCCAGGTTCAGGCGCTCGAGCAGGAAGTCGATGAAGGCCCGTACCTTCGGCGACTGCCCGTGGCCGCGCGGGAATACCGCGTTGAACTCGTACTCCGGACCGGTCCAGCCGGCGAGCACGCGCTTGACCACGCCCTTCTCCACCGCCGCCTTCACCATCACGTCGGCGCCGATCACCAGGCCTTCACCGCACAGCAGGGCGCCCTTGAGCGCGGCGGGGTCGTTGACCACCAGGATCGGATTGATCGGGAACTGCTGCGCGCCGCTGCCATCGTCCAGCGACCAGGCGTAGCCGCCGCCGTGGCGATGCTTGTGCATGGCCAGGGTGCGGTGGTACTGCAGTTCGTTGGGGTGCAGCGGTTCGCCATGGCGTTCGAGGTAGGCGCTGCCGGCGAAGATCTGCGTGCGCAGCGTGCCGAGCCTGCGTGCGACCAGGCTCGAATCGGGCAGCGGGCCAAGCCGCAGCGCCACGTCGATCTCGCCGGCGATCAGGTCGACCGGATCGTTGGACAGCATCATCTCCACGCGCACCTCGGGATGACGCATGTGGAACTCGCCCAGCAGCGGCGCGATCTTGTCGATGCCGATCGAGTAGGGCGCGGTGAACCGCAGCCACCCGCGCGGACCGGCCTGCAACTGGCCAACTGCGCTCTCGGCCTCGCTCAGGTCGCGCGCGATGCGCTGCGAGTGTTCGAAGTACACGTTGCCGGCCTCGGTGAGGCCGAGCTTGCGCGTGGTGCGATGGAGCAACTGCGCACCCAGGCGCGATTCGAGTTCCTGCACCTTGCGGCTGACCGTTGTCTTGGGGAGACGCAGCGACTTCGCCGCGCCAACGAAACTTCCGTGCTCGACCACCTTGACGAAGATCAGGGTGTCGTTGAGATCGTGCGTCATGCCCGACTCCTTGGGTATGGGTGAGTGATTGGCCCGCCTGCTGGACAATTATTCCCTCAATTGGGGACTAATCAAGTGCGGATTGCGGGCGCAGGATGTGCGCCATCCCCACTGATGGATCGCCGTCATGCGCGCCTCGCCGCGTCGCCACCTGTCCCACGCCAGCCTCGTGATGCTGCTGGCCGTAGACCTGCTCGCCCTGAGTTCTCTTCTTATAGATCAATGGCTTGAGTTGGGTCGCGGCTGGAGCTGGACGCTGGGCGTGGCGCTGACCCTGGCCCTGCTGCCGGCCCTGCTGAAGCTGGTCGACCGGGTGTTCCAGGCGGCCCGCGAAGCCCGGAATATCCCGGTCGCGGGAGGAACTTTCCCGTGAATGGGATAATCGATTCCGGGACAATCCGGCGTGGCCTGGTCGTGCTGGGCGCCGGCGGCCCGGTCGGACTGGGCGTGGTCGAGGCCGCGGTCGAGGCCGGGCACGGCGTGGTCGCCGTCGGCATGGACGAGGACGCGCGCCGCGCGCTGATCGACCGTCTGCCGCAGGCGCGGATCCGGGCCGTGCCGGGTTCGATCGCCAGCGATGCCGACGCGGCGGCGCTGGCCGCGCTGCTGCGCGACAGCGGCATGACCATCGACGGCGTGGTGGCCAGCCTCACCGGCGCGCATCCCTGCGGGCGCCTGATCGACGAGCCAGCCGAGGTGCTGCAGCGCACGCTCGATCAGGACCTGCTGCCGCACCTGTTCGCGGCGCGGCACCTGCTGCCGCTGCTGGCGGATGACGGTGCCGGCTACGTGCTGGTCGGCGGAC
This sequence comes from Luteimonas campi, assembly GCF_051162505.1. NCBI lineage: Bacteria > Pseudomonadati > Pseudomonadota > Gammaproteobacteria > Lysobacterales > Lysobacteraceae > Luteimonas > Luteimonas campi. The sequence continues at coordinate 980,325 of NZ_JBNWEM010000002.1, forward strand.
CCGGCGGGCGTTATCCCTGGGCCGGCTACGGACACTGTTCGATCGCCGCGGCGGCACTGCGGATGATGGCGCGGGTCCTGCACGACGAGGCGGGCCGCCAAGGCCAGCGCGTGCAGCTGCTGTCGATGGACGCACCGCTCGGCGACGCGGTCGCCGCGCTGGCGCTGGGCCGGCGCGCGCTGGCCATGCTTGCCGCTGCCCGGCACGCCTGTCCGGCGCCCATCCTCGACTACGCCGGTGCCATGACCTCCGGGGTCATCGCCATCGATCCCCCTGCCGGCGCATCGTCGGCCATCCGACGCGGCCGCCGCGCCGCTCCCGCCAGCGAGGTGCTGCCCGCGCGCGACCTGCGCGCGGCGCGCGCCCTGCTCGATGCCATCGCCTTTCCCACTTCTCCAGGACACCCCCACGATGAACGCTGCTGATCGCCAGATTCCCTTCCGCCGCGGCCTGCGCCTGGTGCCGCTACTGCTCGCGGCCGCGCTCGCGGTCGCCTGCAGCAGCAACGCCTCGCCCGGCGATGCCGCGCCGCCCGCGCCCGAGGTCAGCGTGGCCGAGGTCGTGACCCGTCCCGTGCAGCAGTGGGACGCCTTCAGCGGGCGCGTGAGCGCGGTCGAGACCGTCGAGCTGCGTCCGCGCGTGAGCGGCTACGTGCAGCGCGTGGCCTATGAGGAAGGCCAGCTGCTGAAGAAGGGCGACCTGCTGTTCGAGATCGACCCGCGCCCCTACCGCGCCGCGCTCGACCGCGCCCAGGCCGAGCTGGAACGCGCGCGCAGCGAGGCCAAGCTGGCCGGCGCGCAGAACGTGCGCGCGCAGGCGCTGGTCGAGGCCCGCGCGATCTCGCGCGAGGAGTTCGAGACCCGCAATGCCGCCACCGCGCAGGGCAACGCCGCGGTACGCGCGGCCGAGGCCGCCGTGGCCGCGGCGCGGCTGGACCTGCAGTTCACCCAGGTGCGCTCGCCGATCGACGGCCGCGCCGGACGCGCGATGGTGACCGTGGGCAACCTCGCCCAGGCCGATGCCACCGTGCTCACCACCGTGGTCTCGCAGGATCCGGTGCACGTGTACTTCGAGGCCGACGAGCAGACCTGGTTGCGCTACAGCCGCGCCGCCGGCGAGGGCGAGCGCGCCGGCGACGACCGCGCGGTGCGCGTGGGCCTGGCCGGCGAGGAGGGCTGGCCGCACGCCGGGACCGTCGACTTCGTCGACAACCGGGTCGATCCAGCCACCGGCACGATCCGCGCGCGCGCGGTGCTGCGCAATCCGGACGGTCTGTTCACCCCGGGCCTGTTCGCACGCGTGCAGCTCGAGGGCGGGGCTGCGTTCGATGCCCTGCTGGTCGACGACAAGGCGGTGCTGACCGACCAGGACCGCAAGTACGTCTACGTGCTGGGCGAAGGCGATACCGCACAGCGTCGCGACGTGGTGCTGGGCCGGGTGGTCGACGGGCTGCGCGTGGTGCAGTCCGGGCTGGAGCCCGGCGACAAGGTGATCGTCAACGGCGTGCAGAAGGTCTTCATGCCCGGCCTGCCGGTCGCGCCGACGCAGGTGGGGATGGAGCCGCCTGCTGCCGCCGAGCGGGTGGCGCGCGTGCCCTAGTGCGCGCGCCGCTGCCGGCTCTCACACGCAAGGCCGGAGCTGGAGCGCGCTCGCGCCGGCGAGTCGCCCCTCCCTTCCAGGTCTGTCTTCTCCGCCCGCGCCACGCAAGGAGACAGCCCAAGCACTAACCGCCGCGAGCGTTGCGCACGCGGCGATCCGTTCCCCCGGGCCGCTCCCCTCGGCCCTTCCGGCTGGCGGTCTTCCCGTTCCCTCCCCTCGCGGGAAGGCCGCCGGACCGGACTCTATCTCCAGGCCGCGCTTGCGCGGCAGCCGCGGCCGTTGCCGCAAGGACCCACCGCCATGGACTTCTCCCGCTTCTTCATCGACCGCCCGATCTTCGCCGCCGTGCTGTCGATCGTGATCTTCGCAGCCGGCCTGATCTCGATTCCCCTGCTGCCGATTGGCGAATACCCCGAGGTGGTGCCGCCCTCGGTGGTGGTGCGCACCGTCTATCCCGGCGCCAATCCCAAGGTGATCGCCGAAACCGTCGCCACGCCACTGGAGGAGGCGATCACCGGCGTCGAGGACATGATGTACTTCAAGTCCGTCGCCGGCTCCGATGGCGTGCTGCAGCTCACGGTGACCTTCAAGCCGGGCACCGATCCCGACGAGGCCACGGTCAAGGTGCAGAACCGCGTCTCCCAGGCGCTGGCGCGCCTGCCCGAGGACGTGCGCCGCCAGGGCGTGACCACGCAGAAGCAGTCGCCGGTGTTCCTGATGGTGGTGCACCTGACCTCCGAGGACGGACGCTACGACTCGCTGTACCTGCGCAATTACATGCGCCTGCACGTGCGCGACGAGCTCTCGCGCATCGACGGGGTGGGCGACGCCCAGCTGTTCGGCGGCGGCGACTATGCGATGCGGCTGTGGCTGGATCCGGACAAGATCGCCGCGCGCGGCCTCACCGCCGGCGACGTGCTGCGCGCGGTGCGCGAGCAGAACGTGCAGGTCTCGGCCGGCCAGCTCGGCGCCGAGCCGATCGCCAACGGCAGCGATTTCCTGCTGCCGATCAATGCGCGCGGGCGCCTGGAGAGCGTGGAGGAGTTCGGCGACATCGTGCTCGAGGCCGGCGCCGGCGGCGAGATCGTGCGCCTGCGCGACGTGGCCCGGATCGAGCTGGCCGCCGGCGACTACACCCTGCGCGCGCGCCTGGACGGCAAGAACGCGGCCGCCATCGGCATCTTCCAGGCGCCCGGCGCCAATGCACTGCAGATCCGCGACGCGGTGGTGGCCAGGATGGACGAACTGCGCCCGGCGCTGCCGCCGGGCGTGGAGATCCAGTCGGTCTACGACACGACGGTGTTCGTGCGCGACTCGATCAAGTCGGTGATCACCACCCTGCTCGAAGCCACGCTGCTGGTGGTGCTGGTGGTGATCCTGTTCCTGCAGACCTGGCGCGCCTCGATCATCCCGCTGCTGGCGGTGCCGGTGTCGGTGGTCGGTACCTTCGCGGTGCTGTACCTGCTGGGCTATTCGATCAACACCCTGACCCTGTTCGGCCTGGTGCTGGCGATCGGCATCGTGGTGGACGACGCGATCGTGGTGGTGGAAAACGTCGAGCGCCACATCGAGGCCGGTGCAACCCCGCTCGAAGCCGCGCACCTGGCGATGAAGGAAGTGTCCGGGCCGATCATCGCCATCGCGCTGGTGCTGTGCGCGGTGTTCGTGCCGATGGCCTTCCTGGACGGCGTGACCGGCCAGTTCTACAAGCAGTTCGCGGTGACCATCGCGATCTCCACCGTGATCTCGGCGATCAACTCCCTGACCCTGTCGCCGGCGCTCGCGGCCAAGCTGCTCAGGCCGCACGACGCGCAGAAGGATGCGCCCACGCGGATCATCGACCGGCTGTTCGGCTGGATCTTCCGGCCCTTCAACCGCTTCTTCAGCCGCAGTTCGCAGCGTTACGAAGGCTCGGTGTCGCGTGCGCTCGGCCGACGCGGCGCGGTGTTCGTGGTCTACCTGGTGCTGCTGGCCGGCGCGGCGCTGATGTTCAAGGTGGTGCCGGCGGGCTTCATCCCGGTCCAGGACAAGCTGTACCTGATCGCGGGCGTGAAGATGCCGGAGGGCGCCTCGATCGAGCGCACCGATGCGGTGATGAAGAAGATGGCGGCGCTGGCCATGGAGGTCGAGGGCGTCGAGAGCGAGGTCGCGTTCCCGGGCCTGAACCCGCTGCAGTTCACCAATACGCCCAACAACGGCGTGGTGTTCTTCACCCTGGCGCCGTTCTCCGAGCGCTCGCGCAGTGCCGAAGAGATCAATGCCGAACTCAATGCGAAGTTCGCCACGATCCAGGAAGGCTTCACCTTCTCCATCATGCCGCCGCCGATCCAGGGCCTGGGCAACGGGTCGGGCTGGTCGCTGTTCGTCGAGGACCGTGCCCGGCTGGGCTACGGCGCGCTGCAGGGTGCGGTGCAGGCCTTCCAGGGCGCGGCGGCGCAGACGCCGGGGCTGGGCTTCCCGATCACCAGCTACCAGGCCAACGTGCCGCAGCTCGATGCGGTGGTCGACCGGGTCAAGGCCAAGGCCCAGGGCGTGCCGCTGACCGAACTGTTCGAGACCCTGCAGACCTACCTGGGATCGGCCTACGTCAACGACTTCAACATGTTCGGCCGCACCTGGCAGGTCATCGCCCAGGCCGACGGCGGGTTCCGCGACCAGGTCGAGGACATCGCCAACCTGCGCACCCGCAATGCGGCCGGCGACATGGTGCCGATCGGCGCGATGGTCGACATCCGCCAGACCTACGGGCCCGACCCGGTGATCCGCTTCAACGGCTACCCGGCCGCCGACCTGCTGGGCGAGGCCGACCCGCGCGTGCTGTCCTCGGGCGAGGCCATGGCCACCGTCACCGATCTGGCGCGGCAGGCGCTGCCCGCCGGCATGGACATCGACTGGAGCGACCTGAGCTACCAGCAGGCCAGCCAGGGCAGCGCGGCGCTGGTGATCTTCCCGCTGGCGGTGCTGCTGGCCTTCCTGGTGCTGGCCGCGCTGTACGAGAGCTGGACCCTGCCGCTGGCGGTGATCCTGATCGTGCCGATGACGATGCTGTCCGCACTGGCGGGCGCGTGGCTGGCCGGTGGCGACAACAACGTGTTCGTGCAGGTCGGCCTGGTGGTGCTGATGGGGCTGGCGTGCAAGAACGCGATCCTGATCGTCGAGTTCGCGCGCGAGCTGGAAATGCAGGGCAAGAGCATCGTCGAATCGGCGCTCGAAGCCTGCCGGCTGCGGCTGCGTCCGATCGTCATGACCTCGGTGGCCTTCATCGCCGGCACCGTGCCGCTGGTGCTGTCGAGCGGCGCGGGCGCGGAGGTGCGGTCGATCACCGGCATCACCGTGTTCGCCGGCATGCTGGGCGTGACCCTCTTCGGCCTGTTCCTCACCCCGGTGTTCTACGTGGCGCTGCGCAAGCTCGCCAACCGGCCGCTGGTCTCGCATGCGCCGACGCATGCGGCGGTGCCGGCCCGCGCCCGGATCGATGCATGAGCCCGTGACCTGGCGTGCCGGCGCCGTCCGTCGCGTCGCGGTTCCCATCCCGACAACGGCGCGGCGTCCAGGCCGCCCCACCCAATCCCCAGACAACCCCAGGACATGATCCAGATGAACACTGCTTCCAAGATCGCGCTGGTCACCGGCGCCACCCGCGGCATCGGCCTCGAGACCGTGCGCCAGCTCGCCGAGGCCGGCGTCCACACCCTGCTGGCCGGCCGCGACCGCGAACGTGCGGTCGAGGCCGCGCTCAGGCTCCAGGCCCAGGGCCTGCCGGCCGAGGCGATCGGCCTCGACGTCACCGATGCGGCCAGCATCGCCGCCGCCGTGCAGCAGGTCGACGACCGCCACGGCCGCCTCGACATCCTGGTCAACAACGCCGGCATCCTGGTCGACGACCCCGGCAAGGGCGCTTCGGGCCAGTCGCTGGACACCTGGCGCACGACCTTCGAGACCAACGTGTTCGGCCTGATCCAGACCACGCAGGCCTTCCTGCCGCTGCTGCGCAGGTCCAGCGCCGGGCGCATCGTGAACGTCTCCAGCCTGCTGGGCTCGCTGGCCGAGCACCAGAATCCGGCGTCCTTCATCTACGACTTCAAGGGCGTGCCCGCCTACAACGTCTCCAAGAGCGCGGTGAATGCCTGGACGATCCACCTGGCGCACGAACTTGCCGACAGCGGCATCAAGGTCAACACGATCCATCCGGGCTACGTGAAGACCGACATGAACAAGGCCGGCGACCAGCAGAACGGCGAGCTCGACGTGCCCGACGGCGCGCGTACCAGCGTGCGCCTGGCGCTGATCGACGACGCCGGCCCCACCGGCGGTTTCTTCTACCTCGAGGATGCGCTGCCATGGTGAGCCGGCTCGCGATCTCCGCACTCGCCGCCGCGCTGCTCGCCGCCTGCGCGGTCGGCCCGGACCACGTACGCCCGCACATGGCCGTGCCCGAGCGCTTCGGCGCATCCGGCGCCGACGTGCAGGCCGAGGCGCCGGCCACGCCTGCGGCGGCGGCGTTCGACGACGCCTTCCTGCAGGGCCTGGGCGATGCCCAGCTGGCGGAACTGGTGGACGAGGCGCTGCATGCCAACCACGATCTGCGCATCGCGCTGGCGCGACTGGACCGCGCCAAAGCTCTGCTGCGCGGCTCGCGCTTCGATGCCCTGCCCACGCTGACCGCGCAGGGCGAGGCGGCCGACGTGCGCAGCAGCACCGACCAGGCGCCGGGCCTGCCGCGCGGAGCGCGCGACGGCGAGCAGTGGAGCGCGGGCATTTCCGCAGGCTGGGAGCTCGACCTGTTCGGCCGCGTGCGCCGCGGCATCGAAGCGGGCCGGGCCGAGACCGGCGCCAGTGCCGAGGATCTGCGCGCGCTGCAGGTGGCGGTGGCTGGCGAGGTCGCGGGCACCTGGGTCGAGCTGCGCGGCACCCAGGAACAGCTGCGCGTGGCCCGCGCCAATCGCGACAACCAGCAGCGCACGCTGGACCTGGTGCAGGCGCGACTGGACGCCGGCGCCGGCACCGAATTCGACACCGCGCGCGCCCGCGCGCAACTCGAGTCCACCGCGGCGCGGATTCCCGCGCTCGAGGCCCGCGAACAGGTGGCGATGCACCGCCTCGCGGTGCTCACCGGACGCGATCCCGGCGCACTGCTCGCCAGCCTCGCGCCGCAGCGGCCGCTGCCCGCACTGCCGCCGCGCATCGACCCCGGTGCGCCCGGGGAACTGCTGCGCGTGCGCCCCGACATCGCCGCCGCCGAAGCGCGGCTGCACGCCGCCACGGCCCGCATCGGCGTGGCGACGGCCGACCTGTTCCCGCGTTTCACCCTGGGCGGGCTGATCGGCAGCCAGGCGATCGACAGCGGCGCGCTGTTCGAGCGCGACAGCGAGACGCGGATCGTGGCGCTGGGCATCGACTGGTCGTTCCTCGACGTCGGCCGGGTGCGCGCCCGCATCGCCGCGGCGAACGCGGAAGCCGAAGGCGAACTCGCGCGCTACCAGCAGACGGTGCTGCTGGCCCTGGAGGACACGGAGAACGCGCTGGTGCGCCACGCCCGCGCGCGCAGCGAGGACGCGCACCTGGAGCGCGCGGCCATCGACGCCGCGCAGGCCGCGCAGCTGGCGCGCGCGCGCTTCGAGGCCGGTGCCTCGGGCCTGCTGGAAGTGCTCGACGCCGAGCGCGTGCAGCTGCAGGCGCAGGATGCCTTCGCCGATGGCCGCACCCGCAGCGTGGCGAGCGCGGTGGCGCTGTACAAGTCGCTGGCAGGCGGCTGGCCGCAGCAGCTGCCCGAACGCGAGCGCATCGCCGGGCGGCGCTGAGCCGGCGCGGCGTGACGCGCATCGCACTGGGGTCGACCCCAGCTGGGGCGCCTCCGGGCTGACGCACCGGCGCCGACGCGCCTAGGGTCGTGGGGGCGGCGCCGTCTTGCGCGCCGCCTCCGATGCGATCCAGGGAACCATCATGTCCGTCAGCGCCGTCGACCACAGCTCTTCCGCCCGTGCAGACCATCCCAGCGACCGCCTGAGTCCGGATGGTTTCGACTACAACCGCATCGACGGCGTGCGCGGCAACCCGAACGTCACCGAGGCGTTCCTGCGCGGGATCGAGGAGATGGCCGGGCGCATCGGCACGCGGCCGGAGTACGTCCTGGCGGTGATGAGCTTCGAAACCGGCGGCAGCTTCAGCCCCGGCGTGCGCAACGGCGCGGGCAGCGGCGCCACCGGCCTGATCCAGTTCATGCCCACCACCGCGCGCGAGCTCGGCACCAGCACCGAGGCGCTGGCGCGGATGAACGCGGTCGATCAGCTCGAGTACGTCGAACGCTATTTCGCCCAGCGTTCCGACCCGGGCGATCTCAACACACTCGAAGGCGTCTACACCACCGTGCTCTACGGCAGCCCGCGCCCGGATCCGGGTTCGACGCTGTTCTCGCAGGGCAGTGCCGCCTACCGCATGAACGCGCCGCTCGATCTGAACCGCGACGGCCGCATCACCGCGGGCGAGGCCACCAGCTTCGTGCGCGACAAGATCGACGGACAGGCGCCCGCACCCATCGAGGGCACGCCGCCGCGGCCCGATCCCGACGACGGTGCACCGCCGCCGAGCGACGGCCGCTACACGGTACGCGCCGGCGACACGCTGTCCGGGATCGCCGCGCGCTTCGGCACCACGGCACAGGCGCTGGCCGAGGCCAACGGCATCGGCAATCCCGACCTCATCCATGCCGGCACCACGCTGCGGGTGCCCGGTGGCGATGCGGGTTCCGCGCCCAGCGGCAGCTATACGATCCGGCCCGGCGATACGCTCTCCGACATCGCGGCGCGGATGGGCACCAGCGTGCGTGCGCTGGCGCAGGCCAACGGCATACGTAATCCCGACCTGATCCATGCCGGGGCCACGCTTTCGGTCCCCGGCGGCCAGGCGGCGGAGAGCGCGAGCTACACGATCCAGTCCGGCGACACGCTGTCGGGCCTGGCGGCGCGCTTCTCGACCAGCGTTGGTGCACTGATGGCCGCCAATCCCTCGATCCGCGACTCCAGCATGATCTACGCCGGCGACAGCCTGCGCGTGCCGGGCGCGGCCGGCCGCGGCGACGCGCCGCCGGCCGCGCCGCCGCGCGAGGACGCGCCGCCGGTGCCCGGCAGCGTTCCGAGCTACGCCCCCTACACGGTGTACAGCACCGGCCACCAGGCCGCGTTCGCGGTCAGCGACGCCAGCCAGCTGCAGCCCCACCACGACTACCAGACGGTCACGCGCAACGGCCAGCAGCTGGAGACGCGAGACGTGGTGCTGCATCGCGATGGCCAGTCGCAGACCGCGCAGGCGATACCCGCGCCGCTGCAGGGCGAGGTCATCCACGCCGGCGCGATGGGCGGCGCCGGCAACGCGGTCGGCATCCGCGATGCCGACGGCAAGGTGGCCTGGATCTTCCACATGTCCAGCATCGACGTGCGCGTGGGCCAGCAGGTGGGCTACGGGCAGGACCTGGGCAACCAGGGCTCGACCGGCAACTCCACCGGCCCGCACGTGCATATCGAAGCGGCGCCCGCGGTGATCGACCGCTGGGTCAACGACCTGCTCGATGGGCGCTTCGACGGCCGCAAGGGCTGACCGGCGCGCGCCGTCGGCGCGGGTCGTCCCGCTGCTGGCCGCGCTGCTGCTGGCGGCTTGCCAGCCGGCGCCCTCCGCCCGCGCCACAGGGCCGGTGGCGACGCCCACCCCGCAGCTGCCGAACGACATCGTGCGCGGACTGCAGACCGACGCGCGCGTGCTCGAGTGCCCGCAGGGACTTCGGCAGGGACGCAGCGCGTTCGCCGCCGACTGGGTACGGTCGCGTCGCGTCGACCTGGACGCCGACGGTCGCGAGGACTGGCTGGTGGAAGGCGTGCACCCCTGCCTGCGCCGCGACGGGCTGGCCGACTGGTGGATCTATGCCGAGGGCGACGGCGGGCGCCGCCTGATCGGCCATGTGCGCGGTGCGCGTTCGCTCGAGGTCCTGCCCGCATCGGGGCCGGGCCATGCCGGGCTGCGCGTGCGGACAGCGGAGGGCGAGCGCATCCTGCGCTATCGGGGCGACTCGTACTGAGCCGGCCGGCCGCCGCGCTACCATGTACGGCCCCGCGATCCTGGAGCAGCCCGTGAACGAATCCGACGACGCCCGCCACGGCGTATCGCGCGCGCAGGCCGAGGACGCGGTTCGCACCCTGCTGCGCTGGGCCGGCGAGGATCCGCGACGCGAGGGCCTGCTCGACACCCCCAAGCGCGTGGTCAAGGCCTACGGCGAGTGGTTCAGCGGCTACGCGCTCGACCCCGACGAATACCTGGCGCGCACCTTCGAGGAGGTGGCCGGCTACGACGAGATGATCGTGTTGCGCGACATCGAGTTCGAAAGCCACTGCGAGCACCACATGGCGCCGATCATCGGCAAGGTGCACGTGGGCTACCTGCCCGACGGCAAGGTGGTGGGCATCAGCAAGCTGGCGCGCGTGGTCGAAGCCTATGCCAAGCGCCTGCAGGTGCAGGAGAAGATGACCGCGCAGATCGCCGGCTGCATCCAGCGCGCGCTCGCGCCGCTGGGCGTGGGCGTGGTGGTCGACGCCAGCCACGAATGCATGACCACGCGCGGCGTGCACAAGCGCGGCGTGAGCATGGTGACCTCGACCATGCTGGGCAGCTTCCGCGAGGACGCGCGCACCCGGGCGGAGTTCCTGCGCTTCATCGAGACCGGCGGCAGCCGCCGCTGATGGCCGCCTGCCCCTGCGGCACCGGCCGCGGATACGCCGACTGCTGCGGGCCGCTGCACGCCGGCGCACCCGCGCCCGACGCGCAGGCGCTGATGCGCTCGCGCTACAGCGCCTATGCGCGCGAGGATGCCGACTACCTGCTGCGCAGCTGGCACCGCTCGACCCGGCCCGACGCGCTGGCCTTCGACGACCCGCGCCCGGTCTGGCTGCGGCTCGAGGTGCTGCGCCACCTGGTGACCGGCCCGGACAGCGCCGAGGTCGAGTTCGTGGCCCGCTACCGCATCGGCGGCGGCAGCGTGGTGCGCATGCGCGAGCACAGCCGCTTCCTGCGCGAGGACGGGCACTGGTTCTACCTGGACGCGGTCGGCGGCTGAGGCGGGCCGGTCGTTCCGCGCGTGCGCCAGCGTGCGCCCGCGGCGTCCTTCACTCGCTGCAGCCGTCGCTTGCCGGATGCGGTGGGAAACGGCGGTGTGCGGACGCGGCCGTCTCGCCCCTGGCAGCCAAGGCCGCGCGCCGCCAGCGCAGGCCGGCGGCACGAGGGCCACGCAGGTGCGCCACGGCCGCGGATCCGGCGGCTGGCCCCGGGGCCGCTGCAACTGCATGAATCCGCCGGAACCCGGCTCCGCCCGTGCGCGGGACAGCAACGCCGGCGCGGCTATGCTCCGGCTTCCCCAAGCAACAGATCGTCGCGATGCGCCGTCTCCCGCTCTTCGTCCTGCTGACCACCCTGCCGGCGCTGCACGCGCTGGCGCAATCGCCCGCCGCCGATCCAGCCCCGGCGCCGGCCGCCGCGCGGGCACCGGCCGCGGCCGATCCCGAATACGCCGCCTGCGTGACCGGTCGCCTGCGTCCGCAGGCGCTGGCCCGCGGCATCCCCGGCGACACCTTCGACCGCGCCATGGCGGGCATCGTCGCCGACCGCAGCGTGCTCGACCTGCTCGACGCGCAGCCCGAGTTCACCACGCCGATCTGGGACTACCTGGCCGGCCTGGTGGACGACGAGCGCGTGGCCGACGGCCGCGCGATGCTCGAGACCCACCGCGAACTGCTGGCGAAAGTCTCGGCGCAGTACGGCGTGGATCCGGAAACCGTGGTGGCGGTGTGGGGCGTGGAAAGCGACTACGGGCGCGTGTCGGGCAAACGGCCGCTGCTGCAGTCGCTGTCGGTGCTGTCGTGCTTCGGCCGGCGCCAGGAGTTCTTCCGTGGCGAGTTCCTGGCCACGCTGAAGCTGCTGCACGACGGCGACCTGCGCGATCCGGGCATCACCGGCTCCTGGGCCGGGGCGTTCGGGCATACCCAGTTCATGCCCACCACCTACGCGCGCATCGCGGTGGATGGCGATGGCGACGGCCGGCGCGACCTGGTCGGCAGCATTCCAGACGCGCTGGCCTCCACGGCCAACTACCTCAAGCGCAGCGGCTGGCAGACCGGCCAGCCCTGGGGCTACGAGGTGAAACTTCCGGCGGGCTTCGATCCCGCGCTGGCCGGGCGCACCAGCCGGCGCCCGCTGTCGGACTGGGTGGCGCGCGGCGTGGTGCGCGTGGATGGCAGCGCCATCGCGCCGTCCAATGCGCGCAGCGCGATCCTGCTGCCGGCCGGACGTGAGGGTCCGGCCTTCCTGGTGTTCCGCAATTACGACGCGATCTACTCCTACAACGCCGCCGAGAGCTATGCGCTGGCGATCGCCACCCTGGCAGACCGCCTGCGCGGCGGCAGCGGCCTGGCCACGCCCTGGCCCACCGACGATCCGGGCCTGTCGCGCGCGCAGCGCCGCGAACTGCAGACCCTGCTGCTGGCGCGTGGACATGCGATCGGCGAAGTCGACGGCATGATCGGCACCGCCACCCGCCGCGCGATCCGCGACGAGCAGCAGCGCCTGGGCCTGCAGCCCGCCGACGGCCGCGCCGGCCTGCGCATCCTCGAGGCGCTGCGCCCGGAGCGCTGACGTCCACGACCAGCCGCGTCGTTCGTCTTTCCCGCGGCCACTGCAGCGCGCGCTTGCGAAGGCTGGAGGCTGGGCGACGCAGACGTCGCCGCGTTTCGCCTCGTCCTACTGTCCAGCCGACAGCGGGCGCGGCCCCGCGCGGGTCGCAGCAGCCGGCGCAGGCCGGCAGCGTGCGCGAGCGACAGCCCGGCCGATTCGCCGATAATGCGCGCCCACAATCCCCGGCCGCCCCGCGTGAGCGAACCGACAACCGCACGGCGCAAGGCCGCGCTGGTCTTCATCTTCCTGGTCGTGCTGATCGACGTGCTGGCGTTCGGGCTGATCATCCCGGTGCTGCCGCATCTGGTGGAGGAATTCACCGGCAGCACCGTCAGCGCGGCGCTGTGGATCGGCGTGTTCGGCACCGTGTTCGCGGCCATCCAGTTCCTGAGTTCGCCCATCCAGGGCGCACTGTCCGACCGCTACGGGCGCAGGCCGGTGATCCTGCTGTCCTGCCTGGGGCTGGCCGTCGACTTCGTGCTCATGGCGCTGGCGCCGTCGCTGTGGTGGCTGCTGCTGGCGCGCGTGTTCTCGGGCGTGTTCTCGGCCAGCTTCAGCACCGCCAACGCCTACGTCGCCGACATCGTTCCCGCCGATGCACGCGCGAAGAGCTACGGCATGATCGGCGCCGCCTTCGGCGTGGGCTTCACCATCGGCCCGGTGCTGGGCGGCTGGCTGGGCGAGGTCGACCTGCGCCTGCCGTTCTGGTTCGCCGCCGGCCTCGCGCTGCTGAACTTCTGCTACGGGCTGTTCGTGCTGCCCGAATCGCTGCCGGCGGCGTCGCGGGCGCAGCGCTTCGACTGGCGCGCGATCCGTCCGCACGCCGCGATCCTGCTGATCGGGCGCTATCCGGCCATCATCGGCCTGGCCGCGGTGGTGTTCATCGCCAACCTCGCGCACTACGTCTACCCCAGCGTGTTCGTGCTGTTCGCCGACGTGCGCTACGGCTGGGGGCCGTGGGAGGTGGGCTGGGTGCTGTTCCTGGTCGGGGTGTGCAGCGTGATCGTCAACGTGGCGGTGGTCGGGCGGGTGGTGCGCGCCCTCGGCGAGCGCCGCGCGCTGATCCTCGGCCTGTGCTGCGGCACGCTGGGATTCGTGGTGTATGCCTTCGCCGGGCAGGGCTGGATCTTCCTGCTCGGGCTGCCGGTGAGCGCGCTGTGGGCGATGGCCGCGCCTGCCAGCCAGGCACTGATCACGCGCCAGGTCGACGTGGACATGCAGGGCCGCATCCAGGGTGCGCTGATGAGCCTGGTGTCGGTGGCGGGCATCATCGCGCCGGTCGCGTTCGCCAGCGTGTTCGGACTGTTCATCGGCGAGCACGCGCCGGTCGCATTCGCCGGTGCGCCGTGGATGCTGGCGGCGTTGCTGCTGGCGGGCGCGGCGCTGATCGCGTGGCTTCACGCGCCGCGCGCGACGCCGGACGGTGTCGATCGGGACACGCGCGCATGACTTCCGGCGCGTTGTCACTCGCGGTGCGCGGTGCGAGGATCGTGCGTCCCCTACGCCGCAAGGAGCCGCGATGACGATCAGGAACACGCTGTCGATACTGCTCGCCACGGGCCTGCTGACGGCCTGCGCCGGTTACGAGGTGCGCGGCAACGCCGCGAGCGTCGATCGCAATCCACTGTGCGCCAGTCGGCCCGACCGCCCGGGCGAGCCGGTGCCGCGCGAATGCGAGCGCTCCACGGAAGCCACCTGGAGCACCGAGCGACGCGACAGCGCGCCGATCGATTTCAGCCGCAAGCGCGGCGACGACTGAAGCGGCGGGCCCGCGTGCGGGCCCTGCCGCAGGCCCGTCAGCCGCAGCTGAGGGTCTGGATCATGCGACGCGCATCGGTGGTGATGGTGAGCCGGTCGCCGCGGAAGTCCATGGTGGCCACATCGTCCGGGCCCAGCACGCGTACGCTGGTCGCGCCGCTGTCGGCGGTGGCCTGGGCGACGAGGGTCTCGTTGGCCTCCTGGCCTACCAGCGCCTGCAGGCTGTCGGCCTTGCACGGGCCCATCGGGTCGGCGCTGCCGCCATCGGCGGGGGAAAGCGGATCGCTGCCGGTGGCCGGCTGAGGGGCGGCATCGGGCTGCTGCGCGACGGGAGCCGGATCGGCCACCGGCGCAGGCGCCGCATCGCGTTCGCCGGCGCAGGCGCCGAGCAACGCGGCCATCGCGGCCGACAGCAGCGCGGCACGCAGGGGGAGTCGGGATGTCGTACCTGCCATGGCGGATCTCCTTGTGAACGTGGGGACGGCGACGATAGCGCCCGTTTCCTGAAGCGAACCCGCAGCCGGCCAGCCCGCATTCAGCCGATCGCCGCGCGCTTGGCCGCGGGCAGGCCGGCGCGCAGCATGGCGTTGTAGCCCGCAGCGAGCAGGGCGAAGCCCTCCTCCGTGGGGTGGATCTCGTCGTACCAGAACGCCCGGTCGTCGATCGAACCGATCGCGGAGAAGTCCGCATAGGAAAACAGCCCCGGCCAGGCCGCGCGGCTGGGCGCCAGCACCAGGTCGCGGAAGCCGTCCACCAGCAGCCGCCGGGCGAAGCGCTCGGCTTCGGCCTTGTTGCCCAGCACCGGCTGCACCACCGGCCACAGCCAGGGCCCGACCGTGCCCATCACCAGCGCCGCCAGGCCGAGGTTGCTCACGGTCAGCGCCCCCTGCTTGCCGATGGCGTGGCGCGAGAGCGGCGCATAGCCATGGCCGACCACGCGCAGACCGGGGACGCCCGCCATCGCCGACAGCAACAGGTCGTAGCGGGCGCGCAGCCGGTCGAACACGCCGTGCGCGACCACGCGGTCGAAGGCGGCGTCGGCGTCCATGCGCGGAGCGCCGGCGAACACCGCGGCCAGGCGCTCGCCGAGACAGTCGTTGCCGCCGATGCTCAGGCACAGCAGGTCGAAGCCGCGCGAGGCGAAGCGTTCGGCATGGTCGCGGCAGGCAGCGGGTGTGAGCATCTGCGCCGCGGTCAAGCCCGGGCCGCCGAGCCGGATCGACATGCCGTCGATGCGCGAGAAGCTGTTCCAGCACAGGTTCTTGTAGAGCGGCGTGCTGAACCACGAGTCGCCCCAGTAGGCGATCAGCGGGCGCCTTTCCAGATAGGCGCGCCACTCGCGCCGCTGGCGCGACCCCGGCGTGCCGCTGGCCGCGCGCAGCTGCTGCCAGTTGTCGTAGATGCGCTTGAGTGCCATGCCGCCGCCTCCTGCCGCGAGTCTGCCCGATGCGCCGCTGGCGGTCCGCCTCGCCGACGCCGCCTGCCAGCTACCGCCAACGTGGCCGGGCGCGCGGCGCGGTCATGGCCAGCCGTCGCGGCGCGCCGCGTTTGCACTACAGTGCCCCACGGGGATCCGCCACACGCACATGGAGGCTGCGGTGCGCCTGCCCAACCTGTTGCCGCCCGCGCTGAAGGCGCGCTGGAGCGCGGCCCCTTCCGTTCCCGACCTGGCCGCGGTGCGTGCCGCCGAGCTGGCCACCATCCTCGGCACGCCCGCCGGCGAAGCGCCTGCGCAGGTCGAGCCCTGGGGCCTGGCGCTGTCGGGCGGCGGCATCCGCAGCGCCACCTTCGGCCTGGGCGTGCTGCAGGCGCTGGCGCGGCTGGGCCTGCTGCGTTGCTTCCACTACCAGTCCACGGTCTCGGGCGGCGGCTACATCGGCGGCTTCCTGCAGGCGCTGATCCGGCGCCATGGTTTCGCCAGCGCCTTTGCGACCCTGGCCGGCGGCGGTGCAGGCACCGAGGGTCCCGGCGCGCGGCCGATCCGCCACCTGCGCGAGTACAGCAACTACCTGGCGCCGCGGAAGTCGCCCTTCTCCGGCGACGCGCTCGGCATGGCCGGCACCTACGTGCGCAACGTGCTGCTGGTACAGGCGCAGCTGTGCGCGCTGATCCTGGCGCTGTGCCTGCTGCCGCTGCTGTTGTATGCCGGCGCCGACGCGCTCGCCACGCGCAATCCCACCCTGCCGCTGTCGCTGGCCGGAATGACCGGAATGCTGGCCGTGGTGCTGCTGGCCTGGGTCAGCACCTGGGCCAACCGCCGCCCGGCGCCGGTCGACGGCGAGCCGCCGCAGCCGCCACGACGGGTGGTGCTGGCCGCGCTCGGCACCATCCTGGCGCTGGCGCTGGCCTCGATCCTGGGCGCGCTGGGGCTGTCGCGCTTCAAGCGCCTGCCGGGCGTGTTCGACAGCGCGATCGCCTGGCTGCCCGCGCAATGGACCATGGAGGGCGCTGGCCTTGGCATCGTCACCGCCGCGCTCTACCTGACGGTCTGGCATGCCTGGCTGCTGTTCGATCCCTGGTATTCGCGGCTGGTGGCGCGGGGCGACGCCCCGCCGCCGCCGCTGCAGCGGCATCCGTGGCGGTTCGTGCTGGGTACGGTGGGGGCGGCCGCGTTCGCGGGCGTGGCGATCATGTTGCTGCGCGGCTGGCTGGCGGCGTGGGCGCTGGCGCCGGGCGGGCTGTGGCACGTGCTGGTGGCCGGGCCGCTGCTGGTGGTACTGGCCGTGGCGCTGACCGCGGTGGTGCACCTGGGCCTGGCCGGCCCGGCGATGAGCGACCTGCAGCGCGAGATCTGGGCGCGGGTAGGCGGCAAGACCTGCGCCCTGGTGGCGCTGGGCGTGACCCTGGCGCTGTCGCTGGTGATGTACGGCCCCTGGCTGATGCGGATGGGCGCGGGCCGCGGCGCGCAGCTGCTGTCGGGCATCGGCTGGGCCGGCGCGCTGGCCTGGCTGTCCACTACCGGCATCGGCCTGCTGGCCGCGCACGGCGTGCGCGCCGGCCGCGAGGGCTCCAAGCGCTGGCGCATGCTGGACCTGGTCGCGCGGCTCGCGCCGTGGGTGTTCGTGCTGGGCCTGCTGGTCGTGCTGAGCCTGGCCGGCCAGCTGCTGTTGCAGGCGGCGGGGCCCGTGCTCGAGCGCCTCGTCGGCGGCGCGCCGTCGGCGTTGGACGCGCTGGACGGGCGCGCGCTGGGCACGCACCTGACCGGGCTGTCCGCGACCGTGGGAGCCTACCCGCGCGCGCTGGCGCTCCTCGTGGCGGCGGCGGCGGGCGTGTGGCTGCTGCTGGGCTGGGCCGTGGACGTCAACGAGTTCAGCCTCAATGCCTTCTATCGCAACCGGCTGGTGCGCTGCTACCTCGGCGCCAGCAACGCGCAGCGCAATCCGGAACCGACCACCAACTTCGACCTGCAGGACGACCTGGTGCTGGCCGACCTGGTCGAGGTGCAGCGCCTGGATGGCGCGCGCCCGCTGTATCCGCTGATCGGCACCGCGCTCAACCTGGTGGCCGCCAAGCAGCTGGACTGGCAGGACCGCAAGGCCGCCTCGTTCTGCCTCAGCCCGGGCTGGTGCGGGCATCTGCCGCCGGATTCGCGCGCGGACGAGCCGCCGATCGGCGACCGCGTGGCCGCGACCGCCGGCACCGCCACGGCCGCCACCGCGGGCCGCAACGATCCCCTCGCCGGCTCGCTCACCCTGGGCGCTGCGGTCGCCATCTCCGGCGCGGCGGTCAATCCCAACATGGGCTACCACAGCTCGCCGGCGGTGACCTTCCTGCTCACCCTGTTCGATGCGCGCCTGGGCTGGTGGCTGCCCAACCCGCGCCATCCCGAGCATCCGCGCGCCGACAGCGCGCCCTTCTTCGGCCGCTGGCTGCTGGCGGAACTCCTGGGCCGCACCCACGCCGGCGGCAAGTTCGTGCACCTGTCCGACGGCGGCCATTTCGAGAACCTCGGGCTGTACGAGCTGGTGCGGCGTCGCTGCCGCTTCATCCTGTGCGTGGATGCGGCCGCCGATGCCGGTCGCGCGTTCGGCGACCTGGGCAATGCGGTGCACAAGTGCCGGGTCGATTTCGGCGCGGAGATCGATATCGACGTCTCCGCGCTGGCGCCGCGCGCGGACGGCCTGACCGAGCGCAGCTGCGCGGTCGGCCGCATCGCCTACGCCGACGGCAGCAGCGGCACCCTGCTCTACCTCAAGCCCGGTCTCACCGGCGAGGAGCCGGCCGACATCGCCCACTACGCGCGCAGCCACGCCTGCTTTCCGCACGAGCCCACCTCCGACCAGTTCTTCGACGAGGCGCAGTTCGAGAGCTACCGCCGGCTCGGCGAGGACATCGCCACTCGCGCGCTGGCGCCGGTGCTCGAGCGCGTCGGCGCCGAACCCGGCGCGCCGCGGCACGCCGAACTGGGCGTGCACGATTCGGCGCTCAAGGAGAAGCTCCTGATCGCGCTACGCCAGCGCTGGGTGGCGCCGGTGCCGGGCGTGGCCGACCGCTTCGCCCTGCACGGACGCGCCCTGGGCGAACTGCTGCGGCAGCTGCGCAACACCCCGGCGCTGGCGGTGCTCGACGCGCAGTTCCACCCGGCCTGGACCGACCTGGTGGACGCCGTGCCCGGGCTCGAGGGCGAGCTGCCGCCATCGCCGGTAGAGCGGCGCACCGGCCTGCCGTCGGAGGGCGACTTCCGCGCCTGCTTCTATTTCTGCCAGGAACTGATCCGGCTGATGGAGGCCGTCTACCACGACCTCGACCTCGAGCACGCCTGGGACCATCCGGACAATCGCGGCTGGATCAACGCCTTCCGCCACTGGAGCTGGGCGCCGATGTTCCGCATCGCCTGGATCGTGGGCTCGCCGATGATCGGCGCGCGCTTCGTCGCGTTCTGCCAGCAGCGCCTCGACCTGCCGCGCCTGGACAACGAGGCGGACGACCAGCCGCGCGTGCTGCGCCTGGAAAAGCACGCGCCGGCCGCCGGCGAGGACTGGCGCGGGATGTGCGACCGCCTCGCCGCGCAGGGCACGATCAACCACGTGGAGCATTCGATCCTGCTGTGCGATCCGCTGTGCGCGCACGCGGTGCGGCCCAGCCACCTGTACCTGCTGCGGCTGCACTGGCCGGCGGTGATCGCGGGCGATGCGGGCGCGCTGACCGATACCACCCTCGGCATCGCCACGATGGCGGAGGGCACGCTGCGCCTGCTGCGCATCCAGGACCACGTGCGTCGTCTCGGCCTGGCCACCGAGTTCATGCGCCTGCTGATCAACCGCCAGGTGGTGGAGGCCGTGGACATCCGCGGCGGCTGGTACGGCCTGGCCGGGGTCTGCCGCAACCGCAGCGCCGCACGCGTGCAGCGCTGGCTGGAAGACGCGCTCGCGCTGGCGCGCCGGCGCAAGCGTGCGCGCGGCGACGCGATCAACGCCGCGCGCCAGGCCCGGCGCGCGCGGTTGCCGCCGCCGGATGCCTGAGCCGGCCGTACGCGGGACCTCCGGCACGGTCGCCGGGAACCCGCGCCCGGCTAGAGTCGTCCCGAACCCGACCCGGATCCCGCCCATGCGCCTGCTTGCATCGCTGAGCCTGCTGTTGCTGCCACTGGTGTGCGACGCCACCGCGGCGCTGCCGTCGAAGGCGGAGGTCGACCGCTTCGCCGCGGCGGCGCTGGCGCGCAACTGCGATCCGGCGGCACCGGGGATGGCGGTGCTGGTGGCGCGCGGCGACGAAGTCCTGCATCGCAGCGCCTGCGGACGCGCGAGCCTGGAGCTCGACGTGCCGCTGTCGGCCGACCACATGTTCCGCATCGGTTCGGTGACCAAGCAGTTCGCCGCCGCGGCCGTGCTGAAGCTGGCCGAGGAGGGCAGGCTGTCGCTCGACGATCCGCTCACCCGCTTCGTGCCCGGTTATCCGGGCGGCGATGCGATCACCGTGCGCATGCTGCTGGACCACACTTCGGGTATCCGCAGCTATACCGGCATCACGGCGATCATGTCGGGCGGCGGCATCATGCGCGACCTGTCCACCGCCGCGCTGATCGACAGCTTCAAGGACGAGGCGGCGGAGTTCGCCCCGGGCGAGGGCTGGGCGTACAACAACTCCGGCTACGTGCTGGTGGGCGCGGTGATCGAGGCCGCCGCCGGCAAGCCCTGGCACGCCTACCTCGAGGAAGCGTTCTTCGAGCCCTTGGGCATGGAGCGCACCGGCTACGGCAACGAGGCCGAGGCGGTGATCCCCGGCCATGTGGGCGGCTACACGCTCGCTGGCGAGCGCTGGGCGCGCGCCCGCTACCTGAGCATGACCCAGCCGCACGCCGCCGGCGCATTGGTTTCGACCCTGGACGACCTGCTGAGGTGGAACCGCGCGCTGCACGAAGGCCGCGTTCTGCGCCAGGCCAGCTATGCGGCGATGACCACGCCGGCCGGCAAGGCCGCCGAGAACAACTATGGTTTCGGCATCAGCGCGGGCACGCTGCGCGGCAAGCCCAAGCTGGAGCACGGCGGCGGCATTTTCGGCTTCAGCGCCTACCTGCTCTACCTGCCGGAGGACGACGTCAGCGTGGCGGTGCTGTACAACGCCGACGCCGGGCGACCGGGCATGCTGGGCACCGGCCGTGTCGCGCAGCTGCTGGCGGCCCACGCGATCGGCAAGCCCTACCCGGAGAAGAAGGCGATCGAGGTCGACGAGGCCACGCTGCGCGGTTATGAGGGCGTGTATCGCATCGACGAGGACAGCGTGCGCACCGTGCGGGTCGCGGACGGCCGGCTGACCTCGCAGCGCAGCGGCGGACAGGCGTATCCGCTCATCCCGGTGGAGAAGGACACCTTCCTGTTCGAGGAAGGGTTCTCGCGGATCGTGTTCGAGCGCGGCGCCGACGCCGAGGTGGTGGCGATGCGCTTCTTCCCGGAGGACGAGGGCGATGGCGAGCGCATCGCGCGCAGCGGCGAGCCCCTGCCGGCGGCTCGCAGCGAGATCGACCTGCCGCGCGCGGCACTCGAGCGCATCGCCGGCGAATACGTGTTCCAGGGTGCCGTGCTGAAAGTGTTCCTGGAGGGCGACACGCCCAGGGCCCAGCTCAGCGGCCAGCCGGCGTTCGAGGTCTTCGCCGAGTCGGCGTCGGACTTCTTCCTCAAGGTGGTCGATGCCCGCCTGCGCTTCGCGCCGGACACCGGCATGCCGGCGACCGTGACCCTGTTGCAGGGCGGGCACGAAACGGTGTTCACGAGAAAGGAGGATTGAGCATCCCCGGAAACCCGGCGTGGCAGGAGCGCCCGGAGTGACGCGGTCGCGCGTGGCGTAGCTGGAACCCGTTGCTGATGGGCCCCTTCATCGCGCGCTCCCTTGGGCCCTGAACCCGCGTGGGTAGGCGCGGCTCGTCGAGACACGTGATCGCGCAGGCCCATGGCCCGCGCCATCGTCCACCCATCCGGTGTGACGGAGCCTCCCGGAGCCACCGGGAGTCGGGAGCTATCCGGCCTTCTTCAGGCGCCGGCCCCAGAGCACCTCCGGCTCCTGCGGACACTGCCGGACCAGCTCGGGGTCATCGCGACTGCTGTCCAGGAGCCAGCACTCGTCGAGCACGGAGCAGTAACAGGCGCGGAAGCGGATCTTCGGCAGCGCATTTTCCAGCGCGGTGTAGAGAGGGGCGGGCGGATCGGTCCGCGGCATGCGCAGCAGCACGACCCATTCGTCGGCACCCACGACCCGGTGCTGGATGCCGCTGGTGAACACGACTGGTTCGTCTTCCCGCGTCGGCTCATGCCCGCAACACAGCGCGAGCAGGGCGCCCGCGCTGTTGACAGGCTTGCCGTCGTAGAGCACCTCGGCCCAGCGAAAACGCGCTGGGCCCACGCCCCGATTCAGCAGGTCGAAGGTGATCTGGGGCGTGCCGTCGAGAGCTGCGTTGCTTGTCCCGAAGAGCGGCGATGGCCAGACGCTCGCGGCAAGCATGCGTTCCTGGGTGCGATTGGCGCTGACCGCGATGAAGATCGACACGATCGAGATCAGCAGGACCCCGGCGCCGATGACGATCTCGAAGGTACGGCTGTCGCGCAGTCGTGGCGAGGGAGAGCCATGGTCTTCGTCGTGCGTCGTCATGCCGTCCCTGCCCGCCTGGTCATCAGGCCGCCTGCACGATCCTGAGCGGATTGTTCCATTCCCGCAGCAGTTCGGCCTCACGCGCCTTGGCCTGGTGCAGGTGCGCTTCCTTGACGTGGCCGTAGCCGCGGATCTGCTCGGGGATGCCGGCGATCTCGGCCGCCAGGTCCACGTTGCCACCGTCGAGCGTGTCGAGCAGCCCGCCCACGGTGCGTTCGTAGTCGGCGATCAGCTGGCGCTCCATGCGGCGCTCCTCGGTGCGGCCGAACACGTCCAGCGGGCCACCACGCAGGAAGCGCAGTTTCGCCAGCAGGCCGAAGGCCTTGAGCACCCAGGGGCCGTACTCGCGCTTGACAAGCTCGCCCTTGTCGTTCCGCTTCGCCAGCAGCGGCGGCGCCAGGTGGAAGTGCACGCGGTAGTCGCCGTCGAACTGCTGCTCCAGGCGACGCATGAACTCGCCGCTGGTGTACAGGCGCGCGACCTCGTACTCGTCCTTGTAGGCCATCAGCTTGAAGAAGTAGCGCGCCACCGCCTCGGACAGGTCGGTCGAACCGGGCGCCTTCGCGCGCTCGGCCTCGCGCACGCGTGCGACGAAGTCCGAATAGCGCCTGGCGTAGGCCGCGTCCTGGTACTCGGTGAGGAACTCGACCCGGCGCGCGATCAGCTCGTCCAGCGAGCGCGACAGGCGCAGGTCGTCCAGCGGCAGGAACGCCATCGCGTCGGTCCCGGCGTGTGCCGGCACGTGGCGCAGCTCGTCCTCCGCGCGCAGCGGACGCGGCGCCGAAGTCGCGCCCCATTCGGTGCTCTCCCACTCGCCCGGCGGCAGCGCGTCCAGGGCGCGCGGGGTGGCTTCGGCGGCGGTGCGCGCGTTGCGCACCACGCCCGCGGCCTCGTAGACCGATTCTGGATCGATCGCGGCCAGGCGGCCCCAGGCGAAGGCGGTCTTGTTCATCTCCACAGCGGCGCCGTTGAGCTCGACCGCGCGCATCAACGATTCGAACGACAGCGGCACCAGACCGCGCTGCCAGGCATAGCCGAGCATGAACAGGTTCGACGCGATCGCGTCGCCCATCAGCGCGGTGGCCAGCTCGGTGGCGTCGATCTGCAGCGGTGCTTGCCCGCCCATGGCCTGGGTCACGGCCTGCACGATGTCGGCGGCCGGGAACTGCATGTCCGGGCGGGTGGTGAACGTGCCGGGCATCGCCTCGTAGGTGTTGAGCACCACCTGCGAGCGGCCGGCGCGCACCTTCGACAGCGCCCAGTAGTCGTTCACCACCACCATGTCGCAGCCCAGCACCAGGTCGGCCTCGCCGGCGGCGATGCGCACGGCGTGGATGTCGGCCGGATCCCTCGCGATACGGATGTGGGTAGTGACCGCGCCGCCCTTCTGCGCCAGGCCGGTCTGGTCGAGCACGGTCGAGCCGCGGCCCTCCAGGTGGCCGGCCATGCCCAGCAGCGCGCCGATGGTGACGACGCCGGTGCCGCCGACGCCGGTGATCAGGATGTTCCAGGGCTGCGACAGGTCGCTGGCGAAGGCCGGCGGCGGCAGGCTGGCCAGGCGCGCCGCGGTGGCCACCTTGTCGCCCTTGCGCGGCTTGCCGCCATGCACGGTGACGAAGCTCGGGCAGAAGCCCTCGACGCAGGAATAGTCCTTGTTGCAGTTGCTCTGGTCGATCTCGCGCTTGCGACCGAACTCGGTGTCCTTGGGCAGCACCGAGACGCAGAAGCTCTTCTTGCCGCAGTCGCCGCAGCCTTCGCAGACCAGGGTGTTGACGAACACGCGCTTGGCCGGATCGACCATCTTGCCGCGCTTGCGGCGGCGGCGCTTCTCGGTGGCGCAGGTCTGATCGTAGATCAGCACGCTCACGCCCTTGACCTCGCGCAGGCGCTTCTGCACCGCGTCCAGGTCGCGCCGGTCCTCGAACTCGGTGCCGGCCGGGAACAGCGAGCGGTCGCGCCACTTCGACAGGTCGTCGCTGACCAGCACGATGGTGTACACGCCCTCGCTGCGCACCTGGTGGGCGATCTGCGGCACGCTCAGCACGCCGTCCACCGGCTGCCCACCGGTCATGGCGACGGCGTCGTTGTAGAGGATCTTGTAGGTGATGTTGACCTTGGCCGCGACCGACTGGCGGATCGCCAGCGATCCGGAGTGGAAATAGGTGCCGTCGCCGAGGTTCTGGAACACGTGCGGGGTATCGGTGAACGCGGCCTGGCCGCACCAGGTGACGCCTTCGCCGCCCATCTGCGAGAAGGTGTCGGTGCTGCGGTCCATCCACGTGACCATGTAATGGCAGCCGATGCCGCCCAGCGCGCGCGAGCCCTCGGGCACCACGGTCGAGGTGTTGTGCGGGCAGCCCGAGCAGTAGTGCGGCACGCGCGGGAACTGCGCGCGCGGCAGGGCCAGCTCGCCTTCCTTCTGCTCCATCCAGCGCAGCACGTCGCGGATGTGCTCGGTGTCGCGGCTGCCTTCGGGCACGAACTTCTGCAGGCGGCGCGCGATCACGCCGGCGATGGTGGCCGGGGTCAGTTCGCCGGTGGAGGGCAGGATCCACTGCCCCTCCTCGTCGTACTTGCCGACGATGCTCGGACGGTCGCCGTCGAAGTTGTAGAACAGCTCCTTCATCTGGCTCTCGATGAAGGCGTGCTTCTCCTCGACCACCAGGATGTCGCGCAGGCCGCGCGCGAAGGCGCGGATGCCCAGCGGCTCCAGCGGCCAGGTCATGCCGATCTTGTAGACGCGGATGCCGAGTTCGCGGCAGCGGTCGGCGTCCAGGCCCAGGTATTCCAGCGCCTGCAGCACGTCCAGGTAGCTCTTGCCGGTGGTGACGATGCCGAAGCGCGCATCGGCGCTGTCGAGCACCATGCGGTCGATGCGGTTGGCGCGGGCGAAGGCCTGCGCGGCCTTGACCGCGTAGCGGTGCAGGCGCATCTCCTGGTCCAGCGGCGGATCCGGCCAGCGGATGTTGAGCCCGCCCGGCGGCAGTTCGAAGTCCTCCGGCGTGACGATCTGCAGCGCCAGCGGGTTCACATCGACCGAGGCCGAGGATTCGACCGTCTCGGCGATGGTCTTGAAGCCGACCCAGCGCCCGGTGAAGCGGCTCATCGCCCAGCCGACCAGGCCCATGTCGAGGATGTCCTGCACCCCGGCCGGGTTGAGGATCGGCATCATCGCGCTGGTGAACTCGCCCTCGCTGCCGTGCGGCAGGGTCGAGGAGCGGCAGGCGTGGTCGTCGGCGGCCAGCGCCAGCACGCCGCCGTGGCGCGAGGTGCCGGCGGCATTGCCGTGCTTGAACACGTCGCCGCAGCGGTCCACGCCCGGACCTTTGCCGTACCACATCGAATACACCCCATCGACGGTGGCGCCGGGGAACAGGTTGGTCTGCTGCGTCCCCCAGACCATGGTCGCGCCCAGATCCTCGTTGAGGCCGGGCTGGAACTTGACGTTGGCCTCGGCGAGGTACTTCTTCGCCCGCCACAGCTCCAGGTCGAAGCCGCCCAGGGGCGAGCCGCGGTAGCCGGAGATGAAGCCGCCCGTGTTCAGCCCCGCGGCCTGGTCGCGCAGGCGCTGCATCAGCGGCAGGCGCACCAGGGCCTGCACGCCCGACAGGTAGATCCGCCCCTCGGTGCGGCTGTACTTGTGCTCGAGCGTGTAGTCGGGATCGGTCACGCCCCGGGTCAGGCCGGTATGCGCGGAAGCGGGCGAGGAGAGTTCGGCGGTGCTGGTCATGGCGTCTTGGTCTGGCGGGCGGCGCACGGCCGCAGGCGGGACGCAGCACGGACGCCGCGGGTCCGGGTAAACGTGTCAAGTGTAACAGTGACCGCCGCCGCGCTGGCCGTTTGCGCGGTCCTGCGGCCGGGTATACAAAGGCGGGCAGCGGTCCCGGCGCAGGCCGGGCGCCGGGGGAGGGGGCACGATGTCACCCGACAGTCAGGCAGTCACGCCGCAGGACCGCGGTGCCTGGGCCAGGCGGCACAACCATGCCCTGGTCTCGCTGGCGCGCCGTGTCTGGCAGGACGACTGTACCCTCGAGCGCGCCTTCGCCCTGATCTGCGAAACCGCCGCCGGCACCCTCGAGGTGGAACGGGTCAATATCTGGCGCTGGGATGCCGCCAGCGGCAGCCTGCATTGCCTGCACCATTTCGAGCGCAGTCGCGGCCATCGCCGCAGCGCCAGGGCCGACGCCGTGCTCGGCGTCGGCCGCGACTACGCGGCCGCGCTGGACGAGGTGCGGGTGATCAACCAGAGCACGGCGGCCGCCGACGACGGACTGGGCGAGTACCTGCAGCGCCACGGCATCGGTTCGCTGCTGGATGCGCCGGTGCGTTCGGCCGGCGAACTGCTGGGCGTGATCTGCCACGAACATGTCGGCGCTTCGCGCATGTGGTCGCCCGAGGACCAGGCCTTTGCGGGCAGCATCGGCGATTACGTGGCGATGGCGCTGGAGATCGACCGCCGCCGTCGCCTCGAGGGACGCGTGCGCTATCTCGAGCTGCACGATCCGCACACCGACCTGCCCAACCGCGACCACCTGCTGGAAGTGGTGCATGCGGCGCTGCGGCCGATGCATGGCGCGGACAATGGCCTGGTCGCGATCCACCTCAATTTCGATGCCTCGCCGCACGAAGGCGACGCCGGCCACGAGCTGCTGGTCGAGGCCGCCGCGCGGCTGCGCCGCGAACTGGACGGCGAGGCCACCCTGGCGCGGGTGCGCGGCAATGCCATCGCCGTGCTGCCGCATCTCCACCTGCACGAGACCCAAGCGCTGGTGCTGGCCGAGCGCTGCGTGGACACGGTGCAGGCCTGCCTCGACGAACAGGGCATCGCGGTGATCGTCACTGCCGGCATCGCGTTCTCGCGCGACCTGGCCGCGCCTTCGGCCGACAACCTGCTGCGCAACGCCGAGACCGCCAGCCACGAGGCGCGCCACCACCGCCACGGCCGCTGCGAGATCTTCGATGCCGAACACCATCGTGGCCTGGTCCAGCGGCTGCGCATGGAGCGCAAGGTGCGCGAGGCGTTCGACGCCGGGCGCATGTGCGTGCAGTTCCAGCCCGAGGTGGAGCTGGCCAGCGGCCGCTGGGTGGCGGCCGAGGCGCTGCTGCGCTGGCGCGACGACGAGGGTCGCTGCCGCCAGGCGGTCGAGTTCATCGAGGTCATCGAGAACAGCGGGCTGATCGTGCCGATCGGACGCTGGATGCTGCACGAGGCCTGCGCCCTGGCGCGTCGATGGCCGGCGGGCGCGGAGGGCATCGGGCCGAAGCTGCGCGTGAACCTGTCGGCGCGGCAGTTCGAGCAGGCCAGCCTGGTCGACGACGTGACCGCCGCGCTGGCGGCCAGCGGGCTGCAGCCCGGACGCCTGTGCCTGGAACTGACCGAGAGCGTCCTGCTGCCGGACTTCGCCGTCGCCGCGCAGACGCTCACCCGCCTGCGCGAGCTGGGCATCTCGATCGCGCTCGACGATTTCGGCACCGGCTATTCGTCGCTGGCCTATCTCAAGCGACTGCCGATCGACGTGATCAAGCTCGACCGCTGCTTCATCGGCGGCCTGCCCGACGATCCCTACGACCTGGCCATCGTCCAGGCCATGGCCACGCTGGCGCGGCGCACCGGGATCGGTGTCGTCGCCGAGGGCGTGGAGACCGAGGCCCAGGCCGGCGCGCTGCGCGACTGCGGCGTGGAGCGGGCGCAGGGCTACCTGTTCTCGGCGGCGGTCGACGACGATGAGCTGGTGCGCGGATTCGCGCAGCCTCCCGCACCGAAGGCGGGATTGCCGGCGTAGCCGCTGTCCGTGGTGCGCCCCGACGCTGCTGGGCCTGCAGCGATGGCGCAGCCGCGGTGCGATCGGTGGACGGCCCAGGCGGCCGCGGCGGGCACGACGGGGATCGATCGAAGCGGTTGGAGACCGCGCGTCAGGCCGCGGACAGCAGCGGCCCAAAGCCGCCGCCTGCGCACCCGGACGCGCCTGCGCGCGCCGGGTACGCCAGGCCCCGCATTACCTGCGCACTTCCTGGGTATGCGACTGCAGCGCCTCGGCCAGCCCCGGCACGCCCTCGGCGCCGGTAGGCACGGTGATGCTCGAGCCCTTGAACTCCTCGCCGATCGGCTGCGCGCGACCGCCCAGGCACTGCGCCAGGAAGCCTTCGGCCACGGCGTTGAAGGCCTTGTTGTTCTCCGGGCGGGCGAAGCCGTGGCCCTCGTCCGGGAACAGCACGTAGGTGACCGGGATGTTCTTGGCAGTCATCGCGTTGACGATCTGGTCGCTTTCGTCCTGCTTCACCCGCGGGTCGTTGGCGCCTTGGCCGATCAGCAGCGGCTTCTTGATCGCGTCCACGCGCGTGAGCGGCGAACGCTCGCTCAGCCAGGCCTTGCCTTCCTCGGTTTCAGGATCGCCCATGCGGCGCACCAGCTGCTTGTAGAAGCTGGCCCAGTAGGGCGGCACGGTGGACAGCAGGGTGTTGAGGTTGGCCGGGCCGACGATGTCGACGCCGCAGGCGAAGGTGTCGGGGGTGAAGGTCAGGCCCACCAGCGTGGCGTAGCCGCCGTAGCTGCCGCCCATGATCGCCACCTTGTCCTCGGTGGTGACGCCCTCGGCCACAGCCCACTGCACCGCGTCGATCAGGTCGTCGTGCATCTTGCCGGCCCATTCGCCGTCGCCGGCGTTGGTGAAGTCCTTGCCGAAGCCGGTGGAGCCGCGGAAGTTCACGCTCAGCACCGCGTAGCCGCGGTTGGCCAGCCATTGGTCGTAGCTGCTGTAGCCATAGGCATCGCGCGCCCAGGGCCCGCCGTGCACCAGCAGCACCATCGGCACCGGCTGGTCGGCCTTGCCGTCGCCATTGCCGTCGGCGTGCGCGGGCAAGGTGAGGTAGCTGACCAGGGTCTTGCCGTCGCGCGAACGCAGCTCCTGCGGCCACATCGGCACCAGCGGCTTGCCCTCCAGCGCCGGCCGCCCGGAGAACATGCGGCTAAGCTCGCCGCCGCCGTTGCCGTCGCGGTCGTAGCGGTAGTACTGGACCGGGGATTCGGCGGCGGAATAGGCCACGATCCAGGTCTTGTCGTCGAGCGTGCGGGTATTGATCGATGCCTCGCCCGGGCCGATCGCCTCGAGCCTCGCCAGGTCGGCCGCGATCGCATCGTCCACCACCGCCCACTGTTCGCGCAGGTAGTTGGCCGCCACCGCCTGCACCTTGCCGGTGACCGGATCCGCCAGCGCGCCACCCACGTCCACGCGCGGATCCTCGTGCACCAGGGTCTTCTCGCCCGTGGCGGTATCGATCGCGAACAGGGCGTTGGTATTGCGGCCGCGCGAATCGCGCATGTACAGCGTGCCGCCGTCCTTGGTCAGGCCGGCGAAGCCCGTGGTCATGCCGTCCTCGAACGGGATCTCGTCGTACTGCTCCCAGCCCTCGCCGACCCGGCGCAACAGGTCGAGGCCGCCGTCGGGGCGCGAGCGCGTGGCGTAGCGCAGGACGTAATCGGCATCGGCCACGTACTCGCCGATCTGGTGGGTATTGCGCTCCACCAGGCTGCGCTCGCCGCTGGCGAGGTCGACGCGGTACAGGTCGTGCCACTGCGGGTCGCGGTCGTTCATCCCGACCAGGACGGTGCCGGGATGACGGTCGCTTACGCCCACCACCTGGGCGGTGGTCTTCTCGAACGGCGTGAGGTCGCGGCTCTGGTCGGAAGTCAGGTCCACCGCGTAGAGGTGGAAGTCTTCGTCGCCGCCGCTGTCGCGCAGGTACAGCAGGGTGTCGGGGCGGTAGGACCAGAAATAGCTGCGGATGCCGCGCGCGGTGTCGCGGGTGACGGCCCGGGCCGCCGACAGGTCGCCGGCCGGCGCCACCCAGACGTTGAGCGTCCCGTCCAGCGGCGCCACCCAGCTGAGGTACTTGCCGTCGGGGCTGAGCTGCACGTTGGCGCGCTCGGGATTGCCGAACAGGGCCTCGCGCGGAATCAGTTCGACCCCGTCCAGGGTGGCGGGGGCAGCCGTCTGGGACCCGGCGGGGACTTCATCGGCCTTGCTGCTGCAGGCCGACAGGGCAAGGGTGATCGCGGACGCGAGCAGAAGGCGGTGCATGGAGGGCTCCGGACAGGTTGAACCCCCGAGGATACGGCCAAAGCGCGGGCGGTTGCGGCGGCCGCCCGCCGCTCAGGCCGCCTGTCGCCGCGGCGCACGGTCGGCCTGCCGGTAGCCGAGCGCCTCGGTGAGATGGGCGGTGGCGATGGCCGGGCTGCCGGCCAGGTCGGCGATGGTGCGGGCCACGCGCAGGATCCGGTGCATCGAGCGCGCCGACAGGTGCAGCGCTTCGATCGCGCGCTCCAGCAGCGCCTGGTCGTGCGCCTGCAGCCGGCACCAGGCCATGGTCGCGGCCTGCGACAGCTGGGCGTTGAGGCAGTTCGCGCGCTGCTGCTGGATCGCCCGCGCGGCCTCCACCCGTGCCCGTATCGTCGCGCTGCACTCGCCCTCGGGTGCATCCGGGCGCAGTTCCGCCGGCGGCAGCCGCGGTACCTCCACATGCAGATCGATGCGGTCGAGCAGCGGTCCGGAAATCCGTCCGCGGTATCGCTCGATGGCCTCGCCCGTGCAGCGGCAGCGGCCCGAGGCATCGCCGGCCCATCCGCAGGGGCAGGGATTCATCGCCGCGACCAGCTGGAAGCGCGCCGGGAACTCGCTCTGCCGCGCCGCGCGCGAGATGGTGACCACGCCCGACTCCAGCGGCTCGCGCAGCACCTCCAGCGCATGCCGCTGCCACTCGGGCAATTCGTCCAAGAACAGCACGCCGTTGTGCGCGAGCGACACTTCGCCTGGGCGCGGCTCGCTGCCGCCGCCGACCAGGGCGATCGCGCTGGCGGTGTGGTGCGGCGCGCGAAACGGGCGTTCGCGCCAGCAGGCCGGATCCAGCCCGCGTCCGCTGACCGAGGCGATGGCCGCGGTCTGCAGCGCCTCGTCCTCGCCGGCCTCGGGCAGCAGGCCGGGCAGTCGCGAGGCCAGCAGGGTCTTGCCGCAGCCCGGCGGACCGACCAGCAGCAGGTGGTGGCCGCCGGCGGCCGCGATCTCGAGCGCGCGCCGCGCCTGGGCCTGGCCACGCACATCGCGCATGTCGGGCCGCTCCACGGGGCGGGGCGGAGGCGCGACGGCCACGGGCAGGGGCTTGCTGCCGCCGAGCAGGGCGCAGACCTCGAGCAGGGTGCGCGCGGTCAGTGCCTCCAGGCCTGCGGCCAGCGCGGCTTCGGGCCCGTTGCCCTCGGCCACCACCAGCTTGCGACCGGCCTCGGCGGCCGCCAGCGCCGCCGGCAGGATGCCGTCCACCGGCCGCAGTTCGCCGGTCAGCCCCAGCTCGCCGATGAACTCGTAGCCGGCGAGCGCCTCGCGCGGGATCTGGCCGCTGGCGGCGAGGATGCCGAGCGCGATCGGCAGGTCGAAGCGCCCGCCGCACTTGGGCAGGTCCGCTGGCGCCAGGTTGACCGTGATCCGGCGCGCCGGAAACTCGAACTGGGCGCACTGGATCGCCGCGCGCACCCGGTCCTTGGCCTCGCGCACCGCCGCCTCGGGCAGTCCGACGATGGACATCGACGGCAGGCCGCCGCCCAGGTGCACCTCCACCTTGACCGCAGGTGCGCGCACACCGGCGCGCGCGCGTCCATGCACGAGCGCAAGCCCCATGGCGGCGGGACTCAGTGGGCCGGGGCGCCGGGCGCCGGGCCGGACCCGGCCTGGCGTGCCTCCAGTTCGGCCACCACGGCCTGCAGCTGCTCGAGCTTCTCGCGCGTGCGCAGCAGCACCGCGCGCTGCACCTCGAACTCCTCGCGGGTCACCAGGTCGAGCTTGGACAGGCCCGACTGCAGCACCGCCTTGAAGTTCTCCTGCAGTTCCTCGCGGCTCTCGCGCAGGCCCGGTGGCACCAGGCCGCTGAGGCGGCGGGCGAGGTCGTCGATGTGGTTGAGGTCGATCATGGTGCTGCTCCGGTGTGGATGACCAGCTTCTTCCGCGCCGCGTGAGGATGCAGTCGGGGGCTGGCGCGGGCGGCTGTAGGAAAATTCCGAGCGCCGGCGGCGGTATGCTAACGCCGCGCCGCGACCGCCGCGGCAACCAACCGGACCGTGGAGCCCGCAGATGAAGATGGTGATGGCGATCATCAAGCCGTTCAAACTCGACGACGTGCGCGAAGCGCTGGCCGAGGTCGGCGTGACCGGCATTACCGTCACCGAGGTCAAGGGCTTCGGCCGCCAGAAGGGCCATACCGAGCTCTACCGGGGCGCCGAGTACGTGGTCGATTTCCTGCCCAAGGTCAAGCTCGAAATCGCGGTCACCGACGACCAGGTGGAGCCGGTGACCGAAGCCATCGTCAAGGCGGCCGGCACCGGCAAGATCGGCGACGGCAAGGTGTTCGTCTACGACCTGGGCCGCGCGGTGCGCATCCGCACCGGCGAACTGGACGGCGACGCGCTCTGAGCGAACCCGGCAGGTCGGGGAAGCGCATGCATGGATGGGCCGGGTCGACGCCGGCCGGGCGCATGGGCCTGTCGATCGCGATCGCGACCGGGCTGTATGGCATCTCGTTCGGTGCGCTGTCGGTCGCGGCCGGGCTCGGCTTCTGGCAGACCATGGCGCTGAGTGCGCTGATGTTCACCGGCGGCTCCCAGTTCGCCTACATCGGCGTGGTCGCGGGCGGCGGCGGCGGAGTCTCGGCGCTGGCCGCGGCGAGCCTGCTCGGCCTGCGCAACGCCGTGTACGGCATGCAGGTCAACCGCATGCTGGGCCCGCGTGGCTGGGTTCGCCTGCTGGCCGCCCACGTCACCATCGACGAATCCACCGCGACCGCAGCCGCCCAGACGTCTGTCGACGAGCAGCGACGCGGCTTCTGGGCCGCAGGCCTGGGCGTGTTCGCCTTCTGGAACCTGTTCACCGCGGTCGGCGCCCTGCTGGGCGACGTGGTGGGCGACCCGCGGCGCTGGGGACTCGATGGTGCCGCGGTGGCCGCGTTCGCGGGGCTGCTGTGGCCACGGCTGCGCGGGCGCGAGCCGGCGGCCGTGGCCGTGGTCTGCGGGCTGGCGACGGCGCTGGCGCTGCCGTGGCTGCCGCCCGGCATCCCGATCCTGGTCGCGGCGGCGGTCGCGGCCGGCTGGGCACTGTGGCCCCGGCGCGGTGGCGCGGCATGAGTGCCGGATGGGGCTGGTTGCTGCTGGCCTGCGCGGTCGCTTTCGCGACCAAGCTGGTGGGCTATCTGGTGCCCGCGCGCTGGCTGTCGGGGCCGCGCATGGCACGCGTCAGCGCGCTGCTCACCGTCGGGTTGCTGGCAGCCCTGGTGGTGGTGAACACCTTCGCCGACGGTGCACGGCTGTCGCTCGATGCGCGGGCCGGCGCCCTGCTGGCGGCGGTGATCGCGCTGTGGTGCCGCGTGCCGTTCCTGGGCGTGGTGGTGATCGGGGCCGTGGTCGCGGCGCTGCTCCGGGTGCCGGGGATCGGCTAGCGCGGCGCCCGCTGCGCGCGCCGCCGGTCTCCCGGCGCCACGTTCATGGCGCCGCAGATGCGGGCGGTGTCACCACGTCCACGCAGCGGCCCGCCGTCCGCATCGCGCTATTCGAAACCCTGCCATCAGACGCGCGGGCTGTGCCCGACGCGCCGGCCGTGGCGTTTCCCGGTGCGCTCGCTCGGGCGGCAGGCCTCAGTCAGCCAGCGCCTGCGCCACGAAGGGCGGCAGCGCCTGCGCGCCTCTGTGGATTTCGGCGCTGTAGTACTTCGTTTTGAACGGCTTGTCGCGGGCATCGTCCTCGCGGAAGTCGAAACCACCGGATTTGCGCGCCAGCGTGCAGGACCACCAGCCGGTGGGGTAGCAGGGCTGCGGGAAGGGCAGGGTCTGGAAGCGCGTGAAGCCGGCCTTGCCCATCTCCGCGCGCATCTCGCGGATGAGGTCGAGCAGCGCCAGCGGCGATTCGGACTGCTGGACGAGGATGCCGTCGTCCTTGAGCGCGCGGAAGCAGCTTTCGTAGAAGGCGCGGTTGAACAGGCCTTCGGCCGGGCCGACCGGGTCGGTGGAATCGACGATCACCACGTCCAGGCTGGCCGGCGCGGCGTCGCGCATATAGGCCACGCCGTCGTCGAACAGCAGCTGCGCGCGCGGATCGCCGTTGGATTCGCACAGTTCCGGGAAGTACTTCTCGGCCATGCGCGTGACCTGCTCGTCGATGTCGCACTGCACCGCGCGCTCCACGCCCGGGTGGCGCAGCACCTCCCGCAACGTGCCGCAGTCGCCGCCGCCGATGATCACCACGTTCTTCGGATCCGGGTGCGTGAACAGCGCCGGATGCGAGACCATCTCGTGGTACAGGAAATTGTCGCGCGTGGTGACCATCATCGCGCCGTCGATCAGCATCACGTTGCCCCAGTCGGTCGACTCGAAGATCTCGATCTTCTGGAACGGCGACTGCACCTCGTCGAGCTTGCGCGTGATGCGGAAACCGATCGACGAACCGGTGGGCTCGAACTGTTCGTGCAGCCAGCTGCTGGCGGTCATGGGCGCGTCCTGTAGTGCGGATGGAGTCGGCAACGTGCCGGCGCGGCGCCTGCAGGGCCGCGGTGGGCGCGCATTGTAGCGGACCCCAGGCGACGGCCCGGCGACAGCGCCGCAGCGCTTCCTCCCACGCCCGCGCGCCCGCCCGGGGCGCCGGGGAGCCGGCGCGCGCGCGATGGCACGGACCGCTCGCCCCGCAGGGCCTAGAATGTCCGGCCCGATCCACCGGATGCCTGCGATGACCGCCTGGTCGCCCGAGCACGCGCGCAAGACCTATTCGATCCCGCACTGGGCAGAAGGCTATGTCGACGTCGACACGGCCGGCCGTGTCGTGGTGCGTCCGCTGGGCGAGGCCGGTGCCGCCGTCCCGCTGCCGGAAATCGTCGACAAGGCCATGGAGCGAGGCGCCAAGCTGCCGCTGCTGGTGCGCTTTCCCGACATCCTCGGCGATCGCCTGCGCCGCCTGCAGGCCGCGTTCGAGCAGGCGCAGGCCGACAGCGGCTATGCCGGCGGCTACACCGCGGTCTACCCGATCAAGGTCAACCAGCATGCCGCCGTGGCCGGCACGCTCGCCTCGCACCATGGCGAGGGCTTCGGCCTGGAGGCGGGCAGCAAGCCCGAGTTGATGGCGGTGCTGGCGCTCTCGCGCCCCGGCGGGCTGATCGTCTGCAACGGCTACAAGGATCGCGAGTACATCCGCCTGGCGCTGATTGGGCGCAAGCTGGGCCTGGATGTATTCATCGTGGTGGAAAAACCTTCCGAGCTGCGCCTGATCATGGAGGAGGCGCAGGCGCTGGGCGTGGAGCCGGGCATTGGCGTGCGCATGCGCCTGGCCTCGCTGGGCGCGGGCAAGTGGCAGAACAGCGGCGGCGACAAGGCCAAGTTCGGGCTGTCGCCGCGCCAGGTGCTGGACCTGTGGAAGTCGCTGCGCGATGCCGGCAAGGGCGACTGGCTGGGCCTGCTGCACTTCCACATGGGTTCGCAGATCTCCAACGTGCGCGACATCGCCAACGGCATGCGCGAGGCCACGCGCTACTTCGTCGAGCTGTCGAAGCTGGGCGCCAGGATCAGCCATGTCGACGTGGGCGGCGGCCTCGGCATCGATTACGAGGGCACCCGTTCGCGCAGCTTCTGCTCGATCAACTACGGCCTGGAGACCTATGCCGGCAACATCGTGCAGCCGCTGGCCGACGCCTGCGCCGAACACGACCTGCCGCAGCCGCGCATCGTCACCGAATGCGGCCGCGCGATGACCGCGCACCACGCCATGCTGGTGGCCAACGTGGTCGAGGTGGAGCAGGCGCCGGAGGGCCGCGTGCCCGACGTGCACGACGACGAACCCGGCGTGATCCGGCACCTGCGCGACATCCACGCCGAACTCGACCAGCGCCCGCCGGTGGAGCTCTACCACGAGGCGCAGCACTTCCACGCCGAAGGCCTGGCGGCCTACGCGCTGGGCCAGATCGACCTGGTGCACCGCGCGCGCATCGACGACCTGTTCTACGCCATCGCCCACGGCGTGCGCGCGCGCCTGAGCTACGACGAGAAGAACCACCGCGCCGTGCTCGACGAACTGGCCGAGCGGCTGGTCGACAAGTACTTCGTCAACTTCAGCGTGTTCGAATCGATGCCTGACGTGTGGGCGATCGACCAGGTGTTCCCGATCGTACCCATCGAACGCCTGGACGAGCTGCCGAAACGGCGCGGCGTGATCGCGGACATGACCTGCGATTCGGACGGCAAGATCGACACCTACGTCGAGAACGAGGGCCTGGACAGCTCGCTGCCGCTGCACCCGCTGGTGCCGGGTCAGAGCTACCGGCTCGGTTTCTTCCTGGTCGGCGCCTACCAGGAGATCCTGGGCGACATTCACAACCTGTTCGGCGATACCGATGCGGTGGAGGTGCGGCTGAGCGGCGAGAGCTATGCCATCACCCAGCAGCGCAAGGGCGATACCACCGACGTGATGCTCGACTATGTCGGCTACCGGCTGGACGACCTGCGCCGCATCTACCGCGCGCGCGTGGGCGCGGTCGACCTGGCCAAGGGCGAAGCGGCGCGCCTGAACGAGGCGCTGGAGGCGGGGCTCACCGGCTACACCTACCTGGACGCCTCGCCGCTGGAGTGAGGGCGCCCGCACGCCGGGCAGGCCTGGGGCTGGCTGCGGCCGCCTGAGGAAGGGCGGTTCCGGGCAGGCGCGGCTGTTGCCGGCTCGCCCGCCTGTTTTCGCCCTCGGGTGAGCGCGTGGGCGCTGGCGCCCGTCAGCCGCGGTGTACCTGGAAGCCGGCGAAGGACTGCGTCACCGGCATGATCTCGAGCCGGTTGATGTTGAGGTGCGGCGGCAGCGTCGCGACGTAGTGGATCTGGGCGGCGATGTCCTCGGCCGTCATCGGCCGGGCGCCCGCGTAGAGTCGGTCGGAGGCGGCCTGGTCGCCCCCGGTGCGGACCAGGGTGAACTCGGTTTCGGCCATGCCCGGCTCGATCGAGGTCACGCGCACGCCGGTGCCGTGCAGGTCCGAGCGCAGGCCCAGCGAGAACTGGGTGACGAAGGCCTTGGTGCCGCCGTAGACGTTGCCGCCCGGGTAGGGATAGCTGCCCGCGATCGAGCTGATGTTGATGATCGCGCCGCGGCGCTCGATCAGCGTCGGCAGCAGGCGATGGGTGAGCGTGGCCAGGGCGGTGATGTTGGTGTCGATCATCTGCCGCCACTGGAGGAGATCGGCCGCCTGCGCCGGCGCCGTGCCGAGCGCGAGGCCGGCGTTGTTCACCAGCACGTCGATGCCGCGGAACGCCTCCGGCAGCGCGTCCAGCGCCGCATCCATCGCCATCGCATCGCGGATGTCGAAGGCCGCCACGTGCAGGCGCTCGCCGCCATGCGCATCGCGCAGCGCCTGCAGCCGCTCCGCGCGCCGCCCGGTGGCGACCACGCGCCAGCCGTCGTCGAGGAAGCGCCGCACCGCGGCGGCGCCGAAGCCGGCGGTGGCGCCGGTGATGAGGATGGTCCTGGGCATGCGTCCTATTCTAGGTCGCGGCGGGCGCCTCACCACAGCCAGGGCAGCAGGCGCCAGGTCTCGCGCGCATAGCGCGGATATGCGTCCGGAAAGGCCTCGCGCAGCGCACGCTCCTCCACCCGGATGCGGCGCGCGAAGGCGAAGGCGGCCGGCAGCGCCACGGCCGGCAGCGCGGCGAGGTCGCCCAGCGCCAGGGCGTAGCCGAGCAGACTCAGCAGCAGGCCGCTGTAGGCGGGATGGCGCAGCAGGCGGTAGGGGCCATGGCGGACCAGCTGGTGCCCCGGCCGGATCGAAACATCGACGGTGAAGTGCTCGGCCAGCACCCGCACCGCCCACACGCGCAGCGCGATGCCGGCGGCCATCAACCCCAGTCCCGTCCAGATCGCCGACGCCGCCAGCGCCGGCGGCCACGGCCAGACGCCCGCCAGGGACAGCAGTCCGGCCACGCCCATGCCCGCCGGCAGCGCCAGATGCAGCAGGCGCAGGGTGCCGCTGTCGCTGCGACGCGCGCCAGGAACGGAGCGGCGGCGGTCGATCCACAGCTCGCAGGCCAGCCAGGCCGCGCAGACCACCAGGAACAGGGGATGCTAGGGCATGCCGGCAGTCTGTCCGGCCCCGTGTCGCGGCCGGGTCTAGGGCTTCTTCTTCGCCGCCCGCGCCGGCTTCCTGTCCGGGGTGGCCGCGTCCTGGGCCGGTGCGGCGGCCTCGGCGGCGCCGGTCGCCTTGCGCTTGCGCGCGGTGCCGGACTTGCCCTGGGTCCGGGTCCTGGTTGCACGGTGCTTCTTCAGCATGTCCTCCGCCAGCACGATGTCCTCGGACAGGATCCCGGCCGCGCGGGCGATGGCGATGCGCGCCTCGGCGCGGTTCTCGTCCGGATTGGCCTGCAGCAGTTCACGGATCGCCTCCCGCAGCGCCTTTTCGGCGTCGCGCTTGAGCTTGAGGTCGTTGCTCTCGTGGAACAGCGCCAGCAGCGCATCGACCACGGGTTTGATCAGGGCGGCTTCGATGGCCATGGCGGGGGTCTCCTGGAACCCCGCCAGTGTCCGCCCGCGGCATCGCGCGGCCTGCGACCGCGCTGCGACGGGCGGCTCAGTTCGCCTTGATCGCCAGCGCCGGCAGGCCGCCGTTGCCCAGCTTCTGCTTGGCCTCGGC
The DNA here is from genome assembly GCF_051162505.1 of Luteimonas campi. Classification (NCBI taxonomy): domain Bacteria; kingdom Pseudomonadati; phylum Pseudomonadota; class Gammaproteobacteria; order Lysobacterales; family Lysobacteraceae; genus Luteimonas; species Luteimonas campi. The sequence goes on from NZ_JBNWEM010000002.1 coordinate 1,019,150, forward strand.
CAGTTCGGTGGCGGTGCCGTAGGGGCCCATGCGCACGCGATAGACGGTCTTGCCGCCGGCGCTGCCCGATTCGACGCGGGCGCTCAGGCCGAGCAGGGCGATGCGGGCCTTGAGCGCCTCGGCGTCGCCCGACGCGCTGAACGATCCGGCCTGGAGGATGTAGCGCGCGCCATCGGTCGCGGCCGCCGCCGGCGCCGCCGCAGCAGCGGTCGGCGCGGTGGACGCCGACTGCGCAGGCGCCGGTTGCGCGGCGGCCAGCGCGGCAGCCGCGGCCTCCTGTTCGCGCTGGCGCTGGGCGGCCAGCGTGCGGCGCTGGCGCTCGGCCTCCTCGCGCGCGCTGGCGGCGAGTTCGGCGTCGGTCAGGGCCACCTCCTGCTCGGGCAGGACGGTGTAGAAATCGTATTCCGGCGCTTCCTGTGCCGGCGGGGCGGTCGTGGCCGGGCGCGGCCGCACGGGCGTCTCGTCCACGGGCGGGCCGGCTTCGTCGATCGCGCTCACCGCAGGCTGCGCGGCCGGGTTCGGCTGCGGCCGGAAAAAGCCGTCGCGGTCGTCGGGCTTCAGGTAGCGCGGCACCACCAGTACCGCGACCAGCGCGATCACGATGCCCAGGATCATCCACGCCCAGCCCGGAAGACCGTTGCCGTCGTTGCGTCGCGCCTGCGATTTGCCGCGTCTTGCCGCCATCGATCTACTGCCTCACATCCGTTCGGGCGCTTGCACACCCAGCAATTCCAGGCCGTTGGCCAGCACCTGCCGCACCGCCAGGGCCAGGGCCAGGCGCGCATCGCGCACCTCGGCCGCATCCACCAGGAACTGGTGGTCGTTGTAATACGTCTGGAAACCCTGCGCCAGTTCGAGCAGGTAGGCCGCGATCAGGTGGGGTTCAAGCTGCTCGCCGGCGGCGGCCACGATCTCCGGCCAGCGCGACAGGTCGATCAGCAGCGCCCGCAGCGGCGCGTCGGCCAGGTCCAGCGGCTGCGCCAGGCCGTGGTCGAGGTCGAATCCCAGCCCGCGCTCCTCCAGCTGGCGCAGCAGGCCGCAGATGCGCGCATGCGAAAGCTGGACGTAGTACACCGGGTTGTCGAGCGACTGGCTGCGCGCCAGGTCGATGTCGAACACCAGTTGCGAATCGGGCCGGCGCGCCACCAGGAACCAGCGCACGGCGTCGCTGCCGGCCTCGTCGATGAGGTCGCGCAGGGTGAGGTAGGTGCCGGCGCGCTTGGAGAGTTTCACTTCCTCGCCGCCGCGCATCACCGTGACCATCTGGTGCAGCACGTATTCCGGGTAGCCCTGCGGGATGCCCTTGTCCAGCGCCTGCAGGCCGGCCTTCACCCGCGCCAGCGAGCCGTGGTGGTCCGCGCCCAGTTCGGTGATCGCGCGCTCGTAGCCGCGCTGCCACTTCGACAGGTGGTAGGCCACGTCCGGCACGAAGTACGTGTAGGTGCCGTCGGACTTGCGCATCACGCGGTCCTTGTCGTCGCCGAAGTCCGTGGTCTTCAGCCACAGCGCGCCGCCGTCCTCGTAGGTGTGGCCATTGGCCACGAGTTCGCGCACGGTCTCCTCGACCTTGCCGTCGGCGTACAGCGAGGACTCGAGGAAATAGACGTCGAAAGACACCCCGAAGGCGGCCAGGTCGGCGTTCTGTTCGCGGCGCAGGTAGGCCACGGAGAAGGCGCGGATGGCGTCGAGGTCGTCGGCGTCGTCCTTGCCGGTGACCGTATGGCCTTCGATCTCGATGCTGTCGCCGCGCAGATAGGCCTGGGCCACGTCGGCGATGTAGTCGCCGTTGTAGGCATCGGCCGGCCAGGCCTCATCGCCGGGCTTCAGGCCCTTCGCGCGCGCCTGCGTCGACAGCGCCAGGTTGTTGATCTGCACGCCGGCGTCGTTGTAGTAGAACTCGCGGCGCACGGCCCAGCCGTTGGCGTCGAGCACGCGCGCGATGCAGTCGCCGATCACGCCGGCGCGACCATGGCCCACGTGCAGCGGGCCGGTGGGATTGGCCGAGACGTATTCCACGCCCGCGGTACGCCCCGCGCCGCTGCTGTTGCGGCCGTAGTCCGCGCCCTGCGCGTGCACCTGCGCCAGCGCCCGGCCCCAGGCCTCGGGCGAGAGGCGGAAGTTCAAGAAACCGGGGCCGGCGATCTCCACCGAGGCGATGTCGCCGCCCGCGGGAATCGCGTCGACCAGCGCCTGCGCCAGGGCGCGCGGGTTGGACTTCGCCGGCTTGGCCAGCAGCATCGCGGCGTTGGTCGAGAAGTCGCCGTGCGAGCGGTCCTTGGGACGCTCGATCACGAAATCGGGCGTGACGAGGTCGGCGGGCAGGGTGCCGGCCTCGCGCAGGGCGGCGGTGGCCCGGTCGATCAGGTCGCGGAGCTGGGCTTTCACGGAATGGGCGGGTCTGGCGCGGGGAACCGGGCATTATAGCGACCGCACGGCGGCGGGCGGCCGCGAGTTCGGGCCGCGAGGCGGCTGCTTTTCGTTTGCCCGGCGCGGCCGCCACCGCGCCCTAGACCCAGCCGCGTGCGGCCAGCGACACCGGCGCGCCATCGCCGATCACGAAGTGGTCGAGCAGGCGTACGTCCACCAGCGCCAGCGATTGCTTGAGCTGCGCGGTCACCGCGCGGTCGGCGGCGCTGGGCTCGGGATTGCCGCTGGGATGGTTGTGGCCCACGATCACCGCCGCCGCGTTATGCGCCAGCGCCCGGCGCACGACCTCGCGCGGATGCACTTCGGCCCCGTCGATCGTGCCGCGGAACAGTTCCTCGAAACCCAGCGCGCGGTGGCGGGTGTCCAGGAACAGGGCGGCGAAGACTTCGATCGGCTGCCCGCGCAGGCGCTGGGCGAAATAGCGCCCGGCCGAGGCCGGGTCGGTCAGCGCCTCGCCGCGCTCCAGGCCCGCCGCCAGCCAGCGGTTGCACAACTCCAGGGCCGCCGAGAGCATGCACGCGCGCGCCGGCCCCAGGCCCGGCAGGCGCGCCATATGCGAAGCCGGCAGCTCCAGCAGCGCGCGCAGCGGACCGTGCTGGTCGAGCAACTGGCGCGCGGTGGCCACGGCGTCGAGTCCACGCAAGCCCGAGCCCAGGAAGATCGCCAGCAGCTCGGCGTCCGACAGTGCGCCGGCGCTGCGCGCCAGCAGTTTCTCGCGGGGACGTTCCAGGCTGGGCCAGTCGCGGATGCGCATGCGCGTGCTCGAGGACAGGGGCGCTGGCGACCGGCGCGAGGCCAGGCGGGACAGGGGAAATCGCGTCGGGCACCGCATCGGCCCGGTCGCCAGCATGGACACGATTGCAGCGCGGCGGGCGCGGCGGCGCAGCCGGGCCTCGCCTCGCCATCGGGTAAGCTGTCGGTCGGTTCCGGCGTAGGACTTTCCTGACGATGCCAGCGCAGCGCGGCCTGCATGGACAACGCCTGCTGCTGTGCGTCTGCGGCGGGATCGCGGCCTACAAGGCGGCCGAGCTGGTGCGCCGGCTCGGCGAGGCCGGTGCCACCGTGCAGGTGGCGATGACCGACAGCGCCCAGCGCTTCGTCGGTGCGCAGACCTTCCAGGCGCTCAGTGGCCGGCCGGTGCGCACCAGCCTGTGGGATGCGGCGGCCGAAGCGGCGATGGGGCATATCGAACTGGCGCGCTGGGCCGACCGGATCGTGGTGGCGCCCGCCACCGCGAACACCCTGGCCAAGCTCGCGCACGGCCTGGCGGATGATCTGGTCAGCACCCTGTGCCTGGCCACGACCGCGCCGTTGAGCCTGTGCCCGGCGATGAACCACCGCATGTGGCTGCATCCGGCGACGCAGGCCAACATGGCCCTGCTGCGCGAACGCGGCGCGCAGGTGATCGGACCCGAGGAAGGGCCCCTGGCCGAAGGCGAATCGGGCCCGGGGCGGCTCAGCGAACCGGCGGCGATCGTGGCCGCGCTGGAGGCCGCATGAGCGGGTCGCTTGCGGGCAAGCGCGTGCTGGTCAGCGCCGGGCCGACTTTCGAGGACATCGATCCGGTGCGTTTCCTCGGCAACCGCAGCAGCGGCAAGATGGGCTTCGCCGTCGCCAGCGCGGCCCGCGAGATCGGCGCCGAGGTGGTGCTGGTGTCCGGTCCCGTGCACCTGGCCACGCCCGCGGGCGTGCAGCGGATCGACGTGCGTTCGGCGGCGCAGATGCACGCCGCGGTGCTGGGCGCCCTGCCCGCCGACGTCTACATCGGCGCGGCGGCCGTGGCCGACTTCAGCCCGCGCAGCGTCTCCGAGCACAAGATCAAGAAGACCGCCGGCAGCGACACCCTGGTGCTGGAACTGGTGCGCACGCCCGACATCCTGGCCGAGGTGGCCGCCCATGCGCAGCGTCCGGCGCTGGTGGTGGGCTTCGCCGCGGAAACCCACGAGGTGGAGCGCTACGCGCGCGGCAAGCTGCAGGGCAAGCGGCTGGACCTGATCGCCGCCAACCTCGTGGGCGCGGCCGAGGGCGGCTTCGAGCGCGACGACAACGCGCTGGCCGTGTACTGGGACGGTGGCGAGCGCAGGCTGGGGCCAGCCGCCAAGACCGAGGTGGCCGCGCAGCTGGTGCGGTTGATCGCCGAACGGATCGCGGCATGAGCCAGGCCGGGTTCGTCCTGCAGGTGAAGCTGCTCGATGCCCGCCTGGGCGGCGAATGGCCGCTTCCCGCGCATGCCACCGAGGGCAGCGCCGGCATGGACCTGCGCGCGGCGCTCGATGCGCCGCTGGCGCTGGCGCCCGGCGACGCGGCCCTGGTGCCCTCGGGCCTGGCCATCCACATCGGCGATCCGGCGCTGTGCGCCGTGATCCTGCCGCGCTCGGGGCTGGGCCACAAGCACGGCATCGTGCTGGGCAACGGCACCGGCCTGATCGACGCGGACTACCAGGGGCCGCTGATGATCAGCGTATGGAACCGGGGCCGCGAGACCTTCACCATCGAGCCGGGCGACCGCATCGCGCAACTGGTGATCCTGCCGGTGGTCCGGGCGCAGTTGCAGCTCGTGGATACTTTCAGCGACAGCGCACGCGGTGCGGGCGGCTTCGGCCACACCGGCGTGCGCTGACAGGGACCGACGGGTAACGACATGACCGATACGAGCGGATCGTCCAGGGCACGCGTCTTCGCGCACGCCCGCCCCTGGCTGCCGTGGCTGGGCGCCGCGCTGGCGCTGCTGGCGGTATGGCTGGCCTGGAGCGGCTGGCGCGGCCTGCAGGACGATGCACGCCGGGTCAATGCGACCCTGGCGCGCGACACCGCGGCCAGCGTGGCCTCCTCCAACCTGCGCGGCGAACTCAAGCGCATGGAAACGCACCTGGCGCGGCCGGCGGTCCAGGCCGCGCTGCAGGCCGGCGATCTGGATGGCGCCGCCCGCGCATTGGCGGCGGACTGGCCGCAGCTGGAGCGGGCGCAGGTGCTTCCCGCCAACCTGGCCGGGCCCTATGCAGCCCTGCCCGAGGGCGGCTTCGGCCCGGTCTCGGCCATGGAGGCGGCGCTGGCCGAGGACGCCGCGGTGGTGTCGGTGATCCGCGCCGGCGACGCGCCGCGCGTAGCCGTTGCGGCGCCTGCGCGCGTCGGGGATGTGTTGGCAGGCGTGGCGCTGGTGCAGTTGCCACTCGCGCGCGCCATCCAGGGGCTGGAGGCGGTGAACGTGGATCCGTCCACCTACGTGGCCCTGCGCCAGGGCGGATTCACCCTGCTCGAGCGAGGCGATCCAGCGCAGGCCGACGCGGCCGAGCGCATGGCGGTTCCGGTCGCGGGCACCCCGTTGCGCGCGGCCGCGGCACTGCCCAGCAGCGTGGCGCCACCGTTCGGGCTGAAGGGGATTCCGCTGTTCGTCGCGGTGGGCGCCCTGCTGCTGCTGGCCTACCTGCTATGGCGCCTGCCGGCGCCGGTGCGGCGAGCCCTGGAGGCCGGCGAGCCCACCGAAGAGCAGCCCGCGCCGACCCTGGCCGAGGCGCTCAGCGCGCCCGCGGACCCGGCCGGTTCACTCGTCGCCGACGCCGCGCCCACCATCGTAGTCCGTGACACCCCAAGAGCAGAGCCTGTGAATATCGACCGCAGCATCTTCCGCGCCTACGACATCCGCGGCATCGTCGGCCAGACCCTCGACGCCGGCGTGGCCGAACTGATCGGCCATTCGGTGGGCTCGCTGATGCAGGAGCAGGGCCTGGACGAGATCGTGGTGGGCCGCGACGGCCGTCTGTCCGGCCCCGACATGGTCGCCGGCCTGGTCCGCGGGCTGCGCAAGGCCGGACGCAACGTCATCGACATCGGCCTGGCGCCGACCCCGGTCACCTACTTCGGCGCCTTCCACCTGCGCACCGGCTGCTGCATCTCGGTGACCGGCAGCCACAATCCGCCCGACTACAACGGGTTCAAGATCGTGGTCGGCGGCGAGACGCTTTCCGGCACCGCGATCACCGACCTGTACGCGCGCATCGCCGACGGCAGGCTGCACGACGCGCCCGAACCCGGGGATGCGATTGAGCGCGACATCGGCGACGCCTACGTGGAGCGGATCGCGTCCGACGTGCAGCTGGCGCGCCCGATCAAGGTCGTCGTCGATGCCGGCAACGGCGTGGCCGGCGAGATCGGCCCGCGCGTGCTGGAGGCGATCGGCGCCGAGGTCATCCCGTTGTACTGCGAGATCGACGGCACCTTCCCCAACCACCATCCGGACCCGAGCGAGCCGCACAATCTCGAGGACCTGATCGGCACGGTGAAGCGTTTCGATGCCGACTTGGGCATCGCCTTCGACGGCGACGGCGATCGCCTGGGCGTGGTCACGAAGGACGGCGAGAACATCTACCCCGACCGCCTGCTGATGCTGTTCGCCGCCGACGTGCTCGACCGCAACCCGGGCGCGGTGATCGTCTACGACGTGAAGTGCACCGGACGCCTGCCCGGCCACATCCTGCGCCACGGCGGCAGCCCGCTGATGTGGAAGACCGGGCACTCGCTGATCAAGGCCAAGATGCGCGAGACCGAAGCCGAACTGGCCGGCGAGATGAGCGGCCACTTCTTCTTCCAGGAGCGCTGGTACGGGTTCGACGACGGCATCTACGCTGCCGCGCGCCTGCTGGAGATCCTGGCGCTGGATGCGGACGAACCCAGCGCCGCACTGCGCGCATTGCCGGGCGGCGTGTCGACGCCGGAGATCAAGGTCGAGGTCGCCGACGCCAATCCGCACGGCTTCGTCGCGCGTTTCCAGAAGCAGGCGAAGTTCGAGGGCGCGCGGCTGTCGACCATCGACGGCCTGCGCGTGGACTGGAACGATGGCTGGGGCCTGGTACGCGCCTCCAACACCACTCCGGTACTGGTGCTGCGCTTCGATGCCGATACCCGGGAAGCGCTGGACCGCATCCTCGGCGATTTCCGCGCGCAGATCGCGCTGGTGGACCCGGAGCTGCAACTGCCGTTCTGATCTCCGGGCTGCGGCGCGTCGAAGTCGACATCGGGGAATCCCGTCCCGGGACGGTTGCCAGCGCGGGTAGGGCCGGCTACGGGGACCCCTGGGGACGAATGTCCCCCGGTGCCGGCCGTTGGCCGACGCCTCCTCCTTGATTTCGTCCCCAGGGGTCCCCGCATCCGGCCCACCAGGCGTTCGGCGCTTTTCATCGAAAAGCTTTCCTTGCCGCGGCTCGGTTCGTCTCGCGAGCCGTGGTGCGCTGGCCATCGTCCGGAACCCTGGCGCGTCCGCGAAGCGCCACCGCTCCGTGTCCGGAAGCCGAGACGCGGCCTGGCCGGGGAGTCCCTGCAGCGAAATCAAGGAGGAGGCCTTCGCCGCAGGCGGAGGCCGGGGGACATTCGCGGAAGGGATTCCCCGGGCAGGCCGCGGCCCCAATGACGGCGCATGAACCGGGCACGGCCCATGCGCCCACCTCCACGCCTACCACGGCAGAAACGCTCAGCCGCGCGCGATCTCCACGCGCTTGCCGTCCGCCTTGGCCGAAGCGAACGCCGCGTCGACCACGCGCAGGTCGCGCAGGCCTTCCTCGCCGGGCACGCGCGGCGCGGTGCCGCCGATGATCGCCAGCGCGTCCTGGTCCATCTGCTCGGCCTGCATGCGCGGAAGCTTGCCCAGCTGGGGTTCGAACACGGTGCCGTCGCTGGCGCGACCGGCGTTGCCGTCGTAGCCCTGGAACGGGGCCATCGTGTACCAGCCGCGCTCGCAGTCCACCTGCAGGGTGTTGAGGTTGCGGCCGAAGCTGGTCACGCATTCGGCGACGATGTCCTCGGGAAACTCGAGGCGGAAGCGCATCGTCTCGTCCACCCCCTTGAACAGCTCGCGGCGCGCGGTCTCGTCCCAGGCCTGCACCGCGACGGGTTCCATGCCTGTGCAGTAGCGCGCCGCGTTGATGCAGTACACGCCCATGTCGTACATCGCGCCGCCGCCGCGCACCGGGTCCAGGCGCCAGGCATCGTCGGCGCCGTCGCGCCAGCCGAACCACCCCGCATCTGCCCGCAGCTTGATGATTTTCCCGAACGGCCGCTCCTTCGCCATCGCCATGAAGCGGCGCGTATTGGGCTCGTGCTGCATGCGGTAGCCGACCGCCAGCTGCACGCGGTTGTCGCGGCAGGCCTGGATCATCGCCTCGCCCTCGGCCGCGTTCATCGCCATCGGCTTCTCGCACCACACGTGCTTGCCGGCCTTGGCCGCGACCAGGGCCAGGTCCTTGTGCAGGTGGTTGGGGGTGGCGATGTAGACCACGTCGATCGCCGGGTTGTCGGCGATGCGATGGAAATCCTCGTAGGAGTACACGTTGCCATCGGGGATGGCGTACTTGCCCTGCCATTCGCCGAGCTTCGACGGGGTTCCGCTGACCAGGCCGGTGAGCCGGCAGTGTTTGGTCAGCTGCAGCGCCGGGGCCAGCAGATGCCCTGCGTAGTATCCGAGCCCGACCAGGGCCACGCCGATCTTGCGGTCCTGCGCCAGGCCGCGCGGTGTCCACGCCGCCGCCGCACCCGCCACCGCCATCGACTGCAGCGCTGCGCGCCGGGTCCAGCCGTTGCTGCCTTGCTTGCCCATCGTGTACTCCCTCCTCCCGGGTGTCGCCTGCATGTTAGCGCTCACCCGGGGCGGCCGGGGCCACGCGGCGGGCGATAATGCGCGCATGCATGGCCTGCACCCCCGTCGCGTCGCGGTGGTCGGCGGCGGCCCGGCCGGGCTGATCGCCGCCGAGCGCCTGTGCGCGGCCGGGCTGGCGGTGGACCTGTACGAGGGCAAGGGCTCGGTCGGGCGCAAGTTCCTGATCGCGGGCAAGGGCGGGCTCAACCTCACCCATTCCGACCCGCCCGGCCCGTTCGCCCGCCGTTACCGGGAGCGCGAGGCGGAGGTCTCGCGCTGGCTGGCGCGGTTCGACGCGCAGGCGTTGCGCGCGTGGGCGCGCGGCCTGGGCGTGGACACCTATGTCGGCACCTCGGGCCGGGTGTTTCCGCTGGACCGCAAGGCCGCGCCGCTGCTGCGCGGCTGGGTGCGGCGCCTGCGCGAGCAGGGCGTGGCTTTCCACGTGCAGCATCGCTGGCGCGGCTGGGACGCGGACGGGGCACTGCGCTTCGACACGCCCGACGGCGAGCGCCGCGTGGTGGCGGATGCCGCAGTGCTGGCGCTGGGCGGGGCCAGCTGGCCCGAACTGGGTAGCGACGGCGGCTGGGTGCCCGCGCTGGCCGCCCGGGGGGTGGAGGTGTCGCCACTGAGGCCGGCCAACTGCGGTTTCGATGTGGGCTGGTCGGCGCATTTCGCCCAGCGCCATGCCGGCGCGCCGCTCAAGCCGGTGATCGTGCACTGGACCGACCCCCGGGGCCACCCGCAGGCCCTGCAAGGCGAATGCGTGGTGACGGAAACCGGGCTGGAAGGCAGCGTGATCTACGCCATTTCAGCGACGTTGCGGGAATTGATCGAACGCGACGGGCACGCCGACCTCGCCCTGGACCTTGCCCCCGGGCGCGAACAGCCGGCCCTGCGCCAAGCGCTGGCGCGATCGCGCGGCGGCCGCAGCCTGTCCGAGCACCTGCGTCGCACGGCCGGGCTGCAGGGGGCGAAGGCGGGGCTGCTGCGCGAAGTGCTGGGTGCGGACGACATGCAGGACCCCGCGCGCCTGGCGGCGGCGATCAAACGGCTGCCGCTGCGCCTGCTGCGCCCCCGCCCGGTGGCCGAAGCGATCAGCAGCGCCGGCGGCGTGCGCCTGGAAGCGCTGGACGAAGGGCTGATGCTGCGCGCGCTGCCGGGCGTGTTCTGCGCAGGCGAAATGCTGGACTGGGAGGCGCCGACCGGCGGCTATCTGCTGACGGCCTGTTTCGCCAGCGGCCTGGTCGCGGCCGAGGGCGCACTGGCCTGGCTCGGCACTCCTCCGGGGTGACCCGGGCATCGGGCCGCGTGCGCGCGGACCGGGTGGCCTGATCCGCCGACGGTGGGCCGCTCAGCGCCTGCCAGGAGTTCTCAATGCGTGGTAGCGCTCGACCGCGTGCTCGAGTTCGGCATCGAGCGAGGCGCGCTCTTCCTGCTGCTGGCGCATGATCGCCTGCTGGCGCAGCAGGTCGACGTGCTGGGCGCGGATATTGCCGGCCAGGGTCTTGCCCACCGGCTTGCCCTGCAGCTCGAGGTCGTTGGCCTGGCGCAACAGCGACACCAGGCTCTGGCGCAGGTTGGTCACGCCCATGCGCGAGGTTTTCAGGCCTTCGTCCACCAGCACGATGCGGTCGTCGAAGGCGCGGCGCAGGTCTTCCTCGGTGTCGTAGGAGCCGGCCATCGCCAGCTCGCGGCGCAGCCGCGCGGCCTCGGCATTGGCGGCGATGCGGGCCTGGTGCTCGGCCTCCTCGGCGGCGGCCCGCTGCTCGGGCGTGAGCTGCTCGCCCAGCCGGGCCAGCGGCCGGCCGCTGCTGGCGCTCAACTCGGTACGGGCGGCATCCACCGCATCGGCGGGCAGCGCGTCGCCACAGACCTTGCGGCCGTTCTCGTTCCAGCAGTAGAGCTTCTTCTCGGCCTGTGCGGGCCGGTCCTGGCGGGCCTGCGCGGCCAGGGGCAGGACCGACAGCGCGGCGAGCACGAGCGTTGCCTGGATCTTCATCGAACGCCGCCCCCCGCGGCCCGAATCAGCGATGGATGTCGCGGACGCCATATTGCACCCGATAAGCCTGCAGGCGGGTGCGCTCGTCGGCAAGCGCGGCGCTTGCGTCGGCGAAGTCGAGCAGGTCGCCCAGGCTGGCGACGGCGATCACCGGAATCCCGGCCTCGCTCGCCACCGCCTGCGCGGCGGACTGGGTCTGGCCTTCGCCGGCGATCTCCTGGCGGTCCAGGGCGATGACGATGCCGGCCGGCGTGCCGCCGGCGGCGTGGATGGTGGCCAGCGCCTCGCGAATGGCGGTGCCGGCGGTGATCACGTCGTCCACCACCAGCACGCGACGGCCGTCCAGCGGCGCGCCGATCAGATGGCCACCCTCGCCGTGGGTCTTGGCTTCCTTGCGGTTGAACGCCAGCGGCAGGTCGCGCCCGCGCCTGGCGTATTCGCAAGCCAGCGCGGTCGCCAGCGGAATGCCCTTGTAGGCCGGGCCGAACAGCAGGTCGAACTGCGTGCCCGCCTGGTCCAGTGCATCGGCGTAGCAAGCCGCCAGCGCCGACAGCGCCGCCCCGGTATCGAACAGGCCGGCATTGAAAAAGTACGGGCTCACCCGCCCGGACTTGAGCGTGAACTGGCCGAAGCGCAGCGCCTGCGCCTGCAGGGCCAGTTCCAGGAAGCGGACGCGGTGGTCGTTCATGCGGCGCATTCTCCCACAGCCCTTGCGGGTCCCCGTCAACGGCTTGATCGCGATCAATGTCGGACCGGGCGCCGCGCGCTGCAATGGTGCCGGACCCGATCGACGACGAGGTGCGGCATGCGCTGGCAGAAAACGGGAATCGCGGCAGGGCTGGCACTCGGCCTGGCGGGCGCCGCAGGGCTGGCGCTGGGCCTGGCGAGCGCGGCCGCGCACGCGCAGCAGGGCGATGCGCTGCAGGCGACGGCCCGCGCGCTGTTCGGCGCGATCCCGGCAACCGTGGACCAGGTGCGCGGCCGGCCGCTCGACGCCGCCCAGGTCGAGCTGGGCCGCATGCTGTTCTTCGACCCGCGCCTGTCGCGCAGCCATGTCATCAGCTGCAATACCTGCCACAACCTGGGCACCGGCGGCGCCGACAACGTGCCGACTTCGATCGGCCACGGCTGGCAGAAGGGGCCGCGCAATTCGCCGACGGTGCTCAACTCGGTGCTCAACATCGCCCAGTTCTGGGACGGGCGCGCGGCCGACCTCGCCGAACAGGCCAAGGGTCCGGTGCAGGCCAGCGTCGAGATGAACAACACGCCCGCGCGCGTGGTCCAGACCCTGACCAGCATGCCCGAGTACGTGCGCCGGTTCGGCGAGGCGTTCCCGCGCGATGCCGATCCGGTGAGCTTCGACAACATGGCGCTGGCGATCGAGGCCTTCGAAGCCACCCTGGTCACGCCGGACGCGCGCTTCGACCGCTATCTGGCGGGCGAGGCCGACGCGCTCGACGCCACCGAGCGCCGCGGCCTGCAACTGTTCATCGAGAGCGGCTGCGGCGCCTGCCACTACGGCCCCAATCTCGGTGGCCAGGCCTACTTCCCGTTCGGCGTGATCGAGCGCCCGGGCGCGGACATCCTGCCCGACGACGACAAGGGCCGCTTCGCCGTCACCCAGACGGCCAGCGACGAGTACGTGTTCCGCGCCGCGCCGCTGCGCAACGTCGAGCTGACCGCGCCGTACTTCCACAGCGGCCAGGTCTGGGACCTGGAGCAGGCGGTGGCGATCATGGGCAATGCGCAGCTGGGACGGGAACTCGATGCCGGCGAGGCGCGCGCGATCGCCGCCTTCCTGCGCACCCTGACCGGGCGCCAGCCGCGTGTCGAGCATCCGCTGTTGCCGCCGAGCACCGCCGCCACGCCCCGTCCCGAGTAAGCGCCGACGCGGAGCGGGATGAGACAATGGCCGGCCCCGCCTGAACCAAGGAGTCCGGATGTCCGGCCTGCCCGCCTGCCCCCAGTGCGCATCCACCTACACCTACGAGGACGGCGCGCTGCTGGTCTGCCCGGAATGCGCGCACGAATGGTCGCCGGCCGAACTGGCCGAGCAGGCCGCGGCCGACGCCCGCGCCGCCCAGGTCTGCGATGCCAACGGCACGCCGCTGGCCGATGGCGACAGCGTGGTGGTGATCAAGGACCTGAAGGTGAAGGGATCCTCGCTGGTGGTGAAGGTCGGTACCAAAGTGCGCAATATCCGCCTGGTCGACGGCGACCACGACATCGACTGCAGGATCGACGGCGTTGGCCAGATGGGCCTGAAGTCGGAGTTCGTGCGCAAGGCCTGAAACCGGGCCCGCGCCAATGCCATCCATGCCACGGGCGCATGCCTGCCCGCGGGAGCGGCCTTGGTCGCGAAAGCTGTTCGCGCGCAAGCGCGCTCCCACAGCAGCGCCAGGCTGCGGGTGCTGTGCGGCCTGCCCGTGGCCGCGGTCCGTGGGAGCGGCCTTGGCCGCGAACTGCCCGTTCGCGCGAGCGGGTTTCCCGCGGACAGGCGCTGGGTTGACCGGCACCCGCCCGGCCGCGGGCGGCCACCGCGATTTCGGCTAGGCTTGCGCGACGTTTTCCCCGCAGGCCCTCGCATGCGCATCATCAGCTTCAACGCCAACGGCATCCGCTCCGCCTCGAACAAGGGCTTCTTCACCTGGCTCGAGGGCCAGCAGGCCGACGTGGTCTGCCTGCAGGAGACCAAGGCGCAGGAAGACCAGCTGACCGACCCCTGCTTCCGCCCGCTCGGCCATTGCGTCTATCGCGACGCGATCACCAAGAAGGGCTACAGCGGCGTGGCGATCTACAGCCGCCGCGAACCCGACGAGGTGCGCACCTCGCTGGGCTGGGCGCCGTTCGACGACGAGGGCCGCTACATCGAGGCGCGTTTCGGCAACCTCAGCGTGGTCTCGTTCTACATCCCGTCCGGCTCCTCGGGCGAGCTGCGCCAGGGCTTCAAGTTCGAGGTGATGGACTGGCTCAGGCCGATCCTGGACCAGTGGCTGGCCAGCGGCCGCGAGTATGTGCTCTGCGGCGACTGGAACATCGTCCGCGCCCGCAACGACATCAAGAACTGGACCAGCAACCAGAAGAACTCCGGCTGCCTGCCGCCCGAGCGCGCCTGGCTCAATTCCATGATCGCCGACGAACACGGCGACGGCCTGGTGACGCCACCTGCGCGCGGCTGGAAGGACAGCTTCCGCGTCGCCAAACCCGATGCGGTCGAATACACCTGGTGGAGCAACCGTGGCGCCGCGCGCGCCAACGACGTGGGCTGGCGCATCGACTACCAGCTGGCCACGCCGGGCATCGCCGAATCCATCACCGGCTGCGCCGTCGCGCGCGAGCCGCGCTTCTCCGACCACGCGCCCTACGTCGTGGACTACGACGCGTGAGCGCGGCCAAGCCGTCGGTCTGGAAGGCGTTCACGCAGCCGGCGGCGTGGACGATGTTCTTCTTCGGCTTCGCCTCGGGCATGCCGTTCCTGCTGGTGGCCGGCACCCTGGCCTACTGGCTCACGGAAAACGGGCTCGAGCTGAAGAACATCACGCTCATCGCCAGCGCCGGCATGTCCTACACGCTCAAGTTCCTGTGGGCGCCGCTGGTCGATCGCTGGCGGCTGCCGGTCCTGGGTCGACTGGGCCAGCGCCGCGGCTGGCTGCTGCTGGCGCTGTCCATCGTGATCGCCGGCCTGCTGCTGATGGCCCAGCTCACGCCCGACCGGCTCGCGGCCTTCGTGTGGATCACGTTGATGACCGCGTTCGCCGGCGCCACGCTCGACATCGCGGTGGATGCCTATCGCGTCGAGATCGCCCCGCGCGAATCGCAGGGCGCGCTGGTGGCGACCTATTCGCTGGGCTACCGCATCGCGCTGATCGTGACCGGCGCGCTGGCCCTGGTGCTGGCCGACCACGTCGCCTGGCCGGTGGTGTACCGGGTGATGGCGCTGGTGATGCTGGTGCCGGTGGTTGCGGTGTTCGTGGCGCGCGAGCCGGATGTGCTGCGGGTACGGGTCGAGACCTGGGCCCAGGGGCTGCGCGAGGGCGTGGTCGAGCCGTTCGCCGACTTCTTCCGCCGTTTCGGCGGGGCGCTGGCGCTGGCGCTGCTGGCCTTCATCCTGCTGGCCAAGATCTCCGACCAGTCGCTGGGCGGCGGCATCATGGCGCCGTTCTACCTCGGCCAGGGCTTCAGCAAGACCGAGATCGCGGCGGTGTCCAAGGTCTACGGCATCTGGGTGGGTATCGCCGGCGTGTTCCTGGGCGGCATCGCCGTGGCGCGCTGGGGCGTGAAATGGCCGCTGCTGGCCGGCGTGGTGCTGGGCGCGCTCAGCAACCTGCTGTACCTGTGGCTGATCGGTGCCGACGGCGATGTCTGGAAGCTCACCGTCGTGATCTCGGGCGAGAACCTCGCCCAGGGCTTCCAGGGCACCACCCTGGTGGCCTTCCTCTCGGCCCTGGTCAACCAGCGCTTCACCGCCACGCAGTACGCGCTGTTCTCGTCGCTGGTGATGCTGCCGGGCAAGGTCCTGAGCGCGGTCTCGGGCGGGATCGTCGAGCAGGTGGGTTACGGGGTCTACTTCGCCATCACCACCGCGGTGGCGGTCCCGGCGGTGCTGCTGTTCTTCTGGTTGAAACCGAGGCTGCTCCTGTCGGAGGATGGCGCCGCCACTTCGTCATCGACCTCGACATAGGGAAGCGCAGGGATGACCGACATCGTGCTCAAGGATGCCGACCCGATCCTGTTCGACCGCATCCGCCGCGTCGCCGACGCCCGCGGCTGGGACCTGCCGCACGCGCTGCACTACCTGCTCGAGCAGGGGCTGCACGTGTACGAGGGCGACGGTTCGGTGCGCTTCGACAATGCCGAGGCCGACGCGCTGCAGGCGATGATCCGCGCGCTGGAGGAAGTGCCCGACGATCCGGGCTACGCCTCGATCGGCCGGGTACAGCGACCCGACGCGGGCTGATCCGCCGCCGCGCCTGCAGGCCAGGCGGCAAGTGCGACGATTCTCGCTGTCCGACAGCGATGCCTCGACGCTGGAGAGCGTCTCGCGTCTCGCCAGCGCGACGCGCGCGATCGGGTAGGCGGCGCGCCGAAATAGTGCGCGTGCAGCGGATCGCGCGGGCCGCGAGGCTGCCGGTCTCTGGTGCAGCCTTTCTTCGACGATGCCGCAGCCGCTGTCCGCCTGCAACCGTCGGCGCACTGGCCGTATCTGCATGGTCGAGCCCTGCACACGGACCCACGCATGCCCCGCTTCCTGTTCGCCATTCTCCTGATCTGTTGCACTCTCGCCGCAACGGCCGCGGCCCAGGCGCCTGCGTCCGATGACGCGGCGCGCGCACGCGCCGTGGTCAAGGACCTGATGCGCATTCCCGGACCCGACGGGGTGCAGGAGACCTATCGCCAGCCGGTCAACGGCGTCGCCCACTGGATCAGCATCCGTGGCCAGGACCGGGCCAATCCGGTGATCCTGTTCGTGCATGGCGGCCCGGCCACGCCGACGATGCCGAGCCTGTGGCAGTTCCAGCGCCCACTGGAGGAATACTTCACGATGGTCAATTACGACCAGCGCGGCGCGGGCAAGACCTTCCGCGAGGACCATTCCGACGCCGTCGCCGGCACGCTGCGCATCCAGACCTACGTCGACGACCTGGTCGCGATCGCCGAACACGTCCGCGCGAAGCTCGGCAAGCGGCGCGTGCTGCTGGTGGGCCACAGCTGGGGGACGATCGTCGCCATGCGCGCGGCGCTGGCGCGGCCGGACCTGTTCCATGCCTATGTCGGCATCGGCCAGGTCATCAATGTGCGCGAGAACGAGCGCGTCAGCCTCGAATACGGCCTGGCCGAGGCCCGCCGTCGTGGCGATGCCGAGGCGCTGCGCGAAATGGGAGCGCTGCTGCCATACCCCGGCACCGCGCCGCTGACCCGCGAACGCATCGTCGCCGCGCGCAAATGGCCGCAGCACTACGGCGGCATGGCCGCGCACCGCGACGCCACCAACCTGTGGTTCTACGGCGCGGCCCGGCTGTCGCCCGACTACGATGCCGACGATCGCGCCGCGCTCAACGCCGGCAACCTGTTCACGCTCGAACGCGTCCTGGACGAGTTCGTCGAGGTGGACTTCAGCGACGTGCGCGAATTCGAGATTCCGGTGGTGATGTTCATGGGCCGCCACGACTACACCACGCCCTCGCAGCTCACCGCCGACTGGCTGGACGTGGTCGAGGCGCCGTTCAAGCGCGGCGTCTGGTTCGAGCGCTCGGCGCACATGGCGCCGTGGGAGGAGCCGGGCAAGACCCTGGTCAGCCTGCTCGAGGTGGTGCGGCCGCTGGTGCGCGAATAGCGCCTCCGGCCCGCGGGCCCGTGCCGGCGCGTCCTACGCCGGCGCGGCGCCGCCCAGCATCGCGGCGGCCCGCCGCTGCTCGAACTCCTGGCGCAGTTCGCGCCGGACCCGCGCGGCCGCATGGCGGCGGCACTCGTCCGGCGTCACCGGCTGCAGCGGCGGCACCGCGATGCTGTTGCCGTCCTCGTCGACCGCGACCATGGTGAAGAAGCAGCTGTTGGCGTGGCTGGCGGTGCCGGCCAGGATGTTCTCGGTCACCACCTTGATCCCCACTTCCATCGACGAGCGCCCGGTGTAGTTCACCGAGGCGAGGAAGGTGACCAGGTCGCCGACGTTGATCGGCTGGCGGAACGTCACCTGGTCCACCGACAGCGTCACCACGTAGCGGCCCGCGTAGCGGCTGGCGCAGGCATAAGCCACCTGGTCGAGCAGCTTGAGGATGGCGCCGCCGTGCACCTTGCCGGAGAAGTTGGCCATGTCCGGCGTCATCAGCACGGTCATGGACAGCTGGTGGTTGCGGGGAGGTTCCATGCCGGGATTCCGCCGGGACGTGGCGCGATGCTAGCGCAGGCCGCGCGGCCGGCTCAGGCCGGGTAGATCCCGCCCAGCACGCGCGGCCCGGCCGCGCCGGTCACGCTGGGCAGGTTGCCCGCCAGGCCTAGGAGGGTCTGGCGCGCCAGCCAGGCGAAGCCCATGGCCTCGACGTGGTCCGGGTCGAGGCCGTGCGCGGCGGTCGATTCCACCCGCGCCTCCGGCAGGCAGGCGGCCAGCGCCGCCATCAGCTGCGGGTTGTGCACGCCACCGCCGCAGGCGATCACCCGCCGCGTGCCGGGCTGGGTGGCCTGCAGGGCGTTGGCGACGGTGCGTGCGGTGAGCGCATTGAGGGTGGCCTGCACGTCGGCGGGCGCCTCGTCGCCGCGCAGCCGCGCCTCGACCCAGCCCAGGTGGAAATGGTCGCGCCCGGTGGACTTGGGCGGCGGTTCGGTGAACCAGGGATCGTCGAGCAGCCGCGCCAGCAGGTCCTCGTCGACGCGCCCGCTGGCGGCGAAGGCGCCGCCGCGGTCGAAGTCCTCCGACAGGTGGCGCAGGCACCACGCATCCATCAGCGCGTTGGCCGGCCCCGTGTCGAAACCGCGCACTTCGCCGCGCGCGGGCAGCAGGGTCAGGTTGGCGATGCCGCCGAGGTTGAGCACGGCGCGGTCCTCGTCCGGCGCGTGCAGCAGGGCGGCGTGCAGGCCGGGCAGCAGCGGCGCCCCGTGCCCGCCGGCGGCGATGTCGCGCCTGCGGAGGTCGGCGACCACGGTGATTCCGGTGCGCTCGGCCAGGGTGGAGGGATCGCCGAGCTGCAGGGTGAAGGGATAGGGCCCCCAGGGCCGGTGGCGCAGGGTCTGGCCGTGCGAACCGATCGCGCGCACGCGCGATGCGGCGATGCCGCTGTCGGCCAGCGCCAGGTTGGCGGCCTCGGCGAAGGCGCGCGCCACGCGCACGTCGAGTTCGGCGATCGCATCGAGCGAGAGCGAGGCGCCCTGCTGGCCGAGCGCGACCAGCTGCGCGCGCAGCGCGGGGTCCCAGGGATAGGTGCGGCCGAAGACCAGGCGCGCCTGCCCCTCGGCGAAGTCCACCAGCGCGGCATCGATGCCGTCGGCGCTGGTGCCGGAGATCAGGCCAAGGAAGAGGTCGGACATACCGCGATTCTAAGGGCGTACGCGGGGTGCGCGCCCGAGGCGTGCGCAGCACGGCCGTCGCGCGCAACGAGGGCGCAACCAGCGCTGTCTCCAGGGAACCAGCCCTGATCGGATGTGCTCCGTACGTGGCCAGCCCGGAGGGACCGGACTCCCGGTGCGCGGAATGACGGGCATGCCCGCGCGCGAGTGCCTGCCCCGGCGGCGGCAGTCCCAGTTGCCGCGTGACGGCCCGGCCCCAAGGGGTCGGAGCCGTAGGACCTGGCAGGGTCTGGGCGGGAGGTTCCCCGCTGTGCGCAGTTCAGCCCTTGCTGGCGCGCGGCGGTGCGACGGCCGCCACCTTCGGATCGTCCTGCGACGGCCGTGCCGGCACGGTCGCGTAGAGGATCTCCTCGACGTCGCGGATGCGCTCCAGCGCCGGCGCGGTCTGCTGGCGGAACTGTGCCAGGGCCGTGCCGCTCAGCGGCTCCGGCGGCGGCATGGTGTGCTGCAGCGGGTTGCGGTGCACGCCGTTGACGCGGAATTCGTAGTGCAGGTGCGGGCCGGTGGACAGGCCGGTCGAGCCCACGTAGCCGATCACCTGGCCCTGCGACACGCGCTGGCCGCGCTTGATCTTGGCCGTGCGCGACATGTGCGCGTACAGGGTGGTGTGGCCCTTGCCGTGGTCGAGCACGACGGTGTTGCCGTAGCCGCCCTGCCAGCCGGCCGAGACCACGCGCGCGTCGCCCGCGGCCATGATCGGGGTGCCGGTGCGCGCGGCGTAGTCCACGCCCTTGTGCATGCGCGAGGTGCCCAGCACCGGATGGCGGCGGTTGCCGAAACGCGAACTCAGGCGCGCGTACTGGATCGGGCTGCGGATGAAGCTCTTCTTCAGCGGCCGGCCTTCGGCGGTGAAGTACTCGCCCTTGCCGTCGCGCTCGAAGCGCACCGCGGTGAACGGCTTGCCCTTTGCGGTGAACACCGCCGCGGTCACCGGGCCGCTGCGGATCAGCTCGCCCTCGCGCCAGGTCTGCTCGACCACCACGCTGAAGCGGTCGCCGGAGGTGACGTCGCGGTCGAAGTCGATGTCGTACTTGAACACTTCATCGGTGAGCGTGTTGATCACCGACGGGCTCAGGCCCAGCTTGCGGGCCGAATGGAACAGCGACTTGCCGACTTTGCCGCTGATCACCGCGGTGCGCACCTCGACCGGGCGCTCGATCACCTTCTCCACCACCCGGTCGCCGGCCAGCGACAGTTCCACTCGCTGGGTGTCGTTGCGGTCGTAGCGGAAGGCGACCAGGGTGCCGTCGGCAGCGAGGTCGAAGCCCAGCTCGGCGCCGGGGCGCAGGCGGGCCAGCGCCTGGCGGTCGCTGGAGGATTCGAGCAGGCGGTGCAGGGTGGAGGCGGGGATGTTGCGCGCGGCGAAGATGGCGCCGAGGGTCTGGCCCTTCTGCACCTCGACCAGGTCCCAGGCGCGCTGCTGCGGGGCCTGGGCCCGGGGGCTGGCAGTGAGCGGCGGCAGCGGCAGCGACAGCGTGGTCAGGCCGGGCGCCTGGCCCTCCACCCGCATCGCATTGGAGAACCCGGGCACCATGCCGATGACCAGTGCGCCGAGGGTGGCGAACAGGCTGGCGTGGACCCAGTCGCGGCGGGTCCAGCGGCCATTGAACGGAAACCGGGCCGCGGCGTCGCGCGGGTCGGCGTAACGCGCTTCGTTGGCGGTGTTCTCGGCGGCAGCCCGCAGGTTCTGTTCCCGGATCGCCTGGTGCTGGACGTCATCCGGCGACATCTGGGGCGGCTGCGTCATGGTGGTGTCCAAAGGGCGTGACGGGCGCGTCAGCGCGGTACGATAAGCACATGAAATCCGAGCGTCAAACCCTTGTCGGCCAAGGCTTTTCAGTTCTTCAGCCGGTTTTACGGATATTTAATGGTTTCTTTTGACCGGAATCACATTCCGGGACATCCCTTGGACGATCCGCCCCGATGACCTCCCCCCAAGCCGACCCGACCGCCCTCGACCTGCTCGCCCGGGGCGCCGACGAGATCCTCAAGCGCGAGGACCTGGCCGCCCGCCTGGCCTCGGGCCGGCCGCTGCGGGTCAAGGCCGGTTTCGACCCGACCGCGCCGGACCTGCACCTCGGCCACACGGTCCTGCTCAACAAGATGCGCCAGTTCCAGGACCTGGGCCACCAGGTGGTGTTCCTGATCGGCGACTTCACCGGGATGATCGGCGACCCGACCGGCAAGAACGTCACCCGCAAGCCGCTGACCCGCGAGGACGTGCTGGAGAACGCGCGCACCTACGAGGCGCAGGTGTTCAAGGTGCTCGACCGCGCGCGCACCGAGGTGCGCTTCAACAGCGAGTGGTTCGGGCAGATGTCCGCCGCGGACATGATCCGCCTGGCCGGCCAGCACACCGTGGCCCGCATGCTCGAGCGCGACGATTTCGCCAAGCGCTATGCGGCGCAGCAGTCGATCGCGATCCACGAGTTCCTGTATCCGCTGGTGCAGGGTTACGACTCGGTGGCGCTGCAGGCCGACATCGAACTCGGCGGCACCGACCAGAAATTCAACCTGCTGATGGGCCGCGGCCTGCAGGAGGCGCACGGCCAGCCGCCGCAGGTGGTGCTGACCATGCCGCTGCTCGAGGGCCTGGACGGCGTCAACAAGATGAGCAAGTCGCTCGGCAACTACATCGGCATCGCCGAGCCCGCGATCGACATCGTCAACAAGACGATGAAGATCGGCGATGAGCTGATGTGGAAGTGGATCGAGCTGCTGAGCTTCGACATCTCGATCGAACAGGCCGCCCGGCTCAAGGCCGAGGTGGCGGGCGGACTCAACCCGCGCGAGGTCAAGCTGCGCCTGGCGCGCGAACTGGCTACGCGCTTCCACGACGCCGCTGCCGCCGAGACCGCGATCGCCGGCTGGCAGGCCGCGGTGACCGGCCAGGGCGATACCTCGCTGCTGCCGCTGCAGGACGTCGCGGTGCCGGCCGAGGGCCTGCGCATCGTCGCCCTGCTCACCGCGGCCGGCATCACCCCGTCCAACTCCGAGGCCAACCGCAAGCTCAAGGAGCGTGCGGTGAAGGTGGATGGCGCCGTGGTCGAGGACGCCGGACTGGTGTTCGCGCCCGGTTTCGAGGGCGTGCTGCAGGTGGGCAAGCGCAACTTCGCGCGGGTGCGGCTGGTCGCCGGCTGAGACGGACGGCTCAGGCCACGCGCATCGCCGCCAGCACCAGCAGCGCGAGCGCGCAGCCGTAGCCGCCGATCCAGACCAAGCTGCGCGCCATCGCGATGTCGGCGAGGTAGAACACGCCGTGCAGCACCCGCAGCACGACGAAGGCGAGCGCCAGCATCGCGATGGTCGCGTGGCCAACGCCTGCGAGCTGCGCCATGACCACGCCGGCCGCGAACGGCGCGAAGGCTTCGAAGGCATTGAGGTGGGCGGCGTTCGCGCGCTGCACCCGGTAGTTGCCTTCCTGCTTGGCGATCCAGGCGCGCGGGTTGCGATTGTTGTACTTCGGCGCGCCGGACTTGGCGAAACCGATCCAGACATAGGGCAGCAGCGCGGCGATCAGCACGCACCAGTAGGCGGTGGCGAGGGTCATGGCGGTCTCCTGGGTGGGAGTGCAGGGTAGGGCAGGTCCGGGTCGGTGCGCTGCGGGCGCTGCGCCAGGACCCTGCGGGAGCAGCCAGGCCGCCATGAACAGGAACGGAGCCTCGCGGCGCCGTTCCCTTGAAACGCATCGATGGAACCGGGGCGCCTAGTCCAGCGCCGCCCGCTGCGCGTCGCGCGCGGCCTTGAACGGATTGCCCTCGTACCAGTTGGGCCAGCTGGTGCCGCCGGCCAGCTCCTGGCCGACCGCGTGCAGCAGCTCCAGGTCCTCGGCGATGCCGTCGAAGCGCCAGCCCTCGTGAACCTCGTCGCTGGGCTGGTGGTAGCGGCGCGCGTACTCCTCGCCCGCCGCCTTGCCCGCGTCGCTGCCGCCCTCGAGCAGGTCGCTGCCGCCCTTGGCGTAGAGCGCCGGCACGCCGGCCTTGGCGAAGTTGAAGTGGTCGGAGCGGAAGTAGAAGCCGCCGGCCGGGTTGCCTTCCTCCACCAGCGTGCGCTGCTGGGCGCCGGCGTGGGTGAACAGGATGTCCTCCAGCTCGGAGTTGCCCTTGCCGGTCACCACCACGTCGCGCGCCCGCCCGCCGACGCTCATCGCGTCGAGGTTGATCACGCCGACGGTCTTCTCCAGCGGGAACGAGGGCTGGGCCACGTAGTACTTGGAACCGAGCAGGCCGGACTCTTCCAGCGTCACCGCCAGGAACACCACCGAGCGCCGCGGCGGCGAGACCATGAACTTCTCCGCGATCTCGATGATGCCGGCCACGCCGGTGGCGTTGTCGACCGCGCCGTTGTAGATCGTGTCGCCCTCGCCCTCGTGCTTGCCCAGGTGGTCCCAGTGGGCGAGGTAGATCACCGTCTCCTCCGGCGCCTCGGTGCCGGGGATGTAGCCGATCACGTTCTGCGAGGACTTCTCGGTGACCGTGCTGCGCAGGTCGAAGGACACCTTGGCCTTGAGCGGCACCGCCTTGAAGCCGCGGCGGTTGGCGGCCGCGTACATCTCCTGCAGCTCCAGCCCGGATTCGGCGAACAGCTGGCGCGCCACGTCGCCGCTGATCCAGCCCTGCGCCGGCACGCGCGGTTCCGGATCGTCCTCGGCGCGCAGGTCGAACTGCGGGCCCGACCAGGAGTTCTTGACCACGTCCCAGCCGTAGGACGCGCCTTCGTCGTCGTGGATGATCAGCGCCGCGGCGGCGCCCTGGCGGGCCGCTTCCTCGAACTTGTAGGTCCAGCGGCCGTAATAGGTCATGCGGTTGCCGTCGAACAGCGACTCGTCGTTGGCGTGGAAGCCCGGGTCGTTGACCAGGATCACCACCGTCTTGCCCTTGACGTCGAGGCCGGCGTAATCGTTCCAGTCCTGCTCGGGCGCGTTGACGCCATAGCCGACGAACACCAGCTCGCTGTCCTTGACCGAGACCTCGGCCTGGCCGGTGCGGGTGCCCAGCACCATCTCGGGGCCGAACTTCAGCTCGCGCACCTGCCCGTTGCTGTCCAGGCGCAGCACGGTCGATTCGTCGGCGGTGGTCTCGACCATCGGCACGGTCTGGAAGAAGGAATCGTTGTCGCCGCCCGGCTTCAGGCCGATGCGCTCGTACTGGGCCTTGATGTACTCGACCGTCTTCTCCTCGCCGGCCGAACCCGGGGCGCGGCCCTCGAACTCGTCCGAGGCCAGGGTGGTGATCATGCTGCGCAGGTCTTCGGCATCGATTTCCGGCTTGAAGACGTGGTCGGCAGCGGGCGCGGGATCGGCGCCGGTGGCATCGACGGCGGGCGCGGCCGGTTCGCGACTGCATGCGGCCAGCAGCAGGCTGCCGGCGCAGGCGAGGATCAGGGGTGAACGCATGCGATGAAGCTCCAGGAAACCAGAACCGGCGATTCTACGCCGGTCGCCGGCACCGGGTTCCCGGCTCCGGCACCTGGCGCCGAAGCCCCTCGATCCACCGCAGGAGGGACAGGCCCCGGCACGCGCGCCGGGACCGGCCTGCCGGACCGGAGCGGCCGCATCGCGGCGCGCCCCGGGGCGCCGGCCTCATTCCGCCGGCGACTGCGCCGTGCTGTAGGGCAGCGGCGTGGCGCCGCTGACCTTGCCGATGCGTGCGGTCTCGTGCACGTACAGGGTGACCTCGCGCTCGAACACCAGCTCGCCCTCGACCACGGCGCCGGGGCCGATGACGATCCTGGGCTTGCGCTTGCTGACCTGTACCGGGAACCAGTTGGCCGAGGGCTTGTCGATGCGGATGCCGCCGCGCACGTGCGAGCCGACCCCCACGGTGACGTCGCCGCTCACCGTCGCGATGCCACCGGCGAGGTCCACGTCGACCAGTCCGATCGCCCCGTTCACCGTCTCGACATTGCCGCCCACGCGGCCGCCCTCGCCGAGGAAGATGCTGCCGTTGACCGTCTCCAC
The DNA here is from genome assembly GCF_051162505.1 of Luteimonas campi. NCBI lineage: Bacteria > Pseudomonadati > Pseudomonadota > Gammaproteobacteria > Lysobacterales > Lysobacteraceae > Luteimonas > Luteimonas campi. The sequence continues at coordinate 1,044,218 of NZ_JBNWEM010000002.1, forward strand.
GCTGTCGCGCACGTTGGCGCGCTCGCCGGCGCGGATGCTGCCGTTGACCGTCGACAGGCTGTGGGCGCCGATGTCGTCCGCGGCGCGGATGCTGCCGTTAACCGTTTCGGCATCCTTCACGCTGGCGCCGCTTTCGATGGTGATGCTGCCGTTCACCGTTTCCACGTCGCCGTAGGGCCGGCCGGCCTGGGCCACGATGCTGCCGTTGACCTTGCTGATGTCCTGCTGCGCGAGCACGGGCGGGGCGCACAGCAGCACCAGCAAGGCCAGGGTCAGGGAAATGCGGGTGGCAGACATGGGCGATCTCCGGAAGGGCCGCGGTTGCCGCTGCAACGGTCGCGCGGCCTGTGGCGTTGTCCGACAGCTTGCGCCCGCTTGGCTACAATCGCACCGGTCGAAAGTCACCGGGACTCCCGTCCGTGCCAGCCGCCCCCGCTTCCCGTTCCGCGCGCCCCAGGCCCGTCGTGCTGCTGATCCTCGATGGCTGGGGCCACCGCGACGATCCCGACGACAATGCCATCGCCCTGGCCAACCTGCCCACCTGGCGGCGGCTGCTGGCCGAGTGCCCGACCACGCTGATCCACACCGAGGGCCGCCACGTCGGCCTGCCGGACGGGCAGATGGGCAATTCCGAAGTCGGGCACATGAACATCGGCGCCGGGCGCATCGTCTACCAGGACCTGACCCGCATCGACGCGGCGATCGAGGACGGCAGCTTCTTCGACAACGCCGAACTCGTGGCCGCCTGCGATGCGGCGAGCGCCGGCGGCGGCACCCTGCATGTGATGGGCCTGCTTTCCCCCGGCGGCGTGCACAGCCACGAGCAGCACCTGTTCGCGATGCTCGACCTGGCCGCGCGCCGCGGCGTGCCGCGGGTGGCCGTGCATGCCTTCCTCGACGGCCGCGACACCCCGCCGCGTTCGGCCGAACCCAGCCTGCGCGCGCTGCAGGACAGGTGCGAGGCGCTCGGCAATGCGCGCATCGCCAGCGTGTCCGGGCGCTACTACGCCATGGACCGCGACCAGCGCTGGGAGCGCGTGCGCCTGGCCTGGGATGCCGTGGTCGAAGCGCAGGGCGATGCCCCGGACGCACTCTCCGCGCTGCAGGCCGCCTACGCGCGCGGCGAGAACGACGAATTCGTCAAGCCGACCGCGCTGGCCGGTGCGCAACCGATGGCCGATGGCGATGCCATCGTGTTCATGAACTTCCGAGCCGACCGCGCGCGCCAGCTCAGCGCGGCCTTCGTGGCGCCGGGATTCGAGGGGTTCGGTGCAGGCGTGCGCCGGCCCGCGCTGTCGCGCTACGTCTGCCTGACCGAATACGACGCCACCTTGCCGGCGCCGCTGGCGTTCCTGCCGGACAACCTGCCCAACACCCTGGGCGAGGTACTGGGCGCGCAGGGCCTGACCCAGCTGCGCATCGCCGAGACGGAGAAGTACGCGCACGTCACTTTCTTCCTCAGCGGCGGCCGCGAGCAGCCCTATCCCGGCGAGGAGCGCATCCTGGTGCCCAGCCCCAAGGTCGCCACCTACGACCTGCAGCCGGAGATGAGTGCGCCGGAGGTGTGCGCCAGGCTGGTGGAGGCGATCGAGGCCGAGCGCTTCGACGCGATCATCTGCAATTTCGCCAACCCCGACATGGTCGGCCATACCGGCGTGCTGTCGGCCGCGATCACGGCGGTGGAGACGGTGGACCGGGCGGTCGGCGAGATCGTGGCCGCGGTGCGTGCCAGGGGCGGCGAACTGCTGGTCACCGCCGACCACGGCAACTGCGAAATGATGCGCGACCCGGAAACGGGCGAGCCGCACACCTCGCATACCGTGGGTCCGGTGGATCTGGTCTACGTCGGCAGTCGCGCGGCGCAGCTGCGTCGCGGCGGCGCCCTGCGCGACCTCGCGCCCACCCTGCTCGACCTGCTGGGGCTGGACAAGCCGGCGGAGATGACCGGCGCGACCCTGCTGGTTCCGGAGGGATGATGCCATCGGCGCGCGTGCGGCTGGCGTGCGCGGCGCTGGCGCTGCTCGCGGCCGGCCTGGCACCCGTGCCGGACGCCCTGGCACAGCGCGACAGCCGCGAGGCCGAGCGCCGCCTGGAGCGCGTGCGCAAGGAACTCGACGACGTCGCCAGCGAGCGGCGCAGGATCGAAGGCGAGCGCGGCGACGCGGCGCGGCAGCTGCGTGCGGCCGACGAGCAGGTGGCGCGCTCGGCGCGCACGCTGCGCGAGACCGAGGCCGAACTCGCACGCCAGCAGGCCGCCCTGGCCGAACTGGCCGCGCAGCGCGACGCGCTGCAGGCGCGGGCCGATGGCCAGCGCGCGGAACTGCACGCCCTGCTGCGCTCGGCCTACGCCACCGGCAGCGCGGCCCCGCTCAAGCTGCTGCTGGCCCAGGACCAGGTGGCCGATGCCAACCGCGCGCTGACCTACCACCGCTACCTGCAGCGCCAGCGCGCCGAGCGCATCGCGGCGCTGCGCGTGGAACTGGACGAACTCGACGCGCTCGAGCGCGGCATCGCCGAGCGCCAGGCGGCACTGGAGCAGACGCGCGCGCAGCAGCGCGCCCAGATGCAGGCGCTGGAAGGCGATCGCCGCACGCACGCGCAGGCCGTCGCCCAGCTCGATCGCCGCTACCGCGACCGCAGTTCGCGCGAGCAGGCGCTGGGGCGCGATGCGAAATCGCTGGAGCGCCTGCTGGCGCGGCTGCGCGCGGCGGCGGCCAAGGCCGAAGCCGAGCGCCGCGCTGCCGCCGCACGCGCCGCGCGTGCGCCGGCCGCCACCGCGCGCAGCCCGGCGCCTGCGGCGACCCGCGCAGCGCCGATCCAGGTCGGCGGCCTCGGCTGGCCGCTGTCGGGCACGCTGCTGGCCGGCTATGGCGGGCGCATGCCCGATGGCCGCAGCAGCAGCGGTGTGCTGATCGGCGCGTCGGCGGGGACGCGGGTGCAGGCGGTGGCGGACGGCACGGTGGTGTTCGCCGAATGGATGACCGGCTACGGCATGATCCTGATCGTCGACCACGGTAACGGCACGATGAGCCTGTACGCGCATTGCGAGACCCTGCTCAAGGACGCGGGTGCGCCGGTCAAGCGCGGCGATGCGGTCGCGACCGTGGGCAACTCCGGCGGGCAGGGCCAGCCGGCGCTGTATTTCGAGCTGCGCCGCAACGGGCAACCGGTCAACCCGAACAGCTTCCTGCAGCGGCGCTGAGCCAGGCGGAGCGGCTGGGCACCCCCGCAACCTGGACCTCCGCCCCGCAGGCGAGCTCGCCGCGACACGTGACGATTCCAAGCCGATGGCGAACGAAGCGTGGCGGGCGATGCGACTAAGGCCGTCTTCCGACAGGAAAGACGGGGGAAGGACCGGCGTTCGCGCGCAGGCGCGCCCCCGCGGGAGGCCGTGGCCGTGGCAGGACCGTCGGCGGTGTCGGCGCCCGCCGGGACCTTGCACGCTGCATGTGGGCTGCGGCCCGCAGGTCCGGGGGAGTTCCTGTCCTTCGCTGTATGGCTGCAGCGGTAGGGTTCCGTCGATGGCCTGCAGCTTGGGGCCAGGATGCGAACGGCCCCGCCCGTGGTGGTGGCAGCGGCATCGTCGATCCGGCCCGGATGGTGGCGCGGCCCTTACGGCACCGGTCCGGTGGCGGACCGCAGCCGGCGGGCTGCGCTTCACGAAAATTCCGGGCGCAGCCGCATAATCGGGCGCACCCTGCGCCAGAACGCACTGGCGCCGTCCCGTTCCGGAGTTTCCTGCATGCCCGTTCGCACCTCCTCGCTGTTGCTTGCCCTGTTGCCGCTGGCGCTGGCCGCCTGCCCGGTCCAGGCGCAGGATCCGGAGTTCCAGATCCAGGCGGGACCGGGGCATGGGACGCCGGAGCGGGGGCCGGCCCAGGAAGCGCAGGTCGCCGAGCCGCCCACGCAAGCGCCGCAGTGGCCGCAACAGCAGGAACGCCAGGCCCGCCCCGAGGCCACGCAGGACGCCACGCAAGCGCAGGACCCCGGCGAACCGCAGGAAGCGCAGTCTCCGCGCGAACCGCAACTGCCGGCATCGCAGCAGTCGCAGGAGGCGCTGCAGTCGCAGGAGGCGCAGGAAACGCAAGAGGGGCAGGAGCCGCAGGAGACGCAGGAGACGCAGGACCAGGACGCGCAGCCGTCGCAGGAAGGCGTTTCCGGCCCCAGCGACGACCCGGACGCGGTTGAAAGCGCGACGACCCGCGTGCCGCTGGAGGAGATCCGCCGCTACGTCGGCCTGTTCAATGCGATCCGCGCGGGATACGTGGATCCGGTCGACGACCGCAAGCTCATGGATGCGGCCATCCGTGGCCTGCTGCTCGACCTCGATCCGCACAGCGCCTACCTGGAAAAGAGCGCCGCCGAAGCCTTCAGCGAGGGCACCACCGGCGCCTACGACGGCATCGGCGTGGAAGTGATGCAGCTGCCCGATGGCAAGGTGCGCGTGATCGCGCCGATCGACGATACGCCCGCCGCCAAGGCCGGCATCCGTGCCGGCGACACCATCGTCTCGGTCGACGGCCGCGCGCTCACGCCTGCCGATGCCGAGGGCGCCGGCCCCCTGCGCGGCCCGCCCGGCAGCAGCGTGGTGCTGGGCGTGGTGCGCGAAGGGGCCGCGCAGCCGCTGCAGATCACCGTGCGGCGCGAAACCATCCGCGTGGCCAGCGTGCGCGGACGCATGCTCGAGCCGGGCTACGGCTACGTGCGCATCAGTGCCTTCCAGGTCGAGACCGGCGAGGATTTCTCCCGCACCGTGACCCGCCTGCAGGACGAGGCCGGCGGCCGCCTGCGCGGGCTGGTGATCGACCTGCGCAGCAACCCCGGCGGCCTGCTCACCGCCGCCGTCCGCGTGGCCGACGATCTGCTCGAGAAGGGCCGCATCGTCAGCACCCGCGGCCGCATCGACGCCAACGACACCGAGTTCAACGCCACGCCGGGCGACCTGCTGCAGGGCGCGCCGGTGGTGGTGGTGATCGACGCCGGCTCGGCCAGCGCCTCGGAGGTGCTGGCCGGCGCCCTGCACGACCATGGCCGCGCCCGCATCGTCGGCAGCCGCAGTTTCGGCAAGGGCTCGGTACAGACCCTGCTGCCGCTGGGCAATGGCGATGCGGTCAAGCTCACCACCGCCCGCTACTACACGCCCAGCGGCCGTTCGATCCAGGCGCGCGGGATCGACCCCGACGTGGTGCTGCGGCCCGAACCCGGCGATGGCGAGGACGCTGCCGCTCCGCGCACCACCGAGGCCACGCTGCCCGGTCATCTGCGCGGCGACGAGGAAGAAGGCGCCACCGCCGGCGACGTGCTGCCGGGCGAGGGCCCGATCCAGGCCGCGCTGGCGGAACTGAAGAAGCCGGCGGCGGCCGCGGCCAGGCCGGCGGCAGCGAGTCCGGCAGGCGAATAGCCCCTGCCTTGCCGGCGGACCGGTCGGCGCCGGGCGCCTGTCGTGACCCGTGCCGTTGGTTCGCGCGAAGGGCTGCAGCCGGCCGGGATCCGGCGATGCCTGCGTCCGGCGCCCGATTCGCCCGGAGCCCTGGTTTCCGGGCCCACTCGCGACTCGATCGCCCGCGCCGGCACCAGACCCTGGCGACACGCCCGGCGGCCAGCGCCGGTGGCTCCAGCGCGGCGGGTCCGATCCAGACGAAGCGCTGGATCGCCGCCCGCGCGCTGCAGGCAGCGCCGACGCGCCGCGTCAGCTCAGCGACCCGGCCCCGCCAGGTGGAGCCCCAGCAGCACCAGGGCCAGTCCCAGCAGCACGCTGGCGCCCACGTAACCGCCGGCCAGCAGCCAGTCGCCGCGACGGAGCAGCTGCGCGGTCTCCAGGCCGAACGCGGAAAACGTGGTGAATCCGCCCAGCACGCCGGTAAACAGCAGCAGCCGCAGCTCGTCCGTCAGCCAGGCTCCGTGCCGTTCGGCCGCGCCGGCCAGCAGCCCGACGGCCAGGCAACCGCCCAGGTTGACCAGCAGGGTGCCGAACGGGAACTTCTGCCCCGGGGCCGCGGACAGGGTCCAGCCCGCCAGCAGGTAGCGCGCGACCGATCCGGCGGCGCCGCCTGCGGCGACGAGAAGCAGGGCGTTGGGGGTGGGGACCATGGACGTGCGCGCAGCGGCTCGGCGTGCCCGGCAGGGCCTGGCCGGTCAGTATCGTCCAGGCAGCGCAGGAGTGCCGCGTCGCCAGGCGCGCTGCCACCCGGTGGCGACTAGGCGGCGGCCGCCGCGCTCCGGCCCGGCGAGCGCGTCCGCGGTGCCGGGATCAGCGCGGCTTGGCCGGCAGCGGGAACGGCGTCACCACCTTCTCGCCCGACTCGGCATCGCGGATCGCCGACTGGCCCTTCTTCTCCACTTCCTCCACCCGCAGGATCGCCTGCATCGGCAGGTGCAGGGCGCGGGTGCTGCCGAACTCGTCGCGCAACCGCTCCTCGGTGGGATCCACCACCAGCCCCTCGTGCACGTCGAACACCAGCTCGGCGACCTCGACGAAGCCCCACAGCCGGCCGCTCTCCACGCGCCGTGCGTACAGCTCGTAGACCTTGCCGTGGTTGAGGAAACTGACTTTGTAAAGCGTCTTGCCCATGCGGCCGGTTCAATGAGCGCGCCGTGGCGCGATGGTGTCCAGATGCGGGTCGCTCAGTAGCCTTTCAACCGCCGCAGCCGCCGTGCGATCGCCCCGCGCGACGCGATCGCGAACACGATGCCGAAGGCCAGGCCCGCCGCGTGTGCCGCCCAGGCCACCGCGCCGAAGGCGGGGCCGATGTAGGCGAACAACACCTGCAGCGCCGCCCACACGCCGATCAAGAGCGACGCGGGCGCGCGCACGAACTCCAGGAACAGCCCCAGCGGCACGACCACCCCCAGCCGCGCCTGCGGAAACAGCGCCAGGTAGGCCCCGATCAGCGCCGAGACCGCCCCGCTGGCGCCGATGATCAGCCGGTCCGGCGCACCGATCACCAGCACCGCGAACAGGTTGGCCAGCGCCCCGCCGACGAAGAACAGGGTGAGGAAGCGCCACGGCCCGATCACCCGCTCGGCCGGCAGGCCGAAGATCAGCAGGAATACCAAGTTGCCCAGCAGGTGGGCCCAGTCGGCGTGCAGGAACAGCGCGCTCAACAGGCGCAGCCAGTGCCCGGCATCCAGCCAGGGTTGCCAGATGCCGACCCCGGCCGGCCCCCCGGTCAGCGCGCCCCATTCGAGCATCAGCGCGCGCTGGGACGCGTCCGGACGCGAGATCGCCCAGACGAACGCCGCCCACAAGGCGGCGGCCAGCAGCGGCGTGGCCCAGGGCAGGGTGGCGCGGGTGCGGGTGGGAATGGACACGAACATGCCGGCAACCTTACCCGTTCAGCGCGCTCGCAGGGGTGCGCCCGGGAGGCGTGTCGCGTGCCGGAATGCACGTTTACCACACGCCGCAGTACGGTATAGTGCGGCGCGCGTCGTGGGTCGGGAGGGAAATTCCGGCGGCGAAGGCGGGCACCGCCCCCAAGCCACACGGCGCGGCACCCCCCGTCACCGGAGAGATCCCGCAATGCGCAAGATTCCCCACGTCACCGTCCTGGCACTCGGCATCGCCGGCGCCATGGCGTTCGCCTCCAATGCCCAGGCCGCCGGTTTCCAGCTCAAGGAGAACAGCGTCAAGTCCCAGGGCAGCTCCTTCGCGGGCACCGCCGCCAAGACCGGCGACTCCTCGGTGGTCACCAACAACCCGGCGGTGATGACCCAGTTCGAGGGCAACACCTTCCAGGTCGACGTGACCGCGATCGACCTCAACTACGAATTCGAAGGCACCGCCACCGATGCCTTCGGCCGTCCGATGACCGGCAGCAACGGCGGCAACGCCGGCGGCGTGACCCCGGTCCCGGCGATGTCCTACATCCGCAAGCTCGACAACGGCGTCGCGCTGGGCGCGATGGTCAGCGCCCCGTTCGGTCTGAAGACCGAATACGACGACAACTGGGTGGGCCGCTATTTCGCCCACACCTCCGACGTGCAGATCGTCGACCTGACCCTGTCGGGCGCGGTGGACATCACCGACCGCTTCTCGGTCGGCATCGGCGCGATCATCTCGCGCGCCGACGTAACCCTGTCGCGCTCGGTCGATTTCGGCACCCTGCTGTACTCCAACCCGCAGACCCGCCCGCTGCCGTTCGCGCTGCCGCAGGCGGCCGACGGCTTCGTCGAGATCCAGGGTGACGACACCGGCTTCGGCTGGCTGGTGGGCGCGCACTTCCGCCCGACCGACAGCTTCGCGCTGGGCGTGAGCTACCGTTCCGAGATCGACTACGAACTGGTCGGCACCGCGGACTGGACCGTGCCGGGCAACGTCGCGGCCGTGTTCGGCGCCAGCCCCGCCACCGCGCCGCTGTTCCTGGACGGCCCGGGCGGCGCCAAGCTGACCACGCCGTCGCTCCTGCAGGTCGGCGCGCACTGGCAGCTCAACGAGCGCTTCGCACTGTCGGCCAGCTGGGCCGAGACCGGCTGGTCGTCGCTCGAGGAAGTGCGTATCGAGTTCGAAAACCCGGATCCGGACGCGGTAGAGCCCTTCGAGTGGAGCGACTCGACCTTCGTCTCGCTGGGCGCCGAGTACAAGCTGAGCGACACCTGGACCCTGCGCGGCGGCATCGCCCAGGACGAAACCCCGACCAACCTCGAGCACCGCACCCCGCGCCTGCCCGACGACGATCGCCGCTGGTATTCGATCGGCGCCACCTGGGCGGTCAGCGACGCGCTGGACGTGAACTTCGCCTTCAGCCACCTCAAGCCCGATGACCCGAAGGTCGACGTGACCTCCAGCGGCAGCCGCATCGCCGGCCCGTTCGACGGCAGCGCCAACCTGTACGGCGTGTCGGCGCAGTACCGGTTCTGATCGGCGCCATCGCTGCAACGAAAAAGCCCCGCTTCGGCGGGGCTTTTTCTTGTGTCCGATCCGATCGGGAGAAGATGGGAGACGCTTCACGCGCGTCCGGGTGGGCGCGTACTCCCGTGGGCGAGCTGCCGCGCGTCTCCGATCATCGGTGGGCCGGCCTGGTAAGTCGAAAGGATCTTGCAGGCAGCCTCTCCGCCGAAGGCGCGGCCTGCGTCTCCAGCATCCGGAGCCGAGTCCGCCTTGCCCGGGGGGCCTCTGCGGCGAATCAAGGGGGAGGCATCCGCCTTGGCGGATGCCGGAGGACATTCGCCGCAGAGGCCCCCCCGGGGAAGGCGGGTCTGTCAGGTCGCATCGGGACGCGTCGCGCCATGCAGGTGTTGTCGATCGCGAGGCGTCGCGCTCACTGGCTGCGCCAAGCGCGCGCCTGTCCCTCCGGCCCGCCGCAGCGCGGAGGGCGTTCGCGGTTGCCGCGCGGCAGTGCCTCGCAAGCAGCAGCTATTCGATCCGGCCCGCTTCAGCGCAGCGGGCGTTCGTTCGTTATGCAGCCGTGCTCATTGATCGCGCCAAGCGTCCGGCCCGCTGCAGCGCAGCGGGCGTTCGTTCGTTACGCAGCCGGGCTCATTGATCGCGCCAAGCGTCCGGCCCGCCGTAGCACGGCGGGCGTTCGTTCGTACGCAGCCGTGCTCATTGATCGCGCCAAGCATCCGGCCCGCCGTAGCACGGCGGGCGTTCGTAGCTGCCGCGCGGCAGTGCCGCGCAAACGGCAGCTACTCACCCAACGTCAGCAGCGAGGCGTTGCCGCCGGCGGCGGTGGTGTTGATGGTGACGGTCTTCTCCGTGGCGAAGCGAGGCAGGTAGTGCGGGCCGCCGGCCTTGGGTCCGGTGCCGGACTGGTTCTGGCCGCCGAAAGGCTGCACCCCCACCACCGCGCCAATCTGGTTGCGATTGACGTAGACGTTGCCCACCTTCGCCCGCCGCACGATGCGCTCCACCGTCTCGTCGATGCGCGAATGGATGCCTAAGGTCAGGCCGTAGCCGGTGGCGTTGATCGCATCGACCACCGCGTCCAGCTCGCTGGCCTTCCAGCGGATCACGTGCAGCGCCGGGCCGAAGTTCTCGCGCGTGAGCTGCGACAGCGACTCGAGTTCCCAGGCGCGCGGCGCGAAGAAGGTGCCGTGCTCGGTGCCGGCGCCCAGGGGCGCCTCGGCGATCAGTCGCGCCTCGCCCTGCATGCGCCCCGCGTGCTCATCGAGCTGGCACTTGGCATCGGTGTCGATCACCGGGCCGACGTCGGTCGACAGCAGGGCCGGATCGCCGACGCTGAGTTCGGCCATGGCACCGGCGATCATCCCCACCACCTTGTCGGCGATGTCGGCCTGCACGAACAGCACGCGCGCCGCCGAGCAGCGCTGGCCGGCCGAGGTGAAGGCCGAGGCCAGCGCGTCCTTGACCAGTTGCTCGGGCAGGGCCGAGGAATCGGCGATCAGCGCGTTCTGGCCGCCGGTCTCGGCGATCAGCACGCCGATGGCGGCATCGCGCGCGGCCATGGCGCGGTTGATCGCGCGCGCGGTATCGGTGGAGCCGGTGAACGCCACCCCGGCCACGCGCGGATCGGAGGTCAGCGCCGCGCCCACGGTAGCACCGTCGCCGGGCACGAACTGCAGCACCGCCTCCGGAATCCCCGCCTCGTGCAGCAGCTTCACCGCCTGCCAGCCGACCAGGCTGGTCTGCTCGGCCGGCTTGGCGATCACGGCATTGCCCGCGGCCAGCGCCGCGGCCACCTGGCCGAGGAAGATCGCCAGCGGGAAGTTCCAGGGGCTGATGCAGACGAACACGCCGCGCCCGCCGAGCTGCAGGGTATTGGATTCGCCGGTCGGGCCCGGCAGCGCTTCGGGCGCGAACAGCTGGCGCGCCTGCGCGGCGTAGTAGCGCAGGAAATCGACCGCCTCGCGCACCTCGGCCACGCCATCGGGGATGGTCTTGCCGGCTTCGCGGGTGCACAGCGCGATGTACTGCGGCATGCGCTGCTCGAGCAGGCCGGCCGCATGTTCCAGGACTGCCGCGCGCGAGGCGGCGGGCGTCGCGTCCCAGGCCGGCTGCGCGGCCACCGCATTGGCCAGCGCGCGTTCGACGGTCGCGGCATCGGCGGCCTGCCACTGGCCGACGCGCTGGCGGCGGTCGGCTGGATTGGTCACCTCGATCATCGCCCCGGAAGCCGATGCCCCCGGCACCAGCGGCCCGGCGCGCCATTCGGCGGTCGCGGCCGCGATCTGTGCCGCCAGGTCGCGCAGCTGGTCGTCGTCGGCGAGGTTCACGCCCATGGAATTGCTCCTTTCAAGGCCGAAGCTGCGGTACAGGTCGACCGGCAGCGGGATGCGCGGGTGGGGAATGGCGTCGAAACCGGACACGACCTCGACCGGGTCGCGCACCAGATCGTCGATCGAGACCGCCTCGTCGCTGATGCGGTTGACGAAGCTGGAGTTGGCGCCGTTCTCGAGCAAGCGCCGCACCAGGTAGGGCAGCAGGTCCTCGTGCGAGCCCACCGGCGCATACACGCGGCAGGGCACGCCGAGCCGCTCGGGCGGGATCACCTCGGCGTAGAGGTCGTCGCCCATCCCGTGGAGCTTCTGGAACTCGAACGGTGCGCTGCGGCCCTCCCGCGCCGGGTGCGGAGGCAGCAGCGCCCGCGCCATGTGGTGGATCGCCGCGATCGTCTGCGCGTTGTGCGTGGCGAACATCGGATAGATCGCGTCGGTGTTGGACAGCAGCCGCACCGCGTTGGCCTGGTAGCTGACGTCGGTATTGGGCTTGCGGGTGAACACCGGATAGGTGGCGTGGCCTTCCACCTGCGCGCGCTTGACCTCCGAGTCCCAGTACGCGCCCTTGACCAGGCGCACCGGGATGCGCCGGCCGTGGCGCCGTGCCAGGCAGACGATCCAGTCGATCACGAACGGCGCGCGCTTCTGGTAGGCCTGCACCACGATGCCGAAGCCGTCCCAGCCGGCGAGCGAGGCGTCGCTCCAGGCCGCTTCGATCACGTCCAGCGACAGCTCCAGGCGGTCGGCTTCCTCCGCGTCCACGGTCAGGCCGATGTTGTAGTCCCGGGCTTGCCGCGCCAGCTGCAGCAGCCGCGGCGCCAGCTCGGCCAGCACGCGGCTGCGCTTGGCATGCTCGTAACGCGGATGCAGGGCCGAGAGCTTGACCGAGATCGAGGGCGCGCCGATCGCGTCGGCAAACGGCCCGGTGCCGCCGATCGCATCGATCGCGTCGCGGTAGGCCTTGAGATAGCGGTCGGCGTCGCGCGCGGTCAGCGCCGCCTCGCCCAGCATGTCGAACGAATAGCGGTAGGCGGCATTGGCGCCCTTGCGGCTGCGCGCCAGGGCCTCGCCGATGGTGCGGCCCATCACGAACTGGTGGCCCATGATCCGCATCGCCTGGCGGACGGCCAGGCGGATCACCGGCTCGCCGACCCGCCCGACCAGGCGCCTGAAGGCACCGTGCACGTCGCGCTTGGTCTCGTCGGCCAAGTCGACCAGGTGCCCGGTCAGCATCAGGCCCCAGGTCGAGGCGTTGACCAGCACCGAATCCGAGCGGCCCATGTGGCGCTTCCAGTCGGCCTCGCCGAGCTTGTCGCGGATCAGGCGGTCGGCGGTGTCCTCGTCGGGAATGCGCAGCAGGGCCTCGGCCACGCACATCAGCAGGACGCCCTCCTCGCTGCCCAGGTCGTACTGGCGCATGAAGGCCTCGATCGCGCCCTGGTCCGCGGCCCGGGCGCGCACCCGCCGCACCAGGTCGGTGGCCGTGGCGTGCACCGCGGCGCGGTCGGCCTCGCCCCAGCTGGGGCTGGGCTGGCGCGCGACTGCGAGCAGCGCCTGCACCTGCGCGGTTTCGTCGAGCGGCCAGGCGGCGGTGATCGCCGCGCGCAGCGACGTGATGTCGGAAGGGGGGGCGGGATCAGCGGACGGGTTCATTGGCGGGCCGGGAGCGGGCGACGCGGCCGGGGCCGCGCATGGGATGGCCATTCTCGCTTCGGCCCGGGCGGCGCGAATTGCATGTTTCCCGCGGCTCCGGTGCCTGCGCCGGCACAAATCCGCCCTCGCGGGCTCGCAGCCCGGCCCGGCCGGTGGCGCGGGCCAGGCTCTGCGGCCCGGGCCCGGGCCCGCAGCGGCGGCCGCGCAGGCCTGTCGCGGCGCGGCCTGCGGCCCCGGAAAGCGGTGCGCGCGCCGCGTCGCGGGGCGCGCCAGGACGCCTGCGCCGGCGCGGCGGCAGGATCCCGCGAAGCCGCCGCGGCTTGCCCCTCGAGCGCCGCGGCCGCTACCATTCGGAAGTTATCGCGCGCCCGCATGGCGGTTGCGCGTCGTTGCACGCGGTATCGCGTGGCGCGCGTCCGCATGCGGAGGCCGCCGCGGCGATTCATTACCAGTTCGCTGGCGGCCGGCAGGCCGCGACCGAAGACATTTGGGGTCCAGGCATGAGGCAGGCGCGTTTTTCGCGGTGGGGATTGGCAGTTCTGGCGGCGTTGCCGTTCGCGGCGCTGGCCGCGGATCCGAAGCCCTGGCAGCTGAACATGGGGCGCGGCGTGACCGCGTCGGCGCGCCATGCCTACGAGGCGCACATGCTGGCGTTCTGGATCTGCGCGGCCATCGGCGCGGTGGTGTTCCTCGCCATGGGCTATGCGATGTTCAAGTTCCGCCACTCCAAGGGCGCGGTGCCGGACACCAGCTTCACCCACAGCATGAAGCTGGAGGTGCTGTGGACCGTGATCCCGGTGATCCTGCTGGTGATCATGGCCGTGCCGGCCACCGCCAAGCTGATCGCGATGTACGACACCCGCGATTCGCAGATGACGGTCAAGGTCACCGGCATCCAGTGGATGTGGAAATACGAATACCTGGGCGAAGGCGTGGAGATCACCAGCCGCCTCGATCGCGAGAGCGACCGCCTGCGCCAGAACCCCGAGGCCACCCGCGCCGAGCTCGACGCGCACCCGGCCTACCTGCTCGACGTCGACAACCCGCTGGTGCTGCCGGTCAACACCAAGATCCGCTTCGTGATCACCGCCGACGACGTCATCCACTCCTGGTGGGTGCCGGCGCTGGGCTGGAAGCAGGACGCCATCCCCGGGATCATCAACGAGGCCTGGACCGAGATCCTCGAACCGGGCATCTACCGCGGCCAGTGCGCCGAACTGTGCGGCAAGGACCATGCGTTCATGCCGATCGTGGTCAAGGCCGTGTCGCAGGACGAGTACGCGCAGTGGCTGGCCGCGCAGAAGGCCGCCGGCCAGGCGCCGGCCGAACCCTCGCAGATCCCCGAGCAGGGCGACGGCACCCGGCAGCGCTCGGCCGACCCCGACATGGTCGATGACGTGCAGCAGGGCGAGGAGCCCGCCGCCCCGCAGGCGCCCGCCGCCGCCCCCGCCGACGCTGCCAGCGCCGGCTGACCGCTTATCCAAGGCAAGACCCTATGTCCACGCACACCGCCACCGCTGACCATCACCACGACGGCCACGGCCACCAGCAGTCGTTCATCGACCGCTGGTTCTTCTCGACCAACCACAAGGACATCGGCACGCTGTACCTGCTGTTCTCCTTCGTGATGTTCATCGTCGGCGCGGCGATGAGCGTGGTGATCCGCCTGGAGCTGGCGGTGCCGGGCCTGCAGCACGTCAGCCCGCACTTCTTCAACCAGATGACCACGATGCACGCGCTGGTCATGATCTTCGGCGGCGTGATGCCGGCCTTCGTCGGCCTGGCCAACTGGATGATCCCGCTGCAGATCGGCGCGCCGGACATGGCGCTGCCGCGCATGAACAACTGGTCGTTCTGGATCCTGCCGTTCGCCTTCGCGATGCTGCTGATGACGCTGTTCATGCCGGGCGGCGCGCCGGCCGGCGGCTGGACGCTGTATCCGCCGCTGTCGCTGCAGGGCGGCCACTCCACCGCGTTCGCGATCTTCGCCATCCACATGATGGGCATCAGCTCGATCATGGGCGCGATCAACGTGATCGCCACCATCCTCAACATGCGCGCCCCGGGCATCGACCTGCTGAAGATGCCGATCTTCTGCTGGACCTGGCTGATCACCGCCTTCCTGCTGATCGCGGTGATGCCGGTGCTGGCCGGCGCGGTGACGATGCTGCTGACCGACAAGTTCTTCGCCACCTCGTTCTTCAACGCGGCCGGCGGCGGCGACCCGGTGATGTACCAGCACATCTTCTGGTTCTTCGGGCACCCCGAGGTCTACATCATGATCCTGCCCGCCTTCGGCGTGGTCAGCGAGATCATCCCGACCTTCAGCCGCAAGCCGCTGTTCGGCTACCAGGCGATGGTGTACGCCACCGCGGCGATCGCGTTCCTGTCGTTCATCGTGTGGGCGCACCACATGTTCACGGTGGGCATGCCGCTGGGCGGCGAGATCTACTTCATGTTCGCGACCATGCTGATCGCGATCCCGACCGGCGTGAAGGTGTTCAACTGGGCCACCACCATGTGGCGCGGTTCGATCAGCTTCGAGTCGCCGATGCTGTGGTCGATCGCCTTCGTGATCCTGTTCTCGATCGGCGGCTTCTCCGGCCTGATGCTGGCGATCGTGCCCGCCGACTTCCAGTACCACGACACCTACTTCGTGGTCGCGCACTTCCATTACGTGCTGGTCACCGGCGCGCTGTTCGGCATCATCGCCGCGGTGTACTACTGGTGGCCGAAGTGGACCGGGCGCATGTACAACGAGACGCTGGCCAAGTTCCACTTCTGGTGGACCATGGTGTTCGTCAACCTGCTGTTCTTCCCGCAGCACTTCCTGGGCCTGGCCGGCATGCCGCGCCGCATCCCGGACTACAACGTGGTGTTCGCGGACTGGAACCTGGTCAGCTCGATCGGCGCGTTCGGCATGTTCGTCACGCCGTTCCTGATGTTCGGCATCCTGTTCCACTCGCTGAAGAAGGGCGCGATCGCCCCGGCGCGACCGTGGGATTCGGCGCGCGGCCTGGAGTGGACCGTGCCGTCGCCGGCGCCGCACCACACCTTCGCCACCCCGCCGGTGATCCGCGACGGCGACCTGGCGCACGGCGACATCAGCCACTGACGATGCTGGCCATGAGCGACCCGCAGCGATCCCCCGACGAGCTTGCGCAGCGCCGCCGGCGTGCCGTGCGCACGGCGCTGGTGGTCGGTGCGATCGCGCTGGCCATCTATGTCGCCTTCATCGCCTCGGGAGTCATCGGGCGATGAGCGCGCCGGGCATGACCAACAAGGGCATCCTCAAGCTGCTGGCGATTTCGCTGGGCGCGTTCGCCTTCACCTTCTCGCTCGTGCCGCTGTACCGCATCGCCTGCGAAAAGGTGTTCGGCATCCGCCTGGACAACAGCGCGGCGGATGCCTCGGCGGTCGGCTCGGCGGTGCCGGACGAGCGCTGGGTGACGGTCGAGTTCGACGGGTCGGTCAACTCCAAGCTGCCCTGGGGCTTCCGCCCCAACGAGACCCGCATGCGCGTGCGTGTGGGCGAGCAGTACGAGGCCACCTACGCCGCGCACAACAACAGCCGGTCCGCGGTGGTGGGCAGCGCCACGCCGTCGGTGGCGCCGGCCCGCGCCTCGGGCTACTTCAGCAAGACCGAGTGCTTCTGCTTCACCGCGCAGACCCTGCAGGCCGGCGAGACCCGCGACCTGCCGGTGCGCTTCATCGTCGATCCGGCGCTGCCGCCGGACGTCAAGACCATCACGCTGTCCTACACCTTCTTCAAGAACGACGTGCTCACCGACCGCCTCACCGCGGCGGCGCCGTCGTCCACCGTGCCGCATTCGGCACCCTGACCCACCGCAATCCGGACTTTTCGCCATGGCCCAGGCCCACGCCGACACCACAGCCCATCACGGCAGCGACCCGAACGTCTACTTCGTGCCGCACCACAGCAAGTGGCCGCTGTTCGCCTCGATCGCGCTGTTCGTGACCATGATCGGCCTGGCCAGCTGGTTCAACGAGATCAGCTGGGGCCGCACGACGTTCTTCGTCGGCGCCGCGGGGCTGGCCTTCATCCTGTTCAAGTGGTTCGCCGATGTGATCCTCGAATCGGTCTCGGGCTACTACAACAAGCAGGTCGACGTCTCGTTCCGCATGGGGATGGTGTGGTTCATCTTCTCGGAAGTGATGTTCTTCGCCGCCTTCTTCGGCGCGCTGTTCTATGCCCGCCAGTTCGCGCTGCCGTGGCTGGGCGGCTCGGGCGACGGCGTGGCCACCAACTATCTGCTCTGGGAGGGCTTCAGCGCGGCCTGGCCGAGCAGCGGGCCGGGCAGCGTGGGCGGTCAGTTCCAGACCATTCCGGCCTGGGGCCTGCCGCTGCTCAATACCCTGATCCTGCTCACCTCGGGCATCACCGTCACCATCGCCCACCACGCCCTCAAGGCGGGCCAGCGCACCAAGCTGCTGGTGGCGCTGGGCCTGACCGTGGTGCTGGGCTGCGTGTTCCTGTTCTTCCAGGTCGAGGAATACATCCACGCCTACCGCGACCTCAACCTGACGATGGGTTCGGGCATCTACGGCTCGACCTTCTTCATGCTGACCGGCTTCCACGGCGCGCACGTCACCCTGGGCACGATCATGCTGGCCATCATCTGGCTGCGCTGCGCCAAGGGCCATTTCACCAAGGAAAACCACTTCGCGTTCGAGGCGGTGGCCTGGTACTGGCACTTCGTCGACGTGGTGTGGCTGGGGCTGTTCCTGTTCGTCTATGTGCTTTGACGTCACGGACCCACGTCCGCGGATCGCCGGCCGGGTACGGCCCGGCCATCCGGATCCGACAGGGGAGGGCGCCGGCATGCCGGCGCTTTCCGCTTTTTCGCGCCGCGCAAATGCGCGGCGCGGCGGGCGCGGCCGCGCGGCGGCGTCAGGAGTTCGGGTTGCGGCCCACGCCGTGGAACTCGATCCAGCCCATGTAGTGGGCCAGGATCACCAGCAGGATCAGGCCGACCGACAGGGCGATGCGCTTGGTCAGGGCGTTGACGGTGCGCTTGCTCTGGCCCTTGTCGCTGAGCATGTAGTACAGCCCCGCGCCCAGGTTCCACAGGATCAGCGCGAGGAAGCCGACCACCACCAGGATTTTCAGCGAATCGTTCATGACCTGATCCGGAGGCGCGGCATGCGCCGGTGCCGGCCATTATCGCAGGCCGCCGCATGGCCGGGGTGAGCGGGTGGGCGCGGGGCACCTGGCTGTTCGGCTGGAGCCTGGCGCTGGTGCTGATCGTGCTGTTCGCCGCGCTCGGCCGCTGGCAGCTCGGGCGCATGGCGGAGAAGCAGGCGATGCTCGACCAGGTCGCCGCCACGCTCGAGCAGCGCCGGGCGCTGCCGCTTTCCGCCGCCGGGGAAGCCGCGCGCGCGCGCGATTTCGACTGGGCGCAAGGCCAGGGCCGCTTCCTCGACGCGCCGGCCGTGCTGCTGGACAACCAGCAACGCGATGGCCGCCCCGGCGTGCGCGTGTATCGCGCCTTCGCGCCCGATGGCGCGGCGCCGCTGCTGGTCGAACTGGGCTGGCTGCCGCTGCCCGGCGACCGCACCATGCCGGCGCCCGAACGCATCCCCGGCGAGCAGCGCATCCAGGGCCTGCTGGCGCCGCCGCCTTCCGCCGGCCTGGCGCAGGGCCTGTCGGCCGCGACCCCTGGCGGCAACGTGCTGGCCGTGCGCCTCGACGCGCCCGGCCTGCCCGCCCTGCTCGGCCTCGACGCGCTGCCGCCGCGCGTGCTCAAGCTCGATCCCGCGCTGCCGATCGGCCATGCCCGCGATCTCGACGTGCTGCCCAATACCCTGCCGCCGCAGAAGCACCTGGGTTACGCGGTGCAGTGGTTCGGCCTGGCCATCGCCGTCCTCGTCACCGCCCTTGTCCTGACCTTCCGGTTCCGCCGATGAATGCTCCCGTCTCCCCGCAGCAGCGCGGCCGCAACCGCGGCATGCTGATCCTGGTCGTCGCCGTGTTCCTCGGCAGTGCGGTGGTGGCTGGCGCGCTGCGCTTCTCCGGCTGGCGTCCGTCGGGCATGAAGAACCACGGCGAACTGCTCGATCCGCCCGGCGACCTGCGCCAGGTAGTGCCCACCCTGCACGAAGGAGGCGACTATGTCTGGAATCCGGCCGAGCGTACCTGGCGCATCGCGCTGGCGCCGCCAGCGGGCTGCAGCAGCGAGTGCGTGCAGCTGTCGCAGCAGCTCGACACGGTCTGGCAGCTGTTCACGCATCGCGCCGACCATGTGCACATCCTCTGGATCGGCACGCCGCCCGACGGCGTGCAGCGCAACGCCGCCTGGCGCCAGGTCGAGCCTTCGCCGGCGCTGCTGGCCGCGCTGCCGCGGCGCGACGACCCGGCCGGCACCCCCGTCTACGTGATCGACCCCAACGGCTTCGTGATCCTGCGCTACGCTCCCGGTTTCGATCCGGGCCACCTGCGCACGGACATGGCCCGCCTGCTCAAGCTGCGATGATGTCTTCCCCGTCCCCCAGGCCCTCGCGGCCGCAGGTGTACCGGCACTTCCACCGGATCGCCTGGCTGGCCGTCGTGCTCACCCTCGGCGTGATCGTGTTCGGCGCGTTCGTGCGCCTGTCCGACGCCGGCCTGAGCTGTCCCGACTGGCCCACCTGCTACGGCCGCGCCACCTGGCCGCAGGCCGCGCAGGAGGTCAGCGACCACGCCGCCAGCGCGATCCGCCCGTTCGAGACGCACAAGGCCTGGCGCGAGCAGGTGCACCGCCACCTGGCCGCCACCCTGGGCGTGCTGGTGCTGGTGCTGGCGCTGCTGGCCGCGCGGCGGCGGCGCTACGGCATCGCCCAGGTGCTGGGCGCCTCGGCGCTGGTAGGGGCGGCGATCCCGCTGTACATGCAGGGCCATATCGTGCCGGCGCTGGCGGTGGCGGCGCTGGGCGAAGGGCTGCTGCTGGTGGCCGCGCTGCGCTGGTCGAACGTCGACCTGGCGCGCGCCGGCGCGCTGACCCTGGCAGTGGTGATCTTCCAGGCCCTGCTGGGCAAGTGGACGGTGACCATGCTGCTCAAGCCGGTGATCGTGATGGGCCACCTGCTGGGCGGCATGCTCACCTTCTCGCTGCTCACCTGGATGGCGTGGCGCGCCACCCACCTGCCGATCGTGCTGGCCGACGCGACCGCCCTGCGGCGCTGGGTGATCGCCGCGATCGCGGTGCTGGGCGTGCAGATCGCGCTGGGTGGCTGGGTGAGCGCCAACTACGCCGCGCTGGCCTGCGGCGCCGGCGGCTGGACCACGGCCGAGCCGCACTACATGGATTTCCCGCGCTGCGTGGGGCAGTGGTGGCCACCGTCGGATTTCAGCGAGGGCTTCGTGCTGTGGCGCGGCGTGGGCGCGGACTACGAGGGCGGCGTGCTCGACGGCGCCTCGCGCATCGCCATCCAGATGGCGCACCGGCTGTTCGCGATCGTCGCGGCGGCGACGCTGCTGGCGCTGTCCTGGCGCACCATGCGCACGCCGGGCCTGCGCGGCTGGGCGCTGGTGCTGGGGCTGCTGACCTGCGCACAGGTGCTGCTGGGCGTGCTCAACGTCAAGCTGTCGCTGCCGCTGTCGGTGGCGGTGCTGCACAACGGCGGCGCGGCGCTGCTGCTGTTCGTGCTGGTGTCGCTGCTCGCGCGCCTGCGGCGGCCGGAGTAGGCATGGACGCGCCTGTGACGATGCCCTTGTCGAACACGCCGTGCACTGTCGCGGAGCGGCGATGAACCGTTCCCGGTCCAGCTGGCGCCAGTACTGGACGCTGACCAAGCCGCGCGTGGTCGCACTGATCGTGTTCACCGCGCTGGTGGGCATGTTCCTGGCCGTGCCCGGCCTGCCGCCGCTGCGCGAGAGCGTGTTCGGCCTGCTGGGCATCTGGCTGGCGGCGGCCTCGGCGGCGGCCATCAACCACCTGATCGACCAGCGCATCGACAAGGTGATGGTGCGCACCGCCGACCGGCCGCTGGCCACCGGCGCGCTCGCGCCGGCGCAGGTGCTGGCGTTCGCGGTGTTCCTCGGCGCGCTGTCGATGGCGATCCTGATCGCGCTGGTCAATCCGCTCACCGCCGCGCTCACCTTCGCCTCGCTGATCGGCTATGCCATCGTCTACACCGGCTTCCTCAAGCGCGCCACGCCGCAGAACATCGTGATCGGCGGCATCGCCGGGGCCGCGCCGCCGCTGCTGGGTTGGGCCGCGGTGACCAACATGCAGGGCCAGTGGGACTGGGCGCACGCGCTGCTGCTGGTGCTGATCATCTTCGTGTGGACGCCTCCGCACTTCTGGGCGCTGGCGATCTTCCGCCGCGAGGACTACCGGCGCGCGCTGGTGCCGATGCTGCCGGTCACCCACGGCGTGGCCTACACCCGCTGGCAGATCCTGCTCTACACCGTGCTGCTGTGCGTGGTGACGGTGCTGCCGGTAGCGATCGGCATGAGCGGCCTGTTCTACCTCGGCGGCGCGGTGGTGCTGGGCCTGACCTTCCTCTGGTACGCCTGGCGCCTGCTCGATCCGCCGGACGAGCTGTTCGCGATGAAGGTCTTCAACTACTCGGTGGTCTACCTGATGGCGCTGTTCGCCTTCCTGCTGGTCGACCACTGGCTGCTGCCGTGGCTGGATCCGTCGCCGGTGCAGGCGTTCCAGCTCGAGCGCGTGGACTGAGGACGGGGCCTGAGGCCGCCTGGATCGGCTGCCCGATCGTTGTTCCTTAGCCCGACGTCATTCCACCCCGACGTCGTCCCCGCGAGCGCGGGGATCCACTGGTCCGGTCGCCGAAGACGATGGACCTTGCGTTCGCCGGGACGATCTGCGGCACAGCGATGCCGTGCTGGCGCGTGACGGAGGGAGCGACTTGGCTGCGAAAGCTTTCGCGCGCGAGCGCGCTCCCACAAAGAGAAAATGCGTCGTTGCGGCCGACCGTCAGGCCGGCCTCGCCTGTTCCGCCACCTGGGCCAGCGTCGCCGGCGTCACCCGCCAGCGTGCGGCGTCGTCGTACACGAAGTCCGCATGCAGCTTGCCACCTGCGCGGCGCAGCTGGATCACGCACACCATCCACGGCGCCTTGCCGTCGACCTGCATGGCGCCGCGAAGTTCGTCGAGCCGCGCGCCGATCAGGTCGGCCTCTGTCTGCGGCGTGGCCGCCACCGGCGACTGGCCCTCGCGGTAGCCGAAGCCGCTGAGCCTGCGCGCGCCATCGCTGTAGTCGGCGATCAGCGCATAGCCATCCAGATCGTGCCCCGCGGTAGCGAGGTCGCGCACCAGCAGCTCGCCGATGCCGCGCACCAGTGCGTCGCGGTCGGTGGCGCTCAAGACGCCGTCCCGATCATCTCGTCCATGCCTTCCCGCGCAATCCGGTCGAACACCTGGCCAGCCTCGTTGTCGAACACGATCAGCGTCGGATCATAGACCGGGTTGCCGCTGGCCGGGTCGATCACCGCGTAGTCCACCCGTACCTGGTCGGGTCGTGCGCCCTCACCGGGCCCGAGCCGGATCTCCACGTGCACCTCCATGCCCGCCGCCAGCCAGTCGGACCATTCCTGCTCCATGCCCGCATACACGCGCTGGTTGAAGTGGCTCTCCTGCGGGAACATGTTCACCGGCCCGTGGCCGTTGACGAAGCGGTAGGCCAGCATGTGGCCCACGTCGTCGCCGCTGCCCTTCATGTCGTTGTCGCTGCGGAAGCGGCTCTGCGCATTGGCCTCGATGCGGTCCGAATCGCGCCCGCCGCTGTCCGGCTCCCAGGTCAGTACCGCGTCGGCCGACACCGGCCGGCCGGCATCGTCGATCGTCCACACCACTTCGTTGGACTCGCCGCTGCCGGTCTCGGTGACCACGCCGGTAATGCTGTCGCCTTCCACGTCCTCGCCGATGCGCACCGTCTGCGGTGGCGGCGTGCCGTCGAGCAGCATGCGGCGATAGGCGGCGCCATCGAGGCCGGCGGGATCGTCCAGCATCGCGGTGTGCCGGATGAAATCCTCGCGCTCCGCCGGAGCCGACGCCGGCCCGCCATCGCGTGGCGCATCGAACAGCTGCTGCGAGCCGGTCATCACCCGCAGTTCGCCGTCTGCAGTCATCTCCAGCGACAGGCGCAACTCCCCGATCGAATCCAGCCCGTTGGCCGCCGCCAGCGTGCGGAAGCTCGCTTCCAACCGGGTGCCGGCATAGTCGCGACCGTCCACCTCGATGCGCGTGCGCGGCGGGATCGTGGTCGGATCGAAGGGATTGAGCGCACGCATCCTGGCCGGCGTGGCCTCGTCGTTGTGCATCGTCGCCTCGAAGCGCAGCGGCACCATCTGCGCATCCGTCCCCGGTGCGGAGACGGCCAGCTCGCCGGTCGCGGTCCAGCTGGTGGTCCATTGCGCCGCGCGCTCGCCGGTGATGCGCACCGAGCCGCGGTCGAGCGTGAACTCGACCGCCGCAGGGTCGGCCGACAGCAGGGCCTCGTCGAAGCCCGTGCCGCCAGGATCGGCTGCACGGAGCGGCATCGACCCAGGCAGGCCGGGAGGCGGCAGCGAAGGCGGGAACCGGAGCGTCTCGAGCGACATGGCGGCCCATGCATGCGGCGCCGTATGGCACCTTCCGTCGACGAGACTACGCGGCGCTGCCGCGTGGCGACATTGGGGAAAACCCGGGGCCCGCCGGCAACGCGTTCACGGCGAGGCAGCCGGCGTCGCCGCATTGCAAAGGCCCGGCGAGGGTCCCTGCGAAGATCCGAGGCGGGGCCTTCCTTGTGGCCGCGACGGACAAGCCCGCCGGAGATCGCGGCGGGCGCCTACGGGCAAGGCGTGCCGCGCCCACCAGCCGCTGCGCCGGCCTAGGGCAGCGCGAACTTGCGCATCGGCCGTGCCGGCCACAGCGAGGTGAAGCGTGCGCCACCCACCAGGCGGAATGCCGCCGACACGCCCTGCTCGATGCCCAGCTCCTCCAGCACCCCGCGCACCCGCCGGAACGCATGCCGCGGGTCGGCGGTGGTCATGAACAGGTTGATCTCCTTGGCGCTGACGTCGTAGCCCTCCAGCGCCACCGCATCGCCCAGCACGCTCTGCAGGCGTGCCTCGATCGTGGCCAGGAAGTCCTCGCTCTGCAGCGACTTGCGCCAGAACTTGATCACGAGTTGGTAGTCCATCGCTGCTCTCCTGCCGGGCCCGGCCCACACGACCCGGCAGGATACGGCGCCGGGCGCGAGGATGCCGTGGTGCGCCGAGCCGCGCGCGGGAAGGGCGCACGTTCCGGCGCGTGCAGGGTCGTCGCAAGCGCCGTGCGGGCGGCTTGCAACCCGCGCGTTGCTAGGGCGCCGTCTGCCCCTTGCGGTACGCCACCAGCGCGTTGGCATGGCCATGGCCCAGTCCGTGGCTGTGCTTGAGAAAGGCCACTTGCTGCATGTGCGTGTGTCCGGCCACCGTATCCAGCAGCGCCAGCCAGTGCGCTATGGGCTGGCCATAGGTCTTCTCGATCGAGGGAAAGTACGAGGCCGGGCCTTTGCCGGGAGTTGTCGTGGTCATGCCAGATGCCTGTGCGGAAGTGGATGGGGCACGCCCTGCGCGCGGCCCTGTCTGTGCGACGAATGGCCATGCGCCGGATCGACGATCGCCCTGGTCAGCCGCGAGTCTCCGGCCGGCCTTCGAGCAGCGCCAGGGTCAACGGGTCTTCGCCGGCAAGCGCGTGCAGCGCCGCATGGAACACGCTGCCGGGCGCCGACACCCGCGCGAACAGCGTCATGCACGAACGGAACTTCGCAGCGTCCAGCGCGCCGAAGATCCGCGCAGGCGGCAGTGCGCTGTCCAGCACGCAGCGGGTCGCGGCCTCGAGCCGCGGACCCAGCAGCGGATGCGCCAGATAGGCCGGGCTTCCTCCTCGCCATCGATGCCGTAGTGCATCGACTGCAGGCTCCGCCCCAGGCCGCGCAGCTGCGGGAACACGAACCACATCCAGTGCGTGCGCTTGTGGCCCGCGCGGATCTCCTCCAGCGCACGCGCGTGCACACCCGCCTGCGCCTCGACGAACCGCGCCAGGCCCTCGCTCATGCGACCGTGCGCCATGCACGCCGCACGCTGCGCCGCCGGCAGGCCACTGGACGCAGCAGCACGCCCGCAGGCGCCACGTGCGGGCGGCGGCGCGCTGCCGGCATGGCGCGCCCCTGCCTCATGCCATCGGCTGGCGGATGATGGTCCGCCACTTCGCAGGGTCCGCGCGGCGCACGTCGCTGAGATAGATCTCGTGGTGCTTGCCGGCCAGCCGGCCGCGTTCGGCGATGAACGCGTGCAGGCATTCGATCGTCGGTCCTTCCTCGCTGAAAGGCCCCACGTGCAGCACCTGCGCACAGCGGCCTTCGGCGAACGGCTCCAGCCGCAGCCGCTCCAGCGCCGCCAGCGGCTTCTTCCCGCGCACCTGCGCCATGGCCGCCTCCAGCACCGCATCCTCCGCGACATCCGGCTGCAGGATCATCATCGTCCAGCGCCACTTCGCGCGATCGTCGCTCGCGAACACGGCGTGGTCGTCGGCCCACCACAGCCCCTCCAGCGGCATCACCGCGTAGTCGATGCCGCGGCCGCGCTTGAGCATGAACTTGGCTGTGTACGAGACCGAGAACAGCGCCTCCACCGCCTCGGCATAGGCGGGCGAGGTGTTCGGATCGCCCTGGCCGTCGATCATCAGGAAGCGCAGCCGCGGAACGTCCACCTCCGCCACCGCCTTCGCCGTTGGCGCATAGAGGTGCTTGAGTTCCCGCTTCAGGTCGATCCTGGACATGCTCGCGTTCGCCACCGCCGTCCGGGGCACGATCGTAGCCTCAGCGGACCGCCGCCGCACATCGTGCCGTCAGCGCGTCGAGGGTTTCGAACAGGGCCGCATCCACCACCGTGAAGTTGAAGCAGGACTTGCCCTGCATGCGCTGGCGCAAGGCCTGGGGAATGCCGTCCAGCAGGACGGGCTGCTCGTAGACCGGCATCAGGTGATAGCTGACGTAGGACTTCTTCGTCTGCACCGCGCCAAAGAACGCGGGTTTGGCCCCGGGCGTGGCAGGCGCCCGTTCCACGTACAGGTGGCCGGGCTGGTCGGTGCGGATCGACATGCCCTGGGCATGCCTGCGCAGGATGGCCGCAAGTGCGGCGAAGACCGGGTCGTAATTGCTCATGGCTGCCTCGATGCGCCCTGCGACGCGTGATGGTGGCGGGTCGTCCGGCCTGAATCAGGCCGCATCGCCGGCATCCAGCGCGGCTGCCAGGCGCTTGGGCGCCTTGTGGCGCCAGGCGGCGCGCACGAGCTGCTCGACGGCGCGGGCATCCGCACGCACCAGGTCAATGCGCAACCCCGGGATACGCTTGCCCCAGTACAGCGGCGCCATCGCATCGCCGTGCACCTCCAGCGCCAGCAGCCGTGTCTGCTCATCCACCATGACGTGCAGGTGGCGCTGGTCCGGCGGTACGGTGGCGAAGATCCGGCCCCCGACCCGGAACGCGCCATGGTTGAAGTGCGGCGCCTCGGTCACCTCGGGCGGCGCAAGGGCGATCTCGCGGACGCTCTCGATCTCCATCATCCTCTCCTGCGTCGAGTCGGTGCGTCAATCGTGGTGGTCGATGCCCACGGGCAGGGCCACCCAGGCATGCATCCGCGCCTCGTAGACCGACACCGACGGCGGTGGAAACATCGGGTCGGCGAAGGCGCCCACCGGCACCGCGACCACGTCCGGCAGCGCATCCAGCGTGTAGTACACCGTATTGCCGCAGACCGGGCAGAAGTGGAACCGCGCGCGGCCGCCCTCGTCGCCGACGCGGACGTACGCGGTGCTGTGTCCCGAGACCGTCACCGCATCGGCCGGAAACCTCGCCTGCGTGGCGAACACGCTGCCGGTGCGTCGCTGGCAGGCCAGGCAATGGCAGATCGAGATGCGGCCGGGCGCCGCCCGCGTGGCGACGGTGAGCTGGCCGCAGGTGCAGGAGGCGTGGCGTGTCTGCATCGGGATCTCCGGTGGTGGCTCGGCCGCCGCCCCGTGCTGGCGGCCCAGTATGGCGCGGCTGGGTTATCCGGGCAGGTGCGAGCGGATCAGCGCCGCGGTCTCGGCCATTTGCGCGGCCTGAGCAGGCAGCACATCGATACAACGTTCAACGCCAGAGCGGACAGGTAGCAAGCGGTCAGACCGTCCCGGAGAGAGCCTGACCAACAAGGTGGCGCCACCCCATGACACGGCTGATCCCCGTGCATGGGCCAAACCGATGAATGAGCGAGGCCTTCGGGTGCGGCTTTTACCTTGGTCCGGATCGGCAACTCCGATCCAACAAGACCGATTACCGGGTGCAGTCTGGCAACGCTTCGATCACCATCACTCTGGCGAGTGGCAAGCAGCAAAACGACAAACCGGCACAGCAAACGCCTGAAGCTCAAGGCAAGAGCGTCATGCACTCGGGGTTGACGGGAAGCTCCTTACGGAATGGTTAGACTCTGCGCCTACGTAAGCCACCCATGAGAAAGAATGCTGCCAGCATGGTCGAGATCGCAGCAAGCGCCGTGAGGATCACGTACTGGTAGATCGGCTTAGCGGTGCAAAGCTCGATTGCGGTGGCTCTCGACGAGTCCGTAAGGCCGAAGGTTGGTGCGCAGTAAACTGCTGCATCTGGCGGGTCCCAAACGGAGTAGTACCCAATGTACGCATGGGCTTCGTATGTGCGCTCGGAGAATCGCGCTTCGAACGGGACGAATATGAAAGCCAAAGATGTCAGCACCAAGCCGACCACCAAAACCGCACGTTGCGATGTCGTCAGATTCATAATTTTGTCTCGCAGAGCCTAGCACCGGGAATAAGCCGACTCGCGGAGCGGGTTCGGCTTGAATGAACTGTTAAACTTCAGGCCTGCCATTGGAAATCTCCATGAGTTCTCGGTCACTCATGTAATCCAGAGGGTTGGGCGTTCTTCCCTTCTTGAGCTCTTCGATCATCGCGTTGGCGGTAGTTAGCTGCGCCTCTGCCTTAGCGACTTTCTTAACTAGCTTTAGGTTCTCAGACTGCAATGCCTTGACGTACTCCTGGACTGCTTGATCCGCAGACTTGAGCGTACTCTCAAAATCATTAGATGCTGACATGCGCAGGCACTCCCCTCTGAGGTCTAACTACTAATAGACGGACGACGTCCGCATAAGCCGGATTCTCGTCTCCTGTCCAAGGCATCGTCAATCACAATAATTCCCGGCACTTCAACGGCTTGGCCGAGTTGCACGGGGCTGGTGACCAAGGGGCCAGTGTGGTTATGCAGTGGGGACAGCGATAGGACTTGACGCTGTCAGTGGCGCCGCATAACGCCGCGTAGCCTTGCAACAGTTTTCCGCTGCCAACTGATTGAAGTCATGGGCATGAAGAGCAGATCGGCTCGCGCGACCGCCTAACCCCCCAGCAGGTGTTGCTGCCAGAACAGGATTGACGCCGCGCCGAAGTAGTCGCTGTTGCTCTTCTTCCGGAATCCGTGCCCTTCGTCGTTGAACATCAGGAACCACACCGGCTTGCCGTTCGCGCGTACGGCCGCGGCGATCTGCTCGGCCTCGGTGTAGGGCACGCGCGGGTCGTTCCGGCCTTGGGCGACGAACAGAGGGGCATCGATGCGGTGGGCGTTCTTCAGCGGGGAGATGCGGTCGAACACGGCGCGCATGGCGGGGTCGCGCTCGTCGCCGTACTCGGCACGGCGCAGGTCGCGGCGGTATTCCTCGGTGTTGGTGAGGAAGGTGGTGAAATCCGAGATGCCCACGATGTCGATGCCGGCGCGGATGCGGTCGCTGTAGTGCATCAGCGAGGCGAGCACCATGTAGCCGCCGTAGCTGCCGCCGGTCACGCCCACGCGCGAGGCGTCGAGTTCGGGTTGCCCGGCGATCCAGTCGAGCAGGGCGCCGATGTCCTTGACCGAATCCTCGCGCTTCTCGGCATTGTCCAGGGTGAGCCAGGTCTTGCCGTATCCGGATGAGCCGCGCACGTTGGGAACCAGCACCGCCACGCCCAGCTCTTCGAGCAGGAACTGGGTACCGGCATTGAAGCCCGGCCGCGACTGCGATTCGGGACCGCCATGGATGCTCACCACCACCGGGTAACCGCCTGCAGGCGCAGGCTTCGCGGGCCGGTAGTAGAAGGCGGGGATGGTGCGCGGCTTGCCGTCCACGTGGTCGAAGGTGGGATAGCGCACCAGGGTGGGGGCGACGAAACGGCTGGTGTCCAGGCCGCCCACTTCGCTCTTCGTCCAGCGCTCGATACTGCCACCGCGCAGGTCGATGACGTGCGCGTCGCTGGGCGAGGTGGCGGTGTTGAGCGTCACCGCCAGCCGCCGGCCATCGGGCGAGAACTCGAGGCCGCCGATCAGGCCCACCGGCAGCTCTGGCAGGCGCACTGCCGTGTGGGCCGGCAGGGCCAGCACGGTGAGGCGGTGGATGCCGTCCTCGTTGGTGACATAGGCCAGGTGGCGTCCGTCATCGGACAGCTCGAATGCGTCCACGTCCCAAGGCGCGGTGCTCAGTTGCACCGGTTGGCCGCCGGGGCGATGGTGGCGCAGCGTCTGGAACTCGCTGGGCCGGCCGCCCACCGGCTCGTCCGACACGTAGTACACGCCCTCGCCGTCCGGGGCGTAGCGGAATCCACCAAAGCCCGCCTTGCCGCCGTCGATCGGGAACATGCGCACGCGGCCGCTGGCCACGTCCACTTCGCCGGGATACGACTCGTTGGCCGAGATGTACTTCATCACCAGCAGGCGGGCGCCGTCGGGCGAGAAGTCCTGGGCGCTCCAGCTGCCGCCTTCCTGCAGCAGCAGGCGCGCCTGCCCGCTGCGCATGTCGCGCAGCCAGATGTCGCGGTCGGTGCCATTGCGCGCGGTGCTGCTGTACGCCATCAGGCCGCCGTCGCGGCTCAGCACCGTGCCGCCGTTCTGGCTGCGCCTGCCATCGGTGAGGAGGGTGGTGTCGCGGGTCTGGTCGTCGAACCAGTACAGCTGCGAGAACTCGTCGCCGCCGCGATCCTTCGCGAACACGAACCCGCGTCGCGGTGCGGCGGATGGGGCGACGGTCACGCCGGCGAGGGGCTCGGGGTAGAACGTGAGCTGTTCGCGCATGCCCAGGGGTTGGCACACGCGATGGACCTGGCTGGTTTCGGCGAAACGGGTGGAGACGAGCAGGCAGCCATCGCCGGTCCAGCCGTCGACCGAGGCGCCTCGTGTGTTCTGGTAGCGGTTGAGGCGCTCGACGAGTTCGGCCGGAATCTCGGGGACGTGCTCGGTGACGCGGTTGCCCTGTTCCTTGCGTTCGACCTCGGCTGGCGCGGGCTGCGCGGTTTGGGCCATGGCGGGCAGGGCCAGCGCCAGGCCGAGGGCGAGGCTGGCAAGCGGCGGGGTCAGGCGCATGGGTGGCTCTCCCGGAGACTGGTGGGGACAGGCTAGTGCAGATCCGGCTGCGTGGCGCGCACTCCCTCGCCGGAGCGCGCTTCAGAGAGGGCGTCGGGCCTTTGGCACGGGTTCGTCCCGCCAAGTCCACGCGGCACCCCGGCCTTGTCCGCATCGGTTACGGAGCAGGCCGGCCGCCGGGCAGGGCGCAAGCCAACGATAACGGCGAGAGGGCGGATGATCGCTGTCCGCACCGCCCGGCTCTGACCATCGCGGGATCGGCGCTCTGCGCCTGCGCGGGGTCACACTGCGGCACGGTGCCTTCGCGCGTTCCTTCCAGCCTGTCCGCAAGCGAGGACGCAAGCGAGGACGCAAGCGGGAAGACCGGCCGCGGCCCTACTGCCGCGGCGTCAGCACCATCAGCACGGTGGCGCCGTCGCTGCCCGGGGGCTCGACCAGGGCGGCGGCAATGACCTGGCCATCGTTGCTCCAGGCCTGGCGCGGATA
Source organism: Luteimonas campi (assembly GCF_051162505.1). Classification (NCBI taxonomy): domain Bacteria; kingdom Pseudomonadati; phylum Pseudomonadota; class Gammaproteobacteria; order Lysobacterales; family Lysobacteraceae; genus Luteimonas; species Luteimonas campi. Next base: position 1,074,915 of record NZ_JBNWEM010000002.1, read on the forward strand.
GCCACCGGTGCCGCTGGGGCTGAGGCCGGGCTGCGGCTCCCAGCCCGCGGCGCGGGCCTGGCGGTCGAGATCGTCGCGCACGCGGTTCCAGTCGCTGCCCTCGGCAAGCCGGTAGTAGGTGGGCGTCCAGTGGCCGTCGCCCAGCGTCCGCAACGACCCATGCAGGTCGGCGAACGCCAGCGACACGCGGTCAGTGCTGGCGTCGTCGGTGGCGTAGCGGGTGGCGCCCGCGGGCGGAGCCAGTTCGGGAAGGCTCATGTCGGCGCGGCGGCCGCAGCCCGTGGCGAGCGCGGCGCAGAGCAGGACGGCGGGAAGGAACCGGAGGGGCGCATGCATCGGCTGCGTGGACCGTGGCGGAACCGATAGCCTAGCGCGCCGCGCGTGCAGGCGGCATGGCGCGCAGGGCGGATCAACGGTTGGCTTCGGCCGCGGCGGCGTAGGCGGCGTTGAAGCTGTCGAACCCGGGACCGGCATCATTGATCGCGCCGCTGGCATCGCGCGGGATGCCCAGCTCGTACAGCGCCTGCTTGAGCTCCTTGTCGCCATCGGCCACGGCGCCGACCACCGAGTCGATGGTCTGCGCGGTAATGCCGTTGCCGACCGAAGCGATCACGCCGGCCACCGGATTGGCGGCGCCCGCCGCACCGAAGCCGGCGCCGAAGATGTTCTTCAGCATGTCGGCCTGGGCTTCGCGGTCGCTGGTGACGTTGTTGATGGCGGCGGCGGTGGTACCGGTGAAGTAGCCGAGGTTGCGCGAGACCACCGGATCCTGGAAGGCCTCGAAGGCGTGGCCGCTGCCGTCGTTGCCCTGCTGCAGGCGGACGATGGTGTCGCGCAGGCGGTCCTCCTGGCCGGTGGCGAGCAGGCCCGCGGTATAGGACACCATCGCCTGGCCGGCGGGATCGTTGTTGGTGCGCAGCTGGGTCACGATGCCGTTGGGATCGCTGTCGAGCAGGGTGCCGAGGGCATTGGCCACTGCGGCCACGTCGTCCTTCTGGCCGACATAGGGCGTCATCAGGCCGCCGGCATCCTGGATGTCCTGCAGCTGCCCGGCGGCGCCTTCGAACACGCGTGCCTTGGTGGCCGCGTCGCCGCTGCTGGCAGCGGCGGTGACGATGTCGGCCAGCAGGGACGGATCGTAGTCGACGCTGGTGCTGCTGGCCCGGCCCATGGAGGTCGTGGTCATGCTGCTGCCGGCGGCGCTCTCGAGCACCGAATCCAGCTGGCCGTCGCTGAGCGCGGCCACGGCGCGATCGAACGAGGCCGGATCGTCGGACAGGCTCGACAGCACATGGCCCACAGCAAGCGCCTCTGGATCGGCGCGGGTGGAGCTGGTGTAGCCGAAGCCGGCGTCGATATCGAGCGTGTCGCCGCTGTCGGTCTGCGCCGCCATGCGCTCCACATAATCGGCGCGCACCGTGGCAGGGGCGCGTTCGCCGATGGCGCGGCCGAGTTCGGCGATGCTGCCGCCGTGGCCTTCGAACGCGGCGGTGACGCGCGCCAGCTGTTCGGCGTCGAGGCCTTCGGCCAGGGAGTTGAACAGGTCCTGGCGTTCGCCGGCGCTCAGCTCGCCCAGGGTGCCGTTGATCTCGTCGGCCCACTTGTCGAGGTTGCCGTCGCTGAGTTCCTGGATGACCTGGTTGCGCTGTTCGGGGCTGAGCCCGGCGAGGACGCGGTTGTTCTCGGTGAGGTCGCCATGGCTGACGTCCCAGTCGGTCCAGCCTTCCGAGAGGTTGTCCTGGATGGTGCTGACGGCGTCGTTGACGGGATCGGACATGACGCATCTCCGTGGCGCAGGGCCGCATGGTCGATGCGGGGATGATCCCGCGGGCGCGCCCCGCCGGTCAGCTGGGGAGTGCCCTAGGGCGGCTGCACGGGATCTGCGGCGACATCGCCCCTGCGCCCCAAGGCGGCCCTCCGGGGGCGAAGCCGGCGTGAATGCGTCGTCGGCGCCCTGCTCCCGGCGGCTGGGCGGGGATCGGGCTGCATTGCACGGGGGTTGCGTAACGCGGTCCGGCTCACCCCCGTCCGCCCCTCGCAGCGGCGGACGGGCGGGGCGCCGGTGTGCCGGGCACGCGCTGTCGCGCCTGGCGCTTCTCAGCGCCGTGCCTGCAGCAGCTCCCGCAGTTCCGCCTTGTCGGCCTCGTCCAGGCCGGGTCCGCGCTGCTTGTCCTGCAGTTCGTCGATGCGTTGCTGCAGGGTCTGCCGGTCCAGCTGGGCGATGGCGTCCTGGAACTCCGCGCGCCAGTTGGCGGCATCGCCGGGCAGGCTCTGGGTGGCGAGCTTGTGCAGGGCGGCGCCATCCTCGCGGTCGGCGAAATGCTCGAGCAGCGCGCCGGTGGTGATGTCCGGCCGCATGCTCACCAGGGCGATGAGTTCGGTCAGCAGGTCGATGCCGGGCTGGCGCAACGCGACGAAGCGGTAGGGTGGCGCGAGATCCAGCGCCAGCGACGGCTGCTGCAGCAGCAGCGAGATCGCGCTGCGCACCAGGCTGCGCCGGGGCGGCGCCAGCGGCTGGCTGCCCTGGCGGCGGATCGGTGCGCGTGTCTCCGCCTGGGCCGCGCGCGCGCCCACGCCGGTGAGTTCGGTCAGCCGCTGCTGCATCAGGTCGCCAAAGGCGCCGTCGGGGATCTGCGCCAGCAGCGGCTTGGCGCGTTCCGCCAGCCGTGCCTTGCCGTCGAGCGTGGACAGCGAGACGCCTTCGGACAGCGTGTCGAACAGGAACTGCGACAGCGGCGTGCCCGCGCGCAGGCGCGCGTCGAAGCCCTGCGCGCCTTCCTTGCGGACGATGCTGTCGGGATCCTCGCCCTCGGGCAGGAACGCGAAGATGGCCTGACGGCCATCGCGCATGCGCGGCAGCACGGATTCCACCGCCTTCCATGCCGCGCTGCGACCTGCGCGGTCGCCGTCGAAGCAGAAATACACGTCCGGCGCGTTGCGGAACAGCAGCTCGGCGTGGTCGGGCGTGGTCGCGGTGCCGAGCGTGGCCACGGCCTGGCTCACCCCGTGCTCGAACAGGGCGACCACGTCCATATAGCCCTCGACCACGATCAACCGCTCGATCTTCTGGTTGGCCTGGCGCACCTGCCACAGGCCGTACAGCTCTCGCCCCTTGTGGAACAGCGCGGTCTCGGGCGAGTTGAGGTACTTGGGGCCGTCGTCCTTGCCGAGCACGCGCCCGCCGAAGGCGATCACCCGGCCGCGACGATCGAGGATGGGGAACATCACGCGGTCGCGGAACTTGTCGTAGACATGGCCGCGGTCGTTCTTCGACAGCATGCCTGCGCGCTCGAGCAGCTGCAGCCGGCGCGGGTCGGTGCCCAGCGCGTCCTTCAGCGCGGAGAAGCCTTCGGGCGCATAACCGATCGCGAACTGCGCGCGCACCGCCTCGCCCACGCCGCGGCCGTCGAGGTAGGCGCGCGCCTTGTCGCTGCCCGCCAGCTGGCGCTGGTAGTAGCGCGAGGCGGCCTCCAGCGCGTTGAACAGGTCCTGGGTGTCGGGATTGGCGTTGCGCTGCTGGGTTTCGCGCGGGACCTCGATGCCGGCCTGGCGGGCCAGCTCGTCGACCGCGTCGAGGAACTCCAGCCGGTCGTACTGCATGAGGAAGGAGATCGCGGTGCCATGCGCCCCGCAGCCGAAGCAGTGGTAGAACTGCTTGGTCGGCGACACCGTGAACGAGGGCGAGCGCTCGTCGTGGAACGGGCAGCGCGCCGAATACTCCTTGCCCTGGCGCTTGAGCGGCACGCGCGCGCCGACCACCTCGACGATATCCGTCCTGGCGAGCAGGTCATCGATGAAGGCGTCGGGGATGCGGGCCATGCGACTAGTGTATGCGGGCGCCGCATGGGGGCGCCGCCGCGACGCGACATCCAGGCTTTCGCAGCCCTGTGACGCGACCGCGCCGCGCGCTGGTGCCGGCACCAGGCCATGCAAGGACGACCTGGCCGGCGTCGGTCCCGCCCCGGGGGCCGCGCGGCGCGGCCGCTACAGCGTTCCCGCTGGCACCGGACGCGGCCGTTCGGCCTCGGGCCGGTGGTTTGCGCGTTCGTCGATCACGGCCGTGAGCAGCGCGCCGACGAAGAACACCACGCCGCCGTAGTAGATCCACACCAGCAGCAGCACCAGCGCGCCCATCGAGCCATAGGCGCTGCCCGGCGCGGCCTGGGCCAGGTACAGGCCGATCATCCAGCGGCCGATCGCGAACAGCCCGGCCGTGATCGCGCCCCCCAGGAAGGCCTGCGGCCAGGCCACGCGGCGGTCGGGCAGGTAGTGGTAGAGGAAGGCGAAGGTGATCACGTAGATCAGGAACGTCACGCTGTAGCCCACCGCCGGCAGCAACGAGGGCATGCGCGCGAACGCGATCTGCAGCGCGGTGGTCGCGACCATCGAAATGATCAGCAGGAAGCCGATGGCCAGCACGACGCCCAGCGAGAACACGCGCTTGCGCAGCCACGCCACCAGCCCGGTGAAGCGCTGCGCCTCGCTGCGGAAGATCAGGTTCAGCGCGCCCTGCAGCTGGGCGAACACCACCGTCGCGCCGACGAACAGCAGGATCGTGCTCCAGATGCCCGCCAAAGAGCCCATGTCGGGCTGGTCGGTGGCATTGCGGATCACGGTCTCGGCCACCTGCGCCGAGCCCGGCCCGGCCAGCTCGCCCACCTGGTCGATCAGCGACTGCTGCGCGGGCGGATACAGCGAGGCGGTGATCCACAGCAGCAGCACCAGCAGCGGCGCCAGCGACAGCAGCGCGTAGAAGGCCAGCGATGCGGCCTGGGTCATCAGCCCGGCCTCGACGAAGCGCTGCAGCAGTGCGCCCGCCAGGCTTTGCTGGAAGCGCCCGGTCAGCTGCTCGACCTTCTGTTTCGCGTGCTGCATGGCACGATCATCGCCGCGCCGGCGTCGACTGCGCGTCAGCGCGGCCGATCGGTCTGCGCCAGTTCGCCGAGCGCCTGGCCCAGCGACTGGAAGGCCTGTTCGGCCTGGCCCAGGTCTTCGAAGCGCTCGGCGCAGGCAACCACCACGGTGGCGCCGTCGCGGCCGCGCTCGGCGTCGAGGATGCCGACGTTGCAGGCGCGCGCGAGCTGGGTGCCGGTCTTCTGCGCGAAGTCGCTGCCCTCCGGCAGGCCAGCACTGATGCGGCGGGCGCCGGTGGTGATCGCGCGCATGTGCGAAAGCAGCAGGTCGGTACTCTCGGGAGACAGCAGCTCGCCCGCGGCCACGCGCTCGAGCAGGCGTGCGAACGCGCTCAACGTGGCCGTGTTCTTGCCGCCCTGGTAATAGGCTTCGAAGGCATGCTCGATGGATTCGGCACGCAGCTCGGAGCGTTCCACGCCCAGGGCATCGGCCAGCGCCTGCAGCCGCGGCTCGCCGGCCTCGGCGTTGCGCAGGGCCACGATCTGCATGTTGTCCAGCGTCTCCACGCCTGGATGGAGCGGGCCGTAGGCGTCGTAACGCACCTGCAGGATGGTGGTGATCGGGCCGAAGCCCTCGCCCACCCATTCGCCGATGCGCGCGTTGAGCCGGTCCTCGCCCAAGTGACGGATCAGCATGTCGGTGGCGGTGCTGTCGCTGTCGCGCAGCGATTTCTCCAGCAGCGTCGCGAGGCTGAAGCGGGTGCCGGGCGTGTGCTGCAGCATGTCGCCGGCGCCGTCGACGAAGTCGCTGCGCTGCAGCTCCATTTCGTCGTCCAGCGACATGCGCCCGGCGTCCACCGCTTCGAGGATCGCGATCGCCACCGGCACCTTGACCGTGGACGACAGGTACCAGGCGCGGCCGTTGCCGCGATCCAGGGTGCCGGCGTGCGGGCCGAAGCGCGAGACATGGACGCCGAACTCGCCGGGCATGGCCGCATCGATGCGCTCGATCTCCGTGTCCAGCGCGTCCACCCAGGCCGGAGCCTCGGCCTGCGTCGTGGTCGCGGCCTGCTGCTGCTCGACCGGCCCCTCCGGCTCACCGCGGCAGGCGGCCAGCGCGAGCAGGAGCAGGGCGAGCGGGAGGCGCGGCAGGCGAAACGGGGCAGGCGTCATGCGGGTGGGGTGGGCGACACCGTCGGGCGCGGCGGGGCCTGCCTGAATACCCCGGAGGCGGTGATGGCCGCGGCAACATCGCGCAGCGCGCGCTCGCCCGCCGCGGTGCCGGTGCCGCGCGTGCAGGCGGCGATCACCACCCGCGCCGGTGCGGTGTCGCGCGCGGCTGCGGGCACGGTCGCGATGCCGAGGTCGCAGGTGCGCAGGTGCTGGGTCCCGGTCTTGTGCTCGAAGCGCGTGCCCGGCGGCAGGCCGGCGCGCAGGCGGCGATGGCCGGTCTGCACCCGCGCCATCAGATCGAGCAGGTACACCGTCTCCCGCGGCGGCAGGGCGCGGCCATCCGAGAGCGCGGCCAGCATGCGGCCGAAGTCGACCAGGCTGGCGCTGTTCACGTGGCTGGCGTAGTAGGCCTCGAAGGCGGCGTCGAGGCTGTCGAGCCGCAGCTGCGCGGGCGTCAGCGACAGCCGCTGGGCGAAGGTGCGCACACGCGCCGGTCCGGCGCCGCTGGCGCGGATGGCGAGCAGGTCGGCCGCGCCCAGGCGCGACGCGGCCGGATGCAGCTGGCCATAGGCCAGGCGGCGCACATCGGCCAGGGTGGTGATGCGCAGGTCCGCTGCGCCGCTGAGTTCGGCGGCGACGGCGTTGACCTGGTCGATGCCCACGGTGCGGATCAGCACGTCGCTGGCGGTGTTGTCGCTGTGCACGATCATCTGCTCCAGCAGCCAGGCCACGCGCAGGCGCGCGCCGGGCTTGAAGGCATTGGTGCCGCCGGCGCCATCGACGTAGTCGTCCTCGCGCAGCGTCACCCGCGTGTCGAGCGACAGCGCGCCGCCCGCGACCGCGCGCATCACCGCGATCGCCACCGGCACCTTGATGCCCGAGGCCAGGTACCAGGGTTCTTCGGCGCGGTAGGAGAACGACTCGTCGCGATCCAGGTGGCGCACGTACACGCCGATGTCGCCGGGATGGCGTGCATCGACCCGTTCCAGCGCCGCCTGCAGCGCGCTGCTCCAGCCGGGCACCGGCAGGACCTGCGGCACACGGACCGGCAACCCGGTCGTAGACGGCCTGGCCGGCTGCGCGGACACCTGGGCCGCGGCCAGCAGCGCCGCGGCCAGTGCGAGGGTGGCGAGCGTCTTCATCGCCGCCCGAGTCTGGCGTGAACGCACGCCATCGCCGCTGAACATCAGCCTCGGGCCGGCGCCTGTGTTGGCGTGTGTGCAGCCTGGCGCCAGGGCAGCGGCAGCCGTTTCCAGATCCAGATCCACAGCGCCGTGACCGCGACCAGCAGCAGCGACATCTGCAGCGCATGCGCGTACGACACCGCCTGGTACCACTCGAACGTGTTGCGCCAGAGCAGGAAGATCACGCTGATGTGCACGATGAAGGCCATCAGCGCGTCGCTGCCGACCACCGCGATCGGACGCAGCAGGCTGGCCAGCAGGTTGCCGCCGGCGATGCACAGCGCCAGCAGCGCCAGCGCGCCGCCCACGCTGAACAGCGAGAACAGCAGGCCCGGCGGATGCTTGCCGTCGTTGCGGCCGATCGCCACCAGGGCCGCATCCATGTCGTCCGCGCGCAGCGCGAACCAGGCCAGCAGCACGCAGGCGGCCAGCGCGACGCCGCCTGCCAGCAGCAGCCGCCTGACCGCCTGCGCGTGGCAGTGAAGCAGCGCTCCGCCGATCAGCAGGCCGATCAGCACCAGCGGCAGGCGAGAGAGCTGGCCCCAGGTGTAGTAGTCCGGATGCTCGACGAAGATCGCCTGCAGCTGCGGCACGCCGCCGAAGCCGGCATGCTGCAGCAGCCACCAGGACAGCCAGACCACCGGCAGCGGGCTCAGCCAGCGCAGCCACGCCGGCGCCTTCGCCCACAGCGGCAGCAGCCACGGGATCCACAGCAGGGCGATGGCGTAGAAGCCGAGGATTTCGACGAACGAGGGGAAGTCGCGGTACAGCAGCGCGTCCACGATCTCCCCGCGCTCGCGATCCCACAGCTCCACCACGGTCAGCAGCTTGTACCAGAGCAGCACCAGCAGCCCGCGCCGCAGCAGGCGGTTGCGGCGCCGCGGCCAGTCCGGCGCGCCGGTCTTCGGTACGAAGGCCACCGCCAGCGCCACGCCGAACACGATGAAGAACAGCGAAGAGGAGAACTTGGTCAGCGCATGCACCGGCACCTGGCCCCAGTCGGGGAAGTCGCTGTAGGGCATCAGCCCATTGGTGCCATGCGCGACGATCATCAGGCACACGGCGAAGCCGCGGGCCAGGTCGATCGCGTCGATCCGTCCGCCTGTCGTCCGGCGGGGTGGGCTGTCGTCGGTGCCGCCCGCGTCGTCGCGCACCGCGGCGGTCGCCGGGTCGGTGCGCATCCCGGGGCTCCTGTGTCCGAAAGGGCCGATTCCAGCAGGGCGCCCGTGACGGCGCGGTCAGCGCACCGGGTCGGCCGCGAGCCTGCGCAGGGCCTCGCCGGTGACGCGCTGCGTGGTCCAGCCGTCCATGCCCACCGCGCCCAGGCGGCGGTAGAAACCGATCGCCGGCGCGTTCCAGTCCAGCACCGACCACTCGAAGCGTCCGCAGCCGCGGGCCAGCGCCAGTTGCGCGAGGTGCGCCATCAGCCGTCGACCGACGCCCAGGCCGCGATGGCGCGGATGCACGAACAGGTCCTCCAGATACAGGCCGGGCCTGGCGAGGAAGGTCGAGTAGTTGTGGAAGAACAGGGCGAAGCCGGCGGTATCGCCATCGACCTCGGCCATCACCACTTCGGCGACCGGCCGCTCGCCGAACAGGGTGGCCGCCAGTGCGTCCTCGTCGGCCTCGACCTCATGCGCGAGCCGCTCGTACTCGGCCAGCGCGCGGATCAGCGCGAGGATCGCCGGCACGTCGTCGCGGCGCGCGGGGCGAAGCGCGATGACGGGAGGCGGCGACATGGGCGATCGTGCAGCAACCGTGGCCGGATACGCTCGGCTTGCGAGGGCGGCCAGTCCCGCCCCGCGAGCAGATTGCGCTTCAGCCGGCCAGCTTCTGCTTGACCAGCTTCGACACCAGGCCCATGTCGGCCTGCCCGGCCAGGGCCGGCTTGAGCACGCCCATCAGCTTGCCCATGTCGGCCGGGCCGCTGGCGCCGGTCTGCGCGATGGCGCTGTCGATGGCGGCCGCGATCTGGGCCTCGTCCAGCTGCGCGGGCAGGTAGGCCTGGATCACCTCGATTTCGGCCCGCTCGATCGCCACCAGGTCGTCGCGGCCGGCGGCCTCGAACTGGGTCACCGAGTCCTTGCGCTGCTTGAGCATCTTCTCCAGCACCGCCAGCACCGCGGCATCGTCGAGCTGGATGCGTTCGTCGACCTCACGCTGCTTGATCGCGGCGTTGATCAGCCGGATCACGCCGAGGCGGTCCTTCTCGCCGGCCTTCATCGCGGCCTTCATGTCGTCGGTGAGCTGCTGCTTCAGGGTCATGGATGCGGGATCTGTGGGTGGCGGGGGGATCGGCGCAGCAGGCGCGCGCCAAGGCATAAACACAAAAAGCCGGCGACGCTCGCGCGTGCCGGCTTCTTGCGAAGCGACGCGGCTCAGTACAGGCGCTGGCGCTTGGTGACGTCGCGCGAGACGCGACGCGCCTGGCGCTTCACCGCGGCGGCCGCCTTGCGCTTGCGCTCCTGGGTCGGCTTCTCGTAGAACTCGCGCTTGCGGGTCTCGGCCAGGACGCCGGCCTTCTCGCAGGTGCGCTTGAAGCGGCGCAGGGCAAACTCGAACGGCTCGTTTTCGCGGACTTTGACGCTGGGCATAGGAATCTCTGGTGTCTGGGAAGTCCGGCCGACAGCGGGCCGGTCTCTGCGAAGGACTCGCACCTCCCGGCCCGGACGGCCAGGGGAGCCGCGTATGATAGCCGCTGGCATTGCAACGGCGCAACCGGCGCCCATCTCCCCTGCATGAAGGTCCTGGGCATCGAATCGAGCTGCGACGAGACCGGCGTGGCCGTCTACGACACCGGCCTGCCCGGCGCGGCCGGCCTGCGCGCCCATGCCGTCTACAGCCAGATCGCGCTGCACGCCGAGTATGGCGGGGTGGTACCGGAACTGGCCAGCCGCGACCACGTGCGCAAGCTGCTGCCGCTGGTGCGCCAGACACTGGACGAAGCCGGGCTGGCCGTCGCCGACCTGGACGGGGTGGCCTATACCGCCGGCCCCGGCCTGGTGGGGGCGCTGCTGGTCGGCGCCGGGGTGGCCCGTTCCCTGGCCTGGGCGCTGGACCTGCCCGCCGTGGCGGTGCACCACATGGAAGGCCACCTGCTGGCCCCGCTGATGGAGGACGACCCGCCGCAGCCGCCGTTCGTGGCTCTGCTGGTTTCGGGCGGGCACACCCAACTGGTGGCGGTGGACGGCATTGGCAGCTACCGGCTCCTGGGCGAGACCCTGGACGATGCCGCCGGCGAGGCCTTCGACAAGACCGCCAAGCTGATGGGCCTGCCCTACCCCGGCGGCCCGCAGCTGGCCGCGCTGGCCGAGCAGGGCAACCCTGGGGCCTTCCGCTTCTCGCGGCCGATGACCGATCGCCCCGGCCTGGATTTCAGCTTCAGCGGACTCAAGACCCAGGTACTGCTGGCCTGGCAGCAGTCCGACCAGTCGGACCAGACCCGTGCCGATATCGCCCGCGGCTTCGAGGACGCGGTGGTCGAAACCCTGGCGATCAAGTGCCAGCGCGCGCTGGATGCCGCCGGCACCGACGTGATCGTGGTGTCCGGCGGCGTCGGCGCCAACCGCCGCCTGCGCGCGCGGCTGCAGGAGATGGCCGCCGCCCGCGGCGGCCGCGCCTGCTTCCCGCGACCGGCCCTGTGCACCGACAACGGCGCCATGATCGCCTTCGCCGGCGCGCTGCGGCTGCAGGCCGGCCAGCACGACGGCCCGGCCGTGCATGTCACCCCGCGCTGGGACATGGGGTCGCTGCCGCCGGTGGCGGCAGCGACGGGATTGGGGAGTCGGGATTAGGGATTCGGAAGAGCAACGCATCCCGGCCGCGACTTGTCATCCCAGGCGTGACGGGGGATCTTGGCCGGGAACGCGCGATGCATCGAAGCGCTGCGCACTCCCAATCCCGAATCCCCAATCCCGAATCCCCGCCCCATGGACAAAGTTTTCATCGAAGCGCTCGAGATCGACGCGCTGATCGGCATCTACGACTGGGAGCGGCGGATCCGCCAGACCCTGGTGTTCGACCTGGAAATGGGCTTCGACAACCGGGTGCCGGCCGCGAGCGACGACCTCGCCGACACGCTCAACTACAAGGCGGTGAGCAAGCGCCTGATCGAGTATGTCTCGCAGTCGGACTTCGGCCTGGTGGAGACGCTGGCCGAGCGCTGCGCGCAGATCGTGATCGATGAGTTCAAGGTCGACTGGTTACGATTGAAGCTCAGCAAGCCGGGTGCGGTGCGCGGTGCCCGTGCGGTTGGCGTGGTCATCGAGCGCGTGCGCGCGCAGTAGCCCGATAGTCGTCGCGCAGGAAAGGAACGCAGGTTTTGCAGGAACAGCTCGAGAGATTGCAGGCGGCGCTGGCGCCGTATCCGTGGGCCTACAGCGGCCTGGCCATCGCCGTGCTGCTGCTGGCGGCCTGGCTGGCCAACTGGCTCACCAAGCGGGTGCTGCTGCGCGGCATCCAGCGCGCGCTGCAGACGTCGGTGGCTCGCGGCGAGGCGCATGGCAGCGAGGTGCGGATGCGGGTGATCCCGCGCCTGGCCAACGTGGTGCCGGCGATGGTGATCGCGGCGGGCGTCTCGGTGGTGCCCGACCTGCCGCCGCAGGTGGTGGCCGTGGTGCGCTCGCTGTGCCAGGCCTTCATCGTGCTGACCGTCGCGCTGGCGCTTTCGCGCGCGCTGGATCTGGTCAACCAGGTCTACGAGCGCCGTCCCAACGCGCGCAACAAGCCGATCAAGGGCTACCTGCAGGTGGCCAAGATCGTGATGTTCGTGCTGGTCGCCATCTCGATCGTGGCGACCCTGATCGGCGCCCAGTTCCTGCACATCCTCACCGGCCTGGGTGCGATGACGGCGGTGCTGATGCTGATCTTCCAGGACACCATCCTGTCGCTGGTTGCCAGCGTGCAGATCAGCAACGACGGCCGCGTGCGCATCGGCGACTGGATCGAGATGCCCAGCCAGAACGCCGATGGCGACGTGATCGACATCGCCCTGCACACGGTGACGGTGCAGAACTGGGACAAGACCATCACCACAGTCCCCACCAAGAAGCTGATCAGCGACTCGTTCAAGAACTGGCGCGGGATGAGCGAATCCGGTGGACGCCGGATCAAGCGCGCGCTGTACCTCGACCAGCGCTCGGTGCGCTTCCTGGACGAGGACGAGGTGGCACGGATGCGCCGCTTCGTGCTGATCGACGGCTACCTGGACCGAAAGGCCAACGAGATCCGCGACTGGAACGCGACGCTGGCCGAACGCGGCGCCGAGGCGGTCAACCGCCGCCGGGTCACCAACCTGGGCACCTTCCGCGCCTACGTCGAGCAGTACCTGCGGCATCATCCGGGCATCAACCAGGACATGACCCTGCTGGTGCGCCAGCTGCAGCCCACCGCCGAAGGCCTGCCGCTGGAGATCTACTGCTTCACCAGCGACGTGCGCTGGGCCTACTACGAGGGCACCCAGGCCGACATCTTCGACCACCTGCTGGCGATCCTTCCCGAGTTCGGCCTGCGCGTGTTCCAGACCATGGGCGATGCGCCGCTCGACGTCACCCTGCGTCGCGCCGACGCAGCGCCGGGGGCGGACGCCACCGGCTGAGGCGCCGCCGCGCGGGGCGCGTCCCGCGTCGGGGCCGGGCTCGCCCGATCGCGCCGGGATGCGCGATCATGTGCGCCCTTCCGGAGCGCGCCATGCACACCGCCTATCTCAGTCTCGGCAGCAACCTCGAGCCAGGGCGGTACCTGCGCGAGGCTGTGCGCGCGCTGCGGGCGGAGTTCCCGGAGGTGCGCGTCTCGCCGTTCTATCGCTTCCCGGCTGTCGGGTACGAGGGGCCGGACTTCCTCAATGCCGCCGCCGTGCTGCGCACCGGCCTCGACGCGCACGCGCTCAACGCCTGGCTGCATGCGCTGGAGGACACGCACGGGCGCGACCGCAGCGGGCCGCGCTACAGCGACCGCACCCTGGACATCGACATCGTGCTGTTCGACGACCTCGTGGCCGAGGGCCCGGGTCCGGCCACGCCGGCCGGCACCACGCCGATCCTGCGGGTCCCGCGCGACGAGCTGCGCCACGCCTTCGTCCTCAAGCCGCTGGCCGACATCGCCCCGGACGCGCGGCATCCGCTGAGCGGAGAGCGCATCGCCGCACTGTGGGCCGCGCACCCGGACCACGCAGTGGACTTCGAGCGGGTGGAACTGGGCTGAGGCGGCCCGGCGCCGGGCACGCCCGGTCACATCGCCGCCACCACGCCCGTCTTCCGGTCTCATCCCCGCATTGCGGGCGCGCCGGCGCCCCGGGCAGGATGCGGACCACCCTGGAGGCACCCATGTTCGACAAGTTTTCCCGCAGTTGGGACCTGGTCAAGGCCAGCGCTTCGGTGCTGCGTTCGGACAAGGAGCTGATGCTGTTCCCGGTCATCTCGGGCATCGCCACGCTGATCGTGCTGGCGACCTTCCTGCTGCCGATGTTCGCGCTGCGGATCTTCGCCGAGGGCTTCGGCATCGGCGCCGCGGTGTTCGGCTTCCTGTTCTACTTCGTCCAGTACAGCGTGATGATCTTCTTCAACTGCGCCCTGGTCGGCGCGGCGATGATCCGGCTCGAGGGCGGCGACCCGACGCTGGCCGACGGATTCAATGCGGCGAAGGCCAAGATCCCGGCGATCCTGGGCTATGCGGCGATCGCCGCCACCGTGGGCGTGCTGCTGCAGTCGCTCAAGAACCGCGACAACAACTTCGTGGTCAGGCTGGTCGGCAGCGGGCTGGGCGCGGCCTGGACGCTGGCGACCTTCCTGGTGGTGCCGGTGCTGGTCTCGCGCGACATCGGTCCGATTGATGCGCTCCGGCAGAGCGTGTCGCTGCTCAAGCGCACCTGGGGCGAGAACGCGGTCGGCCAGGTGGGCATCGGCGCCGCCTTCGGCCTGATCACCTTCGCGGTGGTGCTGGTGGGCGTGGGCGCGACCCTGCTGGCGGCGCAGGTCTCGCTGGCGCTGGCGGTGCTGGTGGGCGTCGTGTTCGTGCTGGTGGTGTTGCTGGTGGGCATCTACCAGGCGGCCCTGAGCGGCATCTACTCCGCGGCGCTGTACCGCTATGCGGTGTCGCACGAGACGCCGCCGGCGTTCCGCGAGGCCGGGCTGGCGCAGGCCTTCCTGCCGAAAGCGCGCTGAGGCGGGACGGGGGACGGCCGCAGCCGGCGTCGCTGCGGCCGCTCAGGCGCCCAGCGGCGTGCGGCCGCCGTCGACAGCGATCACCGTGCCGGTCGTGTAGCCGGCATCGCGCAGCAGCCACAGCGCGGTGGCGGCGATCTCCTCCACTTCCCCGATGCGGCCCAGTGCGGTGTGGGCCAGGATGCGCTGCTGCAGCGCCGGGTCCGGCGCGTCCTCCGGCCACAGGATGGCGCCGGGCGCGATCGCGTTCACCCGCACCTCCGGCGCCAGGGCGGCGGCCAGCGCGCGGGTCATCGCCTCCAGCCCGCCCTTGCTGATCGCGTAGGCCAGCAGGTCCGCGCGCGGCTGGCGCGCATAGACGTCGCTGATGTTGAGGATGGCGCCGCCGCTGGCCTTCAGGTGCGGCGCGGCGGCCTGCGACAGAAAGAACGGCGCGCGCAGGTTGGTACCCAGCAAGGTGTCCCACTGTGCCGGCGTCACCGTGCCCGCGGGCGTGGGAAAGAAGGCGGCGGCGTTGTTCACCAGCGCGTCGAGCCGGCCGAAGTGGCCGACCGTGTGCGCGACCAGCTCAGGCAGCGCGTCGAACCGGGCCAGGTCCGCCTGCAGCACCCGCGCGCTGCCTGGGCGCGTCGATTCGAGGGAGGCCGCCAGCGCTGCGGCCTCCGCGCCGGAGTCGCGGCAGTGCACGGCCACCGCATAGCCGGCCGCATGCAGCCGCCGCACGATGGCGGCGCCGAGACGGCGTGCGCCGCCGGTCACCAGGGCCACAAGGGCGGGCGTCGACATGGTGTGCTCCGGGATTGCCGTTATCCTGACGCATTGTCGCCGCAGACGTTGCCGATGTCCGATGCCCCGCCCGAGAACGACGCCATCGCCCACAGCGCGCGCCTGCACGCGCTGATCCGCGAGCAGGTCGCCGCCGCAGGCGGCGCGATCCCGTTCTGGCGGTTCATGGAGCTGGCGCTGTATGCACCGGGGCTGGGCTACTACAGCGCCGGCGCCACCAAGTTCGGCGCCGCCGGCGATTTCGTCACCGCCCCGGAACTGGGGCCGCTGTTCGCCGAATGCGTGGCCGCCGCGCTGGCGCCGGCGCTGCGCCAGTGCGGTCCCGATGCACGCTTTCTCGAAGTCGGCGCCGGCAGCGGCCGCTTCGCAGGCGATGCGATCGCGCACCTGTGCGAACTCGACGCGATGCCGGCGCGCTACGCCATCCTCGAACCCAGCGCCGACCTGCGCGAGCGCCAGCGCGACTACCTGGCCGCCCGCTTGCCGGCGACGGTGTTCGCGCGTGTCGAATGGCTGGACGGGCCCATGCCCGACGACTGGCACGGCGTGCTGTTCGCCAACGAGGTGCTGGACGCACTGCCCACGCCGCGCTTCTTGCTGCAGGGCGGCGAGGTGTTCGAGGAGCACGTGGCGCTGGATGGCGAAGGCTTCCGGCGGATCGACCGGCCGGCCGACGCGCTGCTGACGGCGGCGGTGCGCCACGTCGAACGCCAGCTCGACGCGCCGTTCGCCGATGGCCACCGCGCCGAGCTGCTGCCGCAGCTGCCGTACTGGCTGCAGGCGGTGGCCGGCGGCATGCGCGCCGGCGCGCTGCTGTTCGTGGACTACGGCTATCCACGCCGCGAGTACTACGACCCGCGCCGTCGCGACGGCACCCTGCGCGCCTTCCATCGCCACCGCCTGGTGGAGGACGTGTTCGCACGGCTGGGGCTGCAGGACATCACCGCCTCGGTGGACTTCACCGCGCTGGCCGAAGCCGGGACCGGCGCGGGTTTCGAACTGGCCGGCTACTGTTCGCAGGCGAGTTTCCTGATCGGAAACGGCCTGGAGCAGCGCCTGGCGGCGCATGAGGCCGGCGCGGTGGACGAGGCCGCGCGCTATGCGCTTCGCCAGCAGGCCAAGGCGCTGACCGTGCCGGGCGGGATGGGCGAGCGCTTCCAGGTAATGGGGTTCGCGCGCGACGTGCCGCTGGACGCGGCCTTCCTGCTGGGCGACCTGTGCTTCCGCCTGTGAGTCGCGGCTACCGGCCAGGCCGCTCGCTCAAGCCGCTGCGGCATCCGCGCTTCTGGGTGGCGCTGTGGATGCTGGCGATCGCCGCGATCGTGGTGCTGTCGCTGATGCCGCCGCCGCCGATGCCGGATTTCGAGGGCAGCGACAAGTGGTCGCACTTCCTCGGCTATTTCGCCCTGTCGGCGAGCGCGGTGCAGCTGTTCCGCAACTGGCCTGCGCTGCTCGGCGCCGGGATGGGCCTGGTGCTGCTGGGGATCGGCATCGAATACGCCCAGGGCGCGCTGACGGTGGACCGGATGGCCGAGACCCGCGACGCGCTGGCCAACACCCTGGGCGTGATCGCCGGCCTGGCCACGCGCCTGACGCCGCTGCACGACCTGCTGCTGCGGATCGACGGCAGGGATCCGGCCGGACGCTAGGCCCGGCGTATCCGGCCTTCGCGGGCGCCGCCCGAAACGCAGCAGGGACGGGATCTGGCCCGCGGGGTGCCTCGCCCACCCGGACGGCCGTGACGTGGCCGCCGGGCGATGCAGGGCGCCGATCAGCGCGGCAGCAGCTCGACCCGATCGAGGACCCACATGTCCGGCCGCGTATCGCCGGTCGGGGTGAAGCACAGATCGCTGCGACCGGCTACATCGTCCAGCGGCAGCTCCAGTTCCACGAACCCGTCCGCGCCGGCGCGCGCCGGCAACGGCTGCCGGGCCACGGTGGTGCCAGCGCACCCGCCGGCCTGCACCAGCAGTTCGCCGTGCTCGGTCTCGGCCGGCGCGAACCTGCGCGCCGGCTCGTCGTGCGCCAGCTGGAAGAAATAGGGGATGCGTCCCAGCCGCACCTTCACCGCGGCGATGCCGTCCAGGTCGGCGTCCTGCCACAGCCAGCAGGGATGGAAGATGGTCACGTTGTAGAGCGCGCGCTCGCCGCCTACCGGGCCGTCGTCCTCCAGCCGCAGCAGCAGGCGGCCGGTATCCGGGCAGGTGGCGAGCTGCTCGTCCGTGCGTACCCGCAGACTTGCGATGCTGTAGGCATGGCGCGACAGCGGGCCCAGCGCCTGCGTCGCGTGGAACGCCGCGGCACGGATTTCGAGCGGCAGCGGCGCCTGCAGCGGCGCGACGTACAGCGGCGATCCGGCATCCGGATCGCTGCCGTCGGTGGTGTAGCGCACCGCGTAGCCGAGCGGGTTCTCCAGCGTGACCTGCACGCTGTCGCCGGCGCCCTCCCGCTCCGCGCTGGCCAGGACTTCGAACGGCGTCTGCGCATGGGCGATGCCGAAGGCCCGGTAGCGCGCGAGCTGGGCGGGCAGTCGCGTCAGGAAGTCCTGGTAGTCCTTGCGCGTGGCCGGCGACCAGGCCGACTCGGCCAGTGCGGCCACGCGCGGGAAGTAGGCGTGCTGCATCCGCTCCCAGCTGCGCAGGTGTTCGGTCCACAGGTTGGCCTGCACGCCGAGGATGTGGTGGCGCTGCGCGGGCGCCAGCACTTCGGGCACCGGCTCGAACTCGTACACGTCGCGCAGTGTGACCTGGCTGGGCCGTCCGGGCACCTCGTTGGGCGAGCCGGTCTGCAGGTAGTCCAGGTACAGCTTGTCGGCCGGCGTCATCACCACGTCGTGCCCTGCGCGTGCGGCGGCGATCCCGCCCTCCGTGCCACGCCAGGACATCACCGTGGCCTGCGGTGCGAGACCGCCATCGAGGATCTCGTCCCAGCCGAGCAGGCGCCGGCCCTTGCTGTCGAGATAGGCGCCGACGCGTTTGATGAACCAGCTCTGCAGCGCCGTCTCGTCGGCGATGCCCAGCGCCTTCATGCGGGCCTGCACCAGCGGCGAGGCCTGCCACTGGTCCTTGACTGCCTCGTCGCCCCCGATATGGATGTAGGGCGAGGGAAACAGCGCCATGATCTGGTCGAGCACGTCCTCGATGAAGACGAAGGTCTCCTCCTCGACGTTGAACAGGTACTGGTGCACGCCCCACTCGTTGGACACCGGTGGCGTATTCCCCAGCGATCCGTACTGCGGGTAGGCGGCCACCACCGCCTGCACGTGGCCGGGCATGTCGAACTCCGGCACCACGGTGATGTGACGCGCGGCTGCGTAGGCCACGATCTCGCGGATCTGCGCCTGCGTGTAGTAGCCGCAGTAGGGCCGGGTCTGGCCGCTGGCCGGGTCGGTGCCGGCTTCGCCAGCGGGAATGCGGCACGCCGCCACTTCCATCAGTCGCGGATACTCCGGAATCTCGATGCGCCAGCCCTGGTCGTCGGTCAGGTGCCAGTGGAAGGTGTTGAGCTTGTGCCGTGCCATGGCGTCGAGCAGCTGCTTGATCTGCTCGACGCTCTGCAGGTGCCGCGCCGAATCGAGCATCAGCCCGCGCCAGGCGAAGCGCGGGGCATCCTCGATGCGCAGCGCCGGGATGCGTACCGCTTCGCCCTGCGCGGAGGACAGCAGCTGCCAGAGGGTGACCGCGCCGTAGAACAGCCCGCGCTCGTCGCTGGCGGCCACGCGCACGCCGTCGGCGGACACGTCCAGCACGTAACCCTCCGCAGCGTCGGCCGAGGCGGTCGGATCGATGGCGAAGGAGATGCCGCCGGTGGCGTGGGGCTCCGCCGTGGTCGCCGGCGTCACCGCCTGGGTCCTGGCGACCATTGCGGAAAATGCGGCGGCTACGCGCTGCGCGGGTTCGCCCTGGGCATGCACGCGGGTCGTCGCATCGAAACGGAAGCTGCCTTCGCGCGGCGACACGGATGCTGGCGCGGGGATCAGGGCCGGCTCGGCGACGGCTTCCGCCGCGCTGGCGGCGGGCGCGCCGGCGTGGCCGCTGCACGCGGCCAGCACCAGGGTGCAACACAGGAGGGCAAGGGGCAGCCGCAGCATGGGCGTCAGGTGCATCGGGGTTCCTCGGTCGGGCGCGACGGTGGCGCAAGCCGCCGCCGGATGTCGTCCGGACGCCGTGGCCAGGCGGGCGGTCCGGCCCTGGTGGCCGCGGCATTCGGCAAAAAAAGGGGCCCGGATGATCCGGGCCCCCCGGGAGGACGGCTCAGCGGGAGGGGGCCGTCAGAACTGGACGCGCAGGGTGGTCAGGAACCTGCGCCCGGAGCGGTACACGCCGCGGGTCAACCGTTCGGTGTCGGCGTAGCTGTGGTAGGCCTCGTCGAGCAGGTTCATCGCATCGAAGTTGAGGCTGACGCCGTCGTTGAAGCGGTAGCCCAGCGACAGGTCCATCGAGGTGTAGGGACGCACCCACAGGTTATCGCCGCGGTCGACGTTGGTGAAGTACTCCGACCGCCAGGAGGCGCTTAGCCGCGCGCTGAAGCGCTCGTTCTCGAAGTAGGGGCTGATGTTGAGCTGGTTCTTCGAGTTGTAGGGCATCGGATCGCCGGAGCTGGATTCGGCATCGGCATAGGTGTAGTTGGCCACCAGGCCGAAGCCGCCCGCGATCTGCTGCTGCCAGGCTAGCGCGAAGCCCTGGATCTTGGCCGTGCCCGCGTTGTCCGGGCGCCCGACCTGGTAGGTGGTGACCGCGTTCTGCGACTGGTTGAAGTGCTGCTCTGGGCGGGTGGTGGTCAGGATGTAGTTGTCCACGTCCTTGTAGAACAGCGAGCCGGCCAGGATCGCGTCCTCGGCGAAGTACCACTCGGCCGACAGGTCGAGGTTGGTCGACTCGTAGGGATCGAGCTCCGGATTGCCGCCGCCGCCGGTCAGGGTCTGGTCGCCCAGCCACAGGTAGCTGGACATGTCGCTGTAGTTCGGGCGGGCGATGACCTTGGCCGCGGAGAAGCGCAGCACCTTGTCGTCGGCCAGGTCGTAGGCCAGGTTCACGTTGGGCAGCACGTCGTTGTACTTCTTGCCGACCATCGCCGGCGCGTAGCCGTCGGCCGGGCAGGGCGGCGGCGCGTCGGTGCGGATGCACTGCCAGCTGTGGCTTTCGGTCTCGGTCTGCACGTAGCGCAGGCCGACGTTGCCGCGCAGGCCGTTCCAGCTGAAATCGGCCTGCACATAGGCGGCATTGATGTCCTCAAGGATGCGCCAGGTGTTGGCGGCGAACGAGGGGTCGTTGAACGTGTTGGGCTCGGGCATCGTCTGCCAGGGCGCCAGCCACTCGCCGCTGAGGATGTAGTCGGCCAGCGCCCAGCCGTCGATGGTGAAGCGGTTGCCGAGGTCGCCGTAGCCGGAGAAGCCGCTGAGGTAGTTGCCCGGCACCGGCTGCGGATTGAACATGTCGGCGGTGGCGTCGCCGTAGCCGACCACCGAGGCCAGCGAGACGCCGCCCATCCGCTGTTCGGTTTCGTGCTCGCGGCGCTTGGCGCCGAAACGCAGCAGGTACACCGGCGCGTCGAACTTCAGCCCGAAGTCGACCTGGCCATAGGTCTCCTCGTCGCGGGTCGGCTTGAACACGATATTGCCGCCCCAGCCCGGATTCCAGGTGGTCGGGCCGCTCGGGTCGGCGCCCCAGCCGCCGTCCATGCGGAACGCGGACGGATCGGTGAAGGGGTTGGCGCCGTGGTAGGTCAGGCTGCCCGGCTGCGAGGGCGCGCCGCTGATGTCGTAGGTGTAGTTGCCCCAGTTGAGGAACTCGCCGAACACCTGCTGGCCGGTGCCGCCGGTCGCCTCGGTGGTGCCGACATGCGCCGAAGCGAACCAGCGCTCGCCGTCCCAGCGCGCCTTGAGGTCGTAGGAATCGGTCTCGACCGTGGACTTGCGGTTCTGCACGTCGAATACCGACAGCGCGCCCTCGAACGTGCCGCGGGTGATGATGCCTTCCTCGATGGTCACGTCGGTCAGCCGCATAAGGCTGTTGTAGGCGTTGCCCATGAACGCGAACATCGACTGGTTGATGTTGTCGTAGCTGGCGTCGATCCTGAGCGCGTTGAACTCGATGTCGAGTTCCTCCCTCGGCCGGAACTGCAGGGCCAGCGAATAGCTGTCGCGCTTGCGTTCCTGTTCGAAGAACGATGCGCTGAGCGAGTTCGGCCCGCGTGCGTCCAGGTTGTTCTCGAGCGTCTCGGCGCAGGCGCCCTGGCAGAAGGGATCGAAGGGTTCGCCGATCGCCCAGTTCATCGGCGGATTGTTGACCGAGCCGTTGGCGCCTGCGACGCCGGGATCGCCATCGCGGTAGTGGCGCGCGGTCACGCTGCCGTAGGCCTCGATGCCGTCGCGGCGGATCACCTCGTCTAGGCGCTGCGCGGAGACGATCAGGCCGAAGTTGTCGGCCTGGTTCTTCCAGCCCAGCATCAGCGAGCCCTGCGGCTTGCCGTCCTCGTCGCGGTCGTTGTACAGGTAGCCGAGCTGGCCGCCGACCACGAAGTCCTCGTCCAGGTCGAGCGGCTTGCGCGTCTCGACGATCACGGTGCCGCCGATCGAACCCTCGTCGATGTACGCCTCCGGCGACTTGTAGACCGTGACCTTGCCGACGATCTGCGGCGCCAGCAGCGAGTAGTTGAAGGTGCGGCTGGGGTGGTCGAGGATGAACCAGTCCGCCGAGGCCACCGACTGGCCGTTGAGCAGGGTGCGGTTGAGCGCCGGGTCGGTGCCGAGGATGCTCACGCGCTCGCCCTGGCCGAACAGGCGGTCGATGGTGACGCCGGGGATCATGGTGATCGCCTCGGCCACGTTGGTGGACGGGAACTTGCCGACGTCCTCGGCGGTGATCACATCGACGATCGCGTCGGCGTTGCGCTTGGTGTCCAGCGCCTGCTGCAGGCTGGCGCGGATGCCGGTGACGACCACGCGGTCGAGTTCGGTAGCCTGGTCGGATGCGGCGGCGTCCTGCGCCTGGGCCTGTGCGGAAACCCCGAGGCACACGGCGATCGCGGCCGACAGCATGGAAGTGCGGTACTTCATGGCGGTTCTCTCCCTTCGAAGATGGGTCGGGCTGTGGCCGCCGGCCGGGGGTCCGGCAGCCTGTGGCGTGGGTGCGCGCGTCCGCATGGCGGCCGCGCGTACCGGATCAGGTCAGTCGCGCATCCATGCATCCGTTGTTGTTGCGGCACTGGTCGAGGTACCAGCTGGCGGCGCCGATCGCCCCCAGCTGCCCGTGCTCGACCAGGGTCACGGGAATGCGCAGCAGCGATTCGCGCATCGGCCCCTTGTCCAGGAACCGCGCCACGAAACTGCTCTGCGCCAGGAACTCGCGGATCTGCGGCAGGATTCCGCCGGCCAGCTGCACGCCGCCGCGGGCGCCGTAGAGCAGGGCCATGTCGCCCACCGCGCCGCCGAGCAGCCCGCAGAACAGGGCCAGCGTGTCCCGCGCCAGCGCATCACCCGTCGCGGCGGCGGCGCTGATCGCGTCTGGGCTGGACTGCGTGGGCGCCTGCCCGCGCACGCGAGCCAGGGCGCCGTGCAGGCGCAGCAGGCCGGGGCCGGACAGGGCGTGTTCGTTGGGCACGTGGCTGCGCTCGCGCAGGAACTCGCGCAGCACCGCCAGCTCCAGTTCGGTGGACACGGTCAGCGACGCCTGGCCGGCCTCGGTGGCCAGCACCTGCGCCTGGCCATCGCGACCGGCGATGCGCACCGCCGCGCCCAGTCCGGTGCCGGGGCCGACTACCAGCACCGGGCCGGCCGGCGCGACTTCCGGCCCCGACAGATGCAGCAGGGCGTGCGTTCCCGTGGCAGAGCCTGCGTGGGCCAGGGCTTCGAAGTCGTTGACCAGGCGCAGGTCCTCGAAACCCAGTGCGGCCTGGATGCGGGAAGGCACCACCGGCCAGGGCAGGTTGACCGACAGCAGCGATCCGTCCTCGCGCGCGTGGCCGGCACTGGCGAGCACGCCGTGCCTGACGGTTGCGGCCGCGGCCACGCTGGATACGTAGGCCTGCAGCAGTTCGCCCAGCCCGGCGAAGTCGGCGCAGGCGTATCGCCGGTAGTGCTGCAGGGACTGCGGGCTGGCGACATCCACCAGCCCCACGCGCACGTGGGTGCCGCCGACGTCGGCGGCCAGCACGGTCGCGGCGCCGCGACGCGGGCCGGGACTGACGGACAGGTGGCGGGTGCTGGCTCCCACGTGGACTCCTGGCGGGCAGCGCCGCGAACTGCGGCGTGCAGGCCTAGTGTCGATGTCGTGACAACGATGTCAAGCGCTGCGTGCGCCGGGCGCCCCTGCGGCTACAAATAAAGCCTTCGCGTGGAACAATGATCCGTTTGATCGGGCAAAACTCGCATAAACGGCGAGAATGTGCGGGCCGTGTCCGCGGATGTCCTGTTCTGGTCGGCATGTCCCATGCTGCAGAACAGCAAGGATCGGCGCCGCAGCGTGCGCCCATCCAGCCCGCCATCTGCTGGCATCCGGTCGCGAAGTATGACAACGTTAGTCACGGAGCAAGGGGGCAGGACACAGGAATCGCAGCATGAGCGTGAACGATGCGCAGGCCAATCCGCGCAAGCCGACGATCCGCACCGTCGCCGGGCGCGCCGGGGTATCGCTCAAGACCGTCTCACGGGTGATCAACAACGAACCCGCGGTGCTGCCGGCCACCCGTGCGCGCGTGCTGCAGGCCATTGCCGAGCTCGACTACGAGCCCGACCCGTCCGCGCGCAACCTGCGCAGCGCCAGCGCCTATGTGATCGGCCTGGTCTACGACAACCCGAACCCGTACCACATCATCGGCCTGCAGAACGGCGTGCTGTCGGCGTGCCGCGAGACCGGCTTTGGCCTGCAGATCCATCCCTGCGATGCGAGTTCGCCGCTGCTGGCCGAGGAGCTGGTCGAGCTGGTGCAGCGCTCGCGACTGGCGGGCCTGGTGCTGACCGCGCCGATTTCCGAGCGGATCGAACTGATCGAGGCACTGGAGCAGGCCGGCGTGCGCGCCACGCGGATCATCGCCGCGGCGCAGGACCCGGGCGATGGCCATCCCTGCGTCTATGTCGACGACCGCGACGCGGCCTACGAGATCACCGAGCACCTGATCCAGCTCGGGCACCAGCGCATCGGCTTTCTGTGGGGCGGCCAGGAGCATCTGTCCAGTTCCGAACGCTATCTCGGCTACGAGCAGGCCCTGAAGGATTACGGCATCGCCCTCGACAAGCATCTGGTGGTGCCCGGCGACTACACCTTCGACGACGGCTTCCGCGGCGCGCGTCGCCTGCTGGCGCTGCGCGAGCCGCCCACCGCGATCTTCGGCAGCAACGACGAGATCGCCGCGGGCGTGCTGGCGGCGGCCAAGTCGGCAGGCATGAACGTGCCCTTCGACCTGTCCATCGCCGGCTTCGAGGACAGTCCGTTCTCGCGCCAGTCCTGGCCGGCGCTCACCACAGCCAAGCAGGCCACCGAAGAGATCGCGCGACACGCTGCGCGCATGCTGATCGGCGGCCTGCGCCAGGATGCCGCGGCCGCGCACAACCAGGGCTTCGTGCCGCAGCTGGTGGTGCGCGGCTCCACCGCGCCGGTCCGCCCGCGCGCGCAGCCTCCGCTGCAGCCAGCCACGGATGAGCCATGACCGCAATGACCACTGTTCCGCAGATGCATACCGAGACGACGTGGATGCACCGCGAGGCGGCGCAGGCGCCCGACGTCGTGGCCGCGCAGTTCATCGCCAATCGCGACCTGCTGGCAGACCTGGCCGCCGACCTGCGGCGCCGCCCGCCCGCGTTCGTCGCCACCTGTGCGCGTGGCAGCTCCGACCACGCCGCCACCTATGCCAAGGCCCTGATCGAGACGCGGCTGGGCCTGGTCACCGCTTCGGTCTCGCCGTCGGTGGGCTCGGTATACGGCGTGCGCCAGCAGCTTGGCGATGCCCTGTTCATCGCGATCTCGCAGTCCGGACGCAGCCCCGACCTGCTGCGCAATACCGAAGCGGCGCGCGCCGCCGGGGCCCGCGTGGTCGCGCTGGTCAACGTGGCCGATTCGCCGCTGGCGGGGTTGGCCGACGTGGTGGTGCCGCTGCATGCCGGGCCCGAGCGCAGCGTGGCGGCGACCAAGAGCTATCTCGCCTCGCTCTCGGCCCTGCTGCAACTGGTGTCGCTGTGGGGCGAGGATGAGCTGCTGCCGGCCTCCCTGGATGCGCTGCCTGCGGCGATGCGCGCGGCCTGGGGCTGCGACTGGTCGCCTGCGGCCGAGGGCCTGCGCGAGGCGCGCAACCTGTTCGTGCTCGGACGCGGGCCGGGCTTGGCCGCTGCCCAGGAAGTGGCGCTCAAGTTCAAGGAAACCTGCGGCCTGCATGCGGAAGCCTACAGCTCGGCCGAGGTGAAGCACGGGCCAATGGCCTTGGTGGGCCGGGACTTCCCGGTGCTGATGTTCGCCCAGCCCGACGACACCGGCCCAGGCACGCGCGCACTGGCCGGCGAGCTGCGCGGGCGCGGCGCGCAGGTGTGGCTGGCCGATGCGGCGGAGGGAGCCGACCTGCCGCTGCCGCAGGCGCCGCATCCGGCCTGCGCACCGCTGCTGCAAGTGCAGGCCTTCTATCGCATGGCCAACGCCCTGTCGCTGGCGCGGGGCTTCGATCCGGACACGCCGCCGCACCTCAACAAGGTCACCGAGACGGTGTAGGGCCGTGTCCGCCACGCCGCACGTCGCCGTTTCGCCGCCTCGCCGCCCGTCCGTGCCGCGCCCGTCGTTTCGAACGCAGCGAACAATCCGCATCTCCAGCCTTGCCGACGCAGCAGCAGTGCCGTCATTCCCGCGAGCACGGGAGCCTGCGCCTCCAGAGTCGCTGACGCTGGATGACGGACCCGCACGACCGCGGAAGGACGCAGGTGGCCTTGCGGCAACGCAGGAACGCTTTGAACGGGACACCCTCCACCCATGACAAACGCGCTGGTCAACGGACGCATCCTGCTTGACGACGGATTCCGCGACGATGCCGCGGTGCTGATCGAAGGGGGCCGCATCGTCGCGGTCGTCCCCGCCGATGATCCGCGCGTGCGCGAGGCCGAGCAGATCGACCTGTGCAAGGGCAGCCTCGTTCCCGGCTTCATCGACGCCCAGGTCAACGGCGGTGGCGGCGTGCTGCTCAACAATACGCCCACGGTCGACGGTGTTGCCGCGATCGCGCGCGCGCACCGCCGCTACGGCACCACCGGCATGCTGCCCACCCTGATCAGCGACCGGGTCGAGGTGATGCGCGAGGCGGTGGCTGCGGTGGGCGCGGCCATCGCGCAAGGCGTACCGGGCGTGCTTGGAATCCATCTCGAGGGCCCGTATCTCGCGCCCGCGCGCAAGGGCACGCACGACGCCGCGGTGTTCCGCGTGCCCGACGCCGACGAGATCGCGCTGGTCACGGCGCTCGACAATGGCGTCACCCTGGTCACGCTGGCGCCCGAATGCGTGCCGGCGGAAACGATCCGCACACTGGTCGCACGCGGCGCCGTCGTCGCGGCCGGGCATACCGCGGCCACCTACGAGCAGACCCGCGCCGGCCTCGATGCCGGCGTGCGCGGCTTCACCCACCTGTACAACGCGATGACGCCGCTGACCGGGCGCGAGCCTGGCGTAGTCGGCGCTGCGCTGGAGGATGCCCGGAGCTGGTGCGGGATCATCGTTGACGGCGTGCACGTGCACCCGGCCAGCCTGCGCGTGGCACTCGCCGCCAAACCTTGCGGCAAGCTGTTCCTGGTCACCGACGCGATGCCGATGGTGGGCGCCGCGGATCCGGCTTTCACGCTGTACGGGGAAACCATTACCGCCGTCGACGGCGTAGTGCGCAATGCCGCCGGTGCGCTGGCCGGCTCCGCGCTCGACATGGCCAGCGCCGTGCGCAACAGCGTGCAGCTGCTCGGCCTGCCGCTGGACGAGGCCGCGCGCATGGCATCGCGCTATCCGGCCGCATTCCTCGGCCTCGGCCATACGCACGGCCGCATCGCACCGGGTTATGCGGCCGACCTGGCGCTGCTCGACGACGCCATCGCAGTGCAGGCCACCTGGATCGCCGGCGACATGGAGCGCCACGCAGCGTGAACGGTGTCGGCGCGCGCTCCGCCTCGGTCGATGCGCTGCGCGGGCTTACCGTCGCCGCGATGCTGCTGGTCAATACACCGGGCGACTGGGGGCATGTCTACGCCCCGCTGCTGCATGCCGACTGGCACGGCTGCACACCGACGGATCTGGTGTTTCCGTTCTTCCTGTTCGTAGTGGGCGTGTCGATCGCGCTGGGGTTGGTGCCGCGCGTCGCGCAGGGCGCGGATGCGCGCGTGCTGCACCGGGCCATCGCCTCGCGCGGGCTGCGCATCATCGCGCTGGGTCTGCTGCTCAACCTCGCCGCCTGGTGGGCCTACGACCAGCCGCACTATCGCCCCTGGGGCGTGCTGCAACGCATCGGCCTGTGCTTCATCATCGCCGCGCCGCTGGCCATGCACCTGCGTCCGAGCCTGCAATGGGCGCTGGTCGCCGCCTTGCTGCTGGGCTGGTGGGCGCTGCTGGCGCCCGGTGGCTACGCCGAGTTCCACAACCTCGCCGACCGCACCGACACTGCGTTGTTCGCGCCGTATCTCTACCGCTTCGATGCCACCACCGGCCTGGGCCGCGACCCCGAAGGCCTGCTGACCACGTTTCCGTCGGTCGCCACCGTGCTGCTGGGTGTGCGCGCCGGCGAGTGGCTGCGCCGGGGTCGTCTGCGCGCGCTGTGGTGGGCCGGGGCGGCGATGCTCGTGCTGGGGGCGGCGTGGTCGCCGCTCATGCCGCTCAACAAGGCGCTATGGACATCTTCCTACGTGCTGTGGAGCGGCGGCTGGGCCGCGCTGGCGCTGGCCGCCATGCACGTGCTCATCGACCGTCGCGGCTGGCCCGCGCTCGGCCGCAGCTTCGGCGTCAACGCCATCACCGCCTACGCAGGCTCCGCCCTGTTGCCGTGTGCGCTGGTGCTGCTGGGCGCATGGACGCCGCTGTACCAGCACGGCTTCGCCGGCTGGATGACGCCGCGTTTCGGGCCCTATGTCCCCTCGCTGACATTCTCCCTGGCCTTCGTCGCCCTGTGGTGGGGCATCGCGCGCTGGATGGACCGGCGCGGGTGGCATCTCAAGATCTAGGTGGCCGGCCTTCGGGCGGACCTTCGGCAGTCGACGTTCCCAACCACGACATGTCGTCCGGATCCGGCCGACGCCTCGTGTGGCCGGCATCATCGTTCTCGCCCGACCCTTCTAGGCTGCGCTTGTCTGCGCGCGAGGCTGGAGGGTGAGCCAGGGAAAGGGGATGGCTCTTGGCATGAAAGCGCGCCTCGTGCGGAAGAGGCGGCTCTGGCTTCCAGTCTGCGGAGAAAGGTTTGAAATGAACCCAGTCTCTTGGCTGTCGCAACCGAGAAACGACATGACTACCAGGGGCCGATCGAACGTATGCGCGAGCCGTCAGGAGTGTTGCGCTTGGGCTGTCAATTCACCGCTCAAGCCCGCGTAGCTCGCCAGGCGCTGCTCCAATGTGCCAGTGTGCAGCTCGAACAGGTGGTTATCAAAGTCGTAGAAGTACAGAGACTGCCCTTCGCCCTGGACTCGCGGACGGGGCGGGCGGATCTCTACCCCGACCGCCTTCAGCTGGGCTTGGTACCGAGGCAGATCAGATTCGGCTACGGCGAACGCGACGTGCTGATAGGAACGCTCCGCAGGTGACGCACCCTCCATCACGGCCAGCCACGTTCCGCCCAGTACGAAGAACTTCTCGCGAGATAGGGAAAACTGCTCCGCACCGCTGTCGTAGACCTCGCGGGCACCCAGTCCGTCCACTAGCACCTTGGTCATCCGCTCGAGATCACGGCAGATGAAGGTGAGGTGGCTGATTCCTTCCATGGGCGCAAACACTAGAGTTAAGCAGCGCCGCGGAGCGGCGTCGGCTTGAATGATCTGTTAGACAGCGCGGGTTAACAGACTAAGTGCAACACCCGCGCCGCCCATAAGTGAAGAGGTGAGCTGGCAGACTGGAGGGGATCACTCCGGCAAGAGACGATCCCTCATGTACCACCAGCTCACCGAGTCCGAACGATACACCCTGTCTGTCCTCCACCGCGACGGGCAGTCACTGCGGGCCATTGCCCGAGTCATGGGACGTGCGCCCGGCACCATCAGTCGCGAAGTGCAGCGCAACCGCTGCCACCGGACCGATGGTGCCTACCGGCCCAGCAAGGCCCAGGAACGGACCAACGGCCGACGACGACGTAGCCGACAGGTCAGGCAGCATGATGCTGACACCTATGGACGCGTCGAGGCGCTGCTGTCGCATGCGCAGTGGAGTCCGGAACAGATCTCCCGCTGGCTGGCGCTGCATGGCGTCGTCCGGATCAGCCACATGACGATCTACCGGCATGTCCATCGCGACCGGCTCACTGGCGGTCAGTTGCGTTGCTGCCTGCGGCAGGCCGGCAAGCGACGGCGCAAACGCGCGTTTGGGCCGGAACGGCGCGGAAAACTCCAGGGCAAGCCCATGATCGACACTCGCCCTGTGGAGATCGAGGATCGACGAGAGGTTGGCCACTGGGAGGGCGATACCGTGATCGGCACCGTTGGCGAACGAGCCTGCCTGTTGACGCTGGTGGAACGCAGCACAGGAGTGGCGCTGGTGGTCAGGCTGCCGCACCGGACTGTCAAAGCGGTCAACCGCGCAGTCGTGGACGTGATCCGCCGCAGTGGCCTGCCATTCAAAACCATTACTTGGGACAACGGCACCGAGTTTCATGGCTATCGTGCGATCGAACAGGCGACGGGCATTCGCTGCTACTTCGCCTACCCGCATCACCCCTGGGAGCGCGGCAGCAACGAGAACTTCAACGGCCTGCTACGGCAGTACCTGCCGAAGCGGAAGAGCCTGGCCCGTGTCAACCAAGCCCACTGCGATCGCATCACGCATAAACTCAACACAAGACCGAGGAAGCGACATGGCTACGAGACCCCGATCGAACGCTTGCACGGACTCTCAGGGGTGTTGCACTTGGGGTGTTAATTCACCCGGCATGACGACGATGGGCTTATACGCCACACGCCCCAGCCACCGCCCGAGGCGCTCTGTCGATTCGGGAGCATAAGACATTGCAGCTATAGCCAGGACCGGTGCCGCCAAAGTGTAGGCCAGCACTCCCTGCGGCCGGAGCCTGAGTGCATGCAGCGCACCGCAGCGTGAACACTTGTACTCCGACACGGTTTGGCTTAGATGCCACCACTTTGGATTGTCACGAGGCATTCGGACAAGATCCCGTGAGGAGTCAGTAGTGGCATTACAGAATGTGCAGGGAAACTTGACCATGCCGCCTAACGCCTTATGTCTTGAGTTTCCCCTAGCCTAAGAGCCGAGAGCCCGACGTGCGCGCCCGATAACGC
>NZ_JBNWEM010000003.1:0-600439 GCF_051162505.1 Luteimonas campi
CAACCTCGGCCTGACCTGCGACCCGATCGGCGGCCTGGTGCAGATCCCCTGCATCGAGCGCAACGCGATGGGTTCGGTGAAGGCGATCAACGCCAGCCGCATGGCCCTGCGCGGCGACGGCCAGCACAAGGTGAGCCTGGACAAGGTGATCCGCACCATGCGCCAGACCGGCCGCGACATGCAGGACAAGTACAAGGAAACCAGCCGCGGCGGACTGGCAGTGAACGTCATCGAGTGCTGAGGCGTTTCGACCCATGGCCCACGCGTCGCTGGCGTGGGCGACGACTCCCTTCCCCCAGGATGCCCATGAGCCTTGATCCGTTCGACCACCGCCGACGCGTCGCCACGCTTGTCGCGTGCCTCACGCTGGCTGGCATGCCACTCGCGTACGCCGGGGACACTGCCGCGATCGAACATCTGCGCGAGGAGGTGCGGGTGCTGCGCGCCGAACAGGCCGAGCGCGAGCGTCGCCTGCAGCGCCTGGAGAGCGCTCTCGCAGCGCTGGCCGGAGATGCCGGGCCGCAGGGCGAAGGCGCGGCGCCGCCGACGGGGCCGGCGCGCCACTCGCTCGCTTCGGCCATGCCGGTGGCCACGCCGGAACCGTCCGCGCGGCTGAAGGTCACCGGCGACCTGCGCCTGCGGGGCCAGGCGGACTGGTCCGACGACGACGGCAAAAATCGCGGCAGCATGCAGCTGCGCGGCCGCCTGGGCGCGACCTATGCGGTCAGCGACCGCATCAGCATCGGCGCGCGTCTCGCCACCGGCGACAGCGACGACCCCAACAGCAGCGACGTGCAGCTGTCGAACTGGCTCGACGATCTCGAGGTCAGTCTCGATATGGCCTATGTGCAGTTCAACTTCGACCGGCTCACGCTGTATGGCGGCAAGATGCCGCAGCCGTTCGTGCGCACCGATCTGGTCTGGGATGGCGACGTCAATCCGCAGGGCCTGGGCGCCATCTGGCGCCAGCCGCAGGCCAATGGCGGAAGCCTGCGGGCGAATGCCCTGGCATTCGTCGTCGATGAATCCGCGGGCGGCCCCGACAGCACCATGCTGGGCGCCCAGCTCGGTTATGAGTCGCCACGGACGGGCGACTGGAAGTTCGATGTTCATGGCGCGTACTACCACTACGACCTGGGCAGCCTCGCCGGCGCCGACGGAGGCGACCTGCGGACCAACCTGCTGGACGTCGACGGCCGTTACCTGTCGGATTTCCGCCTGGCCAACCTGCTGATGGGAGTGGGTTACTCGGGCTGGAGCGAGCGCTGGCCGCTGCGGCTGGGAGTGGACTACGTGCGCAACCTGGGCGCGGCGACCGACGCCGATACCGCGTATGGCGCGGACCTGTCGATCGGCACGACGTCGGCGCCGGGCGACTGGAAATTCACCTACGGCTATGCGGTCGCGCAGGCGGACGCGGTGCTCGCGGCCTTCTCGCAGGACAATATCGGCATCGGCACCAACTACCGCATGCACGGGCTGACCGTCGACTACGTGCCTGTGCCCGGCACCCAGCTGAGCCTGTACTGGTACCACTACAAGCCCTACAGCGATCGCTATCCCGTCGGCCACGATCCGGACGACTGGCTCGATCGCCTGCGGCTGGCGTTTCTCGTGAGCTTCTGAGGCGTCGCGACTGGCGGCGCCCCGGTCCCTGCTGCATATCGACGTCGGCTTGCCGCCCCCGGTCGGTCGGGAAGAACCACGCCAGGAGCCCGGGCCGCGACGCCCGGACACCTCGTGCAGGCGGGACTGGTCTTCGTGACCGACCCGGCAGGAGCGGGCTGTCCGCATCCAGCGTCTGCCCCTGCGCTTGCCCCGACCGGGCTACGGGCCAACACACCGGCGCCAGCAGGCACCCCGGCGGGCTCGACTGCGTCGTTCAGAACCTCGTGGGGCAAACTGACGAAGTGGCTGCGCCTGACAATGTCGCACCAGGCCGCCTGCACAAGCAGCAAAAAACCCCACGGCGACGCGGGGTCAGGTCGATTCCGGAGATGGTGGCTATGGGTGGACTCGAACCACCGACCCCAGCATTATGAGTGCTGTGCTCTAACCGGCTGAGCTACATAGCCATCGTCGCCCGCGATGGCGGGGAGCCGCGTATTGTCCGGGCGCGGGGGCGCCGCGTCAACGTCGGGGCCGCGGGCTGTCACTTTGCTGGCAGTCATGGCAGAGTCGGGGGCAGTAGATCTTTGGAGTCCGCATCGTGATCGATCCGGACGGGTATCGCCCCAATGTCGGCATCGTGCTGATGAACCCGGATGGCCGCGTGTTCTGGGCCCGGCGGGTGCGGCGCGATGGCTGGCAGTTCCCGCAGGGCGGGATGAACAGCGACGAGACGCCCATCGAGGCGATGTATCGCGAGCTGCGCGAGGAGACCGGGCTGCTGCCCGACCACGTGGCCGTGCTCGGGGTCACGCCGGGATGGCTGCGCTATCGGCTGCCGCGCAATGCCATCCGCCGCAACGACCGCGTGGTCTGCATCGGCCAGAAGCAGGTGTGGTTCCTGCTCCAGTTCACCGGCAGCGAGAGCGACCTGCGGCTGGACCTGACCGCCAAGCCCGAATTCGACCACTGGCGCTGGGTGGACTTCTGGTACCCCGTGGAGCACGTGGTGATGTTCAAGCGCGGGGTTTACGCCAGCGCGCTGCGGCATCTGGCGCCCTTCGCCCGGCAGATCGCCGGCGCGGCCGCCATTCCCTCCGTGGGGCTGGAGCGACAGCAGGCGCACCGGGGCCGCCGCGCTCCGGGCCCCGCAGCAACCGGCCGGCCGCGAGCAGGGCCCCTGGCCTGAATACGAGTGCTGGCGGCATTGACAATCATTCTCATGTCTGGCGCAATGGCGGCCTGGTCCCGTGGGTCTGCGCCGTGTACGTCTGCATCTGCAATGGCATCACCGATACCGATATCCGTCGCGCCGCCGAGGCCGGATGCGGGTCGCTGTCGGAACTGACCATGCGTACCGGCGTCGGTGCCTGTTGCGGCTCGTGCGTGGACACCGCCACCGCCCTGCTCGAAGAGGCGCGGCCCGCGGCCACGGGCAATCTCGTCTCCCTGCCGCTGGTCGCGCGCGCCGCCTGAATCGAAGGGTTGCCTTCGCGGTCCTGGCGGTATCGCGGAAGCTTCCCCGGCCGGCCGGTGTCGTCCGGATGCGCCTCGCAGGACCCGCGTGTCACGCCGGCACTCGAGTCCCGCAGCCTTGCCCGAACGCGTGATCGAAATGCACACCATTCCCGTTCCGACAGGCGCCGCGCGCCGGCGCTAGAGTGCGTGTCTCCACGGCGCAGGGAGCACCCGCGATGAAAGGCGACCCACAGGTCATCCAGTACCTCAACAAGGCGCTCTACAACGAGCTGACCGCGATCAACCAGTACTTCCTGCACGCCAAGATGCTGAAGAACTGGGGCCTGCAGGAGCTGGCCAAGCACGAGTACGAGGAATCGATCGACGAGATGAAGCATGCGGACGTGCTGTCCGAGCGCATCCTGTTCCTCGAGGGCCTGCCCAACTTCCAGGCGCTGGGCAAGCTGAAGATCGGCGAGAACCCGATCGAGATCCTGCGCTGCGACCTGGCGCTGGAACTGGAAGGCATCCCGCTGCTGCGCGAAGCGATCGCCCACTGCGAAAGCGTCGGCGATTACGTCAGCCGCAAGCTGTTCGCCGACATCCTCGAGAACGAGGAAGAACACGTGGACTGGCTGGAGACCCAGCTCGACCTGGTCGAGCGCGTCGGCCCGCAGAACTACCTGCAGAGCAAGCTCGAGGACTGAGTGCGCGCCGGTCGCCGGCGCGCGTCTCAGGCCTGTTGGGTGGTGCGTCGCGCCAGCAGCTGCTGGCGCGCGCGGGCGAATTCGTTGGCGATCAGCGCCACCGCGACCGCCGGTCGCTCCAGCGAACGCTCGCGCGCGGCCAGTTCCACCCGCTTGGCCGCTGCCGACAGCGACATCGCGCCCAGGTTTGCGCTGGACGACTTGAGCGAATGCGCCGCCTCGCGCAGCGCGTCGTAGTCGGGACCGCTCGCGGCCTGCTCCAGGGTCCGGACCAGCCGCGGGGTATCTTCCAGGAAGACATCGACCAGGCGTTCGACCTCCTCGCCCAGCATCGCCTGCAGGTCCTCCAGGATCGTCGGGTCCAGGACCGGGGCGAGGACACGCTGCGGTGCCGGCGGCGCGACTGCGGCAGGCGTCTGCGGGGCCAGACCGGTCGGGGTTGCGGCCGACGCTGGCGCAATGGACGCCGCGCCTGACGCCGGCGCATCCCACTGCGAGTGCTCCGCGGTGGCCGGTGCGAACGCGGGTTGCGGCTGCGGTGCGCCGACGGTGCGTGCCGCGGCGATGGCCGCCGCAGCGGCCGGAGCTTCGATCGCAGACGACTCGGCGTCCGACGCCGCTGGCGCATCGCCCGCCGATGCCGCGAGCCACGCCGGGTCGGCATCGGGCCCTGCCGGAGCGGACTCAGGCACCGGATCGCTGGTCGGCAGGCCGAGCAGCTGCGCGTCCAGGACCGTGGCCACGGGTTCCTCGGGACCATCCGTTCCGTGCAGGCCGCTGAAGTCCGACGGCACCGAGATCTGCTCGGGATCCCACCAGCGGTGCAGGCAGCGTTCGAGTTCGCTGCGGGTGACCGGCTTGGGCAGGTAGTCGTCCATGCCGGCGTCCAGGCACTTCTGGCGATCGCCGGCCATGGCATTGGCGGTCATGGCGACGATCGGCAGGTGCCGTCCGTCGCCGGCGGCCTCTTCGTTCTCGCGCCAGCGGCGGGTGGCGGTATAGCCGTCCATGACCGGCATCTGGCAGTCCATCAGCACGATGTCGTAGCGCGAGGCGGACATGCGCAGCAGCGCGGCCTCGCCGTTGCTCGCCGTATCGCAGGTGATGCCCAGTACGCCGAGCAGGCGCTGGCCGACCATCAGGTTGACCGGGTTGTCCTCGACCAGCAGCACCCGGGGCTTGCGCAGCGCGAGGCGGTCGGGCGCGGGCGGCGTCGCCGCGGCGGCAGGTGCCGACGTGGCGGCGGTGTCGGCGGGCGGCGCTGTCGTGCCGGAGTCGGCGGGTCCGTCGAACAGCGCGGCGCGCAGGCTGGCGTCGGGGCTCTGGCGGCTGAGCAGGGTGATGCTGCGCTGCAGTTCGTCCGGCACCGGATCGTCGCCGTATAAGCACACCAGCCGCAGTTCGCCGTAGACGCTCTGCCGGCCGAGGTTGCGGTGCAGCGCCAGGGCGGTGTTGCGCATGCCGGCCAGGTCGGCCAGGACGATGGAATAGGCCCAGGGCGGACCCTGGTTGGCGGCGTTGCGCAGCCGGTCCAGCGCCTCCTGGGTGGTCTCGACCGAGGTCACGCGCAGGCCCCAGTTGGGCAGCAGCATGCTCAGGCGCAGGCGCAGGCGCGGGTCGGCGCTGAGCAGCAGCAGCCGGCCTCCCTGGGGATTGGTGTCTTCGGCTTGCATGTCGCCCTGCACCTTGAGCAGCGGGATCTCGAACCAGAACGTGGCGCCCAGGCCCGGTTCGGACTCCACGCCGATGCGCCCGCCCATCAGGTCGACGATGCGCTTGGAGATCGCCAGCCCAAGGCCGGTTCCGCCATACAGGCGCGTGGTGGAGGCGTCGGCCTGGCTGAAGGCCTGGAACAGGCGGCCCTGCGCCGCCTGCGAGACGCCCACGCCGGTGTCGCGGACCTCGAAGCGCAGCTGATGCTGCGAGGTGGTCTCGCCCAGTCGCCTCAGCGCCAGGGTCACCGAGCCGCGCTCGGTGAACTTGACCGCGTTGCTGACCAGGTTGCCCAGCACCTGGCGCAGCCGCACCGGATCGCCGCGCACCGGCAGGCGCACGCCCGGGTCGATCTGCATGTGCATGCGCAGGCCCTTGCTCTGGGCCGGGCGCTCCATCAGCTGCAGCACGCTCTCGACCACTTCGCGCAGGTTGAAGGTGGTGGTTTCCAGCTCGAGCTTGTCCGCCTCGAGCTTGGAGTAGTCGAGGATGTCGTCGACGATGCGCAGCATCTGCTGCGAGGACAGATAGGCGGTGCGCACCAGTTCGGCGTGGTCGGCCGCCAGCCGCGCGTGCATCAGCAGGTCGAGCATAGGCACGATGCCGTTGAGCGGGGTGCGGATCTCGTGGCTCATCGTGGCGAGGAACTCGCCCTTGGCCATCACCGCCGACTCAGCCGCCTGCTTGGCCAGGCGCAGTTCCTGCTCGAGCTGCGCATGGTGTTCGAGTTCGCGATGCAGTTCGGCCAGCACCGCCTCGTCGCGCTCGGCGCGCTCGCGCGCTTCCCGCAGTTCGCCGTCGCGCGTGCGCAGGTTGTAGAACACCGCGATCGAGGCGAACATCGCCAGCAGCGCCAGCACCAGGGCGAAGCCCTGCCACGGCCCCTCCATGCCGAGCACGTGCAGCACCAGGCTCAGCGCCGCGCCTCCGGCCGCGCCGAGGGTGAACCATCGCAGCATGACGCTTGAGGGACGGGCGTTGCTGATCAGCGCCATACCCTGTCTCCCTCAGAGCACGGAGGTGTGGAAATCGAACTGCAGGTCGCCGGCCGGACGCTGCACCAGGTTGCCCTGGATGTAATCCACGCCGGTCATCCACAAGGTGGCCGCCGACTGCGCGTCCTCGACCTGCTGGCCGATCACCTGCAGCCCCATGCGATGGGCAAAGTCGATCGCGCTGCGCATCTCGTCGCGGACGCTGGTCTCGTCGAGATTGCGCGAGTAGCGCGGGTCAAGGCGCACATAGCCCAGCGGCAGCTGGCCGAGCAGGGCATTGGCCTCGGGTCCGTGGCGGTACTGGCTCAGGCACAGCTGCACCCCGGCCACCACCATGTCGGCGCAGAATTCCTGCAGCGACAGCGCGTGCACCAGCGCATCGTCCTGGCGCACGTCGATCACCAGCGACGCGCCGTCCACCCCGGCCTCGGCCAGCGACTGCACCAGCCATTGCGCGTGTCCGTCGTGCGCGAGCGTGGACGGAGCCTGGGTGACGAACAGGCGCAGCGGGCGCCGCTCCTCCTGCTGGCGGCGCAGCGCGCCGATCGCGATTTCGGCCATGCGCCGGTCCACCTGCAGGGTGGAGCCGATGCGGTTGGCCGCCTGCAGCACGCGCCCAGCCGGGTACAGCTCGCCGCCGGCGCCGCGCAGGCGCAGCAGCACCTGGTACTGCGCCTCGTCGCCGCCAGCCACGGCCACGATCGGCTGGAAGGCGGCCAGCAGGCTGCCCGAGGCCAGCGCTTCGCGCAGCGACTGTTCGATTGCGGACAGCTCGCGGTCGTCGGCCGATACCGGCCGCGCCCAGGCGGCGACGCCGTGCGGATGGCCGCGTGCGGCGCGGAGCGCCTCCTCGGCGGCGGACAGGGCCGCACCGGCGTCCTCGAACCCCAGCGCCAGCTCCGCGTAACCGACGACCGCGCGCAGGCGCACGCGTTCCTCGCCGATGTTGAAGGGATGCTCGCCCAGGCCGTCGCGCAACTGGCGCGCGAGCGGCGGCAGTGCGGCGCCCTCGACGCCGGTCGCGAACACCAGGAAGGTGTTGTCGTTCAGGCGCGAAGCCGCATGGCCGCCGGACACTTCGCCCAGGCGGCGTCCGGCTTCGGTCAGCAGGGCTTCCAGGGCGGCGTAACCATAGCGATCGCGCAGCGCCGCGGTGCCGGCGATCTCCACGAACACGGCCGCGCCCGAACGCGCACCCGGAACGCCAGCCGCCAGCATCTGCAGCATCTGCGGGCGGCTGAGCAGCCCGGTCGCAGGATGGCGGGTGCCGCCACCGCTGGCCGCCCGCAGCATGCGCGCCCGCAGGATGCGGCTCTGTACCGCCGACACCAGGTGTCGCGGGCGAACCGGCTTGCGCAGGAAATCGTCCGCGCCTACGTCCAGCACCTCGAAGCGGCGCTCGGGATCCTCGTCGCCGGTGAGAAACACCACTGGCGTCAACGCGAAGTCCGGATGGCTGCGGATCAGCCCGGTCAGCTCCACGCCATCCAGTCCCGGCATGTGCAGGTCCATCAACACCAGGTCGGGACGCAGTTCCCGCATCGCGTCCATCACCTCGCTGGTGACGGACACGACGCGCGCCTCCATCCCGGCGCCGTTGAGCACGCTTTCTGCGAACAGGGCCTGGCTTGGATCGTCCTCGACCACCAGCACGCGGTATGCCGCCGCCTCGCGCCGGCTGTCGGCAGGCGGTTGCACGGGCGCGGGCGTGAGGTCGCCGCTGGCCACCGCGTCGGCGCGCGGCATCACCGCCGGTGCGGCATCGGCGCACCAGCGGCGCCAGAACCCGGCGGGCGGAACTTCCGCGCGTTGGCGATTGTTGGCGTCAGACACTGCGGGAACCTTGCCGCAAAGGCCCGGCAGGGGCAACCGCGCGCAGCGCCGCGGCGCGCGTGCGCGACGGCGGCCAAAGCAGCGACGGGCCGTCTGGCGCAGCCACGTAGTCCATTGCAGATCCCCCTGTTGCCGGCATTATCGCGACTCCGCAGGGCGGCGACTATGGCACGGCGTCCGTGCACGGGTGCGCAGGCCGCGTGCCGACGCGGCGCCCGGTCGCCAAACCGTGACCGCAGGCTCAGGCGGGTGCAGGTCGCGGCGCGCGCCTGAACAGCCTGCGCCAGACCCACCACAGCAGCAGCGCCAGCGCGATGCCCAGGCCCACCACGACCGCCAGCACCAGCCACGGGTAGGACCAGGCCAGCGTCAGTGCGCCGACCACCGCCACGTCCTCGGTGACCGACGCGGTCCAGTTGCTCACCGGTTCGGGCGAGGTGTTGAGCAGGGCGCGCGATCCGGCCTTGAGCGCATGGCTGGTGAGGGCCACCCCGGCGCCGGCGGCGAGCATGCCGGCGCCGAGTTCTCCATCGGGCGACAGCGCCGCGGCGGCGAGAAATGCGCCCGCCGGGACCCGGGCGAGCGTCTGCAGCAGGTCCCAGGCCGAATCGACCCCCGGGATCTTGTCAGCCAGGAACTCGGTGCAGGCCAGCACCCCCGACACCCCCAGCACCCAGGGCGACGTCGTGGCCTCCAGCGCCGGGGGCAGGTCGAGCCAGCCGAACATGCCGGCCAGACCGACGCCGAACACCGTGAGGTAGGCGCGGATTCCGGCCAGCCAGGCCAGCAGCACGCCGACGGCGAACAGATGGGCTTCGGTCATGGGCGACTCCTCGCGACAAAGCCGGCGACCGGCTGAACGTGGCCGCACGCGCGGCGCCTGTCCGCCCGAGTATAGGCCCGGGCGCCTTGACGCAGCTGCGGCCGCGTC
The DNA here is from genome assembly GCF_051162505.1 of Luteimonas campi. NCBI lineage: Bacteria > Pseudomonadati > Pseudomonadota > Gammaproteobacteria > Lysobacterales > Lysobacteraceae > Luteimonas > Luteimonas campi. The sequence goes on from NZ_JBNWEM010000003.1 coordinate 9,246, forward strand.
GCTATACCGGTCCGGATGAGTGACGACGCTCCCCGCCCGCCGGCCGACGGCGCAACCCCGGCTCCGGCGGTACCCGCGCACATCCAGGGCGCGTCCTACGCGGTGCTCGCCGTCTTCGTCGCGGCGATCGCGTTCGGCCTGTGGGGCATCTGGCAGGTGCTGATGGGGCCGGGTCCGCGTCCGGGCAGTGGACAGGCCCAGATCGAGGCGCTGGCCCAGCAGGTCGCAACGCTCACCCGATCCGACCAGATCAGCCGCGAGGCAAATCGCGACCTGCAGGGCACGCTGGCCGAGCGCGACGAGGAGATCGCCGCGCTGCGCGCCGACGTCGCCTTCTACGAGCGCTTCGTCGGCTCCACCGCCCAGCGCCGCGGGCTGACCGTGCATGAACTCGTCCTCACCCCGCGCAGCGACCAGGCCTGGCACTACACCGTCACCCTGACCCAGAACCTGAACCGGGGCGCGGTGAGCAGCGGCCGCCTCAGCCTGTCGTTGGAGGGCACCCGCGACGGACGGCTGGAACAGCTGGACTGGGACGCCCTGCGCCAGGATCCGGAGGCCACGGGCGTGGAGTACTCGTTCAAGTACTTCCAGCAGGTGGAGGGCGAGATCGTGCTGCCGCCCGGCTTCGCGCCGCTGCGCATCCGCGTGCGCCTGGCGCCCGCCTCGGGCGCGCCCATCGAGCAGACCCTGCCCTGGGACGAGGTGGCCCGCGCCGCGGCGCGCTGAACGCTGCGTGCGGGATGCGCGCTTGAAGTCGACGCCGCGCCGCCCCATCCTGACCGGATGGAACAGGCAGCCCCCGACTATCTCTCCCTGCAACGCCCGCTCGACTTCACCCCGGCTGCCGCCGGCAAGGTGCGCGAGCTGATCGCCGAGGAGGGCAATCCCGCACTCAAGCTGCGCGTCTATATCCAGGGCGGCGGCTGTTCGGGCTTCCAGTACGGTTTCGAGTTCGACGAGCAGCAGGCCGAGGACGACCTGGCCGTGGTCACCGAAGGCGTCACCCTCGTGGTCGACCCGCTCAGCCTGCAGTACCTGATGGGCGCGGTGGTGGACTACACCGAGAGCCTGCACGGCGCCCAGTTCACGATCCGCAATCCGAACGCGAAATCGACCTGCGGCTGCGGGTCCTCGTTCACCGTCTGAGCCATGGAGGGGGCGCCGTCGCCGTTTGCCTTCGTCGACGGCGGCCTGGACCGCGCCGAGCACCTGCGCAACGATCCGGAACGCCTGGCCGCCCTGTGGCCGCAGGCGCGGCTGCTGCTGCTCGACAGCGATGGCTGCGCGCTGGGCGGTGCCGACGGGCCCCGGCCGCTTGCCGGCGGGCAGCGCCCGCAGTTGCGCGATGATGCCGTGCTGCTGGGCATGGCCGGCGACCAGGCCTGGTTCGCCTGTACCGATCCGGGCGAGCAGGGCACGCGCATCGACCTGCGCACGGCCGCGGCCGGGTGGCCGACCGTCGAGGCGACCGCCTTCGCGCAGGCACGCGCGGTGCTGCACTGGCGCGCGCGGCACCGCTACTGCGGCGCCTGCGGCGGCGCGCTGCGCTACGGCCGCGCCGGATGGCTGGGGCATTGCGAGCGCTGTCGCCTGGAGCACTACCCGCGCACCGATCCGGCGGTGATCGTGGCGGTCAGCGATGGCGAGCGCCTGCTGCTGGGCCGGCAGGCGAACTGGCCGGCGCGGCGCTACTCCACCCTGGCCGGCTTCGTCGAACCGGGCGAAACCCTGGAGCAGACCGTGGTGCGCGAGGTGTTCGAGGAGTCGGCCGTGCGCGTGCGCCGCTGCCGCTACCTGGCCTCGCAGCCCTGGCCGTTCCCGTCCTCGCTGATGCTCGGCTTCCATGCCGAGGCCGAGCCCGACGTGCCGGTCCCGGCCGACGACGAACTCGAGGATGCCCGCTGGTTCAGCCGCGACGAGGTGGGGGCGGCCCTGCGCGGCGAGACGCGCGAGGCGGGGCTGCTGCTGTCGCCCCGGCTGTCGATCTCGCGCTGGCTGATCGCGTCCTGGTACGACGGGCTGTGACGGCCGGTGGAGGAGTCGCGGTGCGCCACGGACTGTGGCCACGCCGTCGGTGCGTCTGACGGCCTGACCGGTTGATCGCAGCGCGGCGTGTCGCGCAGGCGCCCGACATGGCGCTCCGTGCCCGGCACGGTTGCGGATCGCCCGCGCCCGCGTGAGTCCACCATGGATGCGCGTGCGCATCGTGCGCGAAGCAAGCCCGGTCTCCTGCATTGCGGCCAACCGGCATTCGCGACCCGGCCCCGGCCCGCCTAGAATCGCGCCATGTTCGCCACCCTACTTGCGGTCGTCGTTGCGCTGGCGCTCGGCCATCTGCTGCAGGATGCCGCCGCGCGGCGCCAGGATTGGCTGCGGACCTGGCTGCAGTGGCTGGAGCACCGCCTGGGCGGCGCGCGCCCGTGGCGGGGACCGTTCGGCATCGTGCTGGCACTGCTGCCGCTGCTCGTCGTGACCGGCCTGCTGCAACTGCTTCTGGCCGGTCACGGCTTCGGCTTGCCCTCGTTGCTGCTGGGCATTGCCGTGCTGTTCCTCGCCTGGGGTCCGCGCAACCTCGACCGCGATGTGGAAGCGGTGCTGGATGCGCCCACCGGCGACGCGCGTCGCGACGCGGCTGCCTGGCTTTGGCCGCCATTGCATCGCGCGCAGGTGCGGACCGATGCGCACGCCCTGGTCGGCGCGGTGTTCGCCAGCGGGCTGCGGCGCTGGTTCGCGGTGCTGCTGTGGTTCCTGGTGCTCGGGCCTGCCGGCGCATTGGGCTATCGACTGGTCGCGATCGCGGCCGAGGACGACATCGCCGCCCGCCTGCCGCCACGGATGGTGGAGGGTGCGCAGGCGCTGCTGGCCATCCTCGACTGGCCGGTGGCCCAGCTGATGACCCTGTCGCTGGCGCTGGTGGGCAACTTCGAGGACGTCGCCTATGCCTGGAAGCAAGCCGGGGGCGCGTCGTGGCGCCTGGACGGCGACTTCCTGGCCGCCGCAGGCCGCGCCAGCGTGCGCGGCGGGGTGGCCGACGAGGCCGAGGACTACGCCGGCGCCGGCGTGGCCAGCGGCAGCGCCCTGGTCCGCGAACTGGGGCCGATGCCGGAGCTGCGCGAGGCGATGGGCCTGGTCTGGCGCGCGCTGGTGCTGTGGCTGGCGCTGCTGGCCCTGTTCGTCATCGCTGGCTGGGTGAGCTGAGCGCCTGCAGCGCGCCCACGCCGTCGCGACGGCAGCCCCGCCGCGGACACAGGCCCTCGCTGCATGCGGCGGCGCCTGCGTCTAGGCGGAGGCGCCGCGCAAGCTGCGTACCCTGGCTTCGAGGTCTCCGGCCGTCACTGCGGGATCCAGCACCGGCGCTTGCGCCGCGACAGCCACGTGCGCGCGGAAGCGGCGCGGCACGCGCATGCGGCCCAGCCTGGAATCGCGCCGGCTCCACATGCTGCTCCACATGCCGCGCAGCGCCATCGGCACCACCGGCACGACCTGTCCGCGCGCTGCGGCGCGTTCCAGGATCTTCTCCACGCCCGACTTGAACGCCGCGATCTCGCCGTCCTTCGTCAGCGCACCCTCGGGGAAGATGCTCACCAGTTCGCCCTCCGCCAGGGCCGCGTCGATCGCATCGAACGCGCGCTGCATCAATTCCGGGTTCTCGCGCGCGCCGGCGATCGGGATCGCGCGCGCCGTGCGGAAGATCCAGCGCATCACCGGGATGTTGAAGATCTTCCAGTACATGACGAAGCGCACCGGGCGCGGTATCGTCGCCGACAGGATCAGCGCATCCATGTAGCTGACGTGGTTGCACACGATCAGCGCCGGGCCCTCGTCGGGCACGTGCTTCTCGATGCCGTGCAGCTCCAGCCGGTACAGCGTGCGCACCATCAGCCAGCTGACAAAGCGCATCGCGAACTCGGGCACGATGCTGAAGATCCACAGGGCGACCAGCGCATTGGCGATCGCCAGCGCCAGGAACAGCTGCGGCCCGCTCCAGCCCAGCCAACCCTGCAGGACCAGGCCGGCCACCGCGGCGAGCACGATGAAGCCGGAGTTCTGGATGTTGAGCGCGGCGAACACCCGCGCCATCCGCGAAACCGGCGTGCGGCTCTGGATCAGCGCGAACAGCGGCACCACGAAGATGCCGGTCGAAAGCCCGATGCCGAGCAGGTCGATCACGATGCGCACGCTGCCCGGCTGCTGCAGGAACTGAGCTACGTCCAGGCCGCCGGCCGGCGCCAGCCCGGGGCGCGCGAAGTAGAGGTCGAGCAGGAACGCGCTCATGCCCAGTGCGCCCATCGGCACCAGGCCGATCTCCACCGTGCGCCCGGACAGCTTCTCGCACAGCAGCGATCCCGCCCCGGTGCCGATCGAGAACAGCGCCAGCACGAACACGTACAGCGTGGCCGATTCGGCCGCGCCGCCGAGGTGGCGCTCGGCATAGGTGGGCAACTGCGAGGTGAGCAGCGTGCCGAAGAACCAGAACCAGGACACGCCGAGGATGGCGTTGCGCACCGCCAGCTGCTGCTTGGCCATGCGCAGCACCGCGATCGATTCGGGGATCGGGTTCCAGCGGATCTTCAGCTCCGGCGCGCCCGCGTCCATGCGCGGGATCATGCGCGCCAGCACGTTGCCCAGGACGGCCAGCAGCACGATGGTGATCGCCGCCGCCTGCGGCCCGTGCGCCCCGGCCACCTGGAAGATCAGCCCGCCGGCGATCATCCCGCACAGGATCGAGATCGAGGTGCCCATCTCGACCAGGCCATTGCCGCCGGTCAGTTCCTCCGGCTTCAGGATCGACGGCAGCACCGAATACTTCACCGGTCCGAACAGCGTGGACTGCACGCCGGTGCAGAACAGCGCCACCAGCAGCAGCGGCATCGCCTGCAGCAGGAAGCCCACCGCGGCCAGCGACATGATCGCGATCTCCATCGCGGTGGTGATCACGATCAGGCGCTGCTTCTCCAGCTTCTCCGCGATCTGGCCGGCGATGGCCGAGAACAGGAAGTAGGGCAGGATGAAGATCGCCGGCGCGACGATGGCATACATCCCGCGCTGCTCGGTGCTGGCGCCGAGGAAGATCAGCAGCCCGATGATCGCCTGCCGGTAGACGTTGTCGTTGAACGCGCCCAGCGCCTGCACCGAGAAGTAGGGCAGGAAGCGGCGCTGGCGCAGCAGGTCGAACTGGCTGTGGCGGTCGCGGATCTGGTGTTCTGGGTCTGGCGCCATGCGGCCTCCCGGGGCTGGCGGCGAGTGTAGCGGCAGGCAGTGCAGACGGATGTCCCGGTGCCGCCATGTGCCGGGCCGGTCGCCCTGGGCGGACGCTCCGTTCCGGAACGCACCACGCCGCGTGAACGCCTCGTTGCTAGAGTGCCGGCAGTCCCGAGCGCTGGAGTTCCCATGTCGCCGCCGTTGACGCCCGCCGCCTTCCTTGGCCACGGCAGCCCGATGAACGCACTCGAGCGCAACCGCTACACCGAGGCCTGGCGGGCGTTCGGTGCCTCGGTGCCGCGCCCGCGCGCGATCCTGGCGGTCTCGGCGCACTGGTACGTGCCGATGCTGGCGGTCACCGCGATGCCGCGGCCGCGCACCATCCACGACTTCTTCGGGTTTCCGCAACCGCTGTTCGACGTGCAGTATCCGGCGCCGGGCCTGCCCGGGCTGGTCGAAGAGGTGGCCGATCTCGCCCATCCCGACCGGGTGGGCGCGGATGCCGACAGCTGGGGCCTGGACCACGGCACCTGGTCGGTGCTGGTGCACGCCTTCCCCGATGCCGACATCCCGGTGGTGCAGCTGTCGCTCGATACGCGCAAGCCGCTGGACTGGCACCTGGCGCTGGGCGCGAAGCTGGCCAGGCTGCGCGAGAGCGGCATCCTGGTGGTGGCCAGCGGCAACGTGGTGCACAACCTGCGCGCGATCGACTGGACGCAGGACGACGCCGGTTTCGACTGGGCGCATCGCTTCGACGAGCGCGCACGGCAGCTGATGAGCGAGGCGCCGCACGAGGTCCCGTCGCTGGCCGCGCATCCGGACTACCGCATGGCGGTGCCGATCACCGATCATTTCCTGCCGCTGCTCTACCTCGCCGGCCTCGCCGCGGCGGCGCAGCGGCCCACCGCGACGCTGGTTGAGGGCTATGCCTACGGCTCGCTGTCGATGACGGCCTACTCGCTGGATGCGCAGTGCCCGCCCCCGTCGGCGAACGGCGAGGGCGCCGCCCCGATCGCCACCGAGCTGCCGCCCGAAGACGCCAACGTCTGAGCCCAAGTCGCCGGCCCGCCGCCCCGACGGCTGCGGACCGGTCTTGCGAGGCGGATGCGTGGGTTCCCGCGGGAACGACGACCTCCGGCCGGTTCCATATCTAGCCTTTCCTGGAGCAACCCGCTGCAATGAGCCTGCTGTTCTCGCCGATCGACCTCGGCCCACTGCACCTGCCCAACCGGATCGTGGTCGCGCCGATGTGCCAGTACTCGGCCGACGAAGGCCGCGCCAGCGACTGGCACGTCCAGCACTGGGCGAACCTGGCGCTGTCGGGCGCGGGCCTGGTGATGGTGGAGGCGACCGCGGTGGAGCCACGCGGGCGCATCAGCTGGGCCGACCTCGGGCTCTGGGACGAGGCCACCGAACAGGCCTTTGCCGCCGCGCTGGCAACCGTGCGGCGCTGGTCGCCGGCGCGCATCGGCTTGCAGTTGGCGCACGCAGGGCGCAAGGCCTCGACCCATCGTCCCTGGGAACACGGCGGCGCCGCGATCGCGCCAGCGCAGCCGCGCGGCTGGCAGACGCTGGCGCCCTCGGCGCTGCCCTATGCCGACGGCGGTCCGCAGCCCGAAGCCCTGGATGCGGCCGGCATCGACGCCATCGTGCAGCGCTTCGTCGACAGCGCCCGGCGTGCCGCGCGCCTGGGCCTGGGCCTGGTGGAGCTCCATGCTGCGCACGGCTATCTGCTGCACCAGTTCCTCTCGCCCTTGTCCAACCAGCGCAGCGACGAATATGGCGGCAGCCTCGAGAACCGCATGCGGCTGGTGCTGCGCGTGTTCGACGCGGTCGCGGCCGAGCTGCCTGCGTCGATCGCGCTGGGGATCCGCATCTCGGCCACAGACTGGGTGAACGGCGGCTGGGATCTGGAGCAGAGCCTCGTCCTGGCGCGCGCGCTGGATGCGCGCGGCTGCCACTTCATCGATGTGTCCAGCGGCGGCCTGCATCCGGCGCAGAAGATCGCGCTGGGGCCGGGCTACCAGGTGCCGTTCGCGGAGGCGATCCGGCGCGAGGTGGAGATGCCGGTGATCGCGGTCGGGCTGATCACGCAGCCGCAGCAGGCCGAGGCGATCCTGGCCGAAGGCAAGGCCGATGCGGTGGCGCTGGCGCGCGGCATGCTCTACGACCCGCGCTGGCCGTGGCACGCGGCAGCGGCGCTGGGCGCGCAGGCCGTCGCGCCGCCGCAGTACCTGCGCAGCGCGCCGCATGGGTTGGGTCGGACGCTGGTGATGGGCGAGGGGACTGCGGAGTAAGCGCGCCGGAGTACTCGCGGCTGGCGGCGCGTCCTTTTTCGATCCAGCAAGGCCGTCATTCCCGCGGAGGCGGGGATCCAGAGGGCCGGTCGCGCGCTCCTATGGCGCCCAGCCGGCTAGCTCCGCGCATGCGGGCATCCGGGGAAACGAGCACGCAGCTGCGCGCGCAGATCGAGTCATCCCGGCGGATACGGAGATCCAGGACGGCTGCGAAGGCCATCATCCCCGCTTTCGCGAGGATGACGATGGTTCTGCCGGCGCCGACAGCGATGCCGGCGCTCGTGCAGCGGAGCACGCGCGGCAACGCGTTGAATCCGGTCAACGCGGTCGCGTGTAAGCGCGACCGCGGTCAGGCGTGGCGCTGTGACGCGCGGCCGGACCCGGGCAGCCGCTCAGCCTTCGCCGCGCTCGCGCGCGATCGCACGCCAGCCGATGTCGCTGCGATGGAATTCGTTCGCCCACGCGATCGCGTCGACGCCGGCGTAGGCGTTGCGTTGCGCATCGCCCACCGAATCGCCCAGCGCCGCCACGCACAGCACGCGGCCGCCGGCGCTGAGCACGCGGCCCTGCGCGTCGAGCGCGGTGCCGGCGTGGAACACCTTGGCCTGCACGGGCACCGCATCCAGCCCGTCGATGACATCGCCGGTGACCGGCGTGTCCGGATAGGGCCGGGCGGCCATCACCACGCCCAGCGAGGGTCGCGGATCCCAGATCGCCTCGGCCTCGTCCAGCCGACCGTCGAGCGCAGCCTCGACCAGGTCCACGAGATCGGACTGCAGGCGCAGCATCACCGGCTGGGTCTCCGGATCGCCGAAGCGGACGTTGAACTCGATCACCTTCGGCGCGCCGCTGGCGTCGATCATCAGGCCGGCGTAGAGGAAGCCGGTGAACGGCGCGCCGTCGGCAGCCATGCCGGCCACGGTGGGCTCGACGATCTCCCGCATCACCCGCGCATGCACTTCGGGCGTGACCACCGGCGCCGGCGAATACGCGCCCATGCCGCCGGTGTTGGGGCCGGTGTCGCCATCGCCCACCCGCTTGTGGTCCTGGCTGGTGGCCATCGGCAGCGCCGTACGACCATCGACCATGGAGATGAAGCTCGCTTCCTCGCCGTCGAGGAATTCCTCGATCACCACCCGTGCCCCGGCATCGCCGAAGGCGTTGCCCGAGAGCATGTCGCGCACGGCGGCCTCGGCTTCGTCCAGCGTCATTGCCACGATCACGCCCTTGCCCGCGGCCAGGCCGTCGGCCTTGACCACGATCGGCGCGCCCTTCTCGCGGACGTAGGCCAGCGCCGGTTCGATCTCGGTATGGACCGCGTAGAACGCTGTGGGAATGCCGTGCCGGGCGAGGAAGTCCTTGGCGAAGGCCTTGCTGCCCTCCAGCTGCGCGGCGGCGGCCGTCGGCCCGAAGATGCGCAGGCCGGCTTCGCGGAAGCGGTCGACCACGCCGGCCACCAGCGGCACCTCGGGCCCGACCACGGTCAGCGCCACGTCTTCATCGATGGCCAGCTGCAGCAGGCCGTCGAGGTCGCCGACCTTGGCCGCGGCGTTGCGGCAGCGCGGTTCGTGCGCGGTGCCGGCGTTGCCCGGCGCGACGATCACTTCCGACACGCGCGGCGACTGTGCCAGCTTCCACGCCAGGGCGTGCTCGCGACCGCCGGAACCGATGACCATGATTTTCATTCAGGACTCCAAGGGTGGAATGGGGCTCGGGCCGGCCGCATCGCCGGTCAGCGTACGCGTCTGCATCGACACCTGCTTGCTGCCGTCGGCGACGTACTGGCGCCCGGCTTCGGAGAAGCCCAGCCGCTGGTGGAAGGCCCGGGACGCGGGATTGGGCGGCTTGATGTTGTACTCGCAGGCCACCAGGTCCAGGCCCTGCTGCCGCGCCAGCGCGAACAGCTCCTCGTACAGCCGGCGGGCGATGCCGCGGCCGCCGTGGCCGGGGTCGACCACGATGCGATCGATGTAGGCGAAGTTGCGCCAGCGTGCCGCGAACCAGGCGAAATTCTCGCCGTCGTAGGCCGCGCCGTCGCGCATGGCGAGCAGGAAGGCCACGACCTCGCCGTCCGCCACCGCGACGCGGTGGTGCCAGGCGAGCGCATGCAGCTGTTCCAGTCGCGACAGCTCCAGCGCGCTGGTGTGCTGCTGCTCGCGCCGGTTGAGCGCGAGGATCCGCTGCAGATCCGCGTGTCCGGCGTCGCGCAGCTGGATCGCGGAATCCACGGTCAGTGGCGGAAGTGGCGCACGCCGGTGAACACCATGGCGATGCCGTGCTCGTCGGCCGCGGCGATCACCTCGGCGTCGCGCATCGAGCCGCCGGGCTGGATCACCGCCTTGATGCCGGCTTCGGCCGCGGCATCGATGCCGTCGCGGAACGGGAAGAAGGCATCGGAGGCCATCACCGAGCCGGGCACCGTGAGGCCGGCATCGACCGCCTTGATCCCGGCGATGCGCGCCGAGTACACGCGGCTCATCTGGCCGGCGCCGACGCCGATGGTGCGGTAATCCTTCGCGTAGACGATGGCGTTGGACTTCACGAACTTGGCCACCTTCCAGGCGAACAGCAGGTCGGCGAACTGGGAATCGGTGGGCGCGAGCCTGGTCACCACCTTCAGCTCGTCCCGCGTCACCACGCGGTCGTCGGCAGTCTGCAGCAGCAGCCCGGAGCCCACGCGCTTGGTGTCGATGAACCCCGGCGAAGCCGGCGCCATCGGAATGCGCAGCACGCGCACGTTGGCCTTCTTCCTCGCATATTCGAGCGCGCCGTCCTCGTAGTCGGGCGCCAGCAGCACTTCCACGAACTGTCGGTCGAGGATGACCTTGGCCGTGGCGGCATCGAGGCTGCGATTGAAGGCGATGATGCCGCCGAATGCGCTGGTGGGATCGGTGGCGTAGGCCTGTTCGTAGGCCTCGCCGCAGGCCGCGCCCACGGCCACGCCGCAGGGGTTGGCATGCTTGACGATCACGCAGGCCGGCGCGTCGAACTGGCGCACGCATTCCCAGGCCGCGTCGCTGTCGGCGATGTTGTTGTAGCTCAGCTCCTTGCCCTGCAGCTGCTCGAACGTGGCCAGCGAGCCGGGGGCAGGGTGAAGGTCGCGGTAGAACGCCGCCTGCTGGTGCGGGTTCTCGCCGTAGCGCAGGTCCATCACCTTGACGAAGCTGCCGTTGGCCTGCGCGGAGAATGGCGCGCGCTCCGGCACGTCGGACGCGTTGTCGACGATGGACGAGAGGTAGTTGCTGATCGCCGCGTCGTACTGGGCCACGCGGTTGAACGCGGCCACCGACAGCGCGAAACGGGTGGCCGCCGGGAGCGCGCCGTCGTTGCGCGCCAGTTCCTCGAGCAGGCCGGCGTACTGGTCGGGCGAAGTGGCCACCGCCACGCGCGCGAAGTTCTTCGCCGCCGAACGCAGCATCGCCGGGCCGCCGATGTCGATGTTCTCCACCGCGTCGGCCAGCGTGCAGTCGGCCTTCGCGGTGACCGATTCGAACGGATACAGGTTGAGCACCAGCAGGTCGATCGGCGCGATGCCGTGCTCGGCCATCACCGCATCGTCGGTGCCGGCGCGTCCGAGCAGGCCGCCATGGACCACGGGGTGCAGCGTCTTGACCCGGCCATCCATCATTTCCGGAAAACCGGTGGCCTCGCTGACGTCCTTCACCGGCAAGCCTGCGTCGCGGATCGCTTTCGCGGTACCGCCGGTGGACAGCAGTTCCACGCCGCGCGCGGACAGCGCGGAGGCGAGTTCGATCAGCCCGGTCTTGTCGGACACGGACAGCAATGCCCGGCGCAGGGGCAGGAGGTCGTGGGTCATCGGGGGGCGCAGTGCGGCAAAGAGGCGGAATTATAGCCAGCCGTGCGCCACGCGGCCGATCAGCCGATCCCGTACTCGCGCAGTTTCTTGCGCAACGTTGCGCGATGGATGCCGAGCATGGTGGCGGCACGGCTCTGGTTGCCGTCGCAGTGTTCGAGGACCTCGAGGAACAGCGGGATCTCCAGTTCGCGCAGCGCGATCTGGTAGAGGTTGTCGGCGTCGCTGCCGTTGAGATCGCCCAGGTAGCGTCGCACCGAATTGGCGACGTGTTCGCGCAGCGGCGCACGCGGCGCGCTGCGGATGGCGGGGTCGGTGTGTTCTGCGGTGTTCAATCGAGCGCTCGGTGCGACCTGGCGACGCGGCGCACGGGAGCGGCGGTCATCGCGGGGTGATCGAGTCTAGCGCCTCGCGGTCGCAGTCGACAATGCGAACGTCCGCAACGATGGTCTAACGCAGCTCCCAGGCGAAAGACACCGTGTGCGCGGCGGGCTCATGGATGTCCAGCGCGATGTCCACCGACTGTCCCGCCGCGACCAGTGGACTGTCCGGCGCGCCACCGAGGTACTCGTCGGGGCCGAATGCGCGCGCCGCCACTGCTTGGCCGTCGACATCCGACAGCGTGAGCAGCAGCTGCGGCCAGGCCTGCGGCCAGCGCGCATCGTTGCGGAACGAGGCGCTTGCGCGCAGGGCGCCGGCACGCTGCGGATGCGGGCGCACGTCGCGGCGGAGCAGGCTGAAGGCTTCGGGTTCGTGCCAGGGCGGCAGGCTGCAGCCCAGCACGGCGCAGGCGCCGACCACCAGTGGACGCCACTGCGGGTCCGCAGCCAGGCGGTTGCGGTCGGCCAGCAGGATCTGCAGGGCGAGCAGGACCAGCAGGCCGGCGACCGCGGCCGGCTGCCGCCAGGCTTGCGTCCCGGCGGACGCGCGCCGACGGCGACCGCCGATGAAGTCCGGCGAGGGTGCCGCTTCCGCGCTGCCGGCAGGCGTGCCCGCGGGTGGTGGCGGAATCTCCGTGGGGGGCGGGGTCAGGGTGCCGGACGGTGCGGTCGCAGGTACTGGAGAGGGGGACGACGCGATGGCGTCCGGCGTGGCGGGTGCCGGCGGGTGGGATGCGGATGTTGCCGGCCCGGTCGCGCCCGTGCCGGGCGCATCGGGCGCAGGCGCGGCGACGGGCGTGTCCGCCGACAAGCCTGGGGCAGTCGTTTCCAGCGCGCCGCGGTCGGTGCCGGCAGCGCCGCCCGACGCCCGCAGGCGGAGCGGCGGGACCCGCGGCGAGACGACTTCCACGCCTGGCGCCGCCGGGGTCGCCAGCCCGGGTTCGGCAGGCCGGACGGACTCCGCGGTCGTCGGAGCCGGGGCCAGTGTCGCTGGGGCGATCGGTGCCGGTGCCGCAACCGGCGCCGGAGCGGCCGGCATCCGCAGGTGACCGGCGTCCCCGGCCTGCCCGCCTTCGGGCGGCGCGGTCGCGTGCATGCCGACCTCTACGGGCGGTGGCGCGACCGCGGGCGGAGCCTCCGCTGCCGCGCCTGCCGGCCGGCGCAGCGGCCCGGCGCAGCGCGGGCAGCGCTCCGGCGGCAGGTCCGTGGCGGGGTCGGTCGCCACCAGCGCGTGGCAGTGCCGGCAGTTGATGAACATGCCGCTATTCAACCACGCAGGCGTGGTCCGCGGCGGGCGTCACCGGCGGATGCCGTCGATGCGGATCCAGTCCCCTTCCCGGGCCACGGCCAGCGCGTCGAACCAGGCATCGAAGCGCGCAAGCAGCGCGTCCTGCTGGCCATCCAGAATGCCCGACAGGGCGATGCGCCCGCCCGGTGCGGTACGCGCTGCGAGTTCGGGCGCGAGCGCGTCGAGTGCGGACGCCAGGATGTTGGCCACCACCACCGGATACGCCGTCTGCGGCGCGTCGGCCGGCTCGTACACCGCCAGCGCGTGGTCGACCTGGTTGCGCAGCGCATTGTCGCGGCTGGCGAGCAGGGCCTGCGGATCGTTGTCGACGCCCACTGCGCGTGCCGCGCCGAGCTTGAGCGCAGCCAGCGCGAGGATGCCGCTGCCGCAGCCGAAGTCGAGCACGGTTTGTCCGTCCAGCCGCCCCTGCGCCGCCAGTGCGTCGAGCCACTGCAGGCACAGCGAGGTGGTCGGATGGGTGCCCGAACCGAAGGCCAGGCCCGGGTCCAGCCGCACCACCGCGGCATCGTCGGCGCGGGCCTCGTCCGGGAGCTCGTGGTTCCAGGGCACGATGAAGGTGCGCGCGCCGAACCGCAGCGGCGCGTACTGGTCCATCCAGGCCCGCTCCCAGTCCTGGTCCTCCACCCGCCGGAAGCTCGCGCCGCTCCAGTCCAGGCCGGGGTCGAAGGCTTCCAGTGCCGCGAGCAGGAGCAGGGCGTCCGCATCTTGCGGGAACAGCGCGCTCAGCGAGATCTCGTCCCACAGCGGCGTCTCGCCCACGCCGGGTTCGAGGATGGCCTGTTCCTCCGGCGTTTCCGCGTCCGCATCGAGCATGGTGACGGCCAGCGCGCCGACGTCGTCCAGCGCGTGTTCGTAGCGGGGCTGCTCGGACTCGCGGCAGCGCAGGGTCAGTTCGAGGAAGGGCATGGCCACAGTGTAGCCGCGCGCCACCCTGCCATGGTTGCGACGGAAAGCAGCATCGCGCCGCGGGCCATCGAGTTTTGACCGGCAGCGCGGCACAATGGACGACCCCGACCCGAATGGAGATCGCCGTGGCCTTCACCCTTCCCCAGCTGCCGTACGCCTACGACGCGCTCGAGCCGCACATCGACGCGCAGACGATGGAAATCCATCACACCAAGCACCACCAGACCTATATCAACAACGCCAATGCGGCGCTGGAAGGCACCGAATGGGCCGACAAGTCGGCCGAAGAGATCATCGCCAATCTCGACGCGCTGCCCGAGGACAAGCGCGGCCCGCTGCGCAACAACGCCGGCGGCCATGCCAACCACTCGTTGTTCTGGACGGTGATGTCGCCCAAGGGCGGCGGCAACCCGGTGGGCGAAGTGGCCAAGCGCATCGACAGCGACCTCGGCGGCTTCGACGCGTTCAAGGACGCTTTCACCAAGGCTGCGCTGACCCGCTTCGGCTCCGGCTGGGCCTGGCTGAGCGTGGACAAGTCCGGCAAGCTCGCGGTCGAGAGCAGCGCCAACCAGGACAATCCGCTCATGAAGGGTGTCGGCTCGGGCAACACCCCGGTGCTGGGCCTGGACGTGTGGGAACACGCCTACTACCTGAAGTACCAGAACCGCCGCCCGGACTACATCGGCGCGTTCTACAACGTCATCGACTGGAACGAGGTCGAGCGCCGTTACCAGGAAGCGGTCAAGGGCTGAGGCCTGCGGTCGCTGGACCGAATGGACGGGCCGCGCGAGCGGCCCGTTCCGTTTGTGGGGTGGACCATGAGACGGTCGCTTCGGCGGGCGATGCGACGCTGCGATCGACCGAGGTCGACCTGCTCCGTGGCTGCGCGCGACGGCGCCTGCTGCTGCACCCGCCTGAGGCCGCGCTGCGCCTGGGCCTGCCGCTAGCGTGCGGGAGCCCGCGTCCCTGTAGTGGATGGGCCTGCCGCGCGGCGCGCGAGCGCGATCCGCTGCATCACCGGACAGTCCGGGCGGTGCGCGCCGGGCAGGTAGCCCAGGCTCATCAGAAACTCGCCGGTGATCTCGCCGCCGGTGAAGCGGAAGGTCCGCTTGAACAGCTTCACCCATGCCGTCTTCTCGCGCGGTGCGCCGTCGGCCTCGTGGGCATGCGCATCGAGCCAGGCGGCGAAGCCGCCATGCGAATCGCGCAGGCCCTGCACCACCCTGGCGTTGTGGATCGCTGCGTCGATCTTGAGCCGGTTGCGGATGATGGCCGGATCGGCGAGCAGGCGCTGGCGGTCGGCCTCGTCGTAGCCGGCCACGGCGTCGACGTCGAAGCCGTGATAGGCGCGGCGGAAGCCTTCGCGCTTCTTCAGGATCGTTTCCCAGCTCAGTCCGGCCTGGTTGATCTCCAGCAGCAGGCGTTCGAACAGCCCGGATTCATCGCGCTGCGGAAAGCCGTATTCGCTGTCGTGGTAGGGGCCGTGGAGCGGGTGGCCGGGGGCGATGTCGCAGTAGCGGGACATGGCGACAGCATAGCCGGCCATGGCACCGGGGGTTGTGCCGGGGTTGCCCGGCTGCGCGCGGCCGCGCGACCATGGGGCCCTCCCCCCAGGAAGGGCCCCATGGATATCGCCGACCGCCGCATCGCCACCGTCCATTTCAGTCTGCACGACGAGCACGGCCAGCCGATCACCAGCACGCGCGAGCACGATCCGCTGGTGTACATGCACGGCACCGGCAGCATCATGCCCGGCCTGGAGCAGGCGCTGGCCGGCCGCTCGTCCGGCGATGCGTTCAACGTGACCATTCCGCCGGAGGCCGGCTTCGGGCCGCGCCACGAGGCGCTGGTCCAGACGCTGCCGCTGGCCCGCCTGCAGGCGACCGGCGAGGTGCGGGTAGGCACCAAGCTGCAGGCGCAGACGGCCAAGGGCCCGCTGGAGGTGGTGGTGGTCGCGATCGACGGCGACAGCGTCACCGTCGACGGCAACCATCCGCTGGCAGGGCGCACCGTCGAAGCGCGGGTCGAGGTGCTCGACGTGCGCCTGGCCACTCCGCACGAACAGCAGTTCGGCATGGGCTGAACGGCACGCCGGCGCTCCTGCCGCCGGGCCCGGCGCGCGCTCGCGCGAGGGCATCCTCACGGCGATCGGCCTAGAATGCAGGCATGTCCTCCTCGACCGTCACGTTCGCCAACCAGGTGCTGATCGCGCTGCCGGCGCTCGCCGATCCGCACTTCGCGCGCAGCGTCACCCTGGTCTGCCAGCACGACGCGGAAGGGGCGATGGGCGTGGTGGTCAATCGCGCCTCCGACTACACCCTGGGCGAGGTGCTGCGGCAGATGGGGATCGAGACCGATGATCCCGCGCTGCTGGAGCAGCGCGTGCTCGCGGGCGGGCCGGTCCACCCGGAGCGCGGGTTCGTGCTGCACGACGGCAGTCGAGGCTGGGAGTCCACGCTGCCGGTGGCCGACGGCCTGGCGGTGACCACCTCGCGCGACATCCTCGAGGCGATCGCCAGGGGCGAAGGCCCCGAGCACGCCGTGATCGCGCTGGGCTGCGCCGGCTGGGGGGCGGGCCAGCTCGAGCAGGAACTGGCGGAGAACAGCTGGCTGACCGCGCCCGCGCAGGCGGCGATCCTGTTCACCCTGCCGCTGGAGCAGCGCTGGCAGGCCGCCGCCGGACAGATCGGCGTGGACATGATGCGCATGGCAGGACACGTGGGGCACGCATGAGCGGTGCGATCCGCGCCGACGGCACGGTGCTCGGCTTCGACGTGGGCGCGCGCCGGATCGGCGTGGCGATCGGCAGCGCGTTCGGCCATGGCGCGCGCGCGCTGGCGGTGATCGACGTGCACGGGGGCCAGATCGACTGGGCGGCGGTGGACCGCGTGCAGAAGGAGTGGCGACCCGACGGCCTGGTGGTGGGCGACCCCATGACCCTCGACGGAGGCGACCAGCCGATCCGCGAGCGTGCCCGCGCCTTCGCCGTCGAGCTCAAGGCGCGCTACGGGCTGCCGGTGGTGATGGTGGACGAGCGCGCCAGCTCGATCGAGGCCGCACAGCGCTTTGCCGTCGACCGCGCCGCAGGACGCCGCCGCCGGCGCGATGCGGTGGCGCTGGATGCGGTGGCTGCGGCGGTGATCGTCGAACGCTGGTTCGCCTCGCCCGGGGATGCGACCGAGGTGTAGCCCCCACGGCCGCGGGAGGTCCGGCCGCGGCTGCCATCGGACGTGCGCTGGCTGCGGTGCCATTCGCGGGGCCGGGGACGGCGACGTCCCGCCGCGGACCGACCCCTGCCCGCGTTGGCGCCAGCGCCTGCCTGCGCGATGCGGAAGTGACTCCGACCCCCACTTCCCCCGACAATGACGGCATGACCGCACAGACCGACGCAGCAGGCCGCCTCGTCCATCTTCTGACCCTCGAGGGCCTGCCGCGACCGGCCCTGGAGGATCTGCTCGACCGTGCGCAGGCGTTCGCCGAGGGCGCGGACGCGCGCCAGGCGCTGGCCGGCACCGCGGTGTGCACCCTGTTCTTCGAACCGTCCACGCGCACCCGCCTGAGCTTCCAGCGCGCCGCGCAGCGGCTGGGCGCGGACGTGCTCGGCTTCGATGCCGCCACCTCCTCCACAACCAAGGGCGAGACCGCGCGCGACACCTTGCAGAACATCGAGGCGATGGGCGTGCGCGGCTTCATCGTGCGCCATTCCGGCGACGGTGCGGTCGCGGAACTGGCGGCCGTGGCCCGCCCGGGCACGGCCCTGGTCAACGCCGGTGACGGGCGCAGCGCGCATCCCACCCAGGGCCTGCTCGACATGCTGACCCTGCGGCAGGCGCTGGGTGCGGATTTCGGCGCGCGACGTTTCCTCATCGTCGGCGACGTGAAGCACTCGCGCGTTGCCCGGTCCGATCTGCACGCGCTGCGCACCCTCGGTGCGGGCGCGATCCGCGTCTGCGGCCCGGCCGCGCTGCTGCCGGACGAGGCGACCCTGGCCGGCTGCGAGGTCACGCACGACTTCGATGCCGCGCTCGATGGCGTGGATGCGGTGATGATGCTGCGGCTGCAGCGCGAGCGCATGGAGGAAGGCCTGGTCGGCTCGCTGGAGGACTACCACCGCGACTACGGCCTGAGCGCCGCGCGGCTGGCGCGTGCGGCGCCGGACGCGGTGGTGCTGCATCCCGGGCCGATCAACCGCGGCGTCGAAATCACGGACGCGGTGGCCGATGGTCCGCAGTCGCTGATCCTGCGCCAGGTCGCCAACGGCGTCGCGGTGCGCATGTCGGTGCTGGAGACGCTGCTGGCGCCGCGCTGAAGGCGGCTAACGCCCGATGAAGTGGCGGCGCACGAAGGCAGCCGCGTCGGCCTCGTCCACGCAGGCGGTACAGGCCGTGCCGCGGCCATCGACGGGGCCCTCGTATTTCCATTCGAAGACCTGGTCGTAGCCGCCGCTGCGATCGCGCACGCGCAGCGCCTGCCCCTGCAGCACCGCATCGAGCACCAGGCCATTGGGGAAACGCAGGGCGAAGCCCTCGCCGTCGGCGCCGCGCCCGACCAATGCCAGCGCCAGTTCCTTCGGCTCCGGTCCCCAGGCGTAATGCACGCGGACGTGTCCGGCCCGATCCGCCCACAGTCGCAGTTCCTCGTGGCGCGGGCCCGGCGCCTGGGCTTCGCGCACCGCGTAATGGACGACCTGGGCGCGCTGGTAGAACGCGGCGTCCGTCTCGCCGGCTACGGCGGCAGACATGGTGCAGGCGAGCATCAGCGCCAGCATGGTGCGGACCAGCGGCATCGGAGCGGGCATCTGCGGACTCCTTCGCGACGGGGTGCCGTATCGTCGCCGGCCGGGCGTGAACCGCCGATTCACTGCTGGCGGAAGGCGTCGACCTGGCGCTGCGCGAACAGCCAGTCCCAGAGTTCGGGCGTGGCGTAGGCCGGGTCCCAGCTGTTGTGGCCGGCTTCCGGGAACTCGGTGTAGCGCGCGTCGCGCGCGCCCGCCGCCTGCAGCGCGGCGTGCAGCCGCCGCGAGTAGTCGGCCGGCACCGATTCATCGCGCGCGCCATGGAAGATCCAGACCGGCGTGCCGCGCAGGCGCTGCGCCGCCGCGGCATAGGGATCCGCCTCGCCGGCAAGCGCGGTGACCGCCATCGACGGGCGCCGCGGATGTACCAGGCCGCCGCACACCGGCACCAGCGCGGCGAAGCGGTACCCCTGCTGCAGGGCCAGCTCCCACACGCCGTAGCCGCCCATCGACAGGCCGGTGAGGTAGGTGCGGTCGGGGTCGCCGCCGAACTCGCGCGTGGCCGCGTCGAGCTGGGCCAGGGCCACGTCCGCCACCTCGTGCCATTCGCTCTCCGCCGGCGCCTGCGGGAACACGACGATGGCAGGAAAATCGGCGGCATGCGCGCGCACGTGCGGTCCGAGGCCGACCGCGAGCTGGCTGCGGTTGTCGTCGCCGCGCTCGCCCGAGCCGTGCAGGAACAGCACCACCGGCGGCTTGCCGGCCCGTGTGGCCCTGGCCGGCACGAACACCTGGTAACGATGCACTGCGCCATCGAGCGACAGCTCGCGTTCGACGAACCGGCCCGGTACCGCGCGCTGCGCACCACTCGCGCAGCCGGCCAGCAGGATTGCCATCAGCAGGATCGCTCCAAGGCCGCGCAGGCGCATGGCCGCCCTCCAGGATCGGATCAGTGCAGGAGGATAACCGTGGCCAGCCCGAGGAAGCTGAAGAAGCCCATCACATCGGTGACTGCGGTCACCACCACGGTCCCGGCCACGGCCGGGTCGATGCGCATGCGCTTGAGCAGCAGCGGCAGCAGCACGCCGGCGAGCGCGGCCGAACAGAAGTTGATCACCAGCGCGGCGCCGATCACCAGCGACAGCGGCCACGAGCCGAACCACAGCAGCGCGACCACGCCCACCAGTGCGCCGATCAGCAGCCCGTTGATCAAGGCCACGCGCAGTTCCTTCCACAGCAGGATGCGCGCGTTGCTGCTGCCGACTTGGCCCAGCGCGAGGCCGCGCACCATCAGGGTCAGCACCTGCACCGCGGCGTTGCCGCCGATGCCGGCGACGATCGGCATCAGCACCGCCAGCGCCACGACCTGTTCGATGGTGGCGTCGAACTGGCCGATCACCGCGGCGGCCAGGAACGCGGTGAGCAGGTTGATGCCCAGCCACACCACGCGGCCGCGCACCGCGCGCCGGATCGGCGAGAACAGGTCTTCGTCCTCGTCCAGGCCGGCCGCGCCCAGGGCCTGGTGCTCGGCCTGCTCGCGGATGATGTCCACCACGTCGTCGATGGTGATGCGGCCCAGCAGCACGTTGCCGTCGTCGACCACCGGGGCCGAGACCCAGTCGTTGTCGGAGAACTGGCGCGCGACCTGTTCGGCCGAGGTCTCCACGTGCAGCGACTCGAGTTCGTCGTCGATCAGCTGGTTGATCGGCGTGCCCGGATCGCGGGTGACCAGATCCTGCAGCGCCACCCAGCCGATCAGCTGGTGGCGGCGGTTGACCACGTACAGGTGGTCGGTGTGCTCGGGCAACTCGCCGCGCAGGCGCAGGAAGCGCAGCACCACGTCGACCGTGGTGTCGGCGCGCACCGTCACCACCTCGGGATTCATCAGGCGGCCGGCGGTGTCCTCGGGATAGGACAGCACCTGCTCGAGGCGCTCGCGGTTGTCGCGGTCCATCGAGCGCAGCAGCTCGTCGATCACCGCGCCGGGCAGATCCTCCACCAGGTCGGCGAGGTCGTCGATATCGAGATCCTCGACCGCGGCGACCAGTTCGTCCTGGTCCATGTCCGCGATCAGGCTCTCGCGCACCTCGTCGCCGACGTGAACCAGCACCTCGCCGTCGTCCTCCGGATCGACCAGGCCCCAGACGATCATGCGCTTGTCGGGCGGCAGCGATTCGAGCAGGTTGCCGATCTCGGCTGGCGCCAGGGTGTGGACCATGCGCCGCACCGGGCCGAGGCGACCGCTGTCGAGCGCGTCCGACAGCAGGCGCAGCTGGCGCGCGGTCTTGTCGTGGCGGACGGCTTCAGCCATGCGCAGCGGCTCCGGTGGTGCGAGGGCGTGCCGCGCGGGAAGACGCGGCCGGTCAGGCGTTCATGCGCGCATTATCGCCCGCGCGGCAAGGACTTCACACCCCGTGCTCGGACAAGGGCCGTCGCCCGGTCCCGGAGCGCGGCGCGCATGCGTCTGCGTGGGCGCGTCTCGCGTCCCCGAACGGAACGCACGACTGTGGCGCGGAGCGGCACTGGGCGAGGTGGACGCGTACTGCATCGCCGGGGGGCAGGGCGCCGCACCAGCGACGGACGAATACGGAAGCGATTGCGAAACCAGGCCTCCGCGCCCGGTCAGATCGCCGCCTGCGCCCTATCCAGCCAGCGCTGGATCGCATCGCGGTCGCGGCAGCGCAGCAGCGCCGGTGCCGAGGCGCGCAGCGCGCCCAGGCGCTGCGCACGCACCGCCCGCCGCACCTCCAGCAGCGTCGCCGGATGCAGGCTGAACTCCTCCAGCCCAAGCGCCAGCAGCAGCGGCGTCAGCGCAGGATCCCCGGCCATTTCGCCGCACACCGCCACCGGCTTGCCGCGCGCCCTGGCCGTGCGGATCACGCCGTGCAGCAGCTTGAGCATCGCCGGGTGCAGCGGCGAATAGAGGTCGCCCAGGGCATCGTTGCCGCGGTCGGCAGCCAGCAGGTACTGAGTCAGGTCGTTGGTGCCGATCGAGACGAAGTCGACCGTGTCGATGAAGCACGACAACGCGATCGCCGCCGCAGGCACTTCGATCATCGCGCCCAGCGGCACGTGCTCGGCGATCTCGTGGCCCTCTTCGCGCAGCTCGCGCGAAACCCGCCGGATCGTGCCGGCGACCGCCAGCATCTCCTCGCGACCGCTGACCATCGGCACCAGGATGCGGGTCGGGCCATAACCCGAGGCGCGCAGGATCGCGCGCAACTGGGTCTCGAACACGGGCGTGCGCGAGAGCGACAGGCGCACGCCGCGCACGCCCAGCGCCGGGTTGGGCTCGTCGGCCAGCGCCAGGCCGGTGCGGTCGGCCTTGTCGGCGCCGATATCCATGGTGCGGATGGTCACCGTGCGGCCGGTCATCGCCAGCGCCACGTCGCGATAGGCGCGGAACTGCTCGTCCTCGTCGGGCAGCTCGCTGCGCTGCAGGAACAGGAACTCGGTGCGGTACAGGCCCACGCCGGCCGCCCCCAGCGCATGCGCGCCGGTGACGTCCTCGCGCGATTCGGCATTGGCCCACAGCCGGATGTCCACGCCGTCCACCGTGCGCGAGGGCTCGCGCCGCAGCCGGTGCAGCTGCTTGCGCTCGCGCTTCTCCTCGCGCAGGCGCGCGCGGTAGTCGCGCAGGTCCAGGGCGCTGGGTTCGACGACGATCGCGCCGTTGCTGCCGTCCACCAGCAGCACGTCGCCGTCGTTGACCTGCTGCAGCGCCTGCGGCACGCCCACCACCAGCGGCAGGTGCAGGCTGCGCGCCAGGATGGCGCTGTGCGACAGCGCACTACCGCCCGCGGTGACCACCGCCAGCACGCCTTGCGACTGCAGCTGGCTCAGCTCCGCGGGGGCGACGGTGTCGGCGACCAGGATCTCGCCGGCCACGCCCTTGAGGTCGGCCTCGCGCTTGTGCAGCATCGCGTGCACGCGACCGATGACGTGGTCGATGTCCTCGACGCGGCTGCGGAAATAGGCGTCGTCCATCGCCTCGAACACCGCCGCCAGCCGGTCGCGCTGCAGGCGCAGCGCGTAGTCGGCGCCGTACAGGCCCTTGGCGACCAGGTCGTCCAGCCCCTGCAGCAGTTCGGGATCGTCGAGCAGCAGGGTGTGCAAGTCGAGGAACTCGCCGACCTCGTGGGCCAGCGCGCCGTGCAGGCGCTCGCGCATGTTGCGCATTTCCACCCGCACCGCGTCGATCGCGGTATGCAGGCGGCGCAGTTCACCGGCGACGGCGGTTGGCGCGATGTGTTCTTCGGCCACCTCCAGCGCATGCGGCTGGCGCACGCGGGCGCGGCCGAGGGCGCTGCCGCGCGACGCGCCATGGCCGGAGAGCACCTGGCGCATCAGTGGCCGCCGGCGCGGCGACGCGCGCGTGCGCCGCGCCTTGGCGCCAGCGGCAGGATCGTCATGGGTGGAACCGCACCGCGCATACCGCTCCTCGTTGCTGCAGGCCGCCCCGGTGGCGGCGCGGGCGCGGGCAGGGACTCATCCGGCCTCGTCGAATTTCCGTTCGAACAGCGCTGCCGCCGATTCCATCGCGTCGGCCTCGTCCTCGCCGTCGAGCCGCAGCACCACCTTGGTGCCATGGGCGGCGGCCAGCAGCATCACACCCATGATGCTCTTGGCGTTGACCTCGCGGCCCTTCGCGGTGAGCGTGGCGTTGCTGCGGTAGCCCGACAGCACCTGAACCAGCTTGGCCGTGGCGCGTGCGTGCAGGCCGAGCTTGTTGGCGATGAGCAGTTCGCGTTCGATCATCGTCGGCCTCAGGCGTCGTCGAGGATCACCCCGTTGCGCGCGCCTGCGGCAGCGACGGCGGGGAGGTCCTCCAAGGGAAGTTCAGCATAATTCATCACCCGCAGCAGCATCGGCAAGCTGAGCGCGGAGACGCGGCGTGACGGCGTCCCCAGTCTGGACAGCTGCGCGGCGAGATTGCTGGGGCTGGCGCCGTAGAGGTCGCTGAGGATCAGCACGCCGTCGCCACCATCCACCCTGCGCATCGCCGCGCTCGCCTGCGGCAGCAGCGCATCCGGGTCGGCATCGAAGGGAACTTCGAAGGCGGCCAGGCGCAGCGGCAGGTTGCCGCGCAGCATGGCTTCGACCGTCGCGACCAGCGCGGTGCCGATGCCCGAGTGGGTGAGGAGGAGAATGCCGACTGCCATCGCCAAACGTTAGCAGACGACGGTGACCGCACGATAGCGGCGCGCGGCCATCGGGGCGCCGCTCCCGTGCGCGCTGCCGCGACGCTTCAGTCGAGTTCCCGGTGGAAGGTGGCGACGTCGGTCCAGCCGCGCGTACGCGCGTGCTCGGCCAGCGCCTCGGCCAGGTACACCGAGCGGTGGCGCCCGCCGCTGCAGCCGAACGCCACGGTGACGTAGCTGCGCGTGTTGGACTGCATCCGCGGCAACCAGACGTCGAGGAAACCGGCCACATGCGCCAGGTACTCGGCCATCTGCGGCTGGGCCAGGAAGTAGTCGCGCACCTCCGGGTCGCGGCCCGACAGCGGCTTGAGTCGCGGCTCCCAGTGCGGATTGGGCAGGCTGCGGGCGTCGAACACGAAGTCGGCGTCGGCCGGCAGCCCTCGCCGGTAGGCGAAGGATTCGAACAGCAGCGACAGCGACGAGTCCTGGGTCAGCCCCAGCTCGGTGATCACGCGGTGGCGCAACTGGTGGACGTTGAGCTCGCCGGTGTCCACCACCAGGTCGGCCAGCGAGCGCAGGGGCTTGAGCGCCTGGCGCTCGAGCGAGATCGCGTCGGCCAGGGCGAGGCCGAGGTGGGTGAGCGGATGCCGGCGCCGGGTCTCGGCGTAACGGCGCAGCAGCGCCGCATCGGCCGCGTCGAAGAACACCAGCTGCGGCTCCAGCCCCATCGCCCCGACCGCCGACAGCCACTCGGGCAGGTTGCCCAGGTCGCCGCGGTTGCGCATGTCGATGCCCACCGCCAGCTTCTGCTCGGCGCGTTCGGGATGGGCGGCGGCGCGCACGAATTCCGGCAGCAGCTCGGCCGGCAGGTTGTCCACGCAGTAGAAACCCAGGTCCTCCAGGGTCTTGAGCGCGACCGACTTGCCGCCGCCCGACATGCCGGTGACGATCAGCAGCGAAGCGGCGCTGCGCTGGGGCCCGCCCTCGGCGTCCCCCGGTGGAGCGGGCGTGCTCATGGCAGGGCAGGCTCCTCGCCGCTTTCCAGGAAGTGCGAGTGGCGCGCGAGGAAGGCGGCGGCCGGGTCGATGCCCTTGGCGCGCAGGATGTGGGTGCGGGTCGCCGCCTCGGTCAGCACCGCGAGGTTGCGGCCGGGCATGACCGGCAGCGTGATCATCGGCACGTCCAGGTCCAGCACCTTGCGCAGGCCGAGGTCGCCGGTCAGGCGTACCATGCCGTCCTCGTGCGGCTGCGGCTCGGCGTTGGGGCGGCTCAGGTGCACGATCAGGCGCAGGTACTTGTTCCGCTTCACCGCGGTGTCACCGAACATCTGGCGGATGTTGAGCACGCCCAGGCCGCGCAGTTCCAGCAGGTCCTGCAGCAGTTCCGGGCAGGTGCCGTCGAGCACGTCCGGCGCGATCTGGGTGAACTCGGGCGCGTCGTCGGCCACCAGCCGGTGGCCGCGGGTGATCAGCTCCAGCGCCAGCTCGCTCTTGCCAGAACCCGATTCGCCGGTGATCAGCACGCCGATCGAATAGACCTCCATGAACACGCCATGCAGCGTCACCCGCGGCGCCAGCGCGCGCGCCATGTGGTACTGCAGATGATTGAGCAGTTCATGGCCGCGGCGCGGCGAGATCCACAACGGGGTCTGCGATTCCTCCGCGGCTTCGCGCAGGTCCTCCGGGCAGGGCTGGTTCTTGCTGATCACCAGCGCCAGCGGACGGTACTGCATCACCCGTTCGATGGTCTCCCAGCGCAGGCGCGAGTCCAGCCCGTCCAGCCAGGCCAGCTCCTCGGTGCCCAGGATCTGCACCTTGTTGGGATAGATGATGTTGAGGTAACCGGCCAGCGAGGGCCGGCGCGCGTTGGTTTCCACCGACTCCAGGACCCGCCCCTGGCCCGGCTGCCCGGCCAGCCAGCGCAGGCCCAGGCGGTCGTGCTGCTGCGCGTACAGTTCTGCGGCGGTGAGGCGCTGGTTCACTGGGGGTCTCAGGCGGCGTTGGCCGCGGCGGTGGGGGGCAGCAGCAGGCGGCGCAGCTGCCGCAGGTCGCGGGCGCCGCGCAGGCGGTCGCGGAACTCCGGATCCGAGAGTCGGGCGGCGATCCCGGCCAGGTGTTCCAGATGCAGCTCGGGCCGGTCGTCGCTGGCGGTCATCGCGAACACCAGATCGACCGGCCCGCCGTCGCGGGCGCCGAAGTCGACCGGCCTGCCCAGCCGCAGGAAGGCGCCGCGGGGTTCGAACCCCGCGCTGCGGGCGTGCGGAATGGCGACGCCGTGCCCGATCGCCGTGCTGGCCAGCTGCTCACGCTGCTGCAGTGCATCGGACAGCTCGCGCGCCTGCGCCGGCGATCCGCCGGACAGCAGCTTCGCGGCCGCATCGAGCACCTGCGCCCGGGTGCCGGGATCTTCCAGCACCACGATGCGCCCCGCGTCGAGCAGGTCGGTCCAGGGCATCGGCGTCGCGGTCCGGGGTCAGCCGAAGCTGCCGTCGCGCGCGGCACTGGCGCCGCGGTGGTGGTCGGTCTGCTTCTTGTGGTGCTTGAGCAGCAGCCGGTCGAGCTTGTCGGCCAGCAGGTCGATGGCCGCGTACATGTCCACCGCGCTGGCGTCGGCGTGCAGCGCCTTGCCGGCCAGGGTGAGGTTGGCTTCGGCCTTGTGGTTGGGCTTGTCCATGCAGAGCTGCACGCGCACCTCGAAAGGACGCTCGACGTGGCGTCCCAGCCGTTCGAGCTTGGTTTCCACGTACTCGCGCAGGGCCGGGGTCACTTCGATGTCATGGCCGTAGGTCTGGATCTGCATCGGCTACCTCCTGTCTGGGAACCCCAGCATCGCCCAAAGCGGGTTGCCGCGGGTTGAGAACAGGTTAACGCAGCGTTCCGGGTCCGGCGACCGGCAGGATCATGGACAGCGGACCCGGGACGCGCTTCAATTGATCCTGATGCGCTCGTGCGATGCGCCGATGTGCATGGCCTCGCGGTACTTGGCCACCGTGCGGCGCGCGACCGGCACGCCCGCGGCCTTGAGCGACTCGGCCAGGCGCGCATCCGACAGCGGCTTGCGCGGATCCTCGGCCTCGATCAGGCTGCGGATCATCTGCTGGATCGCCACGCTCGAGGCCTCGCCGCCGCCGCCGGTGTCGATCCCCGAGGCGAAGAAGTCGCGCAGGGCGATGGTGCCGCGCGGGGTGTGCACGTACTTGCGCGCCACCGCGCGCGAGACGGTCGATTCGTGCATGCCGATTTCGGCCGCGACCGCACGCAGGGTGAGCGGCCGCAGCGCGCGCGCACCGAACTCCAGGAAGCCCGACTGCTGCCGGATCAGGCAGCGCACCACCTTGAGCAGGGTCTCGCCGCGGGCCTCGAGGTTCTTGAGCAGCCAGCGCGCCTCCTGCAGGCGGCCGCGCAGGTAGCCGGCATCCTCGCCGCTGGCATGCTGGATCATGCGCTCGTAGGCCTGGTGGATGGTCAGCCGCGGCAGCGAGCCCTTGGCGAGCATCGCCAGCCAGACGCCGTTGCGGCGCACGATCACGCAGTCCGGGACCACGTAGTTGTCCGAAGGCACATCGCCGATCTGCGAGCCCGGACGCGGGTCGAGCGAGCGCAGCAGCGCCAGCGCGGTGTCGGCTTCGGCGGTGCCGCAGCCCAGCTGCTCGCTGATCCCCGGCACGCCCAGGCGCGGCAGCCGGTCGATCAGGGTGGTGGCGATGCGCAGCGCCAGCGCCCGTCCGGGCGTGTCCGCAGCCACGGTCTCGAGCTGGATGGCCAGGCATTCGGCCAGGTCGCGCGCGCCCACCCCGACCGGATCGAAGCGCTGGATCTGGCGGAGCACGGCCAGGATCTCGTCGTCGCCCGGGGCGGGTTCGGGATGCAGGGCCGCGGCGACCTCGCTGAACGGTACGCGCAGGTAGCCATCGTCCTCGATCGCGTCGATCAGGGCCGCGCCGATCTGCAGGTCGCGGGGCGACAGGTGGCTCAGGTGCAGCTGCCAGGCGAGATGATCGTGCAGGGTCTCGGACTGCGCCATGCGGCTGGCGGCGTCGCCCTCGTCGTCCTCGCCGCCACGCCCGCTGCCGGCGGCATGCTCGAAGCTACCGCTGTCGGGCCAGTCGTCGGCTCCGGATTCCCAGTCGGTGGCCGCCTCGGCGGCATCGGCGCCGGCGGGCTCGGGAGCCTCGTCCTTGCTGTCGGCGGACGCCGGCGGCGCATCCTCGGCCCAGTCCAGCAGCGGATTGCTTTCCACCGCCGCGGCGATCTCGGTCTCCAGCTCGATCACCGGCAGCTGCAGCAGGTGCAGCGCCTGGCGCAACTGCGGCGTCAGGACCAGGTGCTGGCCCAGCGATGTCTGGAGGCGCGGCTTCATCGTCCGTGGATCCCCTGGACGACGTGCGCGGCTACAGCCGGAAGGATTCCCCGAGGTAGACCCGGCGCACGTCAGGATTGGCGAGGAGCATGTCCGGAGCCCCCTGCGCGAGCACACCCCCTTCGTTGAGGATATACGCCCGGTCGCAAATGCCCAAGGTCTCGCGCACGTTGTGGTCGGTGATCAGCACGCCGATGCCGCGATCCTTGAGGTGTTCGACGATGCGCTGGATCTCGCCGACCGAGATCGGATCGACGCCGGCGAAGGGCTCGTCGAGCAGGATCAGGCGGGGGCGGGCGGCCAGCGCGCGCGCGATCTCGACGCGGCGGCGCTCGCCACCCGACAGGCTGGCGCCGATCTGGTCGGCCACATGGGTGATCTGCAGTTCGTCGAGCAGGCTCTCGAGTTCGCTGCGGCGCCCGGCGCGGTCGAGATCCTCGCGCAGTTCCAGCACCAGCATGATGTTGTCGGCCACGCTGAGCTTGCGGAACACCGAAGGCTCCTGCGGCAGGTAGCCCACGCCGCGGCGCGCGCGCTGGTGCATCGGTTCGGCGGTGATGTCGTGCCCGTCCAGCACGATCCGGCCCTCGTCGGCCGGCACCAGGCCCACGATCATGTAGAAGCAGGTGGTCTTGCCCGCGCCGTTGGGCCCGAGCAGCCCCACGACCTCCCCGGCGTCCAAGGTCAGGCCGAAGTCGCGGACCACCTCGCGGTCGCGGTAGCGCTTGCGCAGCCCCTCGGCGACCAGCATCAGTCGTTCCCGTCGTCGCGGGTCTGGCCGGACGGCGCCTCGCCCGCGGGCGCGCGGTTGCGTGGCTCGAACTGCAGGGTCACGCGGCCACCCTCGCTGCCGCCGCCGCCCTGCACCTGGCCGGTGCGCATGTTGTAGACGATGCGCTCGCCGGCGATGCTGCCGCGGCCTGGCTGCTGCACGCTGGCGCCGCCGGTGAACACCACCGTGTCCTGCTGCAGGTCGTAGTCGACCTGGGCGGCAGTGGCGTTCATGGTGCCGCCGTTGTCCATGTCCTGCTTCAGCCGCACCGGCGAGCCGGTGAGCTTGGCGGCGCGGATCTCGCCGTCGGCCTGGCGCAGGTCGGCGCGCGCGGCGTCGATCACCAGCGAACCCTGGACGATGTGGACCGCGCCGGTCAGCACGCAGGGGCCGGATTCGGTGACCGTGCAGTCGCTGCGATTGGCCTGGACCTGCATCGTCTGCTGGCGGTCGGAGGACTTGCCCTGGGCGATGCCGGCGCAGGCGACTGCGACCAGGCCCAGGACCAGCTTAGCGGCGTGTGGGGTCATTGTTCAGGCTCACCTTGGACAGGAGCTGGATGCGCTTGCTGGCCAGGTCGGCCTCCATCCCGGTACCGCGCATTGTAGTGCCGGGGGTGGTGATGGTCACGACGGCCTCGGAGGTGGCCCGGTTCTCTTCCGGATGCACGTCCAGCTGCTCGGTCCGGACCACGGTGGGGCGGCTGGCCCCCATCGGGCTGTCGGCGACGACGTCGCCGCGCAACTGGATCAGGGTGCTCTTCTCGTTGACCCAACCGGTCCGGGCACGGACCTCCCAGCGGCTGCCGTGCTGGTCGGGCATCAGGAACAGCGGCGTGGCCAGCTCGAGCGTGCGCGCACCGGGCGTCTGGTGCAGTTCCGGTGCGCGCAGCGAGAACGACTCCTGGCCGGTGCTGTCCAGGGTCACCACCTCGAAGTCGCGCAGGATGTAGTCCGAGCGCAGGCCCGCGCCCGCATCGGCCGGGCCTTCGGCGTCGTTGTTGCGCCAGGCGAACCAGCCGCTCAACAGCGCGCCGGCAAGCAGGGCCAGGATGAGCCACAGCCGCCAGTTCATCCCTCGCGGTCCTCGAGCAGCGCCGCGACCCGGCCCTGGGCGTGGAGGATCAGGTCGCACAGCTCGCGCGCGGCACCCTCGCCGCCGCGCGACGGCGTGACCCAGTGCACCTGGTCGCGGATCCAGTGGTGGACGCTGGCCGGGGCCACCGCGAAGCCGGCGATGCGCAGTACGGTCAGGTCGGGCAGGTCGTCGCCCATGAAGGCGACCTCCTCGCGCGCCAGCCCCAGCCGGGTGCGGATCTCCTCGACGCAGGCGACCTTGTCGTGCACGTCCACGTGCGGCTCGGCGCCCAGTTCACGCGCGCGATTGGCCGCCACCAGGCTGTTGCGGGCGGTGACGAAGGCGACCCTGACGCCGGCCTTGCGCAGCTGGACCAGGCCCTGGCCGTCGAGCACGTTGAAGGCCTTGGACTCGCGCCCGTCCTCATCGAACCACAGCCGCCCGTCGGTCAGCGTGCCGTCCACGTCGAAGCAGGCCAGCCGGATGCGGGCGGCGCGTTCGATCAGCTCGGCAGGATATTCGGGACGGTCGTGCGGCACGTCTAACCTCGGATGTCAGGGGTGGAGCCCGGGACAGCAGGCCGGTCCGGGCCTGTACCGGCCACGAACGCATGGAACCACGATCAGACCACGCGCGCGCGCAACAGGTCGTGCACGTTGAGCGCGCCGACCACGCGCCGCTGCGCGTCCAGGACGAGCAGGGCGTTGATCTTGCGCGTCTCCATCAGCCGGGCCGCCTCGACCGCGAGCGCCTCGCTGCCGATGGTCACCGGATCGCGGGTCATCACTTCGGAGATCGGCGTGGCGTGCACGTCGACGCTGCGATCGCCCAGGGTGCGGCGCAGGTCGCCGTCGGTGTACAGGCCCAGCAGGACGCCGTCGCCATCGACCACCGCGGTGACGCCCAGCCGCTTGCGGCTCATCTCCAGCAGCGCGTCGCCGAGCGAGGCGTCGCCCGGCACCCGCGGCACGTCCTGCCCGGTATGCATCACGTCGCCGATGTGCAGCAGCAGGCGCCGGCCCAGGGCGCCGGCCGGATGCGAGCGGGCGAAGTCGTCGGCGGTGAAGCCGCGCGCCTCGAGCAGGGCGACCGCCAGCGCGTCGCCCATCGCCATGGTCGCGGTGGTGCTGGTGGTCGGTGCCAGGTGCAGCGGGCAGGCTTCCTCCGGCACGCTCACGTCCAAGTGGACGTCGGCGGCGGTGGCGAGGGTCGAGCCGGGGCGTCCGGTCATCGCCAGCAGCCGGTTCCCCTGGCGCTTGAGCGCCGGCAGCAGCATCAGGATCTCGTCCGACTCGCCCGAATAGGACACCGCCAGCACGATGTCCGCGTCGGTCACCATGCCCAGGTCGCCATGGCCGGCCTCGCCCGGGTGCATGTAGAAGGCGGGGGTGCCGGTCGAGGCCAAGGTCGCGGCGATCTTGCGCGCCACGTGTCCCGACTTGCCCATGCCGGTGCAGACCACCCGCCCCGATGCGCCCAGGATCAGGGCGCAGGCGCTGGAGAAGGCGCCATCGACGCGCGCGGCGACCGCTTCCAGGCCGCGTGCCTCGAGTGCGAACACGCGCCGGCCGCTGGCGGCGAAATCGACGGATGCCGTGGGCTGTTCGGGGGATGTCGCCATATCCGGTGGCCGGTCTTTCCGATAACCTAAGCCGTTCATTTTAGGCGCTCGCCGGCGCGAAAGGTCCGCCACGCGGCTGGCGCGGGCGTCCGGCTCATGCGCGCTTCAGCAGGAACCCCATGACCCCCGAGTTCATCCGCGATCTGATCCAGCAGGGCCTGCCCGGTGCCCGCGTCGAGGTATACGGCGACGACGGCGTGCATTTCGAGGCGCTGGTGGTCTCCGAGGCCTTTGCCGGCAAGCTGCCGCTGGCCCGCCACCGCATGGTCTACGCCACCCTTGGCGACCGCATGGGCGGGGAAATCCACGCCCTCGCGCTGAAGACCCTGACCCCCGACGAGGCGGCGCGCGCCTGATGGACAAGATCATCGTCTCCGGCGGTGCCGTGCTCGAGGGCGAAGTGCGCATCTCCGGCGCCAAGAACGCGGTGCTGCCGATCCTGTGCGCCACCCTGTTGGCCGACGCGCCGGTGGAGATCGCCAACGTGCCGCACCTGCACGACGTGCGCACCACCGCGCGCCTGCTGGGCGGGCTCGGCGCGGGGATCGGCCACGACATCGCCGCGGGCATCGTCCGCGTCGATCCGTCCACGGTCGACAGCCACCTGGCGCCGTACGAGCTGGTGCGCACCATGCGCGCCTCGGTGCTGGTGCTGGGGCCGCTGCTGGCGCGCCATGGCGCGGCCGAAGTCTCGCTGCCGGGCGGCTGCGCGATCGGCTCGCGTCCGGTCGACCTGCACATCAAGGCGCTGGAGGCGCTGGGCGCCGAAATCGTGGTCGAGCACGGCTTCATCAAGGCCCGTGCCGGCCGGCTGCAGGGCGGGCATGTCGATTTCGAGATGGTCAGCGTCGGCGCCACCGAGAACGTGCTGATGGCGGCCACCCTGGCCGAGGGCACCACTACCATCGACAACGCCGCGCGCGAGCCCGAGATCGTCGACCTGGCCGACTGCCTGGTTGCGATGGGCGCGCGCATCGAGGGCGCGGGCACCTCGCGCATCACCGTGCACGGCGTCGATCGCCTGCATGGCGCGCGCCACGACGTGATCGCCGACCGCATCGAGACCGGCACCTTCCTGGTGGCCGGCGCGATCACCGGCGGCCGCGTCACCGCCACGCATGCGCGCGCCGACACGCTGGGCGCGGTGCTGCACAAGCTCGGCGAGGCCGGCGCCGAGGTGAGCGTGGAGGGCGACCGCATCACCGTGGACATGCATGGCCGCCGGCCACGCGCGGTCGACCTGGTAACCGAACCGCACCCCGGCTTTCCCACCGACATGCAGGCGCAGTTCATGGCGCTGAACAGCATCGCCGAGGGCACGGGCACGATCGACGAGCGGATCTTCGAGAACCGCTTCATGCACGTGAACGAACTGATGCGGCTGGGGGCCGACATCCGCGTGGACGGCCATCGCGCCACCGTCGCCGGCGTGCCACGACTCAGCGGCGCGCCGGTGATGGCCACCGACCTGCGGGCCTCGGCCTCGCTGATCCTCGCCGGCCTGGTGGCCGAGGGCGAGACCACGATCGACCGCATCTACCACCTCGATCGCGGCTACGAGCACATCGAACGCAAGCTGTCGGGCCTCGGTGCCCGGATCCGGCGGGTCGCGTGAGCAGGCGCGGCCGGACCCGGTTCTCGCCGCGACGCAAGGCGCTGCTGGCGGCGATCCTGCTGCTGCTCGCGGCCATGGGCGTACTGCGGGCGATGGGCGTGGCTGGATTCAGCGGCATCGAGCCGCGCGCGATGGACTGGAACGACGACGGCACGGTCAGCCGCGACGAGATCCTGCAGGGTTACACCATCATCGCCGTCGAGGAGACCCGGGACGGCCAGCGCACCTGCCGCCATTACGCGCGGCTGCGCGATCGCCAGGCACCCTTCCGTGTGGAGTGCCGGGTGGAAGTGGCGGGCGCGGACGCCGCCGACGCTCGGTAGGCGGGCTGCGCCCGGTTCCGGCCCCGGAGATCGTCAGCTGACCCCAGGCCGCAGAGCCCAGGCATCTGCCAAGGCCCGCGGAATCTCCTAGCCTCAGCGCACCGCCTTCAACTGCAGGTCGATATGGTCGCGGCCGTCGCGCTGCTGCAGGATGCGGGCGGGCACGGGCAGATCCTCGACGATCCAGGCCGTGATGCTCCGGTCCTCGTCCCGCCACGCCACCTTGGTGGCCTTGTGGCTCTGGCCGCCCACCGTCACCTGCTCGGTGCCCGCGGGTTCGAACACCCGACGGCGCACGCGGCCGTCCTCGACCAGGCGATAGCTCAGGTCCTTGCCGGCCTTGAAGTCGCGCACCAGGGCGAGGTTGAGCAGCATGCCGTCCACATCGCCCGGCTGCAGCTTCACCGGGCCACGCCGATCCTCCTTCACGTCCCCGTCCCAGGTGGCGCGGCCGCTGCTCCAGTCGTAGGTTGCGTTGACCGAACGCTTCTTCACCAGCATGGCGGCCAGGCCCGATTCGCCAGCCTGCGAATCGTTGCCCGACAGCGGGCGCCACTGCCCGCCATCCGCCTCGAACACGGTGCTCTGCGACATGCGCGCGCCCGCGCCATTCACGTCCAGGCTGTACTTCCAGCGGCCGTCGCCGGCGGGGGCGAGGGTCATGCGGCCGGTGCCCTGCATGCCCATGTAGTTGGCGCTGTAGTCGGCGCTGAACGGCTCGACCGCGGAGGCAGCGGCGGTTGCAGCGGAGGCGGCGAGCGCAACGGCAAACGCGGCGGCGCGGAGGGGGCGGCGGAACATGGTCATGGTCTTCCTCATTGCAGTTCCTGGTACTCGATCAGGCGCAGGTCGACGGCGTCCTCGCCGTCCTCACGCTGCAGGATACGTACGGGTGTCGGCACGCCGTCGGCGATCCAGAAGACGGTTTCGTCGTTGCCGCCGTTGGTGCGCTCCACACGCATCGCCTCGTAGCTCAGTTCGGAGACGGTGACCGCCTCGGTCTGGTCCGCGACGCGATACGCGTAGTCGCGCGCACGGCCGCCGTCGACGAAACGGTAGTTCAGCTCCCGGCCCGGCTCGGCGTCGCGGATCACCGCCAGATTGATCAGCAGGCCGCTCATGTCGCCGTAGCGGATCGGCAGCGGTTCGCGGCGTTCCTTCTTGATGTCGCCGGTCCAGCGCGCGCTCTGGCTGTGCCAGTCGTAGGTGCCGGTGATCCGACGGTTGAACATCAGCGCCTTGCGCACCGTGCTCTGCGACAGCGGCCGGTAGATGGCGTTGGCCTCGTCGAATACCGTGCTCTGCTCGATGTTCAGGCCCAGGATGCCGGCAAAGCCACGATCGCCGCGGATGCCCAGGTCGATCCGCCAGCGCGACGCCGCGTCGTCCCGGGTCAGGCGCATGGTCGCGGTGCCGGCACGCTTGCCGCCGTACCAGGCCTCGTAGCTGGCCAGGAACGGCTGCAGCGCAGGGGTTGCCGGGGCCGCGGCTGCGGCCGCGTCCTGCATGGGGGCGGCGGCCGCGTACAGCGGACAGCACGCCGCCACGCAGAGCGTCGCGGCTAATACGCGGGCGGCAATGGGAAAGGTCAGGCGCATCGGCCCGACATCATGCAAAGCGGTTATTGGCTGACAGCTGAAGCGGCGGGCGCCGTTCACCCGCGATCTGGATGCTGTCTTCACGCAGCATCACGGCGCGATCGGCGAACAGCCGCAGCGTCTGCACCAGCAGCGGATGTTCGCGCGCCAGCACCCGCGCCGCGAGCGCGGCCTCGTCGTCTCCGGCCAGGACGGGCACGGGGGCCTGCGCGATCACCGGGCCACCGTCGAGGTCGGCGGTGACGAAGTGGACGCTGGCGCCGTGCACGTCGACGCCGGCCGCCAGCGCCTGGCGGTGCGTATGCAGGCCCTTGAACGCCGGCAGCAGCGAGGGGTGGATGTTGATGATGCGGCCGGCGCGCGCTGCGATCGCGGCGCCGTCGATCAGGCGCATGTAGCCGGCGCAGACGATCAGGTCGGGCGAATGCGCATCCACGGCCTCGAACAGCGCCTGGTCGAACTGCGCGCGCGACGCGAACCGGCGCGGAGACAGCGAAGCGGCGGGCACGCCGGCGGCACGCGCCAGCGCCAGCGCGGGCGCGGACGCCCGGTCCGACAGCACGCCGACCACCTCGGCCCGCAGATCGCCGCGGGCGATGGCGTCGAGGATCGCCTGCAGGTTGCTGCCGCGGCCCGACACCAGCACCGCCAGCCGCAGCGGAGCGGCCCGTGCGGGCCGCGCAGCCCCATCGTCGGCGGCCGGCCTGCCGCCGTCCGCTGCCCCGTGCACCATCGGCCGGCCTCAGCCGATCCGGACGCGTCCGTCGTCGCGCGCGGCAACGACCTCGCCGATGCGCCAGTGCGCCAGGCCCAGCCGTGCCAGTTCGCCGCCGAGGCCGGCCACCGCATCGCGGTCGGCCAGCAGCACGAAGCCGATGCCGCAGTTGAACGTGCGCCACATCTCCTCGCGGGCGACGTTGCCCTCCCGCTGCAGCCAGTCGAAGACGGGCGGCAGGTTCCACGCGGACGCTTCGATCTCCAGGCCCAGACCGTCGGGCACCACGCGGATGATGTTCTCGGTGAGGCCGCCGCCGGTGATGTGGGCCATGGCGTGGATCGACGGCCCGAAGGCGCCGCGCAGCAGTTCCAGGACCGGCTTGACGTACAGCCGGGTAGGCGCCATCAGCGCATCGGCCAGGCTGACGCCACCCACGTCCAGCGCGTCCGGGCGCCCTGCGCGGTCGTAGATGCGGCGGATCAGCGAATAACCATTGGAGTGCGGCCCGCTCGAGGCGATGCCGATCAGCACGTCGCCCGCGCGCACCGAGGCGCCGTCGCGCAGCTCGGACTTCTCCACCGCGGCCACGCAGAAGCCGGCCAGGTCGTACTCGCCGGGAGGGTACATGTCCGGCATTTCGGCCGTTTCGCCGCCGATCAGGGCGCAGCCCGACAGTTCGCAACCCTTGGCGATGCCCCCGACCACGGACACCGTGGTTTCCACGTCGAGCTTGCCGGTGGCGAAGTAGTCGAGGAAGAACAGCGGCTCGGCGCCCTGCACCAGCACGTCGTTCACGCACATCCCGACCAGGTCGATGCCGATCGTGTCGTGGCGGCCGAGCTGCTGGGCCAGCTTGAGCTTGGTGCCCACCCCGTCGGTGCCCGAGACCAGCACCGGCTCGCGGTACTTGCCCGACA
Source organism: Luteimonas campi (assembly GCF_051162505.1). Taxonomy (NCBI): domain Bacteria; kingdom Pseudomonadati; phylum Pseudomonadota; class Gammaproteobacteria; order Lysobacterales; family Lysobacteraceae; genus Luteimonas; species Luteimonas campi. The sequence goes on from NZ_JBNWEM010000003.1 coordinate 46,033, forward strand.
GGTCGAACAGCGCGCCGAAGCCCCCCAGCCCGCCCATGACCTCCGGTCGGAAGCTGCGCTTGACCAGCGGCTTGATGCGTTCGACGACTTCGTTGCCCGCATCGATGTCGACCCCGGCGTCGCGGTAGGTCAGGCCGGTGGGGGCGGAAGGAGGGGTGGTCACGGTGCGCGAGCTCGGGCCGGGCGGCCCGCGATTCTAGCAGTCGCACGCGCCTCGCCCGGCGGCCGCCGGCCTGCGGCGGGAGCCGGGCAGGGGGCTTTGTGGCACCATTTCGCCACGACCGGAGCGGTGAAGGACGTCGGATGCGATTGGCTGTACGTGGTGCCTGGATGATCGGGTGGGCCCTGGCGGCGCTGCTGCTGGCGGTGCCGGCGGCCGCGCAGCGCGTGGAAGGCGATCGCGCCGAGGCCGAGGGCCTGTACGAGGCCGAGGTGCAGGTGCGCACCCAGGCCGAGGCCGAGCGCACGGCGGGCTATGCGCGCGCGCTCGCGCAGGTGTTCGCCAAACTGTCCGGCGATCGCGGCATCGCCAGCCGACCCGGCGTCGCCCAGGAACTGCGGCGCGCCGCCGATTACGTCGATGGCTTCGACTACCGCCAGGACGAGAGCGTCGGCCCGACCGGCGCGCCCAACTTCCGCACCATGCTGGTGGTGCGCTTCGTGCCGGAGGCGATCGATGGCCTGACCGCGGCCCTCGGCCTGCCGGTCTGGCCGCAGCCGCGGCCCAAGCCGGTGATCTGGCTGGCGATCGACGATGGCAAGGGCCCGCGCCTGGTGGGCGTGCAGCAGAGCAATGCCGCGCGTCCGCTGCTGCAGCGCGCGATCGAGCGCGGCTACCGGCTGGGCCTGCCCTCGGGCAGCGCCGCCGAACAGGCCGCCGCCGCCGCGATCTGGCGCGGCGATACCGCGGCCATCGCGCGCCTGTCGGCACGCTACAACCCGCCGATGCAGCTCATCGGCAAGCTCTACCGCGACGGCGGCGGCTGGAAGGCCGACTGGATCTTCGTCGACAGCGGTCGCGTGCTGTCGCGCTGGTCGGAGTCGGACGGCGACGCGCGCCGGGCCATGGCCACTGGCGCGGACGGTGCCGCGGACGCGCTGATCGCGCGCTACGCCAAGACCACGGCCCCGGCCGAACCGGTCGCACAGCGCATCGTATTCACCGGCCTGCGCGGCGGTGGCGACTACCTGCGGCTGTCGGCGGCGCTGCAGCGCATGTCGGTGGTGCGCGCGATCCGGCCGCTGCAGGCCAGCGCCGACCGCCTCGAGGTCGAGCTCGACCTGCTGACCGGCATGGCGGGCTTCCGCCGCATGGTCGACGAGTCGGTGCTGCTCGAGGTCGAGGGCGACGACGAGCTGGCCACGCCGGTCTACCTGCTGCGTTGACCGACGGAGCCGAACCGATGGCCGACACTCCCGCGACCCTCGACATCGCGCGTTTCCTGCGACGCCTGCAATGGGGCCTGGTCGGGTTCGCAGTGCTCTGGCTGATCGCACTGCTGGGGCCGATCCTCACCCCGTTCGTGCTGGCCGCGCTGCTGGGCTGGCTGGGCGACCCGCTGGTCGACCGGCTCGAGCGCGCCGGCCGCTCGCGGCCGGTGGCGGTGACCCTGGTCTTCGTGCTGATGCTGATGCTGCTGGTGCTGGTGGTGTTGATCCTGGTGCCGATGGTCGAGCGCCAGGTGGTGACCCTGATCGAGGCGTTGCCGCAGTACCGCGACTGGTTCATGGAGACCGCGCTGCCCTGGGTGGAGGCGCGCACCGGCATCGAGATCACCTCCTGGCTCGACCCGCAGCGGCTGTTCGAACTGGTGCGCTCGCACTGGGCGCAGGCCGGCGGCGTGGCCGCCACCGTCTTCGGCTACATCTCCACTTCGGGTTTCGCGTTCCTGGCCTGGATCGCCAACATCGTGCTGCTGCCGATCCTGACCTTCTACTTCCTGCGCGACTGGGACCTGCTGGTCGAGCGGGTGGCCGCGATGATCCCGCGCGACCACATCGGCACCGTGTCGCGGCTGGCGCGCGAGTCGGACGAGGTGCTGGGCGCATTCCTGCGTGGGCAGTTCATCGTGATGATCGCGCTCGGGGCGATCTACGCCGCCGGCCTGTCGCTCATCGGTCTCAATCTCGGCCTGCTGATCGGCATCGTCGCGGGCCTGATCAGCTTCGTGCCCTACCTCGGCGCGGCCACCGGCATCGTGCTGGCGATTCTCGCCGCACTGGTGCAGTCGCAGGGCTTCGACCTGCAGCTGCTGGTGCTGGTGGGGGTGGTGTTCACGGTCGGGCAGCTGATCGAGAGCTACATCCTCACCCCGCGCATCGTCGGCGACCGCATCGGCCTGCATCCGGTGGCGGTGATCTTCGCGATCATGGCCGGCGGCCAGCTGTTCGGGTTCGTCGGCATGCTGATCGCGCTGCCGGTGGCCGCGATCGGCAACGTGCTGCTGCGGTTCGCGCACGAACGCTATACGCAGAGCCGCCTGTATGCGGGGGACGGACCCAGGATCGTGCTGGAGGGACAGCGCGCGCCGGGCGGCATCGTGCTCGAGGACGATATCGGCAGCGCCACCGACGATCGCGGTCCCCGCGACGCCTGAGCCGTGACCATGCCAGCCGCTCCGCCGCAGCTGCCGCTGGCGCTGCGCTATCCGCCCGACCAGCGCCTGGACACCTTCCACGCGCGCGATCCCGCCGTGGCCGCCCAGCTGCGTGCGTTCGCGGGCGCCGCCGCCGTGGATCGCGCGCTGCTGCTGGCGGGGCCGGCGGGCACCGGCAAGACCCATCTGGCGCTGGCCGTCTGCGCCGAAGCCGATGCCGCGGGTGCGCGCGCCGGTTACCTGCCGCTCGCGGGCGCCGCGGGGCGCGTGGCCGACGCCCTGGAGTCGATGCATGCGCTCGACCTGGTGGCGCTGGACGGCGTGGAGGCGGTTGCCGGCGACCGCGACGACGAGGTCGCCCTGTTCCACTTCCACAACCGCATGCACGACGCCGGCCGGCGCGTGCTGTACACCGCCCGCGCCACGCCCGACGCACTGCCGCTGGCGCTGCCCGACCTGGCGTCGCGCCTGGCGCAGTGCACCCGGCTGATGCTCGAGCGGCTGGACGATGGGGGCCGCGGCGAGGTGTTGCGGCTGCGTGCGCAGCGTCGCGGCCTGCAGCTGGATGGGGCGGCCATCGACTGGCTGCTGCGCCATGCCGGCCGCGACCTGTCCGGGCTGACCGCGTCGCTCGATCGTCTGGATCGTGCATCGCTCGCCGCGAAGCGGCGCATCACCGTGCCCTTCCTGCGCGAGGTGCTGGGCGCGGGCCAGGGCTGAGCGGCGGCGGTCACGACGACGCGCACCACCGCGTCGCGCCGGAGCGGCCGGCTCCACGCCGCAGGCGTGCGCGCCCGCTCAGCCCAGCGTGTCATCCAGCTGGCGCAGGCGCTCGGGCGTGCCGACATCCGTCCACGCGCCGGCGTGGTGCTCGCCGGTCGCGGCGCCACGGCGCATGGCCGCGCGCAGCAGCGGCGCGATGCGGAAACGCGGCGGGACCGCGTCGACGCCGGGCGCGTCCCCGATCACCTCGCGCCAGCCCTGCAGCAGCCGCGGCCGGTAGACGCCGATGCCCGAGAAGGTCAGGCGCGCGTCACCGGCGTCGTGCAGGCGTCCGTCTGGCTGCAGCGCGAAATCGCCCTGCGGGTGGTGCTGCGGGTTGTCCACCATCACCAGATGGACATCGCCCGCCGGTTCGGCGGGCAGCCGCGAGAAATCGAAGTCGGTCCAGATGTCGCCGTTGATCGCGAGGAACGGCGCCTCGCCCAGGCGCGTCAACGCCTGCAGCATGCCGCCACCGGTCTCCAGCGGCACCGGGCCTTCGTCGGAATAGGCGATGCGCAGGCCGAAGGCCGCACCATCGCCGAGCGTGGCCGGGAACTGCGACGCCAGCCACGAGGTATTGACCACCACCTCGCGTACGCCAATGGCGGCCAGGCGTTCGAGATGCCAGGCGATCAGCGGCTTGCCGCCTGCGCGCAGCAGCGGCTTGGGCGTGGAATCGGTGAGCGGGCGCATGCGCTCGCCCAGCCCGGCGGCGAAGATCAGAGCCTTCATGCGCGTGCCGGGTCAGGCGATGGCGATTGCGCTGCCGGCCGCCATCGCCGGGCGCACGCGCGCATCGATGAGGCGGGCGAGCGGGGCCAGCTGCGGATGCCGCGGCAGCACGGCGTCGAGATAGGCGATGAAGCGGGGCGCGTCGGCGATGTACTTGGGCTTGCCGTCGCGGTGCTCGAGCCGCGCGAAGATGCCGAGCACCTTGAGATGGCGATGCACGCCGATCATGTCCAGGTCGATGCGCCACTGCGCCAGCGGCGGCACCGGCAGGCCGGCGGCGCCGGCGAGCGCATGGTACCGGGCGTGCCAGCCGGACACGCGCGGTTCCGGCCAGCTGACGAAGGCATCCTTGAACAGGCAGGCCGGATCGTAGGCGATCGGGCCGAGCACGGCATCCTGGAAATCGAGGATGGCGACGTCCCCGCCGCAGGGCATCAGATTGCGCGGCATGTAGTCGCGGTGCACCAGCACCTGGGGCTGCGCCAGCGCCGATTCGATCAGGACCCGGTAGGCCTCGTGCAGGGCGTCGCGCTCGTCGTCGTCCAGCGCGACCCCGAGATGCACGCCGAGAAACCACTCGTCGAACAGCCGCAGCTCGCGCAGGAGCAGCGCTTCGTCGTAGGCGGGCAGTCCGGCGGGCGGCGCGATCGACTGCAGCTCCACCAGGCGCGACATCGCCAGCTCGAACATCGCGTCGGCGTTGGCTTCGTCGATCGCATGCAGGTAGGTCTGCACGCCCAGATCCTCGAGCAGCAGGAAGCCCTGTTCCAGATCCTGCGCCAGCACCGCGGGCACGCGCAGGCCACCGGCCTGCAACAGCTGTCCGATCGCCAGCCACGGGCGCACGTCCATCAGCTCCGGCGGCGCATCCATCAGGATCAGGCTGGGCGCGCGCCCGGTGGTACGCCAGTAACTGCGGAAATCCGCATCGAACGACGCACGCTCCAGGCCGGTGCCCGGCTCCGAGAGCGTGGTGCGGAGCCAGTCGAGGCGCTGCTGGTCGCGGTCTTGGGGGGCGTACGGCTGAACCATGATCTCTCCCGCCGGGGAGGGCCGGCGGGGCAAAGGGTAAACTGCCGTGCTTTTCCGGGCGAGAGTGGGCATGAAACTGCAGCCGGTGTTGTTGTCGGGCGGTTCGGGGACCCGGCTGTGGCCGCTGTCGCGCGAGGCCTATCCCAAACAGTTCCTGGCCCTGGCCGGCGAGCACACCATGCTGCAGGACACCTGGCGCCGGGTCGCACCGCTGGCGTCCTCGGTTCCGATCGTGGTGGCCAACGAGGAACATCGTTTCCTGGCGGCCGAGCAGTTGCGGTTGCTGGGCGTCGCCCGCGCCGACATCGTGCTCGAGCCGGTCGGCCGCAACACCGCGCCCGCCATCGCCGCAGCCGCGCTGCAGGCCATGCAGGACGGGGACGATCCGCTGTTGCTGGTGCTGCCTTCCGACCATGTGGTGCGCGACGACGCCGGGTTCCAGGAGGCGGTGCGCGCGGCCGTGCCCGCCGCCGAGGCCGGCGCGCTGGTGACCTTCGGCATCGTGCCTTCGGCGCCCGAGACCGGATTCGGCTACATCCAGGGCGAAGGCGCACGCCCTGCTGGCAGTGCATCCGGGCGCCCGGCCGTGGATGGCCGGGCAGGACAGTCCGAAGCTCCAGGCGCTGCGCCGGGGAGGGCGGGCGCGTCGTATGAGGAAGGACAGATCCAGCGCGTACTGCGCTTCGTCGAGAAGCCCGATGCCGGCACCGCGGCCTCCTACCTGGCCGCTGGCGGCTATTTCTGGAACAGCGGGATGTTCCTGTTCCGGGCCTCGCGCTACCTGGCCGAACTCGAGCGGTTCCGGCCGGACATCCTGGCGGCGGTGCGCCAGGCGTTCGACGGTGCCGCGCGCGATGGCGACTTCATCCGGCTCGACCGCGAGGCGTTCTCCGCCTGCCCGTCCGACTCCATCGACTACGCGGTGATGGAGAAGACCGCCGATGCACGCGTGCTGCCGGTGGACATCGGCTGGAACGACGTCGGCTCCTGGTCGGCGCTGTGGGAAGTGAGCGAACAGGACCAGCAGGGAAACGCCCACCACGGCGACGTGATCGCGGTCGATTCGCGCAACAGCTATGCCTATGCGCGTCGGTTGGTGGCCCTGGTCGGCGTCGACGACCTGGTCGTGGTCGAGACCGACGACGCGGTGCTGGTGGCGCGCAAGGATCGGGTCCAGGAGGTGAAGCAGGTGGTGGCGCAGCTCAAGGCCGGCCAGCGCAGCCATGCGGTGCTGCATCGCGAAGTGCATCGGCCCTGGGGCAGCTACGATTCGATCGACCAGGAGGAAGGCTGCTTCCAGGTCAAGCGGATCCGGGTCAAGCCGGGCGCCCGCCTGTCGCTGCAGTCCCACCGGCACCGTGCCGAACACTGGATCGTGGTGCGCGGCACCGCGCGCATCACCCGGGACAACGATGTGTTCGAGCTGTACGCCAACCAGTCGACCTACATCCCGCTGGGCGCGAAGCACCGGCTGGAAAATCCCGGCACGGAGATGCTGGAGCTGATCGAGGTGCAATCGGGCAGCTACCTGGGCGAGGACGACATCGTCCGCTACGACGACGTCTACGGCCGCTCCTAGGCCGGGTCGCCACCCACGATTCAGGCCGGGTAGACGCGGTAGCGCTGCAGGCGCACGCCGAGCGTGTCGCCGGTGGCAGGCACCTGCACGCCAGGCGAGGCGGGCAGGTCGAGTTCGAGGCTGCCGGACTGCCCTGCCAGGGCGAGTTCGAGGGTGATGCGACCGGCGTGGTGGTGGACGGCCGTGACGCGCGCCTCCAGTCCCCCGCCCTGCGCCACCGGCGTGGCGTCGTGCGGGCGCAGATACAGGCGCGCCGGGCCGTCCGCCCGGCCGGGCGCGTCCATCGACGCGGCCTGCCCGGCGGGGTGGAAGCGTCCGGCCTCGACCCGGCCGTCGAGCACGCTGGCGCGACCGATGAAGTCGAAGACATAGGACGATGCCGGCGCGTCGTAGATCTCGCGCGGCGTGCCGACCTGCTCGATGCGCCCGTCGCGCAGCACCACCACGCGATCGGCCAGTTCCAGCGCCTCGTCCTGGTCGTGGGTGACGAACACGGTGGTCTGCCCGGTCTGGTCGTGCAGCCGGCGCAGCCAGCGGCGCAGTTCGATGCGCACCTTCGCGTCGAGCGCGCCGAATGGTTCGTCCAGCAGCAGCACGGTCGGGTCGATCGCCAGGGCGCGCGCCAGTGCGACGCGCTGCTTCTGGCCGCCGGACAGCTGCTCGGGATAGCGGGCACCGTGTTCCGGCAGCTGGATCAGCGCGAGCAGTTCGTCCACGCGCCGCGCGATCGTGGCGCGATCGGGCCGGCGCCGGCGCGGCCGGCTGCGCAGGCCGAAGGCGATGTTCTCGGCGACGGTCATGTGGCGGAACAGCGCGTACTGCTGGAACACGAAGCCCACATTGCGCTCGCGCAGGCTCAGCTCGGTGGCGTCGGTATCGCCGAAGCGCACGCGGCCGCCGTCGGCCGGCAGCAAGCCCGCGATCACCCGCAGCAGCGTGGTCTTGCCCGACCCCGACGGCCCGAGCAGGGCCACCAGTTCGCCCGAGACGATGTGCAGGTCGACGCTGTCGAGCGCGGTCGTGCCGCCATAGCGCTTGGCGACGCCCTCGATGTGCAGGTCCACGCCCTGGCCGCTGCTGTCCATGGCGCGATGATCGCCGATTCCGCCGGCATCCGTCGCGCGACCCGGCGGCAGCGGGCGATTGGGCGGCAGGTTCTGGTCGATCAGCAGCATGCGGTCACTTCCATGGAAAGGGGGAACTCGTGGCGGGCGGCTGCGGGTCGGCGCATCGCTGTGCCCGCCGGGGTCGCCCGGGCTCGACAGGCCGGGCGTGCTGCAGCGCCGTCACCAAGTGGCGCGAAGACGAACCGACTCGCTTGCGACTTCGAAGCAGCCTGGCGGCGCGAGCCGCAAGCGCTCCGCGCTGATGCAACGCCGTCGCCACGGCCGGGAGCGGCGAACGACTTCACGGCAGCCTCCGAGGCATCGCGCCAGCCACACGCGGTCTGCGATGCCGCATCGCCAGCGCCACGCACACAAGCGATGACCGCCCTCATCCCTGCCTCCGGTGCGCCTTGGCCAGCGAGTCGCCGTGGCGCGCCTCCAGCCAGAACTTCAGCACCAGCGTCACCAGCGCCAGCCCCGCCAGCAGCGACGACACCGCGAACGCGCCGGTGCTGTCGAACTCGTTGTAGAGGATCTCGATATGCAGCGGCAGGGTGTTGGTCAGGCCGCGGATGTGGCCCGACACCACCGAGACCGCGCCGAACTCGCCCATCGCCCGCGCGCCGCACAGCAACACGCCGTACAGCAGGCCCCACTTGATGTTGGGCAGGGTCACGCGGAAGAACATCGTCCAGGCGCCGGCGCCGAGCGAACGCGCCACCACCTCCTCCTCGCTGCCCTGCTGCTGCATCAGCGGCACCAGTTCGCGCACCACGAACGGGAAGGTGATGAACAGCGTGGCCAGCACGATGCCGGGACGGGCGAACAGGATCTTGATGTCCCAGGCCCGCAGCAGGTCGGCGAACCAGCCCTGCGAGCCGAACAGCAGCACCAGGCACAGGCCGGCCACCACCGGCGACACGGCGAATGGCAGGTCGACCAGCGCCAGCAGTACGCGCTTGCCGCGGAACTCGAACCGGGTCAGCGACCAGGCCGCGATCACGCCGAACACGGCATTGACCGGGATCACGATCGCGGCGGTGAGCAGGGTCAGGTTGAGCGCGGAGATCGCGTCGGGCGTGGTCAGCGCCCCCCACCACGTGGCGAAGCCCTCGCCGAAGGCCGACATCAGCACCATCAGCAGCGGCAGCACCACCAGCAGGGCCATCACCAGCGCCGCCGCGCCGATCAGGGTGCGGCGCAGCCAGGGCGGCGTGTCCAGTCCGTGGGCGACGGCGTGCTCAGGCATCGCGGCCGCTCCTGCGCTCGTGGCGGAACAGCAGCGGGATCAGGTTGATCGCGAGCAGGCAGGCGAACGAGGCGGCCAGCATCAGCGCCGCAAGCGCGATCGCGCCGTTGTAGTCGTACTCCTCCAGCCGGATCGTGATCAGCAGCGGCGCGATTTCGGTCTGGTAGGGCTTGTTGCCGGCGATGAAGATGACGGAGCCGTACTCGCCCAGTCCGCGCGCGAACGCAAGCGAGAAACCGGTCAGCAGCGCCGGCAGCAGCTCCGGCAGCACCACCCGGCGCAGGGTGGTGAAGCGCGACGCGCCCAGCGAGGCGGCCGCCTGCTCCTGTTCGCGGCCCAGCGATTCGAGGATCGGCTGGACGGTGCGCACCGCGAACGGCAGGCCGATGAACACGAGCGCGATCACGATGCCGGCCAACTGGTAGGCGATCTGGATGCCGCGCGGCTCGAGGAACTGCCCGATCCAGCCATTGGGCGCGTAGATCGCGGTCAGCGCGATGCCGGCCACGGCGGTCGGCAGCGCGAAGGGCAGGTCGACCAGCGCGTCCAGCAGGCGCCGGCCCGGGAAGCGGTAGCGCACCAGCACCCAGGCCACCAGCGCGCCGGCGAACAACGCGATCAGGGCGGCGACGAAGGCGGTGCCGAAGCTCACCTTCAGCGCCGCCTGCACGCGCTCGTCCTGGATCGCGCGCAGCCAGCCGTCGCTGCCCAGCCCGGCGGCGCGGAAGGTCAGCGCCGCCAGCGGCAGCAGCACCACCACGCCCAGCCATGCCATGCCCAGGCCGAGGCTCAGCCCGAAGCCGGGAAGTGGTCGCCGCCAGCGCGGGCGGGGGAGTGGAAGGGCGAGGGCGTTCATGGGCGCATCAGGGCAGGTGATGGAGCGTCAGTATGGGTGGAGGGGCCGGGGCGATGACGTTTGTCAAGGCTCGAACGGGGCGCGTCCGCATGCATCCGGAGGCTCGCCCGCTGCGCTCGCCGGACCGCAGCGGATGCCGTTCGCTGCACGAGGGATCCGCCTGTCGCCGGCGGACCTGTTCTCGTGTTCGCATGGCGGCGCCAGCCCGGCTGCGAACGCGCGAGGATCACCGCGGCCGGTAGATCCGGTCGAAGAAGCCGCCATCGGCGAAGTGCAGCTGCTGCGCCTTGGCCCAGCCGCCGAAGGCGTCGTCGATCGTGATCTGCGGGATCGGCTTGAAGTGCGCGATCGCCTGCGCCGGCACCGACTCGGGACGCGATGGACGGTAGTGGTGACTGGCCGCCAGGCGCTGGCCCTCGGGCGAATACAGGTGCTGCAGATAGGCCTCGGCCACCTGCTGCGTGCCGCGCCTGGCGACGTTGCCGTCCACCACCGCCACCGGCGGTTCGGCCTTGATGCTCAGGCTCGGGTAGACGATCTCGAACTTCGCCGCGGTATCGCCATCGGCCAGGGTCAGCAGCGCCTCGTTCTCCCAGGCCAGCAGCACGTCGCCGATGCCGCGCTCGACGAACGTGGTGGTCGAGCCGCGTGCGCCGGTATCGAGCACGGGCACGTTGGCGAACAGCTTCTTCAGGTAGTCCACCACCAGATCGCCCTTGCGGTACTCGCGCGATGCCCAGGCCCAGGCGGCAAGGTAGTTCCAGCGCGCGCCGCCCGAGGTCTTGGGGTTGGGCGTGATCACACCGACGCCCGGTTTGGCGAGATCGCCCCAGTCCACGATCCGCTTGGGATTGCCCTTGCGCACCAGGAACACGATGGTCGAGGTGTAGGGCGAGCTGTTGTGGGGCAGGCGCGACTGCCAGTCCTTCGCCAGCAGGTCGGTGTTCTGCGCGATCGCATCGATGTCGCCCGACAGCGCGAGGGTGACCACGTCCGCCTCCAGCCCGTCGATCACCGAGCGCGCCTGCTTGCCCGAACCGCCGTGCGAGGCACGCACGGTGAGGGTCTGGCCGGTCTCGGCCTTCCATTTCTTTGCGAACGCGTCGTTGAACTCCGCGTAAAGCTCGCGGGTGGGGTCGTAGGACACGTTCAGCAGTTCGACCTCCTGTGCGGCGACGGAACCCGTGCTGGCCGCGAATCCGATCAGCAGGACGGCGAGGAGGTGCCTGGCATTGATGTTCATGGCATGTGCTCTCGAATGGGAGTCAGAAGGAGAACTGGGCGCGGGTGAAGAAGGTCTTCTCGTCCTCGCGATCGCCGCCGGCCGCGCCGCCGTCGAAGCCGGCCTGCGCGTAGTTGGCGACCAGCTTGAGGTTGCCGGTCAGGTACCAGTTCAGGCCGAGCGCCCAGGCCGTGGTTTCCGAGGCCGAGGCGGTGGCGGAAGCGAACAGCGGAAAGGCGGCGTCGTCCACGTCCAGTTCGCCGTAGCGGGCGACCAGTTCGAACGCGCCCCAGCCGCCCTCGCGCGCGAACGGGCGGTTCGGCTTGACCCCGCGATAGCTGGCCTTCTCTCCGGTCAGCACCCAGCTGCCGGTGAGCTGCCAGGCGCTGTGCTCGAGCGCGGCGCGGCTGCCCGAGCCCGTGTCCACGACGTCCTGGCGTGAGCGGATGTACTCGCCGAGCACGCCGGCCGAACCGGCGTACCAGTACGCCTGTGGCGACCAGCGCGTGTGCCGGCCGTCGGCGGCGACGGTGGCCAGGTAGCTGAAGAACGTCGCCTGGCCCGGCGTGCGGTAGCGCGGCAGGAAGCTGTTGCCGGCACCGTGCTTGTCGCCGCTGCTGGCCGCGACGCCGAAGCCCAGGCCGGACAGCGCAGTGTCGCCGCCCTTCCACGGTTCGAGGAACAGGCGGCCGGCCAGTTCGTAATCGCTGTCGGGATTGGTGGTGGGGCTGTCGCGGCCGTCCGGCGCGCCGTTGTAGACGCCGACGACGTAGTTCAGCTTGGAATCCGCCAGCGTGCCCTGCAGTTGCACGCCCAGTTCGCGGTTGGGCGCCAGCTCGGTCGGGAAGCCGCGTTCGATGAAGGCGGTGGCGCCGCCCCCCTGCAGCCGTTCCAGCGCGATCGGACCCTTGACCTTGCCCAGGCGCAGCGTGGCCGCGGGGCTGAGCTTCAGGTCGACGTAGGCGTCGACGATCGAGGCGCTGTCGCCCGCGAACTCGGGCGTGATGCGGAAGCCGACCAGGTCGCCCCAGCTGCCTTCCAGCGTCGGGCGGATGCGGCGCCAGAGGAAGGAATCGTTCTGCGGACGCTGGTCGTCGTCGATGAAGACGCGATGGTCGGCCTGCGCCAGTGCGCCGAGCCTGAGCTGCACCGCGCCGTCGGCGCTGCGGATCGAAGCGCCCTTGTCGGCGGCAAGGGTGATCGCCGGGGCCGGGGCCGGCGTGGCCGCGACGGCGGCCGCGGCCTGGCGGTCGCGGTCTTCGAGCCCCAGCTCGACCGCGCGCAGGCGACGGTCGAGTTCGGCCAGATCGGACTGCGCGGCGGTATCGCCGGGCGCGATGCCGAGCCTGCGCTCGACGATGCGCAGGCGCTCGGCGATCTCGTCGGCGGTCGGCGCCTGCCGCGCGAAGGCCGGGACGGACAGCAGGGCCAGGCTCAGGGCCAGGGCGGCGCGGCGTGGGGCGGTGGGTGTGCCGGGTGGCGGCGGGTTGAACGATCGCATGGCGTTTTCCTCGGATGTCGTCGGGAAAAGCGCCTCCGGTCGTCCGGTCGGCACCGTGGAACTGCGGGATCGCGGCTGGCGTCAGTCGCCGAGCCGCAGCTTCTGGCTGCGCGTGATCTGCACGATGCGCGAGGAGTGGACCACCACCTCGACCTGGCCATAGGCCAGGTCGCGGACGGCGTCGAGGACGGCGCGCTCGGCTTCGCTGATCGCCGCCGGTTCGCCGTGTTCGGCTGGGCCGGGCGCCGCGTTGCGGGGATGAGTGGGGGACAGGCTCATGGCGATGCCCTCGGCGGGACGGGTCAGGCGGCGTCGCGCGCGCCCTCGATTCCGGCCAGCCATTCGTCGTCGGAACCCTCGACGAGATTGGCGAACAGCGGGGTCGAGAAATAGCGTTCGCCGGTGTCGGGCAGGGTGGCCAGCAGCACCGAGCCTTCGGGCGCGTCCGCCGCCACCTTGAGTGCGGCCGCGACCGTGGCGCCGGCGGAGATGCCGACGAACACGCCTTCCTCCGCGGCCAGCCGGCGCGCGGTGTCCAGCGCCTCGTCGTCGGTCACCGGCAGCAACTGGTCGTGCACCGTGCGGCTGAGGACATCGGGCAGGAAGTCCGGGGTCCAGCCCTGGATCTTGTGCGGCGTCCATTCCTTGCCGCCCAGCAGCGAAGCGCCGGCCGGTTCGGTGGCGATGATCTTCACCTCCGGACGCGCGACCTTCAGCACCTCGCCCACGCCGGTCAGGGTGCCGCCCGTGCCCCAGCCGCTGACGAAATAATCCAGGCGCCGCCCGGCGAAATCGCGCAGGATCTCGGCCGCCGTGGTTTGGCGGTGGTAGGCGGGGTTGGCCGGGTTGGTGAACTGCGAGGCCAGGAACCAGCCATGCTTCTCGGCCAGTTCCTTCGCCCGCTTCACCATGCCGGTGCCGCGCTCGGCGGCGGGGGTGAGGATCACCTTGGCGCCGTAGGCGCGCATCAGCTTGCGCCGCTCGATCGAGAAGGTTTCCACCATCACCGCGACGAAGCGGTAGCCGCGCGCCGCGGCCACCTGCGCCAGCGCCACGCCGGTGTTGCCCGAGGTCGCCTCGACGATGGTGTCGCCGGGCTTGAGTACGCCGCGCGCCTCGGCGTCGAGCACGATCGCCAGCGCCAGGCGGTCCTTGACCGAGCCGCCGGGATTGAAGGATTCCACCTTCGCGTACAGGGTCACGTGCGCCGGCGCGATGCGGTGCAGCTTCACGATCGGGGTGTTGCCGATGGTGTCGAGGATGCTGTCGTAGAGGGCCATGGTCGGGTCTCGATGCGGGTGGGCGGTCAGGCGGCGTCGGCGAGCGGAACCTCGCCTGTGCCGAGCGGTGCGGCGCCGAACCAGTGCAGCGCGCCGGCCAGCGCGGCGACTTCGCCGACGATCAGCAGCGCAGGCGACTGTACGGCGTGGTGCCGCGCCAGGTGTGACAAATCGGTTAGCCGGCCGTGGACGACGCGCTGGTCGGCACGCGCCCCGTTCTCGACGAGCGCGAAGGGCGTGTCCGGCGCGCGCCCATGCGCGATCAGTTGCGCCTGCACCACGTCCAGCCGCGCCACGCCCATGTAGAAGGCCAGGGTCTGCCGCTCCTGGGCCAGGGCGGGCCAGTCCAGGGTGTCCGGTCCGTCCTTGGCGTGGGCGGTGACGAGGCGCACCGACTGCGCATGGTCGCGATGGGTGAGCGGGATGCCGGCATAGGCCGCGCAGGCGGCCGCGGCGGTGATGCCGGGCACCACTTCGTAGGCGATGCCGGCCGCGCGCAGGGCTTCGAGTTCCTCGCCGCCGCGTCCGAACACGAACGGATCGCCTCCCTTGAGCCGAACCACGCGCCGGCCGGCGGCGGCGTGTTCGACCAGCAGCGCGTTGATCGACTCCTGCGGCACCGCATGGTGGCCGGCGCGCTTGCCCACCTCGATACGGTCGGCATCGCGACGCGCCAGCTGCAGCACGTCCTCGCTGACCAGGCGGTCGTACAGGATCACGTCGGCCTCGTTCAGCAGGCGCAGCGCACGCAGCGTGAGCAGGCCCGCATCGCCGGGACCGGCGCCCACCAGGGCGACCGAGCCCCGCGAGGACGCCACTGCCTGTGCGGTCGGCTCGGACGCTGGCGCCAGGGCCCGCTCCAGCTCGCGCTCGGCCTCGATGTGCCGGTGTCGACGCAGCAGGCCCTGCAGCGGGCCCGACAGCAGCCGCTCGAAGGCGCGACGGCGCGCGGCGGTGTCCGGCCAGCGCGCCGTGATCCGCGGGCGGTGGCGGGCGAGCAGGCCGGCCAGCGCGTCGAAGGAGTCGTCGAACTGGGCTTCCAGCCGCTCGCGGACCAGCCTCGCCAGCATCGGCGCGCCGCCGCCGCTGGAGATCGCGATCTGCAGCGGGCCGCGCTCGACCCGCGCGGGCAGGTGCGCGCGCGCCAGTGCCGCATCGTCGACCACGTTCACCCAGATGCCGCGTGCCTCGCCGGCCTCGGCCACGGCGCGGTTGACGGCGGCGTCGTCGGTGGCGGCGATCGCCAGCCAGGCGCCGTCGAGCCAGGAGGTGTCGAACCGCCCGGGCAGGTGCTGGATCCCGCCCTCGGCCGCCAGCGCGGCCAGCGCCGGCGACAGGGCAGGGGCGCCGACCCGTACCTGGGCGCCGGTACCCGCCAGCGCCTCGACCTTGCGTGCGGCCACCGCGCCGCCGCCGACCACCAGCACGGCGCGGCCGCGCAGGTCGGCGAACAGGGGGAACAGCCGGGCGGTGGCGGGCGTGTCAGGCATCGGCGCAGGCGGGTCGGGATGTGGCGACGCTAGCGAGTGCCCCGCCAGCTGCGGAAATGGCGACGGGTGCTGCGCTTATTCCAGCTGGGCATAAGCCAATGGCGGCGCGGCGTGGACAGCCCGTGCGGGCGCGACTATGATCGCCTCTTCCATCTTTCCATCATGATGAAAGGATGAAGTTGCGGCCGAAACCAGGTCGCGGACCGCCGCCATGACCCTGACCCAGCTGCGCTACCTGGTCGCCATCGCCGACTCCGGGCTCAACATCACCCTGGCAGCCGAGCGCGTGCACGCGACCCAGCCCGGGCTGTCCAAGCAGCTCAAGCAACTGGAGGACGAACTCGGCTTCCAGCTGTTCGTGCGGCGCGGGCGCAGTCTCGATTCCATCGCCCCGGCCGGCGAGCGCGTGCTCGAACACGCGCGCCGGATCCTGGCCGAAGCCGCCAACATCCGCAGCTACGCCGCCAACGAACGCGGCGAGTACAGCGGGCGCCTGTTGCTGGCGACCACCCATACCCAGGCGCGCTACGTGCTGCCGCCGATTATTGCCGCGATCCGGCGCGAATTCCCGCGCGTGGACGTCGACCTGCAGGCCGCCAGCGACGCCGAGGTCCTGCAGCAGCTGCACGACGGCGCCGACCTGGCCCTGATCAGCACCGCCGGAAGTACGCCGTCGGGCGGATTGCCGGTGCCGCTGTACCGCTGGCGGCGCGTGCTGCTGCTGCCCCTGTCGCATCCGCTCGCGGCCCTGCAGCGCGCGCCGACGCTGGCGGAACTGGCGCGGCACCCGTTGATCAGCTACGAATCCTCGACCCGCGGCGATTCGTCGATGCGCCGCGCCTTCACCGCCGCTGGCGTCGAGCCGCAGATCGCGATGACCGCGCGCGACGCCAACCTCATCAAGACCTATGTGCGCGCCGGGCTCGGTGCCGGCCTGCTGGCCGAGATGGCGGTGGGGCCGCGCGAGGACGACGACCTGCGCATCCTCGAGGCGCCGGCCGAGATCCCCGAATGCATCACCTGGGCGGTGATCCCGCGCGGACGGGTACTGCGCGACTATGCGCTGGCCCTGCTGCACGGCGTGGCGCCACAACTCGACCGCCGCGACCTGCGCCGCGTGATCGAGGGCAATCTCGATGCCGACTGGCCGCGTCCTCCGAGCTGGCGCGAACTCAGCCAGGCGATCACCATCTAGCGCACCGGGCCCGGCGCGCGCTGTCGTGCCGCGCAGCGACGGCCACGTCATCGCCAGGTGGCGATGCCCGCGGCGCTCAGTCCTGCACGGCCGAGATGTAGGCGCCGGTACTGACGATCTGGAAGGTGTCGTTGTCCACGCGCCGCACCGCGCTGCCGTCGGCAAGCGTGTACACGAAGCGTGCGGCGCCGTGGTCGGGAGCGGTACCCCCGCCCTCAGGCGCCTCCAGGCGCTGGATCACCTTGTGGCGGTTGCCGGCTTCATCCTGTGCATAGAGCGTCTGTGTCATCCACGGTGCTCCTGTGACGGAGCGTCAACGCTAGCGCCGCATCGGGAGAATTCCGTGAAGAAAGCAGGCCTGCGGCGTTAAGCGCCGCGTACGCCGCGGGCGCCGCTCCGCATCGGCGCCTGCCGGACGCGCCAGGTCGCTACAGATACGAGGTGAAAGCCGGCGTCGAATCCCAGTCGTCCGCGGCGCCGTCCTCGTAGCGCACCGGCGCCGCCGCCAGTTCGGCCGGCGCGACATCGTCCAGGCAGGCGAGGTTGACGCAGACGAAGGCCCCGCCCATCACCTCGAAGTCGGCGCGGCTGAAGGTGTTGACCCCGCAGTCGGGGCAGAAGCAGTGCTCGATCGCGCAGGTGCCGAAGCGGTAGCGACCCAGGGCCGCCTCGCCCGTGAGCAGGGCGAACGCTTCCGACGGCACGTGCGCCTTCCACATGCGGATCCTGCGGCAATAGCTGCAGTTGCAGCGCAGGGTCGAGGCGTACCACGTGCCCGGGCGTAACTGGGGCGAGCGCTGGCCCTCGGGCGCGAGGTCCACCTCGCAGCGGAAGCGGATGCGGCCGCAGTGGCAGCTGCCCGTACGGGACTGGATCATGCAGGTCTCCTGCGCAGGAATGTCCCGCCACGACGGGCGAGCGCGGCCCGGATCGACAGGCCGGGCGGGTTCGCCGCGGGCGACTAGGGCATCGCTGGACCGCGATCCGCGGCGGAGGCCTCCGCTACGCCGCGGTAGACCGCGTCGCGGAAGCGCTTGTGCAGATCGGTACCGCCCGGCGGGATCGACTGGGTGAACAGCACCGCGACGAGGTCGTGCGCCGGATCCACCCAGAACAGGGTATTGGCGTAGCCATCCCAGAAGAACTCGCCGACCGCGCCCGAGGCTTCTTCCGCGCTGGCCGGTGGCGAGTGGCGCACGGCGAAGTCGATGCCGAAGCCGACCTGGCCCTTGCCCGGCAGCCACGAGCGGTCGGTGATCCCGGCCGGCAGCATGTCGGTGGCCATCAGCCGTACGGTCTGCGCATCCAGCACGCGCACGCCATCGAAGCTGCCGCCGTCGAGCAGCATGCGGCCGAAGCGCATGAAGTCGTCCAGGGTCGAGACCAGCCCGTAGCCGCCGGGCGCTTCCAGCGTCCATGTGCGATAGGCGTGGTCGAGCGCCGGCGAGTCGGGCAGGCGGGTGAAGCGGCCGTCCGCGTATTCGTACATCGCGGCCATGCGTCCGCGGCGATCCTGCGCCACGTGGTAGGCGGTCTCGGCCATGCGCAGCGGCTCGAGCACGCGTTCGCGCACCAGCTGCGCATAGGGCTTGCCGGCCAGCACCTCGGCCAGTCGCGCCTGCACGTCGACCGAGATGCCGTACAGCCAGCGCGTGCCCGGCTGGTAGGCGAGCGGCAGCGCGGCCAGGCGCTCGGACATCTGCGCCAGGGTGATGTCGCGCGAATCCACGCCCGATTCGCGGAACAGGCGCGCGGCGGCATCGTCCTCGAACGAGGCGGCGAAGCCGGCGGTGTGGCGCAGGATGTCGCGCACCAGGATCGGACGGTCGGGCGCCACCAGGATCGCTTGGCCCTGCGCATCCTCGCCCGCGTGCACGCGCACGTCGGCGTATTCGGGCAGGTAGGTCGCCAGCGGCGCGTCGAGTTCGAACAGGCCTTCCTCGTACAGCGACATCAGCACCACGCCGGTGACCGGCTTGGTCATCGAATAGACCTGGGCCAGCGTATCGCGAGCCATCGGCCGGCCGGCTTCGCGGTCGGCCATGCCGAAGGCACCGAAGTAGGTCTCGCGGCCGCGTTCGTGCACCAGGGCCGATACGCCCACGGCGCGGCCTTCGTCGACGATGGCCTGCAGCACCGCGTCCAGATGTGCGCCATCGACGATCGATCGCGCGGCATCGGCATCGTGGGTGGCCACGGGCGCAGGGGCAGTGGCGCCCTCGTCCGGGGCGGGCTGGCAGGCGGCCAGCAGCAGGCCGAGCACGGCCGCCAGATGGAATTTCATGTGGGTCCCCGGAAGGTGCGGCGCACGTGCCGGCGCCAGCGCCGCGCGAGTATGCCTTTCGCCGTGCGCGGGCTCCCGCTGCAGCGCAGCGTCGATGCGGATGGAAACCATCGTTGGGATGTTCCTCGCGACAAGCATCGCCGTAGCGGGTCAGCAGGCGGCCGACGCGTGCGGCGTGGCTGCGGGATGGCGGCCGCCCGGCCGCAGGCCGCGCGTCAGGCGGGGGTGGGCCGGGCGCGCGTGGACGCGCGTGCATCGCTGGCCAGCACGACGCGATTGCGGCCGCGCAGCTTGGCCTCGTACAGCGCCTGGTCGGCGCGCAGCACCAGCGGCTGGGCGTCGCGGCCGTGCTCGGGGCAACCGGCCACGCCGATCGAGAGCGTGGTGCGCATCACCTGTCCGGCCGAAACCACCTGCAGGGACTCGAAGGTCGCGCGCAGTTCCTCGGCCATCTCCAGGGCCTCGACCACCGCCGTGCCGGGCAACATCATCAGGAACTCCTCGCCGCCATAGCGGCAGGCGATCAGGCCGGCGTCGCGCACGCGTTCGCGCAGCAGGTCGGCCAGGCGACGGATCATCTCGTCGCCCGCCGGATGCCCATAGGTGTCGTTGATGCGCTTGAAGCGGTCGATATCGATCAGTACCAGGGTCAACGGCAACCCGGATTGCATGCAGTTCGCGAGCTCGCGTTCCAGCGCCTGGTCGAGGAAGCGGCGGTTGTGCAGCCCGGTCAGGGGGTCGCGCTCGGCCTGCTCCTGCAGCCGCGACTGCAGCAGGGTGATCTGCGCCAGCCGCTCGCCCAGCTCCTGGCGGCTGTCGCGCAGCTTGATGCCGCGGCGATAGGCGTCGTTGGCGAAGAACAACAGGTAGCTGGTGAGCAGCACGATGCACAGCAGCGAGGTGTGCAGTTCGGTATGCGGGCGGAACTCCAGCCCGTGCACCGCCGCCACCAGCGCCACGCCGGCGCCCAGCGACGCCATGCCCTTCCACAGGCCCGGCATGCCCATGAAGATCACCACGTTGAGGCACACGCCGACGAACAGCATGAAGCTGATCCACAGCGGCAGGCCCCAGACTGCGATCCAGACGCCCAGCAGCAGGCCGTCGATCAGCAGGTTCTGCAGCTCGGCGCGCAACGGGTCGGCGGCACGCGCGGCGCGCCAGTACACCAGCTGCGGGTACACCAGCAGCTGCAGGGCCAGCAGCGTCCACATCAGCGGCCCGGCCTGCAGGTAGACCAGGTGCGTGCCCAGCACCAGTAGGCCGATCGCGAAAAACAGCGACCGGTTGCGCCGGTTGAGCGTGACGACCCAATGAAGCTTGTCCGCGTGCACCGCCTCCCCCTGTCTGCCGCGCTCTTCGACCGCCACCGCACATGGATGTTCCAGCCGGACCCGCAGTGTACCGGGGCAGGAGGCGGGATCCGGCCAGGTGCCGCACCGGGGCCGCATGACATCTCGGCCCGCCTGCCCGGTCCTTGCCGGAACTGTCCACCCGCTTGCCGCGCTGCCAAGGCCCGCGGTGCGGCCCTAACGCAGGCGGCGGGCGTTCGCCACCACCCTCCGGTGGACCGGCGACAGCGCTTGGTCGGCGATGCGCTGCAGTCCGGCATGGGCGATGCGCGCATGTTGCGCGGCCGTGGGCATGGACGACATCCACGCCGTGGCGAACTGCATCTGCATGCGCAGGGTTTCGGTCCAGATCGCGGACCAGGACTGGGCGAAGGCGACCTGCTTCTCCAGCACCATGGCGAAGAGCTCGCTGCGACCCTGCGCCGAGGGCGTGGCGCCCTCCAGCACGATTCGCGACAGTCGCGTACCGGCGATCGCGGGCGCCAGCATGCCCAACTCGAGCAGGCGGGCGGAGGAACTGGCGGTGCGACGCCTGCGGCGGGTGCTCATTGGGGGTGTCGGCGTGGGGGCTGCCGCATGATCGCAATCCGGCGCGAAGGCCTCGCGAAGACGCGGCCGCTGCTGGCTATCATGCGGGCATGAGGAAGATCGTTCTGCTGCTGGCGCTCGCGCTGCTGTTGCCGGCTTGGCCGGCGTTCGCCCAGGGCCAGTTCCGCGTACTGGTGCTGGCCGTGCCCAACCGCTACCACCACGACTACACCGTGGTGGCCAAGCCGCGCGTGGAGAAGATGGCCCGCCAGCACGGCTTCGATCTGGACTGGAGCTGGAACACGGCACCCTTTGACGGCGACCTGTCGGCGTACGCGGCGATCATGCTGCTCAACACGCCCGGCGATGCGCTGGCGCAGGGCCAGCGAGGCGCGCTCGAGGCCTACGTACGCGCCGGCGGCGGCGTTGTCGCGGTGCATCGCGCGCTGATCTTCAATCCGCCGGGCGACTGGCCGTGGTTCGAGCGGATGATCGGGCGCGCGTTCCGCATCCACCCGATGGTGCAGACGGCGACGGTGCGGATCGAGGACGCGTCCTTCCCGGCCACGTTCGGCCTGCCCGCGCGCTGGATCTGGAGCGACGAGTGGTACGAGTTCGGCCCGCCGCTGGTCGATGGCCTGCGTACCGTGCTGTCGGTGGACGAGTCCAGCTACGACCCGACCCGGATCTGGCCGGGGCAGGTCGCCCGCGGCATGGGGCGCGAACACCCGGTCGCCTGGTACCACGCCTACGACGGTGGCCGGGTGTTCGTGACCGCGCTCGGCCATCCACCGGCGGCCTACGACGACGCGGCCTACCTGCAGCACCTGTACGGCGGCCTGTGGTGGGCGGCCACCGGCCGCGGCATCAGCGCGACGTCCGACTGAGCGGCGCGCGGGCCTGCTGTTCGCGCACCCAGCGCATCTGGTTGCGGAAGGTGTCGGTCCAGTAGCGGTCGCGATGCGCGGCCAGGAAGGCCAGCAGTTCGTCGTGCGCCTCGCGGCTGACCGACAGGTGGTCTCCGCCGATGCCGTGGAAGGTGAAATTGACCATCGTCCCGAGGCGGCCGGCCTCCTCCACGAGTGCAATGAGATCCGCGCCGCGCGCATCGACCGGAACGGTGACCGGCACCGCCGCCGGGTCCAGGGTCCACATGTCGGGGACCACCGTGCCGCCCACCAGCTTGATGCCCACGAACAGCCCGGCCACCTCGCCGATGTAGTCGCCATCGCGCGCCATGCGATCGCCGCAGGGCGCGGTGAAGGTGAACTCGGTGCTGCCGTCGATCGCCCGCAGCATCGTGTTGGCGACCTCCAGCTGGGCGCGCATCTGCGCCACGCTGGTGGTGTCCAGGTCCTGCGCAGGCTGCACCCATTCGCGCCCCGGGCCGCGCGCCGAGCACTGGTGGAACAGGCTGTGGTTGCCCAGCTCGTGGCCGCTGCGTGCGGCGGCGCGCCAGGCCTCGAGCCGTTCGCGCACCGGCGCGGCGGCCAGGGTGAGGTAGAAGCTGCCCTTGAGGCCGTGCCGGTCGAGCGCCGGGATCGCCACGTCCAGGTGCGTCGGGACGGCATCGTCATAGGCCAGGCTCACTGCCGCGCGCTGTCCCTGCGGCCAGGCGAACGCAGGACGGCCGGATGCGAAGGCCGCCGTTGCGGCCAGCGACAGGGCCAGCGTCGTGCAGGCCAGGACGGTGCGTAGTGCAGTGCGCATGGCGATCCCCTTTTCTTTGCCGAAGCCCGCATGGTGCCGCAGACCGCGCCGCGATGCGCGCAGGTTCCGGTCGAGGGCCCGGTCTGTCCTGCAGGCGGGCGTTTCGCAAGGTCGCGTGCGCGGTTATCGTGTGCCGCTTTCCGCAGCCGGTGCCGTCCTTGTCCTCCGATCCACGCCGCGCGCAGCAGCGCGCGACCCGCGCCGCCTTTTTCATCCCCGGCTTCGTCATCGCCACCTGGGCGCCGATCGTGCCCTTCGCCAAGCTGCGCGCCGGCCTCGACGACGCGCAGCTGGGCCTGGTGCTGCTGTGCCTGGGCCTGGGCTCGCTGGCGGCGATGCCGCTGGCCGGCGCCCTCGCGGCGCGGCAGGGTTGCCGGCGGGTGATGCTGGCCTCGTCGCTGCTGATGCTGGCGCTGCTGCCGCTGCTGGCCTTCGTGTCGGATGCCTGGCTGCTGGGCGGCGTGCTGCTGCTGCTCGGCGCGTCGATGGGTGCGATGGACTGCACCATGAACATCCAGGCGGTGGTGGTCGAGCGCGAAGCCGCGCGGCCGATGATGTCGGGCTTCCATGCCTACTACAGCATCGGCAGCCTCGCCGGTGCGGTGGCGGTGACGCTGATGCTGGGCGCGGGTGCACCGGTGCTCGCGGCGACGCTGGCGGTCTCGGCGGTGGTGCTGCTGCTGGCGGCCGTGTCCTCGCGCGCCTGGCGCGGCGAGCGTGCGCCGGGCGGGGCGGCGGTATTCGCGGTGCCGCGCGGCGTGGTGCTGGGGATCGGCCTGGTGTGCTTCGTCAGCTTCCTGGCCGAAGGCGCGATGCTCGACTGGAGCGCGGTGTTCCTGCACGAGGTCAAGGGTGTCGAACTGGAACGCGCCGGCTGGGCCTTCGTGGTGTTCAACCTCACCATGACCGCGACCCGGCTGGCCGGCGACTCCGTGGTGGCCAGGGCAGGGCGCACGTGGACCGTCCTGGCGGGCGGCTGGCTGGGCGCCGCGGGCCTGGCGCTGGCGATGCTGGCGCCAGGCCTGGGGCTCGGCCTGGTCGGCTATGC
The DNA here is from genome assembly GCF_051162505.1 of Luteimonas campi. Classification (NCBI taxonomy): domain Bacteria; kingdom Pseudomonadati; phylum Pseudomonadota; class Gammaproteobacteria; order Lysobacterales; family Lysobacteraceae; genus Luteimonas; species Luteimonas campi. Next base: position 69,559 of record NZ_JBNWEM010000003.1, read on the forward strand.
GCTGCTGGGCGTGGGCTGCGCCAACATCGTGCCGGTGATGTTCACCCTGGCCGGGGAGCAGCGGCGCATGCCCGAACACCTGGCGATCCCGGCCGTCACCACCCTGGGCTACGCCGGCGTGCTGGCCGGCCCGGCCCTGATCGGCTTCGTGGCGCAGGGCGCATCGCTCACCGTGGCGCTGTTGCTGGTGGCGGCCACGCTGGCGGTCGCCGCCACCCTGGGTGCGCGGATCGGGCGCCGCGCCGGCTGATCCGTGCCCGGCGGCACGTTGTCATCCGTTCTTCTTGGATCGGCAACGGCGCGTTGACATTGCCGCGCCTACGATGCGCCGCCCGCAAACGGCGGAAGCATCCGCGAGAGGTGTGCCGGTGAGTCCCGCAAGCATCAGGATCGAAGTGAAACCCGACGTCGAGGGTGGCTGGGCGGTCACCCGCGACTGCATCATCGACGGCTATTTCATCGACGTCGCCGCGGCCAACGACTATGCCAGCGCCTGTGCGCAGCGCGCGCGCCGGGCGGGCATCACCGTCAGCCTGCTGACGGCCTCGCCGCCGCCGTCGGCCTGAGCGCGCTCAGCGCGCATGCCGTGCGCGCAGCCAGGCGTGCGTGCCGGGCTGCATGTCCTTGAATTTGGGATCCCCGTCGAGCGCGGCCACCAGCAGGCGCCGTGGCTGCAGGCGACGTTTGAGCGCGTGGTAGAGCTGGGACCGGTTGCGCGTGGATTCGGCCAGGTACAGGTTCTGCGCGAGTGGCCGCAGGCTGGGGTCCGGTGCCGGACTCGCATCGCCGGCCTCCAGGTAAACCAGGTAGAGGGTGGTCTCGAGCGTCATGCCAGGACTATCGCGCAGGCCCGCGCATTGGCAGGTGAAGCGGTCTTGCCCCTCGTCCACCCGTTCGACGCAGCCGCGCCTGCCCTCAGCCTGCGTCCGGCAGCACGGGGTCGGGCGGGCCTTCGGGTTCGGGCGGCGGCGCGGCCGGAGCGGCCGGCTTGCCCGGCGTGCCGGGGAGATAGAAGCCGACGCGATCGAACAGGCGGGTATAGAACTCCTGGTTCTGCACCGTATTGCTGCCCACGCGCACCAGGTTGGCGTTGCCGCCGCCGATCGGCACCGGGACCGACACCGAACCGATCATGCTCACGCCGACGCTGGCCGAGCTCGACTGGCTCTTGAGCGCGTAGCGCTCCTGCACCGCATTGATGAAGACGATGGCGCTGCCGTCCACGCGGGGCACGCAGGTGGCGCGCACGTCGAGCTGGGTGTGGATGTCCGAATCGGGCTGGAAGTGCTTTGCGGCCTCCAGCGAGTCCTCGTCCATCCGCCGGATGATGTAGCCCTGTCCAAGCAAGGCGCGGCGGGTGGCCTCGCAGGCCACGGCGGGGGCCACGGGATAGCTGCGCGAATAGGTGTCCTCGGCCCCGAACACCTCGCCCAGCGGAGGCGCCTGCGAACGCAGCCGATCCTTGCCGCACGCGACCAGCGCCAGGGCTGCGAAGGCCATGAGCAGGGGCATGCGGTAGCGGCGCATCGTCGGTGCGGGTCCGGCGGAGGGGGAACACTGGAGTCTAGCCACGCGGCCGTGCAGGACAACTGAACACGGCCGGTCCCGAACGATGGAAACCGGCGGGCGGCGCTGCGCATGCGGCTGCGGACGTGGGTGGCGCCGAGTCGCTTGCCGCAGGTTTCACAGCCGGACCCGCAGAGTCGCGACGGCCGGAACCGGAGACAGACGATGCCACGCGGAGACAAGTCCAGCTACACCGACAAGCAGAAGCGGCAGGCCGAGCACATCGAGGAGAGCGAGAAGGCCCGCGGCAGGTCCACCGACACCGCCGAGCGCATCGCCTGGGCGACCGTCAACAAGCAGGACGGTGGCGGCAAGGAGGGTGGGCGGAAGGCGGCGAAAAAGGCCACCAAGAAGGCCACGAAGAAGGCCACGAAGAAGGCGACGAAGAAGGCGACGAAAAAAGCGACGAAGAAGGCGACGAAGAAGGCGACGAAGAAAGCGACGAAGAAGGCCACCAGGAAGGCGCCGAAAAAGGCGACGAAGAAGTCTGCAAAGAAGACGAGTCCCAGGCAGTCGTAGGAGAGCGTCGGGAAAGGACCGGCCGCACGGCCGGTCTTCCGCATGCAAACGGGCGCAGGAACTCCCGCCTGCTCGTCGATCCGGACGTAATCAGGGGATCAGGCAGCCCACTGGCGACCGTGGACAGCGCCGACGCGAGCGTCAATCGTCCGGCGCGGTGGACCCGTCGCCAGGAAACGTCGCGAGGCGGACCCCGTCCACCGACACGATCCGGTCCAGGCGCACGCTCTCTCCTGTTTCCAGGGTCATGTACTCCGCGCCGTTGCGGCCGCCGATATCGACGATGCGCGACTCGACGCTCCGGTGCCCCCCGCCCTCGTGCACGAACTCGATGCGCGCGCGGATGCGACGCGTTGCCGTGGCTTCGAGGATGTCGTGGAAATCGCAGTTGATGGGACGGTAAGGCGGGTCGGCGGGCATCGGGCTGTCTCCAGGGAAGTGCTCCGCCACGCAATGCCAAGGGCAGTGGCGCCTTGCTCAGGATTCTACGGGCGCGCGCTGCTCGCGTGTCTGCCGCCGGCCGGCCTATACTCGCCCCGCGCGCGGACGACCGGGGATTCCCGCGCGCAGGGCCGCCATGGCTCCCAGGGAAGGATTCCCGCCAACGCAAAGGACGATGCATGAAGCACCTACGACTCATTTCCGCCGCCCTGTCACTGGTGGTCGCCGCGCCCCTGTGGGCGTCGCCGACCGAGGCCTGCCAGCAGAACTTCACCGTGGATGGCTCCTGGGGCAGCGGCAAGACCTACGCCACCCAGACCGATGTCGCTGGCGTGGCCTACCTGCCCGCGCTCCACCGCGTCCGCGACAAGATCGAGGAGCAGGGACTGCACGTGCTCGCGGTGCAGGAGAAGAACGGCTACATCCGCGCGGCCAATCCAGTGAAGGGCGGTGAAGGTGGCGGGGCGAGCGCGCCGCTGCGCATCTACGTCAAGCCGCTGGACGCGGGCGGGGTCAACGTGTCGCTGCAGTTCTCCATCGCCGGTGGCCAGATCGCCAGCAAGAAGTCGGTGATGAACCACCTGTGTGAGCTCGTGGCCGCTGCCGCCGGACCGGCGGCTGCCGCGGAGTAGTGCGCGCGTGGCGGGGGCGGGCACGGGGCGGATGTCGCCGCGGCGATGATCGCGCCGACGGCGCGCGCCCGGCGCCTCGACGTCTTCGCGGCTGAATGCCGGGGCCGGGCGTGTCGCCGGCCGTGCCCTGGCAGTGGCGTCCACTGGCATCATCGGCGACCCGTCCAGGCATCCTGTGCGCATGTCCACGCTGCCGCGCATCCCCACTGCGTTCGTCCATGCCATCGCCGTGCGCGAGATGACGGTGATCCGCCACGGGCAGCCATCGCCGCTGCACATCGAGATCGGCGCTCCGGTGCAGGATGTCGAGACGGTCGCCCGCACCGACTGGCGCTGCCCCGTGCGCTGGCGGGAGGGCGAGCAGGTGCGCGTACACGATGCATGCGGCATCGACGCGTTCCAGGCGCTGCAGCTGGCGCTGGAGTCGGTCCGGATCGATCTGGAGCTCCTCGCCGGCGAAGAAGGCGTCCGCCTGCAGTTCCTCGACTTCCCCTACGACGTTCGCACGCAGCTGCCCGACCAGGAGCAGGTGCGCGCGTCTCTGACGTTGCGGCGCCGCGACCGGGACCCGGCGGACTAAGCCGGGACCGTGCCCGGGCGACGTGCTACAGCGGGCTGACGCGGAACCTGCGGCCCTTGATCCTGCCCGCGCGCAGCGCCGACAGGGCGCGTGCCGCGTGCTTGCGGCCGATGGCGACATAGCTGCGGGTCGCGAACACGTCGATCCTGCCGATCGCGTCCTTGTGCAGGCCGGCTTCGCCGGTGAGCGCACCGACGATGTCCCCCACGCGCAGCTTGTCGCCGCGGCCGGCGTCGATGCGCAGGGTGGCCATGGCCGCGGCCGGCACGTTGCTCGCCTTGCCAGACAACGGCTGCAGCGTTTCCCAGCGCAGCGCCTGCCGCTGCCGTTCCTCGATCATGCGCGCGCGCGGCAGTTCGCGCGGCGCGCACAGGCTGAGCGCCAGCCCGTCGCGGCCCGCGCGCCCGGTGCGGCCGATGCGGTGCAGATAGGTGTCGGCGTCGGTGGGCAACTCGTAGTTCACCACCGCGCCCAGGTCTTCCACGTCCAGGCCGCGCGCGGCCACGTCGCTGGCCACCAGCACGCTGCAACTGCGGTTGCCGAACTGCACCAGCACCTCGTCGCGATCGCGCTGCTCCATGTCCCCGTGCAGGGCGAGGGCGGAGAAACCATAGTGCGACAGCGAGCCGACCACCTCGACGGTGTCGGCGCGCGTGTTGCAGAACACCACCGCCGATTCGGGGCGATGGCGCAGCAGCAGGGCCGCCAGTGCCGGCGCACGCCGCGTGGGGTCGACCTCGAAGAACAACTGCTCGATCGTCGCCGGCTGGCTGCCGCCCTCGATGCTGACCTCAACCGCGTCGCGCAGCATCGCGCTGCCCATGGTGCGGATCGCGTCGGGGAACGTGGCCGAGAACAGCAGGCTCTGCCGCTCCTTCGGCAGGCGCCTGACGATGTCGCCGATCGCCTCCTCGAAGCCCATGTCGAGCATGCGGTCGGCCTCGTCCAGCACCAGGCTGCGTACCCCGCCCAGGTGGAGCGCCTTCTTCTTCGCCAGTTCCTGGATGCGTCCGGGCGTGCCGACCACCACGTGGGGATCGTGGGTCAGCGAGGCCAGCTGCGGGCCCAGAGGGATGCCGCCGCACAGGATCGAGAGCTTGAGGTTGGGAATGCCGGTCGCCAGCCGGCGCAGCTGCTTGCCGACCTGGTCGGCGAGTTCGCGCGTGGGACACAGCACCAGGGCCTGAGTCTGCACGCGCGCGGCATCCACGCGCGACAGCAGGCCGAGCCCGAAGGCCGCGGTCTTGCCACTGCCGGTGGGCGCCTGGGCGATGACGTCCCGGCCCGAGAGGATGACCGGCAGGGACTGCGCCTGGACCGGCGTCATCGCCGCGTATCCGAGCGCGTCGATGCCCAGCAGCAGGGCGGGCGGCAGGTCGAGGATGGTGAAGGCGGGGGCTGTACTCATGCGCCATGATCGCAGGTCGCGGGAGGCCCGGCGCCGCGCGGGGGCCGATGCGCCCCGCGCGGCGTGGACCGCCGAAGGCCACCGACCAGGCACATCCGCCGCAGGCAGGCCGCGACGCCCGGCCTGTTCCGGCCCACAATCCACGCTCCGGGAAGCATTCGAGGCCGCGCGATGCGCAACGAACTGATCATCGCCGTGGGCGAACTGCACCAGGGCATCAGCCACCACCACTGGCATGGCAGGACGTTCCGCCAGTTCTGGGCATGGTTCAACGACCGCTGCATCCAGCTGGTGGGCGCTGCCGACGCCGGCGAGCTCGACGCGCTGGAGGGCGCGCTGCTGGAGGTGCGCACGGCGGTCGAGGAGGGCGGCTACATGGTGCCGTCCGACCGTCTGGACGAGGTCATCGAGCCGCCGATGTAGGGCCGGCCGCGCCTACCTGGGGACGGTGGGATCGATGGGCTGGTCGGGGACCGGGTCGATGGGGCGGTCGGGAACCGGATCCGTCGGCCGGTCCGGGACCGGATCGATGGGCCGGTCGGGGATCGGGTCGGTGGGCCGGTCCGGAATCGGATCGCGGGCCGGATGCGGGACCTGTCCCGGAATCTCGCGCTGTGGGGACGCCATGCGGTTCTCCGTGAAAAGCGGACGAAACCGCACCCTAGCCGGCGCCCGCGTCGCCAGGCGTGAACCGCCGTGGCGACCTTCCGGCGCGGCCGGCGGTCGGCATCGGCTCAGCGTGCGCCGCCCTCGACCCGGAACGGGAGGTTGGCGTAGGCCGCATGGCCCTGTCCGTCGCGAACCTCCACGAACAGCCGGTAATGGCCCGGCGCGCTGGGCGCGGTGAAGCGCAACCGCCCGTCGGGCGAAACCTCGGCGTGGATGTCCACGTGCGCCGGCACGGCCTCGGGATCGCCGCCGATGGAGGTGGCCGTACTTTCCTCGCGCGCGTACCAGTGCCACTGCAGCGGGTCGCCATCGGCATCGTCGCCCGGCGCTGCCGCCTCGTGGACGCCACCGGGCGCCAGCACCACGCTGTCCGCGCCCGGCCTGCCGTCGATCGTCGCCGGCCCGATCGAGGGCGCACGATTGTCCGGCCAGCGCCCGGTCCAGAGCCGCTGCATCGCATCGACGCCCGGCGTGGACTCGCCGCTTGGCAGGAACAGCCCGTACCAGGTCGGCGTGCGTTCCTGCTTCTGCCCCCACAGGAACACGTACGAACCCAGGCACTGGCGCGTATCGGCGGCGATGATGTCGTGGTAGCGGCGCTCGAGCAGCGCGGCCTTGCGCGAGGCATCGTCCTCCAGCGGCGCGCCCCAGGCGGTGAGCGGACTCTCCCAATGGCCGGTCGGGCCCCATTCGGTGACGACGTAGGGGCCGGTCCAGTCCGCCTGGCGCAGCTTCTCCGGCAGCGCGTCCAGGTCGCCGTACAGCTGTACGCCGATCAGGTCGAGCGAGGGCGCGCGCGCCTTGATCAGATCGATCAGCGCGCGGTCGAAGCCGGCCAGCGGCGTCATGACCGGATGGCGGGGATCCTCCTCGTGGATCATGTCGGCGATCCGCCCGACCGCATCCCAGACCTTCGGGTTGCGCGATTCCAGGTTCAGCTCGTTGCCCACCAGCCACATCAGCACGGCCGGATGGTCGCGGTACAACCGCACCTCCTGCCGCAGCCGCTGCAGTTGCCGCGCCACCGCGTCGGCATCGTCGTAATCGAAGCCGTGCCGCTCCTTGCCCACGGCCAGGCCCATCGCCACCGTCAGCCCGGCGCGATGCGCGCGATCGAGCATCGCCCGCACCTGTGTTTCGTCGGTGCCGGTGCTCCAGGTGCGGAAGGAATTGCCTCCGCGCGCCGCAAGCTGCTCGAGATCGCCCCCCGACAGGCCGGCGCCGCGCACCTGGTAGGGCTGGCCGTTCACCAGCAGGCGCCAGGCGCCGTCGTGCTGCACCACCCGGACCTCGGAGGGGCCGGGCTGCAGGGCATCGTCCGCCTGCACGGTCGCCAGGCAGGACCCGAGCGCCAGCAGGCACGCCATCACTGCACGCATGTTCACTCCGCTCGAGCCGGTGGGAGACCGGCATGTTAACGGCCTGTGCGCCATCGCCCGCCGCCGGCGCGCGGGTGGCGGCGCGACGCGTTACGATGCTGCGCCGCCGGCCGTCCCCCAGATCCGCATGAAGGCCCATCTCCCCGAACCGCCCCCGGTGGCATGAGCCAAGCGCCGCGCCTGGCCGATGCCAGGGCCGAGCCCCGGATCGAACGCCTGCAGTCCTGGATCGCCGCGCTTCTGAGCGTGCTGCTGCATCTGGCCTGCCTGCTGCTGGCGCTGCTGGCGCCGCCGATCACCACCAGTACGCCGCAAGGCGCCTCGGGCGGCAGCGTGACCCTGGTCGACTTCATCGGCGAGACGCCGCCGCAGCCCCTGCCCACGCGCGCCGCTCCCGCTTCGCCCGAGCGCGCGTCGCCTGCGCCGCCGGCCGCGTCGCGGCTGCAGTCCACGCCGGTCCCGCTCGCAGAGGCGCCGGTGCCGCCTGTGGCCAGCGATCCCGCGCAGGCCCAGCGCCCGTCCCCCAGCCCTGCACAGCCGAGCGCAGCGCCGCGCCCGCAGGCGGCCGTGGCGCCGCCGTCCGCGCCGTCGCCGGCCTCGCGTCGCCCGCAGCACCGTTGGGGGCAGCCGCCGGGCATGCTGCCCCGCGAGACCGCACCGGTGCATGCCGGCCCCACCAGCGGCCCGGACAACGACCGCAGCCGCCGGCGCGACAGCCCCTCGGCGCAGCCGAGCATGGAAGTGGGCGGCTACCAGGTGTACTACGACCTGGCCAGCGAACGCCGCCTGCGCGAATGGCGCGACCAGGGCATGACGGAGGTCTTCATCCCGCTGCCCGGCACCCGCGATTACATGATCTGTCCGCTGGAGACGGCGTTGCGACGCGAGTCCGGCCCCTGTCGGCTGCTGCCACCGGACGCGCCGGAACTCGAGGCGATTGGCGATGCGCGCCAGGTCATCACCATGCACCAGGTGTATCGCCGCGGCGAGCTGGTCTGGCGCGGGCCGAGGCCCTACCGCTAGCGGCACGACAAAGCGCGCGCAGCCGCAACGAGCAACAGGCGCGGCTTCGATCCGCCGGTGTCGTGCGGCCTCGCTGCGCGGCGCGTCGCGCTCGGCTTGCTGCGGTGCACATGACAGCGCTGGCCGACGTCGATCCGACATCGCCGCGCACGGCGATCGCATCGCAGTATCGGCCCGCATCGCCCGCGCGCAGGCCACGATGTGCTGAAACGCGAACCAGTTCGCGTTAGTGCGCGATGCTTCCTGCTATTAATTCGCGCGCTGAAATGGTAGCGCTACCATTCAGCTTGGACGCAGCAGGGCGTGTGCACTCGCAGTACCCAGGGAGGGGCTGTCGTGTTGAGAGCATCCAGTCCCGCGCCGTCAGGCGCGGTGCCATCGCGTTTCCCGGCGACGTCCCGGTGGAACGGCCCCGCCTGTCGGCGCGGCAATGCCCCCGGTCCTGCTTCCGCAGGGCATCCATCCTCCATGCAATCCCGCCAACGGTCCCATGCTCCGGCGCACCCGCGCCGCCATGGCCAACCCCGCATCTGGAGAATCACGATGATGAAGCTCAATCGCCGCGACAGCCTTGCCCTCGCCATCCTGGCCTGCGCCATCGGCATGGCCGGCACCGCGCAGGCGCAGACGCTCGGCAGCAATGGCACCGGCACGCACGACGGCTACTACTACACCTTCTGGAAGGACTCCGGCAGCGCCACCATGACGCTGCAGCCCGGCGGCCGCTACCAGTCGCAGTGGACCAGCAATACCAACAACTGGGTGGGCGGCAAGGGCTGGAATCCCGGCGGTCCCAGGGTGATCAACTACTCGGGCTACTACGGCGTCAACAACAGCCAGAACTCCTACCTGGCGCTGTACGGGTGGACCCGCAATCCGCTGATCGAGTACTACGTGATCGAAAGCTACGGTTCCTACAACCCGGCCAGCTGCGCGGGCGGCGTCGACTACGGCAGCTTCCAGAGCGATGGCGCCACCTACAACGTGCGCCGCTGCCTGCGCCAGAACGCGCCATCGATCGAGGGCAACAACAGCACGTTCTACCAGTACTTCAGCGTGCGCAATCCCAAGCGCGGTTTCGGCAACATCTCCGGCACGATCACCGTGGCCAACCACTTCAACTACTGGGCCAGCCGCGGGCTCAATCTGGGCAACCACGACTACATGGTGTTCGCCACCGAGGGCTACCAGAGCCAGGGCAGCAGCGACATCACCGTGAGTTCCGGCAGCGGCGGCGGTGGCGGCGGTGGAAACACCGGCAGCAAGACCATCGTGGTGCGCGCGCGGGGCACCGCCGGCGGCGAGACGATCTCGCTCAAGGTCAACAACGCCACCATCGCGAGCTGGACGCTGACCACCAGCATGGCCAACTACACCGCCACCACTTCGGCCTCGGGCGGGTCGCTGGTCGAATTCTCCAACGATGGCGGCAATCGCGACGTGCAGGTGGACTACCTCAGCGTCAATGGCGCGGTCCGCCAGGCCGAGGACCAGACCTACAACACCGGCGTCTACCAGAACGGCCAGTGCGGTGGCGGCAACGGCCGCAGCGAGTGGCTGCACTGCGCCGGCGCGATCGGCTTCGGCAACCTCTGAGTCGAGTACCGGCCGTGGCCGTGCTCCGAGCATCCCTGCCCGCGCTTGCGATCGCGGCATCGATGGGGCTGGGTGCAGGCGCACTCGCCATGGCGCTGGCGGGTGGGGACGCGAGTCGTTGCCCGCACGGCGACGCTGCGCTGGCCGTGCGGATCGCGGAACTGGAGGCGGAACTCAAGCGCAGGCCAGCGGCGTTCGCGTCGCCGGCCCCGGTGCGTGGCGCGGCCGCCGGCTCGCCCGTGGCGGCGCACCCGCGCGGTGGGCCGCACACCACTCCCGGCCTGGCCATCGCGGCGCCTGCCGACGTCGACCAACAGGTCAAGGACCTGCTGACCCTGGCCTGGAACGATCGCCGCAGCATGCGCGAGAAACTCGAAGAGTTCCTCGACCGGCATGCGGACGATGAGGGCGTGGCCATCGCCAGCAAGGGCGTGTTCGAACTGGCGGCGAATCCGGACGTGCTGCCGGACACCGCGCTGGCGGCACTTTATCTCGAGCAACAGGATCCAACGTTCAGGCGCGTGCTCGCCCAGGTGGCGTCGGTGCGCGGCGACAACAGTCTGATCGAGCTGCACGTGGCCGAAGCGGCCGCCGGCCTGCATGGCGCCACGCCCATCGAGCGCCAGCAGGCGCTGGTGGAACTGGCGCGGACGCGTCATGCCTCCGCCGCCGATCGCGCCGCGCCGCTGCTGCGCGACCGCGACACCGGTGTGGTGCTCGACGCACTGCTCGCGCTGCGCGCCACCGGCAACCAGCGGCATGTGCCTGCGGTCGAGGCCCTGGCGACGCATCCGGACGATTCGGTGAGCTGGCTAGCCCGGGACGTCGTCGAAGAACTGCGCATGCTCAGCGGACAGGCACGCACCCGCATCGCGGAGCGAGAACTGGCCGCGGAACTGCCGCCCTTGCCGATGACCTCCGCACAGGCGGCCGCCGGCTGCGCGCCCGTCGCGGGATAGGCGCAGCGGCGACCGCGGTGGCCGCGAAGCGCGACGCCATGGGCCGCGCGATGCTCGCGCCTGTGCATTGCCGCATCTCGAGATTTCATCCGCGCTGGACCCCGGGTGCGGTACTCATGGTGCGCGACCAGGGAGACGCAGATGCCGGGCAAGCCCCGTTTCAAGCGCTATCGACATCCCGCTGGCGGCTGGGGATCAGTGCACTCGCTGCTCCGCTTCGGCGGCGACTCCAGCGTGCCCAAGCTGCCGGCGATCGCCCAGCTGCAGCGGCACAACAAGCCCGATGGCTACATGTGCGCGAGCTGCGCCTGGGCCAAGCCGCGCGATCCGCATCGCTTCGAGTTCTGCGAGAACGGCGCGAAGGCGACGTTCTGGGAGCTCGATACCAACCGCGTCGACGCCAGCTTCTTCGCTCGCCACACGGTTTCCGACCTGCTGCAATGGCCGGACCACGATCTGGAGCGCCAGGGCCGGCTGACCGAGCCGATGCGCTACGACCAGGGCAGCGACCGCTACGTCCCAATCCCGTGGGAGGAGGCGTTCGCCCTGATCGGAAGGGAGCTGCGGGCGCTGCCGCGCGAGGGCGTGGTGTTCTACGCCTCCGGTCGCGCCTCGCTGGAGACCTCGTACATGTATGCGCTGCTGGCGCGGCTGTACGGCAACAACAACCTGCCGGACAGTTCCAACATGTGCCACGAGAGCACGTCGGTCGGGCTGCCCCGCAGCATCGGCGTGCCGGTGGGGACGGTGCTGCTGGAGGATTTCGCGCATACCGACTGCATCCTGGCTTTCGGGCAGAACGTGGGCACCAACAGTCCGCGCATGCTCCACCAGCTGCAGGAAGCCAGCCGGCGCGGCGTGCCCATCGTGGTATTCAACCCGCTGCGCGAACGCGGCTGGGAGCGCTTCACCAATCCGCAGGAGCCCGCGCAGATGCTCACCGCGTCGGCCACGCGGATCGGGTCGGACTACCACCAGGTGCGCGTGGGCGGCGATATCGCGCTGGTGCAGGGCCTGTGCAAGGCGCTGTTCGAGCTCGACGACGCGGCGCGCCGGACCGGCGGGCCCCGCGTGGTCGATGCGGACTTCCTGCGTGCGCATACGCTGGGGTTCGCGGATTTCGAAGCCAGCGTCCGCGCCACCACCTGGGAAGAGATCGAGCGCGATAGCGGCCTGGCCCGCGGTGCGATCGCCGGTGCGGCCGGCGTCTACGCGCGGGCGCGCTCGGCCATCGTGGTTTACGGCATGGGCATCACCCAGCACCGGCACGGCGTGACCAGCGTGCGCATGCTCTGCAACCTGCTGTTGATGCGCGGCAACATCGGCCGCCCGGGCGCGGGCATCTGCCCCGTGCGCGGCCACTCCAACGTGCAGGGGCAGCGCACGGTGGGCATCAGCGAGAAGCCGGAGCTGGTGCCCTTGGACCGGCTGGCCGCGCAATACGGTTTCGAGCCGCCGCATGGCAAGGGCCTGGACACGGTCGGCACCGTCGAGGGCGTGATCGACGGAAGCGTGCGCGGCTTCATCGGACTGGGCGGCAACTTCGTGCGCGCGGCGCCGGAGACGCGGCGTCTCGAGGCGGCGTGGCGCGGCCTGCGTCTGAGCGTGCAGGTGGCCACCAAGCTCAACCGCAGCCATCTGGTGTGCGGCGAGGTGTCGTTGCTGCTGCCGTGCCTGGGCCGGCTGGAGCGCGATGTCCAGGCCAGCGGTGCGCAGACCGTCACCACGGAAGACTCGACCGCGTGCATCCACGCCTCGCTCGGCACGCATGAGCCGGCAGCGCCGACGCTGCGCTCCGAGCCCGCCATCGTCGCCGGCATCGCGCTGGCCACCCTGCCGCCCAACTCCCGCGTCCCGTGGCGGCACTGGGTGGACGATTACGCACGCGTGCGCGAGGCGATCGAGGCTACCTACCCCGACCAGTTCGGCGACTTCAACGCGCGCCTGCATACCCCGGGTGGCTTCCCGCGGCCCAACCCCGCGCGCGCGCGGCAGTGGGATACGGACAGCGGCAAGGCCGAGTTCGTCGTGCCCGCGACCCTGGATGCGAGCGGTCTGGACACGGGCGGCGAACGCCTCAGGCTGGTGACGCTGCGCAGCAACGACCAGTTCAACACCACCATCTACGGCTACCGCGACCGCTTCCGCGGCATCGAGGGCACCCGGCGGGTAGTGCTCGTGGGCGAAGAGGACATGCGCCGTCTGGGGCTGAAGGAAGGCGAGCTGGTGACGCTGGCGGCGGACTACGACGACGGCATCGAGCGCGCGGTTGGCGGCCTACGCGTGACCCGCTTCGACCTGCCGGCCGGATGCGTGGTCGGCTACTACCCGGAATGCAATCCGCTGCTGGCCGTCCAGCACCATGCCATCGACGCGCATGTGCCGGCGGGCAAGAGCATCCCGGTCCGCATCCGCCGCGACGACGGTCGCGCGCCCGTCCCGGCCGGCCCTGCGCCGCACTGACGCAATGCGTTCACGGTGTCGCAACCGGTAGAGGGGCTAGCTTGCACGTCCATCCCCACCGTTGGAGCCACGATGAGCGACCCCGCCGAACTCGAACAGAAATTCTGGAAGGCACTGAAGTCGGACATGACCGTGATGCTCGGCGTCGATGGCCACGAGGATGGCCATACCCGGCCCATGACCGCGCAGCTGGAAGAAGAAGGCCACGGCCCGATCTGGTTCTTCACCTCGGTCGACAATGCCCTGGTGCAGCACGTCGGCGCGCCGTGCCGCGCCGTGGCGGCCTTCGCCGCCAAGAACCATTCGCTGTTCGCCAGCATCGGCGGCAGCCTGCAGGTCGATACCGATCGCGCCGTGGTCGAGCGCCTGTGGAATCCCTTCGTCGCGGCCTGGTACACCGGCAAGGACGATCCCAAGCTGGCATTGCTGCGGCTCGACCCGGACCAGGGCGAAGTGTGGTTGAACGAGAACAACCTGCTGGCCGGGGTCAAGATGCTGATGGGCATCGACCCGAAGAAGGACTACCAGGACAAGGTGGCCAAGGTCGACCTGGGCTGAGCGCCTGGCCGAATGCGCTGCGCGGGCCGGTGTCTCCGCGGCCTCCGCGGCGCAGCGCCTCTATTGAATCGCGAAGGCGCCTTGCATGGTCGAGTGGCCTGGTCGCCTGGCCATCGCCCGGAAGCCTGGCCCCGCCTGGCCTGAGCAGCGCGTCCGCGACGGCAGCCACGATGCGTCGCGCGCGAGCACTAGGGGTCAGGTCCCCGCATGCGCGATCCTGCGTCGTTCCCATGTTCGTATGCACAGCAGCTGGTCGACGCGCGCTTTCGCGACGATTTCGAACAGGTCTGGCGCGCGGGGCCGATCTATCCCGGATTCCCCCGGACCGGCGGGAGCAGATCGTCGAACGGCGGCGCCCGATCTGCCGGCAAGTGAAAGCGGACGGCGCGTCCGCCAACCCGCCTCAGGGCACGACATCGTCTCCAGTTGGCCTGGCGAAACGGTCGCAGCGGAAAAGGCCAACGGTGCAGTGACATGCATGCGGTCACCCGCCGCAAGCTGCGAGGCAGCGCACGCATCTTCAACCGGACGCAGGCAATCGGGAATGCGACCGCAACCGATCGACGACCGGCTGCCGTGTAAAGGCTCTGTCATCCGGCCTGCCCATCATTGCGGCCTCGCGTCATGCGATGGATCGGGGAGCGATCCGCTGATCGGGTGACGTCCGCGCGCGCTGGCCGCAGATGGTGGAGCGCACGCGTGTGCAGGAAGCACTCCTGCGGTGGAGACGCGTCCGGACCGGCGCGTATCCACCGCCAGCCCCTCCACGAGATCGAGAACCACTTCCCCATGTCAGCATTGATGAAGACTGCGCTGTCCAGCGCGGTGATGGTCGCCTTGTGCCTGCCGGCGCAGGCCCAGGCACAGGCGCAGGCGGGCCTGGCCACCTCGTCCCCTTCGCCAGGGCGTAGCGCCGATGCAGCCGGGACCGGAGCGATCCTCGGCCGCGTCTACGATCCGGCTACCGGTGAATACCTGCGCAATGCGCGCATCAAGCTCGATGGACGGCAGGTGGCGACCTCTGCCGAGCGGGGCGAGTTCCGGATCGGCGGCCTGCCGGCCGGCGAGCATCTGCTGACGGTCGAGTACACCGGCTTCGGCACGGTGCAGCAGCACGTGGCGGTGCGCGATGGCGAGACCAGCGAACCCCTCTTCGAACTGTACAGCTCGCAGGCCGACGCCGAAGCCGTATCGCTGGACGTGGTGCAGGTGGTGGGCGCCCGCGAGGGCGACGCGCGCGCGATCATGGAGCAGCGCGCATCGATGAACATCACCAATACCCTGTCGGCGGACAGCTTCGGCGAGATCGCCGATGCCAACCCCGGCGAGTTCCTCAAGTACATGCCGGGCGTGGACTTCGACGTGGTCGCCGACGACGCGCCACGCAACATCTCGCTGCGCGGCCTGCCGGCCAAGTACACCGGCGTGACGCTCAACGGCATCGGCCTGCCCGGAATCGACGCCAACTCGTCGAGCTCGCGCACCTTCAGTTTCGAGCAATCGGCGCTTGCCGGCGTGGACTCGATCAATATCTACAAGACCACCAGCGCCGACATGGATGCGAACGCGCCTGCCGGCACTATCGACATCCGCACCAGGCGCGCCTTCGACGCCAAGGGCCGCCGCATCACCGTTTCGGTGGCCGGCAATACCCACGACGGCCTCTGGGACAGCAAGAACACCGGCTGGATGGAAGGCGGCTACGACACGAAGTTCCTGCCCGCGACCACGATCAACTACTCGGACGTGTTCATGGATGGCCGGCTCGGCATCGCCGCCGGCGTCAGCAGCGTCACCAGCCTGGTCGAGCACGCCCAGATCACCGCCGGCCGCAACTACCTGCCGGCCGCGACCAGCCCCCATCCTTATGCGGTCACCTCGATCGCGGGCGCCGGTTACGACCGCGAATACAACCGCCGCGTCGCCCAGCTGGGCGTGGATTTCAAGGCCAGCGACGAGCTGATCCTGTCGCTGGCCGCCAGCGTCAGTCGCGGCGACATCGATCCGAACACGATCACGCCCACGTTCTCCAACTCCCGCGCCTCCAGCGGCGACCCCTCGATGGACTGGACAACCCGCTACCCCCAGGGCGCGAACACGCTCAACACCAACAATACCTACACCTACAAGCTGGGCTACTCGCGCAACTTCATGCCCGGCTTCGTCTGGCAGAACGAGCGGTTCAAGCTCGACGGGACACTGTTCTCCGCGCGTTCGGAAAGCCGCTACGACTCGGGCAAGAAGGGCCAGGTCTCGGACGTGCTCAACGATGTCCTGACGAGCGGCAACTACAGCGCCTCGCGCAGCAGCTGGATGCACCAGGACTGGCAGATCCAGCAGCTGGACGGCCCGGACTGGTCGCTGCCCGAGAGCTACCGCCTGGGCTCCTACGCCGGCGCGCTGGGCAATTCGACCCGGCCCTCGGTCCGCACCACCAGCGGCAGCCGCGCCGACCTGGATTATCGCGGCGGCGTGCTCAACCTCGAGTTCTACAGCGACATCGGCCAGGTACCGGTCACCTGGAAGACGGGCCTGAAGTCGACCCGCGCCGATTACGCCTTCGGCAACACCTCCGACGCCAACATCTGGACCTACAACGGGCCCATGGACAACACCGCGTTCCTGCGCGCGGTGCAGAGCGAGAACGTCTGGCACAGCAGCTCGTCGGGCATGGAAGTGCGCACCCTCGGCGGCGGCGATCTTTACGTCTACAGCCTCGGCAGGATCCACGAGCTGATGCGGGCCCACCCGGAGCAGTGGCTGCACGCGATCACGCCGGCGCGCTGGTACAACGCCAACATCGCCAACGACAACAGGATGGACGAGCACATCAACGCCGCCTACTTCATGGGCACGGCGGAGCTGACCGGCAAGCTCAAGCTGCAGGGCGGCCTGCGCTGGGAGCAGACCCGTACCACCAGCTACGATTTCGTCCCGCTCGGCGCGAGCGAGCTGGCGGCCGCCGGCCATGCGGTCAACGCCGCCACTGGGCGGGCCACCACGATCGAGGGCCTGGAATACCAGTACTTCACCAATCCGCGCCGGCGCAACGCGTCCAGCTACAACGATTTCTTCCCCAGCGCGTCGATGAAGTACAGCTTCAGCGACGGCTTCGACCTGCAGCTCGGCTACAGCCGCACGATCCTGCGTCCGGAAGTGAGCGACCTCGCCGGCGTCTGGTCGGTCGATTACGGAACCGAGGACGGCAACGTGCTCAGCGCGCCCAACGTCAACCTGATGCCCGAGTACTCGGACAACCTGTCGCTGCGGCTGGTGAAGTACTTCGAGCCGGTGGGCCTGGTCGGATTCGGCCTGTTCCACAACCGGATCAAGGATCTGATCAGCGACGTGAACATGACGCCGGAAGAGTTCGGCTACGGCGGCGACGAAGCCATCGACCTGGTGTCCACGCGCGCCAATCTCGAGGACGACATCAGCGTCAGCGGCTATGAGTTCGAGTTCAACCACGCGATGGACTATCTGCCCGGTGCGCTGGGCGGGCTGACCGTGCGCGGCTCGTACACGCATACCAATCCCTCCGTGGTCATGCCGCGGGTGGCCCAGCAGGTGGCGAACCTCGGCTTCGGCTGGCGGCACGGGCGGGTGCGCCTGAACCTCAATACCGTCTGGAGCGACGAGAAGGATCGTGGCCTCACCGGCAACGTCGCCAACGCGCACGGCGTCGTGATGCGGCAGAAGCAGCCGTTCGACGACTATCTCGAAGTCAACATGTCCGGCAGCTACACCCTGGTGCCGCGGACCCGCGACGGCTGGTTCAGCCTCGACGCCTTCTTCAGCGTCAACAACCTGTTCGACCAGAACCGCCACACCGTGTATTCCAACGGCGAAACCGGCCTGGCCGACCGCGGCCACCACAGCCAGATCTACATCACCAGCGGTCGCCGCGCCTCGCTGGGCCTGCGCGCTCGCTTCTGACAGCTGATCCCGGCCGCGGGCGCGTCGCTGCGATGCGCCCGCGGCACACGACCGGAACCGATACGCCATGAACTCCACTTGCTTCAACCGCAGGAAGTTCCTGCTCGGCGCCAGCGCGATGGCGGTGTTCGCCGGACTCGGCCCGGCCGGCACGCTGCTGGCCGCGCCACGCTTTGCGCGCGATCCGTTCGCTTTGGGCGTCGCCTCCGGCGATCCGCTGCCCGATGGCTGCGTACTCTGGACCCGGCTCGCACCCGAGCCGCTCGCCGAACATGGCGGCATGCCCATGGTCGCGGTGCCGGTGCGCTGGGAGGTGGCCGAGGACGACCGCTTCGCCCGCATCGTGCGGCAGGGCGAGGCGCTGGCGCGACCCGAGCTGGGCCACAGCGTGCATGTCGAGGTGGAGGGGCTGCGTCCGCACCGCCGCTATTGGTATCGCTTCCACGCAGGGACCGACGCGAGCAGTCCGGTCGGCACCGTGCGCACCGCGCCGCTTGCCGGTGCGCGCGTCGATCGCCTGCGCATCGGCGTGGCCGGGTGCCAGCACTGGGAAGCGGGATACTTCACCGCCTATCGCCATCTGGCGGGTGAACACGATCTCGACGCCGTGTTCCATTACGGCGATTACATCTACGAAGGCGCGGGCAGGCCCGCGGTCGAGGTCGAGGGCGCACGCATCGCCCGCCGCCATGTCGGCGGCGAGATCTACAGCTTGGACGACTACCGTCGCCGCCATGCCCAGTACCGGACCGATCCCGACCTGCAGGCCGCGCATGCGGCCGCCGCCTTCCTCTGCAGCTGGGACGACCACGAGATCGACAACAACTGGACCGCCGCGCTGGACCAGGACGGGGTGCCGTCCGAGGTCTTCCTGCTGCGGCGGCACGCGGCGATGCAGGCCTGGTACGAGAACATGCCGGTGCGCCGGGCCCAGTTCCCGCGGCCCGACGGGCTGACCATGCATCGCCGGCTCGACTACGGCGGCCTGCTGCGCGTACACGTGCTCGATACCCGCCAGTACCGCAGCAAGCAGCGTTGCGACGCCACCCTGCTGGCGCGGCAGCGCCCCTGCCGTGCGGGCGAGGAGGGCGGGGACGGGCAGGTGATCGGGCCGGCCCAGGAGCGCTGGCTGTCGGAGGGGCTCGCGCACGATGCGCGTTGGCACCTGCTGGCGCAGCAGGTGATGCTGATGCCCTTCGTATACCCCGACTCGCGGCCGGCCGGCCCGCTCAATACCGACTCCTGGAGCGGTTATCCGCAGGCGCGGCAGCGCCTCGTCGACCGGATCGCGGCGCAAGGGATGGGCAACGTGATCATCGCCACCGGCGACGTGCACAAGCACCACGCCGGCGTGGTGCCGTCCGACCCGGACGACCTCGCCAGCGCGCCGGTGGCGACCGAATACGTCGCCAGCTCGATCGCCTCCGGTGGCGACGGCAACGACATCCCGGCCGGCTGGGAGCAGGTGCCGTCGCGGAACCCGCATACCGCCCTGCTCAACAACCAGCGTGGCTACCAGCTGTTCGAACTCGATGCCAAGCAGTGGCGCACCGATGTGGTGGCCGTCGAGCAGGTGTCCGTGCCCGGCGGCGACAAGCGCATCGTGGCCAAGCTGGTGACCGAACACGGCCGCCCCGGCGTGCAGCACGCATGAGCCGGCTGCGCACGAGGCCACGGAATGCCTGGTCTGGCATGCGCCTGGCGCTGATGCTGGCACTGCTGGCTGGCGCGGTTCCGGCCTGGGCGCTGGCGCATGCCGAGGGCGGCGCTACCCGGCAGGCGCAGGTCGGCAAGCCGCTGCCGGCCTGGTCGACAGGCGAACTCGACATCCACCACATCCACACCGGGCGCGGCGATGCGCTGCTTTTCGTCTTTCCCGATGGCACCAGCCTGCTCAAGGACGCCAGCGGCAGGACCACCGAGCGGCCGCCGTTCTCGTTTCCCACCCGCCCCGATGCAACGCGGCCGCCTGGCGAATGGGTCGCCCGCCATGTGCGACGCGCATTGCCGCGGGGCGCGCGCGGTCTCGACTACGCGCTGCTCTCGCATTTCCACGGCGACCACATGGGCGTCATCGACGCCCAGTCGCCGCCCAGCCGCCTCGGCGACTACCGCCTCAGCGGCATCACCCAGGTGGCCGAGCTGCTGCCCATCGGCCGGCTGATCGATCGCGGCTGGCCGGGCTACGACGCGCCGCGACGCATCGACACGCCGACCATGGCCAACTACCGGCGCTTCGTGGACTGGCAGGTGCGTCATCGTGGCCTGGTGATGGAGCGCTTCCAGCCCGGCCGCAACGACCAGATCCGCCTGCTGCACCAGCCTGCCGCCTATCCGCAGTTCGAAGTGCGCAATCTCTACGCCAATGGCGAACTCTGGACCGGAGCGGGCAGCGCGACGCGCTGGCTGGCGCCGCCCGGCCACGACGCGGCCGCGGGGCCGCAGTTCGACGAAAACAAGCTCAGCATCGCCTTCCGCCTGCGCTACGGCCGTTTCGACTATTTCAGCGGTGGCGACCTGTCCTCGATCGACGAGGAGACGAGCGCCGATGCGCCCGCCTGGCTGGATGTGGAAACGCCGGTCGCGCGGGCAAGCGGCCCGGTCGACGTGCTCAAGGCCAATCATCACGCCAGCTGGGATGCCAACAGCGTGTCGTTCCTCGCGGCCCTGCAGCCGCGGGTGATCGTGGTCACCGCCCGCGCCGATGGCCATCCGGCCGTCAACACCTATCGGCGCATGACCTCGACCCGGGTCTGGCCTGGTGCGCGCGATATCTTCATCACCCACCTGTCGGCCGCGACCGCCACCACCACCTACGGCAGTGCCACGGCGGCCGCGACCCAGGGGCATGTGGTGGTACGCGTCGCGCCTGGTGGCGAGAGCTATCACGTCTTCATGCTCGACGACCGCGACGAATCGATGCGGGTCACGTCGGTGCATGGTCCCTACGTGTCGCGATAGGCAGGCGCGGACGGGACGGGCCCCGCCAGCGCCTGCCTGGCGTCGCGAACGGCGCGCGGCTCAGGTGCCCAGCAGCTCGACCTCGAACTTCAGCGCGGCGTTGGGCGGGATCACGCCGCCGGCGCCGCGCGCGCCGTAGCCCAGCCCGGCCGGGATGATCAGCGTGCGCTGGCCGCCGACCTTCATGCCCTGCACGCCCTCATCCCAGCCCTTGATGACCATGCCGGCGCCCAGCGGGAAGATGAAGGGCTCGTCGCGGTCCTTGCTCGAGTCGAATTTCGCGCCCTGCTGTCCGTCCTCGTACAGCCAGCCGGTGTAGTGCACGGTGACGTTGTGTCCGGCGCGCGCCTCGTCGCCGTCGCCGAGGCGGGTGTCTTCGAACTGCAGGCCGGAAGCGGTGGTGGTGAGTGCCATGGTGATGTCCATCGGAAGGGTCGCACAGTCTAGTCGCCGCACGGCGACGGCCGACGCAGGGGCGATCCGCCGACCGCCATGCCGCGGATGTGGAGATCCCACCGGCACTGCTGGCCCTGCGGCTTCCGCTTCTCCGTGATCCCCCGGGCGCCCAGCGCGATGGAGAAGGCTATGCCCCAGTACCGCGCCCCGGGCGTGTATGTCGAAGAGGTCGGCCGCCCCGCGCCGATCGGGACTATGGAACGGTCCGCCTGTGCATTCCTGGGCCCCGTGCATGCAGCACCCGCGACGGGCGCGGCGCCGGTGCCGCTCGCGAGTTTCGACGAGTTCGCGCGGACCTGGGGCGGGGACGCCGATCTGATGTTCCGTGCCGGGCCCACGCCGCACTACCTCGCCCACGCCGTGCGCGCGTACTTCGCCGAAGGCGGAAGCCGGCTGTACGTGCTGCCCGTGGCCGCGGCGCGCGGGAACGAAGGCATCCCGGACGCACCCGCGGCGTCCGATTACGCGCAGGCGCTCGCGGTGGCCACCTTGCCTGACGAGGTGGGCGTCATCGCCGCGCCCGGCGCCAGCGCATGGTGCGCCGACGCGGCGGGCGTCTGCCGTGTCCTGGTCGAGGAAGCGGAGCGGGCCGGAGCCCGACGCTTCGCGGTGCTCGACGCGCCGCCTGGTGCGGATCCCGATGCGGCCTGCGCCCTTGCCGCGGGCATCCACAGCAGTCGCGGCGCGCTCTACTACCCGTGGGTGCAGGCCGCGGCGGAGGGACCGGGCGTCGGCCGGCTGCTGCCTCCCTCGGGCTTCGTCTGTGCCGTGTACGCCCGCACCGACCGCGAGCGTGGAGTGCACAAGGCGCCGGCGAACGCGCTGCTGGCCAGTGCGGTGGGACTGGAGCGTGAGGTCGCCTCGACCCTGGGCGACCGGCTCAACGCGCAGGGCGTGAACTGCCTGCGGCAGTTTCCCGGTCGTGGCGTCCGCGTCTGGGGCGCAAGGACGCTGTCGCCCGATCCCGAATGGAAATACGTCCCGGTCCGCCGCTTCGTGGACCAGCTCGAAACCAGCATCGAGCACGGCCTGCGCTGGGTGGCGTTCGAGCGCAACGGCCCGGAGCTGTGGGCACGGGTGCGCGCAGCGGTCGAACAGTTCCTCGTCGCCCGGTGGCGCGAGGGCGCACTGCAGGGCAACAAGGCGGAACAGGCCATGTTCGTGCGCTGCGACACCTCCACGATGACCGGGGCGGACATCGAGGGCGGCCGCCTGGTCTGCGAGGTGGGAGTGGCGCTGGTGCGGCCGGCCGAGTTCCTCATCTTCCGCTGCGCCTGCCGCACGGCGTGACGTGCCCGGGGCGTGCCGGACTCCAGAACAGGAACCCGGCACGGCCACGCCGCGTGTATCCGTCATCCGCCTGGCGAGTCGTCCTGGATCAGGCCGGCGGCGGCCAGCATCGCGTGGATGCGGTCCTCGACATAGGCCTCGTGCTCCGGGGGAACATGCTCGGTCACCGGCGCGGTCTCGCCCGAGAATGCCTTGAGCACCTGGTCCTGCGGCAGTTCGCCGCACAGTTCCTCCAGGCGCGTGGCCAGGCGGGCGAGGGCGGCGTCGATGTCGGCCTTGTCCTTCATGGCCCGCATGCTGCCGCGGGCCATGTCACGACGTTGTGCAGTCGTGCGTGTCTCAGGGCAGCGGGGTGCGCATCCCCACCGCCAGGCGGTTCCAGGCGTTGATCTCGACCACCAGGAAGCTCAGTTCGGCGATGGCGGTCTCGTCGAAATGATCCAGCAGGGGCGCGTAATCGGAATCCGCGGCGCCCGTGGCCTCGATCCGGGTCAGCGATTCGGCCCAGCCCAGCGCGGCACGCTCGCGCGCGTCGAACAGCCGGCTTTCGCGCCAGCCGGCCAGGGTGTCGAGGCGGCGCTGGTCTTCGCCGGCTGCACGCGCCTCGCGGGCGTGCATGTCCAGGCAGTAGGCGCAGCCGTTGATCTGCGAGACGCGCAGCTTCACCAGGCCGGCCAGGCGCGGCTCGATGCGGCCGCCGTGCAGGGCCTCGTCGAGCGCGAGCATGGCGCCGAACGCCTTCGGGGCGAGCTTGGGGTAGGGAACGCGGGGGTGCTGCGACATGCGGATCTCCGGGATGGCGGCCACGTGGCCGCTTTCCCGGGAGGACGGGCGGGAAACCCGCGGCGTGACAGGCTGCTGTTGGCCACTTCGCTTCGGAAGGCCGTGCTTCTGACGGGCCATGCTTCGGAGAGGGCCGCGCCGCGATCGGGGAGCCATTGCGGCGAATGTCCCCCGGCTGCCGCCCGGGGCGGCAGCCTCCTCCTTGATTTCGCCCCAATGGCTCCCCGCCCGCGGCGCGGCTCGCCGCCGCAATGGCTCCGCTTCGATGCGGCCGCAGCGGGACGTGGCGGTCTCTTCGATTTCGCCGCAATGGCTCCCGCCCGCGGCGCGGCTCGCCGCCGGAGTGGCTCGGCTTCGATGCAGCCGCAGCGGGACGTGGCGGCCTCTTCGATTTCACCGCAATGGCTCCGCCCGCGGCGCGGCTCGCTGCCGAATGGCTCCGCTTCCATGCAGGCGCGGCCGTTCCAGGCTGGGGCTAAGGGACGGCGCCTCGATTCGGCTGCACTGGCTTCCCACCTGATTCGCCGCCGACGTGGCCCTGCCTCAATGCAGCCGCAGCTTGTCCGGATTCATCTGGTTGTACACCTCGGCGATGCGATCGCCGTCGCCGACGATCGTGGTGATCATCTGCAGCTGCCCGTGCAGGAAGCGCAGGCCGGCGTACTCGCCGTTGACCAGGCCGATCCGCCACTGCGCCTGCGCCGGGGTGCGGCGCGCGACGGCCCAGTACAGCCGCGCGATGCGATCGGCGCCGTGCAGCGGCCGCAATGCCGCGGTTGCCTTGCCGCCACCGTCCGAGAGCAGGCGCGCGTCGGCGTGCAGCAGGCGCGCGATGGCCTCCCTGTCGCCGCTGGCGGAGGCTTCCAGGAACCGCTCCAGCAACTGGCGGTGCCGCTCCGGTGCCACGTCGGGGAAGCGCGGGCGTCCGGCCTGCAGCCGTTGGCGCGCCCGGTGCACCATCTGCCGGCAGTTGGCCTCGGTGTGCCCGAGCATCGCCGCGATGCGGGCGTAGTCGTGGTCGAAGACCTCGTGCAGCAGGAAGGCCGCGCGCTCCTCAGGGCCGAGCCGTTCGAGCAGCGCCAGGAAGGCCAGCGAAACCTGCTCGGCGAGCTCGGCGCGACGTGCCGGCCCGGGCGCCTCGTCGATGACCAGCGGCTCGGGCAGCCATGGCCCGACATAGTCGGTGCGCGCGACCTGCGCCAGGCGCAGCCGGTCGATGCCGATCCGGGTGACGGTGGCCACCAGCCAGCCGCTGGCGTCGCGGATCGCGTCCGGATCCGCCTGGCGCCAGCGCAGCCATGCGTCCTGCACCGCGTCCTCGGCATCGGCGCGGCTGCCGAGCATGCGGTAGGCCAGGGCCAGCAGGCGCGGGCGGTGGGTTTCGAAGCTCTGTTCGTGCGGGGTCATGACGGTGGGACGGGCGAGGGTGCGCGCGCGTGACAGCCGCCGCCGGGAGGACGTGCCCGGGCTTCGCGCAGCCGAGGCCATGCGCCGCCAGCTGCGCGTCAGCGCATGCCGCAGGTCGCGCCGCGGCAACTGCCGGAGGCGATGTCGTGGACAGCCGAGTGGCCCGGGTTGCCGGTCGGCTGCGCGACGCCGGGCGCGATGTAGAACGTGGCCGAGTGAGCGCCGTACAGGCCCGCCGGGATGCGGAATTCCTTCAGCACCGTGTAGGCGCGGTGTGGCACCGGGGGCGGGCCGGGGGTCCGCGCGCCGTGCACCGGCGGCACGTCCTCGGGGCCGCGCTGGCGCTGGTTCGCCGCGTGCCAGGCCGCGACGTCGGTGGGCGTGGCCGCGCGCAGGATGCCAGCGCGCAGCGCGGCATCGATCCCGGTCTGGCCGGCCAGCGGCGCATCCCTGAGCCGGAACGACTCCGGCGGTACCGCAGCGGCGTCCGTCTCCAGCTGCGCACCCGCCAGCGGCGACCCGACCAGGACCTGTCCGTCGCGCGCGGCGAAGGCGGTGTCCACGGGCCGGCCGAACACCTCTCGCGCCAGCGGATTGAGCCGCGCCATGCCATCGCCGCCCACGTAGGCGTAGCCGCAGGGTCCGCGGTCCTTGTGCGTGCTGACCAGCAGTGGCACGCCGGCGGGCAGGCCGGTCACGTGCTGGCGGTGGTAGCCGGTCGCCACCACCGCGACGATGCGCGTGCCCGGTGTCCAGCCGACGCTCCAGACGGTCGGCTCGTACGCGCCCAGCAGCAGCGCGACGGGTGCGTCGGGATGGTTGACCGCCACCCGCATGGTGGTGGCCTCGTGCCCGCTCTGGTCGATCTGGAAGTTCGCACGCCTGCCCGAGTACGCGCCTGCGGCGAACACGCGCGCGTCGGGCGGGAGTGAGACACCGTCCAGGCTGCAGCTGGCCGGCCCCGGCGCGCCGGTATCCCCGTCCTCGAAGGCGAAGGGTCTGGTCGCAGGCCTGCCGGCTTCGCGGCTGGCGCTGGCCTGTCCGCTGGCGTCCGTCGCGGGCGGATCGCCGCCGCCACCGGGCGTCGAAGCCTTGGCCGCTGCGGGCGCGATCTCGTTCGCATCCACCTGTGCCGCTGCCGGGCTGGGCGGCGTACAGCCGGAAGCCAGCGCCAGTCCACCGGCGAACACGGCGCTGGCGATGCGGATGAAGCAGGGACCCGACATGGACAGCTCCGAACAACGGGACGGACGGCGCAGGCGTGGCGCCTGCCGATCATAAGCGGCACAAGGGGGCGACGAGGATGCCGCGGCGCAGCAACGATGGTCCTCAAGGAGCCCGCGCCCGCGCCGCTAACGGCAACAGAGGCGAGCGCCCCGCGCCATGACCAGGAGACATCGATGACCGCAGGATCGACCGTGCTGCTGTGCGACGACTCGCGCGCGCTGCGCATGCTGGCCGCCGGACAGCTCGAGGAGGCCGGATTCCAGGTGGTGGGCGAGGCCGGCAACGGCCTGGAGGCCGTGGCGCGCTACCAGGCCCTGCGCCCGGACCTGGTGCTGCTGGACCTGGTGATGCCGCAATGCGACGGCCGCGAGGCCCTGGCGCGCATCCTGGAACTGGATCCCGAGGCGAAGGTGGTGATCCTCAGCTCGCTGGGCGCGCGCAGCGACATCGAGGAGTGCCTGCGCCTGGGCGCCCGTTCCTACCTGCAGAAGCCCATCGACCCCGAGGCGATGGAGCGCGTGCTCCACCAGGTGCTCGCCTGAGCGGCGACCCGAACGACTTTCCGAACAGAGGGCACGAGATGGCAGCGAAATTCCTGGGCCAGTTCCTGCTGGAGCGCGGTGTGATCACCGCCCCGCAGCTGCTGGCCGCGATCGAGGCGCAGCGCGCCTCCAACCCGCTGCTGGGCGAGCTGGCCGTGCGCCACGGAATGCTGGACACCGCCCAAGCGCGGCGCATCCACCAGCGCCAGCGGGCCGAGGACCGGCGCTTCGGCGACATCGCGCTGGAAATGGGCGTGCTCGACCAGGCGCAGCTGGCCGCCCTGCTCGATGCGCAGAAGGCCGGACGCAAGCTGCTGGGCGAAGTGCTGCTGGAACAGGGCATGGTCGATGCGCGGCGCCTGGAGGCGGAACTGGCGCAGCATCGCGCCGACCAGGAGCGGGCCCGCCATGCGCTGGACAGCGAGCTGGCCAGCCATCCGGTCGGGGACCTCGCCAACAGCGCGATCGGCGTGTGCGCCCGGCTGTTCCCGCGCATGCTTGGCAGCCAGTGCCTGCCGGCCGAGGCATTGTCCCCGGACGACCTGGACGGCTGGGCCTGCGTGGCCAACGTCCGCGTGCAGGGCGACCAGCCGCTGGACATCGGCCTGGCCAGCGATCTGTGCACCGCGCGCGCACTCGCGTGCGCCCTGCTCGGCATCGAGCCAGCGCGCTGCGACGACGCGCTCGCCCTCGATGCGCTGGGCGAGATGGTCAACGTGCTGATGGGCTACCTGGTGCGCGACGTGCTGGTCGACGACGACGCGTCCTATCGCGCGCTGCCGCCGGACACGTCGGTCACGGCCGCGAGCCTCGCCGCCGACCGCGGGCGCAGCCTGGCGATCGGCATGGGTTCGCAGCTGGGTGCGTTCGTGCTGCTGGTGGGGCGGCCTGCCTAGCGGCCACGTGCATCGCCGGCACGGCAGGCGCTGCCGGATGCGCCTCGCCAGGTCCTGCCACGCCTGGTCGGCGGCGCCTGCAGTCGGGCGCGTATCGCGCTGTCCCGACAATCTCCGTAATGGTGCGGCGGTGGCTGGCGATCGTGCCAGCAGGGCGGTACTCCGGTCAGGGCATCGACGTCCGCCCGGCGCACCTGCGTCCGGCGAACGGCGAGGCGCGCAGATCGCCTGCGTGGACGAGGCCCTGGAGCGGGCCGCCGCCGTATCTCGTGTCGGGGGTCGGATCCGGCCTAGGTCTCGTCCTGCGCCAGCACCTGCACGCGGCAGCTGCCGTCGGACTCCACGTCCAGCACGACCGTGATCGGCCGGCAGCAGACCTGGCAGTCCTCGACATAGCGCTGCGCGCCGGCGCTGAGGTCGAGCGCGAGGCCGATGACCTCGCTGCAGTAGGGGCATTCGACGTCCTGGTAGTCCAGCATGGCGCTCTCCGGCGATGGTCCGGTACGGTGGGGCACGGCTGCGCCCGGCTACTGTCCCGCCGGCGGCTCCCACAGTTCGACCTTGTTGCCGTCTGGGTCGATCACCCAGCCGAACTTGCCCTGCTCGGAGGTTTCGGTGCGGTCGACGACATCGCAGCCCTCGTCGCGCAGCGCGGCGAGCAGTGCATCCAGGTCCGCCACGCGGAAGTTGATCATGAAGCTCGCCGAGCTCGGTGCCATGTAGCCCGTGTCCTGCGCGAACGGGCTCCAGAGCGTCATGCCCGGCGCACTGTCCTCGCCGCCCCAGTGGAACACGGCGCCACCCCAGTCGCTCACGTCCAGGCCGAGGTGGTCCCGGTACCAGCGGCTCAACGCGCTGGGGTCGGGCGACTTGAAGAAGATGCCGCCGATGCCGGTGACGCGTTTCATGCCGCTCTCCGATGCAGGTGCTGCGCCCTGCGGCGCCTAGGATGCCTCGGACGCGAGGCCTTCGGGCTCCGGCACCTCTTCCCTGCGCACATGCGGGACCAGGAAGTGCATGTAGTCCGCCTTGCCCAGCGGCACTCCGAGGCCGCGCAGGATGGCGTAGGCGGTCGCGCTGTGGAAGTACAGGTTGGGCAGCAGGAAGTCGTCGACGTACTGGCGCGCCGGCAGCTCGCAGTACAGGCCGGGACCGACCACGATGCGCTTGCTGGTATCCAGGATCGCATCCTCGGCCGACACCGCGTCCACCATCGCGCGGGTGTGCTCGATGTGCGCGCGCGCCAGTTGCGCGGAGCCGACCTCGACGGGTAGGTTCTCGATCGGCTGGGCTGCGCACCACTGCGCGAAGCCGCGTGGCTGGTTGCAGGCGAAGGCGATCTGGGTGCCGAGCGGGAACATGTCCGGCGCCAGGCGTTCCTGCAGCGCGGCATCGATATCGGGCAGATGCTTCTCGCCAACATCGACGATATGCGCCAGCGTATCCAGGCGCGTGATGAAGACGCGTTTGATTTCCGCGATCCCGTGACCTGCCATCCCGATGTGCCGCCGTTGTTCGCGCGCCGGAGTGTAGCGCGCGATGCGGCGCGGACGCATGGGCCGTTTCCGTACCGCCTGCGCAGGCAAAGTGGAGGGTGGTACACGTGCGGCGCTGGCCCCGGCCGCGCTCGCGGAGTACTTGGTTTCCATGCATCCGTGCACAGTCGACGCCGTGCGGCGGGTCCGGGGTTTGCCGAATCTGGTGGGTCGCCTGGACGCGGGCGTTCCGCGCCCTCGCCACGCGTCATTCGACGCTGCTGCGGAGCCTGAGGTGCGCGTCCGTGGGCTGCAGCAGATCCCACAGGTTGCCGTAGAGGTCGAGAAACACCGCGACCGTGCCGTACGGCTCCTGCCTGGGCGCGCGCGCAAACACCACGCCCTTCGCCTGGTAGGACGCGTAGTCGCGCCAGACATCATCGGTGTAGAGAAACAGGAACACGCGGCCGCCGGTCTGCGCACCGATCCGGGCCACCTGGTCCGGTGTCGAGGCGCGCGCGAGCAGCAGCTGGCATTCGGCCGCGCCCGGTGGGGCCACCACCACCCATCGCTTGGATTGTTCCGGCACCGGGGTGTCCTCCACCAGCCGGAAGCCCAGGATGCCGACGAAGAAAGCGATCGCCTCGTCGTACTCGCGCACGACCAGGGACACGAGGCCAAGCGACTGCTTCATCAGGAATCTCCGGGCAGGGCGGAAGCCAGGCACGCGTGCGGGCCAGCCGCGGCGCCTGGCTGCGCCGCGATTGTCCGGCCCGAGCCGGGCTGGAGGAAGTGCGTGCGCCGCGCCTTGCGTTGTCCACGCTGGCGCGCGCGCGGTGGGCAGGCGCGCGAAATGCGGCCGCCAGGATGAACACCCGCTGCCGCAAAGCGCTGCGCAACGCGACGCGGCCGTCGGGCCGCGACGAAGTGGTGTATGGTGTGCGCACTGTTCAAGGCGGGATCACGGTACATCGTGACTCCGATGCGGTAGGTCTGGCTTCAAGGTCGGCAACGGCCCCTCTCTACGATCCGCTCCATCGCTTCGCGTTACCCCTTGCTCGATACAGTCCCGGCCTCGCGCGTTGCGGGCCGTGCTTCCCCAACTGATCCAAGGAGTAACACCATGTCCGATCGTCAGACCGGCACCGTCAAGTGGTTCAACGACGCCAAGGGCTTCGGCTTCATCACCCCGCAGAGCGGCGACGACCTGTTCGTCCACTTCCGATCGATCCAGGGCAGCGGCTTCAAGTCGCTCCAGGAAGGCCAGCAGGTGACGTTCAAGGTTGCGCAGGGCCAGAAGGGCCTGCAGGCCGAAGAAGTCCAGGTCGCGTAATTCCGCCAGGCGCGGCAACGCGTCGGCGGCATCGGAACCCCGGGCGGCAACGCCCGGGGTTTTCCGTTTTTCGGATTCCGGATCGGGCTGAGGCTGCGCCTTGCGACAACGCCGCTACCTGGCCAGTTCGCCGGACACGTGCGCGACCAGGCCCTCGGTGTTGCGCACGAACTCCGCCTCCAGGTCGACGCCGCACTTGCTGGCCAGCACGATGATCGACCACAGGCAGTCCGACAGTTCGTGCCCCAGCCGGGCCTGGCAGTCGTCGATATCGCGCATGCCGGCATGCGCCTGGATCAGTTTGGCCAGATCGCCCACGTCGCCCATGAAGCCCAGCGCCAGTTCCCCGGTGGTCCAGGCGCGTCCCCACTTTTTGGTTTCGAGCTGTTCGTACAGGGCGTTGAGATGAAGCGCTGACTGCTGCAGATCGCTGAATCGCATGGGTCCACCTGGCTGGATCGGGTTGTCGGGAATGGGTTGGATCGCCTGTCGGTGCAGAACAGCGTGGCGATGCCCGCCGGCACCAGCCCGTATCGCGAGCGACTGCAGGCGGTCCGTCGCCTCGCGCGGGTGCTGGCGACCAGTGTCCGGATCATCCGGCAGCAGGCAAGCGTCCCGGCGTCATCGGTCCTGCGCCGGAGCGGGAAGCGTCGGGCCTGATCCGTCGCGAAGCAGACGCGGCCCTGCGCGACCTCCTACACTCGGCTTCCGGCACACAGATGGGGGCGCGGGGAATGACAGCCTGGAATCGCAACGGCAGCGGCTGGCTGCTCGCCTGTGCCCTGCTTGCCTCGGGGCTGGCCAGCGCGGCGGCGCCGCCGGCTGCGGAAGGCAGCGGCGATACGGTCCTCGTCACTGCGGCCAGGATGCTGGACGTGCGCAGCGGGCGGTTGGTGGACTCGCCGTCGCTGCTGGTGCGCGATGGCCGCATCGTCGAGGTCGGCCGTGGCACGCCCGCCAGCGTGCCGGCCGGCGCGCGCCACATCGACCTGCCGGGCATGAC
Source organism: Luteimonas campi (assembly GCF_051162505.1). Lineage (NCBI taxonomy): Bacteria > Pseudomonadati > Pseudomonadota > Gammaproteobacteria > Lysobacterales > Lysobacteraceae > Luteimonas > Luteimonas campi. Next base: position 100,661 of record NZ_JBNWEM010000003.1, read on the forward strand.
CCTGGTGCCGGGCCTGATCGACTTGCACACCCATCTGGACAGCGACCCGGCCTACGGCGGCTACACCGGCTACCAGTTCAACGACCGCTTCTGGTCGATGCTGGCGGTCAAGCATGCGCGGCAGACGCTGGAGGCGGGCTTCACCACCGTGCGCAACCTCGGCTCGGATGCCTGGAACGACGTGGGCCTGGCGCAGGCGATCGAGGAAGGCCATGTGCTCGGCCCGCGCGTGGTGGCGGCGGGCTATTCCTTCGGCGCCACCGGCGGGCACTGCGATGCGACCTTCTTCCCGCCCTCGTTCGAGGCGCGCAATCCCTACAACGCCGACACGCCCGACGAGGTGCGCAAACGCGTGCGCGAGCTGCGCAAGTACGGCGCCAAGGTGATCAAGGTCTGCGCCACCGGCGGGGTGTTCTCGCGCAATACCGAGCCGGGGCAGCAGCAGATGAGCCTGGCGGAGATGACCGCCGCCGCGCAGGAAGCGCACCAGTGGGGGCTCAAGGTGGCCGCGCACGCGCACGGCACGGCGGGCATCAAGGACGCGATCCGCGCCGGCATCGACACCATCGAGCACGTCAGCCTGATCGACGACGAGGGCATCCGCCTGGCCAGGCAGCATGGCACCTGGCTGGTGTTCGACATCTACAACACCGAGTACACCCAGGCCGAGGGTGCGAAGAACGGCGTGCTCGAGGACAACCTGCGCAAGGACCGCGAGGTTGGCGACATCCAGCGCGAGAACTTCCGCCGCGCCCACCAGGCGGGCGCGAAGATCGCCTACGGCACCGACACCGGCGTGTATCCGCACGGCCAGAACGGCCGCCAGCTCGCGGTCATGGTCCGCTACGGCATGCGCCCGGTCGAGGCGATCCGCAGCGCCACCCTGCATGCGGCCGAGGCCCTGGGACGCGAGGACGTCGGCGTGCTGGAAGCCGGCCGCTGGGCCGACCTGGTGGCGGTGCCCGGCGATCCCACCGCCAACGTGGCGCTGCTGGAGCAGGTGCCGTTCGTGATGAAGGGCGGCGAGGTGGTCAAGGACGCGCGCTGATCGCAGCGTCCCCTGCACATCGCGGACACGGCGGCGGGCTGGCTTGCCGCGATCGCTGCGGCGGGGCCTTCAGGCACCGGCCGCGGTCAGCGCCGCGCAGGCCGGGAACGCGGCCGCCGGCGCCGCACCGCGATGCCTTTCGCTAGCGCTGCCGCATCCACCAGGGGCGGAAGCCGCGCGAGACGCCGATGAACAGCGAGGTGCTGCCGTCGCTGCCGCGGTCCACCAGCGGGCTGTCGGCGATGGCGTCGGGCAGGCGGCTGTAGCGCAGCGAGCCGACCAGCGACCAGGCGCTGCCGAGCGGACGGAAGAACGACACGCCCACGTGCGGGATGGTGGCGGCGCCGGGCCGGTAGTCGGCCACGTCGCGCGCGATTTCGGCCGGCAGCGTGCCGTAGTAGTAGTCCACCATGTCGTCGGACTGCCAGGTCACGCCCGCGATCGGGGTGAGCAGGCCGCGCGCCAGCCGGATCGGATAGCCGTACTGCAGCGAGGCTTCCTGTCCGCCGCTGCGGTCGCTGGCGTCGGCCAGCAGTTCCAGCTGCAGTTCGCCGGCCGCGCCGCTCCATTCCGCGCCCACGCCCAGGTCCAGCCCGTGGTCGCGGTCCTCGAGCAGGGCGGCATCCACGCCGTTGCGCGCCAGCCGCGCGCTGTCCAGGTCGTCGATGTCGAACCCGGCCAGGCGCGCCCGGGCGAGCGCCGAGAACTCGAAGCCGGGCGTGTCCACCAGGCGCCAGCCGGCGGTGATGCCGCGGAAGTAGAAGCGCTCGCCCTCGTAGGACAGCAGCGGCACCGGGATCACCCGCGTGCCCTCGCCGGCGTAGGGGCTGTCGGACACCACCGCCGCCACGCCGATTCCCCACGGCGAGCGTGTGGGAGGGACCTCCTGGTCGCCCCGCTCCTGCGCCGAGGCGAGGCAGGCAAGGCCGGACAACAGCGCCGACGACAGCAGTCTGATCATGGGAGGCTCGTGCAAGGACTGGCCGCGCACCCTACGACAGGATGGATGGGATTGTGCGAAGGGCGTCCGCCGCAGCGCTCCCGCCGCAACCGTGCGCTTTCTGGTGCTCGAAGGCGTCGGGCCTATCCGGCGCGGACAGGCTGCCCGGGCCAGGGAACACGTTCCACCGGGCAGCCTCCCCGGATAGTGTTGTGGATTTCCGCCAGGCGATCGGTTTCCGAGAGCAGCCGCTCGATCTGCTGGATCGGCGCGGCCGATTCCACCCGCGCGGAGTAGGCGATACGCGACGCGCCGAGACCCACGCCATCGAAGGAGGCGGTGGCGATCACCTCGCATCCGTCGATCCCGATGCCCAGGCGTGCGGCTTCCCGGTACAGGTCGTTGCAATAGCACGTGGCCAGTGCCGCCATCAGCAGTTCGCCACCGTTGACGGCGCTGCCGCGCCCGTCCGGCTTGGCCGGCAGCGCGAGCGCGCGCCTCGCTCCGGCACTGTCGACGCTTATCTCGAGCGTGCTGGCGCGGCTGTGGATGCGGGCTGAAATCTCCATGTGCAGGTTCCTTCGCAGAGAGGCCATCGTCGCGGGATGCCGGGCGTGGCACCCCATCGAAGTTTTGTCGCGCCCTGCATCTGGAGACGTCATCCGGTCGATCCTGCGGAAATGCATCGCCAGTGAGGCCTGCCCGCACCGGGTGGCGGCATGCGGCGATCATGCGCGCGGACAGGGCGTCAGCGGCCGCGGCGAACGGAGACACGAATGCGACCGGCACCGGACATGTGGGTCGCCCCAGTCCCGGTTCGGGCACCGCGCGGCCCGTACCGCAACACCCGCGGCGCCGGGCTGCTCGCGCCGAGTCCCGGTCGGCCAGAAGCCCTGGGACGGGGCGCTCCTCGTACCCGCTTCTTCATGCCTCGGACACGGCCGCCATGAGATCCAGCGTGGTCCCATCGCCACTGGACCCGCCATGTCCCGTCTCATGCTCGCCCTGGCTGCGCTGTTGCTGCTGGCCTCCGGTCCTGGTCACGCCCAGGCGCAGGAGGTCGAAGCCGTGCCCTCGGTCGACCTCGCGCGCTATGCCGGCACCTGGTACGAGCAGGCCCACCTGCCCCTGTTCTTCCAGCGCAACTGCGCGGCCAACACGACCGCCCGCTACAGCCTGCGCGAAGACGGACGCATCGACGTGGTGAACCAGTGCAGCGACGATGCGGGCAACCGCATCGAGGCCCGCGCCATCGCACGCCGGGTGGGCGAGAGCACCTCGAAGCTCGAAGTGCGGTTCGCCCCCGCCTTCCTGTCGTTCCTGCCGATGGTGTGGGGCGATTACTGGATCCTCGACCTGGACCCCGACTACCGCTGGGCGATCGTCGGATCGCCCGACAGGAAGTACCTGTGGTTCCTCACGCGGGAGCAGGCGTTTCCGCAGGACCAGCTGGATGCGCTCATCGCCAGGGCGAATGGCCTGGGCTACGACACCTCGCGCCTGATCCGCACGCCGCAGCGCTGAGGTGCGGGCGGCGCGGCCGGGTCGCACCTGGATGTTGCGGGGCGGCCGCGGCAACGCCTTCGATCGCGCGCGTGTCCAGTTCCGGTGCCGCGGGCAGGGTCGACTGCCAGCCGCTGCCGGCTTCCGGCAGCGTCATGCTCCTCCCTGCCCAGCGCAACGCGACAGCGCGTCGCCTCAGCCCTCCGCGGCCGCGGCTTCCAACGCGTCCACTACCCCGTCCCAGGCGGCGTCCAGGTCCACTTCGCCGCCCTCGAACCACACCGCCCGCAGGCGGCGCGTGTCGCGGATGTCGGTCGGCGGATCGCCCTCGACCACCAGGATGTCGGCGATCGCGCCGGCTTCCAGTCGCCCCAGGTCGTCGCGGCCCAGGATGTCGGCGGCCACGTGGGTTGCCGACTGCAGGGCCTGGACCGGGCTGAGCCCAGCCTCCACCAGCGCCAGCAGCTCCTGGTGCAGGGCGGGGCCGGGCAGCATCCACGGCGCGGCGGGCAGGTCGGAGCCTGCCCCCACCGCGACCCCCGCCGCGACCAGGCGCGGCAGCAGCGCTCCGGCCAGGCGCAGGTCGGCCGCGCTGCGCGCCGCATTGCGCTCGCTCGACAGTCCACTGGCCAGGTAATCCCAGTAGCCCTCGAAGTGGCTGCGCATGCGCGCCGCACCGGGCAGGTCGTCGATGGCCAGGCTGCCGGGCGCGTCGAACTGGCGGAAGTTGCCGACGGTGGGCACCACCGCCATGCCGCTGTCTGCGATCTCGCCGGCCAGCCGGTCGAGCAGGGCCTCGTCCAGCGTCGCGGCCAGCGGGTCGCCGCCCAGCCGGCGATAGGCCAGGGCCGCGCCCGACAGGTGCTCCAGCGTGGACACGCCGGCGCGCGCGGCCTGCAGCGCATCCAGCTGCGCGCCGTCCAGGCCGCGGGTGAGCATCAGGCCCAGGTCCGCCATCACCGGCAGGCCGGCGTCGCGCGCGCTGCGTACGGCTGCGTCCATCGCCGCGGGCGGCAGCTGGTCGTAGAGCTTGATCCACTGCGCGCCGCCCTGGGCGAGCGCACGCACTGCGGCGGCGGCGTCGTCCGCCCCGGCGACCGTGATCGGCATGAGTTCCTCCAGCGGCCCGCTGCCCAGTGGCGATGGCGCATCGCCCAGCACGCTGGCCGGGCCATCGAGCGCCGGGCCGCTGGCGACGATGCGCGGCGCGCCGGCGCTGTGCCGAAGCGCGGCCAGCATGGCCAGCGTGTTGTTGGCATCGCGCACCGTGGTCACGCCCGCCGGGACGAACGCGCCGATGTAGTGCGGGCGCGCATGCACGTGCAGGTCGATCAGTCCCGGCAGCAGCATCGCCCGGCCGTAATCGTGCACGGCCGCGTCGCGGCCCCACTTGCAGTCATCGACCGGGCCCGCGCAGCGGATGCGCCCGTCCGCCACCACCACCACGCCCTCCGGCACCACCTGGCCGCTGCGGGCGTCGAACAGCCGGCCCAGCAGCAGGGCGCTGGATGGCGTCGGCGATGGCGCGGCCGCGAGGGCAGTACTGCACAGCGCCAGCGCGGCAGCCAGCAGCAGGGGCGCGGCGAACGCCCGGGGCAGGACAGAACGCATGCGGAGATCCGGTGGGAAGGTGGGCGCGCATTCTAGGGCCGCGTGCGGCATCGGGCGATGGCGATGCATGGTCTGGAGCCCGTTTGCCGGATCCGGCGATCAGTACAGCGTCCCAAGCGCCATCCCGCGGTCGGCATCGGTGTTCGATACCGGCGCGACCACGCTGGCGAAGCGTCGGCCCAAGACCGCCACGCGACGGCGGCACCCATCGCTGCCCGTGCAGCTGCATGGCGAGTGGGAGCACGACCGTTTCGATTGCAGCTGATACTTTTCCTGGGCGCTTGCCTTGCAGGACACGACCTCACCGGGCGCTCGGGCGCGGCGAAATTGTGTAATGTCCGGGTCTCTTCCGCCGAAGGATTCCTGCCATGCGCCTCCGGGTGTCCGCCTGCCTGCTGGTCGTGCTCGGCCTGTGCGCCAGCAGCGTCCCCGCCCACTTCAGCGTGGACATGAGCGAGACCCACAAGTCGCGCTACGGGCCCGGCGAGATCAAGAGCGCGCCCTGCGGACGCCCCGAGGGCGAGCGCGGCACGAATGTCTACACCTACGCGCCCGGCGAGACCATCGAACTGGCCTGGACCGAGTACGTCGGGCATCCGGGCTACTACCGCATCGCCTTCGACAACGACGGCGACGACGACTTCCGCGATCCCGCCAGCATCAATCCGGCAGGACGCACCTGCAGGGTGGGCGAGCCCAACTGCGGCACGGGCGACTTCTACAACAACAAGACCGTGCTGATCGACGACTTCGGCCGGCACGACGATCGACCGGACGGCAAGCGCTATTCAGTCGAGGTCAAACTGCCCGACGTGGAATGCGAGAACTGCACCCTGCAGATCATCCAGGCCATGACCGAACTCGACAAGGCGCCTTACGACCCCTCGGCCGAGGACGCCGACGACCTGTACTACCAGTGCATCGACCTGCGGCTGCGGCGGGACAGCTAGCCGCGCCTCACAGGCTGAGCAGGCCGGGCACGGGCCGCGTCACGACATCCGCACCGATGCCGCCCAAAGGTCGCTCCGGATGCGCGACCGGCCAGCTGGCCCGTCCGTGTTCCGGAGGGCAGGGCGCATCGGCTGCCTGCCTCGCCCACTCCACCCGGTTGCGCCCGGCGGACTTGCCGCGATAGAGCGCCGCGTCCGCCGCCTGCATCGCCCGCGCCAGCGAGGCCTCGTCGGTGAAGCGCCCCGAGATGCCCACGGTGACGGTGCAGCGCAGTCCGTCGCGGCCCGGCGCCTGCAGCATCACCGTCGAGGCGATGGCGCAGCGGATGCGCTCGGCCACCTGCCAGGCGGTCCGGTCGTCGGCCCCCAGGCAGACCGCCGCGAACTCCTCGCCGCCCATCCGGCAGACCAGGTCGTCCTCGCGGACTGCCGCCCGCAGCACATCGGCCACGGCGCACAGCGCCGCGTCCCCGGCCTGATGGCCGTACCGGTCGTTGATGCGCTTGAAATGGTCCACGTCGATCACTAACAGGCGCGCGCCGGCGCTGCTGCGCCGGAAGTGCAGGTTCAAAGCCTCGGTGAGGCCGCGCCGGTTGAGCAGCTGCGTCAGCGGGTCGCGCGCGGCCACGCTGCGGAGCGTGTCGGTCAGCCGGCGCAGCACCAGCCATACGATGGACGGCGGGATGATGGTCGCCAGCGAGCACATGTACACGTAGAAGACCATCTGGAACTGGCCATCCATGCTCAATGCCGCCAGGCCACCCGACAGCAGCTTGACCAGCTTGGCGACGTTCAGCACGCAGATGCCGCCGATCAGCAGGACGAACACCACGACCTCGCCACGAAGATCGCGGGCGAAGGTGCGCAGGCCCACCAGCAGCGCACCGACCATGACCGCGAAGCACAGCGCGCATACCGCCGAGAGCAGCGCATAGCGCGCAACCGTGCCCCAGACCGCCTCGACCACGGCCTGCGCGGCCGCATAGCCGAAGCCCAGCAGCACCAGCGGGATCAGCAACGGCGGCCGGCGACCGAAGAAGCGCGCACCGCCCACGGCATAGGCCAGCAGCGCGCACAGCGTGAGCGAGTGGTTGACCACGCTCATCGCGCTCCATCCCGGCGGGCCTTCCAGCAGCTGCAGCACGTAGGCCGAACCCAGCGCGAGGTTGCCCACCGCGAATGCATCCGTCCCCATCTTCTCGCCGCCCAGGCGCCGGCTGATGAGCAGGAACATCACGGTGAAGCTCAGCAGGTAGACGCAGAGCATGCCGACGAGGAGGGTGGCGATCATCAGCGTTCGAAGCCAGGCAGCAGCGGATGCGGGAGGGGCAGCTGCGCACCGGCGGTGGCCTGGCGCAGCGATGGGGGAAGCATCCTTGCGGCGAGCGGCCGGCCGCACGGCCGCATCGTGTCGAACGCCCGTCCGGCCCCGAGGGCCTGAGAAGGCAACGGCCGCGCCGCCGCAAACTTGAGCGCCGGCCGCCTGTTCCCGGAGCGGGTCCATCCCGCGGCGCCGCCTGCCGCAGCGCGGGCACCGCGCCCGCGGACAGGGCCTAGACGAAGAAAGGCGGACCGAAGCCCGCCTTTCCGTTCTTCCGGCATTGCCTCGGGGCTTACTCGGTGGCGGCGCCACCCACCGTCAGGCCGCTGGTGTCGACATTGGTCACGCCCTTGATGTCGCGCGCGATGCGCGTCGCGGCATCGACCTGGGCCTGGCTCTCGACCTGGCCACGCAGCGTGACCACGCCGTTGAGCGTATCGACGTTGATGTCGAGGCCGGAGACCTCGGTGTCGGCCAGCAGCGACGACTTCACCTTGGTGGTGATCCAGGTATCGTCGACGGGCTGGTCGGACGCCTGGCCATCGCCCAGACTGGCATCGGCGGTCGCGTCCATGGCCGGATTCGTGGTGGCCGTATCGGCGGTCATCGGATCGGTGTTCATCGGGTCGGTGGCCGGCGGGGTGGCCTGGTCGGCCGGCGTGGTGGCCGGGGCCATGTCGGCATCGGCCGCAGCCTGGTTATCGGTATCGGCAGCGCAGCCCACGGCGAGCGCGAGCGCGGACGACAGGGCAATGGCGAGGGGAATGCGGGACATCTTCATGAGGTGACTCCTTGGGCGGGAACGCACGGAGTGTGCGCAGGCCCCTGTCCACGACGCGTGACTGCGCGACCGCCAGCATTAATCCGGCTTAAGCGGCCTGGGGCGCGCGAGCTGAACGCCTGGACGGCCATCCACGCCGGATGAGCAGCCTCTCGCTCCGACGCCATAGAGGCCACTGCAGCCGAGGTTCCCGCTGCCGTACCTCACTGATATCCATGGCCAGTTCGACCGGTCCTGCAGCAGGGATCGCGCAACGCAGGCCGACATGGTTCGGTGGTCACTTCAGACTTTCCGCGTCACCCGGCGCCGCGCCCCTGCTCGCGTTTCCAGTCGTCGGTGAGCATGCCCGAATAGCCCCAGTCCTCTTCCGCGATTTCCTGGATCACGATGTGGATGTGTTCCGGCTGCTTGTGCAGCACCCGGACCAGGGTGGCGGTCATTTCCCGCACCAGTTCGGCTTTCTGCGCGCGGGTGGCGCCCCTGGTGATCTGCAGGTTCACGTACGGCATTCGGTGGCTCCTGATGGGCGGGTGCGACACGTTTCGGCAGAAGCCGGGGCGGATGGCGGAGCGGGCCCGCGGCAGGCGCGAGCCGCCTCAAGGCGGTTGCCCCGATTCCGGCGCGAACCTTTGGGCGTGATCGCCGATGACATGGCTCAATCGGGCCGGCGCGCCCTGTATTCGGCGACCGTCTGCGCGGCGGTCGGGTTCGACATCGCCATGCCGTTGATGAACACCGCGGGAGCGCCGCGCTTGAACACTTCGATCGCGCGGTCCACGCCGGCCATCTGTTCGGCCGTTGGGTCCGCGAGATCGAACGAGAACGCGTCGCTCCTGACCACTGGAATGCCCTGCCGGGCCAGTTCCTGGACAAGCATCTCGGTGCGCTGCGCCTGCTCGGAGGGGCAGTTGCGTGGCGCGAGCACCAGGACCGAGCCGCGCGACACGCCGCCGGGCCTCTCGACCGGCACGAAACCGTTCGCGCTCGTGGCGACTTCGGCCAGAGGGTCGGCCTTCGGCCACAGCTGGTAGGCGCCGTACAGCGCGCAGAGCAGCATCAGCATCATCGCGATTCGCACGAACACCTCCCCAGGTCGAGCGGTGGCTTGGCCGGCTGCGGTGCGCCAGCGCCGGGCGGCGCCTCAGCCGCCGGCGCGCGCGCCAGGCGAACGGCACTCCGGGTCAATCGATTCCATCCGTATTCCCCGGGTCCCGCTCAGCCTGCCGCTTCTTCCCAGCTGCCGCCACCCATGCCGCAGCTGGCGGGAAGCGCCGCGAGGTCATCATCGGTGCGTTCGTAGTAGAACGCCACCAGGGCGGGCTGTCCGAAAATTCCGCGGCAGCTGCCCTGTGCCGGCGTGGGGCAACGTGCCATGTACGCCAGGCTGCCGGCCTGGCCTTCGCCGATCCGGGCCGAGGTTGCGGCCAGGCCTTCGCAGAGCTGGCGGTGCTCGTCGGCGGGCATGTCGGCCCCGGCCTGGAGGCAATCGCGGGAGCGGATCTTGCGGCCGAGGATCTCGAACTCGCCGGCGATCATGCAGGCCTGTCCGCCTGCATCCGCCTTCCGGGTCGACGGTGCGGAACCCGTGGCCGGCGCTGCATCCGCGGGGGCTGCAGTGGCGGAGGTTGCCGCGTCGGTGGCCGTTGCCGCAGCCGTGGTGGCAGCGGAGCGCTCGCCGGCGCAGCCAGCGAGCGTGAGCACGCCTGCGGCGATCAGAGGGACCAGCATGGTTCGCACGATCTCGTTTCCGTTGGTTGAACGGCCCGGATGCTATCAGGCGATTCAGAGGAATGGCCCTGGGCCCCGCCTGCAACGGCGACGCAGGCAGACCTGGCGCGACGTTGGTGCTATCTGACAACGGTCGTTCTCGTGGAGGAGACGTTAGGCCTGATCGACCGGCCGCCAATCGCTAACGACCGGTCGCGTGCCGCTGCACCCGATGGCCGTCGCGCTCGCCCCACCGCGCCTCATGCCGCGGCTACGGCCTCGATTTCAAGCAGCCAAGCGCTGTCGTAGATGCCGGCGATGATGATCGTCAGCGCAGGAGACCGCTCGCCGAGGATCTCCTGGCGCAGTCCGCCGCTCTGCGCGATCAGCGCCCGATCCGACAGGAAGATGGTGACCTTGACCAGGTTGTCGAAGCTCATGCCTGCAGCGTGCAGCTGCGCCTCCACGTTGCGCCAGGCCAGGCGGTACTGGTCGGGATAGGCGACCGGCACCGTGCCGTCGGCATGGGCCGGCACCTGTCCGCTGATGAAGAGCAGGCGCTGGGCGCCGGTCACGAGGCTGGCCTGCGCATACGCAAGGCCGGTGGGCTGGATGGGCTGGATCTGCAAGGGGCTGGCGCTCCTGGTGGGGGCTGCAAGCGTGGCGATCGCCAGGCCTGCGGGCATGCCGGCGAGCTGGCAGAATCGTCGGCGGCTCATGTGGGGATGGCGGCTGTGCATGGCATCCATGCTGCTTGCCTGGCGGCCCGCGCGGAGCCGTCAAATCGCCGGACAGGACCGACAAATGTGCGGGGAGCACGCCTGATGGATGCGATCGACCGGCGCCTGCTGGCGCTGCTGCGCGAGGATGCCAGCGTGCCGCTGAAGACCCTGGCGGCTGAAGTCGGCCCGTCGCGTAGCACCGTGCGCGACCGCATCGCGCGCATGGAGGCCAGCGGCGTGATCAGCCGCTACACCATCGAGCTGGCGCGCGACCCTCGCGGCGTGGGCGCGGTCTGCGCCCTGCGCCTGGCCCGTACCCCCGATCCGGTCGTGGTGGCGGCCGCGATGTCGATGCCGGAGGTGCTGCGCTGCTATGCGCTGGCGGGCGATATCGACCTGCTGTTGGAACTGGAGTGTCCGGATTCCGATGCGCTCAACGCCGCACGCGATCGCATCGCCGCGATCGCCGGGGTGGAGGAGGTGACGACGCGCGTCGTGCTGTGCAGGTACAAGTCCGGCGCCTAGAGGCGGTGCGGTCCGCGCAGGGCAGCGCGGCGGTTCGCGATGAAGGCCGGCGAGGCGTCGCGCGCAGGCCCTGTCAGCCGCGAAGCGGCGCGAACATCACAGCAATCGGGTTCAAGAATTCCCTTCACCGCCCGATAGATGGTTTGATGGCCATGGTCGGCCGGCCGCGGCGGGCCGGGATGACGGCCGTCCCCGTCCGGCCGCTTTCGCTGTGCGATGGGTAAGGCGGCATCTTGCCGTTGTCGTCAGGGAGCCGGATTCATGCCAGCAGAGGAAGCGGGAGGGGCGCGGGGCGAGATGGGTGCAGACGAGGTCAGCGCACGCGGATGGCTGTCCAGCTCCGCGCTGTGGGCCCTGGCGCTGCTGCTGCTGGGGCTGCTGGGCACCGCGGCCATCGCGCATCATGAGTGGAAGCAGCAGCAGCGGGGATCCGAGCTGCTGCAGCAGGCCCTGGCCACCGCGGCGCAGTCGCGCATGCGCCAGCCGCTGAATGGCGGGGCGATGGTGCTGCGCTCGATGCAGACCGTGTTCCTGTCCAGCAAGGGCATGAACCAGCAGGAGTTCGCCCAGTACCAGCGCAACCTGCGCCCGCATGAACTGGCCCAGGGCTACGTGCTCACCGCATTCGCGCAACGCCACGCCAGCCCCGAGCATCCCGCGACGGAAGCGTATCGCTACCAGTTCGTGGCGCCGCTGGAAGGCAACCAGGTGCTGGTTGGCTTCGATATCAGCCGGCAGCCGGAGAATCTGCGGGCGTTGCGGCTGGCCCGCGACCGCGACCTGCCGACCGCCTCGGCACCGTTCCCGCTGCTGCAGTTCCAGGGCGAGGCGGACAGCCCGCTGGGAATCACCTTGCGCCTGCCGGTCTATTCCCACGGCACGGTGCCGGCGACGGTGGCCGAACGCCGCGCGCGCGAGATCGGCGCGCTGGCGGTCAGCCTGCGGCTGGAGCCGATGATCACCCAGGCGCTGCAGGGCCGGGTGCTGGAATACATGCACGTGCACATCCGCGATCTGGACGCGCCGCCCGGCCAGGATCTGGTATTCGCCTCGGCGCAGCCGGCCGCGGACGTCCCGACGCAGGCGCGCATGGTGGATTTTGGCGGCCGCCGCTGGGAGATGCGGCTGTGGCCCCGCAGGGGCATCACCGAATGGGGACAGCTGCGCTCGATCCTTGTCGCCGGCACCGCGATCAGCGTCCTGATGGCATTGCTGCTGTGGTCGCAGATGACCACCCGCCACCGCGCGGTGGAGCTGGGGCGGCGCATGAGCGTGCGCTTCGGCGAGAGCGAAGCACGCTTCCGCACCCTCAACGAACTGCTGCCGGCGCTGGTGCTGCTGGCCAATGGCGATGGCAGCCGGATCACCTACGCCAACCAGGCCTCGCGCGAGTTGCTGGGCGATGTGGTCGGGCTACCGCTGCGCTCGCTGTTCGCCAGTATCCGCGCCTGCGAGGACGCCATCGCCATGGCGATGAGCGGCAGCGGCTGGCGCAGCCAGGAGGCGATGCTGGCGCCGGAAGACAGTGCCCCGTTCTGGATCAATGCGTCGCTGGCGCAGGTGGAGGTGGAGGGCGTTCCGCACCTGCTGATGGTGGCCACGGACACCAGCGCCCAGCGCGCGATGACCGAGCGTCTGCACTACCAGGCCACGCACGACGAGCTGACCGGGCTGCTCAACCGTCGCGAGTTCGAGCGGCTGCTGCGCGAAGCGCTGGCCGGACACGAGGGCGCTGCGGCGGCCGTGCCGTTCGCGCTGCTGTACTTCGACCTCGACCAGTTCAAGCTGATCAACGATCTGTCCGGGCACGCGGCCGGCGACCAGCTGCTGGTGCAGCTGGTGCGGGCGATGCGCGCCGAACTCGGCCCAGGCAGCATCCTGGCCCGGCTGGGCGGAGACGAGTTCGGCGTGCTGGCACCCGGCGTCGACCTGGCGCAGGCCGAAGCGCTGTCCGAGCGCATCCGCCGCTGCATCGAGGGGCATATCTTCCGCTGGCGCGAGCGCACCTATACGGTCAGCGCCAGCATCGGTCTGGTCATGGTCGAGCGCAAGGGCAGCACGCTCAAGGACCTGCTGGCCTGGGCCGACAGCGCGTGCTACCAGGCCAAGGAAAGCGGGCGCAACCGGGTCTGCACGTATCGCGATGATGCCGCCAGCACCCATCGCATCGGGGAGATGGAGTGGGCCAACCGGCTGCGCGGGGCGCTGGAGCAGGGGCAACTGCTGCTCGACTATCAGGAGCTCGTAGCGCTGGACCCGGCGGCGGACGATGGCGTGCACGTGGAGCTGCTGCTGCGCATGCGCGACCCTGCTGGCGGCATGATCCTGCCCGGCGCCTTCATCGGTGCAGCCGAGCGTTACGGGCTGATGCCCGCCGTGGACCGCTGGGTGATCCGCAGCGCGCTGGCCAACTTCTCGCGGCTGCATCCGTGCGGCGCGCAGCTGCGCAGCTGTTCGATCAACCTGTCCGGTGCCAGCGTCGAGGACGACGGCCTGGCGGACTTCATCCTCGATGCGGTGGCCACGTTCGGAGTGCAGCCGCAGCGGCTGTGCTTCGAGATCACGGAAACCGTGGCGGTGCGCGATCTGCAACGCGTCGCGCAGGTGATCGAGCGCCTGCGCGCGGCCGGATGCCGCATCGCGCTGGACGACTTCGGCGCGGGCATGTCCTCATTCGGTTACCTCAAGAACCTGCCGGTGGACAGCATCAAGATCGACGGCAGCTTCGTGCGCGACCTGGGCCGCGATCCGGTCAGCCGAATCATCATCGATGCGGTGACCCGGATCGGCCACGAACGCCAGCTGCGGGTGCTCGCCGAATGGGTGGAGGAGGAGCGCGTGCTGTCGGTGCTGCGCGAGCTTGGTGTGGACTATGCGCAGGGCTTCCTGCTGCATCGGCCCGAGCGGGTGGTGTTCCAGCGCGACGTCTCGTGATCGTGGGTCGCTCTTTCCCTGCTGCGCGGTGTGTGGGATTGCTCCCGGCGCGTGCCCTGCCAACAGCAAGCGGCCTAACCCGCGTGCATGCGCCCCAGGAACTCCAGCATCAGGCGCACGACCTGGTCGAGGTGGGTTTCCAGCAGCCAGTGGCCGCCGTCGAGCAGGTGCAGCTCGGCGTCGGGCAGGTCGCGCAGGTAGGCGCGCGCGGAGGGTTCCGGCATGTAGTGGTCGTGGGGACCCCACACGATCAGCGTGGGCGGGCGATGGCGGTGCAGGTACTCGCGGTGAGCCGGGAACCATTGGCGGTTGGGCTTGAGGTCGGCCAGCAGGTCCACCATCGCCTCCACGCGGCGCGGCGTGGTCAGCGACCAGTGCAAACGCCACAGGTCGGGCGGGACGTGCTGGCGCAGCTCCGGCGCTAGGTCGTTGAGGAACTCTTCGCGAAATCCCGCTTCCGTCACCGCCTCGCGGAGTGCGTTGCGCATGGCATCCGGCGCCAGCGCCCAGGTGGCCTCGATGTCGACGTACTTCGGACCCAGTGCGTCCTCGTAGGGGATATCGCCGTTCTGGATCACCTGCGCGACCACGCGCCGGGGATCCATGATCGCGAGCCGCGCCCCGACCGGCGATCCGAAGTCGTGGAGATAGAGCGCGAACCGCTCGATCCCGAGCGTGCGCACGAAACCGTCGAGAAACGCCGCATAGCCGTCGAAGCTGTAGTCGAAATCCTCGGGAGTCGCGCTGTAGCCCATGCCCGGATAATCCGGTGCAAGCAGCCGCCAGCGATCGGCCAGCCGTGGCATCAGGTTGCGGAACTCGAACGAGGAGCACGGGTAACCGTGCGGCAGCAGCAGGACAGGCGCATTCTCCGGGCCGGCCTCGCGGTAGAAGGTGTCCACCCCCAATACGTCCACGCGCCTGTGGCGCACGCCCAGCCGCAGTTCCAGGTCCGCGGGACCGGCTGGCGCGGTGTGGGGGATGGTCGCGGTCATGTGGCGGCTCCGTGCAATGGCCGTCAGCGAGTGTCCGGCTGTGCCCGGCATCGATCCGTGAAGAAACCGGGACCGGCATTGTCGAGCCGGCGAAACATCAGATCGTGCCGTCCAGTGTCTCTGGAACCAGTTCCCTCAGACGGCCGATACAGGCACGCGCAGACGACAAGTCGATTCGCGCTCGCCCCGTTCGTCGAGCCAGCGGGGGCGCGCCGTGCGCCCTGCACACCGACTGGAGACCGCCATGCTCAGCCTGCCATGCATTGTCGAACGCAACGCCACGCCTTACGTCGCGCTCAGCAGATACGTCGTCCTGCCGTTCGACGACGAGATGCCGGACATCCTCGCCCGTCTGTCGGCCTACCTCGCGCAGCGCGGGCTGCCGGCGACGGGTCCGCTGATCCTCAAGCACAACGTGGTCGACATGCCGCGCCTGCAGATGGAGTTCGCCGTGCCCATGGCGCACCCGGCGGAGGCAGAGGGCGAGTTCACAAGCGACGTGTTGCCCGCCGGCCGCCACGCAGAGATCAGCTACACCGGCCCATACGACGACCTGGTCACCGTCAACGCGGTGCTGATCGGCTGGGCGCGCCACGCTGGCCTGGTGTTCGACAGCCGCCACCAGCGCGATGGCGAGTGGTTCGCGCACCGCTCCGAGATCTGTCACATCGGCCCGGCCGAGTGGCTGGACCAACGTGAGCTGCGCACCACGGTGACGATCAAGCTCAAGGATCCGTGAGGCGCGGGTCGCGGAGACGTGCCGGGTTCCGCCACGTCCCGGCGGGAACGGGCTGGGGGCGCGCGCGCTTCGGCTGCCGGACGGTCGATGCGGCTACTGTGCAGGTTGCGGCGAAGTCTTGTCAGAGGGATGGTGCAGCGGCAACACCCGGTGGCGAGGATGGCGGGGCTCGCGCGGTGCGCTGGCGAGATTGCCCATGGCCTCGTTCCCGTCGGGTCGCTGGACCAATGCCCCCTGACACCATTTCCCGGCCACGCCTGCTCGGTGCGGACGAAGGAAGGGGAAGGGAGGCGCACCAGTGGCCTTTGCTCCTTGGTCTGGAAGCGCTGGGACATCGACGCTGCCGCCCTATACTCGTGGGCCGCAGGCTATCCCACCGAAGGACCCGGAACATGACCGATCGCAGCCGCCGAGAAATTCTCTTCGCCGCCACCGCCCTGGCTGTCGGCGCGACCGCCACCGGGTCCCGCGCGGTCGCTTCCACGCCCGCCAGCAAGGCATCGTTCCCGCCGGTCGTGCACCACGTGTTCTTCTGGCTGAAGAATCCGGATTCCAAGGAGGATCTCGCCAGGCTGCTCGCCGGATTGCGAACCTTGGCGGGCATCGACACCGTGCGCGGCATCCACATCGGCGTGCCGGCGGACACCGAGCAGCGCGGCGTCGTCGACGGCAGCTACAGCGCCTCGGAAATCCTGTTCTTCGACGATGTGGCCGGGCAGAACGCGTATCAGGTGCACCCCATCCACCAGCAGTTCGTCGCCGACTGCGAGCATCTGTGGAAGCGCGTGGTCGTATACGACGTCATCGCAAGTTAGAAATAGGGACGGAGGGAATTAAGGGATTCCCGACAGCCGGACGCGGAACGATCCGACTGCACACCAGCGATGGGGAGGGCAGGGTGGCGACCATCACCCCTCTGCCCTGCCCCCATGCCCCGCCCGCCCCGCCTGGAACTGCCCGGCATTCCGCTTCACGTGACGCAGCGTGGCGTCAACCGCTGCGCCATCTTCCTGGACGACGACGATCGCCATCACTACCGGCGGGTGCTACGCGAAGCCACCCGCCGGCTCGCCGTCGCCATCCACGCGTTCGTACTGATGGACAATCACGTGCACCTGCTGCTGTCCGCAGGCTGCGCCGGCGCCATCTCGCAGGCGTTGCGCCGCGCCGGACAAACCTATGTGCAGTCGTTCAACCAGCGCCACGGCCGGGCGGGGGCGCTCTGGCAGGGGCGCTTCAAGTCCTGCCTGGTCGATACCGACGCCTACGTGCTGCGGGTGATCCGCTACATCGAACTCAACCCCGTGCGAGCGGCAATGGTCGCGCAGCCGGAAGACTACCTGTGGTCGAGTGTCCGCACCCATCTGGGAACCGCGCAGGATCCCCTGGTCGTGCCGCATCCGGTCTACATGGGACTGGGAGACTCGCGGGAGGTGCGTACCGCGGCGTGGCGCGAGTGGCTGCACGCGCCGCTCGATGCCGATGAAACCAGCCGCATCCGTGCCTACATGGCGCAGGAGCGGGCGTTGGGCGAGCCGCGGTTCCAGGCGATGGTCGAGAAGGCCCTCAACCGCCCCGCTGCGGTGAGGCCAAGGGGCAGGCCGGTGCGGGCGAAGGAAGTGGAGGGGGTGGATTAATTACCTCCGTCCCCTTTGCGCTCCTTTGCGCTAAGGCGAAGGACAAGGTACGTCGCCAGATACAGCACTGCGATGCACAAGCCCGTGTCGCCGACCAGGATATCCCACAGGCCGGAATGCGGCCCGGCTACAGTCAGCAGCAATACGGGGAACGCGAACTGGAAGAAGAAGTTGTGGGCGGCATGAACGATCGTGGCGATCCACACAGAGCCGGAGCATGCCCTGAGTTCGCTGAAAACGAAGCTCATGGCGATGATGCCGAACCCATAGACCAACGCCATGAGCAGGGGCTGGTCCGTCTGGTAGAAATCCCCGAAGGCGATGAGCGGAAGGTGCCAGGAAGCCCACACGGCCCCGCAGCTGAGGTAGGGACGCCTGAAGCCCCCAGACATCATCTTTGGCAGCAGAAATCCACGCCATCCGAGTTCTTCCCCGAAGGCGCCCAGCACGCCAAGCCCGAGCACGGTGAGAAGGACCGGGGCGATCTGGGTGAGCGCTCCTGGGGCGATCGGCGAGAAGCTCCGGATGCCAAAGGCGGTCGATAGAACACCCGCAAGCGAGGCCAGCAGCAGCGGGATTGCGATGGCATAGAAGTAGTAACGCTTCCTCCCGACGCGAAATCCAACGTCCCTGAAACCCGACTTGCTGACGAGCCTCAACGCAAGGGAAAGCAGGCCCGGAATGCACATCAGGGCGACGATCCAGAGGGGGCCAAAGTGCCTGACGCCACCATTGAGAATGATGAAGGATTCGAAGCCCCAGCTCACTGCAAGGACCAAGATGATGAAGATCCACGCCTGCTTTCTGTCGTTCATCACGCGTCCGGGGTCTGATGCCTCACTCTCGACTCGAGCCGGACCGCGAAGTGGCTTGGTGAAGATGCGGCCACTCCAGTCCGTCTCCTCTGTCCGTCGAACGGACCAGATCTTGTAAGCAATGGACTGGGCAGCGTTGAAGTCGCTCTTCTGGGTGTGACTCCCCCGCCTGCACCAACGACATTCTCGAAGGGGGCGACGTTCCCCAGTGCGTGCGGCGATGTCCGAGTGTCCGCACCCATCTGGGGCCACGCAGGGATCCGCTGGTCGTGCCCCATCCAGTCTACATGGGGCTGGGGGACTCGCGGGATGTGGGTGCCGCGGCCTGGCGCCGCTGACTGCGCGTGCCGCTCGACGCCGATCAAACCAGCCGCATCCGGGCCTACATGGCGCAGGGACGGCGTGGGCGAGCTGCACCTCCAGGCGATGGTCGAGAAGGCGCTCAATCGCCCGCAGCGGTGAGGAGGCAAGGGCAGGCCGGTACGTGCAAAGTGGAGGGTAGGCGTGGATTAATTACCTCCGTCCCTTTTGTTCATTCTTGTACAGAATAGTGTTCAATTGCCCGACTTTTGTTTACTATTCCAAACATGAGAAGCCAGACCAAGACCCTCCCCATCCGCCTACGCAAGCCGGTGTCCGCTTTGGGAAGGCGGCTCGCCGACGCGCGCGTCGCCCGCAGGATCAGCCAGTCCCTGATGGCGGAGCGATGCGGCGTTGGCCGGGTCACCATCTCCAAGCTGGAGAACGGCGATCCCTCCGTGGGCATGGAGACGCTGTTTCGCTACCTGGGAGTGCTGGGGCTGGAGGGTGACATCGACCTGCTGGCCGGCAACGACAAGGTGGGTCACGAGCTGGCCATGGCTCAGCTTTCCCGCAAGGGCCGCAAGCCCACTGCCCACGCGGTGTCGCGATGAACCATGTGGCGCCGCTGGACATCGCCGGCCTGACCGCGGTGGAGGTGCTGTACGACAACCATGAGCGGGATGAGCCCGTGCTGGTGGGCCAGATCCTGCGCGATGTCACCCGGAGTGGTGACCGGCTGAGCTTCGTGTACGACGAAGGGTGGTTCGGTGCCAACGGCTGCTTTCAGCTGGATGCCACCCTGCCGCTCTACGCGGGGCATCACTTCATGGGCAGCGAGGGAGGGGTGGATGCCATCGCCCCGGCGTTCGACGACTGCTCCCCTGACCGCTGGGGCAAGATCCTGATGAAGCGGCGCGAGGCGATACGGGCAAAGGCCGAGGATCGAAGGATTCGCGGCCTGCGATCCTGGGACTACCTTCTGGGCTCGCCGGACTCTGGACGCATGGGTGCGCTGCGGATGCGCGATCCGGCGTCTGGCCGATGGCTGGATGACTCGGCACTCGCGGCCCCGCCCGTGACACACCTGGGTGAGCTGGAGGCAGTGGCGCGGGCAGTGGATTCCGGCCGGGACCTGGCCGCCGAGGAGCAGGTGTGGCTCCGTCAGCTGATTGCCCCTGGCGCTTCCCTGGGTGGCGCCCGGCCGAAGTCGGGATTTACCAGCGTCGATGGGCAGTTGTGGCTGGCCAAGTTCCCGGGGGGCAACGACGAATACGATGTGGGCCGCTGGGAGTTCATCACCTGGCAGCTGGCCCGGCAGTCGGGCATCTCCATGCCGGATGCCAGGCTGCTGCCCTTGTCGGCCAATGGCCATACCTTTGCGGTGCGGCGCTTCGATCGCGACGACCAGGGGCGGCGCATCCATTACGCATCGGCCATGACCCTGCTCAACGCACCCGACAGTGAGGGGGTGAGCTACCGGGACATCGCTGACGGGATCGGGCTGTCGGGCGCGCCTGGCGCGATCGCGGACGATCTGGAACAGCTTTTTCGCCGGGTGATCTTCAACATCCTGGTTGGCAACCGGGATGACCACCTGCGCAACCACGGGTTCCTGCGCATGGATGGGGGATGGCGTCTGTCCCCGGCCTTCGATGTGAACCCGAACCCGCACAAGGATGTGCACGTCCTGGGTGTCGCGGGTGACGATCCCGCTCCTGACGCGGGCGGCGCGCTCGCGGACCACCGGCACTACCGGCTCACGAAAACCAGGGCAGGAGAGATTGCCGACCAGGTGCGGGAAGCGGTGGCCGGCTGGCGCACGGTGGCAAAGGCTGCCCGGGCACCTGGTGCGGAGATCGACCTGATGGAGCCGGTGATCGACAGCGCCCGCTGAGCCTTGGTCTGGCTCGGCGAATATCCTCCGTGCCATCCGGTCGCTCCCGGGGCGGCACGCCGCCCCCGGGGTATCGGTCTACTCCGTCCCCTTTGTTCGGTCCCCTTTTGTTCGACTAATTCGACGTTGACCCTGCTTCTGACGCCATTCTTCATGCCGTTGACAAGACGTCGTAGTGAACTACGCGTGGCTCGCGCTCCAGGAGGTACTCATCGTCTTCCGGGTAATAGCGCGCCTCGTCGTAGTTGTCCCCAGCAAAGGCTCGAATCGCTTCGTACGAATCCCAGAAGGTGATGATGAGGAAATGTGCCACGCTGCCTTCAGTGCGTCGAAGGAGCTGCACACCTTGATTGCCCGGAGTGGACGCATAGTCCCTCAGGCCCGTGCGGAGCAGGTACGCGTGGTATGCGTCGGCTTGCCCGGCCGGAACGCGGCCATGCCAGGTTCTAGCAATCATGGGATCTCCGTTGCTTGGGCATGTGGCCAAACTGGCGCTTATACGCCGCAGGAGTCAACCTGGGATATCACGCAGAAGCGCTGGGGCATCGATGATGTCGCCCTATACTCGTGGGCCGCAGGCTATCGAAACCGAAGAGGGGCGGAGGCAATTAAAGTGGACTAATCACCTCCGTCCCCTTTGTTTCGCTTTGTTCGCCCGCGCGGGGCGGCAGGTAGCGTGGCACCTTCTCCTGCAGCAGCTGGACAAGCTCCGGCGCCATGTACTCGTACTGGTCCGGGATGCCCAGGACCGCGACGCGCTTGCCGCGCAGCTGCGGCTGGAATCTGACTGCGATCTTCGCCCGGTGGGACGTCTCCATGACGAGCACCGAGTCGGCCCAGCCGATGAGCTCGGCCGACACCGGGCAGTCCGCGTCATGACTCGTGCCGGCCGATGCGGTCTCCACCCCTGGCCAATCCGCGAACACCTGTTCCGCGGTCGGGCTGCGCAGCCGGTTCTTGCCGCAGACAAACAGGACGTTGTGCGTAAAAGCGTCACCTGCATCGACACTCGCCTATTGCGGCGTGGAAGTGAACCTAACGTTCCTCCGACCAAAGGCGACCAAAGGGACGGAGGCAACTTAAGTAGATTAATCACCTCCCTCCCCCATTTCGCGTCCCCTTTGTCCCTTTGCCGCTAGAACAATGCCCCAAGATCATCGCCGAACCGAAACCCGGACAACAGCCACCCGCCCGCGCCCCGGTACCACACGAACTGCCAGTTCACCCCATAGAACTCGCGCCGCTGAATGAACATGAGTCGCACGACGCTGTCGCCGACGGTGTCGTTGCGCAGCAACTCGTAGTCGAGAATGCTGCCGTACCGTGCCTCGGCATTGGCCATGGCATCGCCGAGCTTGGTGGCCAGATTATCCATTTGTCCGGCCGCGATGATGGAGTTGGGCCGCAGCAGGTCGAAGGCTGCCTGCGAATCTGAGCCAACGGACTGCATCACCCGGTCGCTGAGTGCCACGACATCGTCGATGGACGGGATGGGCCGGGCATCCGGCGGCCTGGTGGCGTCGGGCTGTATACCAACGGGCGCGGCGTTTGCAGCCAAGAGCTCGGTGAGCGCCGAAACGTATTCGTCGTAGGCGTTCTTGCTTCCCGGTAACAGATGGGTCGCAAGGCCGGCCGCGCGGTTGGCTGCAAGCGAGGCGCGGACGTAGCGCCGGCCGAGCGGCGTGCCATAGAACGTGATGAGCGCGTCGATGTCCTCATCGCTCAGACTGACGGACAACGAGCCGGCGAAGGCGGCAAGGGCGGGCTCCGTCGCGTGTGCGCAGCCCTTCGCCAACATGTCCAGGTACAGATTGCTCACCTCGCTCCAAAGCTCATGGCCGGGAGCGATGCCTCCGAATGCCTCGGGCGAGTTCGCGGCAAGCGTTGAAATGTCCTCAGCCCTCGCCTTTTCCCGGCACACGGCCAAGCTGTCTTCGAAGGCCTCGCTGAACTCCATTGCCTTGGCCAGGGCCTCGGCCCGATCCACCGGGACCGCGGGTTCGGCAGCCCGGGCCTGAAGCAGGGCGGTTGCGATCAAGAGACAACAGGCCGCGACGTTCCTCATTGAGTCCCTCTGTCAGGTGTGTGTGCGCGAGCGGTGAATCTACCTGACAAAGGCAGCGCTGTGCACAGCCCGGATGCAGCTTCTTGGCGAATGAAGGGGCGGAGGTGATTAAATCGGCTAATTACCTCCGTCCCCTTTTTCTTTTTCGTGCTCATCTCGCAGGCATTGCGACGCGCCGGGCAATCCTACGTCCAGTCGTTCAACCAGCGCCACGGCCGGGTGGGGACGCTCTGGCAGGGGCGCTTCAAGTCATGCCTGGTCGATACCGACGCCTACGTGCTGCGGGTGATCCGCTACATCGAACTCAACCCGGTGCGTGCGGCGATGGTCGCGCAGCCAGAGGAATACCCGTGGTCGAGTGTCCGCACCCATCTGGGAACCGCACAGGATCCCCTGGTCGCGCCGCATCCGGTCTACATGGGGCTGGGGGAATCGCGAGACGCGCGCGCCGCGGCATGGTGCGACTGGCTGCACGCGCCGCTGGATGCCGATGAAACCAGGCGCATCCGCGCTTACATGGCGCAGGAGCGGGCGTTGGGCGAGCCGCGCTTCCAGGCGATGGTCGAGAAGGCACTCAACCGCCCCGCAGCGGTGAGGCCGAGGGGAAGGCCGGTGCGGGCAAAGGAAGCAGAGGGGAGGACGGATCAATTACCTCCGTCCCCTTTGTTGGGCTTTGTTCCCGAGGAGGAGATCAATCCGCTCCGTCCCCTTTTGGTCCCAGCGGCGACACGAGCTTGATCCACTCGACGCGATAGCCCATGCGTTCGTACAGTGCGCGCGCGCTCACGTTCTCGGGCAATACATACAGCTGCATCATCCGATATCCCTTGCCGCATGCCCAGTCCTGTGCGGCGGCGATAAGCGCGCGCCCCACACCGCGCCCTTCCGTTCCCTCGGCCACGACGATGTCGGACACATGGCCGATCGGCGCCTGCGTGTAGTAGTCGATCACCGTCCGGACGTGCACGAAACCCACGATTCCGCTCTCGTCCTCCGCCACCAGGACCTCGACCTCCGTGTCGCGCTGTTCGATGGCATTGGCGACGGTCTGGATGTCCACGGCGACGATCGCATCGTGGTTGCGGCCAAACGGAGTGCCGTGATCGGCCAGACGTGGCACCAGTGCAAGGATGGCGTCGCGGTCGGTAGGTGTGGCGTTGCGGATGTGCATGGCAGCCCGTCCCGCTCCTGTTGCTACAATGGAGAACTTAAGTTATACCATGTAACTGAAGCCAGACTCGCCAACAAGGATCAGGAATGGACGCCGCAGTTCGACGCCGACCCGCTAGAAACTCCGCGCTTAACCCGCTGCCCCGCCTTTTCGCCAGGCACTTCGCCGATGGTGTCGTCGTCCGGACGGAGAACCTGGGGTCATGCTGGCGCCTGGTCCGCATTCATTGCCCAGACATGACCCGGCTCGCCTACGCGCCGGGGCAACATGTTCGCATAGAGATCCATGACCCTTTCTCCCTCTACGGCATAGTGCGGCCAGTCGAAACCATGCGTACCTACACGATCTGGGACTGGGACAGACAGGCGCTGGAGTTCGAACTGCGCGCGCACTTGTACCGCAGCGATGGCGATGGCATCGGCCTGAACTGGATGCGTGATGTCCGCAGTGGCGATAGTGTCCGGTTCTGGGGACCGCAGGGCAACTTTCTGGTCGGAAGCGCACCTCGCCATCTGTTCATCGGCGAGGAAACCGCATCGGCGGCGTTCCGACCAATGCTGAGGGCGATTGGTGGGGCCGAGGCAGCGGTGGCCATTCTCGAGGCCGATGGGCCTGACGAGGCGCTGCCGCTCGACGTGCCGAATGGCGAAGTTCGGCGGGTGTACCGGCATGGCGCATCGCCGGTAGCCTCGAGCATCCTGTTGGACGCAGTCGCCGAAGCCAGGATTCCTGCGCTTGGTACCATCGCCTACATCGCCGGCGAAGCGAAGACATGCCAGATGGTCCGCAGGCACCTCATAGCTGAGGGGTGGGAACCAGCGAGCGTTCAGGTCAAGCCCTTCTGGGCGCCCGGTAAGCGCGGCTTGCATTAGGCGCGCCGCATGGCTACATCCATTCCCCACCGCAGGGAGCGATTGCGCGAAGCCGCCCTCGCAGAGATCCGCGTGATTGCGCGGCGGCTGCTGGTGGAGGGTGGCGCTGATGCGGTCACCATCAGCGCCATCGCGCGCACAATGGGGATGAGTGCCCCGGCGCTCTACCGCTACTACCCGAGCCACCGCGACTTGCTCGCCGCACTGGCTTCACAGCTGTATGGCGACCTCGCTAGCCGATTGGCATTGGTGCGCGAAGCGGCCGGCTCGCCTGCGTCTGCTGCGCCCCTGCTCGCGATGTGCCGGGCATTGCGAGCTTGGGCATCCGAGCATCCGGCGGAGTTCCGGTTCCTCTTCGCAAGTCCGTTCTTGGCCGAAGCCAGCGACGCTGGCGGCGCTTTCGGAGATCTGTTCCTGGAGGAGGTTGCCCGCATCTGGCAACGCAAGCCATTCCCGGTACCCGACGCACGCACGTTGTCTCCCGCGCTGCGGAGCCAGCTACGCGCCTATTCTGAGCGCACCCGCGGCCGCCTGCCGGCGGCAGCGATACATGTGTTCCTCAACGGCTGGGTAAAATTGTGCGGCGTGCTTACAATGGAGGTGCTGGGACAACTCGATTTCGCGCTGACCGATGTCGAACCCTTTTACGAACAAAATTTGAGAGAGCTGTGTGCCATGCTTTCGCTTCAGTACCGGGTGCTCGAGAACGAAAACAGCGGCGTACGGAGCTAAGGGTTTCCCGCTCCAGCGTCGCCTGCCCGTAGGCTTGCTGCAGCCGCCCCGAGCTGCCGCTCGTACCGCTCGCGCACGTCAGAGCTGGTCCGGGCAGAAGAACGGGACGGAGGTAATCTGGTCAGGTTAATTACCCCGTCCCCTTGGATTGATTACCTCCGTCCCCTTTGTGTGAGCCGACATGGCGCTGGGAATCGCGCGACGCGCGTGCCGCGGCGTGGCGCTGCATGCGCCGCTCGATGCCGGCGACCAGCCGCCTCCGTACCTACATGGCGCAGGAACGGGCCTTGGCGAGCCGCGCTTCCAGGCGATGGTCGAGAAGGCGCTCAGCCGCCCCGCCGCGGTGAGGCCGAGGGGCAGGCCGGTGCGGGTGAAGGAAGTGGAGGGAAGGGTGGGTTAATTACCTCCGTCCCCTTTGTTAGTCCTCTCGGGTTGACGGACTTTACAGCTTCACGTGGTACGGCTCAGTGGGGGCAGGTCAGCGAGCCGCGCTTCCAGGCGATGGTCGAGAAGGCGCTCAGCCGCCCCGCCGCGGTGAGGCCGAGGGGCAGGCCGGTGCGGGTGAAGGAAGTGGAGGGAAGGGTGGGTTAATTACCTCCGTCCCCTTTGTTAGCTTGGGGTATGTGCCCTAGGTCCACTGTCCGAAGAGCCGTGTTCACTCCACTCCGTTCCCCTTTGTTGCCCCACCCTGACCGCGGTCTTTCGCCCTCAAATTAGGTCGATGCGCCTCGCGCTGTGGTCCCCAATCAGCCATGCGAAATGCTCCAACAAGTCAACCTTGCTGCGTCCGCCACCAACGGTGGCGATTAGGTCGTCAAACCCAAGCTCTACGACTTCATTTCGCCGCGGGTTAATCAACACCCCCACTTGCCATTCTTCGCCTCGTCCCTCAATCGCCGCGGAATAACTCAATAGCCAGTAGGTCAGTAGCTGCCGATAGTCGGCGGCGCCAAATCTCCTCGCCGCACACTTGACTTCGATCAACATGGATCCGCAAGAGAAGTCGCCCCGCCCTGACGCAATCCACTGATACCCAGGAATCAACGGTCCTTGGATAATAGGGCGCCCAGCCGAGAGATCTTCTACCATTATCGAGAGGCTTGTCCCCACGTAACTGGCAATGTTTTTATCGACATCTGAAAGGAGCTCGGGAATCTTTGCATCGAAATGATTTCGTTGCCTTCGAGTTGCGGCAGCCAGCGCGGCATTCCAATCGACTTCCTCTGCGCCGTCGATGAACTGCTCACCTGCGGCGAAAGCCAACTCAAACAGCATCGCGTGCTGAAGTGAACTATTTTCAACCAGTTCCTCGGACACCGCCTCGCAGAGGGTCGGGTGGGAAGCTGAGTTATTCAGATGCAAGACCAAGCCAGGCGCCAGTTGGGGAAACAAGGCTTCAGCGATGCTTGGGATGTCGCGTGCGACCGTGCGAGGGTCTCGATGCATTGTGTGGGCCACAGTCAGGCCTCGCACCAGTTCATGTAAACCTTAGCGAAGGTCAAGGCCTCATCTTCTCGCTCCAACCCAAGCGCCCAAGACGTTATAGCGTTCCTCTTCTCCTGCAGCCGGAAGCTTCTTCCATCTTCGCCAAAGTTTCCAGCTCCAAGCCATAGCATTCGCTGTTGCTCCGGGTCCATGCCGCCCCAAAGGTTTCTGGCAAAGATGAAGCTATTTCTGTCCTTCCACTGTCGCCAGCAATCAATGCAAGCGCGTCGAACCGTCACGCTATTGCTCCCATGAAACAGCTGGCGCAGGAACCTGCCGCGCCTCTCGGTTCTACTAAACCGCAACGTTCTCAGGTAGTGCAGGCAGTTGGCCTCTGAAGCGAGGAGGTGACCTGAGTTTGCAGGAATACTATCGAGAATGGCATCTAAGCCATCGAAGATCTCCCTGAACGTCTCTTCGTCAGCTCGGACAGCAGCAATTCCGCGCATGATCGTTGACCATGACGCCCTGAACGCATGCAGGTTACGTGGGGCGAGTAGCGTTCGGCACAGATCTAGTGCAACCCCAGGCGAATGTAGCCTCAGTGTGCGACCGATCTGCGCGACCAAGAAGGTGTCTGGTTGCGACTTTTGAAGTTCCAGATCTAGCAAGGTCTGGATCTCAAGTGCTCCAACCGTGTCCCGCAGTTCCTCGTAGTCGTCGCGAGGGTTGTCCGAATAAGGGTCAAAGTGAAGGTCTATTTCGCGCAGGCGTGCACCTTGGTCATTTCCGCCGCCCAGCTGTGTATTCACGTAGGAAACAAAGTGCTTAGCTGAAAGGAATGTTGTCTTGCTGCGATTCAGCGTTAGGCCGTAATCTGCGAGAGCGTGGGATAGCTTAGCCAGTGCTCGATAGGCAGCTTCTTGGCTCTCTGTGATCAGGACAAAGTCGTCGACATACCTGTGCCAAGCCAGTCCTTCATCTGCAAGAGCTTTATCGACTTCGGAGAGCAGAACTTCCGCTAGGATCCTGGCGCATTGACCTCCGACGGGGAGGCCGAATGAGCGGCCAGAAGAGAACTTTCCTAGCAGAATGTCCACTTGGAGGGCTACGCCGGGATCGTTAGGGAACAAGTCATCAATCAGGCTTTTCACCCGATGGTGGTAGACATGTTCGTAGAAGCTGGTGATGTCCGTTTGGACGACGATTGCCGTATCAGCAGCTTGTTCAACCTCGGCGACGCATGCTTCCCGGAAGGCTCGCCACGAGCTTTCTACATTGAAGAATCTTGGCCCCTCCCTTACGTAGCGGTATGAGTGAACTCTTTGATGACGATGCGGTTCATTTGATTCGGCGATGGCGACACCTAGACCGTTCAAATATATGTTCCAGAACGGGTGAATCTTGGTTGACACTCTGAATCCTGCTGAGCCCGCTGGAACCAACAGGCGCTCAAAGAAGACGGGGAGTCCCCGTGTCGCCCCTCTTAGCTGTTGCTCTGGAAGATCAAGCCGCTGATAGAACTCCCAAGCGACCTGCGCGAGCTCACCTTGCCTCTCATTGACGAAGCGCACGTCGACGTCAAAGGGCAGCGTATCGTTATCGCCATTTGCCCCGATATCAGCCGCTGCCCGCTGAAAGTGCGCCAGAGTGACCCCTGTCATGCCACATCCTCTCGTAAAGAAGGGCCAGCTTCACTTCTGAAAACTGGCCCTTTCGGTCTTACCACTCAGCAATGTGTCGCAAGCACCTCACCCGCACTTGCTATACCCACAGTTCAAACAAGTCGCACACCCATCCATGATCACCAGCGCCTTCGTGCTGCACTTGTGGCACATCGTCGCGCTGGGCGGGAAGCTGGTCCCGTCCCCGGTCACCTCGATATCCCCCACCGGCTCCGGATAGCCCGGGTCCTCCGGCGTGGCATCTACGTCAGAGTTTTTTTTTGACCGCTCTTCGTACTGCTTCCGCTTCTCCGCGATCAGCGCCTTCTGCGCCGCGCTCATCTCAGGGTCGTGCAGCATGCCGATCGACTTGAGGTGGTCTTCGACGATGCTGCCCAGCTCGGCCACCAGCGAGGGCATGTACACGCCGCCGGCCTTGAAGTAGCCGCCCTTGGGGTCGAACACGGCCTTCATCTCTTCCACCAGGAAGGTCACGTCGCCGCCCTTGCGGAACACGGCGCTCATGATGCGGGTGAGCGCGACGATCCACTGGAAGTGCTCCATCGACTTGGAGTTGATGAAGATCTCGAACGGGCGGCGGTGCTCGTGCTCGGTGTCGGCGTTGAGCACGATGTCGTTGATGGTCACGTACATGGCGTGCTCCACCAACGGCGACTTGATCTTGTAGGTGCTGCCGATCAGCACTTCGGGGCGCTCGATGCGCTCGTGCATCTGGATCACGTCGGCCATCTTGGGCAGCTCGGCCTCGGCCTGCGCGCGCGAGACGGAGGCGCCGGCGACGGCCTTCTCCTTGTCCTCGGGGGTGACGACGGCGTAACCGGTGATTTTCTTCTGGATCTTGACGGCCATTGCGTGGGTCCTGGTATTGCGTGTTGCCGGGGGAATGGGAGGCGGGCGCCCTGCGGCGACCCGGGATGCCGCCGTGCCCGGGGGCGCGGCGGCGGCCGCTCAGCTGGTACTGGCGGCCTTGCGTGGGGCGGCTTTCTTGGTAGCGGTGACCGGCTTGCCGGCCGCCTTGGCCGCGGACTTCCTGGCGCTTGCGGCCTTGGCCGCCGGCCTGGCGTTGGCGGATTTCTTCGCCGCTGCCTTTGCGGGTGCCTTGGCCGGCGCCTTGGCCGCAGGCGTGGCGGTGCCGCGGGCGACCTGCTTGGCCGGTGCCTTCTTCGGGGCGGCCAGCGCCTTGGTCGCAGGCGCCTGCTTCGCGGTGGCCTTGGCCACCTTGGCGGCGTTGGCGCGCTTGCGGGCGGCGGCGCGCTTCTTCAGTGCGGCGGCGTCGCGGCGGGCTTCGACGCTGGTGTCGGCCAGCGACTGCTTGGTGGCGGCGATGCGCTTGCTCACCGCCACCTTGGCCTTGCCCGCCTTGTCCACCACCGCGCGCTCGGCCTGCACCACGGCCTGCCTGGCGGTCTTGACCGCCTTCTTCGCGGTATCCACTGCCTTGCCGGTGCGCTGAACCACGGTCTTGCCGATGTCCTTGGCCGTATCGGCCAGGGCGCCGGCGGCACTGCTCAGGGTCCCGTTGACCCGTTGGCGCTTGCTCATGGGTTGGTCCTCGTCAGGTGCTGCGTCGGTGATCGGGGGTGGGCAGGGCCCGGGGAAAGTGGTGCGAAGGTGGTGCGGGTTGGAGCGATCTTCGGCCCCCGCCGTGGCCCTCCCCCGCGGGCGGCAGAGGGAGGAGCGCGGGGTACGTCAGAACTTGCCGTAATACCCTTCCTTCAGGGCGTCGAACAGGTTGGCGGCGGTGTGGGTTTCGCCGTCGTATTCGATCTGCTCGTTGCCCTTCACCTCCACCACGCTGCCGTCTTCCAGCTCGAATCGGTAGGTGGTGTTGGCCAGGTCCGCTTCCTTCACCAGCACGCCCTGGAAGGCGGCGGGGTTGAAGCGGAAGGTGGTGCAGCCCTTCAGCCCCTTCTGGTAGGCGTAGCGGTAGATGTCCTTGAAGTCCTCGTACGGGTAGTCCGTCGGCACGTTCGCGGTCTTGGAGATGGACGAGTCCACCCACACCTGGGCGGCGGCCTGCACGTCCACGTGTTCCTTGGGGCTGATGTCGTCGGCGGCGATGAAGTAGTCGGGCAGCTTGGCGTCGGCCTCTTCGGCGAACGGCATCGCCTTGGGGTTGACGAGTTCGCGGTAGGCCAGCAGCTCGTACGACCAGACGTCCACCTTCTCCTTGGACTTCTTGCCTTCGCGGATCACGTTGCGGCTGTAGTGGTGCGCGAAGCTCGGCTCGATGCCGTTGGAGGCGTTGTTGGCCAGCGACAGCGAGATGGTGCCGGTGGGCGCGATCGAGCTGTGGTGGGTGAAGCGCGCGCCGGTCTGCGCCAGCTGGTCGACCAGCTCGGGCGCCACTTCGGCGATCTTCTGCATGTAGCGGCTGTAGCGCGCGTGCAGCACGCGGCCTTCGATCGTCTGGCCGGCCTTCCAGCCGTCCTTCGCCATCTCCGGGCGCTTGCGCAGCATCTCGGCGGTGACTTCGAACTGCTCGTCCATGATCGGCGCCGGGCCCTTCTCCTGGGCGAGCGACAGGCCGGTTTCCCAGCCGGCCACCGCCATCTCGCGGGCGATGCGGCCGGTGAACTCGCACGACTCTTCCGAGCCGTACTTCATGCGCAGCATGGTCATGGTGCTGCCCAGGCCCAGGAAGCCCATGCCGTGGCGGCGCTTGCGCAGGATCTCGGCCTGCTGCTGCGGCAGCGGCAGGCCGTTCACCTCGACCACGTTGTCGAGCATGCGGGTGAACACGCGCACCACTTCCTTGTATTCCTCCCAGTCGAAGGCGGCCTTGTCGGTGAACGGGTCGCGCACGAACTTGGTGAGGTTGACCGAGCCCAGCAGGCAGGCGCCGTAGGGCGGCAGCGGCTGCTCGCCGCAGGGGTTGGTGGCGCGGATGGTCTCGCACCACCAGTTGTTGTTCATCTCGTTGACCTTGTCGATCAGGATGAACCCCGGCTCGGCGTAGTCGTACGTCGAGACCATGATCATGTCCCACAGGTGCCGGGCCTTGATGTGGCCGTACACCTTGCAGGCCACCATGCCGTCGTCGCGGGCGATGTAGCCGTCGGTATGCGGCCAGTCGCGCCAGACCACCTTGTCGGCGTCGGTCAGGTCGAAGTCCTCGGCTTCCTTGTCGCTCACCGGGAACACAAGCGGCCAGTCGGCATCGCTTTCCACCGCCTGCATGAAGCCGTCGGTGATCAGCAGCGACAGGTTGAACTGGCGCAGGCGCCCGTCCTCGCGCTTGGCGCGGATGAAGTCGCGCACGTCCGGGTGCGAGACGTCGAAGGTGCCCATCTGCGCGCCGCGGCGGCCGCCGGCCGACGAGACGGTGAAGCACATCTTGTCGTAGATATCCATGAAGGACATCGGGCCGGAGGTGTGCGCGCCGGCGCCGGCGACGAACGCGCCGCGCGGGCGCAGCGTCGAGAACTCGTAGCCGATGCCGCAGCCGGCCTTCAACGTCAGCCCGGCCTCATGGACCTTGTCCAGGATGCCGTCCATCGAATCGGTAATGGTGCCCGAGACGGTGCAGTTGATCGTGCTGGTGGCGGGCTTGTGTTCCTGCGCGCCGGCGTTGGAGGTGATGCGGCCGGCGGGGATCGCCCCGCGGCGCAGCGCCCAGAGGAAACGGTCGTACCAGTACTTCTGCTTCTCGGGCGTGGTCTCGGCGTCCGAGAGCGCACGCGCCACGCGCTGGCAGGTGGCGTCGATGTCGGCATCCACCGGGACGCCATGCTTGGTCTTGAGCCGGTACTTCTTGTCCCAGATGTCCTGCGAGGCGGGCTGCATCGGGATCTCCCGTTCACCGTGCGTCTTGACTGCTTCCAGACGAACCGTGCTCATGCGTGTGTTGTCTCCTGGTGCTGCCCGGGTACGTGCCCGGGCCGTTGTTATCGTTGCTGCCGGCCGTGAACGGCGCCGACACGGATGGGAGCGGAACGCGCGCCTGTGGCCGCGCCCACCCCCTGGATGCTTCGTTTTTCGCGCCCTTGCGGCCCTGTGGCAGGCATCCGCGAGTCCCCTCTGGTGTAAGCGGATGGCGAGTCGCCATTCTGCCGAAAACCCCACGCCTTGGGCCAGCCTTGCGGGATGGACCCCAATATGTTGTGGAGGGCCGGGCCACGCTACGCGCGCCCCCTGGTGAAGTCAACAATGCGTCGATGCAATCGGGACGGCCGCGCGCGACACCGCCCGCAGGCCGCTGGAAACGGGCGTGTTCAGCTTCGATGGAGCCGCTTCCGACCACACTCGGCACCCGTTCCTTGTGCACTGCGGCGCGCCGGTTGCGCTGGCCGGGCTTGCCCGGGCGGCACCCCGCGCCCATCTTGGTCCCGTCCACCGACCAGCCTGACCTCACCATGCGCCCAGCCCCCACCCTGCTCGTGCTTGCCGCCGCCGCCGCGTTCGGCGGCTTCGCCGCCACCGCCATCCGCGAGGCCGTGCAGGCCCCGGCCCATGCCGCGCCGCAGGCGGCCGCCCCGGCGCCGGTGGTCTCGGCGCTGCCGGTGGCCGTGGACGGCCAGCCCATGCCCTCGCTGGCGCCGATGCTGCAGCGGGTCACGCCCTCGGTGGTGAGCGTGCATGCGGCGCAGCGCCGCCAGGTGAGCCCGTTCGGCAACGATCCCTTCTTCCGCCGCATGTTCCCGGAGCTGAGCCAGGAGCAGATCGCGCGCTCGCTGGGCTCGGGCGTGGTGGTGGACGCGCGCAACGGCTACGTGCTCACCAACCACCACGTGATCGAGAACGCCGACGAGGTGTCGGTGACGCTGTCGGACGGGCGCACCCTGGAGGCCGAGTTCATCGGCTCCGACCCGGATACCGACGTGGCCCTGATGCGCATCCCCACCGCCGGCCTGACCGCGATCCCGCTGGCGGCCGGCGGCCAGCTGGCGGTGGGCGATTTCGTGGTGGCGGTGGGCAACCCCTTCGGCGTGGGGCAGACGGTCACCTCGGGCATTGTCTCGGCGGTGGGCCGCAGCAACGTGCCGGGCGCGGGCTACCAGAACTTCATCCAGACCGACGCCTCGATCAATCCGGGCAACTCCGGCGGCGCCCTGGTCAACCTGCGCGGCGAGCTGGTGGGCATCAATACCGCCAGCTTCAATCCGCGCGGCAGCGCCGCCGGCAACATCGGCCTGGGCTTCGCCATCCCGGTGGACCTGGCGCGCAACATCATGCAGCAGCTGGCCAGTACCGGCACCGTGCAGCGCGGCACCCTGGGCATCGACACCCAGGCGGTGGATGCGCGCCTGGCGGCGGGCCTGAGGCTGGAGGACGCGCGCGGCGTGGTGGTCACGCGCCTGCACGGCGGTTCGTCGGCCGCGGCGGCGGGGCTGCGCACCGGCGACGTCATCGTGTCGGCCAACGGCCAGCGCATCGACGATCCGGTGGCGCTGCGCAACCTGCAGGGCCTGCAGCCGCTGGACGCGCCGATGACGCTGGAGGTGCTGCGCGACGGCGAGCCGCGCACCGTCACAGCGCGCCTGCGCGCGCTGCCGCGCGACGGCGCCAGCTTCGACGACCGCCTCACCGGCGCCACCCTGTCCGACCTGCCCGAAGCGCTGCGCCGGCAGAACCCGAACGCGCGCGGCGTGCTGGTGGACAAGATCGAGCGCGACAGCCGCGCCTACCGCAACGGGCTGCGCGAGGGCGACTACATCTTCGCCGCCAACAGCGGCGAGTTCCGCGACCTGGCGGGCTTCCGCGATACATTGGCCGAGCGCCCGCAACAGCTGGTGCTCAGGATTTCACGCGGTGGACGCGTCGGGAACCTGATCATGGAATGACCGGCCCCAGCGCCGGCCCCCTCTACTGGCCACAACGCCACCCCATTCCAGGAGACTGCGATGACTCCCACCTCGACCGAAGCGATGAAGGACAACCTCGGCCAGGCCGGTGCCCACCTCAAGACCGCCGCCACCGACGCGGGCAGCGCGGTGCGCAGCGCCGCCGGCGCCCTGGGCGACGAACTGCGCGCGGGCGGCTCGACCGTCAAGGCCGACCTCGCCGACTCCGCACTGGCCGGCATGGCCGCGCTGGAGCAGGGCGGCACCGTGGCGCGCGAGCAGGTCGATGCGCTGATGGACAAGGGCAAGGACCTGATCGACAGCGCCGCCGACCTGATCCGCGAGCGCCCGATCGCCTCGTTCGGCGTGGCGTTCGCGGCCGGCTGGATCATCGCCAAGCTCGCCCGCAGCAACGACTAAGCGTCCGACGTGGACGCGGATGCAGCCAACAGCGCCGGCCGGCCGGCCGGCGAGGGCGGGCACGACCGGGCTAAGGCGCCCGGCATCGACGAGGCGCTGCGCGACCTCAACGCCGCCCGCCGCGAGACCGTGGCCGGTGCCCGCAGCACCGCATCGGCCCTGCGCGAACTGGCGGCGGCCGATTTCGCGCTGGCGCGCGGCGCGCTCGGACGCAGCCTTGCCTGGGCCGGAGTCGCCGCCCTGCTGGGCAGTTCGGCCTGGCTGCTGCTGACCGTGGTGCTGGTGGCCGCGCTCAATGCGCTGGGGCTGGACTGGGTCTGGGCGCTGCTGCTGGTGGCGGTGGCCTACCTGGCCGCGGCCGGCTTCTGCGTCTGGCGCATGCGCGGCTATCTGGAACACATGGACATGCGCGCGACCCGGCGCCAGCTGTCGCGGCTGCGCCACAAAGGTGAGGCCGCCGCCGATGCGGGAACGGCGCCGCCCGCGCCCGCGGCCGCGGCGGCGCAGGGAGTGGAGTGATGCGCTTCGACGATCTGGTGCAGCGGGTGCGCGAGCGTGAGGCTTCGCTCGAGCAGCGCCATGCGCATGCCCGCGCCTCGTGGCAGGGCCTGCGCAGCAGTTGGCGCGAAGGCTGGACGCCGACGCGCATCGTGCTGGCCGGCCTGCTGACCGGGTTCGCGACGGGGCGCGTGCGGCCGGTGCGGCGGGTAGCGGGACTGCCGGCTTCGCGCTTGGTACAGATCGGCACCAGCCTGTGGAGCCTGGCGGCTTCGTTCAAGGCCAAGGATGCGGCGCGCACCGCCGAGGTCGCTGCCGGCGACGCGGGCGTGGCGGCCGAGGTCGCGGCCGATACGGCGGGCGTGGCGGCATCGGCAACTGCGGGTGGCGCGCCCGAGGCCGCTGCCGCGGCGGCGCATGCGCAGGCGGCTGCGGCGACGATCGCCGCGCACCGGCCGGGCGTGTCCGAGGCGCGTCGCCGTGCCGACCCCCAGTGGGAGAGCGCACCGCGCCCGGCCGAAGCGGCGACGGAGCTGTCGGAGCGCTGAGCCGCGCCCGCACGGCGCAAGGGCGAGAGTCCAGCCGTATTTGAAGGGATGTGTCCGCGCGGCGTTGAAGGCGCGAGATGCGCGAGTGCGCCGTGCACGCGCCCGCTGCCGCATCGGGCTTGCCGCCGTCGATGCGGGCGCGGGCCTCCATCACGCGGCCCTCCATCGCCGCGGACGATGATCGCGGGCCTCCTAGCGCCGCGACGCCATGCCCCACGACGCCACGCCGACCCTGCCCGCCGCCGAGCAGCCCGCGCCGCCTGCGCGGCCGCGAGGTTCGACCGCGCTGGTGGTGCTGGCCACGCTGGCGGTGGGCTACACGCTGTGGGCGGCGCAGGACGTGATTCTGCCGGTCCTGCTGGCGATGTTCTTCGCCATGGTGGGCAACCCGGTCATCCGCCTGCTGCGCCGGCTGTGGGTGCCGCGCTTCCTGGCCGCGCTGTTGGTGCTGCTCGGCGGCCTGGCCGGCGCCGGCACCCTGGCCTACCAGATGGCGCCCTCGGCGGTCGCCTGGGCGAGCGAGGCGCCACGGGCACTGCGCCAGCTGGCGCCCAAGCTGCGCGAATTCACCAAGCCGGTGCTGGAGGCCAACAAGGCCGCCGAGACCTTCGCCCGCGCCGCGGGTGGCGACAACGGCCGCCGGCCGCAGGTGGTACAGACCGCGCCCGACCCCTACCGCATGCTCACCGAGACGCCGCGCCTGCTCGCCTCGCTGCTGGCGGTGGTGCTGCTGACGTTCTTCTTCATGGTCTATGGGGTCAACCTGCAGCGCAACGCGATCGCGCTGCTGCCGGGGCGGCAGCAGAAGAAGTTCACCGTCGAGATCCTGCAGTCGATCGAACGCGAGGTCTCGCGCTATGTGCTCACCATCAGCCTGATCAACACGGTGGTGGGCCTGCTGTTCGCGGTGGCCCTGGTGCTGATGGACATCCGCCTGTCCGAGGCGCTGCTGTGGGGCACGATGGTGGCGCTGCTCAACTTCGCGCCCTATGTCGGGCCGCTGATCGGGATGCTGGCGATGCTGCTGGTGGGTTTCGTCAGCTTCGACGACGCGTGGATGGCGCTGCTGCCGGCGGCGGTGTACCTGGTGCTGCACACCATCGAGGGCCAGCTGGTGACGCCGATCGTGCTGGGGCGGAGCATGGCGCTGTCGCCGCTGGTGCTGATCTTGGCGCTGATGCTGTTCGGCTGGTTGTGGGGCATCGTCGGCCTGCTGCTGGCGGTGCCGCTGCTGGTGTGCGTGAAGCTGGTGCTGGCGCGGGTGGAGGGCATGGAGGGCTGGGCGAAGCTGCTGGAATAGCGCCCGCCTGGCGCCACCGCCGCGCCGCGGCCCGGCGTCCGGGTGGCCGCTGCACCTACAATGGCGGGCGTGAGTTTCCCCGTCCGCGCCATCACCCTCGATCTCGACGACACGCTGTGGCCGTTCGCGCCGATCGGTGCCCGGATCGAGCGCGTGCTCGAGGACTGGATGCGCGAACACTGCCCGCAGACGGCGACGATGTTCCCGGTCGCGGCCATGCGCAGCCTGCGCGAGCGCGTCTGGCGCGAGAACCCGCACTTGGCCCACGA
Source organism: Luteimonas campi (assembly GCF_051162505.1). Classification (NCBI taxonomy): domain Bacteria; kingdom Pseudomonadati; phylum Pseudomonadota; class Gammaproteobacteria; order Lysobacterales; family Lysobacteraceae; genus Luteimonas; species Luteimonas campi. The sequence continues at coordinate 137,854 of NZ_JBNWEM010000003.1, forward strand.
CCTGGGTGCGCTGCGGCGCCTGAGCTTGGAGATCGCGCTGCGCGACAGCGGCGCGGACCTGTCGCTGCTGGATGCGGCCTACCAAGCCTTCTACGCAGAGCGCAACCGGGTGGAGTTCTACCCCGATGCGCTGGATGCGCTGCAGCGCATCGCCCGGCACGTGCCGCTGGTGTCGCTGAGCAACGGCAATGCCGACCTGCAGCGGGTCGGCATCGCCGGGCACTTCGCCTTCCAGCTGCACGCGCGCGAGCACGGCGCGGCCAAGCCCGAGCCCGGCATCTTCCTGGCCGCCTGCGCGCGGCTGGGCCTGGCGCCGTCGCTGGTGCTGCATGTCGGCGACCATGTCGAGACCGACGTGGCCGGCGCGGCGCGCGCAGGCCTGCGCAGCTGCTGGATCCGGCGCCCGGACAATCCCGGCGGCCACCTGCGCTGGCCGCATGCCGAGCCGGTGCCGGATCTGGAGTTCGACAGCCTGACCGGGCTGGCCGACTGGCTGGATGCGCAGGTCCGCGCATGAGCCTGATCGGCCGCATCGAGCAGTGGAACGACGCGCGCGGCTATGGCTTCGTACGCCCGCTGGAGTCGCAGGCCGGCGATGCGGCGCGTGCCTTCGTGCACGTGCGGGCAATCGCGCGCGCCGGACGCCGTCCGGCCGACGGCGACCTGGTCCGCTACCGCACCGAGCGCGATGCGCAGGGCCGGCTCAACGCGGTGGAGGTGTCCTTCGTCAATGCCGAGGCCATGCGCCGGCAGGCGCAGGCGCGCGGCGAGGCACGCGCGGCCTCGCGCCGGCGCCGCACGGGCGCAGGGCTGGAGGCTGGCGCGCGCCGCGGCGTGCTGGCGCTGGTGGTCGCGGCGCTGGCCGGCGGCTGGCTGCTGGGCGAATGGCCGGGCGCGGTGCCGCTGTGGTACGCGGGGATGAGCCTGGTCTCGTTCCTGTGCTACCGCCACGACAAGGTCGCCGCCGAGCGCGGCCGCTGGCGTACGCCCGAGCGCAGCCTGCACCTGCTCGACCTGGCCGGCGGCTGGCCGGGTGGCCTGCTGGCGCAGCAGGTGCTGCGGCACAAGTCGAGCAAGCCGGCGTTCCGGGTGGCGTTCTGGATCACGGTGGCGCTCAATATCGCGGCCTTCGCCTGGCTGCTGCGCAGTGGCCGCCTGGCCGCGCTGCTGCAGGCGCTGCCGGGCTGACTTAAGCCCGCCCGTTTCCCGTATTCCGCTTGGAGTTGTCCATGACCGTTTCCCCGCTTCCTCCCGGCTTTGCGTCCGACGCGGCCTCCGCGCGACCGCTGCACGTGCTGGACGTCGCCGCCTATCCGGCCTGGCTCGATGCGCAGCCGCCTGCCGTGCGCGCCTGGCTGCAGGGCCAGCAGTTCAAGGCCGGCGCCGGCACCCAGGCGCTGCTGCCGGGCGAGGACGGCATCGCGGGCGCGGTGCTGGGCATCGGCGATCCGCTGGATGCCTACTCCTATGCGCATGGGCCGATGACGCTGCCCGAGGGCGACTGGGCGCCGGCCGGCGCGCTGCCCGACGCGCATGCCGCGGCGCTGCAGCTGGGCTGGGGCCTGGGCGCCTACCGCTACAGCCGCTACAAGTCCGGCGGCCGCGCGCCCGCACGGCTGGCGCTGCCGGCGCCGGATGCACTGGCGGGCCATGTGCTGGAGGCCTGCGCGCGGGTCCGCGACCTGGTCAACACCCCGACCGAGGACATGGGCCCCGAGCAGCTCGAGGACGAGGTGCGCGCGCTGGCGCAGGCGCATGGCGCGCGGTTCGAGAGCATCGTCGGCGACGCGCTGCTGGCGCAGAACTTCCCCGCCATCCACGCCGTGGGTCGCGCCTCGCACCGTGCCCCGCGCCTGCTGCGCCTGGACTTCGGCGATGCGGCGCATCCGCACGTGGTGGTGGTCGGCAAGGGCGTGTGCTTCGACACCGGCGGCCTGGACATCAAGCCTGCCGACGGCATGCGCAACATGAAGAAGGACATGGGCGGCGCCGCGCACGCGATCGCGCTGGCCGGCCTGCTGATGGCCAGCGGCCTGAAGCTGCGCCTGACCTTGCTGGTGCCTGCGGTGGAGAACGCCATCGGCCCCGATGCCTACCGTCCCGGCGAAGTGATCGCCACGCGCAAGGGCGTGAGCGTCGAGGTCGACAACACCGATGCCGAAGGCCGCATCGTGCTGTGCGATGCGCTGACCCTGGCGGGCGAGCTGTCGCCGGCGCTGATCCTGGATTTCGCCACGCTCACCGGCGCGGCGCGCATCGCGCTGGGGCCGGACCTGCCCGCGCTGTTCGCCAACGACGACGCGCTGGCCGGCGACTGGATCGCGGCGGGCGAGCGCACGCGCGATCCGGTGTGGCGCATGCCGCTGTGGCGGCCCTACCTGCGCTATCTCACCAGCAACATCGCCGACATGGCCAACGCCGGCTCGCGCATGGCCGGCGCGGTCACCGCCGCCCTGTACCTGGAGCGCTTCGTGCCCGAGGGCACGCCCTGGGCCCACCTGGACGTCTACGCCTGGAACGACAGCGCCCGCCCGGGGCGTCCGGCCGGCGGCGAGGCCCTGGGGCTGCGCGCGGCGTTCGAGATGCTGCGCGCGCGCTACGACGGCTGAAGAACGTCAGCGCAGCCAGCCGCGGCTGGCTGCGCGCTGCGCGTAGACCAGCAGGAAGGCGGCGATGCCGGCGATGAGCAGCGTCATCGCCAGCCCCGACGCGCCCGAGGCCTGCCAGGCCGGGGTGAGCAGGTACAGCGCGCACATCTGCACGACCACGGCGGCCAGCGACACGCCCAGCAGCGGGATCGACCAGCGCCGGCGCAGCACCAGTGCGGCAGAGCCGAGCAGGCCGCCGAACACGGCGATGGCGTACAGCACCGCCAGCCACGACGGCATCACTTCGTAGACCATGCGCTGCTCGTCGGGCAGCGCCGCGATCTGCTCCGCGTCGAGCCCGGTCTGCAGGAAGAACATCGTCACGCCGATGAGGTTCCAGACCAGGCCGAGGAGGGAGACGATCCGGAAGCTGGTGGGTACGGTGCCTGCCATGTCGCGCTCCCCGTGGGGATGGATGTGGGCGCAGCTTACGCCCGCACCGGCCGGCGTGCGCTACAGCCAGCCTTTCTCGCGCGCCAGCCGGTAGGCCTCGATGCGGTTGCCGACGCCGAGCTTGCCGATCGCCTCGGATAGGTAGTTGCGCACGGTGCCGTGGGACAGGTTGAGCTGGGCGGCGATCTCGCTGGCGTTCATGCCTTCGCCCGCCAGGCGCAGCACCTTGCGTTCGCGTTCGCTGAGCGGATCGGCCTCGCTCCAGGCTTCCAGCGCCAGCTGCGGATCGATGGCGCGGCCGCCGCGGTGCACCTGGCGCAGGGCGTCGGCCAGCTGCTCGGCAGGGGCGTCCTTGAGCAGGTAGCCCGACACGCCGGCGTCGAGCGCGCGGCGCAGGAAGCCGCCGCGGGCGAAGGTGGTGACGATCACCACCTTGACCGGCAGTTCCTGGCGCTGGATGCGCTGGGCCAGCTCCAGTCCGGTCAGGCCGGGCATCTCGATGTCGGTGACCAGGATGTCGGGCGAGAGCCGCTGCAGCTCGCGCCAGGCAGCTTCGCCATCGCCCGCGGTGCCGATCACCTCGATGTCGGACTCCATGCCCAGCAGCGCGGCGAGCGCGCCGCGCAGCATCGCCTGGTCCTCGGCGAGCAGGATGCGGATCATGGCGTGGCGTGCGGCATCGGCATGGGGGGAACGTTAGCAGGTCGTGGACCTGCCCCGGCCCCCTCAGGCCGGAACGTCGTCGTTCGCCGCCAGCGGTACGCGCGCCTCGATGGTGGTGCCGCCCTGCAGGCCCGTGGCGACGCGCAGGCGGCCGCGCAGTTCCTCGATGCGTTCGCGCATGCCGGCCAGTCCGTTGCCGGGGACGATCGCGCCGCCGCGGCCATCGTCGGCGATGCGCAGCACCACGTCGCCGTCCTCGATGCCGAAGCTGGCCTCGGCGCGGCGCGCATGCGCGTGGCGCTGGATGTTGGTGGCGGCCTCGCGTACGGTCATCGCCAGCGCGCTCTCGACGCCGGCGGGCAGGGCGCCGCCGGTGAATCCGTCGTCGAGGCGGTAGTCGAAGGCGATGCCGTCGGTCTCCAGCAGCAGCCGCGCCGAGGCCAGCTCGGCGGCGATGCCGGCGGCGCGGATGCCGCTGACCGCGCGCCGCACCTGCGACAGCGCCTCGCGCGCCACCCGGCTGACCTCGTCGATCTCGCCGCGCGCGGCCGCGGGATCGCGCTCGATCAGGCGGGCGGCGAGATCGGACTTGAGCGCGACCATCGACAGGGTGTGCCCGAGCAGGTCGTGCAGGTCGCGGCCGATGCGCTCGCGCTCGGCCAGCGAAGCCAAGCGCCTCACTTCGTCGTGCGAGAGCCGCAGCGCGGCGTCGCGCTCCTGGGTGATGCGCTCCACGGTCACCAGCACGCCGACGATCGCGGTGACCGTCGGCATCCACACCAGCGCCTGCCACGGATAGCCGATGTACATCGCGTAAGCGAACAGCAGCGCGTTGAGCGCCAGCAGCACGCAGAGATAGCCCAGCAGCCCGCGGCCGCGGCGCGGTTGCAGCATCACGCAGCCGAACACGAAATAGCTCAGCCCGGAGGGGTACCAGCGCAGCAGCACCAGGCACAGCACGATCATGGCCAGGGCGCAGGCATAGGCCCGGCGCGGCGCGCTGAATACGCTGGCGACGTACAGCGCCAGGAACAGCGGATAGGTCAGCAGGGTGATCCAGGCGAAGCGCGCGTCGTAGGCGTAGTCGCCGCCGGCGAAGGCCGGGGTGAGGAACACCCACACCGACCACACCACGTGCACCATCGGCAGCCAGGGCGACCGCCCCGCGCGCTGCTCGTGCGCGGCGATCGAACCGGGTGCCGGACGGACCCGTTGCAGTGCCTGCTTCAGTGCCACCCTGCGATCTCCCTGCCGGTATCCGTGATCCGCCCGGCGCCGATCATGGCACGGGGCGATGGGCGCGTGGCGCACGCATGTCATCGCAGCTCGACCTGGTCGAGGACGAACTCGAATCCGCCGAACGGCTGGCCCGCGGTGAAGGCGATGCCGCGCACGCGGGCGAGGTCGGCGCCGGCGAAACCCGACAGCGGCAGGCGCACCTCCTGCCAGCCGTTGCCGGCGACGAAGTTCTGCACGCTCGGCATTCCCTGCGCCGATGTCCCGGAGAACAGCATCGCGCTGTAGCGGCGTCCGTCGCCGCGCACGCTGAACACCAGCTCGGTGCGCCCCGACAGATCCACCGGCTGCATCGGCTGCGCGGCCGGGAAGAACATCACCCCCGCCCAGGGAAAGGCGAAGCCCGGACGCACCTCGCCGGTCACGCGCAGCGCGCCGGGCGAGCCGCCGGCACCGTCGGCGACGATGGCGTGCGCGGCATCCGAGGCGCCTCCGGCGAGGCGGTCGGTGGTCGCCTGCCAGCTGCCGAAGCTCGCGTCGATGCTGCCGCCGTCGAAAGCGCTGACCAGGGTGGCCTCGGGCGGCGGGGCGGCCGCAGGGAGGGCCGCGTCGATCGCGAGCGCCACGCTGCGCCCGTTCTTCCACACCGCCTCGATCGCGCGGGTGGCGCGGATGTCGTCGAGCGGATGGCCCGCCACCAGCAGCAGGTCGGCACGCATGCCGGGCGCGATGCGGCCGCGTCCGGCCAGGCCGAAGCGCCTGGCCGTACGCGAGGTCGCAGCGGCCAGCGCCTGCGCGGGCGTCAGCCCGGCGCGGACCAGCAGCTCCAGCTCGTGGTGCAGGCTGGCCCCGTGCGTGGTGCCCGGGTTGGGCGCATCGCTGCCGGCCAGGATGTCGATGCCGGCGGCATGCATGCGGCGCACGCTTTCGATCGCATGATCCAGGCGCACGGGGGTCGGCAGCCCGAAGTCGTGCGCCAGCGCCTCCTTCTGGTCGGCGCCGAGCAGGGGCTGCAGGCGTGGATCCTGCGCCAGCGCCTGGCCCTCGCCGCTGCCGGCCATCGAGGCCACCACCGACAGCGTCGGCACCACGAATGCATCGCGCGCCTGAAAGGTTTCCAGCAGGCTGTCGTCGGCCACCGCGTCGGCGAACACGTGCACCAGGCCGTCGACGCCAGCGTCCACGACCATCCGGGCATCGGCCGCGGTGGCCACGTGCGCCACCACCGGGCGCCCGCGCGCCCGGGCGGCTTCGGTCACCGCCGCGACCTGCGGCGCGGAGAGCGTCGGCAGCCGCTGCGCCATGCCATAGGCGCCGAGGTCCTCGACGATCAGCTTGATGAAATCCGCGCCCTCGTCCAGGCGCGCATCGACGAAGGCCGTGGCGTCGTCGGCCGGCGCCAGCGTCGGTACCGCGAAGCCGTACTGGGTGCCGTGGCCGCCGGGCGCGGTGACTGCGAACCCCGCCGCCCACAGGTCGGCCCGGCCGCTGTCGTCGCTGCGTTCGCGCGCCGCGCGCAGCGACGGCAGCCGGCTGGCGTCGCCGTGCATGTCCACCCCGCCGGTGACCCCGAAACGCGCCATGTCCTGTTGCGCATCGCCGAAGGCATGCACGTGCGCGTCGATCAGACCCGGCAGCAAGGTGCGGCCACGGCCGTCGATGCGCGTCAGCCCGGCCGGTGCGTCGGCATCGGCGCCGACGGCGGAGATTGCGCCGTCGCGCACGACGACGCGGACGATGCCCAGGTCGCGCTCGCCGTCGAACACGCGCGCGCCTTCGACGACGAACCCGCTGGCGCCGGGATCGCCGCCATCGGCGGGCGAGGGAGCGGCGGGCCGCGGCTGCATCGCCACGGCCAGGCCGATCACTCCGATCAGGGCCGCGAGGCAGGCAGGTCCAGTCCACTTGTTCATGGGATCGCTCCGGTATCGGGATGCGGTCAGCGGGCCGTGGCGAGCCGGCGCTGCGCGAGCACGAAGAACACGATGGCCACCACCGCCAGCACCAGCAGGTGCAGCCACGCGGCGCCACCGTCGTCCAGGCCCACGATCTTCAGGGCGAGCTGGGCGAGGTGGTAGGCAGGCCAAGCCGGCGCGATGCGGCCGATCCACTCGGGCAGCATCGACAGCGGCAGCCACAGCCCGGACAGGAACGCCATCGGCAGGTACAGCGCATTGAGCAGCACCGGCGCGGCGTTGCCGCTGGCGATCGTGCCCACCCACAGCCCGATCGCCGCGAACGGCAGCACCCCCAGCATGTTGACCGCCAGCAGGCCCAGCCACTGGCCCGCGCCCAGCCGCACGCCCGCGAGGCTGGCGGCCAGCGCCGCCAGCAGCACCGAAACCAGCAGCGCGAACAGCACGGCCATGGCCATGCGCGCCAGGAGCAATGCGCCGGGCGGGGTGGGCATCGCCTGGCGCAGGCGCAGGTAGCCCCGTTCGCGGTCCATGGCGATGCCGACGCCGAAGCCGAACATCGCCGCGCCGATCACCCCGAACACGCCGTAGCTGGCGAGCAGGTACTGCGCCGCGCCGGCGTTGCCGCGGTTGAGCAGCACGCCGAACAGCACGTAGAACAGGGCCGGGAACGCGATGACGGGAATGCAGTAGGCCGGCTCGCGCAGCATGCGCAGCAGTTCGCAGCGCGCCTCGAGCGCGTAGGCGCGCCAGGCGGGCGCATGGGCGGGGGGAGATGCGATGTCCATCAGGCGGCCTCCTGGGCGGCCGGGGCGGTGAGGGCGAGGAAGGCATCGGCCAGCCCTGCGCGGTGGATCTCCAGGTCGGCGAGGCCCGGGTCGGCCTCCAGCAGGCGACGGACGACTGGCTCGGCGGGTTCGGCCACGACGTGCAGCGTGTCGCCCTCGCGCCGCGCTTCGCGCACGTCGGGCCAGTGCGCCACCGCGGCGGCGGGCAGCCGGGTGGTGCAGCGGATGCGCCGCAGCGAGACGCGCGCGCGGATCTCGCCGACGCTGCCTTCGGCCAGCAGTCGTCCGGCGTCGATCACGGCGACCCGGTCCGACAGGGCCTCGGCTTCCTCCAGGTAGTGCGTGGTCAGCAGCACCGCGCAGCCGTCCGCGACCAGGCGGCGCACCGCCGCCCACAACGTCTGCCGGGCGCCGATGTCCAGGCCGGTGGTCGGTTCGTCGAGGAACAACAGGCGCGGGCGTCCGCAGATCGCCAGCGCGAACTGCACGCGCCGCTGCTGTCCACCCGACAGCGTGCCGTAACGGCGTCCCAGCAGGCCGTCGAGGCCGGCCAGCGCCACGCATTCGGCGATGTCCAGCGGCCGCGCATAACCGCTGCGCACCAGGGCGAGCACCTCGCCCACGCGCAGGCGCTCGGGAATGCCGGCGGACTGCAGCATCGTGCCGCACTGGCGGCGCACGTCCAGCGTGCCCGGCGCGCCGCCCAGCACGCTCGCCTCGCCGCCATCCGGCGCCAGCAGGCCCAGCAGCAGCGCCACCGCGGTGCTCTTGCCGGCGCCGTTGGCGCCGAGCAGCGAGGTGACCTGGCCGGCATGCAGGGACAGGTCCAGGCCATCGAGCGCGAGGCGGTCGCCATAGCGCTTGCTGGCGCCGCGCAACCGGGCGAGGGGAGGCGAGGAGTTCATCTGTAGACTCGGTGACGGGGCTGGAGCCAGTCTGGTCCGCAGGCGGGCGCTGCGACATCGACCGCCGTCAGCCCAAGCGCATGACAGCTGTCAGCGGCGGGCGCGGCCGCCGGCCGGTAGCCTGTCCGGCGTCATCCAGGGTCCTGCGTCACAATCGCCACTGGCCTCCGTCCTGTACATCGATGAATACGAACGCAGACCTGCTCAGGGAACTCCGCATCGACCGCTCGCCCGGCCCGCCGCCTTCGCGCAAGGGGCTGTGGATCGCGCTGGCGTCGATCCTCGCCGTCGCCGTGCTGGTGCTGGCGGGCTGGTGGCTGTTCGCCCGCGAGCGCGCGCTGCCGGTGCGCACCGCCACCGCCGTGCCGCTGGCCGCGGGCAGTGCCGCGGCCTCGGTGCTCGACGCCTCCGGCTATGTGGTGGCGCGACGCATGGCCACGGTATCGTCGAAGATCACCGGGCGCGTGCGCGAGGTGCGCATCGAGGAGGGCATGCGGGTCGAGGAAGGCCAGGTGATGGCCACGCTCGATCCCATTGATGCCGATGCGCAGCGCGCGCTGTCTGCCTCGCAGCTGCAGGCGGCGCGCAGCGACATCGCGCGGGTGCAGGCGCAGCTGGTCGAAGCCGAGGCCAATGCCCGCCGCCTGGAGTCGCTGGTCGGGCAGCAGCTGGTCTCGAAGGCCCAGCACGAGCAGGCGGTGGCCACGCGCGACGCGCTGCGCGCGCAGCTGGAAAGCGCGCGCCGCAACGCGCAGGTGGCGGCCGATGGCCTGCACATCGCCGACCTGGGCGTGGACAACACGGTCGTGCGCGCGCCCTTCGCCGGGGTGGTGATCGCCAAGGCCGCGCAGCCGGGCGAGATCGTCTCGCCGCTGTCGGCCGGTGGCGGCTTCACCCGTACCGGCATCGGCACCATCGTCGACATGGATTCGCTGGAGGTCGAGGTGGACGTGGGCGAGGCCTACATCGGCCGCGTGCAGCCCAAGATGCCGGTGGAGGCCACGCTCAACTCCTATCCCGACTGGAAGATCCCGGCCGAGGTGATCGCGATCATTCCCACCGCCGATCGCGGCAAGGCCACGGTCAAGGTGCGGGTGGCGCTGAAGGAAAAGGACGTCCGCATCGTGCCCGACATGGGCGTGACCGTGAGCTTCCTGGAGAAGGCGCCGGAGCCCGGCAGCGAACCCCGGCGCGGCGTGCGCGTGCCGGCCGGCGCCGTGGTCCAGCGCGATGGCGCGGATGCGGTGTTCGTGGTCGGGTCGGAGAACATCGCCGAGTTGCGCAAGGTCGAGGCCGGCGGCAAGACGGGCGACAACCGCGAAGTCGTCTCGGGCCTGGCGCCGGGCGAAACGGTGGTGATCGAACCTCCCGCGGAACTGGCCGACGGCGCGGCGGTTTCGATCGGGGCCGAGTGAAACCGCTTCGCCGCGGCCACAGGATCGGAGCCGGCATCTGCAGCATGCGACACATCCACGCGATGCGGCGACACGTTCCCATCGCATGACTTCCGCCGGGGCATCCCGGCCACGACACCACAGCGAGGCAAACCATGGCATCCCTGGTATCGATCCGCAGCCTGACCAAGACCTACCAGCGTGGCCCGGAGAAGGTGGAAGTGCTGCACGGCCTCGACCTGGACATCGAGCAGGGCGACTTCGTCGCGCTGATGGGGCCTTCGGGCTCGGGCAAGACCACCCTGCTCAACCTGATCGGCGGGCTGGATTCGCCGAGTTCCGGCAGCATCGAGGTCGACGGCCAGCGCATCGACCAGCTCGGCGGCGGCCAGCTCTCGCACTGGCGCAGCCAGAACGTGGGCTACGTGTTCCAGTTCTACAACCTGATGCCGGCGCTGAGCGCGCAGAAGAACGTCGAGCTGCCGCTGCTGCTCACGAAACTCGGCGCCGCGCAGCGCAAGCGCAACGCGCAGATCGCGCTGCAGCTGGTCGGCCTGGCCGACCGCGTTTCGCACAAGCCCACCGAACTGTCCGGCGGGCAGCAGCAGCGCGTGGCGATCGCGCGCGCGATCGTCTCCGACCCCAAGCTGCTGATCTGCGACGAACCCACCGGCGATCTCGACCGCCAGTCGGCCGAGGACATCCTGGGCCTGCTGCAGACGCTCAACCGCGAGCACGGCAAGACCATCGTGATGGTCACCCACGATCCCAAGGCGGCCGAGTACGCCAGCCACACCCTGCACCTGGACAAGGGCAGCCTGGTCGGTCGCCAGGCGCACGCCGCCTGATCCGGCGATGGATGCCGCGCCCGCCCCGGCGGCATGCGGCACCGGCACGCACCGTGTAGAGGACATCGCGCGATGAAATACTTCCACCTGATCTGGGCGGCGCTGTTCCGGCGCAAGACCCGCACCTTCCTCACACTGGCCTCGATCCTGGCGGCCTTCCTGCTGTTCGGCATGCTCGACGGCATCCGCTCCACCTTCGCCCAGCTCGGCCAGAACGCCGACGGCGCGCAGCGCCTGCAGACCACCTCGCGACTGTCGATGGTCGAGACGCTGCCGCTGTCGCTGGAGCCGCGCATCCGCCAGCTCGACAACATCGAGGCGGTGACCTGGGCCAACTGGTTCGGCGGCGCCTACCAGAACCCGCGCAACCAGCTGTTCACCTTCGCCGTGGCGCCCAACTACCTGGACCTCTATCCCGAGATCGAGGTGGAGCCTGCACAGCTGGAGAAGTGGAAGGCGACGCGCAGCGGCATCCTGGTGGGGCAGCAGATGATGACGCGCTTCGGCTGGGAGGTGGGGCAGACGATCCCGCTGCAGTCGACGATCTTCCCCAACAGCGACGGCACGCTCAACTGGGCGTTCGAGATCGCCGGCGTGCTGCGCGCGCGTGACAGCAAGAGCGCCGGCTTCACCGAGGCGCTGATCCTGATGCACTACGACTACTTCGAGGAGGCCACGCCCTATGTCGACGACAACGTGGGCTGGTACATCAGCCGCGTGTCGGACGTGAGCCGCAGCGACGCCGCGGCCAAGGCCATCGACGCGCTGTCGATGAACTCGCCGCACGAGACCCGCACCATGAACGAGCAGGCGGCGATGGCCGCGCAGCTCAAGCAGATGGCCGACATCGGCCTGATCGTGGGTTCGATCATGGGCGCGGTGTTCTTCACCCTGCTGCTGCTGACCGGCAACACCATGGCCCAGGCCGTGCGCGAGCGCACCTCGGAGCTGGCGGTGCTCAAGACCATCGGCTTCAGCAGCCGCAGCGTGCTGGCGATGGTGCTGGCCGAGTCGGTGCTGCTGGTGGTGCTCGGCGGCGTGCTGGGGCTGGGCCTGGCGGCAGTGCTGGGGCCGGTGGTGGGCACGCTGAGCGGCGGCGCGATCAGCCTGCCGCCGATCGGCTGGCGTAGCTGGACCCTCGGCCTGGGCCTGATGGCGGCGATCGGCCTGCTGGTCGGCGCGCTGCCCGCGCTGCGGGCGATGCGGCTGAACATCGTCGATGCGCTCGCCGGCCGCTAGCGACGGTTGCAACCGGCGGCGCCCCGGAGCCGCGGACGAACTGATGAGGACATGCGGATGAACGCTGTGAAGAAACTGCTGCGCGGGCTCGGCCTGTTCCTGGTGCTGGTGGCCTTCCTCGCGCTGTGGATCGTCCTGCCCTGGCAGGGACTGCTGGCGGTCGCGCTGGGCCTGGCGCTGTGGATGGGATTGACCCGCAGCGGGCGCCAGGCCGCGTCGGTGACCTGGGTCGGCGTGGGCACGCTGCGCCAGCGCCTGGGGGCCTCGTCGGTGGTGGTGATCGGCATCGCCGGCGTGGTCGGCGTGCTGGTGGCGCTGCTGGCGATGGCCGAGGGTTACCGCCACACGGTCAGCAACAGCGGCAGCGAGGACACGGCCATCGTGCTGCGCGGCGGTTCGTCGGCGGAGCTGATGTCGGTGATGTCGCGCGATGCGATCACCGCCATCGAACGCGCCCCCCAGATCGCACGCGATGCCGAGGGGCGACCGCTGGCCTCGGCCGAGATCGTGGTCTCGGCCAACGTGGTGCGCAAGGATGGCGAGGACGGCAGCGTGACCCTGCGTGGCGTGGGCGACATGGCCTGGGCGGTGCGGCCCGACCTGCAGCTGGTGGAAGGGCGCCGCTTCGAGACCGGGCGCCGCGAACTGGTGGTCGGCAGCGGCGCGCACCGGCAGTTCGCGGGCCTGGACGTGGGCAGCGAACTGCGCCTGGGCAACCAGGTCTGGACGGTGGTCGGCATTTTCGATTCCGGCGACGCGATGGCCTCGGAGATGTGGGCCGATGCCGAAGTGGTGGCCGCCGCCTATCGCCGCGGCAGCAGCCGCGCCTCGGTGTTCGCCCGGCTGACTTCGCCGGAGGCGTTCAACGCCTTCAAGGCCACGCTGGCGGCGGACCCGCGCCTGCAGGTGGAGGCCGATACCACGCTCGGCTATTTCAGCAAGCAGTCCGAACAGCTGACCACGGTGCTGCGCTGGATCGGTATCGTGGTGGGATCGATCATGGCGATCGGCGCGGTGTTCGGTGCGCTCAACACCATGTTCGCCACCGTCGCGGCGCGCGCGCGGGAGATCGCCACGCTGCGCGCGATCGGTTTCCGCGGCCTGCCGGTGGTGGTGGCGGTGATGCTGGAGACCATGCTGTTGGCCCTGCTCGGCGGCATCGTCGGCGGCCTGCTGGCTTGGCTGGTGTTCAACGGCTACACCGCCTCGACCCTGGCCGGCGGCGTGGCGAGCCTGAGCTTCGAATTCCGCGTCTCGCCGCAGCTGCTGTGGGAAGGGCTGAAGTGGGCGCTGGCGATCGGCTTCGTCGGCGGCCTGTTCCCGGCCCTGCGCGCGGCGACGCTGCCGGTCACCGACGCGCTGCGGGCGATGTAGGCAGGGCCAGGCGCTGGCCGTGCAGGCCAGCGCCGCCGGGATGCACGCTTGCGCGCGAAAGGCTCGCGACCAAGGTCGCTCCCACAGAATGCACGCACCCCTTCGCCCGTGGGAGCGCGCTTGCGCGCGAACGCCATCGCGACCAAGGTCGCTCCCACAGAGTGCAGGGATCACATCGCCGTGGGAGCGCGCTTGCGCGCGAAGGGCATCGCGACCAAGGTCGCTCCCACAGGGTGCGCGCACAACTTTGCCTGTGGGAGTGCGCTTGCGCGCGAGAGGCTCTCGACCAAGGTCGCTCCCACAGGATGCACGCACCACTTCGCCCGTGGGAGCGCGCTCGCGCGCGAACGGCATCGCGACCGCGGACGCTCCCGTAACAGCTACGCCAGCAGGCGCGCCTCGCGCAGGGCTGCCTCGACGACAGGGCGGTTGGCTCCGGCCAGTTCGGTGAGCGGCAGGCGCAGCGTGCCGCCGCAGCGGCCCAGGCGCGACAGCGCCCACTTCACCGGGATCGGGTTGGCCTCGGCGAACAGCTGCTTGTGCAGCGGCAGCAGGCGCAGCTGGATCTCCATCGCACGCGCCGCGTCGCCCGCCAGCGCCGCCGCACACAAGGCGCGCATCGGCCCGGGTGCGACGTTGGCGGTGACGCTGACATTGCCGTCGCCGCCGCACAGCATCAGCGCCACCGCGGTGCCGTCGTCGCCGGAATACACGCGGAAACCGGCGGGGCGATCGCGCAGCAGCCACTGCGCGCGCTCGATGTTGCCGGTGGCTTCCTTGATGCCGGCGACGCCGGGCACCTGCGCCAGCCGCAGCACCGTGTCGTGCTGCATGTCGGCCGCCGAGCGTCCGGGCACGTTGTAGAGCACGATCGGCAGTTCGCCGGTGGCCTCGGCGATCGCGCGGAAATGCCGGTACAGGCCTTCCTGGCCCGGCTTGTTGTAATAGGGCACCACCTGCAGCTGGCTGTCGGCGCCCACCTCGCGCGCGAACTGCGCCAGCGCGATCGCCTCGCGCGTGGAATTGCCGCCGCAGCCGGCCATCACCGGCACGCGCCCCGCCGCCTGCTCGACCGCGACGCGGATGATCTCGCAGTGTTCCTCCACGTCGACCGTCGGCGATTCGCCGGTGGTGCCGACCACGCCGATGCAGTCGGTGCCCTGTTCGACATGCCAGTCGACCAGGGCGCGCAGCGCGGCGTAGTCGACGCTGCCGTCGTCGTGCATGGGCGTGACGAGCGCGACGATGCTGCCGCGGGGAAGTGCGGAGGAGGGCGTCATGGCCGATGGGCGCGTGGGGAGGCCCGGCATTCTAATGCCGATGCGGGCCGCGTTCTCCGACGCTGACGTTTGCAACTTTCCCGACGCCTGCGATGCGCCGCGCTCGCGGCACTGGACCGTCGCTTCAGGCCTGCTGCGCGACGATCCTGCGGCGTGCGGCCAGCACGCCGTCCACGGCGAAGATCGCGAGCCCGGCCCAGATGAAGGCGAAACCGGTCGCGCGATCGATGCCGAAGGGTTCGCCGAAGAAGAACACGCCCAGCAGCAGCTGCAGGGTGGGCCCGAGGTACTGCAGCAGCCCGACCACGCTCAGCGGCACGCGCCGCACCGCGTAGGCGAAGAAGATCAGCGGGATCGCGGTCAGCGCGCCGCCCAGCACCAGCAGCAGGTCGGTCCAGCCACCCCAGCGCAGCGAGAAGAAACCGCCGCTGCCGCCCAGTTCGATCCAGGCCAGCAGCGCCAGCGCCGGCACGAACATGAACATGTTCTCGACGCCGAGCCCACGCACCGCCTCGACCGCGGCGAACTTGCGGATCACCCCGTACAGCGCGAACGACCCGGCCAGGCACAGCGCGATCCAGGGAAAGCGGCCGTAGCCCGCGGTCAGCCACAGCACACCGCAGCCGGCCAGCGCGACCGCCACCCACTGCGCGCGCGACAGGCGCTCGTGCAGGAAGGCCACGCCGATCAGCACGTTGAGCAGCGGATTGATGAAGTAGCCCAGGCTGGCCTCGATCACGTGGCCGGCATTGACCGCCCACACGTACAGGCCCCAGTTGAACGCGATCAGCGTGCCCGACAGCGCCAGCATGCCGGCCAGGCGCGGCTGCGCGGCCACGGCACGGAACCAGCCGCGCCCCTCGCGCAGGCTCAGCCAGGCCGCGACCAGTACCGCGCACCAGATCGCCCGGTGCAACACGATCTGCAGCGAGGGCACCTCGCGCAGCAGGTGCCAGTACAGCGGCATCAGCCCCCAGATCACGAAGGCGCCGACCGCGATCCACAGGCCGCGGCGGTCCAGCGCGGCCGGCGTCATGCCTTCCCGCCCGCCGGCGTCGCCTTGGCGGCCTTGGCCAGGCTGATCGCCACCACGCCCATCAGCACCACGCCCATCGCGCCCAGGTCGTGGATGCCGAAGCGCTCGCCGGCCAGCCACGCCCCCAGCAGCACCGCGATCACCGGATTGACGTAGGCATAGCTGCCCGCGAGCGCCGGGCGCACGTGATGCAGCAGCCAGATGTAGGCGCTGAACCCGACCAGCGAGCCGATGCTGGCCAGGTAGCCCACCGACAGCAGGCCGCGCGCATCCGGCCAGCCGTCGAAGCGTTCGCCCAGCAGCGGGCCGACCACCAGCATCGCCACCCCACCGCACAGCATCTGCGCCGCCGCGCCCATGAACGGGCTGGGCAGGTCGCGCCCGCGGCTCCAGACCGAGCCATAGGCCCAGGCCACCGCGGCCACCAGCAGCGCCACCAGCCCGCCCGGCGTTGCGCTGAGGCTGCTGCCGGCATTGAGCCAGGCCACGCCGGCGAACCCCACCGCCAGGCCCAGCCATTCGATCCTGCGCGGCCGCTCGCCGCGCAGCGCCGAGAACAGCGCCATCCAGAGCGGCATCGAGGCCACCGCCACCGCGGCCAGGCCCGAGGACACGGTCTGCTCGGCCACGCACACCAGGCCATTGCCCACCGCCAGCAGCAACAGACCGACGAAGGCGGCGTTGCGCCACTGCAGCGGCGTGGGGGCGGGCGTGCCGCGCAGGCGCAGCAGCGCGTACAGGAAGCTGCCCGCGACGACGAAACGCACGCCGCCCATCAGCAGCGGCGGCCAGCCGCCCTCGAGGGCGAAACGGATCGCGAGATAGGTCGAACCCCAGACCAGGTACACCGCCGACAGCGCCAGGGCGACGGCCAGCGGAGACGCGGAGGCGGGGCCGACCGGTGCAGGGGAAGCGCGCATCGGCAACCGGTATCGGGAGCGCCACACGCGGCGCGCGTAGCGGGCGGACATTCTACGGCCGCGAACCGTTCCGGCGATGGAACGTCGGGGGCGTTCCGGCAGGACGCGCAAGACGCCCGGCCAGACGCCGCCAGGCCTACATCACCACCGCCGCGCGCAGGGGCGCGGCATCGTCCCAGCGGTCGCGGCCGCCCAGTGGGATCAGTTCCACCAGCACGTCGGCGCCGATCACCTGGGCGCCTTGGCGGCGCAGCAGTTCGGTGGCCGCGCGCAGGGTGCCGCCGGTGGCCAGCACGTCGTCGACCACCAGCACGCGCGCGCCCGGAGCGACCGCGTCCACGTGCACCTCGAGCCGATCGCTGCCGTACTCCAGCCGATAGCCCTGCGACAGCGTGCGGCCGGGCAGCTTGCCCGGCTTGCGCACCGGCACGAAGCCGCAGCCCAGCTCGAGGGCCAGCGCCGCGCCCAGGATGAAGCCGCGCGATTCGATGCCGGCCACCGCATCGGGTGGAGTGTCGCGCCAGGGAGCGGCCATGGCCGCCACCGCGGCGGCAAAGGCGCGCGGGTCGGCCAGCACCGGCGTGATATCGCGGAACATGATCCCGGGGCTGGGGAAGTCGGGGACGTCGCGGATCAGGGCGGACCAGTCGGACACGGGGCGGTTCCAGCGGCAGGGGAGGGCATGCTAACCCCGGTGCCGCCGGCGGCGGGTTCGCGTTATCGTGGCCGCCCGACGCGACCACCGGAAGGAGCGCACCATGCGCCTGCTGCCGACCCTGCTGCTGATCCTCGCCGCCGGCGCCAGCCACGCGGCCACGCCCTACGGCAAGCCACTGCCTGCGGGAGACGCCGTGCCGGTCTCGTCCGCGATCGGCGATTTCGACGCGCATGCCGGGCGTCCGATGCGCTTCAGCGGCCGCATCACCGAGGTCTGCCAGGCCAAGGGTTGCTGGATGATGCTCGAGGACGGCGGCAAGGCCGCGCGGGTAATGTTCGGCCGGCACGATTTCCACATTCCGAAGGACACCACGGGCAGCGCCGTGGTGCATGGCGTGCTGACCCGCAAGGAGCTGACGCCCGAGCAGGTGGAGCACCTCTCGGCCGACAGCGGCAAGGGCGTCGCGGCCGAACCGGTGGAATACCGCATCACCGCCGACGGGATCGAAGTCGCGTCCTGATCGCGGGCATCGTGGCCGGATCCTGCGACGCGCGCATGGTGGAGCACGTGCTGATGTACGGCAGCCTGATGCGCGGGCAGGACGCCCACGCCAGGTTCCGGCTGCACGAGGCGCTCGAGTTCGTGTTCGAGGTGCGCATCCCGGGATGCATCTACCGGGTCGCGGATTACCCGGGATTCAAGTTGCACGAGGGCGAGGCGCACGGCGAGCTGTTCCGGATCCGCGATGCGGCGGTTCTCGCGGCGCTGGACGAGTACGAGGAGTACTTCCCGCAGGACATGGGGCGCTCGGCGTACGCCCGCCGCCTGGTCCACGTGCCGGGCGCGGGCGTGGATGCCTGGATCTACGAGTACCTGCCTGAAGTGGACGCGGGTACCCGCGTCGACGGACGCTGGGACGCGGCGGTCGGCTGAGGCCCGACCTCGCGATCGCGCCGCGATGCATGCCGCCCCGCCCCTGCGTGTCTCGCCCGCTTCAGGCAGTAGTCGGGCGCTGCGGCATTGCGTCGCGGCGCTGCTCTCGCTGTCGCTGCTTGGCGGCGCCGCGCAGGCGCGCACCGTCTACCGCTGCGTGCAGGGCGGCACCGTCAGCCTCGCCACCGCCCCGGAGCCGGGTTCGAAGTGCGAGGCGCGCGAGATCGACGACAACGCGGTGCAGACGCCCAACCTGTGGGGTGCGATGGGCGTGTTCAGCGGCACGCTCTACGAGCGCGAGCAGGACGGTCGGCTCGTCTACAGCACGCGCAACCTGCCTGGCTCGCGCGTGTACCTGCGCTTCACCGCGGTGACGCCGCCGGGCGAGCCCGCGCATGCGGGCCTTGGCCGGGTGGGTGCGCCGCGGCTGGCACCATTCGCCGCCGAATTCCGTGCCGCCGCGAAGGCGACCGGCGTGGAGGACGCCTGGTTGCGCGCGATCGCCCACGCCGAGAGCGGATTCGACGCCGACGCGGTGTCGGACAAGGGCGCGCAGGGGGTGATGCAGCTGATGCCCGAGGTCGCGGCCGAGTACGGCGTCGCCGATCCCTTCGACCCCGCGCAGTCGATCCGGGCGGCGGCGCGCCACCTGCGCGCGCTGCTGCGCCGCTACCGCGACGACCGCAGCCTGGCGCTGGCCGCGTACAACGCCGGCATCGGTGCGGTGCAGCGCCATGGCGGCGTGCCGCCGTATCCGGAAACGCAGGCCTACATCGCCAAGGTGCAGGCCCTGCACGCGCGCTACCGCGAGGCGATGGGGATCCACGCCGAGCGACCGGCACAGTAGGACCGGCGTTGCGCCTGGACATCGTGGGAGCGCGCTTGCGCGCGAACGGCTTCGCGACCAAGGTCGCTCCCACAGTAACCGGTCCACAGGAGGGTCGGCTCACAGGAGGGCCGGCTCACAGGAGAGTCGGGCCACTCGCAACGTCGACGGCCGGACGAGGAGCGATTCCTGTGGGAGCGCGCTTGCGCGCGAACGGTCGCGACCAAAGTCGCTCCCACAGTAACCGGTCCACAGGAGGGTCGGCTCACAGGAGGGCCGGTCCACTCGCAACGTCGACGGCGGACGAGGAACGATTCCTGTGGGAGCGCGCTTGCGCGCGAACGGTTCGCGACCAAGGTCGCTCCCACAGAAGGCCGACTCAGAAGGATCGGCCCACACGAGGCCGGCCCACCGTAGGCCAGCTGGGAGAACGACCGGTCCACAGAAAGACCGGTCACTCCCGGCGGCACTGGCCGGGCGAGGAGCGATCCCCGCCTGGCAGGGCGCCGCGGATCAGCCTTTCGGGGTCAGGCGCAGCAGGCGTCCGTCCTTGCCGTCCTCGATCACCCACAGCGCGCCATCGGGGCCCTGGCGCACGCCGCGGATGCGTGCGCCCATCGCGAACCGCTCGGCTTCGCGCGCGGTGTCGCCGTCGAATTCGATGCGCACCAGCGACTGCGACGACAACCCGCCGGCGAAGGCGTTGCCCTGGAACGAAGGGAACAGCTCGCCCGAATAGAAGATCAGGCTGGAGGGCGAGATCACCGGCGTCCAGGTGATGGCAGGCGCCTCGAACTCCGGACGCGTGTCGTGGTCGGGGATCGGGCGGCCATCGTAATGGTCGCCGTTGGAAACCACCGGATACCCGTAGTTGGCCCCGCGCTCGACGCGGTTGAGTTCGTCGCCGCCCTTCGGGCCCATCTCGATGTCCCAAAGCTGGCCGCTGGCGTCGAACGCCAAGCCCAGCGGATTGCGATGGCCGAGCGACCACACCTGCGCGGCCACCTCGCCCTGGCCGGCGAACGGATTGTCGGCCGGTGCGCTGCCGTCCTCTTCCAGGCGCAGCACCTTGCCCATGTTCGACTGCATGTCCTGCGAGGGATCGAACTTCTGGCGCTCGCCCGAGGCGATCCACAGCTTGCCCTCGTGGAACACGATGCGGTGCGCATAGTGGCCGCGGCCGGTGACCTTGGGCACCTGGCGCCAGATCACCTCGAAGCCTTCGAGCGTGCCGCCGCCGGCCTCGTCGAGCACCAGGCGCGCGCGCGCGACGGCTGCGCCGGCGGTGTCGCCGTCGCCCTTCTCGGCATAGCTGACATAGACCAGGCCGTTGTCGGCGAACTGCGGATGCGGCACCACGTCGCCGAAACCACCCTGGCCGCCGTACACCACCTCCGGCACGCCGGCGATCTCGCCGCTGCGGCCGGTGGCCACGTCCACCAGCTTCAGCGCGCCGGGGCGTTCGCTGACCAGCAGCCGGCCATCGGAGAGGAACGACAGCGCCCAGGGTTCGTTGAAGCTGGCGATGGTCTCGGCCGAGAACGGGCCGATCTCGCGCACTTCGCGCTCGGCGGCATCGGCGACCTGCGCGGCCGTGTCGGGAGCGCCGGACTGGGCCGCCGGCGCGCTGCCGTTGCCGGCCCCGCAGGCGGTCAGCAGGGCGAGCGAAAGCAGGGAGAGCGTCAAGGCGGAACGAGGCATCGGGGGCTCCTGGCCGGAATCGGTGACGGCGCATGATAGCGCCCGCACGGCATCTCCCGATCAGGCCGCGACCGGCCGCGGCGAGCGCGCATTCGCCCCCGGAAACCGCCGTTTCACGCGCTGCGAAGGACGGCCGCGCCCGCTGAACGGCGCCGTGCGCGGAACGAGCTCTTAACTCCGTCCATGCACGCAGCTTCATACGCGGCGGGCAAGGTGGGTTCCGTGCGGAAGCGGTCGTCACGGACGTGCAGCCCCGCGCCACACTTCGATTCCCCACGGAGACAGCGAATGAAGAATGCACGCAAGCCCCTGTCCGCCCTGATCGCGCTCGGCGCCGCACTCGCCATCCCGGCCGCGTTCGCGCAGGACGCGACGACGCCCACCACCCAGACGCCGACGACCGCGCCCACCCAGTCGACGGCGCCCGCCGCCGCGCAGCAGCCGCTGACCTGGGCCGACCTCGACGTCGACGGCAACGGCACCCTCAGCCAGACCGAGGCCGGCACCCTACCGTCGCTGTCGCAGGTCTTCACCGAGGCCGATACGGACGGCAACGGCGAGCTGACCCCGGACGAATACAAGACCTTCGTCGCGCGCAACAACGCCGCCCAGCCGGAAGCTTCCGGCGGCACCGACTGATCCGGTGACAAGTCTCGCCCGTTGACGGGCATGCGCATCGCATCGGCGGCCTCCGGGCCGCCGATGCCGTTTGCGGGGGCCTATACTTCCGCCATGGCCGTGATCGAGATGGTCGGCTTCGACGCCGACGACACCCTGTGGCGCAGCGAGGACTATTTCCACGCCGCGCAGGAAGAGTTCGAACGCATCGTCGGCAGCCACGTCGACCTTGGCGACACCGGCCTGCGCGATCGCCTGTACGCCGTGGAGAAGGGCAACCTCGCGGTGTTCGGCTATGGCGTGAAGGGCATGGCCCTGTCGATGGTCGAAGCCGCGGTCGACATCACCGGCGGGCGGATCCCTGCGCGCGACCTGCACCGCATCGTGCATATCGCCAAGGACATGCTGCGCCACCCCGTGGAACTGCTGCCGGGCGTGCGCGAGGCGGTCGAGACGATCGCCGCCGAACATGCCGTGGTGCTGATCACCAAGGGCGACCTGTTCCACCAGGAGGCCAAGGTGCGCGACAGCGGCCTGTCCGCGCTGTTCCGCCGCATCGAGATCGTGAGCGAGAAGGACGTGGGCACGTATGCGCGCCTGCTCGACGAGTTCGACATCCCTGCCGACCGCTTCGCCATGATCGGCAACTCGCTGCGCTCGGATATCGTCCCGGTCCTGAAACTGGGCGGCTGGGGCGTGCACGTGCCGTATCACCTGACCTGGGCGCACGAGAACGAGGCCGAGGACATGGCCGGCCATCCGCGCCTGCGACAGGTGTCCTCCGCCGCCGAACTGCCGCAGGCCCTGCGCGAGGTGGTCGCATCGGCGGCGCCCGCGGCGCTGGCGGTTTGAGTCCGCGCGGGCCCCTGCTGGCGATGGTCCTGGGCATGGCGCTGGCCCCCGGTGCCGGCGCCGGGGCGCTGCAGGACGCGCCGGCGCAGGTCGATGAACAGGCGCGACCCACCGGCACCGGTAGCGCGTGGATCGATGCGCGGCTGCGCGACATGGACCGGTATGCGGCGCGGCATCGCGAGGCGTTCGCCGACGAGATCGTGCGCTATCTCGACGCGCCGCGGCCCCTGGTCGAGGAGGCGCTGGCCGACGGGCGGATGCGTGCGGGCGACCTCTACTACGCCTGTGCCCTGGCGCGTGCGGCCGGGCAGCCGTGCCGGACGCTGGTCGAGGCCTGGCGGGCGAACGCCGGGCCCGGCTGGGAAGCGGTGCTCGCGCAGCTGCAGCTGGCCGCGGACGCGCGGCCCAATGTCCGCATCCGCGAGGACATCGTTGCCAGTTACCGCCGCTGGGCGCGGCCGATCGATGTCCAGGTTCCGCCCGGCGCCTAGCACAGTCGCCGACGGTATCTCGCTACGCGGATCGCCGCGTTCATGCGCGATGAGCGATTCGTTAGCCGCACGTGCAACCTTCGCGCGTCCGCCGTCATTCGGCGCGAACCCGCCGCCCCTGAAGCTGCGGTCGTCGCCACGCCGGAACGCCCGCATGTCCCTCCGCTTCGCTACCACCGCCTCGCCGCCACCGGCCGCCGGCATACGACCCCCGACCCTCGTCCTGCCTTTCATCGATCCCGGCCGGGGCCATTCGACCCATGAAGTCGCCAGCCTGCACGCGGCTTCGCTGCGGGTGGCCGGCCTGCTGGGCCGTCCCGGCGGCAACGGGGCCGGTCTGCACGGGCCGTCCCGCTACTGGCTGCCGATCCGCACCCTGCTGCGCGAGGAAGCCGAACGGCTGGGCGTCGAGGACGAAGCCCAGCTGTGGGGCGGCGTGGTGCCGCATGCCTTCGTCGGTACCAAGCTGATCAGCCACCCCGGCTGGCCGGGCGGCGACAGCCGACCGGAGGGCTGGCGCGATGTTCCCGGCATCGGGCACTGCACGCTTCCAGGCTGGTCGGTCTTCACCCGCGCCGATGCGCTTGCCGCCTGCGCCGCGCTGCTCGAAGCAGGCCCGGTGCGGGTCAAGAGCCCGTATGCGCGCGGCGGCAACGACCAGGCCGTCTTCGCCGACCTGCGCGAGGCGCGCGAGTGGCTGCAATCCCCGGCCGCGATTGGCGTCGAGCACGGACTGGTGGTCGAGCGCGACCTGGTCGAGGCCGCCACCTATGGTGTCGGTAGCGCGCGCGTGGGACCGCATGCCATCGCCTACTACGGCACCCAGCGCACCGTGCGCGACCACCAGGGCCAGCTGGTCTACGGCGGCTCGCGGCTCACCGTGTTCCGCGGCGATCTCGCCCAGCTGCACGCGACCCTGCCCCACGGCGAGGCGCGCGAGGCGGTGGGCGTGGCGATGCATTACGACCGCGCGGTGCGCGGCGCCTACCAGGTGCTGGCCTCGCGCTGCAACTACGATGTGATCGTCGGACACGATCGCGACGGGCAGCGCCACTGCGGCGTGCTGGAACAGTCCTGGCGCTTCGGCGGGGCGAGCATGGCCGAACTGCTGGCCATGGAGCGGTTCGCGCAGGATCCATCCCGGCAATGGCTGGTGGCCGAAACCGTGGAATCCTACGACGGGCAGGCGCTGCCCCCCGGCGTGGTGCTGGTCTGGCCGGGGGATGCCGAATCGCCCTGCAAGTACGCGCGGATCGTGGACGATGGATATTGAGCTGGGCCGCCTCGGGATCGAGGTCGAACCAGGCGAATCGGTCGATGCCACCCTGCTCGCGCCGCAGCGCGCGCTGCCGGCGGTGCTGTTCGTGCATGGCTGGGGCGGCAGCCAGACGCAGGATCTCAGCCGCGCGCGCGAGGTGGCGGCGCTGGGCTGCGTGTGCCTGACCTTCGACCTGCGCGGCCATCGCGCGGACGGAGCGGGCCGCGACACGGTCAGCCGTGCGCAGAACCTGGACGACCTGTGCGCCTGTTACGACTGGCTGGCCGCCCGCCCGGATGTGGATGCCGACGCGGTGGCCGTGGTGGGCGTGAGTTACGGCGGATACCTGGGCGCGATCCTGTCCGGCCTGCGGCCGGTGCGCTGGCTGGCCCTGCGCACCCCGGCCCTGTACCTCGACCGCGACTGGGAGCTGCCCAAGCGCCGCCTGCACGACGACCCGGAACTGGTGCGCTACCGCCACAGCCCGATACCGCCCGATGCCAACCGTGCACTGCGCGCCTGCCGCGATTTCGCGGGCGACGCCCTGCTGGTCGAGGCCGGGCGCGACGAGATCATTCCGCGGCAGGTGATCGACAACTACGCGGCCGCCTTCCAGCGCGCCCGTTCGACGACACGGCGACTGGTGCCGGAGGCCGGGCACGGCTTCGACGACAAGCCCTCTCAACGCCAGTACAGCGACCTGCTGCTGTCGTGGATGACCGAGATGATCCTCGGCTCGCGCGGGGCGATCGCCGCCGACAAGGTGCGCGCGTACAAGGCGCAGCAGCGCACGCAGCCGCAGGGGAGCGAGCGCGCCCGCGACGGCGCGTGAAAGGCGCAGCCGCGGCATTCAGGAGGTGTTGACGGCTCCTGCACCGACGACGGCGTAGAACAGAACGGGCCGGCGCTGCCGGCCATGCATCACGCAACGACTGACAAGGCGCCTCATGGACATGCACACCTTTTCGCGCAACGGCGGGGACGCCGGCCTCTTCCCGATCGCCTACGAGGACGAGGATCCCGTTTCGCTTGAACTCTTTCGCGACCTGCTGCATCGCGCGCTTTCGATCGACGACGATACGCGCTTCTGGAACTACCTCGAGCAGGGCATCCGCTCGATCGAGCGGGGCATGACGCCCGAGGCGATCGCCCGCTTCGAGTACGCGGCCGACTATGTGCTGGTCTTCCATGGCATGCCCAGCTGGACCTCGATGAAGCGTCGCGACGGCGGGCACGGAGGCGAGGTGACGGTGCCCGTGTCCTACGCGGCCTGACCTGCAGCGTGCGATGCCGCGAGCGCTGTACGCCGCCTCCGTGCCGGCTTCGCCCGACCTCGACGCCGGCGCTGCTCGAGTGTCCGTGCCCAGGGCAAGCGCAGGAAACAGCGGCATGATCGATGTGGCCATCGTGGGAGGCGGCCCGGCCGGTCTCACGGCGGCGATCTACCTCCGGCGCTTCCATCGTGCGTGCCTGGTGCTGGACGCGGGCCAGAGCCGCGCGCGCTGGATTCCCGAGAGCAACAACTGCCCCGGCTTTCCCGGCGGTGTCGCAGGCGCCGACCTGCTCGCGCGCCTGCGTCGCCAGGCGACCGAGGCCAGGGTGCCGCTGGAGTCCGCGCGCGTGGACCGCATCGTCGCGTCGCAGGGCGCCGAGGGCTTCGACATCCATGCCGGCGAGCGCAGCTGGAACGCGCGCATGGTGATGATCGCGACCGGCCTGCGCGACCGCCTGCCGGGCGACTGGGCGGAACAGGCGCTGGCCTGCGGGGCGTTGCGGCTGTGTCCGATCTGCGATGCCTTCGAGGCCAGCGATCGCCATATCGGCGTCTACGGTCACAGCCGCGACATCGGCTCGCACGCCAGCTTCCTGCGCACGTTCTCTGACCGGGTCACCGCCCTGCCGCTGGACGGCGGCGACGGTGGCGCGGCGGGCGCCGCCGCGCGCGCGCAAGGCGTGCGCTGGCTGGACGCCGGCGAACTGGACTTCGACGGGACCCGCTGCAATTACCGCGGCGAGCGCGAGGCCGTGGCCTTCGATACGGTGTACTCCTTCCTCGGCTTCACCACCTCGGTGCCGGTCGAGGGACTGGACCTGGTCCGCACCGACAGTGGCGAGATCGCCGTCGACCGCCACCAGCAGACAGCCACGCCAGGGCTGTACGCCATCGGCGACATCGTCGGCGGGCTCAACCAGATCTCGGTGGCCGTGGGCCAGGCCGCGGCCGCCGCGACCCACGCGCACGGACAGCTGCCTCCGGTGCCCCGCGCGGTGGCCGCGGCATGAATCCCGACCTGATCGGCTGGGCGGCCTCGGCGATCCTGCTTGCCACCCTGATCCGCCAGATCTGCAAGCAGGTGGCCGATGGCGGCGCGGGCGTATCGCGCTGGCTGTTCATCGGGCAGAGCCTCGCGTCGATCGGGTTCATCGCCTACAGCGTGATGCTGGGCAACTGGGTGTTCATCGTCACCAACACCTGCATCCTGATCACGGCCATCGTGGGCCAGTGCCTGCGGCCCAAGCCGCGGTAGCACACGGAGGGCCGTGCGCGAGCCAGCCGTTCCGCACCTCTCCGGCGCCGCGTTCAGCTGACGCGGGCAGTTGTTCAGCATTTGCGGGTGCAGCGGCATCCATTTTTCGGGCGCGCTGCCGATGATGATGGTGGCGACACGTGGAAACCCGGTGGACAGACCAGAAACATCGACGGTGACCTTCCCTGCGGCAGGTTGCGCGGTCCACCGCGCGGCCAGGTGCCGTGCGGGCGGCGGGCGTCCGGGCATGCGCTCCGGGGTGGGTTTCACCGTGCTCGAGCTGCTGTTCGCAGTGGCGGTGATCGCGATCCTCGCCGCGCTCGCCCATGGCCAGGTGGGCGGCTACGTGGAGCGCGCCAAGATCGCAACGGCCAGGTCGGACATCGCGACCATGGAGGTGGAGATCCTGCGCCACCAGACGCGCTCCGGCGGCGCCCTGCCGGCGACGCTCGCGGACATCGGCCGAGGCGGCCTCCTCGACCCGTGGGGACGCGCCTACCACTACGTCAACCTGAAGGCCACCAACAAGGGCGCGGCCCGCAAGGACCGCCGGCTCAATCCGCTCAACTCGGACTACGACCTGTTCAGCGCGGGCAAGGATGGCGTGTACAAGCCGCAGGTCAGCCAGAAGGACAGCCTGGACGACGTCATCCGCGCGCGCGACGGCGCCTACATCGGCGTGGCCCGGGACTTCTGACGGTGCCGCTGGCTGACGGCCCGCGCCTGTCAACGGCGATCCTCGGCAGCCGGTTCGGGCGCCGGCTGTTCTTCATGTTCTGCATTGCGGCGCTGCTTCCCACCGGCATCGTGTTCTGGATGACCTATCGCACCGCCACGGCCGACGCGCACGAGGCCAGGCGGGCGGCCCTGCGCGAGGGCGCCAAGAACTACGCGCTCGCGGTCCATGAGCGCCTGCAGTTGGCGGACCAGGCCTTGGCGCTGGCGGATGTGGAGACCATCGCCAGCGGCGGGGCCCGCTACCTGTCGGTCTACTTCAGCGATGTCTCCCTGGCCGAGCGGGCTGCGATCCCGGCTTTCACAGGACCGTCCGCGCGCGGCGGGGAGTCGGCCGGCAGGCCGGCGCGGCTGCTGGTGGCCCGCGACAGCCAGCCGCGGCTGTTGCGCATGGCCGGCGATCAGATCCTGGTCGCCACGCTCGATCCCCGGTTTCTGTGGGGGGCACCGGACGACTTGAGCCAGGACATGCGCATCTGCCTCTACGCCGGCCGCACCCGCCTGTTCTGCGGCGGCCACCCGGGCACGGAAGCGGGCGAGCGCTTGCTGGTGGCGCAATGGGACCTGTTCCTCAGGCCTGCCTTCGGTGCCGACGCCTGGACGGCGATGTCGGTGGCCGGTCCCGGCCACGGCCTCGGCCACTATCGCGGCGTGCTCGTGCCGGCCGCGGTGGCGGTGCTGTTGCTGGCGCTGCTGCTCAGTTCGATCCAGATCCGGCGCGTGCTGACGCCGCTGTCGGACCTGCTGCGCAGGATCCACGGATTCGAAGGAGGCGGGTTTCGCATCGACCGTCGCCGCGGCGAGGACGAGTTCGAACTGCTGTCGCGCACCTTCGCGAGGATGCAGCAGCGCACCGGCCGCCAGATGCGGACCTTGCGGATGCTGTCGGAGATCGACCGCCTGATCCTGCAGGGCGCGTCGCTGCCCGTGCTGGTCGATCAGGCGGCCGCCGGCATGCGCGAGCTGTCGGGTTGCGACCTCGTCTGCGTGCTGGTGCCGGATACGGGCGACGATGCGGTGCTGTACGTGCATCGACGGGAGGGCGCGGCGCCCGCACAACTGGCCAGCACGCAGGCCGTGGCTGGCGCCTGCGCGGTGGCCGCAGGGCGCTGGCACGGGGCGGACGGGCTGCCTCCGGGACCCGTGCGCGAGGCCTGCCTGCAAGCGCGGATCGCCGAGGTCTACGTCCTGGAAACGGCCGCCCACCGCGGCGGCGGGGTGCAGGCCATGCTCGGGTTCCGCACCCGGCCCGAGGACATCGATGGCGCCCTGGCCCAGGCGACCAAGCTGGCGGAGACGCTCCCGGTGGCGGCGGCATTCGAGGCCGGCCGGCGGCAGCTCGTTTTCCAGGCCAGGCACGACCCCCTGACCGGCCTGCCGAACCGGCTGGCGACGATGGAAGCGGTGGAGGCGGCCATCGGGCAGGCTGGCCGCACCGGCATCGGCTTCGCCGTCGCGTTCCTGGACCTGGACCGGTTCAAGTCCGTCAACGACGGGCTCGGCCATGCGCCCGGCGATGCATTGCTGGTGGCGGTCGCCCAGCGCCTGCGCGAGAGCCTGGCGCCCGGCCACCTCGTTGGCCGCCTGGGCGGCGACGAATTCTGCGTACTGCTGACGGATGTGGACAGCGCCGACGCGGCCCGGTGCGCCGTGCAGCGCATCGCCGACGCGCTTGCCCGTCCGGTGCATGCGGCCGGACGCGAGTTCGTGCAGCGTTTCAGCGCCGGGATCGCGCTGCATCCGGCACATGGCGCCGATGCCAGCACCCTGATCCGCAACGCCGACGTCGCCATGTATCACGGCAAGCGCGCCGGCGGAGGTGGGCTGCGGGTGTTCTCGCCCGAGATGAACGATGCCGCCCGGTCCAGGCTGCAGCTGGAGCAGGAACTGCGCGACGCCATCGCTGCCGGGCGGATCGACGTGCACTACCAGCCTCGCGTCGACAGTCGCGATGGCCGCGTGGTGGGCGCCGAAGCCCTGGCCAGATGGACCCGTCCGGGCAGCGGAGCGGTGCCTCCGCCCGTGTTCGTCGCGCTGGCCGAGGACACCGGCCTGATCGACGAACTGGGCGAACTGGTGCTGCGCAAGGCCTGCGCGCAACTGGCGCAATGGACCGCGGCCGGCCTGCGGATGCCGCTGGTGGCGGTCAACGTGTCCAGCCACCAGCTGCGTTCGGGGCGCCTGGTCGACACCTTGCGCGCGAGCATCGCGGCGGCCGGCATCGCGCCCGCGCAACTCGAGATCGAGATCACCGAGAGCATGCTGGTGCATCAGCGCGACGCGGGCCCGGATCAGCTGCAGCGCATTCGCGAACTGGGCGTCGGCATCGCCATCGACGACTTCGGCACCGGCTACTCCTCGTTGTCCTATCTGGTGGGCCTGCCGTTCGACACGCTGAAGATCGACCGGTCGTTCGTGATCGGACTGGGCGACGGCACCACGCCGACCGCCGCGATCGTGCGCGCGATCGTCGGGCTCGCCCGAGAGCTGGACAAGGACGTGATCGCGGAAGGTGTGGAGGCCGCCGCGGCGGTCGAACTGCTGTCGAGCATGGGCTGCCACACCATCCAGGGCTACGTCTACCACCGGCCGATGCCTGCGGCCGCAATGACGGAGCTGCTGCGGGCGGCGCCCTGAGCCCCCGGGCTCGCCGGGGCGCTACCCGTTGTAGGCCGCCTGCCAACGCGCAGGCCGGCGCCGCGATGCGGCCGGCCGTACCAGCCCGGCGTTGGCGCGGCAGGCCTGGCGCCACTGCGCGGGCGACATGCCGAAGCGGGCCTGGAACGCGCGCTGGAACTGGCGTTCGGATTCGAAGCCCAGGTCGTACAGCAGGAAGTTGATCGTGCAGTCCGGATCGCTGCGCAGGCGCGCATAGGCACGCAGCAGCCTGCGCTCGCGGATGTAGCGGGCGACGCAGCGAGCCGTCCAGCCCGGTGCCGATCCTTGCGCAGGGCGCAGCGCCTGGTTGGTCTCGGTTTCGACGATTTCATGCGCGACCTGGCGCCCGGGGACTAGGGTAAACAAGCCCTGCTGGATGACGCCCGATGCGCGGCAGCGCGACGCAACTGGGCTCGTTCGAAGCACGGGACGGCAGTCCCGACGCCGCGCCGGGCGCCCCGGCGGTCCCTGGCGTGTAACCTAGCGCCCCTCTGCGACGACCTGGACCGCGGCCGCGACCGACGCGCCTGTGCGTAGACGTGCCCCGCCAGGGGTGTCGCGGAATCACGGGCAGCCGGCTGGACATGAGCGCAAACGAAGTACAAGGGCAGGTGGACCGGTCCGCGATGCGGGCGCAATCGCGCTATGACGCATCCCTGCGCCTGTCGGTCGCCCCGATGATGGACTGGACCGATTCGCATTGCCGGGTGTTCCATCGCCTGCTCGCGCCGTCGGCGCGGCTGTACAGCGAGATGGTGCACGCCAATGCGGTGATCCATGGCGACCGCACCAGGTTGCTGGCGATGGATCCGGTCGAACATCCGGTGGCCCTGCAGCTCGGCGGCAGCGAGCCCGCACTGCTGGCGGAGGCGGCGCGCATCGGCGCCGAGCATGGCTTCGACGAGATCAACCTCAACTGCGGCTGCCCTTCCGACCGGGTGCAGGCCGGGCGCTTCGGCGCCTGCCTGATGCGCGAGCCGGGGCTGGTTGCCGAGGGCGTGGCGGCGATGATCGCGGCCGTGGCCTCGTCCGGGCGACCGGTACCGGTGACGGTGAAGTGCCGGCTGGGCGTGGATGACGACCACGACTTTGATCGTTTCATGGGCTTCATCGACGCGGTCGCGGCGGCGGGCTGCGGGACGTTCGTGGTGCACGCGCGCAATGCCTGGCTCAAGGGCCTCAGCCCGAAGGAGAACCGCGAAGTGCCGCCGCTGCGCTACGACTGGGCCTATCGGCTCAAGCGCGAGCGACCGGCGCTGCAGGTGGTGGTCAACGGCGGTATCGCCACGCCGGGCGAAGCGCTGGCCCACCTGGAGCACGCGGACGGGGCCATGCTCGGTCGCGCCGCCTACCACGATCCCTACACGCTGCACCGCGTCGACGCGGCGCTGCGCGGCGTCGATCCGCAGCCGCGCGCCGAACTGCTGCGGGCGCTGCGGCCCTATGTCGAGATGCAGCTGGCGCAGGGTATGCCGCTGCGGCACATCGCCAGGCATATCCTCGGTCTGTTCCTCGGCCAGCCCGGGGGGCGCGCCTATCGTCAGGTGCTGAGCGAAGGTGCGCATCGGCCCGGGGCCAGCTGGGCGCTGATCGAGCAGGCGCTTGCGGCTACGATGCGGGCGCCGGCAGCCGCCTAGGGTGGTGGCCGGCGTACGCGGAGCAGTCGGCATATGCGCCGGCTTCATGGCGATGAACCCCCGCGCACCGGTGAAGGAAAAGTTAAGGGGGGATTCACCGCGATCTTTCAAGAATGCCGGTCCGTTCCCGAGTCCCGCAGCTGCGGCCTTGCCATGTCCCGCGCGCAGTTCCGCCTGAAGATCGCCCTGCTGACCGCGCTTGCGGTCGCCGGCGGCGTGTCCGCGGTCTCGGCGCAGGAGCCGCCGCGCGAGCGGCGCGGGGCCGAACGCAGCGAGCGGATGCCGGAACAGCGGTTCCGCAACCGCGATGCGCTGTCCGATTCGGTGCGTCGTTTCGAGCGGAGCAATCGGGGAAGCCGCGTGCTCAGCGCCGAACGCATCCAGTCCGATGGCCGCGACGTGAACCGCATCAAGGCCATGGACGATCGCGGCCGTGTCCGGGTGTTCGTCGACGATCCGCAGCGGCGCCAGCCGCCGCCGCCCGAGCGCCGGCCTACACGCGACGACTACGAGTGAACCTGCATTCTGTTCAGGAAAGTCCGGCCACACTGGCCGTCTCACATTACTGAACGGAGTTGTCTCCATGCGCATCCTGCTCGTCGAAGACGAAGCGCCCCTGCGTGAAACGCTGGCCGCCCGCCTCAAGCGCGAAGGCTTCGCCGTGGATGCCGCGCAGGACGGTGAGGAAGGCCTGTACATGGGCCGCGAGGTCCCGTTCGACGTCGGCATCATCGACCTCGGCCTGCCCAAGATGTCGGGCATGGAACTGATCAAGGCCTTGCGCGACGAGGGCAAGCAGTTCCCGGTGCTCATCCTGACGGCGCGCTCGAGCTGGCAGGACAAGGTCGACGGCCTCAAGCAGGGCGCCGACGACTATCTGGTCAAGCCCTTCCATGTCGAGGAACTGCTGGCCCGCATCAATGCGCTGGTTCGTCGCGCCGCGGGCTGGAGCAAGCCCACGCTGGAGTGCGGCGCGGTGGTACTGGACCTCGCCGCGCAGACGGTGACGGTGCACGGGCACAACGTCGACCTGACCAGCTACGAGTACAAGGTGCTCGAGTACCTGATGATGCATGCCGGTGAGCTGGTCTCGAAGGCCGACCTGACCGAGCACATCTACCAGCAGGATTTCGACCGCGATTCCAATGTGCTCGAGGTTTTCATCGGCCGGCTGCGCAAGAAGCTCGACCCCGAAGGCACGCTCAAGCCGATCGAGACCGTGCGCGGCCGCGGCTACCGCTTCGCGATCCCGCGCAACGGCGAAGGCTGAGCCGCGCGGCCGCGGGCCGCGGCATCGGCTATCGTGGGCACCTGCCCGCGCGTCCGGCGCCGCATGACCCGCTTCTGACCCGATGAGTACCGGCAAGTCCGCCCGCGTCCTGCCCTGGCGGCCGCGCTCGCTGCAGGCGCGCCAGCTGATGGCCGCCAGCCTCGGCCTGATCGCCTTCCTGGCGCTGGCCGGGTATGCGCTCGACCGGGCGTTTCTCGATGTCGCGGGCGAGGGCCAGCACGATCGCCTGCGCAACTACGTGTTCGCCTACGCGGGCGATATCGAGTTCCTGCGCAGCGGCGACATCTACGTGCCGGACAACGGTCCGGACGATCGCTTCGACCGTCCCGGCAGCGGGCTGTATGCCGAGGTGGTGCTGCCCAACGGCAGCTGGACCTCCCGTTCGGCGTCGGGGCCGCAGTTGCCCGAGGCGCTGCCGCTGGCCGGTGGCGAGGAGAAGTTCGAAGGCCCGCTGCCCATGGTCCGCAGCGACGGGTCTCCCGGCCATGTCTACCGCTACGGCGTGGGCATGGTCTGGGCGCCGCAGGAAGGCGCGCCCGAGGCCGAGTTCCCCTACACGATCTATGTGATGGAGGATGCCGGCACCGTGCCGCGCCAGGTGCGCGTGTTCCGTGCCGCGCTGTGGGGGTACCTCGGCATCGCCGGCCTGATCCTGCTGTTGCTGCAGACCCTGGTGCTGCGCTGGAGCCTGTGGCCGCTGCGCAAGGTGGTCGAGGAACTCACGCGCGTGCAGCGCGGCCAGGCCAACCGCATGGGCGAGCGCCACCCGCGCGAACTGGAACCCTTGACCGACAGCATCAACGCGCTGATCGAGAGCGAGCGCGAAAACCTCGAGCAACAGCGCAACACGATGTCCGACCTGGCCCACAGCCTGAAGACGCCGCTGGCGGTGCTGCGCGCCCGCCTGGATTCGGATGCGGACGAGGGCGCCTTGCGCGAAGACGTGGCCACCCAGCTGCAGCGGATGAACGACCTGGTGAGCTACCAGCTGGGCCGTGCCGCCTCGACCGGCCACAAGCTGTTCGCCGCGCCGGTGGAGATCGAGCCGCATGCCGAAGCGCTGGTGCAGAGCCTGGAAAAGATCTACGCCGGCAAGGGCGTGATCTGCGAGTTCGACATCGATCCGGCCGCGCGTTTCCACGGGGAGCCGGGCGACCTGCAGGAACTGCTCGGCAACCTGATCGAGAACGCCTTCAAGTGGGCTGGCGCGCGCGTGCTGCTAACGGTCAAGACCGGCGAGACGGCGCCCAACCGCCGCCCCGGCCTACTGGTCGCGGTCGACGACGATGGGCCGGGGATTCCGGAAGAGCGCATCCCTCTGGTGCTGCAGCGTGGCGTCCGCGGCGACGAGCGGGTGCATGGCCACGGTATCGGCCTGTCGATCGTGCAGGACATCATCCGCAGCTATCGCGGCGAGCTGCGCGTGGGTCGATCGTCCGAGCTGGGCGGAGCGAGGTTCGAGGTGCGCCTGCCGCCGGGGCTGTGAATCCGCGCGCCGACGCCGACCTGGGCGATGGCGTGCCCCGGATGCAGTCCTGCCCGGCCTGAATTGCCGCATGGCCGCGACTGTCGTATCAGGCCGAAGGCGAGCGCCCGTAGAACCGTTCGAAGTGCGCCGCCACGCGCGGGAACGCCTCGCGCAGCAGGGCCGGGTCGCTGAAGTGGTATTCGCTGCACACGGCGAAGAACTCTTCGGGCGCTTCCGCGGCATAGGCGTCGATGGCTTCGCGGCCGGCGTCCACGTCGGCGACCAGGGCGTCGTAATCCTGCTGGAAATCGCGGGCCCACTCGCGCTGCCACGCGCGCGGCAGGGGCGGCGTGCCGTCGAGGACCCCGTCCAGCGCGTCGAGCTTGTGCGCCATCTCGTGCACCGCCACGCAGAAGCCGGCGTGGGGATCGTCCAGATCCGCCTCCACGTCGGCCCAGGACAGGATCAGCGGGCCGCCGTCCCAAGCCTCGCCGATCAGCTCATCGTCCCACTCGTGCAGGACACCTGCCGCGTCGAGGTGGCTGCGGTTCACCCGGAATGCGTCCGGATACACGATCAGCTGCGACCAGCCGTGCAGGCCTTCCTCGCCGAACTCCAGCAGCGGCAGGCAGCACAGGCTGGCCAGCACCGCGCACTGGCTGGCATCGAGCTGCAGGGGTTCGATGGGCGTGATCGCCTTGCGCTGCAGGAAACGCTCGGCCAGCGCGCGCAGGCGCAGCTGGCGGTCGGCGTCCAGGTCGGCGACCCAGCGCACGCGGCTGCGCACGCGGGCCCAGGCGTCGTCGGTAATCGGGTCGGGCGCGCGGCCGAGCAGCCGGCGGATCAGGCCTCCGGGCAACCCGGACGCCTCAGCGGATCATGCCCGGCAGGAAACTGTGCCAGCGCGGCGGGCGCGCGGTCGACTCGGCGTCGCCGCGGCGCGGGGCGGTGGTCCGGTTCCGGTTGGGCAGGACGGCACGCTTGTCGCCGGGACGCAGGGCCTCGGCTTCCGTATCGCCTTCCGCACCGGCATCGCAGCCCGCGCTGCCGCCGTTGGCGTCCATCATCGCAGGCTGGCGCGCGGCCGCGGGCAGCGCGGCACAGGCCAGCAGCAGGCAGAGCAGGAATCGGGGAGCCATGGCAACCATCCTTCGGCCAGAGTCGTTGCGGCGGCAACGACGCACTATAACCCGGATGCGGGCAGGGCACGGATGGTTGCAAGGCGGCCTGACGCAGGAACAGGGCGGTTCGTCGACATCGGCCCCGATCCCGGATAATCGGCCGCATGACCCGCCTGGACCTCACGTGACCGCCGCCGCCGACCGCGCACTGCTGCGCCGCCTGGGCGAGGGCCCGGTCTCGGGCGACGCGCTGGCCCGGGAAGCGGGGCTGACCCGGGCCGCGGTATGGAAGCGCATCGAGGCGCTGCGGGCGGCGGGCCTGCGGATCGAGGCCCAACCCGGCCGCGGCTATGCGCTGGCCGCGCCGGTGGACCTGCTCGACGCCGGGCGCATTGCCGAGGCCTTGCCGATCCCGGTGCGCGCGTCGATCTCCGCCCTGGAGGTGGCCTGGTCGCTGGAGTCCACCAATTCCCGACTGCTCGAACTGGGCGACCCCGGACCCGGGGCACGGGTCCTGCTCGCCGAGCGTCAGACCGGCGGCCGCGGCCGCCGCGGCCGGCCCTGGGCCTCGCCCCTAGCGGCCAACCTGTACCTGTCGGTGGCGCGCCGCTTCGACGCCGGCCTGGCCCGGCTGGGGGGGCTGAGCCTGGTCGCCGGCATCGCGGTGGTGGAGGCGCTGCACGGCCTTGGCGTGGATCGGGCGCGGCTGAAGTGGCCCAACGACCTGGTCGTGGTCGAGGAGGGCAGGCTGCGCAAGCTGGGCGGGATCCTGGTGGAAGGCGGCGGCGAGTACGCGGGCCCGGCGCGCGCGGTGATCGGGATCGGGCTCAACGTGCGGATGCCGACGGCCACCGGCGCCGCCATCGATCAGCCCTGGATCGACCTGCAGGCGCTGGGCGCGACGCCGCCGCGCGATCGCATCGCCGCAGCGGTGCTGGCGCGCCTGCTGCCGGCGCTGGAGCGCTTCGACGCCGAAGGGCTGGCGCCGTTCCTGCCGGCCTATGCGCGGCACGACGCCCTGGCCGGGCAGCCGGTGCGCATGCTGGTCGGGGAGACGGAACATCACGGAACGGCGCTGGGCGTGGCGGCGGACGGTGCGCTGCGGCTGCAGGGCGCCGATGGCGAGCGCCTGTTCCATGCCGGCGAAGCCAGCCTGCGGCCGCGAGGCGGGACATGAGCGCCTGGCTGTTCGACCTCGGCAACTCGCGGCTCAAATGCGCGCCGCTCGGGGATGACGGCCTGCCGGGCGAGGTGCTGGCGTTCGCGCATGGGGAGGCGGGGCTGGCGCCGGGCTGGGACGCCGCGCTGCCGCCGCGTATCGACGCGGCCTACGTGGCCAGCGTCGCTTCGCCGGCCCGGCGCGTGGCCCTGCTCGACGCCCTCGCCGCGCGCAGCGGCCGGATCAGCGTGGCCGCGACCCAGCGTGCGTGGCAGGGCCTGCGCATCGCCTACGACGAACCCGCCCGGCTCGGCGTGGACCGCTTCATGACCCTGCTGGCGGCGCACCGGCGCGGCGGTGCCTGGTTGCTGGTGGGCGTGGGCACGGCCCTGACCATCGATCTGGTCGATGCCCGAGGCCACCACCATGGCGGCCGCATCGCGCCGTCGCCGACGCTGATGCGCGAGGCGCTGCATGCACGCGCGGCGCAGTTGCCCGACCACGGCGGCCGCTACCGGCTGTTCGCTGCCGACACGGGCGATGCGCTGGCCTCGGGCTGCCTGGGCGCGGCCCTGGCTCTGGTGGTGCAAAGCCGGGAGGCGGCGCGCGAGCTCTGTGCGGGGGCGGTCTCACTGCTGCTGCACGGCGGGGGCGCCCCCGACCTGCTGCCCCACCTGCCCGATGCCCGGTACGTGCCGGCACTGGTGCTCGAGGGACTGGCAGGCTGGGCGCGGCCCGCGCCCGCTCGCCGCTAGAATCGCCCCATGCTCCTGCGCGCCCTCATCGTCCTGTTGCTGATCCTCAATCTCGGCGTGGCGCTGTGGTGGAGCACGCGCGGGGAGGCGCCTGCAGCGCCGGCGCCGACGCTGCCCGCCGGCGCCGAGCCGCTGCGCCTGCTGGCTGAGGAGGCGCCAACGCCCCCCTCCACCCCCGACCCTGTTCCAGCGCCAGGCCCGGCAGCGGCTGGGCTGCCGGACGTCCCGCCGCCGCCTGCCGCTGCCCAGGAACCGGCCGCAACCGCCGCCGCAGAGGCCACGGTCTGCCGCAGCTTCGGCCCCTTCGACGATGCCGCCGCGGCCGCGCAGGCCCAGGCGCGACTGGCCCCGCTGGCGCGCAGGCTCGCGACCCGGCAGGTGCGTCCCGAGGCGCGTGGCTGGCAGGTGCTGCTGCGGGGAATGCCCGATCGCGATGCGGCGGCGGCCACCGCGTCGCGCCTGGTCGCCGCCGGTTTCCGCGACCATTACCTGATGCCGACCGCCGACAACGGCCAGGTCGACATCGCGCTGGGTCGCTTCGGCGGCGAGGCCGCGGCGCAGCGCCACCGTGAAGCGCTGGTCGCGGCGGGGTTCGGTGCGGTTGCCGAGCCGCTGGGCGATCCGGGCGCCCCGCGCTACTGGATCGACGCCGCCCTGGGGGCCGAGGTGGACCCGGCCGCAGCCCAGCGCGCCAGCGGCGCGGCGCGCAGCGAGCCGCGCGAATGCGAAGCGCCGGCTGCAGGCTAGAATGCTGCGGCTGGCCGGTCGCTACGCGCACCGTCACGTTCCTGCCGCTTTAGCTCAGTTGGTAGAGCAACGGTCTTGTAAACCGTAGGTCGTCCGTTCGATTCGGACAAGCGGCACCATCCCGTCCAGCCGGCGCCTGCCGTGGCATGGAATCCGGCAGGCCGGTGCGGCCGGCCCGGGTCGCGACGGGCGGCCGGTGGCCTAGACTTCCTGCCCAGACCCTTGCAGGAGCAACCATCACCATGGCCCGAAGCTACCCCGCGGTTTCGATCTTCGGCGTGCCCACCGACGTGGGGGCCGGTGCCCGCGGCGCGTCGATGGGGCCCGAAGCCCTGCGCGTGGCCGGCCTGGCCGAGGCGCTGCGCATGCGCGGCGTGGACGTGCGCGACATCGGCGATGTCGCCGGGCCGAAGAACCCCTGGCTGCCGCCCGCCGATGGCTACCGCCATCTGTCCGAGGTGGTGGCCTGGAACCAGGCGGTGTTCGACGCCTCGTCCGCGATCCTCGCCGAGGGCCGCTTGCCGTTGATGCTGGGCGGCGACCATTCGCTGGCCGTGGGTTCGATCGCCGCGGTCGCCGAGCACTGCCGCCGCAGCGGCAAGACCCTGCGCGTGCTGTGGCTGGACGCGCATACCGACTTCAACACCAGCGCGATCACGCCCTCGGGCAACGTCCACGGGATGCCGGTCGCCTGCCTGTGCGGGATCGGTCCGGAGCCGCTGGTGCGCATGGGCGGGCACGTGCCGGCGCTGGTGCCGGCCCAGGTGCGCCAGATCGGCATCCGCTCGGTGGACCAGGACGAGAAGCGCCTGGTCAAGGAACACGGGCTGGACATCTACGACATGCGCTACATCGACGAAGTGGGCATGCGCCAGACCATGCAGCAGGTGCTGATGGGCCTGGACGAGAGCACCCATCTGCACGTGAGCTTCGATGTCGACATCCTCGATCCGTCCATCGCCCCGGGAACCGGCACGCCGATCCCGGGCGGGGTGAACTACCGCGAAGCGCAGTTGATCATGGAGATGATCGCCGACACCGGGTTCCTGGGTTCTCTGGATGTGGTGGAGGTCAACCCCGCGCTGGACGACCGCAACAGCACCGCCGAACTGTCCGTGGACCTGGTGGAAAGCCTGTTCGGAAAATCCACGCTAATGCGCGATTGAGGCGCCTTGACGCGGCCTCCACCTGGATGAACGCGCTGGCGCGGTGGCCACGCCTTCAACGCATATTTCACGCCTGCGGCGGTGTCATGTCCCGGACGAGCGCGGAAGGCCGCGCGCGCACTACTCCAGGAGAATGCAGATGAAGCGTTTCATGGCCCTGATGCTGATCGCCATGTTCTCGGTCGGCACGCTGTCGGCGTGCAACACCACCAAGGGCTTCGGCCAGGATGTCGAAAAGGTCGGCGACAAGATCGAAGGCGCGGCCAAGGATACCGGCGCGACCGAGCCGCGCTGAGGTCTGCGCGAAAACAGGCGAGCTAGAGGCCGGCGGAAACGCCGGCCTCTTCGTTTTCGCGTTTCAGCTGAATCCGAAGGCGGTATCGGCTCATCGATGTGAACGCGGATTGACGCATTCTTGATCGGTCCATGATGCGCCGTGACGCATGCTCTCCCCATCGACGCAACCACGTCGACTTCCCCCGCAAACGTGAGGATCGAGCGATGAACAAGGACATCATTTCCGGCAAGTGGACCCAGCTCAAGGGCCAGGCCCAGGCCAAGTGGGGCGACCTGACCGACGACGTGTTCGACGTCGCGCAGGGCGACAGCAAGTACCTGGCCGGCAAGCTGCAGGAGCGCTACGGCTGGGAGCGCGAGCGCGCCGAGCAGGAAGTGCGCGACTTCGAGCGCACCCTGGGCTGATCGGACCTGCCCAGCTGGATTCCGCGGCGCGTCCCTCCCCGACGCCGCGAATCGGAGGGCCGGCATCTGCCGGCCCTCTTCTTTTGCGTTTCCCGCAAGCGGATCAGCGCCAGCGGCCGGGCGGATCGGGAACGAAACCGCCCGGAAAGGCTCGCGGGCGATGCCGGCTCCAGCGCGCCGCAGGCAGGATGCCGCGCGCAGCCAGGGCGGCCGGGGTGTCGTAGCGCAGCTGGGTGATCTGGGCCGGGCGCGAACTGCGGTCGAACGTCGTCTGTGCGGCGGGCGACCAGGCGTGTTCGCCGTGGCCGGTACCGATGCGCTGCGGCACTGCAGCCATCGAGCCGGCCGTTTCGGCCGTGGGTGCGGGGGCGCGTGACTTCGCGGGCGCGGCGTCGCGCGCGATGGGCGGCGGTGCCGACGGCGTCCGGGGCCTGCGCTCGCGGAAGGCCGCGATCCCGATGGTGCCGATGTGGTCGGGTCGGCCCGTGCGCGCCGCATAGCTGTCGGGCAGCGCGGTGAACACGAACTGCGCGACCTCGTGGTGCGACTTGCGCCAACCGGCGATCTCCGCGCTTTGCCAGGGCGCCAGCACGTAGCCGGCCTGGGCCGGATCGGCGGTCTGGCCGGTCACCGCGTTGACGCCGTCGACCGACAGCACCACCAGCACGCGTTCGCCCGTGGTGTTGGTCAGGCGTACCGCGTAGCGGTGCCCGGGCGTGCCGGCGATCCAGGTGTCGCCCGGGTGCGGGTACTGCTCCAGCCAGCGGCCGCTGTCGCGGTCGACGATCTCCATGCGGACAGGGGGCGCGGCGGCGGCGGGGGCGCAGGCCAGGACGGCGAGCGCGGCAAGGGACAGGGCGAGGCTGCGGGACATGGCGGATCTCCGTGGGTGCCGCTGCAATCAACGCGCGGGGGCGCCAGGCGGGGTGACGCCGGGCGGGCTGGCGGCGGCAGCGGTTAAACTCGTGGTCCGTTTTCCGCCTGTCTTCCGCAATGTCGCCTGCTCCCGTCCG
Source organism: Luteimonas campi (assembly GCF_051162505.1). NCBI lineage: Bacteria > Pseudomonadati > Pseudomonadota > Gammaproteobacteria > Lysobacterales > Lysobacteraceae > Luteimonas > Luteimonas campi. The sequence goes on from NZ_JBNWEM010000003.1 coordinate 178,811, forward strand.
CGTCCTCACCGGTATCACCACCTCGGGGACGCCACACCTCGGCAACTACGTCGGCGCGATCCGTCCGGCGGTAGCCGCCAGCCGTGCCGCCGACGCGGAAAGCTTCTATTTCCTGGCCGACCTGCACAGCCTGATCAAGGCCCAGGACCCGGCGCGCACGCAGCGCTCGACGCTGGAGATCGCCGCGGCCTGGCTGGCCTGCGGCCTGGATCCGTCGAAGGTGTGGTTCTACCGCCAGAGCGACGTGCCCGAGATCACCGAACTGACCTGGTACCTGACCTGCGTGGCAGGCAAGGGCATCCTCAACCGCGCCCACGCCTACAAGGCCGCGGTGGACCGCAACCGCGCCGAGGGCGAGGACGACGATGCGGGCGTGACTGCGGGCCTGTTCATGTATCCGGTGCTGATGGCCGCCGACATCCTGCTGTTCAACGCCCACCGCGTGCCGGTGGGTCGCGACCAGGTGCAGCACATCGAGATGGCGCGCGACTTCGGCCAGCGCTTCAACCACGTCTATGGGCGCGACTGGTTCACCCTGCCCGAAGCGGTGATCGAGGAGCACGTGGCGACGCTGCCCGGGCTGGACGGTCGCAAGATGAGCAAGAGCTACGGCAATACCATCCCGATGTTCGTGCCGCCGGCGGAGCTGAAGAAGCTGGTGTTCTCGATCGTCACCGATTCTCGCGCGCCGGGCGAAGCCAAGCAGACCGAGGGCTCGGCGCTGTTCCAGCTCCACCAGGCGTTCGCGACCGCCGAGGAATCGGCGGCCTTCGCACAGGCCTATGCCGAAGGCATCGGCTGGGGCGAGGCCAAGCAGCGGGTGTTCGACCTGGTGGAGCGCGAGATCGCGCCGCTGCGCGCGCGCTACCTCGACCTCGTCGCGCGCCCCGGCGACATCGAGGACACGCTGCGCGACGGCGCGCGCCGTCTGCGCGAGCGTTACGCCACGCCGCTGCTGGCGCAGCTGCGCGAGGCCGTGGGCCTGCGCGACCTGTCGAAGGTGCAGCTGGGCGCGATGGAAGTCGAGACGGTGGAGAAGCCGCCGCTGGCGACGTTCAAGCAGTACCGCGAGGCCGATGGCCGCTTCTACTTCAAGCTGGTCGAGGGCGAGCGCGTGCTGTTGCAGAGCCATGCCTTCGACGCGCCGCGCGATGCCGGGCAGGCCATCGCCGCGCTGCGCCGCGGCGACGTGCCGCTGGGACAGGCTCACGCGACGCTGGGCGAAGGCGTCGACGAGGCCGCGGTGCAGGCCGCGCTCGCCGCACTCGCCGCTGCCGATGCGGACAAGGCCGCGGCCAAGGCGGGACAGGCATGAACCCGCTGGTCGAGCTCAACCTCACCCTGATCCTGTTCCTGCCCTGGTTCGCGATCCTGGCCGTGCTGTACTGGATCTTTCCGCGCCAGCCGCGCGGGCTCGCGCGGGTGCTCTACGACCTGGCGACGCTGGCGCTGTCGGTGGCGGCGTTCCTGTGGAGCGTGTACTGGTCGCTCGACAATGCCGACACCGGCTACGGCAAGCTGTGGCCGCAGATCCTGGCCACGGCGCTGGGTTATGGCGTGTTCCTGGCCGCGCTGGGTCTTGCCTTCGCGTTGCGCCACCTGCTGTTCCGCCGTCGTCGCTGAGGCCGCGCGAAGCGCGATGGACAACGACGGCATCACCCTGATCGACACGGGCTACATCCGCCCGGGGCTGTGCGCGGCCTGGCTGGTGCACGGCGAGGGCGGGCGCGCCGCGCTGGTGGACTGCGGCACCGCCACCTGCGTGGACACCGTGCTGGCGGCGATCGATGCGGCGGGCGTGGCGCGCGAGGCGGTGGACTGGCTGCTGGTGACCCATGTGCACCTCGACCATGCCGGCGGCGCGGGGCCGCTGATGCGCGCGCTGCCCAACGCGCGGCTGGTGGTGCATCCCCGCGGCGCGCAGCACATGATCGACCCCACGAAGCTGATCGCCGGTGCCCGCGCCGTCTATGGCGAGGCGATGTTCGAACGCGACCACGCCGGCATGCTGCCGGTGGACGCGGAGCGGGTGGTGGTGGCCGAGGACGGGCATGTGGTGGAACTGGCCGGGCGCCCGCTGCGCTGCGTGGACACGCCCGGACACGCGCTGCATCACTACAGCGTGTGGGACGCGGCCAGCCGCGGCTGGTTCGCCGGCGATGCCTTCGGCCTGTCCTATCGCGAATTCGACAACGGCAATGGTGCCTTCGCCGTGCCGACGACCTCGCCGGTGCAGTTCGATCCGGAACAGATGAAGGCCTCGATCCGGCGCCTCGTCGCCGCTGGGCCGCGGGCGATCCATATCGCCCACTACGCCACGCTGTCCGAATGCGCGCGGCTGGGCGAGGCGCTGGTCGAGCTGGTGGACCGCATGGTGGAGATCGCGCGCGCGGCCGACGGACGGCCCGACCGCCACGCGCGCATCGTCGCGCGCATGACCGCGCTCTACGTCGAGCGCGCGCAGGCGCATGGCATCGCCGATGCCGCCACGCGCGTGGACGAGGTGCTCGGCGGCGACATCGAGATCAACGCGCAGGGGCTGTGCGTCTGGCTCGACCGGCTCGCCCGCCAGGCCTGAACGCCTCCGGCGCGACTGGCCTAGACTGGGCCAGGACCCGAAGGAGCGAACGCATGAACAGATCACTGCGTGGTGCGCTGGTGCTCATGGTGGCTGCGCTGCCGGCGTTCGCGTCGGACCCGGGCGCGGGCGCGAGCGGCGAGGCGCTGATGCGCCACGTGCAGGTGCTGGCCTCGGACGCGTTCGAAGGTCGTGCGCCGGCGACGCCCGGCGAGGAGAAAACGGTCGCCTATCTGATCGAGGAGTTCCGCAAGGCCGGTGTCGCCCCAGGCGGCGAGGACGGCAGCTGGACGCAGTCGGTGCCGCTGGTGCGCGCGCAGGTGCAGGGCGATGTGCGCGCGACCCTGCACAGCGGAGGCCAGGTGCGCGAGCTGGTCAACGGCGAGGACCTGACGCTGCAGACGCTCAGCCCTGTCGACCGGGTCGAGGTGGTGCAGGCGCCGCTGGTGTTCGTGGGCTACGGCATCAGCGCGCCCGAGCGCGACTGGGACGATTACAAGGGGGTCGACCTGGACGGCAGGATCGCCGTGGTGCTGGTCAACGATCCGGATTTCGAAACCGCGACGCCGGGCGCGTTCGAAGGACGTGCGGTCACCTACCACGGCCGCTGGACCTACAAGTACGAGGAACTGGCGCGGCGCGGCGCGACCGGCGCGCTGATCGTGCACGAGACCGCGCCGGCGGCCTATGGCTGGGAAACCGTGCGCAGCTCGGGGCTGTCGCCGCTGTTCGACATTCCGCGCACGGACGCCGCCCGCCACCACACCCTGCTGCGCGGCTGGATGCAGCGCGCGCTGGCCGAATCGCTGTTCGCCTCGGCCGGGCTGGATTTCGAACGCGAGAAGGCGCGGGCGCAGACACCGGACTTCACTCCGGTGGCACTGGGCGATGCGCGGCTGTCGGCCGCCTTCGATGTGCTGCGCGACCAGGTGGTGACACGCAACGTCATCGGCCGGCTCGACGGCGACGCGGCGCCGGCGGAGACGGTGATCTACGCCGCGCACTGGGACGCCTACGGCATCGGCGAGGCCGACGCCTCCGGCGACGGCATCCGCCACGGCGCGGTCGACAACGCGACCGGCGTGGCCGCGGTGCTGGAGCTGGCGCGGTTGTTCGCGCAGGCGCCGCGCACGCGGCGCAGCCTGATGTTCGTCGCGCTGACAGCCGAGGAGAAGGGACTGCAGGGCGCGAGCTACTACGTGGCCAATCCGCTGGCGCCGCTCGAGACCACCGCCGCAGTGCTCAACATCGAGACGCTCAGCCCGGACGGGCCGACCCGCGACATCGCGTCCTGGGGCAATGGGCGCGTCTCGCTGGAGCAGGACCTGCGGCGTGTCGCCGAAGTTGCGGGGCGCAGCTACTCGCCCGATCCCAACCTGGAAGCGGGCTATTTCTATCGCGCCGACCATTTCGCGTTCGCGCGCGCGGGCGTCCCCGCGATCACCATCGGCGCCGGGCTGGACCGGATCGATGGCGGCGTGGCCAGCGGCCAGGCGCTGCGCGAGCGCTATTTCGCCGACTGCTACCACCGTCCCTGCGATCGCTGGACGCCGGAATGGGACGTGCGCGGCCAGGTGCAGGACGTGGACCTGCTGTACACGCTCGGGCGCGGGATCGCGGACGGCGCGGGCTGGCCGCAATGGGATGCGGGCTCCGAGTTCCGCGGCGTGCGCGCGCGCAGCGAGGCCGTGCGCGCAGGCGCGGCGCGCTGACCGGCGCGGTCGACGAGGCGTTCAGTCCCAGCGGTTGAGGTGCGGGCCGAAGGGCTTGCGCTGCTGGCGCACCACGCAGAAGCGGTGGCCGCTGGGCGCTTCCATCACCACCCAGGTGTGGACCTGCTGCACCCTGCGCGCACCGAGCGCGACCAGGCGTTCGACCTCGGCCTCGACATCGTCGGTCTCGATGTCCAAGTGGATGCGCGGCGGATGCGAGACCTTCTGCAGCAGCAGGATCGGCTCGTCCACGGCGGTCTGCAGCTTGGCGTACTTGCCGTCGCCGTCCTCATCGAGTGTCGCCACCGGCTTGCCGAGGGCCCGGCTCCAGAATTCGACGTGGGGGGCGAGCTCGTCGGCGTTGCAGTCGAGCACGAAGCTGCACAGGCGGCTGTGGTGCGGCATGGCGGTCACTCCGGTGGGGAAGGCGGGGACGGGCTGTTCCAGGTTGTGGGCGCGGGGCGCCCGGACTCGCGCAGCGGCACCACGCAGAAGCGGTGGCCACTGGGCGCCTGCATGACCCACCAGCGGCCGCGCACGCATTCGAGGCGGCGCGCGCCCAGCGATTCGAGCCGCGCAGCCTCCGCGTCGATGTCGTCGGTCTCGATGTCCAGGTGCACGCGCGAAGGATGCGCGACCTTCTGCACTTCCACGTGAAGACCGCCGGGGCCTGCGCCCAGCACCGCGTAGCGTCCATGGCCGCCTTCATCCGGATCGACGATCGGCAGGCCGAGCGCGCGGCTCCAGAACGCGGCGGCCTCGGCGAGCGTGCCGTCGCGGCAGTCGATCATGAAGCCGGCGAGACGACTGCGGTGCATGAGTCCGTCGCCTCGCCTGCGCGCCCCGGAGCGGTCAGTGCGGCAGCGCGAGGTCGTCGAGCATGGCCCTGAGGAAGCGCGCCGCCTCGCCACCGGTGCAGGCGCGATGGTCGAAGGTGAGCGACAGCGGGATCACCCGGTGCGATTCGAAGCCGCCGATCACCGGCGTGATCTGGTGGCGACCGCGACCCGCGGCGACGATGGCCACGCAGGGCGGCACCACCACGGGCGTGGCATAGCGGCCGGCGAACATGCCGAAGTTCGACAGCGAGATCGTATAGCCCGACAGCTCGGAGGCGGGGATGCTGCGATCGGCGACCTGCTCGCGCAGGCGATTGATGCCGCCGCGTACGCCGTCGGCGTCGAGCAGGTCGGCATTGCGCAGGGCCGGCACGAACAGGCCGTCGTCGGTGTCCACCGCGATGCCGATGTCCACCTGCGGATGCAGGGTGCGCACCAGCTTGTCGCCATCGAACCAGGCATTGAGCGCGGGCACGGCCTTGGCCGCGGCGCAGATCGCGCGCACCAGGCGTACGGTGACGTCGTTGCCCGGCTGCCAGGCGTGGATGTCGGCATCGTCCACCAGGGTGGTGGGCACCACCTTGGCATGCGCATCGGCCATGACCCGGGCCATGTTGCGGCGCACGCCCTTGAGCTGCTCGGGCTGGCCGCTGGCGCTGACGCCCGGCGGCTGCGTGCGCATCGGGCGGCCGCTGGCCGACAGTGTGGTGCGCTGGTCCGGCGGGCGCTGCGCCCCGGCTGCCGCGCCGGTCCCCGGCCGTGCGGCCTCCGGGCTGCGCTGCGCCGCAGGGGCGTGCACGGGCTGTGTCGCTGCGGGCGCGGCCGAGCCCGCAGCCGCCGCCTGCTTGACGTCGGCCATGGTCACCACGCCGTCCGCGCCGCTGCCGCGCACGCGCGACAGGTCCACGCCGAGCTTGCGCGCCATCGCCCGCACCGCCGGCATGGCCTTGACCCCGCCGACCGAGACCGCGCCTTCGCTGCGCACCGCATCGGAGGCCTGCATCGCGCCGACCACGGTGCCGCTGTCGGCGCGGTCGCCGCCCGCCTCGGACTTCTGCTCGGGCGGCGCGTGTTCGCCACGCTCGATGGCGCCGCCCTCGCTGGACGCGACCACGCGCGCGTCCGGCGCCGGATCGGGCGCACCGGGCCCCTTGGCCGGGGCCGCGCCGTGGTGATGACCGGTGTCCTGGCCCTCGGCGCGTTGCGGCTGCGAGGGGTCGATCTCGAACTCGGCCAGCATCGCGCCGGTGACGATCACGTCCCCGGCCGCACCGGCCAGGCGCAGCACCTTGCCCGACACCGGCGAAGGCACGTCGACCACGGCCTTGGCCGTTTCCATCGACACCAGGTTGTCGTCGAGGCGGATGGTGTCGCCCTCCTTCACGTACCACTCCACGATGGTGGCGTCGGGCAGGCCTTCGCCGAGGTCGGGGAGCTGGAATACCTTCTTGTCGCCCATGTGCGCTTCCTGTGGGCGGGCCGCGGGCCCGCCATGCAATTTCGGTGGCGCCGTCGGCACCGCCCGATCCAGACCGCGAGTGCGCCCTTCGCCGGCGCGACTCAGGAGTGTGCCAGCGTCCGCTTCGCCGCTTCGACCACGCGCGCGGTCGCCGGCATGTACTTCATCTCCAGCCGGAACAGCGGCATGTGGGTGTCGTAGCCGGTGACGCGCTCGACCGGCGCGACCAGGTCGAACATCGATTCCTCGGCCAGGCGCGCGGCGATCTCGGCGCCGAAGCCCGCGGTGCGCGGCGCCTCGTGCACGATCACGCAGCGCCCGGTCTTGGCCACCGACTCGGCGATGGTGGCGAAGTCCAGCGGCTTGAGCGTGGCCACGTCGATCACCTCGGCACTGATGCCCTCGGCGGCCAATTGCTCGGCGGCCTCCAGCGCCTCCTTCACCTGCGCGCCCCAGGTGACGAGGGTGACGTCGCTGCCGTCGCGCAGCACGTAGCACACGTCCAGCGGCAGCGCCTCGCCGTCATCGGGCACCAGTTCCTTGTACTGGCGGTAGATGCGCTTGGGCTCGAAATAGATCACCGGGTCCGGCTCGCGGATCGCCGCCAGCAGCAGGCCGTAGGCGCGCGCGGGCGAGGACGGCAGCACCACGCGCAGGCCGGGCACGTTGGTGAACAGCGCCTCGTTGGCCTCGCTGTGGTGCTCGGGCGCGCGGATGCCGCCGCCCCAGGGCACGCGCAGCACCATCGGGCAGGTCAGCCGCCCGCGGGTGCGGTAGCGGAAGCGCGCGGCGTGGCAGATCACGTGGTCGAGCATCGGGTAGACGAAGCCGTCGAACTGCGCCTCGGCCACCGGCTTCATGCCCATCGCCGCCATGCCGACGGTCAGGCCGGCGATGGTGGTCTCGTCGAGCGGCGTGTCGAGCACGCGCATCGGCCCGAACTGCTGCTGCAGGCCGGCGGTGGCGCGGAACACGCCGCCGTTCACGCCCACGTCCTCGCCCAGCACCACCACCGACTCGTCGTGGCGCATTTCCCAGGCCAGCGCCTGGGTCACCGCCTCGATCAGGGTGATGGGCTTGGCGTTGGCCACGGCGTCGGTCACCACGGGGCTGGCTTCGGCCTTCATGCCCGGCCCTCCAGCGCCAGCAGCTGCGCGCGCTGCGCCAGGATGTCGGGCGGCGGGTCGGCGTAGAGGTAGTCGAACATCGCTTCGGGCGCCTGCGTCTTCGTTTCGAGGTAGGCGTTGATCTCCACGTCAACGCGCTGCGTGCACTCGGCGATCCAGCCCTTCTCCTGCGCCTCGTCCCACAGGCCCTGGGCGGTGAGCCACTTGCGCAGGCGCGTCATCGGGTCGCGGGTCCAGGCGTCCTTGACCTCGGCCTCGTCGCGGTAGCGGCGCGCATCGTCCGCCGTGGTGTGGTCGTGCAGGCGGTAGGTGAGGAACTCGATCACGCTGCCGCCCTCGCCGTTGCGCGCGCGCTCCATCACCCGGCGCATGCCCTCGAGCACGGCGAACAGGTCGTTGCCGTCCACCTGCAGGCAGTACAGGCCGCCGGCCAAGCCCTTCTGCGCCAGCGTTTCGGCGCCGGTTTGCGCGCTGCGCGGCACCGAGATCGCCCAGCCGTTGTTGATGATGCACTGCACGAAGGGCAGGGCGTAGGCGCCGGCGGAGTTGATTGCCGCGTAGGTATCGGTCTTGGAGCTGCCGCCGTCGCCGCAGCAGGTCACCGCCACGCGCTTCTCGCCGCGCAGCTTGAACGCCAGCGCCGCGCCGGCGGCATGCAGGCACTGGGTGGCGATCGGCACGCACCAGGGGAAGTCGTGGCGGGCCGGTTCGTTGGCGTAGTCGTTGCCGCGCTCGTCGCCGCCCCAGTACAGCAGGATCTCGCGCAGCTGCACGCCGCGCATGATCTGCGCGCCGTACTCGCGATAGCTGGGTGCCAGCACGTCCTCCGGGCGCATCGCCGCGCCGATTCCCACCTGGGTGGCCTCGTGGCCCAGGCAGGGCGCATAGGTGCCGAGCTTGCCGGTGCGCTGCAGGGCGACGGCCTTGCCGTCGAAGGTGCGAAGGAACAGCATCTGCCGGAACAGCGCCAGCAGTTCTTCCTTCGGAGGCAGATCCTGCGGCAGTTCGGCGACCAGCTGTCCGTCCGGGTCGAGGTATTGCAGGTACTCGATCTCGAAGCGTGCGGCAACGGTCATTCAATCCATCCGGTCAACAGTCGGACACGGGATGATAAAGGTGCTTTCGTAGGAAACCGTTGCGCATTGCGGCAATGCGGCTGACCGCGGCCGCTGGATGGTGGCGTCGAGCGGCATGCGGCCGCCTCCCAGGAACCTTCACGGTAGAGGCCGGAGCGAAGGCCGCCGCGAGCCGCGGCGGCCCCCAGGGCTTCAGTTGCTGAACGAAGCCCGCAGCGATACGTGCGCGAACGCCCGTACGCCGGCCAGCCGGACGAACCAGGTGCCGGGTGCCGGCGTGGCGATCGCGACGGTTTCATTGTTGCCCGGCCGCTGCGAGCGCCCGTCGAAGTCGGTGTCGGTGGGAATGCGCTCCCGCGCCACGGACAGGGTGACGTCGCCGCTGCCGCCAAAGCTGAGCACGCGCAGGTTGCGCGCGCCGGCCGGCACCTCGATGCGGTAGACGATGTCGTCACCGGCCGCGCCCGCATGTCCGCCCACCGGCACGCCGTTCTCCAGCACTGGTACCCCGGCCAGCGGATCCTCCACCCGCACCGCTGCGCCGGCCTCGTTGTTGTCCGCGTCCGGATCCTCGGTATGCGCGGTGGCCGCGGCCGCCAGCGTCAGCTGCGTGTCCTCCATTGCGTCGGTCGCGGTGGCCGCCAGCGCGAAGACCGCCTCGCCACCCGCATCCAGCGAGGGGGCATTGCAGGCCACGGTGGTCGTGCTGCCTGCGATTTCGGGCGTCTCGCAGCTCCAGCCCGCGGGCGCCGCGACCGCCAGGTCGGGCAGGGCCGCATCCAGGACGACGCCCATGCCGGGGAACTCGGCGGCGTCCGGACCGGCGTTGGCGACGACGACGGAAAACTCGGCCAGCGCGCCCGCCGCCACCGTCGGCGCCAGGGCCTCGGCCGTGATCGACAGGTCGGCCAGGCGCGGCGCCGCCACCCGTACCAGCAGCACGGTCGGATCGTGGTCGGACAGCCGCGACGGCGTCCCGTCCTCGTTGCGCGCCACCTCGGGGAAGTCGGCGCTGATCCGCGCATGGCTGAGCTCCAGCCCCGCGACCAGCGGCGATTCCACCAGCGCCTCGTTGACCAGCACGTGGTCCAGCGTCTGCGCCTGGTAGTCGAACACGAACGAGTAGCGTTGGTCAGGCTCCGCGAGCAGGGTGAGATTGGACAGGTTGGGCTCGACCCGGTCGACGCCGTCGCCATCCACCGCGGTCGCCGCGTCCGGGGCCGGCAGGCCGGTGATCGTTCCCAGCGCGTCCACCAGGCCGTCGTTGAACTCGAAGGCGTTGAAATCGCCCATCACCAGGATGTTGCGCGCCGGGTCGGCCGCCTGCATGCCCTGCACGATGGCGGCCAGCGAATCGGCCTGCGCCTGGCGCTTGGCGCGCACGCGCTGGCCCAGGGTGAGCCAGCCGTTGCTGCCCGCCTCGTCGCTGTCGACATCGTTGAGCGAGCGCTGATGCACGACGATCGCGGTGAACAGCCAGCTGCGGCCGTCGCCGAAGTGCACGATGCCGTCGAGCGACAGCGGCGGGCGGTCGTTGAGCAGGCTGGTGCTGCCGTCGGGATTGGCCAGCGTTTCCGCGGCGCCATGCTGGGTTACGCCCAGCACTTCGACGCGAGGTGTGCCGGTCGCCAGGGCGGCCGCCTTGACCAGGAAGCCCACGTCGATGCCGCCGACATCGTTGCCTTCCAGCAGGTGCGCGCTGTAGCCCGGATGGGGGTCGCCGCCGGCCACTGCATCGGCGTTGATCCTGTCGGCCAGCGCCTGCAGCGTGGCCAGGTTCTCGACCTCGGTCAGCCCCAGTACGTCAGGTGCGTGCAGGTAATCGCGGATCGCCAGCGAGGCTTTGGCCAGGCGGCGTTCGAACGCCGCGGTGGACAGCACCGGCTCGCCGATCGCCGGATCGTTGGCGTCGTCGAAGAAACGCTCCAGGTTCCAGGTGGCGAAGGTGGCGTCGTCCGCCGTGGGCACGCGCGCGGGTCGCGGCAGCCCGGTGGCGCTGCAGTCGATCGCGAGCGCTGCTTCGGGGTAGATCGTGTAGCGGCGGAAGGTGTAGTCGAGCGGGCCGACCAGGCTGCCCCCGCCGATCAGGCAACCCGCGGCCACGTTCGCCGCCGGCGCGCCGAGCGTGGTGCTGTTGACCGCGATCAGTTCGGGATTGAAGTCCCAGCGCGGGATCGCGGTGGCCGAGCTGCCCAGCGGATCGGGGTTGGGCACCGGGATGCCGGGTTCGCGGAACGGTCGTGGCATGCCGGTCACCACGACCGCGAAGCGGCCATTGCCGGTGGCGCTGGCCTGGGTTTCGTTGACGTTGCCGCCGGTGGGCGCGACCACGGTCGCGCTCGGCACCACCACGCGCATCCCTTCCAGGTGCTCGAGCTGATCTAGGCCGCCGTTGGCGGCAGGCAGGTCCAAGGTCAGGGCCACCGGCGCGGGCAGGGCATGGCCGGCCGACAGCGCGACCACGCTGGCGTCGACGATCTCGGTCAGCGGCAGCTGGTGCGGGTCTGCCGCCGGCACGTATTCCTCCACCGTGCCCTGCACCAGCACGCGGTTGCCTACCGCGGCGGATTCGGGCGGCGTGGTCGAGGTGAACACGAATACGCCCTCGGAGGTGGCTGGATCGCCGTCGTCCTCGCCCGGTGCGCTCTGCAGGAAGAAGCCGTTGTTCTTGCGGCCGGTCACGATGCCGGTGGTGGCCACCGCCATGCCGTCGTAGGGAGAGCGCTGGCCGCTGCCCTGGATCGCGGAGATCGCCAGGGTGCTGACATCGTCGTTGAGGATGGTGCCGATGCCCTGGGCATCGGCGAGTTCCGCGCCCACCGCGTTCGACAGCTCGACGCTGAAGCTTTCGTCCGGTTCGTTGGCGGTATCGCCGACGACCGACACGCTGATCGTCAGCGAGGTTGCGCCCTCGGCGAAGCTGGCAGTGCCGGACGCGGCCTGGTAGTCGCCGTCGGCGACGGTCGCGGTGCCGTCGGCGGTGGTCCAGTCGATGCTGACGCCGCCTGCGCCCGCAGGCTGGTTGAGGCTGATGGTGAAGAAGAACGGGGTGGTGCCGGCGTCGCCCTCGGCGGCGCTGGTGTCGGAGATGCTGGCGAACGGCGTCCCGCCGCCGCCGCAGGGTGCCGGCGGCGTGGCGCCGCTGCGCGGCGCGGGCGCGGCGCTGGCGAAGTCACTCGCGTTGTCGTTGCTGTCGCTGCAGCCCCCGTCGGCGCGGAAGGCGGCCGACGCGTTGTTGAGCGCCGGCGCGGCGGCGGCGCCTTCGAAGAAGTTGGCCCCGCCAAAGCCGACCAGGTCGACGATCAGCGCCAACTGCTCCGGCGTGCACGGCGTGCTGCCCCCGTTGCAGCCCAGCGACGAGGTCGAGGCGACCAGGGCGACCTTGCCGGCGCTGCCGGACATGTTGATGGTGCCGCTCGCGTCCGGCGCCGGCAGGGGCGCGCCGTTGGCGCCGCCGGCCAGGCCGACCAGGAAGTAGCGCCCGGGCTCGAGCGCGCCCGCCGGCAACACCACGATCTGGCCGGCGCCGGCGCCGAGGTTGCCGGTGCCGGTGGCGCTGGCGTACTGCACCGACAGCCCGCCCAGCGGCACCGCCTCGCTGCCGCGGTTGAACAGCTCGACATAGTCGGCGTTGTAGGGCGCGCCGCTGTTGCCGCCGCCGCCATAGACCTGACTGACCACGACCTGGGCATGCAGGGGAACGGCGCACAACACGCCGCACAGGACCAGCGCCGGCACCAGCCGGACAAGCAGCCGATAGACCACGGACTCACTCCCTCGATGTTCCGTTCCTCGCGGAACGGCTGGCCGGCCCCCCTGGCTGGGGCCGATTGTGCACCGTCCCGATGTCGGCTGCATGACGCCCCGCAGCGCCGTGCGCTACCCTCGTGCGATGGCCATCGACCAGAACGAACGTCCGCTCGAGGACGGCATCCACACCGACCTCGACGGCAGGATCACCTACGGCGGCTATCTGCGCCTGGACCGCCTGCTCGACGCGCAGCAGCCGCTGAGCGACCCGGCCCACCACGACGAAATGCTGTTCATCGTCCAGCACCAGGTCTCGGAGCTGTGGCTGAAGCTGATCATCCACGAGCTGGGCGCCGCGATCGCATTCCTGCGCCGCGACCAGGTCTGGCAGTGCCAGAAGGTGATCGCGCGCTGCAAGCAGGTGCTGCGGCAGCTGACCGAGCAATGGTCGGTGCTGGAGACGCTCACGCCCTCGGAGTACATGGAGTTCCGCGACGTGCTGGGGCCGTCGTCCGGCTTCCAGTCGCTGCAGTACCGGACGGTGGAGTTCCTGCTGGGCAACAAGAACGCGTCGATGCTCAAGGTGTTCGCGCACGATCCCGTGGGCCAGGCGCGGCTGCGCGAGGCGCTGGAGGCGCCGGGGCTGTACGACGAGTTCCTGATGTACCTGGCGCGCTGGGGGCATGCGGTGCCGGCGCAGCACCTGCAGCGGGACTGGTCGCGCCCGCACGTGCGCGACGAGGCGCTGCTGCCGGTGTTCGAGGCGATCTACGAGGGCACCGGCCGCTACTGGCGCGAGTATGCGCTGTGCGAGGACCTGGTCGATCTGGAGACGCAGTTCCAGCTGTGGCGCTTCCGCCACATGCGCACGGTGATGCGCATCATCGGCTTCAAGCGCGGCACCGGCGGCTCGTCCGGCGTGGGCTTCCTCAAGCAGGCGCTGGAGTTGACCTTCTTTCCGGAGCTGTTCGACGTGCGCACCAGCATCGGGCCGGGGCGTTGAGCGCGCGCGGGGCATGGACTCCGCGCTGACCGGCTGGAGCGCGTGGCCGGCGTGGCTGCTGGCGGCGCTGGTGCTGGCGCGGACGTTTCGCTCGCTGCACCGACATGCGGCATCGCTCGACGAGCAAGGCCGCCGGGTGCTGGTGCTGGCCACGCTGGCGCTGGCGGCGATGCGCTGGTTCAACACCGCCGCGTTGCAGGGCGTGATGCTGCATTTCCTCGGCGCCACCATCGCCACGCTGATGTTCGGCGCGGGCACCGCCTGCTGGGCGATGGCGCTGGTGAGCCTGGCCGGGGTGCTGATGGGTGCGGCCTGGCAGGGCTGGGCGATGGATTTCCTCGCCACCGGCGCGCTGCCGGTGATGGTGACCGCGCTCGTCTCGTGGGCGGCGCGCACCTGGCTGCCCCGCAACATCTTCGCCTACGTCATGCTCAATGCCTTCGCCGCCGGCGCGCTGGCGATGGCGGCCTCGATGCTGGCCAAGGCGGCGGTGGTCGCATTGCTGGGCGGGCGCGCGCTGGCGGCGTACCTCGTAGCCACGCCCATGCTGATGTTCGCCGAGGCCTTCTTCGCCGGCACCGTGATGGCCCTGGTGGTGGTCTATCGCCCGCACTGGTGTCGCAGCTTCGACGATCGCGACTATCTGTGGCCGGAGCGGCGGATGTAGCGGGGGCAGCGGTCGCTTGGCCCGATCGGGCGCGCGTGGGCGGGCCGGATGCACTAGCATCTGCCGATTCGCAGCCACTGGAACCCGCTTGATGAGCGAACAGCGCCCCGACCCCGTCCCGCCGCGCGGCGGATTTTCCTCGCGCATCCTCGACGGCGTCGAGCGAGTCGGCAACCGCCTGCCCGATCCTGCGGCGTTGTTCCTGATCCTGATGCTGCTGGTGTGGGCGCTGTCCTGGCTGCTTTCGGGCGTGGAGTTCAGCGCGGTCAATCCAGCCACCGGCGAGCCGATCCGGATCGTCAACCTGCTCTCGGGCGAGTCGCTGACCGCCTTCATGGCCAACCTCTACCGCGTGTTCATGGCCTTCGCGCCGCTGGGCGTGGTGCTGACGGCGATGCTGGGCCTGGGCGTGGCCGAGCACACCGGTTACATCAACGCAGGGCTGCGGCGGATGCTGTCGGTCACGCCGAAGTCGCTGCTGACCCCGGCGCTGGTGGCGGTGGCGGTGCTGAGCCACGTGGCGGTGGACGCAGGCTACGTGCTGGTGATCCCGCTGGGCGGGGTGATCTTCTACGCCGCGGGCCGGCATCCGCTGGCCGGCATCGCCGCGGCCTTCTGCGGCGTCTCGGGCGGATTCTCGGCGACCCTGCTGGTGCCGTCCTCGCTCGATCCGCTGCTGTCGAGCTTCACCCAGGAGGCAGGGCGCATCATCGATCCGGCGCTGATCGTCAATCCGCTCAACAACTGGATCTTCACCACGGTCTCGAGCCTGCTGATCATCGCCATCGGCTGGTTCGTCACCGATCGCATCATCGAGCCGCGCCTGGCGCGCACGGCCGTCGACGGCGACACCAAGGACCTGCCGACGATGGCGCCGCTGACCGATGCCGAGCGCCGCGGCCTGCTGTGGGCGACGCTGTCGATGCTGGCCGCATTGGCGCTGTTCGCGCTGAGCCTGCTGCCGGAAACTTCGCCCTGGCGCGCGCCGGCCGACACCCCGGCGGTGCTGGCCGGCGGTAATCCGCTGCTGGTGGCGCAGGCGCCGGTGATGCAGTCGATCGTGGCGCTGATCTTCATCCTGTTCCTGATCCCCGGCATCGTCTACGGCTACGTGGCCGGCACGGTCAAGACCCACCGCGACATCATCGCGGCGATGACCAAGGCCATGGGCGGCATGGCCTATTACATCGTCATCGCCTTCTTCATCGCCCAGTTCCTGGCCGGCTTCAACGGCTCCGGGCTCGGCACGCTGATGGCGGTGGAAGGAGCGGAGCTGCTCGAATCGCTGGGCCTGCCGATGTGGATGACGATCATCGGCCTGATCATCATGACCGGCGTGGTCAACCTGTTCATCGGCTCGGCCTCGGCCAAGTGGGCGTTGCTGGCGCCGATCATGGTGCCGCTGATGATGCAGCTGGGCGTCTCGCCCGACCTCACCCAGGCCGCCTACCGCGTCGGCGACTCGATGACCACCATCATCACCCCGCTGATGCCGTACTTCCCGCTGATCGTGGTCTTCTGCCAGCGCTACGTGACCTCGGCCGGCATCGGCACCCTGGCCTCGATCATGCTGCCGTACTCGGTGGCGCTGTCGGTGCTGTGGACCCTGCTGCTGCTCGCGTTCTGGGGGCTCGGGATCCCGCTGGGCATCGGCGCCAGCCACGACTACCCGGCCGGCTGAGGCCGGTTCCGGACCCGGCCGGGCGGCGTCCGGCCGTGGGCCGAGGCGCCCGCGGGTTCCCAAAGGGGGCCGCCAGGGGCTAACGTTGCGCCCGAAACGACCCGCCTGCGCGCGGCCGTGGGCGCCACGGCGCCGGCGGCTGCAGGTGGGGAGCGACCCAACCAGTCAATCCGGGGGAGTGCCACCGCATGAATTCCAACCGCGTCGAGCCCGCAGGTCCGGGCATGGAGCAACCGCGTTCCGGCACGGACATCCCGGAGTTCGCCCAGGTCATGGGTCATCCGCGTCCGCTGTGGATGCTGTTCATGACCGAATTCTGGGAGCGCTTCGCGTTCTACGGCATGCGCTGGGCGCTGGTGCTGTACATCGTGGCGCAGTTCTATGCCGGCGATGCGTCGGGCGAGGCCCCGGCCAGCGAGCTCTACGGCGCCTACCTGGCGCTGGTGTATGCGGCGGCGATCTTCGGCGGCTACGTGGCCGACAAGCTGATCGGCTACCAGCGCGCGATTTTGCTCGGCGCGGTGTTCATGGCCGCGGGCCTGTTCATGATCACCACGCCCAGCGATGCCTGGCTCAAGCTCGGCCTGGCCACGGTGATCGTCGGCAACGGCCTGTTCAAGCCGATCATCTCGACCATGGTCGGCAAGCTCTACGCCACCGGCGACGCGCGTCGCGATTCGGGTTTCACCATTTTCTACATGGGCATCAACATGGGCGCCTTCATCGCGCCCATCCTGACCGGCTGGCTGGCCGAGAAGGTGTTCGGCAGCGACGGCATGCCCGCCTACAAGGTGGTGTTCGTCGCCTCGGGCATCGGCATGGTGTTCAGCCTGTTGTGGTTCTGGTTCGGCCGCGCCCAGCTCAAGGGCATCGGCGCCGCGCCGGCCGACGCCCCCGGCATGGGCCGCGTGCTGGCGGTGGCCATCGGCGCGCTGGTGGCGATCCCGGCGTTCTACTTCCTGCTGACGATCGAGGCCGGCCTGCTCAACTGGATCCTGCTGGCGCTGTTCATCGTGCCGGCGATCATGCTGCTGGTCGAGGGCATCCGCGAAGGCTCGAAGCAGCGCGACATGGTGATCGCGATGCTGATCATCTTCGGCTTCAACGTGCTGTTCTGGATGTTCTTCGAGCAGGCCGGCAGCTCGTTCAACTTCCTGGCGCAGAACATCGTGAACCGCGACCTGGGCGGCTGGATCTTCCCGGTGGGTTGGTTCCAGTCGGTGAACTCGATCGCGATCATCACCCTGGCGCCGATCATCGCCTGGCTGTGGGTGAAGATGGGCAGCGCCAACCCGTCGATCCCGCGCAAGTTCGGCCTGGGCCTGATCTTCAACGGCCTGGCCTTCCTGCTGCTGATGTTCGCGCTGTCCAGCCTGGTCGATCCTGCCTCGCTGAAGATCCCGTTCTGGACGCTGTTCATGGTCTACGTCATCCAGTCGGTGGGCGAGCTCTGCCTGTCGCCGATCGGCCTGTCGATGACCACGAAGCTGGCCCCGTCCAAGCTCACCGGCCTGGCGATGGGCGGCTGGTTCCTGTCGATCGCCATCGGCAACAACCTCTCGGGCATCTTCGCCTCCAGCGTCAGCGGCGAGGGCGGCATGACGGTGGAATCGGCGCATGCCGGCTACACCTTCGGCTTCTGGGCCCTGCTCGGCGCCGGCGTGCTGCTGTTCCTGATCGCGCCGCTGATCCAGAGGCTGATGCACGGGGTGAAGTGAGGTGATGGCCTGCGCACGCGCTGCGCAGCTGCCATCGCGCCGTCCCTTGCAGCCGGCGAGGCGTCGCCACACTGTGGGAGCGGCCCTGATCGCGAACGTCCTTTCGCGCGCAAGCGCGCTCCCACGACTGCTCCAGACGGGCGGCCCGGACAGGGCCGCCGCCACTCCAACCACACCGAGCCAGGCCGAATGACCGACTCTCCTGCAGGCGCGCTGCCGCGCCCGTCCCCCGCGCAGCGCTGGCTGGCCCTGGTGCTGGTCAGCGTGGCGATGTTCGGCAACTACTACGTCTACGATGCCTTCGGGCCGGTGGTGGACCTGCTGCGCGAGCAGGAAGGCTTCACCTACGACCAGATCAGCATGATCTTCAGCGCCTACAGCGTCGCCGCGGTGGTGGTGCTGCTGATCGGCGGCTACGTGATCGACCGCTGGGGCACCAAGCGCGCGATCACCCTGTTCGCGCTGATCTGCCTGGCCGCGGCCGCGCTTATGGCCTCGACTGCGCGCTTCGAGACGATGCTGGCCGGGCGTTTCCTGCTGGGCATCGGCGCCGAGCCGCTGATCGTGGCGGCCACCGCGGTGCTGGCCAAGTGGTTCAAGGGCAAGGAGCTCTCCTTCGCGTTCGGCATCAACCTGTCGATCGCGCGGCTGGGCTCGGCCTCGGCCGACTGGTCGACCTCGTTCGCAAGTCCGCTCTACGCCAACTGGCAGGATCCGCTGTGGCTGGCCACCGGCGTGGCCGCGGTGGGCGTGACCGCGGCGATGCTGTACTGGATGACCGAGTCGCGGCTGGAAGGGCGGGTGAATCTCGGCCAGGCCGATGCCACCGACAAGCTCGAGCTGAAAGGCATGTACGCCTTCAGCGCGTCGTACTGGTACATCGTCGGCCTGTGCGTGGTGTTCTACGCCACGGTGTTCCCGTTCCGGGCCTTCGCCATCGACTACTTCCAGCAGGCCCACGGCCTGGCCCGCGAGACCGCCGGCATGCTCAGCAGCCTGCTGCCGGTGGCGGCGATCGTGGTCACGCCGCTGTTCGGCCTGTGGGTGGACCGGGTGGGACGGCGCTCGCTGTTCATGGCGGTGGGCTCGCTGGTGATGCTGCCCCTGTTCCTGCTGGTGACCTATGCGCCGCCGGGGCCGGACATCCCGCTTCCCTTCACCGACGGCACGCAGGTGCCGATGACCCTGCTGCTGGTGATGCTGCTGCTGGGCGGCGTTTTCTCGCTGATCCCCGCGGTGATGTGGCCCTCGGTGGCCTATATCGTGCGCGAGAACCGCCTGGGCGCGGCCTACTCGATGATGACCCTGTGCCAGCAGATCGGCGTAGCCCTGGTGCCGCTGGCGGTAGGGCGCTTCAACACCGCCTTCGCCGCCGGCCCGGAGAACCCGGCCGGCTATGCGCCGGGCATGTGGTTCTACACCGCGCTGGCGGCGCTCGGGCTGCTGTTCTCATGGCTGCTGTGGCGCGTCGAGAGCGGCCCCAACGCCCATGGGCTGGAATACAGCTCGGGCAGCAAGCCGGGCTAGGGCAGGAGCGGGCCGGCGGGCGGCATCCGCCGGGCCTTGCCGCGCGGGATGGGTCGGGACGCCGCCGCGAATCCTGTCTGCGGCGGCTTGGCGGATCTACTGCGCGGCGCCGGGTCCGGATCCGGGTTTACGGGCGCAACCGGAGCAAGGCACCGAGCCGCCTGGCCGTGAACGAGGTCCCCCCGCGCCGGCGGTATCCGGCTGGCGCCTCAGAGGTGCCGGATCATCGCGTCCATGCCGTCGCCGGCGAGCTTGTCGATCAGCCGCGACAGGGTGGCGCGCTCGTCTTCCGAGAGCGGCTCGAGCAGGTGGCGCTCACAGGTCAGGGTCATCGGCGCGACCTCGTCGTAGACCGAGAAGCCCGCCTCCGACAGGGTGAGCACCGAGCGGCGACGGTCGTCGCCATGGATCTCGCGCCGCACCAGTTCACGCTCGAGCAGGCGCGCCACCGCGCGGCTCACCGCCACCTTGTCCATCGCGGTGCGCTCGGTGACCTCGCGCGCCGACAGGCCCGGGTAGCGGCCCAGCACCGCCATGACCCGCCATTCTGTGATCGCCAGGCCGAAACGGCGGTGGTACTCGCTGGAAATCGCGTTGCTGACCCGGTTGGACAGCACGCTGAGGCGGTAGGGCAGGAAGCGCTCGAGATCGAGGTTGGCGTGTTCCTGCGGAACGGGCTGGTCGGACATGATGCACTGCACCTTGCTGTTGGTTGCGCCTGAAACTGTAAGATGGGCGACCGACCCACAGGCCCTGTGCCCTCCCCGGTGAGAGGATTATCACAATGACAGCGCAGTCACAAACCGCCCCGGCCCAGGCCGGCATGCAGGTGACCACGTTCGAGAACCCGATGGGCATCGACGGCTTCGAGTTCGTCGAGTATGCCGCCCCCGCCGGCCAGGCGGGGCATCTGCACGACTACTTCCGCAAGCTCGGCTTCGTCCAGGTGGCGCGCCACCGCACGCGCCCGATCAGCACCTACCGCCAGGGCGACTGCACCTTCCTGATCAACGAGGATCCCGATTCGTTCGCCGCGCGCTTCGCCGCCCAGCACGGCCCCAGCGCCTGCGGCTTCGCGATCCGCTTCAGCAAGCTCGCCGAGTGGGTGCGGGTGCAGGCGCTCAAGAACGGCGCCGAGGAATTCGAGCCGGCCGACGAACTGAGCAAGGCCGTGGCCGCGCCGGTGATCAAGGGCATCGGCGGCTGCATGCTCTACCTGGTCGACCGTTACGACGCGCGCGGCACCATCCACGATCCGGACTACGAGATCCTGCCGGGCGCCGAGCTGATGCCCGAGGGCTTCGGCCTGACCTTCATCGACCACCTGACCCACAACCTCTACCAGGGGAACATGGCGAAGTGGTCGGACTACTACGAGCGCCTGTTCAACTTCCGCGAGATCCGCTACTTCGACATCAAGGGCGCCAAGACCGGCCTGCTGTCCAAGGCGATGACCGCGCCCGATGGCATGGTGCGCATCCCGCTCAACGAATCCAGCGATCCGAAGAGCCAGATCAACGAGTACCTCGATACCTACCAGGGCGAGGGTATCCAGCACATCGCCTGCTTCACCGACGACATCTACGACACGGTGGAGAAGATGCGGGCGCAGGGCGTCGAGTTCCTGGACACGCCGGACACCTATTTCGAGGTGATCGACCAGCGCATCCCGGACCATGGCGAGGACGTGGCGCGGCTGGCGCGGAACAAGATCCTGATCGATGCCGATCCCGAGACCAAGCAGCGCAAGCTGCTGCAGATCTTCACCACCAACGCGCTCGGCCCGATCTTCTTCGAGATCATCCAGCGCAAGGGCAACGAAGGCTTCGGCGAAGGCAACTTCCAGGCGCTGTTCGAGAGCATCGAGCGCGACCAGATGAAGCGCGGGGTGCTGTAGGCTGCAGAGAAGCCTTCTCCGGCAGCCGGGGAGAGGCGGCGGGCAAGCCCCTCTCCCCCCGGGAGAGGGGTTGGGGAGAGGGTACGGCGCAGTGACGACGGTCAAGCCACCATTGCCAACCGTGACCCTGCAGCGGGCACGCGACATGCGCCGGGAACCGACGGATGCCGAGAGCAAACTCTGGTATCACCTGCGCGCAGGCCGCCTCGGCAAGCTGAAGTTCCGTCGCCAGCATCCTGTCCCGCCTTACATCGTCGACTTCTGCTGTCCGGACAGGAAGCTGATCGTCGAGCTGGACGGATCGCAGCATTCGCCGGATGTCGACGCAGCCAGGACCGCTTATCTGCAATCCCAAGGATTCAACGTGATTCGATTCTGGGACAACGAAGCGCTGACGCAGACCGATTCCGTGCTCGAGGCGATCTGGAGCGCCTCGCATGCGCCGGACCCTCACCCCGACCCCTCTCCCGACGGGAGAGGGGCTTGAGCGATGCGATGAACGATCCGGTGCTCGAGGCGATCTTGAACGCCGCGCGTGCGCCGGACCCTCTCCCCAACCCGCGCCCCGGCCCTGCGCAGCGCGCAGGGCATTCGGGGAGAACGCGAGCCAATGGCTCGCAATCGTTCCCCCCTCATCCCGGTGGTAGAGGGGCTTAGGACACCGCCATGAACGAATCCGCCAACCCGTCCTACATGTCCGGCTTCGGCAACGAGTTCGCCACCGAGGCGATTCCCGGCACCCTGCCGGTCGGGCGCAATTCGCCGCAGAAGGTGGCGCACGGGCTGTACGCCGAGCAGTTGACCGGCAGCGCGTTCACAGCGCCGCGCGGCAGCAACCGGCGCAGCTGGCTGTACCGCATCCGCCCGGCGGCGATGCACGGCCGGTTCGAGCCGTTCGCGCAGCCGCGCTTCCACAACCGCTTCGGCGAGACGCCGGTCTCGCCCGACCAGATGCGCTGGAACCCACTGCCGATGCCCGAGGCGCCCACCGACTTCGTCGAGGGCCTCTACACCGTCGCCGGCAACGGCGGCAGCGATGCGCACGCGGGAGTGGGCATCCATCTGTACGCGGCCAACACCGCGATGCGCGGGCGCTATTTCTACAGCGCCGACGGCGAGCTGCTGATCGTGCCCCAGCAGGGGCGGCTGCGCATCGCCACCGAGCTGGGCGTGCTGGCAGTGGAGCCGCAGGAGATCGCGGTGATCCCGCGCGGCGTGCGTTTCCGCGTCGAGCTGCCCGACGGGCCGTCGCGCGGCTATGTCTGCGAGAACTTCGGCGCGCTGCTGCGGCTGCCGGACCTCGGGCCGATCGGCTCGAACGGTCTGGCCAACCCGCGCGATTTCCTGTCGCCGGTGGCAGCCTGGGAGGATGTGGAGGGCAGCTTCGAGCTGATCGCCAAGTTCAACGGTCATCTCTGGCATGCGCCGATCGGGCATTCGCCGCTGGACGTGGTCGGCTGGCACGGCAATTACGCGCCCTACAAGTACGACCTGCGCCGCTTCAACACCATCGGTTCGATCAGTTTCGACCATCCCGATCCGAGCATCTTCCTGGTGCTCACCTCGCCGACCGACACCCCCGGCGTGGGCAACCTGGACCTGGCGATCTTCCCGCCGCGCTGGCTGGTGCAGCAGGACACCTTCCGCCCGCCGTGGTTCCACCGCAACGTCGCCAGCGAGTTCATGGGCCTGATCCATGGCGTGTACGACGCCAAGGCCGAGGGGTTCGCGCCGGGCGGCTGCTCGCTGCACAACTGCATGACCGGGCACGGGCCGGATGCGGCGACATTCGAGAAGGCTTCCAGCGCCGACCTGTCGCAGCCGGACGTCATCGCCGACACCATGGCCTTCATGTTCGAGACGCGCTCGGTGCTCAAGCCCAGCCGGCAGGCGGTGGAGGCGGCGCACCGGCAGCGCGACTACCAGGCCTGCTGGGCCGGCCTGCGCAAGCATTTCTCGCCGCCGGGCTGATCGCGGCGACGGATCTCGCGCCGGGCGCAGAGCCCGGCGTTCCCGTGGACGGGACGCCCGCTGCCGCAGCAGCTCCCGGCGCGGCCCGTCCGCCCGATTCCGGATGCCAGCAGCTGTTCCCGGCGGGACGGAGTTCGCCCCGGGGCGTCTCGGCAGCACGCTCACGAATCCCGTGACATGCTCGCGCGTCTCCCCGATCCCGGAGTTCGCATGCGCCTGCAGGTCTCCCTCCTGGCCCTCGCCGTCGCCACGCTCGCCGCCTGCGGCGCCCAGCGCGACGATTCCAACGCCGCCCCGTCCGACGCCGAGGCTACGCCGGCGGCTGCATCGCCGCCGCCCACCGACGCGCAGGCCGGGCTGCCCGCGGCCGGGCCTGCGCCCGCAGCCGGACAGGCGAGCGGATCGCTGCGTGTCGACGCGCCGGCCGAAGGCGCGATCACGTTCGCCGGCTTCGGCCCCGCATCGTTCGGCGCCAGCGCCGAAGTGGTGCGCCAGGCCTGGGGCGGCGACCTGGGCGATGCGCAGCCCGCCGAACCGGGCGGCTGCCATTACCTGATCCCGCAGCCGCTGGGGCCCGAGGGCTACCGCACCGCCTTCATGGTGGAGGGCGACCGCTTCGTGCGCATGGACGTGCGCGATGCCGGCGTCACCGCGCCCGGTGGCGCGAAGATCGGCATGAGCGGCGACGAGGTGCGCGCGCTGTACCCGGGGCGCGTGGAGGAGCAGCCGCACAAGTACGATCCCGAGGGCAGGGTGCTGCGCGTGGCCGCGCCCGGCGCCGACAGCGGCGTGCTGGTGCTGGAACTCGATGCCGCCGGCCGCGTGGACGAATGGCGCGTCGGCGTGCCGCCGCAGGTCGACTATGTCGAAGGCTGTTCCTGAGCGCGGGCGCGGCTCCGGCATAATCGCGGCACTTCGCAGGCGGAGGATGTGACGATGGCCGTTGCGCTGTTCTACTTCGCGGCAGGGATCGTCCTGCTGGCCCTGGGGGGCGATTCGCTGGTCAAGGCCTCGGTCGGGCTGGCGCGGCGCACGGGCATCTCGCCCTTCACCACCGGGCTGCTGCTGGTGGCCTTCGCCACCTCGGTCCCCGAACTCGCGGTCAACCTGCGCGCGATGGCGGTCGGCGACCATGCGCTTGCGCTGGGCAATGCGATCGGCAGCAACATCGCCAACTTCGGCCTGACCCTGGGCGCGGCCGCACTGTGCGCGCCACTGCTGATCCGCTGGAAAGCGCTGCCCTCGCCGCTGGTCTGCCTGGTGGTGGCGACCCTGGCGACGATCCTGCTCGGCCAGGACGGCAGGCTCACCCGGCTGGACGGCGCGGTCCTGGTCATCGCCTTCGTCGCGGTGCTGGTCTTCGCATGGATCTTCGGCCGGCGCCAGCCGGAGCTGCGGGCCGAGTTCACCGGCTTCGCCGAAACAAGCACCTCGCCCGGGCTCAACCTCGTCCGCCTGGCGGTCGCGATCGCCCTGCTGTGGTTCGGCGCGAAGTGGGTGGTGCAGGGCGCGCTGGACATGCGCCCGGCGCTGGGCATGGACTCGCTGCTGGTCGGCCTGCTGCCGGTCGCGATCGGCACCGCACTGCCGGAAGTGGCGGCCGCGATCGCCGCCGCGCGGCGCGGGCAGGGCGACATCGTCGCCGGCCACGTGATCGGCTCGAGCCTGGTCAACCTGCTGCTGGTGGTCGGCGGCATGGCGCTGGTGCGCGACGTGCCGGTGCCGGCCTCGTTCCTGCGCTTCGAGCTGCCGGCGGCGCTGGTGTTCGCCGCGCTGCTGCTGCCGATGCTGCGCGGCGGCCTGCAGGTCAGCCGCGCCGAGGGCGCGGTGCTGCTGCTGGCGTTCGCGACATGGGTCGGCTTCGAGCTGGCGATGGCGTAGCGCCCGCGCGCAGGGCCTTCAGCCGTCGTCGCGGCCTTCCTGGCGTTCGCGCGCCTGCTGCTCGGCGCGCTCGTCGGCGTCGTCGCGGATGTGGCCTTCGGGTTCGGTGCCGGAGCATGGCGCTTCGGGACGCTTGTCCATCAGCGACAGCGCCGCCCGCGACATCAGGTGCGCGGCCACCGGCGCGGTCAGGAACAGGAACACGGTGATCAGCAGCTCGCGCGGGTGCACGCCGGTGCCATGGATCGCGCGGTGCAGCACCGAGGCCGCCAGGATGCAGCCCACGCCCAGTGTGCTGGCCTTGGTCGGGCCATGGATGCGGTGGAAGAAGCTCGACAGCTTGACCAGGGCGAAACTGCCCAGGAACACGAAGAAGCAGCCCACCACCAGCAGGAACAGGGTGGCGATGTCGATCGCGAGCCTCATTCGACGATGTCCCGCCGGATCACGTACTTGCTCAGCACCACCGTGCCGAAGAAGCCGAGCATGGCGATGATCAGTGCGATCTCGAAATACACCTCGGTCTCGTCGAGCATGCCCAGCAGCACCACTTCCGCGATGGTGGCCACGTACAGCGTGTCCAGCGCGAGGATGCGGTCGGGCGCGGTCGGCCCGCGCACCAGCCGCCACAGCGCCAGCAGCATGGCGCAGCCGACCACCACCATCGCGCCGCCGATCACCAGGTTCATCAGGTCGATCATGGGAACACCCTGCGCAGCGGCGCCTCGTAGCGTTGCTTGATCTCCTGGATCATCTGCTCCGGATCCTCCACATGCAGGCAGTGCACCAGCAGGTGCCTGCGGTCGGCCGAAAGTTCGGCCGTGAGCGTGCCGGGCGTGAGCGTGATGACGCTGGTCAGGGCCGAGATCCCGTGGATGTTGGTCAGCTCCAGCGGGATCCAGATGAAGCCCGGCTTGAGCCGGTCTTCCGGGCCCAGCACCTGGCGGGCCACGGTCACGTTCGCCACCACCACGTCCCACAGCAGCTTGGCGCCCAGCGACAGCAGGATCCGCGATTCGCCGATGCGCGCGAACTCGCGCTCCAGGCGCGCGGCGATCTGCGGCATCAGCCAGGCCAGGAACGCGGCCAGCGCCAGCGTGCCCGGACTGGCGTCCTCGGCCATCAGCAACCAGAAGACGAAGACGGTGATGCTCTGCGGCACCGAGGGGAAGATGCGGGCGATCATGTCCGGCTCCTCATGGCGCGCGCAGCTGCGGGGTGGTGCCGCGAACCTCGCGCACGTAATCGGCGGGGGCGAGCAGCTGGTCGGCGGTGTCCGTGGTGTAGCGCAGCACCGGTGCGGGGAACAGGCTCATCGCCACGCCGTAGGCCAGCAGCAGGGCGGTGGCGGCGATCTCCAGCGTGCCGACCCTGGGCTGTCCGTCCACCGAATCGGTATCGCGCTTGTCCTCGGCGGTACGCCAGAACAGCCGCGAGCCGCTCCGGCTCAGGCCGATGAGCGCGAGCAGGCTGCTGCCCAGCACGGTGAAATAAACCCAGCCGAGGTCGGCATCGGGCACCGCGCCCAGCAGCAGGAACTTGCCGATGAAGCCCGACAGCGGCGGTAGGCCGATCAGCGCCAGCGCGGCGACCATGAACAGCAGGCCGGTCTTCAACGGCAGGGCCAGCCCGGTCGGCAGCACCCGGTCGCCGGCGCGGCCACGCTGGCGCTGCACGATGTGCGCGATCAGGAACATCGCCGCGGCCGCGAAGCAGCTGTGCGGCAGGTAATACAGGCCCGCGGCGATCGTGCCCGGTTGCCCCAGCGAGAACGCCACGAACAGGGTGCCCGAGGACATCAGCACCAGGTAGGCGGCGGCGATGCGCAGGCGCAGCGCGCCGACCACGCCGAGGCTGCCCAGCAGCATCGTCGCCATGCCCAGTACCAGCAGCGGCCCGCGGCCGAAGTCCTCGAAGGGGCCGGCCGCTTCGCCGAACCACAGCGAGCCCACGCGCAGCAGCGCGTACAGGCCCACCTTGGTCATGATCACGAACAGCGCCGCCACTGCGGCCGGGGCGCGCGCATAGGCCTCCGGCAGCCACAGGTACATCGGCAGCAGCGCGGCCTTGGCGCAGAACACCACCAGCAGCAGGCCCAGCGTGACCCGCACCAGGGCCACGTCCTCCGGCGCCACCTCCGCCACGCGCATCGCCAGCTCGGCCATGTTGAGCGAGCCGAGCATGCCGTACAGCAGGCCCAGCGCGATCAGGAACAGGGTCGAGGCGGCGATGTTGAACACCACGTAGTGCATGCCCGCCGCGATCCGCTCGCCGCGCGCGCCCGACAGCAGCAGGCCATATGAGGCGATCAACATCACCTCGAAGAACACGAACAGGTTGAAGATGTCGCCGGTGAGGAAGGCGCCGTTGAGCCCGGCCAACTGGATCTGGAACAGCGCGTGGAAGTGCAGCGCGCGCCGGTCCCAGCCGGCGCAGGCGTACAGCAAGGCGGGGATCGCGAGCAGGGTGGTGGTCAGCACCATCAGCGCGCTGAGCCGGTCGAGCATCAGCACGATGCCCAGCCGCGAGGGCCAGTCGCCGAGCAGGTAGGCCTCGATGCCGCCGCCGTCGGCGCGCAGCAGCAGCGCCACCGCCGCGGCCAGCAGCAGCGCCATGCCGATCCACGCCCCGCTGCGCAGCACGCGCACGTCGTGGCGGCGCTCGAGCATCAGCAGGATCGCGCCGGTGACCAGCGGCAGCACGATCGGCGCCAAGACCAGGTGCTGCATCATGCGTCGCGGCTCCGCTCGTCTTCCGGTCCGGCCTCGGGCCGGCGCTCGGGCTCGCGGCCGTCGACGTGGTCGCTGCGCAGGTCGGCGTGGTTGCGCATCGCCACCACCACCACCACGGCGGTCATGGCGAAGGCGATCACGATCGCGGTCAGCACGAGCGCCTGCGGCAGCGGATCGGTGTAATTGGCGCGCACCGGCTCGACCAGCGCGCGCAGCACCGGCGGCTTGCCGACCACCATCCGCCCGGAGGCGAAGATCAGCAGGTTGGTGGCATAGGACAGCAGGGTCAGGCCGAGGATCACGTCGAAGGTGCGGGCGCGCAGCAGCAGGTAGACCCCGGCCGCGACCAGCACTCCGATGCCGCTGGCGAGTGCGAATTCCATCAGGCAGCCGCCTCCTCGGCCAGGGCGCGGCGCCGCACCGTGCCCATCGTCGAAAGGATCAGCAGCGCGCCGGCGAACACCACCACGTACACGCCGGTGTCGAAGACCAGCGCGCTGGCCAGCGGCAGGCTGCCGATCACAGGCAGGTGCAGGTCGACGTGGCCGCTGGTCAGGAACGGCAGGCCGAACAGCAGCGACCCCAGGCCGCCGGCCGCGGCCAGCAGCAGCCCGATCGAGATGCCGCGCACGTAGTCGAAGCCGAACGTGGCCTCGACCGCGCGCGCACCCTGCAGCACGTACTTGATCAGCACCGGCACCGCGATCGCCAGGCCGGCGATGAAGCCGCCGCCGGGCGCATTGTGGCCGCGCAGGAACAGGTAGATCGAGACCGTCAGCGCCAGCGGGAACAGCAGCTGGGTCAGATCGGCCGGGATCGGCAACTGCACCGGCGGGCCGGGCATCACCTCGTCCGGCCGCATCCGCGCCCAGCGCAACATGGCGTGCACCACCAGCGCGGCGACCGCGAACACGGTGATTTCGCCAAAGGTGTCGAAGCCGCGGAAGTCCACCAGGATCACGTTGACCACGTTGGCGCCGTACGCCTCCGGCAGCGAGCGCGCGAGCATCTCGGCCGAGACCGCGTCGCTGGGCTCGCGCACCAGCATCGCGTAGGCCAGGCCGGCCACGCCCACGCCCGCGACGATCGAGATCAGCGCGTCGCGCCAGCGGCGGAACGGCGTGCGCGCCTGCTTGGACTGCTTGGGCAGGTAATTGAGCGCCATCATCATCAGCGCGATGGTCACCATCTCGACCAGCAACTGGGTCAGCGCCAGGTCGGGCGCGGACAGCATCGCGAAGGCGACGCTGACCATCAGCCCGGTGGCCCCGATCACGATCAGCGCGGTCAGGCGCTTGCCGTGCCAGGCGACGGTCGCCAGCGTCGAAGCCACCAGCACTGCCCACAACACCCAGCCGAGCGCCGGCATGGGCTGTGGCGCGGGCAGGTCGCCCAGGAGCGATGCCTCCTGTCCGATGAAGGGCGCCGAGCCGACCGCCAGCACCGCCACGATCATCCAGAACAGGCTGCGGCGGATGCCGCCCGCGGCCACGCGCGCGGTGAAGGCCCAGGCGGCGTTGAACAGCTTCTCGACGTTGACGTGGTACAGGTGCCGGCCCCAGGTGCGGAGCATCGCGTCGTGCAGCGCGAACAGCCGGCGCAGCGCGAAATAGAAGGCCACGCCGCCGAGCACGCCGGCGATGCTCATCGCCAGCGGCAGGTTCCAGCCGTGCCACACCGCCAGCGAGAACTCCGGCGCCGCCGCGCCCAGCGTGCCGGCCACGGCGGTCTTGAGCACCGGCTCGACCATCAGCGCGGGCAGGATGCCGACCGCCAGGCACAGCGCCACCAGCACCCCGACCGGCACCTGCATCCACACCGGCGGCTCGTGCGGCTCGACCGGCAGCGCGCGCGGGCCGCGGCCGAGGAAGGCGTCGTGCACGAAGCGCAGGCTGTAGGCCACGCCGAACACGCCGTACAGCAGCGCCGCGATGCTGATCGCGACGCGGAATGCGCTCTGTTCGCCGGCCTCCAGCGCCTCGGCGAAGAACATCTCCTTGGACAGGAAGCCGTTGAGCAGCGGGATACCGGCCATCGCCAGCGAGGCCACGATCGCCAGCGCGGCGGTGTAGGGCATGTATTTGCGCAGGTTGCCCAGCCGGCGCAGGTCGCGGGTGCCGCACTCGTGGTCGATGATGCCCGCGGCCATGAACAGCGAGGCCTTGAAGGTGGCGTGGTTGAGGATGTGGAACACGCCGGCCACCACCGCCATCGGCGTGGACAGGCCGAACAGCAGGGTGATCAGGCCCAGGTGCGAGATGGTCGAGTAGGCCAGCAGGCCCTTGAGGTCGTGCTGGAAGATCGCGTACCAGGCGCCGATCAGCAGGGTGACCGCGCCGACGGTGGTGACCACGTAGAAGAACAGCTCGGTGCCGGCCAGTGCCGGATGCAGGCGCGCGAGCAGGAACACGCCGGCTTTCACCATGGTCGCCGAGTGCAGGTAGGCCGAGACCGGGGTCGGCGCGGCCATCGCCTGCGGCAGCCAGAAGTGCAGCGGGAACTGCGCACTCTTGGTGAACACGCCGGCCAGCACCAGGGCCAGGATCGCCGGATACAGCGCGCTGGCGCGGATCGCATCGCCCGAGGCGAGCACTGCGTCCAGTTCGTAGCTGCCGACCACGCGGCCGATCAGCAGCACGCCGCCGAGCAGGGCCAGGCCGCCGAGGCCGGTGATGGTCAGGGCCATGCGCGCGCCCTGGCGCGCGTCCTGGCGGCCGGTCCAGAACCCGATCAGCAGGAACGAGCTGATGCTGGTCAGCTCCCAGAACACCACCAGCACCAGCAGGTTGTGCGCCAGCACCACGCCCAGCATGGCGCCCATGAACAGCATCAGGCAGCCGAAGAAGCGCCGCGCGCTGTCCTCCTCGTCCAGGTAGTAGTGCGCGTACAGCACGATCAGCGCGCCGATGCCCAGCACCAGGCCGGCGAACATCCAGGCCAGCCCGTCCAGGTGCAGCGCCAGCGCCAGCCCGCCCTGGGGCAGCCAGGCCACGACTTCGCGCAGTTCCGTGCCCGCCATGACCGCCGGCGTCAGCCAGCCCAGCACGCCCAGCCCGAGCAGCGGCGCGCTGGCGGCCAGCCAGGCGACGGTACGGCGGGAGGCGGTGCGGGCCATGGCGATGGACAGCGCCGCCGCGAAGGGCAGTGCCAGGAGCAGTAACAGCATCGGGTATCCGGGATGGGCGGAACGGCCTCGGCGTGAAAGCCGCTGGCCGGTCCCCGAGTTTAACCGACGGTTCCGCCGCGCCGGGGATGGCGTCGCCCACCCCGCTTCGGGCCCGGATGGGCAGCCCGACGGCGCGCAGCGCGGTCGGCGGTGCCGCTCCCCCCATACCCGGCCCGTATCCTTGTGCTCATGTCCCCGCCCGTTTCTCCTGCCGAACGACGTCCGCCGCTGGAGGCCGCGGACCCGCCCCAGGCCCTGGTCTTCGGCGGCAGCGGGCAGATCGGGCGGCCGCTGCTGGCGCGGCTGTCGGCGGCCGGCTGGCGGGTGCTGGCGGTCTCCCGGACGCCGCAGCCCGACCTGCCGGGGGTGCGCTGGCAGCGCGGCGAACTGGCCGACACGGGCAGGCTGCCCGCGGCGGTCGACGCGATCTTCAGCTGCGGTCCGCTGGACGGCTTCGCCCACTGGTTCGCGAGCGCGGCGCCGGACTGCGGCCGGGTGGTCGCGTTCGGCTCGACCAGCGTGGAGGTCAAGCGCGATTCGGCCGACCACGCCGAGCGCGACGTGGCCATGCGCCTGCGCCGGGCGGAAGAGCAACTGTTCGCGGCCGCCGCGACAGGCGGCATCGGCGCCACCGTGCTGCGACCGACCCTGGTCTACGGCGCCGGACGCGACGCCACGCTGACCCGCATCGCCCTGCTGGCGCGGCGCCTGCACGGGTTCGTCCTGCCCGGCGACGCGCGCGGCCTGCGCCAGCCGGTGCACGTGGACGACCTGGCCTGGGCTGCCACGGCCTGCGTCGGGGCACCCGCGGCCGTGGGCCGCGCGTACGCGCTGCCGGGCGGCGAGACGCTGTCCTACATGGAGATGGTGGCGCGGGTGCTGGCAGCACTGCCGCAATCGCCGCGCCTGTGGATCCTGCCGCCGGCGCTGTTTCGGGCCTTGCTGGCCCCGGCGCGCCTGGCGGGCCTGGCCGCGGGCTTCAACGATGCGGCACTGGCGAGAATGCGCCAGGACCTGGCTTTCGATTCCGGCCCGGCGCGGGCCGATTTCGGCTACGCGCCACGCGGGTTCGCTCCGGTAGCCGCGATGTTCACACCTCCGGCGTGACTTCGGCCACCGGTGGGCGCGCCTTCTGCAGGGTGCGGATCGCGATCAGCAGCACCCCGCCCAGCACCATCGCCCCGCCGATCCACATCGCAGGCCCCGGTCGGTCGCCCCAGAACACGATGCCCAGCAGCACCGCGAACACCGGCGTCATCAGCAGATAGGGCGTGACCTGCGCCACCGGATGGCGCTGCACCAGGCGGAAGAACAGCCCGTGCCCGAGCAGCGAGGCGAACACCGCCGCGTACAGCGCCCCGCCCCAGCCGATCCAGCTGGCCTCGCGCAGCGCCGCGAACCCGCCCGGTTCGACCACTGCGCTGATCGCCAGCAGCGGCAGCACGCTCAGCGCCGCGGTCCAGCCCTGCTGGTCGACCATGCCGACGCCGCTCAGCCGTCGCATCAGCACCGTGCCGATCGCGACCATCAGCGACGAGAACAGCATCACCACCAGCGCCAGCGGCTCATCCAGCACCATCGGATCGAAACCCAGCACCATCACGCCGGCGAAGCTCAGGGTGATGCCCAGTGCCGTCCGCCACGCGAACCGCTCGCCCAGCCACCACCAGGCCAGCAGCATCGCCATCGGCACATAGGTCTGGGTGACGATCGCCGGCGAGGACAGGTTGCCCGCCAGCTGCAGCGCCAGGAAGCTGGTGCCGAAATGCAGCACGCCGGTGAACAGCGCGATGCCGGCCAGCCGCGGCCACTGCGCGCGCGGCGGCGCCCGCATGAACGCGGCCAGCAGCAGCACCACGATCCCCATCCGCAGCGCCGTGAACAGGAACGGCGGGATCTCCTGCAGTGCGTGCGCCGAGGTCAGGAAATTGACCGCCCAGCACAGGCAGATCAGCAGCGCCAGCGCGAGGTCGCGCCCGCGCAGACCTGCGCCTGCGGTCACGGTCTCACCAGCGCAGGCCGAGCTTGCGGTAGAGCTTGGACAGCACCCAGGCCGGGCCGATCAGCAGGTAGCGCAGGTCGGTGAAGAAGCTCGGCTTCCTGCCTTCGAACCGCCTGCTGTGGCCGACGAACTGCGCGATCCAGGCCAGCACGAACACCGTGATCGCCAGCGCCAGCAGGACACGCGTGCCCTGCAGCCGTTCGATCCAGAAGCTCGACCACAGCATCGCCACGAATACGGCGAGCATGCCGAGGCCGATGGGGCGCGAGGCGCGGAAATAGAACATCCACGCAGCGAAGCACGCCAGCCCGGCCCAGAGCCCGGCGCGGAAGCCGCTGTCGGCCGGCACCGGGATGCACCACAGCAGCGCGATCACGCTCCACAGGATCAGCGGCACCGCGAACACATGGATGCGCTGGTTGGTCTGGTTGCGATGGTCCGCCGAATAGCTGGCGAACCAGTGGTCGATGGGGCGGGTGGCCTGGTCGTCGGCGGGGACTTGCATGGCGGAGCTCCTGCGGCGGCATCCGGACGGCGCGAGCATACGCTCCCCGGCGTCGCGATCAGTCGGTGGAGATGCCCGCCAGCCTCTGCAGCGCCTCGGCGTAGCGGGCGCGCGTGCGCTCGATCACCTCCGGCGGCAGCACCGGTCCCGGCGCGGTCTTGTCCCAGTCCAGCGTTTCCAGGTAGTCGCGCACGATCTGCTTGTCGTAGCTGGGCGGGCTGCTGCCCACCTCGTACTCGTCCGCCGGCCAGTAGCGCGAGGAGTCCGGAGTCAGCATCTCGTCCATCACGTACAGGCGGCCGTCCGCGTCGGTGCCGAACTCGAACTTGGTGTCGGCCAGCAGGATGCCGCGCTCGGCGGCGTACGCCGCTGCGTGCTTGTACAGGCGCAGGGTGGCGTCGCGGACCTGTTCGGCGAGGTCGGCGCCGGCCAGCTTCACCGCGGTGTCGAAGTCGATGTTCTCATCGTGGTCGCCCACGGCGGCCTTGGTCGAGGGGGTGAAGATGGGTTCGGGCAGGCGTTCGGCCTGGCGCAGGCCGTCGGGCAGGCGGATGCCGCTGACCCGGCCGGTGCGCTGGTAGTCCTTCCAGCCGCTGCCGATGATGTAGCCGCGCGCGATGGCCTCGATCGGCACCGGCCGCAGCTTCTTCGTCACCACTGCCCGGCGCGCATACAGCGCCGGATCCGTGCCCTCGGGCAGCACCGTGGCCACGTCGATGCCGGTCAGGTGGTTGGGCACCAGGGCGGCGGTCTGTTCGAACCAGAAGTTGCTGATCTGGCAGAGCATCTCGCCCTTGCCGGGGATCGGGTCGGGCAGGACCACATCGAACGCGCTGAGGCGGTCGGTGGCCACGATCAGCAGCCGGTCGTGGCCCAGGTCGAACACGTCGCGCACCTTGCCGCGGTGGCGCAGGGTCAGGCCGGGCAGGTCGCTGTGCAGCAGGGTGGTCGCCAAGGAGGTGGCCTTCGGGCGGGCCGGCAAGTGTAGTGCGATTCCCGCCTGCATTGAACGGCCGGCGGTACACTGGCCGGCATGAACCGCTGGTACGGAAAACTGCTGGGCTTCATCGCCGGCTGGCTGCTGCTGCTGCGCCATCCGGGGGGCGGCCTGATCGGCCTGCTGATCGGCCACGCCTTCGATGCGGGCTGGGTCGGCGGTGGCGGCGGTGGCGCGGAATACCGCGCGCTCGGCCTCTCGCCCGAGGCCAGCGACGACGAGATCGACAAGGCCTACCGGCGGCTGATGTCCCAGTACCACCCCGACAAGGTCGCGGGCGCGGCGCCCGAGCTGCGGCAGCAGGCCGAGAAGAAGGCCCGCGAGATCAATACCGCCTACGACCGCATCAGGACCCGGCGGCGCCGGCGCTAGCCCCTGCCCGCCGCGCCGCCTGTCCGGTCCGGGCGCTCGGCCGGCCTCCAGGCACGATCACCGTCAGAGAGAACGCCATGCAAGCTCCCGTCATCGCACCGTCCATCCTGTCGGCGAACTTCGCCAGGCTCGGCGAAGAGGTCGACCAGGTCCTCGCCGCCGGCGCGGACTGGGTGCATTTCGATGTGATGGACAACCACTACGTCCCCAATCTCACCATCGGGCCACTGGTGTGCGAGGCCCTGCGCGGCCACGGCGTGACCGCGCCCATCGACGTGCACCTGATGGTGGAGCCGGTCGACCGCATCGTTCCGGACTTCGCCCGGGCCGGCGCCAGCCTGATCAGTTTCCATCCCGAAGCGTCCCGGCATGTCCACCGCACCATCCAGCTGATCAAGGCCGAAGGCTGCCAGGCCGGTCTCGTCCTCAACCCCGCCACCCCGGTGGAGGTGCTGGACTACGTGCTCGAAGAGCTCGACCTGGTGCTGCTGATGTCGGTCAATCCGGGCTTCGGTGGGCAGGCCTTCATTCCCTCGACGCTGCAGAAGCTGCGCCGCGTGCGCGACCGGATCGACGCCAGCGGCAAGCCGATCCGGCTCGAGATCGATGGCGGGGTGAAGCCCGACAACATCCGCGAGATCGCAGCCGCGGGCGCCGACACCTTCGTGGCCGGCAGCGCGATCTTCGGGCAGCCGGACTATGCCGCGGTGATCGCGCGGATGCGCGCGGAGATCGCCGGAGCCGCGGGATGAACACCTGCGACCTGTGCGATCGGCTGGAAGGCCAGGCGCGGGTGCTGGAGCTGCCGCTGCGCGATTACGGCGGACGCGTGGCCTTCTCGGGCCGGATCAGCACCGTCAAGGCGCTGGAAGACAACTCGCTGGTCCGCGAGGCCGTGGCCGAACCCGGGCATGGACGCGTGCTGGTGGTCGACGGCGGCGGTTCGTTGCGCCGGTCCATGCTGGGCGACATGCTCGCGGAGATGGCCGTCGCCAACGGCTGGAGCGGGGTGCTGGTGCATGGTGCGATCCGCGACAGCGGCGCGATCGCCACGCTCGACCTCGGGGTCAAGGCGCTGGGCACCTGTCCGCGCAAGACCGACAAGCTGGGCCAGGGGCTGCGCGACGTGCCACTCGCGTTCGGCGGTGTCGTCATCGTGCCGGGGCAATGGCTGGTGGCGGATGCCGATGGCGTGGTGATCGTCGACGAGCCGCCCGCCTGACGGATATCGACCGTCGCCGTATCGGCCTGCCTGGCGACGGACCCGCCTTGTCGCGGCGGATCCGTCGCCGGAAGACATGGGGGCGATCCCGCCCCCGCCCGTCGTCCCTGCTATGGACTCCCATGCTGACGGGCGGGTATGGCGCAGCGATGACAGGCGTGTTGCGCGGGCCCTGCCGGCAGCCTGCCGCGGCGTCGAGGCTGCGTGAAGCGCCGCGGACCCAAGCGTGCTACACCGGCGTCCCCGACTCCCGGCATCCCGCATGACCACACCGCGCTGGCGACTGATCATCAATGGCAAGTCTGCCGGCGATGACGATCTGCGGGCGGCTGTCCAGGCCATGCGCGCGCGGGCCGTGGCCATCGACGTGCGCGTGACCTGGGAAGAAGGCGATGCCGCGCGCTATGTCGCCGAGGCGGTGGAGGACGGCGTCGACACGGTGGTCGCGGCCGGCGGCGACGGGACGCTGAGCGAGGTCGCCGCCGCACTGGCCGGCCGGGACGGCACCGCCGACGCGCTGCCTGCGCTGGGCCTGGTGCCGATGGGCACGGCCAATGATTTCGCGGCGGCCGGCGGCCTGCCGGACCAGCCGTTGCCCGCGCTCGAACTGATCGCGGCACACGCCGCGCTGCCGCTCGACCTGTTGCGCCTCGAGTCGGACGGTGCCGTGCGTTGGGTGGCCAATCTGGCCAGCGGGGGATTCGGCACCCAGGTGACCGTGGAAACGCCCGAAGGCATGAAGAAGCTGCTGGGCGGCCTGGCCTACCTGCTCACCGGTCTGGCGCGCCTGGGCAGGATCGAGCCGAGCCGCGCGACGCTGCGCGGCCCGGACTTCGCATGGGAAGGGGAGTTCATTGCCCTGGGCGTAGGCAATGGCCGGCAGGCGGGCGGGGGCCAGGCGCTGTGTCCCGATGCCGCGGTCGACGACGGCATGCTCGATGTCACCGTGATCCCGGAGTTGTCGGGCGAGATCGCCGCGACCCTTGGCACGGTGGTCAGCGATGGCAAGGTTGCGGCACTCGACCGGGTCGCCACGCGCGTGCGGCTGGAATGGGTGGAGATCAGCGCCGACACCCCGCTCGCGCTCAACCTCGATGGCGAACCCGTCGAATCCACGCACTTCCGCATCCGCTGCGTGCCGCGCCGGCTGCGCATGCACCTGCCGCCTGGAAGTCCGTTGCGCTCGCAACCACCTGCGTCGGCGTCCGGCACGCCGCCGCCGGCCGCGTCCGCGGTGTAAAACAGCGCGCAAAGCCGTTACATTAATGGCCATGGGCGCGTCCGCATTCCCGCATTTCCTTGCCGCCGGCGAAGCCTGGCGATGGTGGCCTGCCGCCGTCGCCTCCGCCCGTCCGCATCCCGAGGAAATGCCGCGTGACCTCGCAAGAAGAGTTCCAGCGCTCCGCCGCTGAAGGCCATACCCGAATCCCCGTCGTCCGCGAGGTCCTGTCCGACCTCGACACGCCGCTGTCGGTCTATCTCAAACTCGCCGACGGTCCGCACACCTATCTCTTCGAGTCGGTGGAGGGCGGCGAACGCTTCGGCCGCTACTCGATCATTGGCCTGCCGGCGCGGCGCGTCTTCAGCTTCCGCGGCCACGCCCTGAGCGTCAGCGAACACGGGGAAGTGGTGGAGACGCGTGAGGTGGAGGATCCCTTCGCCGAGGTCGAGCGCCTGCGTGCCGAGCATTCGGTTCCGCGCCTGCCCGGCCTGCCAGGCTTCAGTGGCGGTCTGGTCGGCTGGTTCGGGTTCGAGTGCATCGAGTACATCGAGCCGCGCCTGCGCGCCGATGCCAATCCCGATGAACTGGGCACGCCCGACATCCTGCTGATGCTCAGCGAGGAGGTCGCGGTCTTCGACAACCTCAAGGGCCGGCTGTACCTGGTGGTGCACGCCGATCCGCGCGAACCGCAGGCCTGGGCCCGCGCCAACCGCCGCCTCGATGCCCTGGCGCATCGCCTGCGCCACGGTGGCGCGGGCTATCCCGAAACCCTGCGTCCCGAGGCCCTGGACGAGGCGCATTTCGAATCCGGATTCACCCGCGAGGGCTTCATCGATGCGGTCGCGCGCGCCAAGGACTACATCGCCGCGGGCGATGCTTTCCAGGTGGTGCTGAGCCAGCGCATGAGCGTGCCGTTCGACGCGCGCCCGGTGGATGTCTACCGCGCGCTGCGCGCGATGAACCCTTCGCCGTACATGTACTTCCTCGACGTCGGCGGCACCCAGGTGGTGGGTTCGTCGCCGGAGATCCTGGTGCGCCTGCAGGGCGGCGAGGTCACCGTGCGGCCGATCGCAGGTACGCGCCCACGCGGCGAGACCCACGACGAGGACCTGGCGCTGGAGGCCGAATTGCTGGCCGACCCCAAGGAGCGCGCCGAGCACCTGATGCTGATCGACCTCGGCCGCAACGACGTGGGGCACGTGTCCGAGCCCGACAGCGTCGCGGTCGGCGAGCGCTTCGTGATCGAACGCTACAGCCACGTGATGCACATCGTCAGCGAGGTTACCGGGCGACTGAAGGATGGGCTGAGCTACGCCGACGTGTTGCGTGCGACCTTCCCCGCAGGCACCGTGAGCGGCGCGCCCAAGATCCGCGCGCTGCAGATCATCCGCGAGCTCGAGCCGGTCAAGCGCAACGTCTACGCCGGCGCGATCGGTTACATCGGCTGGCACGGCGACGCCGACACCGCGATCGCCATCCGCACCGCCGTGATCCAGGACGGCCGGCTGCACGTGCAGGCCGGCGCCGGCATCGTGTTCGACTCCGATCCGGGGAAGGAATGGGACGAGACCATGAACAAGGGCCGCGCGCTGTTCCGCGCAGTGGCGCAGGCGGCGAAGGGACTGTGAGGCCGATGCCCCGGGACGCGCGTCGTCGGGTCGGCCGCCGGGCCGTCGCGTGGCTGGCCGTGCTGCTGGCGGTTGCCGCCGCAGCCCCGGCATCGGCCGCGGGAGACACTGTGGTGCGCCGCGAGGGCGATGCCATCGTCTACCGCGGCGTGCTGGACGCGGAGGCCAATGGCCGGGTGCGCGACCTGCTGGCGGCCGGCGGCATCCGCCTGCTGGACATCGGCTCGGGCGGCGGGGATATCGAGCTGGGCATGGACCTCGGCGAGCTGGTCCGACGCCATGCGCTGGATGTGCGCGTCGATGGCTACTGTGCGTCGTCCTGCGCGAACTATGTGTTTCCCGCCGGGCGCCGCAAGCTGCTGCCGGCCGACGCGGTGGTGATCTGGCATGGCTCGGCCATCCAGGCCGACGCCGGGAGTGCCTCGATGATCGATTTCGACGAAGTGGCCCGGGTGCGCGGGCGTCCGTTGGACGAGGCCGAAAAGGCCGCCATGATCGAGGGTTTCGCCGCCTATGGCCGTGCCATGCGTGCACGCCAGGCGGCGTTCTACGCCGGACTGGGCGTGGACGAGCGGATCACCGTGTTCGGCCAGGACATCGGCTGCGGCTGCGACTGGACCATGCCGGTGGCGGACATGGCGCGCTTCTGGATCGACGGCATCGACGCCGATCCCGGTTACGGCGCCGGCATCGCAGGCCTGCGCAAGCCGGTGTCGATGCTGCGCCTGGACGACCACCCCGCATATGCGGCGTCGATCGATGCCGGTCGCGTGCAGCCCGGAGCTTCGGCGCCATGAGGCCGGCCCGAAAGGCCTCGATGCGCGCGCGCGTGTCAGGGCGCGGCGCCGGGCAGCGCGGCCAGGCCGTCGTGCAGGAGCAGCGCTATCGCCTGGGCGAAGAGCGCCGGGAAGCTCGCGGATCAGGCGCGGACGATGAAGTCGAGCACGATCGCGCCCGGCTCGCGCTGGCGGTAGACGATCTCGACGTTCCCGCCGAAGCGGTCCCCGATCTGGTCCAGCAGCGGCAGGGGATCGTGATCGTTGACGAATCGCATCGCCTCGCCCGGATGGAGCGCGGCAAGCGCTCCGAAGATCGCCGAATGGCGGAAGCGCCGGGCGATGCCGCGGGCGTCGAAGGGGTGGGCGGTGTAGTCGGCGCTGCCGGCTGTGTCGGTCATGGCGAAGTGTCTCTGCAAGGGTGGGCCAGCGTGCGTGGTGCGCGCGCGGCCTGCCCTGATCCAGGTCAGGGCGATGCGCGATGCCGGACCCGGGCCACGGTTGTCCAGGCAGGGCGGGGCCGCCACCGCGGGACCTGGCAGGGAGAAGCGCGGAGCGCCCGGATTGCCCTGTCATTGGCCATCATGCCGCCGGCGCCCCCGGCAAACCCTCCGGACACCTGTACGCGATATTCCTGCTGGCGGAACGCCCCATGCTGCTGATGATCGACAACTACGACAGCTTCACCTGGAACCTCGTGCAGTACCTGCAGGCGCTGGGCGCCGAGGTGAAGGTGGTGCGCAACGACGAGCTGACGGTGTCGGAGATCGACGCGCTGGCGCCCGAACGCATCGTGATCTCGCCGGGACCGTGCACGCCGAACGAGGCGGGCGTGTCGGTGGGCGTGATCGAGGCGCTGGGCGCGCGCGTGCCGATCCTCGGCGTGTGCCTCGGCCACCAGAGCATCGGCCAGGCTTATGGGGGCAAGGTGGTGCGCGCGGGGCGGATCATGCACGGCAAGACCTCGCCGATCCGCCACCGGGGCCAGGGCGTGTTCGCCAACCTGCCCGATGGCTACGAGGCCACGCGCTACCACTCGCTGGTGGTCGAGCGCGACTCGCTGCCGGCGGCGCTGGAGGTCACCGCGTGGACCGAGCACGAGGACGGTTCGGTCGAGGAGATCATGGGTCTGCGCCACCGCGAGTACCCGGTCGAAGGCGTCCAGTTCCATCCGGAGTCGATCCTGACCGAGCATGGGCACGCGCTGCTGAAGAACTTCCTGGAACGCTGAAGCGCCTTGCGCATGCGAGCGGGCCGCGCAATCGGCGCCAGGCCCGCACACCGCGAACCATCCACCACGACCCCCGTTACGGCTCCGACATGACCATCACCTCCCAGGCCGCCCTGCAGCGGACCATCGAGCATCGCGAGATCTTCCACGACGAGATGATCGACCTGATGCGCCAGATCATGCGCGGCGAGGTCTCGCCGGTGATGACCGCGGCGATCCTCACCGGATTGCGGGTCAAGAAGGAGACCGTGGACGAGATCGCCGCCGCCGCCAAGGTGATGCGCGAGCTCTCGCGCCCGGTCGAGGTGCCCGACCGCAGTCATCTGGTCGATATCGTCGGCACCGGTGGCGATGGCTCGCATACCTTCAACATCTCCACCGCGAGCATGTTCGTGGCGAGCGCCGCCGGCGCACGCGTGGCCAAGCACGGCAACCGCAGCGTGTCGTCGAAGTCAGGCAGCGCCGATGCCCTGGAAGCGCTGGGCGCAGCGATCGAGCTGCAACCGGCGCAGGTGGCGCGATGCATCGACGAGGTCGGCGCCGGCTTCATGTTCGCGCCGATCCACCATCCGGCGATGAAGGCGGTGGCGCCGGTCCGGCGCGAGATGGGCGTGCGCACCATCTTCAACATCCTCGGGCCGCTCACCAATCCGGCCGGCGCGCCCAGCGTGCTGATGGGCGTGTTCCATCCAGACCTGGTCGGCATCCAGGTGCGCGTGCTGAAGGAACTCGGCACCGAGCGCGCGCTGGTGGTCTGGGGCCGGGATGGCATGGACGAGATCTCGCTCGGCGCGGCCACCCTGGTGGGCGAGCTGCGCGACGGAGTGGTGCGCGAGTACGAGATCCATCCGGAGGATTACGGCATCTCGATGGCGGCCAGCCGCAACCTGCGCGTGGCCGACGCCACCGAATCGAAGCAGATGCTGCTCGGCGCGCTGCGCGGCGAAGCCGGGCTGCCGCTGGAGATCGTGGCGCTCAATGCCGGCGCGGCGCTGTACGTAGCCGGCGTGGCGAACTCGATCGCCGAAGGCATCGGGCTGGCGCGCGAGGCGATCGGTTCCGGCGCTGCGCTGCGCAAGCTTGGCGAGTTCGTCGCCGCCACCCAGAGGCTGGCCGCCGCCTGACCTTTTCGCGCGCGTGCACGTGGGCCGTGCCGCAGCCAGGGAGACCGTCATGGAGTCCGATACCTTCGCCCGATTGCCGCCTCCGCCGTATTACGCGGTGATCTTCAGCGCCCAGCGCACCGAGGTCGACAACGGCTACGGCGAAACCGCCGAGCGGATGGTGGAGCTGGCGCGCCAGCAGCCGGGCTTCCTCGGCGTCGAATCCACCCGTGGCGCCGATGGCTTCGGCATCACCGTGGCCTACTGGGACAGCGAGGAGGCGATCCTGGCCTGGCGCCGCCACGCCGAGCACACCGCGGCGCGCGAGCGCGGCCGCGCCGAGTGGTATCGGCACTTCGAGCTGCGGGTGGCGCGCGTCGAGCGCGCCTACGGCTGGGACCGCGAGGGCGGCGCGGCCGGTCCGGTCCGCTGAACAGCCGCGGATTCGCGCCCGGCCCCGCGATCCTGCGATCATGTGCCCCTGCTGCCCGCGGGCCGGCGAACAACGAGGACCGATGTCTTGAACCACCTGTTGCGCCCGACGCTCCCGCGTCGCGACGACATCCTGCAGAAAATCCTCGCGCGGAAGAGCGAGGAGATCGCCGCGCGCGCCATGGAGCGCCCGCTGGCGCAGATGCGCGCGCTGGCCGCCGACATGCCACCTGCGCGCGGCTTCGCCGCCGCCATCGAGGCGAAGATCGCCGCCGGCGCGCCGGCCGTGATCGCTGAGGTCAAGAAGGCCAGCCCGTCGAAGGGCGTGATCCGCCCCGACTTCCAGCCCGCGCAGATCGCGCGCAGCTACGAGGCCGGCGGCGCGGCCTGCCTGTCGGTGCTGACCGACATGGATTTCTTCCAGGGCGCCGACGCCTACCTGCAGCAGGCGCGCGCGGCCTGCGCGCTGCCGGTGCTGCGCAAGGACTTCACCATCGACGCCTACCAGGTGCACGAGGCGCGCGCGCTGGGCGCCGACTGCATCCTGCTGATCGTGGCCGCGCTGTCCGACGGGCAACTGGCCGAACTGTCGGGCATCGCCATGGAGTCGGGACTGGACGTGCTGGTGGAGGTCCACGACATCGACGAACTCGAGCGCGCGATCCAGGTGCCGGCGCCGCTGCTGGGCATCAACAACCGCAGCCTGCGCAGCTTCGAGGTCTCGCTCGACACCACGCTGTCGCTGCGGGCCGCGGTGCCGCGCGATCGGCGGCTGGTGACCGAGAGCGGGATCCATACCGCTGCGGATGTGGCGCGCATGCGCGCCGCCGGCGTCGAGGCCTTCCTGGTGGGCGAAGCCTTCATGCGCGCGCCCGATCCGGGGCTGGCGCTGCGCAGCCTGTTCTTCGCGGCATGAGCGCGGCACCCGACCCCGCGCGGCCGCTGGTGGTCTTCGACTTCGACCACACGCTTTACGATGGCGATTCGGGCAGCCACCTGTTCGCCTGGCTGATCCGCCGCAGCTGGTGGCGCACCGGGCTGGCGCTGCTGGCCACGCCGGTGCTGGGGCCGATGGTCGCCTTCCTGCCCACCCGCCGCTACGGCATTTCCGGCTACGTGTGGATCGGCACGGTCGGCATGCCGGGCCCGCGCACCCTGGACGATGCCATCGACCGCTATGT
Source organism: Luteimonas campi (assembly GCF_051162505.1). Lineage (NCBI taxonomy): Bacteria > Pseudomonadati > Pseudomonadota > Gammaproteobacteria > Lysobacterales > Lysobacteraceae > Luteimonas > Luteimonas campi. The sequence goes on from NZ_JBNWEM010000003.1 coordinate 222,266, forward strand.
GGCCGGCCACGAGGCGCAGATCCGCGAGCGCCTGCTGCCGGTGGCGCTCGAGGTGCTGCACCGCCATCGCGAATCGGGCGACCGCGTGGTGATCGCCACCGGAGCGCCGCCCGAACTTGCGCGCGCGATCCTGGCCTTCGTCGCGCACGAGGCGGTGCCGGTGATCGGCACCCAGGTCGGCCCGCGGCTGGGCGCGATCGTCGCCGTGCGCCACTGCCATGCCGAGGAGAAGATGCGGATGCTGCGCGAGCAGGGCCTGGGCGCGATCGATATCGCCTATTCCGACTCCAGCGCCGACCTGCCGCTGCTGGTGGCGGCGAAGTCTCCTGTGGTGGTCAACCCCAAGCGCGGCAGCGAGTCCATGTTCCGTCGCACCCTGGCGCCCGGCACGCCGATCCTCAACTGGGGCTGCCGGCAGCGGGGCGGCGAGCCCGTGGCCGGGCCCCGCTGATCGCAATCGCGCCTAGGCGTCGCCCATCCGCTTGATGAATCGCACCGTCCCGTCGCTGAACCCGCAGGCGCGGTAGAACGCGTGCGCGTCGGCGCGCTGCGAGCCGCTGGACAGCTCCAGCCGCGCGGCGCCGCCGCGGCGCGCGCGACGCTCGGCCTCGCGCAGCAGCTGCCTGCCCAGGCCCTGGCCGCGGGCGGATGCGCTCACCACCAGGGCCGTGATGCGGCAGGTGACCGTGTCCAGCGGCAGGTAATACATGAAATCCAGCGCCACCAGACCGGCGACCGCGCCATCCACCCGTGCCACCACCAGGGCCTGGCGGTCGTTGTCCAGGATGGTGCGGATCCGGCGGGCGGCGTCTTCCACGTCGCAGGGATAGCCCAGCTCGCAGAGCAGGGCGGCGACGTCGTCGGCGTCGATCAGGCCCGCGCTGCGCAGATCGGCGTCCGGCAGGTCGCCGCGTTGCGCGAACGGGCCACCGCTCATCGGGTGCCGTACAGCACGATGGTCTTGCCGCGCGCGTGCAGCTTGCCGTCGATCTGCAGCTTCTTGAGGACCCGGCCGGCCATCTCGCGCGAACACCCCACCAGCCGCGCCAGCTCCTGCCGCGACACGCGCAGCTGCGTCCCTTCGGGATGGCTCATGGCCTCCGGTTCGCGGGTCAGGTCGTGCAGGGTCCGGATGATGCGGTCGGTCACGTCCAGGAAAGCCAGGCGACCGGCCTTGCGGCTGGTGTCCAGCAGCCTGCGCGACAGCTGAGCGCCGATCGCGTACATGATCGAGGTGGCGTCGTTGGCGAGGGTGCCGTCGAACAGCTGGTACAGCCGCTCGTAGCTGATCTCGGCCAGTTCCGTCGGCACGCGGGTGCGCAGGATCACCTCGCGCACATCGGTTTCGATAAACAGGCCCATCTCGCCCACGAACTCGCCGTTGCCGAAGTAACCAAGCACCAGCTCGCGGCCATCGTCCTCCTCGGTGATGATGCTGACCGAGCCGCTGATGACGTAATACAGGGTGCCGGCGGGGTCGCCGGGCCGGAACACCTCGGTACGCGGCGGGTAGCGCCGACGGTGGCAGTGGGCGAGGAAGCGTTCGATGGTCGCGGGAGACGGCGCCATCGGGTGGGCAGGGCGGCGATAGCTGCTGATCAGGGCCACAGGGCTTGGTTTCATGCAGGGGGGAACGGGGGAAGCGCCGAGATTAGGCCGTCCGTGTCCCGCGAGCAAACATCTTGCCCCCACGGTCACCCGCTTTGCCCCATAATTCCGCCCTTCGTCCGCCCGACCGGGGACCGTCCGACGTGGTCAAGCCGTTGCCTCGCCTGAAGCTCCAGGGCTTCAACAACCTCACCAAGTCCTTGTCGTTCAATATCTACGACGTCTGCTATGCGGCGTCGGAGGACGAGCGTCGGCGCTATATCGAGTACATCGACGAGCAGTACGATGCCGATCGCCTGACCCAGATCCTGAGCGACGTCGCCGAGATCATCGGCGCCAACATCCTCAACATCGCCCGCCAGGACTACGATCCCCAGGGCGCGTCGGTGACCATCCTCATCTCCGAGGAGCCGGTGATCGACAAGAAGGATGCCGGCAAGGAGCTGATCTCCGACGCCGTGGTCGCGCACCTGGACAAGTCGCACATCACCGTCCACACCTATCCGGAAACCCACCCGGACAACGGCATCGCGACCTTCCGCGCCGACATCGACGTGTCGACTTGCGGGGTGATCTCGCCGCTGAAGGCGCTGAACTACCTGATCGAGAGCCTCGAGTCCGACATCGTGGTGATGGACTACCGGGTGCGCGGCTTCACCCGCGACATCAAGGGCAAGAAGCACTACATCGACCACAAGATCAACTCGATCCAGGACTTCCTGGCCAAGAACATCAAGTCGCGCTACGAGATGCTCGACGTCAACGTCTACCAGGAAAACATCTTCCACACCAAGATGCACCTGAAGGACTTCGACCTCGACCAGTACCTGTTCGAGGAAAAGGCGCGCAATCTGTCGTTCAAGGAGCGCATGAAGATCGAGGCGCGGCTCAAGCGCGAGATCGAAGAGCTCTACCACGGTCGCAACCTGCTCGATTGAACCCCGGCGCGTGTGGCGCTGGCGGCTCGAAACAGCGGTCTCGTGAAGCAGAAGGCCCCGCGGAAGCGGGGCCTTTGCGTTGTGGATCAGCAGCCGCCCGTCCGGCGACTCACAGCCGGTAGGCCACCGTCTTCATCAGCCTGGAGGCGCCGGCCATCAGGCTGGGAATCGGCTGCGGCAGGATCCGGGCGCCCGCCATCTCGGCGTTGACCGCGTGGCGGGCCTCGTCCAGCTTCATCTGCTGCAGGATCTCGCGGCTGCGCCGGTCCGCATCCGGCAGCGTCTGCAGGTGTTCGTCCAGGTGCGCCTCGACCTGGCGCTCGGTCTCGACCACGAAGCCGAGGTTCCAGCCGTCGCCGCGCAGGCCGGCCAGCACCCCCAGGGCGTAGCTGCCGCCGTACCACAGCGGATTGAACACGCTCGGGCGACTGTCGAGTTCGCGCAGGCGGTCGGCGCACCAGGCCAGGTGGTCGGTCTCCTCCTGGGCCGCTTCCAGCAGGTGCTCGCGGGTGGCGGCCTCGCGCGCCACCGCGGCCTGGCCGAAGTACAGGCCCTGCGCGCAGACCTCGCCAACGTGGTTGATCCGCATCAGACCCGCGGCGTGGCGGCGCTCGCCGGGCGACAGGGCGGCATCCGGAGTGGCGCCGGCCGGATTGGCGCGGACGGCCGTGGGCTGGCCGAGCACGGTCTCCAGCGCCCGCTGCGCCTCGACCAGGACCCGGTCGAGCGGGTTCAGCCGACGTGGCGCGCCACGGGGTGGAGCGGGAAGGGTGGCCGGGAGCGTGGAGGCGGGGGTGTCGGGCATGGTGGATCTCCGGGTGGGGCCGGGCGGGCCGTCCATGGTGGCGCGTGGTGCAGCCCGACGCCAGCGCGAAGGGGCGATGACTTGCATGCGGCCAGGCAGCGGGCTAGAATTCCGCTTCTGTGTTCCAACCCCACAACGCGAGGCGACGTTCCGGATCCCGGAACCAGCCCGACCAGGCACCCGCCCGGAGTCATTTTAGATGAAGACCTTTACTGCCAAGTCCGAGACCGTCCAGCGCGACTGGTATCTCGTCGACGCCACCGGCAAGACGCTGGGCCGCCTGAGTTCCGAACTCGCGCGCCGCCTCCGCGGCAAGCACAAGCCCGTCTACACCCCGCACGTCGATACCGGCGACTATCTGGTCGTGATCAACGCCGAGAAGATCGCGGTGACCGGCAAGAAGCTGACCGACAAGCTCTACCACCGCTTCACCGGCCACATCGGCAATCTCAAGACCGAGACCCTGGCCCAGGCGCTGGAGCGCCACCCCGAGCGCGTGATCGAGATCGCGGTCAAGGGCATGCTGCCGAAGAACACCCTCGGCCGCGCCATGTACCGCAAGCTCAAGGTGTACAAGGGTGCCGAGCACCCGCACGCCGCCCAGCAGCCCCAGCCCCTGGATATCTAAACGATGGCTACCACCCAGAACTACGGCACCGGCCGTCGCAAGTCCTCCACCGCCCGCGTGTTCCTGCGCAAGGGCAGCGGCAACATCACCGTCAACGGCCGTCCGCTGGACGAGTTCTTCGGCCGCGAGACCGCGCGCATGATCGTGCGCCAGCCGCTGGAGCTGACCAAGAACACCGAGACCTTCGACATCCTCGTCACCGCCACCGGCGGCGGCACCACCGGCCAGGCCGGTGCGATCCGCCTGGGCATCGCCCGCGCCCTGGTCGAGTACGACGAAACGCTGAAGACCGAACTGCGCAAGGCCGGGTTCGTGACCCGCGACGCGCGCGAGGTCGAGCGCAAGAAGGTCGGCCTGCACAAGGCTCGCCGCGCCACGCAGTTCTCCAAGCGTTAATGCCGTATCGACGCCATCGCCCCGCGATGGCGTTACAATCCGCTCCATAGCCCCGTCGCCAAGCGGTAAGGCACCTGACTCTGACTCAGGCATTCGGTGGTTCGAATCCATCCGGGGCTGCCAGATCCACGAAAGACCCGCCGCAAGGCGGGTTTTTTCGTTTGCGCTCCCGTGCGCGGAGCGGGGCAGGCGCCGGCCAGGCGTCGACCATGGTGCCGGCGGGGCACGCCTTCCTGGCTGCTTACCGGATACCCGGCGCCGTCCTGCGTGCAGCGCTCCGCACGCTAGAATCCGCCCATGACGGCCCCCTTCCTTCCGCACCTGTCCGACGCGGGCAGCGTCCTGGACGACATGCGCACGCGCGGCTTCGCCGTGCTGCCTTCGCCCGTGGTCGCTTCGCTGGCGCAGGCGGACCCCGCCGATCTGGAGGCGCTCGTCCCGGGCTGGGACGAGCTGCCCCCCGACGCCTATCTGCGCGATGGCGGGCGCTACCGCAGCCGTCGCCACTCATGCTTCGTGGTCGATGCGGATCGGCTGCAGCAGGTGCCGCATCGCGCCCACTGGCAATCGCTGGATTACAACGCGCTGCATGGCGGGATGTTGCGCATGTTCGAACCGATCGCGCCGGCGACCATCGCCGCGCCCGCCTGGACCTCGTTGCTGTGCGGGCTGGGGCGCTGGTGTTCCGCCTTGCGCGGGCAGCAGCCCTGGTACGTTGAGGCGCACCAGTTCCGCATCGACACCGCCGACGGCATCGGCCGGCCGACGCCCGAAGGGGCGCACCGCGACGGGGTCGACTTCGTCGCCGTCATCCTGGTCGGCCGCCACCGCATCAAGGGCGGCGAGACCCGGGTGTTCCAGGCCCAGGGGCCGGACGGCCAGCGTTTCACCCTGCTCGAGCCCTGGTCCCTGCTGTTCCTGGACGATGCCCGGGTGATCCATGAATCCACCCCGATCCAGCCGGAGTCCGACGACGTGCCGGGCCATCGCGACACCCTGGTGCTGACCTTCCGCGCCGGCGCGTTCCAGGGCGACGACTGAACCCGATCCGGCCGCGCGGCTTCCGCCTCGCCCGCCGCGTCCGTCATTCGATACACGCGTTGGACGCGCGGGTGCCCGCGCGGCAGGCAGGTCGGCGGACCCGTGCAGCGGGGCGGCTGGTTACAATTGAAATCACGAAACGGTCCGGAGCAGGCATGAAACTCGGTTCACTGAAGGAAGGCGGCCGCGACGGCACCCTCGTGGTCGTCTCGCGCGACCTGACCCGCGCCGTCCGCGCGGCCGGCATCGCGCCCACCCTGCAGCGCGCCCTGGAAGACTGGGACAACGCGGCGCCACGCCTCAATGCACTGGCCGGTTCGCTGGAAAGCGGCGATGCCGATGGCGTGTTCGAGCTGGAGCACAATGCCCTGGCCGCGCCGCTGCCGCGCGCCTACGAATTCGTCGACGGCAGCGCCTACCTGCCGCACGTCGAGCGCGTGCGCCGCGCGCGCGGCGCCGAGGTGCCCGAGAGCTTCTACACCGACCCGCTGATGTACCAGGCCACCAGTGCCGGCTTCCTCGGCCCGCGCGATCCGGTGCGGGTCACCAGCGAGGATTACGGCATCGATCTGGAAGCCGAGATCGTGGTGGTCACCGGCGATGTGCCGATGGCGGTCACGCCGGAGCAGGCGGCCGCCCATATCCAGCTCGTCGGCCTGGTCAACGACGTCAGCCTTCGCAACCTGATCCCGGCCGAACTGGCCAAGGGCTTCGGTTTCCTGCAGTCCAAGCCGCGCTCGGCGCTTTCGCCGGTATTCGTCACTCCCGACGAGCTCGGCGAGGCCTGGCGCGACAACAAGCTGCACCTTCCCCTGGTCACCCACGTCAACGGCGCATGGTTCGGGGCTCCCGAGGCGGGCGTGGACATGCAGTTCGATTTCGCCCAGCTGGTGGCGCACGCGGCGCGGACGCGTCCGCTTTCGGCCGGAACTCTCGTTGGTTCGGGGACCATCGCCAACCAGGACACATCGCTTGGCGCCTCGTGCTTCGCGGAAAAACGCACCGTCGAAGCGCTGGAGACGGGCAAGCCGGTCACCCCGTTCCTGTCCTTCGGCGACAGCGTGCGGATCGAGATGCTCGATGGCGAGGGGCGCAGCATCTTCGGCGCGATCGAGCAGCGGATCGAGCGCCACGCCGCGCCCTGACGGGCGGGGGACTGACGCGACGGGTGGCGTGCGGACCTCATGCGCGCCGGTCCACGATGGCCTGCCGGGCGGGCCCGGCGCGGGCGTGGGGATGGCCGGGCGCCACGCCGGGCCGTTGCGGCGCACGTGCGCGGAGCAATGCGGGCGCGCGGGGATGCGTGCATCGTGAACAGTGACTGGGGGCGTCGGGCGTGAGCGAAGAACTGCGGCTGTATTCCTACTGGCGCTCGAGCGCGGCCTATCGGGTGCGGATCGGCCTCAACATCAAGGGGCTGGCCTACGAGACCGTCCCGGTGCATCTGCTGCGCGACGGCGGCGAGCAGCTCTCGCCTGCGTTCGCGGCCACCAATCCGCAGAAGCTGGTGCCTGTGCTGCAGCATGGGCAGCGCATGTTCCGCCAGTCGCTGGCCATCCTCGAATACGTCGACGAGGTCTGGCCGGATACGCCGCTGCTGCCCAGCACCTCGCGCGAGCGCCAGCGGGTGCGCGCGCTGGCGCAACTGGTGGCCACCGACATCCACCCGCTCAACAACCTGCGGGTGATGCGCTACCTGGAGGGCGAGTGGAACGTGCCGCAGGCGGAGCGCGACACCTGGACCCGGCACTGGATCATGGAAGGTTTCGACGCCTTCGAGGCGCTGCTGGAGGGCCATCCGGCCACCGGCACGTTCTGCGACGGATTCACTCCCACCATCGCCGACTGCTGCCTGGTGCCGCAGGTCTACAACGCGCGCCGCTTCGGCGTGGACATGGCGCGTTACCCCACGATCGTGGCGGTGGAGCAGGCCTGCATGGAGCTGGCCGCCTTCCGCGACGCCGCGCCCGACCGCCAGCCGGACGCGCCACTGCAGCCCTGACGATTCCCCGGTCGCGGCTGCGCGCGGCGAGCGTGTGGGCGACAGGCGCCCGAAGACTCAGCCCGTGCCGAACACGTCCGCGTAGGGGTCGTGCTCGCCGGTGCCGCCCTCCGAGAGCCGGAACTTCAGGTCCAGGCCTTCGCGCGAGTCGGCCGCGCGCAGGGCGGTCTCGCGCTCGATGCGGCCTTCCTTGTACAGGCGGAACAGGCACTGGTCGAAACTCTCGATGCCGTCCTCGAGCGACTCCTCCATCGCCTGCTTGATCTCGTGCACCTGGCCGCGGCGCAGCAGGTCGCGGATCATCGGGGTGTTGATCAACACCTCGGTGGCCGGCAGCCGGCGGCCGTCCACGCCCACCACCAGGCGCTGCGAGACCACCGCGCGCAGGTTCAGCGCCAGGTTCATCAGCACGTTCTTGTGCGCGGCCTCGGGGAAGAAGTTGAGGATGCGCTCGATGGTCTGGTCGGCGTTGTTGGAGTGCAGGGTGGCCAGGCACAGGTGGCCGGTCTCGGCGAAGGCGATGGCCGCCTCCATCGTCGTCGCGTCGAGGATCTCGCCGATCAGGATGACGTCCGGCGCCTCGCGCATCGCGTTCTTGAGCGCATTGTGGAAGGCGTGGGTGTCGAGGCCGACCTCGCGCTGGTTGACGATCGACTTCTTGTGCCTGTGCAGGTATTCGATCGGATCCTCGATGGTGAGGATGTGGCCCGAGGTCGTGCTGTTGCGGTAGTCGATCATCGAGGCCAGCGAGGTCGACTTGCCCGAGCCGGTGGAACCCACGATCAGCACCAGCCCGCGCGGGGCCATGATGATGTCCTTGAGCACCTGCGGCAGCTGCAGTTCCTCGATGGTCGGGATCGTGCTGCGGATGGCGCGGATCACCATGCCCACTTCGCCGCGCTGCTTGAACACGTTGACGCGGAAGCGGCCGGAATCGTGCAGCGAGATCGCCATGTTGAGCTCGAGGTCGCGCTCGAACTGGGGCACCTGGCCCTCGTCCATCAGCGAATAGGCGATCTTCTTGACCATGCCGGGGGGCAGGCCGGTGTTGCCGAGCGGGTAGAGCTTGCCCTCGACCTTGATGTACACCGGCGCGCCGGTGGTCAGGAACATGTCCGACGCGTTCTTTTCCGCCATCAGCTTCAGGAAATAGCCGATGTCCATGTACCGATCCCCAATGGCCCGCCCCGACCGTTGCGCATCGGGCGAAGGCTGTCGACAATGGCCGCGCACCCCGTAGACGGCACGGCCCCCCAATGGCGACAAGCTTCGCATACTTCAGGACCACGCTGCAGGCACTGGCATGCGGATGCGTGCTGGCGCTCACGGCTTGCGCCACGACGCCCCCGCCGACCGCCGAGCTCGCCAGTGCGCGGCAGGCCGTGTCGCGTGCCTCGGATGCGGATGCCGAACAGTACGCAGGCGATGAACTGGCGCGCGCCGGCAGCCTGCTGGCCCAGGCGCAGGCCGCGATGGCCGAGCGCCGCGAGGGCGAGGCGCGCGACCTGGCGTTGCGCTCGGCCGCGCTCGCCGACCTGGCGACCGCGCGCAGCCGCGAGGCCGCGGTGCGTGCCGAACTCGAGCAGCGACGCGCCGAGGTGGTCGACCTGCGCCAGCGCCTGCGGCTGGAGGAAACGCCATGAAGACGAGCCTGCGCGGCATCGCCTGCCTGTCCTTGCTGCTCGCCCTGCCGCTGGTGCAGGCGCAGACCGGGGACGATCCCGAGGCGGCCGGCCTGACCCAGCGCCTGGTGGCCATCGATGCCGACCCGGCGCGCAATACGCTGGCCTCGCTCGAGCGCCTGCAGGCGCGGCAGGCGGTGCAGGCACTGGCAGCTGCCCGCAGTCGCGCCCGCCCCGCCGCGCTCGAAGTTGCGCAGTGGCGCGTCGAGACCGCCGAGGTGGCGGTGCAGGCCGAACTCGCCCGGCGCGAGGTCGACCGGATCGAGCGCGAGCGCGCCGATCTGTTGCTGGAGGCCAGCCGCCGCGAGGCCGCGCGGGCTCGCCAGGAAGCCGAGCGCCTGCGCATCCAGGCCCAGATCCAGGCCGAAGAGGCCGCCCGCCTGCGCGAAGCGGCGGAAGCCGAATCGCTGGCCCGCCAGGAGGCCGAAACCGTGCTGCAGGGCGTTTCGTCCCGTGAGGCCGCCCGCCTGCGCGCGGCCCGGCAGCGCGCCGCCGAGCTCAAGCGTCAGGAGGAAGAACTGATGCGCAGCCTCGAGTCGCCGCCAGAATCCCCTTGACTGGTTGGCGAAAAGACAGGTAAATCAATGGCTTGCGGCGCCGGATGGGCGTTCGGACGCAGCCGGATCCCTTGAGCTTTCTGAACCTTCCCGGTGTGTGCGCCGGTTTCGTGACGGCTGCAGCCGGCTTCCGGCGGAACTGCCCTTGTCGCCCTCGGCCGGGAGGAGTAGGGTCGGTGCTCCAGGCGGTCGAATTCGTTCCCGGCCGTCTGGCGACTGAGCCAGACCGATGACCGAGCCGATCCCGACACAGGCGCCCACCCCCGGCCACCCAGGCCGCCAGTGGGCCGTGGCAGCGGGATCCGCCCCGCGTCCGGTTTGTACCCCCGACGACGCCCCGTGCCCTCACCGGCCGGGGCGTTCGCATGTTCGCAGGAGGATTTCCATGTTCGAAGGGCAACCCCAGGCGGAACTCGACAAGCTGATCAAGGGCCATCCCGAGTTCAAGCAGCTCTACCAGCGCCACAAGGAGCTGGACAAGAAAGTGCTCGATGCCGAACTCGGCGTACTCCCGATCGACGAGACCACCCTGTCGCTCATGAAGCGCGAAAAACTCGCCGCGAAGGACCGTCTGACCCGCCTCTACGACCTGCTGCAGCACTGACGAGCTTGGAAGTCACGGGCGGCGGCAGCCATCCTCGTCGGTCGCCGCCGCCCGTGAACTGTCCGCCGCACGGCCGGCGGAGGGCGCGACGGGTGCGATAATCGGCCCTTTCCAGGCGCAGCGATCCGCATGACGATCCATTCCTCCGTACTCGAACTCATCGCCGAGACCCCCATCGTCAAGGCACGGCGGCTGGATGCCGGCCCCTGCGAGCTCTACTTCAAGCTCGAGAGCCAGAACCCGGGCGGATCGATCAAGGACCGCATCGGCCTGAAGATGATCGAGGCGGCCGAGGCGCGCGGCGAGCTGCAGCCGGGCGCCACCCTGGTCGAGGGGACGGCCGGCAATACCGGCATCGGCCTGGCCCTGGTCGCCCAGCAGAAGGGCTATCGCCTGATCCTCGTGGTCCCGGACAAGATGAGCCGGGAGAAGATCTTCAACCTCAAGGCGATGGGCGCCGAGGTGGTGCTCACGCGGTCCGACGTGGCCAAGGGGCATCCGGAGTACTACCAGGACCTGGCCGCCCGCATCGCCGCGGAAACGCCCGGGGCCTATTTCATCAACCAGTTCGGCAACCCGGACAACCCGGCCGCCCACGAGCACGGGACCGGCCCTGAGATCCTGCGCCAGATGGCGGAGGTCGGCGGGCTGGACGCGATCGTGTTCGGCTGCGGCAGTTCCGGCACGATGACCGGCCTGTCGCGCTGCTTCGCCGAGCATGCCCCCGATGTGGAGATGGTGCTGGCCGATCCGGTGGGCTCGATTTTGGCCGAGTACATCAACGAGGGCAGTCTCAGCGAGAAGTCGGGCAGCTGGATGGTCGAGGGCATCGGCGAGGATTTCCTGCCCTCGATCTCCGATTTCTCCCGGGTGAAGAAGGCCTATGCCATTCCCGACAAGGAGAGTTTCCTTGCCGCGCGCGAACTGCTGCAGAAGGAAGGGATCTTCGGCGGCTCCTCCACCGGCACGCTGCTGGCGGCGGCCCTGCGCTGGTGCCGCGAGCAGACCACGCCGAAGAAGGTACTGGTGTTCGTCTGCGACACCGGCAACAAGTACCTGTCCAAGCTCTACAACGACTACTGGATGCTGGACAACGGCTTTATCGAGCGTGAGCAGCACGGCGACCTGCGCGACCTGATCCTGCGGCCGTACTCCCAGCGCGATACCGTGGTGCTGGCCCCCGGCGACCTGCTGGTGACCGCCTACCAGCGAATGAAGCTGTACGAGATCTCGCAGCTGCCGGTCATGGACGGGGACAGCATCGTCGGCATCCTCGACGAGAGCGACGTGCTGCTGCATGTCTACGGCGACGAGGCCAGGTTCCGCGATCCGGTCTCGACCGCGATGGTGCGCAAGCTCGACATCCTCGACGTCAAATCGCCGGTCGAATCCCTGCTGCCTGTGTTCGACCGCGGCCATGTCGCGATCGTGGTCGACGGGGCTCGTTTCCTGGGCCTGATCACCCGGATCGACCTGCTGAACTGGCTGCGAAGGCGGGTCCAGTGAGACCCGGGTTCCGGCGGCCCGCGATGCTAGAATCCCGGCCCCGGAATTCAATGGATTCAGCGACATGAAGGACCCCCGCGAGGCGGGCGACGCGGCCGGCTGGGGGCTCGGCACCAAGGCGATCCACGCCGGTCAGGCGCCCGACCCCTCGACCGGCGCCGTGATGCCGCCGATCTACGCCACATCGACCTACGCGCAGTCGAGCCCGGGGGTGCACCAGGGATTCGAGTACTCGCGCACCCACAATCCCACCCGCTTCGCCTATGAACGTGGCGTCGCCGGCCTGGAGGGCGGCAGCCGGGGGTTCGCCTTCGGCTCGGGAATGGCGGCGACCGCGACGATCCTGGAGTTGATGGACAGCGGCGACCACGTCCTGGCGATGGACGACCTGTACGGCGGCAGCTTCCGCCTGTTCGAGCGCGTGCGCAGGCGCAGCGCCGGGCTGGATTTCAGCTTCGTCGACATGACCGATCCGGCGGCGTTCGAGGCCGCGCTGACGGCCAGGACCAAGCTGGTGTGGATCGAGACGCCGACCAACCCGCTGCTGAAGATCGTGGACATCGCCGCGATCGCCGCGATCGCGCGCCGGCACGGTGCGCTGGTCGTGGTCGACAACACCTTCGCCTCGCCGATCCTGCAGCGTCCGCTCGAACACGGTGCCGACCTGGTGATGCACTCGGCGACCAAGTACCTCAATGGCCACTCGGACATGGTCGGCGGCATGGTCGTGGTCGGCGACGACGCCGACCTGGCCGAACGCATGGCGTTCCTGCAGAACTCGGCCGGCGCCGTGCAGGGGCCGTTCGACAGTTTCCTCGCCCTGCGCGGCCTCAAGACCCTGCACCTGCGCATGAAGGCGCATTGCGAGAATGCGCAGGCGATCGCCGAGTTCCTGCAGGCCCACGATGCGGTGCAGGACGTGATCTACCCGGGCCTGGCCTCGCACCCGCAGCACGCACTGGCCAGGCGCCAGATGGACGGCTTCGGCGGCATGGTCTCGTTCCGCGTCAAGGGCGGTCTCGAGGCAGCGAAGCGCTTCTGCGAACGCACGCGGCTGTTCACCCTGGCCGAATCGCTGGGCGGCGTGGAAAGCCTGGTCAACCACCCGGCGGTGATGACGCATGCATCGGTGCCGGTGGAGACGCGGGCGCGGCTGGGGATCGGCGACGATCTGGTGCGGTTGAGTGTGGGGGTGGAGAACATCCTTGACCTGCGCGCGGACGTTGCCGCGGCGCTTTCGTGACGTCTTCGATGGATGGGGCCATCGCAGGCAACGATGCCGAGCCGTTGCCGCCGACGCGGCGGCTGTGGCGTGACCTCGCCGAGAGCTTCCGCAATCCCGGTTTCTGGGCACTGTCGAGCTGGCTCGACATCCTGGTGCGTTCGCGCAAGTCTTACTTGGGGCCGCTGTGGCTGCTGGCCCCCGGCATCGTGTACGTGTTCGGCATCGGCGCATTCTTCGCCAGCATGTTCGGCCGGTCTATCCCCGAGTTCGCCGTCCATGTCTCGCTCGGCATCGTGGTGTTCCGCACCATGACATCGGCGCTGGTGGGCAGTGCCGGCGTGTTCACCGCCAACCAGTCGTTCATCCTCGATGGCCACGTGCGACTGACCGACTTCGTCTTGCAATCGCTGGCGCGCTCGGCTTTCGACATGCTGATGACCGTGCCGGTCGTGGTGGCGGCGCTGCTCTTGTACGGACAGGCGAACTTGGCCGGCCTGTTGCTGGCGGTGCCGGTACTTCTTCTGATCTACCTCAACGCCTTCTGGATCAGCGTGGCCTTCGCGCTGGTCGGCGCGCGTTTCGTCGACTTCGGGCAAGCGTTGGCAACCGTGTCGATGTTCCTGTTCCTGCTCACGCCGATCATCTGGTACCCGGAATCAGTACCCGAGGGCAGCATCCGGGCGAAGCTGATGTTGTTCAACCCGCTCTACCACTTCGTCGAGGTGTTCCGCGGTCCCATCGTGGGCTCCGCCGTACAGCCGGTGAGCCTGTGGGTGGTGGGAGTGTCGACGGCGGGCGGCCTGCTGCTCGCGACGCTGCTTTATCGGCGCTACGCGCGCTTTGTGCCCCTGTGGATCTGACATGACGGCCAGAATCCTCGCTCGCCAAGTCAGCCTAGACGTTCCCGTGTTCCTGCAGCGGGAGCGCCCCGCCACCGGCTGGGCCGGGATGATTCTCGGCGCCGCTTTCGACCCGCCACAGCGCCGACTGGCGCGACTTCTCGATGAAGTCGACCTCGACATCCGCGAGGGCGACCGGGTCGCGATCCTTGGCCGCAACGGCGCCGGCAAGAGCACGCTGCTGCGAGTCCTGAACCGCGTCTACCAGCCCACCGGCGGCAGCATACACGTGCAGGGCAGCTGCCAAGCGCTGCTGAACATGTCGCTGGGCTTCAACGGCGAAGCTACCGTGCGCGAGAATATTTTCCTGCGCGGCGTGGCGATGGGGCTGCGATCGGCGTTCCTGCGCGTGCATCTTGACGGCATCCTCGAGTTCGCAGGACTGGAACACAAGGCCGGGCACCGGCTCCGGACGCTATCGAGCGGACAGCGGTTGCGACTAGGTTTCGCGATCTCCACGTCGGTCCAGCACGACATCATGCTGATGGACGAGTGGGTAGGGACGGGCGACGCCAATTTCATGGCGCGCGCCAAGGCGCGAATGCAGGACCGCGTCGACGGCAGTAGCATCGTTGTGCTTGCCAGCCACAGCATCGGACTACTGCGCGACGTCTGCAACAAGGGCGTGGTGCTCGAGCGCGGCCGGAACGTCTTCGCCGGCGACATCGCGTCGGCCTTGGGAGCCTATAACCAGCTGCTGTCGCGGGTGCGGGCGACAGGCGAATCGCACGAGGGCGACGATGCGCCTGCCACCGAGGGCGGCGCGAACGTGTTCGGCGCAGTGGAGGAAATCCGGCGCCTCGAGTCCGGCCATTTCATGCTGCGCGGCTGGATGGTCGACGACGAAGGCGCGATTCCCTCAGGCCTGATGGTCGAGGTCAACGGCTATCGACACGCCGCCCGGATCGACCGGCGGATCGAGCGGCCGGACGTCCAACGGCATTTCGGCCTGGTCGACGCTGCCTGCGGGTTCGAGGCCGAGGTGCGGATACCGGAAGTCCCTGAACTGTCTGGACTGGCTGGTGCCCGCGTACTCGGCGGCGGCGCTGGCGTCGATGCCGACGCGCCACTGCGCTTGGCCCCGGCGGTGCAGCAACTCCTCGCCGCAAGCACGCAGGCCGCGCCACCGCAGGCACAAGGAAGCGACTGAGCCATGGCCCAATATCAGACTTTCCCGGGTGCCGAGGGTGCATCGCGCACGCTCGACAAGCTCAAGGCATTGAAGCTGCCGGTCCTTGAGGGACGCAGCTTCCTGGACGTTGGCTGCAACGAAGGTTTCTTCTGCGGGTTCGCCGCCTTCCTGGGAGCAAGCCGTGTGGTCGGCGTGGACCGGTCGTCGCTGTTCCTTGATCGGGCGAAGGCGCGCTTCCCTGGTTGCGAGTTCCTGCAACAGGCCTGGGACCACCTTCCGGACGGCCAGTTCGACGTCATCCTGCTCGCATCCGCGCTGCATTATGCGGACGATCAACCGGCGCTGATCCGACGGCTCGTGGAACGTCTCAGCCCCGATGGGATGCTGGTGCTGGAGCTGGGCATCGTCTCCGATCCTGTCAGCGAATGGGTGACCGTCGACCGCGGGATTGACACGCGCCTTTTCCCGACCATGCCCAAGTTGCGGGAGATCCTCGCCGACTACGCCTGGAAGTGGATGGGTCCCAGCGTGGATCAGGCAGGCGATCCGATCATGCGCCATGTAGTGCACGTCTCCAGGCGCCGTCCCCTGGCCTACCTGCTGATGCAGCCGCCTGGCTTCGGCAAGAGCAGCATCGCTTCGCGGCTGTTCGACGCGGCAGGCGTGCGAATTGTGTCGGGAGACCAGTCCATCGCCGCGATCGCCAAGCGCCAGCTGGCGGTGTCGTCGGCGCTGCAGGCGACGGTCGCTGAGGACTACTCGCCGTTCCGGCTCGACCAAGTCATCGCGCGCGTCTTGGAGCGCGGCTTGGGTGGCGATCTTGTCGACGCCTGGACGCGTCTCGCTGGCCCGGGCGACTTTGCCTTGGACATGTTCATTCCCGTCGAGTATCAGCAGTTCATCGTCGAGCGGCTTACCCAAAGCGGGTATCTGCCTGTCCACCTCGGCTGGGAGCGGGTCGGGCCGGCCCTCATGCCGGCGGCGGCGTTGGCCGAGCAGGCCGACCTGTTCTGCGCGTCGCTGGGCGGCGACGAGCCGGATGGGATGGACGCGGGCAAGGGCCTGCGCGGATTCGTGGACGACCTCGGCATTGTCGATGGGCGGTTGCGGTTGCGCGGCTGGGCGATCGATGCGGAAGGGCGCCTGCCGGATGCACTTTGCGTACGCATCAACGGCCAGGAATACCCCGTGCCGTCGTTCGAGGCGCAGGCACGGCCGGATGTGCAGCGTCATCTGCGCCTGGCCCACGCGGAGGCAGGCTATGCTCTCACCTTGGACGTCCCCGGCCTGGAACACCTGTCGGATATTGGCGCGGATTTCGCGGTAACGTCTCCCGCAGGCGGGCGGCTCAGGCTCACCGGCCGGGTGCGCCAGATGCTGCGCCCGGGCCGGACAGGTACGGGCGGCGCAGTCACCGGATCCAGCCGCCGGCCGGCCGGGCCAGCGATGAAGAGCGAGTAGTCATGGACCAGAATGCAGCCGGCGCCAGCGCTGGTCATACCGACACCCGAGTCGACCTCCTCCGCGACGAGCTGGACTTGTGCCGGCGGGAACTTGCCGATGCGCGACTGCGCCAGGAGGCGGTTGAAGAACGCCTCGCCGTTCTGGAGGGCGTCGAAGCCGAGCGTGTCCGCCTGGCGGACCTGCTTGCGCGGCACCTGTCGCATACCCGCGTTGATGTGCTCGCCGTTGGCGGATGGCGTGGCCGGCTTGCCCGACGGCTGCTCGCGCCAATGCTGCGCAGGACCGGCGACGGCGACCCGCAGGTTGCGATGATCGAGGAGTCGGGATATTTCGATGCCGCCTGGTACGTCGCTTCCTATCCTGACGTAGCAGAAGCGGGCGAGCGGCCCGCCGTGCACTACCTCTATCACGGCGGGCGCGAGGGCCGGGCCGCGGGTCCGCGGTTTGACTCGGCGTTCTATCTCACGCGTTACCCGGACGTGGTCCAGAGCGATCTCAACCCGCTGGTGCACTTCCTGCAGCACGGGCGAGCCGAGGGTCGACTGACGACGCAGCCAGTGTATGCACGTCCGGCAAGCGGTGTTCCGGACGGAGTGCGGGCGACGCGATGAGTGCGACTGCTGCCGACTCGCTGGCGGCAATCCGGGACTACCTCAGCGCCAGCGGCGTCTTCGATGCAGCCTGGTATGCCGAGCGGGTACCGGAGGCCAAGGCGTGGCCGGGGGGCGTCCTGGAGCACTATCTCGAACAGGGGCGTTCTGCCGGACAAGCACCCAATGCGGTGTGGGAGGCGGCCCAGTCCTGCGCGGCTTCACCCCCCGAACCGGCCACGGCAGGCGACGTGGACCCGGTGCCGGCCGAGTTCGACATGGCCCTGATCGCCGCGAGTGGTGCCTTCGACGCCGGTTATTACCTTGCCAACAACCATGACGTGGCCGCCAATGGCCTCGATCCGCTCGCGCATTTCTGTCGTCACGGGTGGAAGGAGCTGCGCAATCCGTCTCGGAGTTTCGACGTCTGGTGGTACTGGGCCAGCCATCTCGACCCGGCGAGCGAGCGCGTAAATCCCCTGGTCCACTATGTGAGCCTGGGGGCTGCGCGAGGCCTGGCTGCCAAGCCCGAGCCGATTCCTCGTACGACGACGTCGGCACCTCTCTCTGCGCCGCGTCGCATCTGCCTGTTTGCCGGCTACGACGCGGACGGGCGGGTAGACGACTATGTCGTGCGTTACGTACGCGAACTTTCACGGCATGCGGACGTGTACTACCTGGCCGACTGCTGGATGGCGCCGGAGGAGCTCGAGCGTCTAGCGCCATTCGTGAAGGGAGCGTGGGCGGACCGCCACGGTACCTACGATTTCGGCTCCTGGTCGCGGCTGGCAACCACCTACGTCGGTTGGGAATCGATCTCGGGCTACGACGAGGTGCTGCTGGTTAACGACAGCTGCTACCTGGTGCGGGCGCTGGACGAAGTGTTCGCGAAGATGGACGCGACCGCTTGCGACTGGTGGGGATTGCAAGCGACCAAGGGCATCGCCGCAACCCGGGATGTTCCTGCTAACCGCTTCCAGCAGCGCATTCCGCTCAACGAGGTCGTGCGCGAATGGCTGCCGCGCTACGAATCCGATTACACCTACGACTTCCTCGTCGGGTCATATTTCCTCGCCTTTCGCAAGCCGGCTGCGTCGGATGCGGTCTTTCGCAAGCTGTTGTCGCGGGTGGTGCAGCAGCGCGGCAAGAAGCTGATCATCCAGAAGTACGAGATCGGGCTGACACGCCTGCTGCTGTCGCGCGGCTTCTTGCCAGCGACCTACGTCGACTGGCTCTATCCATTCCATCCCATCTTCTCGGAGACGCACTTCGCTCTCCTCGAAGAGGGGTTCCCCGTCTTCAAGCGGTACCTGCTGTCCGACAATCATTATCTGGCGGTCGACTTGTCGAGCTGGAAGTCGCGCATTCAGGCGATCGTTGCGGAAGCGCCTGTCGAGGAGATGGAGCGCAACCTGCTGCGGGTGGCGGACGACGACAAGCTGCAGCGGAGTTTCTCGGTGCGGATCGCGGGCGACGGCAAGCCGCTGGCGACGAAGCTGCTGACCGGGGACGAGATGGCACGCGAGGACAAGCGCACGCCGAAGTTCGACCACTGGTGGGCCTTTCCCGTGTGCGCCTACGACCACCTGCTGACGGGAAACGAGCGTGCGGTGTTCGAACAGGTGCGGAACGACCCGTCGATCAAGAAGATCGTGCTCACGCGCCGGCGGTGGGTGTCGCTGGAAGGAGAGAACGTGGTGGTGTGCCCGCTCGACAGCCCGGAAGGGCAGTACCACCTGTTGCGGGCGAAGCAGATCTTCGTCAAGCACTCGCCGCGGATCAACGCCAAGTACCCGATCTCGGCGAAGCTGCACAACTTCATCAACCTGTGGCACGGGATCCCGCTCAAGCGTTTCGGCCCGGCATCGCTGGACATGGAGCAGAAGCTGGAGTGGGTATATCGCGAGAACCGCGACTGCCGTGCGGTGATCAGCTCGTCGAAGGTGGACGCGCTGGCGATGGCGGCGGCGTTCTATCCGCTGCCGTACCGGGATGTGTGGATTACCGGCCTGCCGCGCAACGATTTCATCGTCTGTGCCGAGTCGCGCCTTCCGTCGGACTTCCTTGCGGAAGGGCGGCGACTGGAAGCGGAGCGTGCCGGCCGGAAGCTGGTGCTGTTCGCGCCGACGTTCAAGAACGCGCAGGCGGACGGGTATTACCGGTTCTCGGACGACGAGCTCGACTGGCTGCGCGGTTGGCTGCAGGCGAACGATGCCGTACTGGGGGTTCGCGAGCACATGGCCGATCGCGCGCATGCCTACTACGCGCAGCTGTCCTCGCTCGGCGCACTGGACCTGTCGGCGGCCCGTTATCCCAACATCGAGGTGCTGTACCGGCAGTCGGCGGCGCTGGTGACCGACTATTCGAGCTGTGCGATCGATTTCATGTTGACAGGCCGTCCGGTGGTGAGCTTTGCGTACGACCTCGAGTACTACGCGGGCAGCGAGCGCGGGCTGTTCTACGACCTGGACCACGTGTTTCCCGGACCCGTGTGCCGGGATTTCGGCTCGCTCTCCGTCGCCCTTTCTGGTGTGTTCGACAGCCTGCGCGAGAGCGTAGAGACCGGGCTTCGGCATCGGACCTTCTTCGACTACGACGATGACGGCAGTGCCCGCCGCGTCGTCCATCGGGTTCGGACACTGGGCTCCGATGCCACCCCGCGGCCGGTGCGCGCATGAGCGTTTCGTCGCCTGGGAGAGCAGGTACGGGAGAGCCGGGAGCCCGGATGCTGGCCGAGGGGCTGCTCGACCTCGACTGGTATGCGCGCGACACCGGGGCGGGCCCCTCACTCCCGGATGTAGTGGAACATTTCGTGGCGCATGGATTGCCGGCCGGACGCGGGTTCGACGCGCGGTCCGACGCGCTGCTGGCCGGCGGCGATACCGCGCTGGCGGCAAGTGCGGTGGATGTCGTCAGGGCCTCGCCGATGTTCGATGCGGACTTCTACCTGTATCACAACCCGGACGTGGGGCGCTCGAAGGTAGACCCAGCGGCACACTTCGCCCGACATGGCTGGAGAGAATTCCGCAATCCATGCGCGAAGTTCGATGTCTGGTGGTACCTGGCGACCCATCTTTCGCATGCCGGCGACCAGGTGAACCCACTGCTGCATCATGCGCTGGTGGGCGCGGCGCTGGGCCTCGGCACAGTGCCGCGGGTGCAGCGACCGGGTCCGGGGGCGCGGATCGCAGGCGGCGCACCACCTCGTCGCGTCTGCCTGTTCGCAGGCTACGATGCCGACGGGCGCGTGGACGATTATGTGGTGCGCTACGTGCGCGAACTGTCGCGCCACGCGGACGTGTACTACCTGGCCGACTGCTGGATGGCGCCGGGCGAGCTGGAGCGTCTGGCGCCATTCGTGAAAGGAGCGTGGGCTGATCGCCACGGCACCTACGACTTCGGTTCCTGGTCGCGGCTGGCCGCGCAGCACGTCGGCTGGGATGCGATCTCCGACTACGACGAACTGCTACTGGTAAACGACAGTTGCTACCTGGTGCGACCGCTGGACCAGTTGTTCGCCAAGATGGACGCGACCGCCTGCGACTGGTGGGGATTGCAGGCGACCAAGCGCGACTTCCTCGGCCCAACGCCGCTGCCCCCGGTCGCCGAGCTGGTCGAGGCCCTGCCCGAGGCCCCGCCCGAACCGCGGCAAGCGAACAACCTGCATGTGAGTTCCTACTTCGTTGTCTACCGGCAAAAAGTCACCTCCGACGCCGGCTTCCGCACGCTCCTAGAGAGCGTGTCGGCCGAACCAGACAAGCCCAGGATCATCCTCAAGTACGAGATCGGGCTGAGCCGCCACCTGCTGACGTCCGGGCTGCGTCTCGCGACATTCGTCGATCACCTGCACCCGTATCACCCTGCGTACACCGAAGATGCGTTCGGTTTGATCGAGCGTGGATTCCCGCTGCTCAAGCGGCTGCTCCTGAGCAACAACCCGCTGGCAGCGGCGGACGTGTCGAGCTGGAAGTCGCGCATTCAGGCGGTCGTTGCGGAAGCGCCTGTCGAGGAGATGGAGCGCAACCTGCTGCGGGTGGCGGACGACGACAAGCTGCAGCGGAGTTTCTCGGTGCGGATCGCGGGCGACGGCAAGCCGCTGGCGACGAAGCTGCTGACCGGGGACGAGATGGCACGCGAGGACAAGCGCACGCCGAAGTTCGACCACTGGTGGGCCTTTCCCGTGTGCGCCTACGACCACCTGCTGACGGGAAACGAGCGTGCGGTGTTCGAACAGGTGCGGAACGACCCGTCGATCAAGAAGATCGTGCTCACGCGCCGGCGGTGGGTGTCGCTGGAAGGAGAGAACGTGGTGGTGTGCCCGCTCGACAGCCCGGAAGGGCAGTACCACCTGTTGCGGGCGAAGCAGATCTTCGTCAAGCACTCGCCGCGGATCAACGCCAAGTACCCGATCTCGGCGAAGCTGCACAACTTCATCAACCTGTGGCACGGGATCCCGCTCAAGCGTTTCGGCCCGGCATCGCTGGACATGGAGCAGAAGCTGGAGTGGGTATATCGCGAGAACCGCGACTGCCGTGCGGTGATCAGCTCGTCGAAGGTGGACGCGCTGGCGATGGCGGCGGCGTTCTATCCGCTGCCGTACCGGGATGTGTGGATTACCGGCCTGCCGCGCAACGATTTCATCGTCTGTGCCGAGTCGCGCCTTCCGTCGGACTTCCTTGCGGAAGGGCGGCGACTGGAAGCGGAGCGTGCCGGCCGGAAGCTGGTGCTGTTCGCGCCGACGTTCAAGAACGCGCAGGCGGACGGGTATTACCGGTTCTCGGACGACGAGCTCGACTGGCTGCGCGGTTGGCTGCAGGCGAACGATGCCGTACTGGGGGTTCGCGAGCACATGGCCGATCGCGCGCATGCCTACTACGCGCAGCTGTCCTCGCTCGGCGCACTGGACCTGTCGGCGGCCCGTTATCCCAACATCGAGGTGCTGTACCGGCAGTCGGCGGCGCTGGTGACCGACTATTCGAGCTGTGCGATCGATTTCATGTTGACAGGCCGTCCGGTGGTGAGCTTTGCGTACGACCTCGAGTACTACGCGGGCAGCGAGCGCGGGCTGTTCTACGACCTGGACCACGTGTTTCCCGGACCCGTGTGCCGGGATTTCGGCCGACTGTCACGGGCGCTCGGGGACCTTTTCGGGGGCGAACCGGACGCCGCGGCGTGCGCCTGGCGCCTGCGCATGTTCTTCGACCATATCGACAACTGCAGTGCCTGGCGGGTCGTCCAGCGAGTGCGTGGGCTTTACGCGGAGGGCGGTGTCTCTCCCGCAACAATCAAGGAGCGTGCAGCTTGAGAACTGTGCTCACATACGGAACATTCGATATTCTGCACGTCGGGCATATCAACCTACTTCGACGCGCGCGTGCGCTAGGCGATCGGCTAGTTGTGGGTCTATCCACCGACGAGTTTAACGAAGGCAAGCACAAGTCGTCGCTGCTCAACTATGAGAACCGCAAGGCAGTGCTGGAAGCGATCCGTCACGTCGATGAGGTGTTCCCGGAGCGCACTTGGGAACAGAAAGTCGACGACATTCGCCGTCTCGGGGCGCACGTTTTCGTGATGGGTGAGGACTGGTGCGGAAAGTTCGACTTTCTCTCCGAGTATTGCGAGGTGGTCTATCTTCCGCGGACCGCTGCGATATCTACGACGGAGATCAAGCAGTCGTTCGGTCAGATCCAGGATGTTGATGCGTGCGGTCCCAGAATACTCGGAACGAAATCTGGGGCATGAGGAAAAAATTGGAGTAGTGCGAGGAAGTCATGTCGAAATCCAGCAATAAACCCAGACGAACAGCTTTGTTGGTGCTCGGGATGCATCGATCGGGAACCTCGGCGCTCTCGGGCGTGCTCGCCAAGCTCGGCGCCGAGAGTCCAAAGACCTTGATGCCGCCCACCGCCGACAACCCCAAGGGATATTGGGAGTCAAGCGCGATCATGGATTTCAATAACGCGGTGCTCGCGTCAGCGGGGTCGCGCTGGGACGAATGGGAAGCGTTCAACAGGGGCTGGCTTGGCTCGGCGACTGGAATGGCGATGGTGTCTGGGATCTCGGCTCTGCTGGCAGATGAGTTCGGACAGGCTCCGCTGTTCCTGCTCAAAGATCCGAGGATTTGCAGGATCCTGCCGGTCTGGCTGCAGGGGCTGGCCGAGGCCGACGTAGCGATCAAGATTGTCGTCCCGGTCCGGAATCCGCTGGAAGTGGCGGACTCCCTTGCGACGCGCAACAAGCTCACTCGTCTTCAGGCGCTGCTGATATGGTTGAGGCACGTTCTGGATGCGGAGTACGACAGCCGCGGACAGGACCGTGCATTCATGCGCTATGCCGATCTGCTCACGAACTGGAGAGCGGAAACAGCGCGCATCGGGGAGGCGCTGGACCTCCGGTGGCCACGTATGTCGGGGAGCGCGGAAGCAGAGATTGACGCCTACTTGGATCGCTCGTTGAAGCACCATGCTGCTGAGCAGGCGTTGCCAGACGGAAACGCGATTCTCGGTTGGGTAGCCGAGGCTCATGCGGCGTATTCTGCTCTCGCAGAAGGGCGTGATCGCACGGCTGCAGAGAGCAAACTGGATCAGGTGAGGACGGCCTTTGATGCTGCTTCGCGGGCATTCGCTCCGCTGTTCCACGAGGTACGGGGCGACCTGACTCAGCGCCTTGACGCGAGATCCGCGGACGTGGGGCGGCTATCCGCCGAGGCGAAGGAAATGCGCGCTGAAATTGCTGGGCTCAAGCGGCAGCACCTGGCAGACGAAGATGAGGTTGTTAAGCTGAGATCTGAACTCGACACGCTTAGGGCGGAGCTGGCGACTCGGGTTGCCACGATGCGCAACCTAGAGACGCAACATCGATCCGATCTCGACGCGCTGGCGTCCGCGACGACTGAGCTCTCCTCGGTTGGGAAGGAGCTCTTGTCCGCCAGGAATAAGCTCGAGTCCAGCAACAATGAGCTTGCATCTGTCAGCGAGGAACTCGCGTCCACCAAGAATGAGCTGGCCTCTGTCAGAAAGCAGTTCGCTGAGGTCAGCAGCGAGATCATTGCTGTCAAGACGGAGCTTGCCGCAGCCGACGCGCGTGCGCGGGACGCGATCGTCGACAGGACTGGGTTGGAAGACACGCACAAGGCGCAGCTGGCTGCCCTGAACGACAGATTCCGCGAGTTGGAAGACCGCAAGGCGAAAGCCGAGGGCCTAGCGACTGAACGCCTGTCGGAGATCGTTTCCCTCTCCAAACGAGTGCTTGAGCTTGAGGGCGCGTTGGAAAAGTCCCGTACCGCCCACAACGTCCAGATGGCCGAGCTCGATGCCGCCAAGCAGGGGGCGGCGGAGCAAGAGGTTCGCGTTCGAGGGCTCGTTGCGGAGCTTTCAGCGCAATCAGCGGTCATCTCAAGCTACCGCCAGGCGCTCGAAAGCGTCAGAAGCTCCGGTCGCTGGGCATTTCCTGGCGAACTGCGCGAACTGGCGCGTCGCGCCGTCGATGTCGGCGAAGTGGAACGCCCCGAGGGCGAGCTGGAGGCGATCCTGCGCAGATCGAAGCTGTTCGACTCCGGGTGGTACATGGCGAAGTACCAGGATGTGCGCAAGAGGCAGGTGGATCCGGTCAGGCATTTCCTACGGCACGGTGCTAAGGAGGGCAGGGATCCCGGACCCGCTTTCAGCACAAAGGGTTACATCGCCCATAATCCCGATGTAGAAGCCGCAGGCGTCAATCCGCTTGTGCATTATTTGGTATACGGCCGCAAGGAGGGGCGGGTCATTGCAACCGCTGAATCGAAGTCGGGTGGGAAGGTCTGAAGCGATGAGGGTGCAGATTGAACAGTCGGGGTTGCTGGACCCCAAGTGGTACCTTGAGCGCTATCCCGACGTGCGTGAGCTCGGCATAGCCCCCGTTGAGCACTATCTCCGTATCGGTGCGCGTCTGCTCCGCGACCCCGGTCCCGGCTTCAGCACAGGGCAGTACTTAGCCGCGAATCCGGACGTAGAGCGTGCGGGGGTAAACCCCCTCTGGCACTACATTGCCTATGGGCGAAAGGAAGGTCGGAAGCTTGCTCCCTCGGGCGCCGCTGCGCCGGTGGCGCACGCCGAGCGCAGGCAGGAACAACGCACCGGTGCTGCGACTTTGGCGACCGGCGGTAGCAATGTCGGTGATGCGCGCTACCTCGCCATGCGCCATGATGTCGCAGCCTCCGGTCTTTGGGACGAAAACTGGTATCTCGCTCGGTATTACTTCCAGTTCGTCGATTTCAAGGCCAGGCTGGGCCATACCGAGTATGTGACCCCACTCGACCACTACCTGCGGGAGGGGTGGAGGCTCGGATTGGAGCCGTCGGCGCGCCTGCCGTTGCAGGTGTCTCAGGCGGAACTCGCAGAGAACAAAATAACGTACTTCCTCAACACATTCAGGTTCAAAGGCTACCATCTCGCCAGCAACCCGTGGGTATTGAGCCCGGCCAGGGCTACGGCGTACTTAGCGCAGAAGCAGACGCGTACGGCCGCCAATGTGGTCTATACCTGCGTAACCGGCGGCTACGACAACCTGATGCAGCCGTACCATGTCACGGACGAATGGGACTACGTGTGCTTCACTGATGATCCAGAACTGCTCGCGAAAGGTCGCGAGGGAGTTTGGGAAGTTCGGGCGTTGACGGCCGCGGATTACGGTGCCGGCCAAGCGAACCGCTGGCACAAGATGCATCCTCACCTGCTCTTCCCGAAGTACAGGGAGAGCATATATCTCGATGGCAATATCAGCATCATCTCGTCCTACCTCGCCGACGAGATCCAGGCCCGCAACGTACCGTTCCTCCTCCCTAGGCATTTCGCCAGGGACTGCGTGTACAAGGAGATCGAGGCTCTTCTCGCGAGCCCGCGCTTCAGCGCAGAGGACAAAGCCCGGTTTTCGGCGTGCCGCGAGTTCCTGGAATCCGAAGGTTTGCCTGCCGGCTTGGGACTCACCGAGAATAATGTGGTCTACAGGCGACACCATGACCCGCTCGTCGTCAACTTGATGGCTGACTGGTGGGATGCGTACCTGCGTATATCTCCCCGAGACCAGACGACGCTGGCCTATGTTCTCTGGAAGAACGGTGTCGATGCGTCTAGGCACCTAATTGCCAACTGCAGGGTCAACTACCGCGATTTTTGTATCGTCAAGCACAATCGGGTTTCGTCCCTTGCGGAGCGTCGGATCGCGGCGAAAGCGCTGGAGCCAGCCTTTGCAGACAGAAATATCTGCGTGGTCTTCTCCACAAACGAGTACTTCGTGCCCTACCTCGGGGTGGCTATCTCCTCGCTTCTGAAGAACAGCAGCGCGCATTACAACTACGACATCATCATCCTTGGTCGGGCGCTTTCGCCAGTTGCGCAGGAAAAGCTTGCTGCGCTTGGAAGCTACGGCGCCAACGTGTCGGTCAGGCTCTATGACATGGGTGAGATCTACGAGTCGCTGCCGAAGGACATATTCCATGTAGAGGGCTACGTTCCGGTAGAGACCTACAACAAGTGCTTCATTACAAAGATACTATCCGGATACAAGCGCTGCGTCTATCTCGATTCCGACATCGTGGTTGTCGACGATGTCCAAAAGCTGCACGATGCGCCCTTGGACGGAAAGGCCATCGCGGCAAGCGTTAACGTTGCGAACGTCAATGCGGCGTACTGCAGAAAAGAGATTAAGGGTCGAAGGTTCGACGAGTATCTGCGCAACGTGTTGGGGGTAAATAAGGTCGAAGAGTACTTCCAGGCGGGCGTACTTGTCCTGGATCTCGAGGCTTTGGAAAAAATGGACCTGCCAGAGCGGGCTCTCGATAGTATCGGTCGCGTACGTCAGCCGATCTTCTTTGATCAGTGCATCTTCAACAGGATTTTCTACGGCAACGTGAAGTTCATTTCCACGGCGTGGAACCACGTCTGGTATATGCAAAGCTACTCGTACTTGCGAGGCTCCGTGCCGGATTGGGTGTTCTTCGACTATGCGAAAGGACGCGTGCGGCCGAAGATCATCCATTTTGCTAGCAAGGACAAGCCCAATACGCGGTATGGGTGGCAGTTGGGCGACGTGTTCTGGAAGTACACCTACGAGTCACCGTTCAAGGACGAGATCCTCGGCCTCCTCGCAGAGGCTGACAATGATGTAAGCCGGGCGATGAGGAGCGTCGGTGGGGAACGTTGGTATTCGACTGCGCCCCGTCTGCTCGTGCACGTCCACCTCTTCTATGTTGACCAGCTAGATGTGATGCTCCGGACAGTCGCCAACATCAGCGACTGCGAGTACGATTTGTTCGTCACGATGGTCGAGGCTAACGCGGAAGTGGAGAGCCGGATCGTGGCAGAAGTCCCCGGTGCGAAAGTACTCTTGGTCCCGAACGTCGGCTACGACATCTATCCGTTCCTGCACGTCCTGCAACAGGTGCGGCTGTCTGACTACCAGTTCGTCCTTAAGATCCACAGCAAGAATAGGCGGGAGCCTGGGCAGGATGTGGTGTACGGCATCTCGGTGCCAGCTTATGCTTGGCGCGACGAGTTGATCGAAGCGGTGGCCGGGTCTAAGGAGATATTCCGGCGCAACCTTGAGTTTCTGCGGGAGGACTCGGGCGTGGGTTGTTTGGGCGCGCGCAGGTTCGTATTCAGCACCCGCGAAAATCGGGAGGAGATTACGTATCGCCTGCCGGAATGGCGGGAGAAGTGCGGCGTTGCCGACGGTCACCATTACATCGGTGGGTCGATGTTCCTGGCGCGGGCGTACCCGTTCGAACGTCTGAAGGGCTTGCGTATGCGCCCTGACGATTTCAGGTCGGGGGAAATGGGTACGAAGGACTACAAGAACACGGCCCACATTTTCGAACGATTGCTGGGCATCGTCGTGGAGAGTGAGGGTTTCCGGGTCGTGGGCGTGTAGGCTGGCTTGGTCGTCGACCGCGAAGGTCGAGGTGTCCGTTCGTCGCGGTTGCCGTTCACTTCGAGCCAAACGTGCTGCGGAGCTATCGGTAGGTTTTGCATGGAGAGTTGCCGTGAGCATTCCTCCGAGTTTCGATCCTGCCTTCTATGCCGTCGAGGCCGGGCTTGATTTCGCCTCGACGGACGATGCGCTCGCCCATTTCACGGACATCGGAAAGCGACGAGGGCTGAAAGGCTCGCCTGGCTGCAACCAAGGTTATTTTTTGCGATTGATTCAGCAGATGCGTCCAGGGGCGGTGCTCGAGATAGGCCCGGGGGCGGCGCCGCGCCTTGTGGGTGCAAACGTCTATTACTTCGATGTCAAGACTGAAGACGAGCTTCGGCAGAGGTATGGCAGTGAAAGGTCGATCGATGAGATTCCAGAACGCATTCACTTCGTCGACAGTGAGGGTGATCTGGGTGTCATCGATAGGAAATTCGACGTCGTGTTCTCGTCCCACGTCATCGAGCACTCGGTGGACCTCGTCGCGCACCTGAACCAGGTTCGTTCACTTCTCAACGACGGCGGGCACTACTTCTTGGTGATTCCAAACAGGATGTACACGTTCGACTTCTATAAGCCGGCGACCGTCGTCGAAGACGTGATAGCGGCGCATATGCATCCAGCCGGAAGTGACTATCACTTTCTAAGGAGCTACTTGCTTGAGGTTTTCAGGCGCACACACAATGACCCAGGGCAGCACTGGGCAGGCAATCACGGAGAAGCTAAAGGATTCGATGGGAAAGCGGGGGGGCTCACGAGGGCCTATGAGGACGTTGCGGGTAGGCCTGTTGCTCGCAGCGGTTTCCATCGATGGATGTTTGACGAAGATTCCTTCGTTGATGTTATGGGCGCGCTCTACAGAATTGAGTTCAGTCCCCTTCGGGTTCGTGAGTGTTACAACACCGCTGCGGGCTCCATGTCTTTCAACGCGATACTGTCCTTGTGAGCATGGCCATGCTGGCACGAGCGGTCTGGCGCGGAGGTTTGCCGGCTGCCGGTGGCCGCCACCCCGGGAAGTTGTGCTTTTAGGGGAAGGATCCGGTGGTTGGCTCCCTATAATTGCTCGTCGTCGATTGCTGGCCACCAGCCACCAGCCACCTGCAGCTGCTCTAACGGCGGCGAACGCGACTTGGGCGTTGGTCGTGCTCGCGCCTGTGGCCCACGGACTTATGCAGATCATTACGGAACCGGCACCTCAACGGGCCAACGAAGATCCTAGCGAATGAAGCTGAATTTAGTGGTCAATCGGGGCCTCCAGCCGAAGCACGTAGCGCTACGTCCCGAGCCGACATTGACGCCAGTCGACAGGGCAGAGGTCGGCGCGCGATGGAATGCCAGTGGCGACCGGGCCGCATTTGCGGTGAAGTTCGACGAGGCGCTGCAGGCCCTTGCTGCCGGTTGGTACCGATTCACAGGCCGGCTTTTGTTGGACGACCCGATTGCGGGCATTCCCTGCCTGTACCCCGTCTACGGGTCCGGGCTCGGGGGCGACGCGCAGATTGAGCTGGCTGCGCCCGGCCCGGGTGGACGGATCGATGCGCTGGTGCTGTTCAAGCAGGACGTCACCGGCCTCCGGTTCTCGCCGGTGGAGGGACCGGCGCTTTTCGAGCTCGACGACCTCGTCCTGCGGCGCGTCGGGCGGGTGGAGGCCCTTTGGCGGATGCTGGGTCCAACCGCGCGAGTACCCGGTGGAACTGCTGCGCGTGCCCTCCGGTTCGCCTCTCATGCGGTGCGCTGCGGCCTGTCGCCCGCCACCGATGCCTTGTATCGGGACTATCGCAGGCGACTGCTACCCGAGGACGCAGGCGAGTACGCCGGATGGGTCGCGCGGTTCGATACCCTGACGACCGGCCGCATGGAGGATATGCGCGCGCGTGCATCCCGCATCTCAAGCGATTCCGCCCCGCTGGTTTCGGTCCTCGTGCCGACCTACAACACCCCGGAACGTTGGCTGCGGCGATGCATCGAAAGCGTCATCAGCCAGGTCTATCCGCATTGGCAGCTCTGTATCGCGGACGATGCGTCTCCCGATCCGCGGGTGATGGAGGTGCTGCGCGAGTACGCGGCCGCCGATCCGCGCATCGAGATCATGCGGCGCCCTGCCAATGGACACATCTCGCAGGCGTCCAACAGCGCACTTTCGATGGCGCGTGGCGATTACGTCGGCCTGCTCGACCACGACGACGAGTTGCGGCCGCACGCGTTGCTGGAAATGGCCGAGGCGATTCTCGCGAATCCCGGCGTGGGTCTTCTCTACTCGGATGAGGACAAGCTCGACGAGGAGGGACGGCGATTCGATCCGTACTTCAAGCCGGACTGGAACCCGGACCTGTTGCGGGCCCAGAACTATGTCTGCCACTTCACCGTGATCCGCACGGATCTGGTGCGCAAGGTTGGAGGGTTCCGGGAGGGCTTCGAAGGCAGCCAGGACCACGATCTGTTCCTGCGCTGCATCGAAGAGCTGCCCCCGGGCGGCATCCATCACGTCCCCCGGGTTCTTTACCATTGGCGTGCCATCACGGGGTCCACGGCGCTCAGCCGCGATGCCAAGGACTACGCCGCGGAAGCCGGCGAGCGGGCCGTTGCCGACCATCTCGCAAGAAGGTACCCCGGCGCGCGCGTGGAGGGGCTTTCGCACGGGCACTATCGCGTGCGCTGGCCCATGCCGGAGCCGCCGCCGAAGGTCAGCCTGATCATCCCGACCCGCGACAGGGTCGATCTTTTGCGCACCTGCGTGGACAGCATCCTGTCCAGGACGAGCTACCCGGCTTACGAGGTGGTGGTGGTCGACAACCAGTCGTCGGATCCGGCAGCCCTCGACTATCTTGCCCAGCTCGATCGCGACCCGCGGGTCCGCGTGCTCCGGTACGACGCTCCGTTCAACTACTCTGCCATCAACAACTGGGCGGCCGGTCGGTGCGATGGCGCGGTCCTGGGGCTGCTGAACAATGATGTCGAGGTGATCTCGCCGGACTGGCTCGATGAGTTGGTGTCCCAGGCCGTTCGCCCGGGTGTCGGTGCCGTCGGGGCGATGCTCTATTACCCGAACGACACGATCCAGCATGCGGGCGTGGTGCTGGGCATCCACGGCGTCGCCGCGCACCAGTACGCGGGCATGTCGAGGGGCTACCCGGGACACGGAGGCCGGGCGCGCGTCGCGCAGGAGCTTTCCGCCGTCACCGGCGCCTGTCTGGTCGTCACGCGCGCGGCCTACGAGAGCGTCGGCGGTCTCGACGAAGCGCTGCAGGTGGCGTTCAACGACATCGACTTCTGCCTGCGCCTGCTGGAGGCCGGATACAGGAACGTATGGACGCCGTTCGCCGAGCTCTACCATCACGAATCGGCGTCCCGCGGCGCGGAGGACACCGACGAGAAGAGGGAACGGTTCGGAAACGAGGTCGCCCTGATGCTCCGGCGGTGGGGTCCCAGGCTCGCCCGCGACCCCGCTTACAATCCGAATCTGACGCTGGAAAGCCCTAACAGCGAGCTGGCGTCGCCCCCTCGCGGCGCGCCCTGAGGCCAGCGGAATTGTGCCGGGCCCGGGCGGCGTCGATACACTAGCGACGTGCCGTCCGGGGGCACAGCGGGGCGCCGGGGTTCATGCGATTGCCGCGGATAATGCCCGCCCTCCGGCCTGCGTGGGGCCGCGCGTCGCGCCTCCCAACGGTCTGATCATTTCAACCTTAACCTGGCATACGGAGTGAATCCATGAAACAGCTTCTTCTCGCGGCGGCCATCGTCGTCGCACTGGCCGCATGCGGCGCGGAACAGAACGCCGACCAGACCCCCGGCGGGACGACCGTCGAGCCGACGGCGGATGCGGCCAAGAAGTCGCCAGCCAGCGCCGCGACAGGCATCGATGTCCTGACCGGGCTGGGTTTCATCCCCGATTTCGCATACGGAACCGCGTATGACATCGTCGACAAGAACAAGGAAGGCGTGAGTCGGCGCCGGGTGCTTCTGGAGGTGCTGGAGGGCGATATCGAGGCCGCGATGGCCAGCGCGCAGGCTACGCTCCAGAACGCAGGCTACTCGAAGTCGAAGGAATCCTCGGATGGCGGCCGCTACGACGCGGTCTTCGTGAAGCGTGGATTTCCCACCCTCGTGTTCATGGGTCAGTCCCCTGAGCGCGGGCCCGAACTGAAGAATCCCGAAGCTGTCGGGACGATCCACATCATGTGGAACACCTACTGACGGGCGTCCCGCGCGGGTCGATGGTGAATGTCGCCGGGGTTGCGGCTCCGGCGACGGGCATCACCGCCCGGCAAGGCGGAACAGCCGCACCCCGCTGTCGTCCGGAGCGTCGAGCGGGGTGAGGCAGCGCAAGTCCGCTGCGGGCACGGCGACGGTGTAGGCCACGTGGGTGATCCCGAGTTCCTGCAAGGTCGATCCGCAGACGTCCAGGACGACGCGATACTGGTCGGGGTGGATCAGTTCGAACCGGGGGGCCGTCAAGCCCGGCTCTGACGCAATGCTGATCGTGGAATATCGATTCCATACACCGATGTAGCGCAGCGACGGGTCGAGTCGTTCCAGCGCCGGCCGGTCGGGAATCACGTGGGTGCCGCCCCACACTTCGAGGCCGACCGACTTGAGTCCCTGGGCGAAGAAGTTGTCGCCGATCGCGACCCAGCGGTCACCGGGCGCGCCACCCTGTCTCTTCGCCGCCTGCAGAACGGGCTTGTCCAGGATGGAGGACAGCCCGCTTGTCAGCGGGTTAACCGTGGCCGCGGGCAATGCCACGATGGCGATGCCGGTGGCGAGGAATCGCACCTGGCCCCGCGAAATCCCGATCGCGATGAGGGTGGTGGCCAAGGTGCCCAGTGCCAACACCTGCCAGGTGAAGAAAGCCGGGTCGGCCTGTCTGAGCCGCCATCCGAGGTAGAAAACGGCGCACGCAGCCAGCGGCACGGTGATCCAGCTCAGCCGGCGAGCGCCTGTCGACGGTCGCGACGCCTGCATCCGGGCGACCAACACCGTGCACAGGAGAATCGAGCCGACGCCCAGGGCCATGAGGGCGCGTTTTGGCGTCACCGACGACCAGCCCGCGATCTGCAGGAGCTGGTTCACGGGTGCCGGCAGCGCGAACACAACCCAGGCGAACGCGATCGCGCAGGCGCAGGCCATGGATGTCAGCAGTGCATTCCGG
The DNA here is from genome assembly GCF_051162505.1 of Luteimonas campi. Taxonomy (NCBI): domain Bacteria; kingdom Pseudomonadati; phylum Pseudomonadota; class Gammaproteobacteria; order Lysobacterales; family Lysobacteraceae; genus Luteimonas; species Luteimonas campi. Next base: position 255,439 of record NZ_JBNWEM010000003.1, read on the forward strand.
CGCCGAAACCAAAGCCCCAGCGGCACGAGCATGAAGGCGAGGGGGAGCATGATCAGGTGCCCGCTGGCTTCACTGGCGTTGTAACTGAAGGGCAGCTTGGGAAAATGGGTCTCGCCGATCCGGAAAGCCTCGAAGAAGCCGTGCATGAGCTTCGAGACAGGCACGCCACCGCTCGAGGCGACCCGGCGACCCGGATACGCGGTATCCATCATCGACGCGATGGCGCTCGACGCCGCGTGGAAGAACCAGACGCCGTACAGCGCCGTCGCGACCACGGCCGCGAGGAGCACGGTGGACCGGAACCAGCCTTCCTGCCTGAACCTGCCGAGTCCGCCTCGCTCCAGTCCGTATCCAACCAGGATGGCAACGGCCAGGTAGCCCAGGGGCAGGATGAAGGGCGGATAGAGGTTGAGCGCCAGGCTGGTCGCGGCATACACCACCAGGACGGCACCGACCGCGATCATCCGGCGACTCCCCGAGAAAAGGCTGTAAAGAGCGCCAACGGTGCCGAGTGCGAACGCCGTCATGATCTCGGGCAGCGCGCTCGAGAACCACCATTGCGTGTAGGACGAAAAGTAGACCCAGACCGTACCGGCGAGCGACGCCGGCAGGTTGCCTCGAGTCAGTATCAGCAACAGCCAGAGGAACGAGAGCGCGAGTCCGAAGCTCTTGTATGCCCAGGACCACGCGTAGCCGCGCTCGATGTCGAGAAACCGGAAACCCGCGTACTTGATGTTTGGCCAACCTACGGGGTCTGCGACCGGAACCCCCGCGACCAGCGGTGCGGTTGCCCCGCCCACGTTGTGGTTCACGCTGGGGCTCCCCGCCTGTACCTGGTTGAGGACCCAGGGGGTATGCACTTTCCACTCGTCCGACCTGATGTGGCGCGGAGGGCCGACATCGATCGCCTGTTCGACGGGCGCCCGCGGGTAGGCGTGCTCCCAGACCTCGATGGAGGACTGGTGCAGCTTCAGGCCCACAAACAGCACGGCGGACGCTGCGATCAGCGCGAACGTCGCGCAGACGGCGGGCGTGAACACCAGCAGCTCGTCGTCCAGGTAACGTCCCCAGCGCTGAAAGCGCTCAAGCCCGGTCCAGGCGGGTCGTGCACGCATGATGCCAGCGCAAGAACCGGCGAGCAGCACGGCGGCAGCCAGGGCAAGGAGCAGGCGCTGCAGCGCGACCACCGACGCGTGCGGGCCGCGTGCGGGCCGTGGCAGGGAGATCTCGACGTAAGGATCGTTCCCGAAGGAGTGAAGGACCAAGTCACCATTGGCCGAGAGTTCCAAACGGGACTGGTTGACTTGGCCGCGCGCATCGAACAGCGCCCGGCCATCGAAGCGCTGTACACCTTTCGAATCCCGTATTTCGAAAGAATGCAGGACGACCTCGCCCCTGCCGGACGCGGGGTCGATGCGGATCCGATCGATGCGCTTGGAGACAGGCAGCTCTATGGTGTACGAGTGGGGTTTGCCATCGTCCTGGATGACGAACGCTCTGCTGTCGCCCTGCGTGAAGACGTTGTCGTGGCTCCGGTAGAAGAGTTCGCCACGCTCGCCGCTCGCTGCGCTCATCTCGAGCTCGGCGACCACTTGCGTTCGCGGCAGGCCGAGGGTGGACATGCCCGCGAAGAAGAAGAGCGCGATGAGGCCCGCCCGCGTCAGCCAGGGACGAATCCACGCGCGAGTTCGGCTAAGTCGTGGCGATGATGGGGAACTCATAGACGGTATGCCTCACCTACCCGTAGGGCACAGAAGTGGCTCTGCTTCGTGCAGCAGTGTCGAAACCAGTTGGGGCACGCTCAGCCCCCGCGCGCAGCCCAAGTGCTCCCGTGCATGCACCGTCCGGGCATCGGGCCGCGGAGTATACCCGGAGCCCCGTCGCCGCTTGCCGGCTCCCGGGGGCACTTCTCCTTGGGGACCGGTGTCCCACCGAACGGCGCACCGGCTCGGCCGCTGGGATGCACCGTTGCGGCGCGGGTCGATGGCGCAGCGTGCCACGCCGCCTTACCTGGCAGAGGCTGTATCGGCCAGCGGGCTTCGCGTGAAAGGCCCGAGCTATCCGGGGGGATGCGGTATCCTGCGCCGATGCAGCGCGGCTTGCCGGGCCACCGCTCTGCCCTGCGTGGCCGCGGGCCCGACTCGACACCCGCCCCCTTCAGGCGGTCGGCGTCGGGCCGACTTGTGAGCAACCAACACCATATTCATAGCCATGGTCGTATCGATTCCCAAGCCAGTCGGGGCTAATTGGCGCCGCCGCTCTCTTGCCGGGGACACGACACCGGGGCGCGGCGGCGGGGACGGGCTGTGATGCGGCATGTATACGCCGTGCCCGCCTATGGCCGGTCGCCCCACCTCGAGGCCTGCCTGGAGTCGCTCCGGGGGCAGCGCGCCGCCAGCGTCGTCGTGTCCACGTCGACGCCGTTCGATGGGCTCGAATCAATCGCCAGGTCGCATGGCGCGCGCGTCGTTGTCCACGGTCCCAATCGGGGAATCGGGACAGACTGGAATGCCGCGTATGAGGCGGCCGATGCAGAACTGGTGACCATCGCCCACCAGGACGACATCTATGCACCAGCGCACTCGGCGGCGGTGCAGGAGGCCTTTGCGACAGCTCCGGACGCCTTGCTGGCGTTCACCGACTACCGCGAATTCGACGACGGCGGCGTGCGTCCTCGCAATCGCACGCTGTGGGTCAAGGAACTGCAGCGGGAGCTGGCGTTCCTGGGTTCCAGGGTGGCCAGGACTGTGGCCAGGAAGCGCATGCTGCTGCGTTTCGGCAATCCGGTCGCCTGCCCGGCCGTGACGTTCAACCGGGCACGCCTGGAGGGTTTCCGGTTCCGGACAGACATGCGGACCAACATGGACTGGGCCGCGTGGCTGGAGCTTTCCGCGCGCGACGGCGCATTCCTATACGTGCGGCAGCCGCTGGTCCTCCACCGTATCCATGCGGGTAGCGAGACCACGGCCTGTATCGTCGACGGGGCGCGTGCGCGCGAGGACGAAGACATGTTCCGCCAGCTCTGGCCGGGAAGCATTGCGCGCGTTCTCGCGCGCCTGTATGCGGCCAGCTACACCACCAACGGATGAGCCTGCAGATGGATCCGAGTACCGGGCACGCAGCCACGCCGGGAGGCGTCTTCATCGTCATCCCCGCGTACAACGAGGGTAGTGCGCTCGGCGAGGTCGTCAGCGGACTCTCAGGGCGTTTCGCCCGGATCGTGGTCGTCGACGACGGTTCGGTCGACGATACTGCCGAAATCGCGTTACAGGCGGGCGCGACCGTGCTTGTCCACCCTGTAAACCTCGGCCAAGGCGCGGCCCTTCAGACGGGCATAACCTACGCGCTGTCGAAGGGCGCGGCATTCGTGGTTACCTTCGACGCCGACGGCCAACACGATGCCGATGACGTGCCTGGCATGGTCGAGGCGCTCTTGCGCAATGGCGCCCAGGTCGCGCTCGGAAGCCGTTTCCTCGAGGGGAGTTCGACCAATGCCACCAAGGCCCGGCGGCTCCTGCTGAAGGCTGCCACCGTGTTCACGCGGATCACGACCGGGCTGAAGGTGACCGATGCCCACAACGGCCTGCGGGTGTTTTCCGCCGCTGGCGCGGCCCGCATCCGGATCCGCCAGAACCGGATGGCTCATGCATCCGAGATCCTGGAGCAGATCGCGGCCGAGCGGATTCCCTACGTGGAGTGCCCGGTGCATGTGCGTTACACCGAGTACTCCAGGGCGAAGGGCCAGTCGGGCTTCGAGGCTCTCAACATTCTCGTGGATCTTGTCATGCAGAGGCTGAAATCATGATCCAGTTGTTGCTGACGCTCGCATTGGGCCTCGTCGTCCTGTTCGCGCTGAGAGAGTGGCGTGTGTCGCGGCTGGTTGGGTTCGGTCTGCTTGCCGTTGCCGTCATCGGCGGCGTGTTCGTCTGGGTTCCCGAAGCCGCTGATGGCACGGCGCGCCGCCTCGGGGTCGGCCGGGGTGCGGATCTGGTCCTCTATCTGTATTGCGCGGCCAGTTTCCTGCTGATCCTCAACCTGTCGCTCAAGCTGCGCACGCAGCACGAGACGCTGACCCGGCTGGCGCGGCACGTGGCCATCCGCCATGTGCGAGAGCCCGAACGGCACAACGGGGCGGAGCCGGGGGACGTCCCGACCGGATCGTCGTAACTTCGCTCGCGCTGCCGCATCGGCGCATCGCCATCCCGACTGCAGCATGACCAGGACGGTGATCGTCCCGAGGATCGGCATCGAGCCATGCCGGGATGGACCACGTCACAAGAGCCTGGAGTCCAATAGAGTTCATGGGGCGCGTAGCCGCAACAGGTAACTGTTGCCACTGCGAACCACGATCTCCTCGGTCGCGGGCAGCTGTTCCATTCCTTCCATGCAGGCGGCATCACGGGCCGACGGCAGGAAGATGTACCCGATGCCCTGGGACCGTAGCCACTCCCGGTCGAAGCGCCGGCAGACATGTGTGTGGTAGGTGTCGGTGGTGTAGTCGTCGTCGCCCTGGTAATAGAAGAACGCGATCGGCGGCACATCGTGGAACGGTAGCGCCCGTGCTCCCGTGACCGGGAACACCCAGTCTTCGTTGGCCGTGCGGTGCACTGAGTTCGGAACCAGTACCCGTGGCAAGGTGGACGGTTCGTCGCCGTCCGATTGGATCAGCCGAGCGAATTCCGCCATGACCGCGAGGTCATCCGGGCTTGCACAGCCCATCGAGCCGCAGTAGTCCGCACGCGGGTCCAGCACGAAGCGCTGGGTTTCATGCATCCCCAGACGCACCGGCAGGATCAGCAGGAGGGCCGGAATCAGCAGCTTGAGAGGATTCAGGCCGCGCGCGCGCCCGAGCAGGATGATGCCGCCGGCCATGCCGGTGACCAGCAGGATCTTGAGCTGGCCCAGGGAAAAGGCGTAGTAGGGCGCGAGCAGATAGAAACGCCGATCGTCACGCAGCGCCCAGAACAGGCCTTCGGCGGCAAGCAGCGCCAACACGATCAGCCCGACGGTGACGACGGTGGATATACGCACGCGGACGGACGACCCCAGCAGTAACCGCAGTGCCAAGATGGTTGCCATCAGCATCCCGAACATCGGGATAGCCTGCCCAGGCCCCATGGCCCAGCCGCCGGGCAGGAACCGCCGTGCGTTGCTGGCGTGGTGATCCAGCCATTCCGCCAGCACCTGCTGTGCCGACTTGACCTGCATGCTGTCGCTGACCGTGATCTTCGGATTGGTCGAGCCGTAATCAGTGAACATCTGGAAGTAATAGGGATCGAGCAGCAACAGGATCGGCAAGCCCACGATCGCCAACAGCCACCAGCTGATCCTGCCGTGCACGATGGCGCAATGCACGACCCAGCCGACTGCAAGGATGATGGGTACGACAGCGCTGATCGGATTCAGTACGGCTAGTACGAACAGGCTCGCCAGCACCATCAGTGCGAGCTTTCCGTCGCGACCGCGGGTCGGCCCGCCGGACACGAGCATGGCCGCGACGATTGCTGCGGTGGCGATGGCCATCTGCCGCCCGGCTCCCTCCATGTGGCTGTAGTTGGAGTAGAGCGGGATCAGGAAGCCGGCCGCGGTCAGCCCGATGGTCGTCAACATCACCACCAGCCGAACCGAAGGTGACCGCGTCCGCACCGATAACGCCTCGCCGAGCAGCAAGGCCGCCAGGAAGCTCTGCAGCAGGGGCAGTGCGGCCACGCTGTTGCGCACATCGAGCAGTGCGAGCTTGGCCCAGATGAAACCCAGTGCGGCGGTACCGGCGGGGTAGCCGAACCTGGATTCGCCATGCCAGGGAATGGCACCGAGGAGTTCGACCTGGCGGGCGAGGTAGGCGTGCGTGTCGGGATCGCTGGAGAGCATCACCACCCGGGGCAATTCGCGGTCGGCCACGACCAGGCAAATGGCGGCCAGTAGCGCCAGTTCGATCGCCAGCCAGGCAGACAGCGGCGCGAGCTGCCGCGCGCGGACGGGACGAGCCGACCAAAGGTAGGCGAGCGCTGCGGTCGCCAGGAGCGCCAGCTCAAAAGCGCCAAGTGGTGGCAGGGGCAGCACGGCCTGGAGCGCAGAACGCCCGAATACGTACAGGACCAGTACCAACTGACCCGTGGCGATCCAAAGGAAGAGGCGTGTCGTGCCAGGCCGCTCCATGTCCAGCAGTCGCAAGGAGGCCGCACCGATCGCAGCCAGCGTGAGGGCTGCGAGCAATAGCCCGGCTCCATAGCGGACGCCATTCAAGCCGCAGAACCCCCCGCACCCTGCGCCGAGCACTCCCAGCAACACCAGCGTGACGAAAAGGCCGGCGAAGAAGAAGCGGCGGCTGCCCGATCGATCCCCAGTATGGGCAATGGCGACCAGGCGCGCGCGCGCCAGCCAGAGCAGAAGCACAAGGGTGGCTGCGCCCCCGAGGCCGATCATGGCGCCACGGCGCCGATACTCGCGGTGGCCCTCCAGCAGGTCGGCTGGCACGGACACCTGCAGGTGAGGATCCGGTCCCTCGGATCTGAACGCCAGCCCGTTGCCCCCGCCTTCGAATGCCAACTGGTTCAGTGGGCGCACGGCGTCCCTGAGTCCGGGACCATCCAACCGCACGTCGCCATGCTTGTTCCGCATGCGGATCGAATGGATGACGACGCTGCCGGGGCCGGAGCCGGGGTCCAACCGAAAGACAGGTTGGACAAGCCCGACCAGCTGAGCCGTGTAATCGTATGCCACGCCGTCATCGCGGAGCGCGAACTGGATGGAGGTCTGCTCGGTGTAACCCGTCGATGCTAGCGGGAAGAACTGTCCCTTGCCGCTGATAGTCGAGGACATCCGGACCTCCACGTCGACAGTCGCGGGCATCTTCCAGACGCGTACTCCGTACACGACCGCTGCACAACAGGCAAACGCCAGCAACAGCCAGATCAGGGCGACGGGCCAACGACGACGTCCCTGCGCTCGGACGAAGTTCACGCGGCTGTTTCCCGGTCGAGCGTCATGTCAGCCCGGAGGATAGGCCGTGCAGTGGCTACCTCGGTCGCCGATGGGATTGCCTTCGGTCACCACGAGGTGCACCGCTGCGACGAGGTTGTGCTGGAATTGAGCGTCACGGTCGCGAGTATCTGGTGATCTCAGGCGGTGCCGGGCGCCGGATGCGACATTGTGACGAGCACGACGCCCACGGAAATCAACACAAGTCCGAACCACTGGGAGGGTCCCAGGCGCTCACCGAAAAAGTACCAGCTCGCGACCGCCATCAGCAGATAGAACGACGAACCCGACAGCGCGAAGGCGACTGACAGCTGGGACTTGGACAGGACGAACAGCCAGGCCACATAGCCGATCACCTGAAGGCTCAGCGCGGCAATCACCAGGGGCGAGAACGCTGCGCCGATGAGGAAATCGATGGGTCCCGATTGCAATAGGGGTTTCAGCGCGGTGACCGCGCGCTTGAGGATCAGTTGGCCTGCAATGGTGCACAGGGTCGTGGTCAAGATCAGCAGGTAGACGCTCATGGTTCCAGTGGTGCTCGGTTGCTCTGACAGGCGAATGGGTAGCTCGCAAAGCAGGGGGGTGACGGCGAATCGCAGTGGCCCTGGTGGGCGAACCTGTTCCACTATGCTTCGGCAACCTGCCTGCGACGCCCAGTCCGATCCGGCGGCAGGCGGGGCTTGGAGGCAACCGGAGTCCCATGGCGGCGGACCGGCACCGGACAACGCAATTGGAATCGAGGTGTACACCGTCCACGACGTCGTGGGCTTGGCGCCAAGTGGCGGGAACCAGACTCCCTCCAGATCGGGGAGAGTCGCGCCAGCCGGCCTGGTACCACGGCGATCCCGGGCTCAGTCAGGCTTTGCGCTCCGCCGCTGGATGGGGCTACCGCCCGCGACGGTGCGCAACCCGGCATCAGGTGAGCGCAGCTTCCAGCTCCGGCAACACGGTGAACAAATCCCCAACCAGCCCGATATCAGCCACCTCGAAGATCGCCGAATCGGCATCCTTGTTGATGGCGACAATCGTGCCTGCATCCTTGATCCCGGTGAGGTGCTGGATCGCGCCACTGATACCAATAGCGATGTACAGCTCCGGCGCGATGATCTTGCCGGTCTGGCCTACCTGCATCTCGTTGGGTACATAGCCAGCGTCGACCGCAGCCCGCGAGGCACCAACCGCGGCCCCAATGCGGTCCGCGAAGTCGTAGATGATCTTGAAGTTCTCCAACGACCCCACTCCGCGGCCGCCGGAGACGACCCGCTTCGCGCTCTGCAGATCCGGGCGGCCGCTGCTGCCGGCCGCGAGGCCGACATAACGGGTGTGCGTTGGAAGCGCGGCCTCGACGGCCACAGCTTCGATGGCCGCGCTGCCGCCCTGGCCTGCTTCGGGCCACGAGGCACTGCGTACAGTGGCCACCACGACCCGGTCGTGCGCCGCTTCGACGGTGACGATGGCGTTACCTGCATAGATCGGGCGCTTGAAGGTGTGCGCGTTCTCGACGGCCATCACGTCGGTGACCTGCGACACGCCGAGCAGCGCGGCGACGCAGGGCATGAGGTCCTTGCCGAAGGTGGTGCTGGGGCCAAACACGTGGCTGTAGTGCTTGGCAAGTTCGGCGACCTGCGGGGCAAGCACCTGCGCGATGGCATGGGCGTTCGCGTCATTGGCGACCGTCAGCACACGGGAGACGCCGGCGATCCTGGCGGCCTCGGCGGCAACAGCCGCCGGGTCCGCCGCCAGCACCACGATGTCGATCGTTTCGGGCGACAATCGCTGCGCGGCGGAAACGCACTTGGCCGTGGACGCGTTGAGCTTGCCGTCTGCGTGCTCGGCGACGATCAGGACTTTGGACATCAGAGCAACCCCTTCTGCTTGAGCATGGCGACCAGTTCGGCCGCGTCCTTGACCATGACGCCCCTGCTGCGCTTGGGCGGAGGCGCATAGTGCGTCGCCTTGAGCGTGTCGTCCGCCTCCACGGCGAGATCCGCGAAGGGAATGCTCTCCATCGGCTTGGACTTGGCTTTCATGATGTCCGGCAACTTGATGAAGCGCGGCTCGTTGAGGCGCAGGTCGGTCGTGACCACCGCCGGCAGGTCGACTTCGAGCGTCTCGAGCCCGGCATCGACCTCGCGCGTGACCGTGGCCTTGCCATCCGCAACCTCGAGCTTGCCCGCGAACGTCGCCTGCGGGCGGCCCCACAGTGTGGCCAGAATCTGCCCGGTCTGACCGGCATCATCGTCGATCGCCTGCTTGCCCAGGATCACCAGGTCCGGCTGCTCCCTCTCAATGAGCTTCAACAGCACTCGCGCGGCAGTCAGCGACTGGATCGGCTGGTCGCAGACGACGTGGACGGCACGATTGGCGCCCATGGCCAGGCCGTTGCGCAGATGGCCGGCGGCATCGGCGGGCGCGATGGTGGCCACGACCACCTCGGTGGCGATGCCCTTGTCGCGCAACCGCAATGCTTCTTCCAGCGCGATCTCGTCGAATGGGTTGGCGGACAGCTTGACGCCGTCGGTGACCACGCCGGACCCGTCCGGCTTGACCTGGATGCGGACGTTGTAGTCCACCACGCGTTTGTAGCCGACGAGGATCTTCATCTTTCGGAAATCCATGAGGTGCAGGCGGACGGTCGCCAATCAGCGTCCAATTTTAGCCGTTCAAAGGGGGGCAGTGCGAGCTGTGGGCACCGGCCGGGGCGCCTGCAAGACGTGACGGAGCGCTACGGCGCCAGAAACCCAGGCGCCCGGATGACGGCCAGCCGGTTCGGACGACGTCGATCCCGGCGCGTGCATTGCGTCGCCGGACCAGGGCTAGCCCGGGCGCGGGCGGACCTGCGCCCTTCCCCGGGGCGGATCGCTACGCTGGCGACAGCGGCGCCGATGGGTTGGGGCCATGCCGGCCGATCTCGCGGTCCGGGTCACCCCGCCCGCTCAAAGCCTGGCGACCCCGATCCAGCCTGCGGACAGGATCGGGGTGATCGATTCCAAGGTATTCACCACGCGCTGGAAACCGCGCACTCCCGCCTGCCTCAGCCCCGACGTGCTGTTGATCATCTCGGTGAATCGAACGTGATAGGGCACGAGTTCGCGTAACTCGATGTCGGCGCGTGCGAAGAGGGTGCGCAGGGTCTTGTACGAATAGATCTGGAGATGGTCCTGGTGCATCGACTCGCGCCCTGCCAATCCCACGATTGCGTTGTGCCAACAGCAGGCATTGGGCGTGGAGAACACGAACTCCGCGCCGCGCAGGCCCGCATTGCCTTTCAGGCTGGCCAGGAATCCGCTCGTATCTGGAAGGTGCTCGATGAGTTCGCCTGCAACGATGACATCCGGCTTGCCATGGCGCTCGACGACGGGGCCGAGGTCGAAGATGTCGGCGTGGATGATGCGGCCGCCGTTGTGCGTATCCATGCCGCCGGCAGGCAGCCTCAGCGAGTTGTCGATGCCGACCACACTGCGCGCGCGCGCGCACAACCGGGCATGCAGCCAGCTGCCGTCCTGCCGCTTGGCATCCAGCGCGGTCTCGTCCAGTGCGCCCAGGTCGAACACCGCCTTGCCCTGGACCTTGTCTGCAATGAACTCGAGACGGTCCACCGGTCGCGGCAGGGTCACCTTCTCCAGTGCCGTGTAGCGGAGGGTCTCGAGATGGTGCTCCTGGCGCATGCTGCCTCTCCTGGGTGTCGGTGAATCGGCCGGTCTGTTCCAACGCCACCCCGATGCCCTGGGCTGGCGCGCTTGCTACCACGACCCGTCGAGTGGTCCTGCGGCGTGGTCCCCGAGGCCGTCGTAAGGCGGCCCAGGTCTCCGCAAGTTCGCTCCGGTGCCCCGGGGAGGAGACCAGAGCGACCTCGCCTCAGTGTGGATGTGTTGGAGCGTCACGACCTGGTTTTCCAGCCCATGACGGGCCTGTCTGCAACCTTCCTCCTGCACGGAGCTTGCGGGGGAAGCAGCGGCGGTAGCGGGATACATGGCGCCCCCGGGATTCTAGCCGCATGTGGGCAGCGGGGCGTGGGCTGGAGCGGCGGAGGCGGAGCCTCGCTCAGCGGTGGCTGGGCGCAGCGTAGGGGTAGGGACCGGCACCGTGCCCGCCCGGCCCCGCTTTCCCGGCGACCGTTGCCGCGGTCTGGACGCTGTACCCGGCATCGCGTACGCACAGGGCGATCACGCGCTCGATGGCATGGGCGAACGTCCCGTCGAGCTGGCCGGCTTCGGACTCGAATTCCCACTCTTCCAAGTGGCCGTCCAGCAGCGGGCGCAGGGCGTCGAGCCGGCACCAGAACATGCTGCCGGCGATGAAGCTGTGCTGCAGGTACCGTCTGTCGCCAAGACCCAGGCGGGTGACGAGGTACTCGATGGCGTCGCGGTTTGCGCTGAGATATGTCTTCATTGGCACCACGTGACCTTCCGGTGCCACCGCCCCGAGCGTCGGGGCGGCCTCGAAGGCCTCCATGATGCGGGTGGCGCGCGCCGGAGCGGTCAATCGATCCAGCATTTCAAGCCGCCAGCGCCCTCCGTCGCCGCGGTGGATCGAGCGCTTGGTATGCAGCTTCAGCGCAATCTGCACGCCCTCGTCGAGCAGGCGGTCGGCCACCCGCAGAAAGGGCAGGATGTCGCGTCCGCGGTTCTCGTGGACCTCGATCTCGCCCTGCATCCCCGAGTGCGCAAGCACCGCCCGGATTGCCGCCTCGCGCTCCGGTGCCGTGGTAACAACCAGGCGCCATGCGATCCCGGTTCGATCCAGGCGCTGCAGGATGTCGGCGAACTCTTCTTCATACCAGGCGTGCACGATCGCGGCTGGCTTGCAACTGTGCATCGAGGGCGCGGACGCCGGCTGCAGGGCCTGGCTCGTCGCATGCAGCCAGGCGTGGCCCAGCCTGCGATCGGGCTCGAGTACCGCGCCCTCGGCCCACTCATTCCAGGCATTGATGAACACAAGGTCGTTCTCGCCATGCTGTCTCGCGCGGCGGATGGTGCCTGCAAGCCAGTCGCGGTATCGGCGCGGTGACGCATGGATCAGGATCCTGCCGCGACCGGGGCGACGCGGCTCATTGTCCCAGCCCGGGTTCACGGCTGGGTACAGCGGATAATCGGGCACTTCCTTGCGGAGTGCGTGTCCGGCAAGTTCTCGCCAGTCCAGCACCTTGCCAGCGAAGTCCGGTACGAGCAATCGTTGCCGACCGGTGATATCGACCGGCTCGGTCAGGTTGGGCGGGAACTCGACCGCCGCATCGAAGCCGATGTCGCGCGGATCGGGGCGTTCGAATCCTTGGACGTAGCATAGATGCAGCTCGCCGATGCCCAACAGGCGGCATTCGTCACGCCAACGTGCCGCGGTGGCGCGGATGTCGGGAAACAGGCTCGGCCTGTACACCATCAGCACTGGCTTGCCGTCCACGCGCAGGTAGCGAGGATCAGCGAGGTAGCGGGCGACGTGCCGGATGAAGTCGAGGTCGTCCTGCGGCGAGTGTTGCTGGCCGAGGATCACCTCGTTGTCTCGGCCGTCCCAGCGTCGGGTCCAGCTTTCGTTTGCCCAGCACAGGCAGAAAGACAGGTCGAGGGTGGGGTCCGAAAGCCAGTTTCGCAACGGCGCCTCGAGCGGCGACCGACCCTTGAACCAATAGAAATAGAAAGCGAAGGCGCTGACGCCGTAGCGGCGCGCCAGTTCGACCTGCCGATGCATGACGTCCCGATCGCGCAGGTCGTAATCACCAAGCTCTCCCGACAGCCGCGGTTGCCCATGGCCGTCGAACTGAGGCACGGCGCGATTGACGTTGCGCCATTCGGTAAAGCCTTCACCCCAGGCAGCGTCGTTCTCCGGTATGGGGTGAAACTGCGGCAGATAGAAGGCGACGAGCCTGGCCGGCAGCGGCGACGGCAAAGTCGGAGCGGACGCATCCCGATATCCGATGGCCCGACTCCCCGCGACCCATCGCTGCCGACGCTCCTGGCCCCAGGCGTTTGGCAGACGCCCCCGGGGTGGCTCGGGTACGAGAAATCCCAGCCGGTGGAGGAACCATTGGCGAAGTCGGTCGCGCGAGCCTGCTCCGAGCGGCAGCAGGCGGAACAAGCCACGCAGGAGGCGGAAGGCGGCGCGACGCGGCAGGGAGACGAGAAGTTTGCGCGGCATGCGCCGATTCGCGATGAGGCTGCCCAGGGGCGCGTATGGTGCGGCAATCGCCGCGTCAGGGCCAATGGCCAGGCAGTGCGTTCGACGCCGGCGCACTGTCCCTTCGTCCGATGGGCCAGGCTGCGCTGGCGGTTAGAATGCTGGCATCTTCAGCAACGGAGGCCGTGGATGTCTTCTACCGACTCGCCAGCCGGCACGGGAAAGCAGTTTGCCGACGCGCACGCGGCACTTCGCGACATTGTGGCCGATGGCCAGACCCTCGCCGTTGGCGGATTCGGCCTTTGCGGCATCCCCGAGGCCCTGATCGCCGCCCTGCGTGATTCGGGCGCCAGGGACCTGACGGTGATTTCCAACAACGCCGGCGTCGACGGTTTCGGCCTGGGCCAGCTGCTGGAAACCAGGCAGATCCGCAAGATGATTTCCTCCTACGTGGGCGAGAACAAGGAGTTCGAACGCCAGTATCTGGGCGGCGAGCTGGAGCTGGAGTTCAACCCCCAGGGCACCCTGGCCGAGCGTCTTCGGGCGGGCGGTGCGGGCATCCCCGCCTTCTTCACCCGCACCGGTTACGGCACGGTCGTGGCCGAGGGCAAGGAGACCCGCCAGTTCGGCGAGCACTGGTACGTGATGGAAACGGCCCTGGTGGCCGACGTGTCGCTGGTCAAGGCCTGGAAGGCGGACGAGGCGGGCAACCTGCTGTTCCGCAAGACCGCGCGCAACTTCAACCCGGCCTGCGCCATGGCCGGCAAGGTCTGCGTGGCCGAAGTCGAGGAAATCGTGCCCACCGGCAGCATCGACCCGGACCACGTGCACCTGCCCGGCATCTACGTCGACCGCATCGTGGTCAACCCCCATCCCGAGAAGCGCATCGAGCAGCGCACCGTGCGAGGAGCGAACTGATGGCCTGGACCCGCGACCAGATGGCGCAGCGCGCCGCGCAGGAACTCACCGACGGCGCCTACGTGAACCTGGGCATCGGCCTGCCGACGCTCGTGGCCAACTACATTCCCGAGGGCATGGACGTGTGGCTGCAGTCCGAGAACGGCCTGCTCGGCATCGGCCCGTTCCCGACCGAGGACCAGGTCGACGCAGACCTGATCAACGCCGGCAAGCAGACCGTCACCGCGCGCCAGGGCGCCAGCTACTTCGGCAGCCACGACTCGTTCGGGATGATCCGTGGCGGCCACATCGACCTGGCGATCCTGGGCGCGATGCAGGTCACCGACAAGGGCGATTTGGCCAACTGGATGGTGCCCGGCAAGATGGTCAAGGGCATGGGCGGGGCGATGGACCTGGTGGCCGGGGTCAAGCGCGTGGTCGTGCTCATGGAGCACACGGCGAAGAACGGCGAGCACAAGATCCTGCCCGAATGCACCCTGCCGTTGACCGGGGTCGGCGTCGTGAGCCGGATCATCACCGACCTTGGCGTCTTCGACATCACCCCTGCGGGACTACAGCTGGTGGAAGCAGCCCCGGGGGTCGAGATGGCCGAGCTCAGGGAGAGGACCGGCGTCACGTTCGGTTCGAACTGACCTCGCTTCAGTCCCGGTTTAGCCGGCGGTTCTGTTGCTAGGGCCGCCTAGATGTCCGCGCCTGCGGTGTTTCATGTTTTCAATCACTTAGCGGCCCGCCAATCCCGCTGGAAGTGCCCGAGACGTTCACCTCTCGCGCCACCCGGCGCTTTCGGCGAGCGCGGGCGTGGCTTATGCTGCTGAGCCTCTCCGTTGGGGGCGGGGCTTCTTCCATATTCGGGACTGCGACATGCGTAAACATCTGCTGGGACTGATGCTGATCGCCGGGATGGCGGGCTGCACTTCGGAGTCGGACGTCGCGCCGGCCGCGGGTGAGGCAGATGCACTGGCGCGGTCTGGTTCGGGCGTCCTGCCGACCACCGCAGGTTCGCTGGCGGCGGCGCGCGGTGCGAGCACCAGCTTCGCGGCCCTCCCCGACCGGGGCGAATTGTTGGCCTACGGCGGCGCCCGCAAGGTCCGGACCTCTGGCGCCTATACCTGGCACCCGGTCTCGCTCAGCGAGGCCCACGCGCTGAACTCGATCGGCACCGGTCGCCTGGTCGTGAATACGCCCGACGGCGAGAGCCTGGCGCTGAAGTACCAGCGCCACGAGGAGCAGCCGGACGGCAACTGGACCTGGATCGGTCGCAATGACGATGGCAGCAGCGCGGTGCTGACCTTCGGCGAAAAGGCGGTATTCGGTACGATCGCGCGTGGAGACACGCGTTATCGCGTGCGGACCGACCGGACCGGTGCCTGGGTCGTGGAAACCGATCCGCGCCTCGTCTCCGCGAACGGCGGCAGGCCTGCCGACGGAAACGATACCCTGCTGCCGCCCGAGGGTCGTGCGCTGATGGCGGCCGCCTCGCGGCAGATGGCCAAGAGCGGCGCGTCGAAGCAGGATGTGCCCGGGAAAGCCGGTGGGGTCATCGACCTGCTCGTCGGCTACTCCAGCACGATCGCGACCGAATTGGGCAGCCAGAACGCCGCGATCACGTTGATGAGCAACCTCACCACGATGGCGAATGCGGCCTATGCCGACAGCGGCGTGAACATGCGTCTGCGGCTGGTCCACGCGATGTCGGTGAATTATGCGGATGGAACATCCAACAACGATGCCTTGCGGCAGCTGACCGGGTACAACGACGAGACCCAGCAACCGATTACGCCGAATGCGGCCTTCAATGCCCTTCGTGCAGCCCGCAACGAGTATGGTGCGGACCTGGTGGCCTTCGTTCGCCGTTACCGCGAACCCGAGCAGGAGGGCTGCGGCGTCGCTTGGCTGCTGGGCGGAAACCAGTCAAGTATTACCGGCGCCGACGAGGCGTTTGGATATGCAGTGGTCAGCGACGGCGAAGATGTGGGCAGCGGCAACAACGTCTACTTCTGCAGCGACTACTCCCTCGCGCATGAACTCGGGCACTTGATGGGGCAGGCGCACGACCAGCAGAACGCCCGGGAAGGCGGGGCGCACACTTACTCCTATGGCTATCGGGAAGCTTCGCCGACCGGTTTCTTCACGATCATGGCGTACCCCGCGGGTGATGGACAGCTGGAAGCGCCGGTCTTCGCCAACCCTGCGATCAGGTATGGCGGCCGGCCCGCTGGCACGGCAGCCGCGGATAACGTGCGCAGCATGAACCAGACGATGCCGATCATCGCGACCTTCCGTGCGGCAATGGTTCCGCTTCCGGGCGCCGCGAGGAACGACGTCGATGTCGACGGGAAATCCGACATCCTGTTCCACAATGCGGCGACGAGGCAGTTCAGCTATCGCGTGCTGAACGGCACCACGGTCTCGCGGAGCTATCTTGTGGGCGGGGTGGGGCCGGGTTACAGGGTGGTCGCGACCGGTGATTTCAATGGTGACGGTCGAGTAGACCTAGTCTGGAGTCACCCCACCAACCGCGATCTCTTCATGTGGCAGGGGAACGGGACGACGTTTACTTCGACCAGGTTCGGCGACTATCCGGCGGGATGGACGGTGGTGGGCGCGGTTGATGTGAATAACGACGGCCGGGCGGATCTGTTGTTCCACAATGCGACCACGCGCCAGTTCAGCTACAGGATCATGAACGGAACGAGGGTCGTGCGGAGCTATCTGGTCGGAGGGGTTGGCAATGGCTACACAGTAGCCGCGACGGGCGATTTCAACGGCGATGGCTTCGGGGATATCGTTTGGACCCATCCTGTCAATCGCGATCTGTACATGTGGGTCGGAAACGGGAACACCTTTACATCTACCCGTTTTGGAACCTACCCGCCTGGGTGGGTCGTCTCGGCGGCGATTGATATCAATGGCGATGGGCGATCCGACCTGCTGTTCCATAATGCGTCTGCGCGCCAGTTCAGCTACAGGATCATGAATGGGCTGAGTGTGAGTCGCAGCCATCTCGTGGGCGTTGGCGCGGGCTACACCATCGCCACGGTGGGCGACTTCAACGGCGACGGGCTGGGGGACGTCGTCTGGACCAATCCCAACAACCGGGACCTGTACATGTGGACTGGGAACGGAAGCACGTTCAGGTCGGCCGGATTTGGGACTTATCCGTCGGGATGGGGCGTCATCCGCTGAGCGCAGGACGCGCGATAGCGGCCCCTTAGCTGCGGGTGGCCGTCGCCCGGTATGCTGGCGTTCCGAGGGACGCCGGCCGTTCAGCTGTGAGAGTGACTCTGGGCGGTGGTCGACCTGATGCACTTGCTCGGTCGCCCATCGGCTGGCAGAAGGCTCCGCCAGCCGGTGTTGAAGATTTGCAGGCATGTGATGCAGCCGGCCTAGCCTCAGGGGGCTGAGCGTCAGGCAGTTTCGTGACGCTGCGCGGCGACAGGCGGATGCATCGTTAGGTGACTTCCTGCTTCCGCTTAGAAGCTCGAGCGCCCGCTTGCGGTTGCGCAGCCGCTTCTTGGTGTCATGCCGCTAATGGTGCGAACGGGCATGTCCCGCTGGGCTGGATCGTCGAAGGGTTGGCTCGATGGGGGTTGAGTGCGCAGCGCGTCCGGCTGGTCGCCAGGCGCATGAGCGTGCCCGCTCTACTGTGGCGGCCACGGAGGGGTGGCGGTCTGGACGCTTGCAGCCGTTGAACCCGGAGGGCAGGCCGGAGTCCCTGCATCCGGCCATGGGACGATCATGTTGGGGGCGTACGGCGCTCTTGAGTGCTCATCGGGATTGTGGAGAAGGGGGCTGCCGGCCACGCCGCAGCCTTGTCGAAGCGCCCGTCGCGCGTCGAAGGAACAACGCGCAGCCAGCCCCAAGATGTGCGCGAACAGATGGGCGATGGTCAGGTAGTGGCGACGATTGCAAGAAGTCCCGTTACAACCCGGCCATAGAGTCCTCGAAATGAAGGCCGCACTCCCGCTTCAAGCCAAAGAAGCGGGTTTCTTCTTCGCTGATGCCTGCCGACAGCGGGCGCGTCGTATGCACGTCCCCGATCGAGACATAGCCCTGGTCCCATAGCGGGTGGTAGGGCAGGCCGTGGCGGGACAGGTACTGGCCGACGTCTCGGTCGCTCCAGTCCGCGATGGGGTGCAGCTTCCAGCGGCCGTCCTTGCGTTCCAGGATGTCGATGCCGGCGCGGCTGCGGCTCTGGCCGCGGCGAAGGCCGGCGATCCAGGTGCCGACGCCGAGCTCCGCCAGCGCGCGCTGCATCGGTTCGACCTTGCGCAGGCGGTTGTAGCGGGTGATGCCATCCACGCCCTCTTCCCAGATGCGGCCCATGCGCGCCTCCATCCAGGCCACCCCGATCTGGGGACGGTAGACCTTGAGGTTGAGCCCCATCCGGTCGGTCATCTCGTCGATGAACCGGTAGGTTTCGGGAAACAGGTATCCGGTGTCGACCACGATGACGGGCAGGTCGGGGCGCTGGCGGGTCGCCATGTGCAGCGATACCGCGGCCTGGGCGCCGAAGCTCGAGGACAGCGCGTGCTGGCCGGGCAGGCTGTGCAGCGCCCATTCCAGGCGCTCCTGGGCGCTGCGTCCGCCGAGCCAATGGTTGAGTTCGGCCAGCGCCTGCGGCGACTCCGCCGCGTTGGCGAGCGTGGGCAGGGTCATGCGGGTTCTTCCATGAGGGTCGCGGCCATCGGTGCGTGGCGGCGGTCCCTTTCGGGGATGTCGACCACACCGGTGCGCAACAGGAAATCGCCGAAGCCCTCGCCGTCGTGCCGTGCCGACGCATACGCGGCCAGCAGGGGCTCGAGGGTCGCGAGGATCTCGGGCTCGGTGATGTTCTCCCGGTACAAAGTGTTGAGGCGTTGGCCCCGATGGTCCGCGCCGAGCATCAGGTTGTAGCGGCCCGGCGCCTTGCCCACGAGTCCGATCTCGCCCAGGTACGGGCGCGAGCAGCCGTTGGGGCAGCCGGAGATGCGCAGCAGGATGGGCGCCTCCGCCAGCCCGTGGGCTTCGAGCAATGGCTGCAGCCTGGCGGTGAAGTCGGGCAGGTAGCGTTCGGCCTCGGCCATCGCCAGGGCGCAGGTCGGCAAGGCGACGCAGGCGACAGCGGTGCGTGCGAGCGCGGTGGGGGCGCGGTTCTCCGCATCCAGCCCGTGCTGCGCCACCAGTGCGTCGATGCGGGCGCGCTCGGCCGCGGGGACGCCGGCGATGATCAGGTTCTGCGTCGCGGTCAGCCGGAACTCGCCCTGGTGGACGCGCGCGATCTCGCGCAGGCCGCTCAGGTGCGGCGCGCCCGGGCGATCGGCGATGCGGCCGGAGGGCAGCGACAGGGTCAGGTGCCAGCGCTCGTCCTCGCCCTCGACCCAGCCGAAACGATCGCCGTTGTGGTCGAAGCGGAACGGGCGGGCAGGTTCGAGGCGGAAGCCGGCATGCTGCTCCATCCGAGCGACGATCGCCTCCAGCCCGTGGTCGTCGATGGTGTACTTGAAGCGCGCGTGTTTGCGCTCGACGCGATCGCCGAGGTCGCGCTGCACGACCAGGGCGGCGCGTGCGATGTCGATGACCTGGGCCGGCGTCACGAAGCCGATCACGCTGGCCAGGCGCGGATAGGTCTTGGGATCGCCGTGGCTGGCGCCCATGCCGCCGCCGATGGCCACGTTGAAGCCGGCAAGTCCGCCGGCATCGTCGACGATCGCGATCAGGCCGAAATCGTTGGCGAATACGTCCACGTCGTTGAGCGGTGGCACCGCCACGGCCATCTTGAACTTGCGGGGCAGATAGGCGGTGCCGTACAGCGGATCTTCCTCGCTGCCGCTGTCGGCAAGCTTGGCCTGGTCCAGCCAGATCTCGTAATAGGCGCGGGTGCGGGGCAGGAAGGCCTCCGACAGCTGCTGCGCCCACTCGTGCACCTGCGCGTGCAGGCGCGACTGCAGCGGGTTGCTGGCGCCGAGCACGTTGCGATTGACGTCGCCGCAGGCCGAAACGGTGTCCAGCGCGGCTTGGTTGATGGCCTGCATCGTCGCCTTCAGTTCGCGCTTGATCACGCCGTGGAACTGGAAGGTCTGGCGGGTGGTGACGCGCAGCGAGTCGTTGGCCCAGGTGGTGGCGATGGCATCGAGCTTGAGCCACTGCTCCGGGGTGAACACGCCGCCCGGCGCGCGGATGCGGATCATGAACTGATGCGCGGGTTCGAGCTTCTGTCGCCGGCGCTCGTCGCGGATGTCGCGGTCGTCCTGCTGGTAGCTGCCGTGGAACTTGACCAGACGCTGGTCCTCGAACGACAGCGAGCCGGTCACCGGATCGGCCAGGCCTTCCAGCAGCGTCCCGCGCAGGGCGCGGCTGCTGGTCTTGATGTCTTCGACGGAAGGATGGCTCATGGGGCTGGAATTCGGAATTGGGAACTTGGAACAGTGATTCGGGATCGGTGGGAGAGATCAGGGAGCGGAGTTCGGATGCCTGGGCGTCGATGGATCAGCGGAGCGCAACACCCGCTCTCCGAATCCCCAATCCCGACTCCCGAATCCCTGGCCTCAATACACATCGCGGCTGTAACGCCCTTCCGACTGCAGCCGGACGAGGTAGTCCGAAGCGGCGTCCCTGTCGCCAGCGTGGTGCGTGGCGATGATTTCCAGCAGCGCGGCATGCACGTCCTTGCCCATCGCGATGGCGCCACAGACGTACAGATGCGCGCCGCCCTGCAGCCAGTCGTAGACCTCGCGTCCGCGCTCGCGCAGGCGGTCCTGCACGTAGACCTTGCTGGCCTGGTCGCGCGAGAACGCGAGGTCCAGCCGCTGTAGCTCCCCGCGCTGCAGCGCGTCCTGCCACTCGACCTGGTACAGGAAGCCGGTGTTGAAATGCCGCGCACCGAAGAACAGCCAGTTGCGGCCACTGGCGCCGGTTTCCGCGCGCTCCTGCACGAAGCCGCGGAACGGGGCCACGCCCGTGCCCGGCCCGATCATGATGATGTCGCGCGCGGCATCCTGCGGCACCCGGAAACGTTCGTTCGGCTCGACGTAGACGGGCACCTGGCCGCCTTCCTCCAGCGCCGCGAGAAAGCCGCTGGCAGCACCGAGGTGGTCGTGCCCGTGGGCGCGGTAGGCCACCACGTCCAGGGTGAGATGGGCTTCTTCGCCGACGCGCTTGCGGCTGGAGGCGATGGAATACAGGCGCTGCGCTTGCGGTCGCAGCGCGGCGAGCAGGGCGTGGGCGTCCCATTCCGCAGGCCAGCGGCGCAGGGCATCGGGCAACTGGTGGTCGGCGAGCAGGCCTGCGAAGCCAGCGTGGCCGGGCTCCAGCAGCGCGTGCAGGTCCGCGGCCCCGCTGCGCTCGGCCAGGGCGGCCAGCGTCGGTCGCGAGAGCCGACTCAGCTCACGCCGGGTCGCGAGCCATTCGGACAGCGGCAGGGTATCGCCATCCAGGCTCACCACGGTGTCGCCGTCGAGCCGGGTGGCGTCCAGCACCGGACCCACCAGCGCCTCGGGATTGCGATGGCGGATGCCGAGCACATCGCCCGGTTCATAGGCCAGGCCCGATCCCTCCAGCGAAAGCTCGAGGTGGCGCACGTCCTTGTCGACCGCGCCATAGCGCCGGAAACCGGTGCCGCGGAACTCGCGACCGCTGAGCGACTGGTTGGCCAGCACCTCGGCCGGGAACGGACGATCGTGCGACCAGCTCGCGGCCGGACGCAGCGGCGTGACCTTGGCGATGTGCGCAGCCGCGGGCGCTGCCGGCTTGAGGTGTTCGCGTGCCTGCGCCAGCGCGGTTTCGCGCCAGGGAGCGGCGACGGTTTCGATATCCAGGTCGGCCAGCGCCGGGTCCGCGATGCGCTGGGCACCCAGTTCGGCCAGCCGCGTGTCGATGCGGCGGGCGATGCCGCAGAAATCGGCATAGCTGGTGTCGCCCAGGCCGAGCACCGCGAACCGGAGTTCCGGCAGCTTCGGCGCGCGCCGCCCCTGGAGGAACTCGACGAAGCCGATGGCGTCGTCCGGCGGGTCGCCCTCGCCCTGGGTGCTGATCACCACGTACAGCAGACGTTCGCTGGCGAGCTCGCGGGTGGCATAGGCGTCGGCACGCACCAGCCGTGCGGGCAGGCCGGCGTCCTGCACCTGCTGCAGCAGGGCCTCGGCCGCGCGCCGGGCATTGCCGGTCTGGCTGCCGTAGACGATGGTCAGGCGCGTACTGTCCGCGGCCTCGACACGCGCCGGCGTCGCCACCGGCGTCGTCGCCCCGCCTCGGCTGGCCAGCCCGGCGGCATAGCCGGACAGCCACCACAGTCCGGCCGGCTCCAGCCCTTGGGTGAGGCGGAACAGCGCGTCGGCCGCATCTTGGGGGAACGGCAGCGCGGGCAATGCGGCAGAGACGGACATCCTGGCGACGGTCCTTGTTGACTGTGCGCCACAGGCTAGGGCGGGGCATAGCGCCCCGGAAAGGATGGACGGTTATGCAGTCATGCCCTGCGGTGATTTACGGTGCGCTTGGGTTCACTGGCTACAATCGCCGTCGACATGAGCCTTCCCTATCCCGCTTCCGCCCAGGCCAAAGGCGTTCTGCCCGGCGCAGCCACGGACGACCTCGATCGCCTCGAGGCCGAAAGCCTGCACGTGCTGCGCGAGGTGGCGGCAGAGTGCCGCAATCCGGTGCTGCTGTACTCGATCGGCAAGGACAGTTCGGTGCTGTTGCACCTGCTGCTGAAGGCCTTCGCCCCGGCGCTGCCGCCGATCCCGCTGCTGCACGTGGACACCACCTGGAAGTTCCGGGAGATGATCGCCTTCCGCGACCGGCGCGCCGCCGAGACCGGCATCGAATTGCGCGTGCACATCAATCCCGACGGCGTGCGTGATGGCGTCGGTCCCTTCAGCCATGGCGCCAGCGTGCATACCGAGGTGATGAAGACCCTGGCGCTCAAGCAGGCGCTGGAGGCGGGCGGCTACGACGCCGCGATCGGCGGTGCGCGGCGCGACGAGGAGAAGTCGCGCGCGAAGGAGCGGGTGTTCTCGTTCCGCGACGACAGGCACCGCTGGGACCCGCGCCGCCAGCGGCCGGAACTGTGGAATCTTTACAACGCGCGCGTCGGCGATGGCGAGAGCGTACGCGTGTTCCCGCTGTCGAACTGGACCGAGCTGGACGTCTGGCATTACATCCGGCGCGAGAACATCGACGTGGTACCGCTGTACTTCGCCGCCGAACGGCCCGTGGTGCGGCGCGACGGCACCTGGATCATGGTCGACGACGACCGTTTCGTGCTGCGCGAAGGCGAAGTGGTGGAACAGCGCCGCGTGCGCTTTCGCACCCTGGGCTGCTATCCGCTCACCGGCGCGGTGGAATCCGCGGCCGACGACCTGGATGCGGTGATTGCCGAGATGGAAACCAGCGCCCAGTCCGAGCGCGCCGGACGCCTGATCGACCAGGCCGAAGGCGACTCGATGGAGAAGAAGAAGCGGGAAGGGTACTTCTGAAGATGCGTCGTCCAGCGACCCGGAGAGTCCGTCGACCTGCCGCCAGCATGGCTCGGCCCGAGTCGTGCGCATCCGCTGGAAGCGGCAGTGCGTGTGTGGCGCCACGGTGCGTGGCCAGTGATGATCCGAGATCGCGGAACGGAGCCGGACAGCGATGAACAGCATAGCCATCGACAGGGAGCCGGCGTCCGGGGCCGTGGTCGCACCGGTTCCTCCGCAGCCGGCGGCCGACGCCCGCTTCTTGCGCCTGATCGCCTGCGGCAGTGTCGACGACGGCAAGAGCACCCTGATCGGGCGCCTGCTGCACGAGGCCGGGCGCGTGCCCGACGACGAGCGCGCGGCGCTGGCGCGCGCCAGCGCGTCGCACGGCACGCGCGGGGCGGACATCGATTACGCACTGCTGCTCGATGGCCTGGACGCCGAGCGCGAGCAGGGCATCACCATCGACGTGGCCTGGCGCCACCTGCAGACCGCGAAGCGCCGCTTCCTGATCGCCGACTGCCCGGGACACGTGCAGTACACGCGCAATATGGCGACCGGGGCCTCGGTGGCGGATCTGGCGATCGTGCTGGTCGATGCCACCAAGGGCCTGCTGCCGCAGACCTTCCGCCATGCCGCGATCCTGTCGCTGTTCGGCGTGCGCCACGTGCTGCTGGCGGTCAACAAGATGGATCGCACCGGCTACAACCAGGCGGTGTTCGACGCGATCGCGGCTCGCTTCCGCGCGCATGCGACGAAGCTGGGCGTGCGAGATGTGGTCGCGATCCCGGTGGCGGCTGCGATCGGCGACAACATCACCACGCGTTCGCCCTCGATCGGCTGGTACGCCGGGCCGAGCGTGCTCGAGCATCTTGAAAGCGTGGAGATCGCGACGCCCGATCCCGCGCTGCCACTGCGCCTGCCGCTGCAGTCGGTATTGCGCGACGCCGGCGGCGGACGCTGGCTGGCCGGTACCATCGCGGCAGGTACCCTGCGCGTAGGCGATCCGGTGCGGGTCGAGCCGGCGGGAACCGTGAGCCACGTGGCCGCGCTCGGCATCGGCGGGGTTCCTGCCGCATCAGCCGGCCCCGGTCGGGCCGTGGCGGTGCAGCTGGCCGACGAGGTCGATGCCGGCCGCGGACACGTGCTGGCGGGCGACGACGCGCCGCTGGCCCACAGCGACCAGTTCGCCGCCGACGTGCTCTGGTTCGACGAAGCGCCGCTGCTGCCCGGCCGCCGCTACCAGCTCAAGCTCGGGCCGCGCACGGTCGGCGCGCGGGTGAGCGAACTGAAGTTCCGGCACGACCCGGAAAGCCTGCAGCCGCTAGCCGCCAAGCGCCTGGAGTTCAACGAGATCGGCGAGCTGGTGTTGTCGCTGGACGCCGTGGTGGCGTTCGCGCCCTATGCCGAGAATGCGGCGTTGGGCGGTTTCATCCTGGTCGACCCGATCACGCGTGCCACCGTCGGCGCTGGCATGATCCGACACGCGCTTCGCCGCGCCGACAACATCCACTGGCAGGCGCTCGACGTCGACCGCAAGGCGCGCGCCGCGATCAAGGGGCAGCAGCCGCGCTGCGTCTGGTTCACCGGGCTGTCGGGCGCGGGCAAGTCGACCATCGCCAACCTGGTCGAACGCGGCCTGCTGGCGCGCGGGCTGCACACTTACCTGCTCGATGGCGACAACGTGCGCCACGGCCTCAATCGCGATCTGGGCTTCACCGACGAGGACCGGGTGGAGAACCAGCGCCGCGTCGCCGAGGTGGCGAAACTGATGACCGATGCCGGCCTGATCGTGCTGGTGAGCTTCATCTCGCCGTTCCGGGCCGAGCGCGCCGCTGCACGCGCCCTGTTCGACGCGGGCGATTTCATCGAGGTCTACGTCGACACGCCGCTGGCCGAGGCCGAGCGGCGCGACGTGAAGGGGCTCTACGCCAAGGCGCGTCGCGGCGAACTGCCCAATTTCACCGGCATCGATTCGCCGTACGAGCCGCCGGAGGATCCGGAGCTGGTGCTCGACACCGGCTCGGCGCAAGCGAGCGCGCTGGCCGAACAGGTGATCGCACGGCTGCTGGCCTGACGGGCCGGCCGCCCGTCAGGCTTGGCCGCCGCCGCGGGGCGGACCCCGCCCTTGCCGACGCCGCGGGCGGACCCGTGGTGCAACGCGGAGATTCCCATGCGTCGGCCGACGATGGTCGACAGCCTCCGCACGCGCGCTGCCGCGGCGGTCAGCGCCTGCGCAGCATCCCCACGACCACCAGGATCACGATCGCGCCCACCAGCGAGGCAAGGAAACCCACCTTCTCGCCCGCCGCATACCAGCCCATGGTGCGCCCGAACCAGCCGGCGAGCAGGGCGCCGCCGATGCCGAGCAGGGTGGTCAGGATCAGGCCCATGCGGTCGCGGCCGGGCTTGAGCAGGCGCGCGATCACGCCTACCACCAGGCCGACGATGATGATCCAGAGCCAGCTGCTTCCGCCGAATACGCCGTCCATTCCGCTCCCCTGCCGGTGTCGATGAATGCAAGACTGGCAGGACCGCCGCGTTCGCGCCAGTCCTGCCGCCGCCGTCTCAGCAGCAGCCGTGGTCGCCGTGGCGTGCGCCGCTGTCGGGCGCGACCGCCGCGCCGGTGGTCTCGCCGCGCAGGCTGGCCAGGTGGTGCTCGGCGATCACCCGCGCCACCGAAGCGGTGACCTTCTTGCCCATCGGGATGTGCAGGAATTCGTTCGGACCATGCGCGTTGGAGTGCGGGCCGAGCACGCCGGTGATCATGAACTGGGCGCCCGGGAACTTCTCGCCCAGCATGCCCATGAACGGGATCGAACCGCCTTCGCCCATGTACATCGCGGGCTGGCCGAAGAATTCCTGGCTGGCCGCATCGATCGCACGCTCCAACCACGGGGACAGCGCCGGCGCGTTCCAGCCGGTCGCGGCCTTCTCCAGCGCCAGCGTGACCTGTGCACCGTTGGGCGGATCGCGCAGCAGTTCAGCCTGCAGCAGTTCGCCCGCGCGCTTGCCGTCGACGGTTGGCGGCAGGCGCAGCGACAGCTTGACCGCCGTCTCCGGGCGCAGCACGTTGCCGGCCGAATCCAGGGCGGGAATGCCGCCGACGCCGGTGATCGACAGCGCCGGGCGCCAGGTGCGGTTGAGCACCAGCTCGGCCAGGTCGTCGGCCATCGGCCGCAGCCCGGCCACCAGCGGGAACTTGTCGAAGATCGCCGTATCCAGCACTTCGGCCGCGCGGCGGGCCTGCTGCAGGCGCTCGTCCGGCACCTGCGCGTGCAGGCCCTCGATCAGGATGCGCCCGGTGGTCTCGTCCTCGATCCGCGACAGCAGCTGGCGCAGCAGGCGGAAGCTGGACGGCACCACGCCCGAGGCATCGCCCGAGTGCACGCCTTCGTCCAGCACCTTGACGGTGAGGTTGCCGCCGGCCAGACCGCGCAACGAGGTGGTGCACCACAGCTGGTCGTAGTTGCCGCAGCCCGAATCCAGGCACACCACCAGTGAGGGCTTGCCGATGCGGTCGGCCAGATGGTCGACATAGGCCGGCAGGTCGTAGCTGCCCGATTCCTCGCAGGCCTCGATCAACACCACGCAGCGCGCGTGCGGCACCTGCTGGTCGTGCAGGGCGAGGATCGCGGCCAGCGAGCCGTAGATCGCATAGCCGTCGTCCGCGCCGCCGCGGCCGTAAAGCTTGTCCCCGCGCAGCACGGGCTTCCACGGGCCGAGATCGTCGTCCCAGCCGGTCATCTCCGGCTGCTTGTCCAGGTGGCCGTAGAGCAGCACGCAATCGTCGTTGCTGCCGCCGTGCGCGGCCGGGATGTCGATGTAGATCAGCGGCGTGCGGCCTTCCAGCTGCACCACCTCCACCTGCATGCCGGGGATCGGCTGGGCGCGCGCCCAGGACTCCATCAGCTTCACCGCGTCGGCCATGTAGCCGTTCTTCACCCAGTCGGCGTCGAACATCGGCGACTTGTTGGGGATGCGGATGTACTCGACGAGCTGCGGGACGATCTCGTCGTCCCACTTGGCGCCGACGTAGCGGTCGATCTTGCTGGCGTCCATCAGGCGTGTCCGGTGCGAAAACGCCAATTCTATCGCGCGGAGGGTGTAGGGGTTTTCCCACGCCAGACCGCGGTCTTGCCCTGCGTCGCGGCGATATGCGCGGCGATGCCGGGTCGCGGGCGGCAGGAGGAGACTGCGATGACCGGCCCGACAGCGGGCCGGCGGCAAGGAAACCGACTTCACTTCAGGAGATCCGACATGAACAAGATCAAGGCCCTGCTTTCGACGCTGACCCTGTCCCTGCTGCTGGCCGGCGGCGCGCTGGCGGCCGAGAAGGTCAACATCAATACCGCCGACGCCGCCACCCTCGACCGCGTGCTGCACAACGTCGGCGCGGCGAAGGCCGAGGCCATCGTCGCCCACCGCAAGGCCAACGGGCCGTTCCAGAGTCCCGAGCAGCTGGCCCAGGTGAAGGGCATCGGCCTGCGCACGGTCGAACAGAACCGCGATCGCATCGTCGTCTCCGCTCCGCGAGCGGCCAAGCCCGCTGCCGCAGGGACCGCCGCAGGCCGTGCGGCCGCGCAGACCCGCTGATCCTGACGTCCGCAA
Source organism: Luteimonas campi (assembly GCF_051162505.1). Lineage (NCBI taxonomy): Bacteria > Pseudomonadati > Pseudomonadota > Gammaproteobacteria > Lysobacterales > Lysobacteraceae > Luteimonas > Luteimonas campi. Next base: position 283,491 of record NZ_JBNWEM010000003.1, read on the forward strand.
CCGCGCATGGAGGCGCGGTCGCGACGGGGAGCAGGGACGCTCCGGGGACCGGCCGGAGGCCGCCACAGGGACGTACCGCCGTCCGTTCCGCGCCAGGAAGGCACGGGCGGGCGGCTTCTTCCCTGCAACCATCCGCCGGCAACGGGCCGCCGCACAGCTGACGTATGCAGCCATCGCACACCGCGTGGCTACACTGCCGGCATGGGCCCCGTGCAGCGCATGATACCCGCCAACGAGTACCGGCGCCTGCGCTGGAAGAACCAGCTCGGCTGGACCCGGGAGATCCACGCGGAGCCCGACACCGATTGCTGGCGCTGGCGGATTTCGATCGCCGAACTCGACGGCCCCGCGCCGTTCTCTGCATTCCCCGGCATCGCACGCGAACTGGTGCTGTTGCGCGGCGAGCGCCTGCAGCTGCGCTTCGACGACGGCGAGGACGTCGTGCTGCGCCCGCCTTGCGGTCGCCTCCGCTTCGACGGCGCGCGTGGCCTTGCGGGCCATCCGCAGGGGCATTGCGAAGCGTTCAACCTGATGTGGCGCCCCGATGCGGTGTCGGTGCAGCTCTGGCACCGGCCGCTGGCAGGCGCGTTGGTCAGCTTCGTCGATCCCGGCACGGTCTGGATCGTGCACCTGCTCACGGGCCATGCGCGCATGGCGGACGGTGGCGCACGGCAGGCGCTAGAGGCGGGCGATACCGCCATGCTGTCCTGCGGAGGCACGCGCGCGCGCCATGCGATCGAGGGCAGGGGCGAGGCCTTGCTGGTGCGGATCGACCACCGGGCAGGCTGAGGTCACCTGCGGAACCCGGCAGCTGCATCGCAATGCCCGGACCGCGAGAGTTCAGTACACGTCGCGCCGGTAGCGCCCCTGCGTGCGCAGCTGGTCCAGCGCGTCCTGGCCCAGGAGGTCGCGCAGCGCCGCGTCCACCCCGGGCGCCATGCCTTGCAGGCTGCCGCAGACGTAGATGCTGGCGCCGTCCTCGATCCACGATCGCAGCGTCGGCGCGGCGGCGCGCAGGGCGTCCTGCACGTAGCGCGGCCCGGGCTCGTCGCGCGAATACACCAGATCGATGCGCTCCAGCAGGCCGTCGGCGCGCCAGCGCCGGATGTCGTCGGCGAAGAACGCGTCGTGGGCCTGCTGGCGCTCGCCGAACAGCAGCCAGTTGCGTCGCGCGCCGGCGCGCTCGCGTGCCTTGAGCAGCGCGCGCAGGCCGGCGATGCCGGTGCCGTTGCCGACCAGCAGCAGCGGGCGGTCGTCGAGCGGGGGGTGGAAGTTGGGGTTTGCGCGAATGCGCAGGTCGATGGCCTCGTCGATGCCGGCATGCCGGCAGAGCCAGCCGCTGCCCAGGCCAGGTCGGCCGTCGTCGCGCTGCATCTGCCGGACGACCAGGTCCAGGCCGCCGTCGCCCGGCAGCGATGCGATGGAGTACTCGCGATGCGGCAGCGGCTGCAGCGCCTCGAGCAACGCCTGCGGATCGCCGAATCGCGCGTCCGCGGGCGGCAGCTGCAGGCGCGCCAGCGCCTCGTGCAACGCCATGGACTGCCCCTGGGCATGCACGCTCGTCCCGGCATCGAACCCCTGCGCGGCAAGCAGCGCCGCCACATCCGCCGGCGGGTTGCGCGGACCGACCTCGGCGATGTCGCCGGCCTGCCAGGCCAATGCGCCCTGCTCCGGTGGATGCAGCACGAGGTGGAACACCGGCCCGCCCAGGCTGCCCGGATTCAGCAGGCGACGCGACGCCAGCCGCCATGGGCGGTAACGCGGCGGAGTCCAGTCCGGCATCGTCGCCGCGCCGGACGCCAGGGCGAGGTGGTGCTGCCAGTGCCGCAGTGCGCCGGGATCGCCGTTGTCGACTTCGGTCAGGTCGAACATCGCGCGCGCGCCGCACTGCCGCAGCCACTGGTCGACCTGCTGGCCGAACGCGCAGAACCGCGCGTAGCCGCGATCGCCCAGCGCCAGGACGGCGTACTGGAGATCGTCGAGGCGCGCCTGTCGCGGCATCGACGCGCGGACGAAGCCCAGGGCGGGATCCGGTGGATCGCCTTCGCCGGTGGTGCTGAGGATGAACAGCGCGCGCCGGGTGCGCGCCAGCGTCTCCACATCGATGGACGACAGCGGAAGCAGCACGACCTCTGCGCCCGCCGCGCGCAACGCGGCTGCGGTCTGGTTGGCCAGCTCGAGCGCGAACCCGGTCTGGCTGGCGTGCGCCACCAGCCAGGGCAGCGTTGCCTGCGTGTCGGGAATCGGCTCCTGTCGCTCGCGGCCGCGCAGCAGCAGCCAGGCGACCGCGCCTAGATACGCCACCAGGCTGGCCGTGGCCAGCTGCCAGTCGCGCGGTCGCGGGGCGGCCTGCCACCAGGGATCATCGTGCAGCGGCAGGAACGCCATTGCGGCGACGAGCAAGGCCAACAGCATTCCGGCATTGCCGAGCAGCGCGCGCCAGCGCGGCTGCATCGTGGGCGCGGTCGCCTTCATGAGGGCAGGTGGGCTTCGAACGCAGGCGTCGTCAGCGCCTGCGCGCCAGGCTGCGGCGGCAGCAGCCGGGCTGCCAGGCCGCGTGCGCCCGCGAATCCGGCGCCCGCGTCCACGCCCATCACGCTCAGTGCGGTGGACCAGGCATCGGCCAGCATCGCACTGCCTGCAATGACGCTGACCGCGGCGGGTGGATCGGCAACGGGGCGGCCGGTACGTGGGTCGATGGTGTGCGACAGCTCGCGGCCGTCCAGCTCGAAGCGCTGCCAACAGGGGCCCGAGGTGGCGATGGCGGCATCGTCGAGGGTGACGATGCAGGCAGCTTCGTCCTCGTCGCCGCCGCTCTCGACCAGCACACGCCAGGCGCTGCCATCGGGCTTGCGGCCGAGGCCACGCAGTTCGCCACCGACGTCCACCAGCGCAGCATCGATCCCATGTTCTCGCAGCAGCGCCACGACCGCATCCACGCCATAGCCTTTCGCGATCGCCGACAGGTCCAGCACCAGGTCCCCGGGCTGCAGCAGCCGTCGCCCGTCGCGGTCGAGCTGCAGGCGCTGCCATCCGGACTCGGCGCGCGCGCTGGCGAGTGCGGCGTCGTCGGGCCGGGTGCCGCGTGCCTGTGCCAGCGCACCGAAGCCCCAGGCGCCGACGAGGGCGCCCAGCGTGGGATCGAAGGCGCCCCCGCTGTCGCGCGCCACCTGCAGCGCACAGTCCATCACCGCGAAGAAGTCGTCCGGCAATGGATGCCAGCTTCCCGCCGGCGCCCGGTTGAAGCGCGCGAGATCGGACCCGGGTTCCCAGCTGCTCATCTGCGCAACGATCGCGTCGAGCCGCGCCTGCACCGCGCCATGCAGTGGTTCCAGCGGCTGGCTGCGCGCTGCGAACAGGTCCACGCGCCAGCGCGTACCCATGGTTTCGCCGTACAGCGTGTGCAGGACGAGTGGGCTTGCGTGGGAGGAGGCGAGGGTCATGGGGACTGGTGGCGTGTTCCGGATGTGGGAATGCTGAGCGGCGACGGGTCGCGCACCGTCTTACCCAGACGCTCCGGCATCGATTCGCGTCGCGTCAGCAACGCATCGTCAGCGTACCGGCGTCCCGGGCCCGCGCCAGAGTCAGGACAGACGCCCTGACCGGGGGAGGAGGGGTTACGGGGCGACAGGGCGTGGCGTCCATCCGGAGATGTCGATGGGCGGGCCGTGCGACGCCACGTTCGGGCAGCCTGGATGTCCCAGCCAGCAGCAGGGGCGACACCGGGGCGAAATGGATGCCCGGCCTGTCATGCTGTCGTGAGCCGTGCGGCGATGGCGGGATGACGGGCATCGATGCCGGAACGACGGCGACGTTGCGGTTGCGCGGCGGGTCGCTGAGCCGGACCGGCATTACTGCGGCAGCACTTCCAGCGTCGCGACGTAGGACAGACGGCGCTGGCTGGCCTGCGGGATCGATGGCTTGTCGTCCTGGACGCTGGTTTCCAGCCAGTACATGCCCGGCTCCGGCCAGGTGATCCGCAGCAGACCCTCGGCGTCGCTGGTGGCGGCGATGTCTTCCTGCGCGTTGCGGTAGCGGGTGCCGCCGCGCACGATCTCGAACGCCAGGCCCGCGGCGGGCTGGCCGTCGACCAGCACGCGGAAGGTGGCTTCCTCGCCGGCGACCAGGTCGTTGGGGTGCGTGACAGGCGCCAGTTCGATGCCCTTGCCGGTGGCCGCGAGCGCGGTCTCGCTGGGCGCGCCGTTGGTGACGAAGGTTTCCACGCGACCGATGGTTTGCGTGACCTGCAGGTTCTGTGCGTCCTTCGGCACCTTGGTTGCGAGGTCGTCCGCGCTCGCGTTGCGCAGGAAGCCGCCGCGCGTTTCCGGCGGCGCGCCGGGCCCGCTCACCGGCTTGCCCTGGGCTTGCGCCGCCGCCTTGGCGGCCAGGCTGGCGGGGGTGTCCCAGCGCGCGGACATTCCGGCATGGGCATTCGCGATGCGATAGGTGCCCTGCTGCAGCAGCTGCACATCGAAGGTGCTGCGGTACTTGCCGGTGCTCGCGTTCTGCAACTGCACCGTGCTGCCGTCGGGCGCAGTGGCGGTCACGTTGTCCAGGCGCATCGGCACGTGGTCGGGAAAGAACAGCTGGTTGGACACCGCGCCGTCGAAGGTCACCCACACATCGTTGCCGTTGACCACGGCCTGGGAGGGGATGATCCATTGCTTGTGGGCCGAGACGCCCAGCGGCAGCAGCGCGGCGATGGCGAGGACCAGCAGGGAGGGACGCTTCATGGAGACTCCTTGATCGAATGGGAAGACGCGGTGCTCAGGGCGTGAGCCTGAGCGACACGGTGCCGAGTTCGCTGCTGCCCTGCGCGCGGCCGGACTGCGCGGCCCTGACCGGCCAGCTGAAGGGGATCTTGAGCAGCTCGCGGCCGCCGACCTCGCGCACGGCCTCGACCACCAGCGTGTACTCGCCCGGCGCCAGCGCCGACAGCTCCGGATGCGTATCGTCGAAGCCGAGCTGGTGCGTGCCGGCTGGACGCGTGGGGCCGGTGACGCCGTCCACGGGCACGTCCAGCGTGCGTCCGGACCGGCGCCACCACTGGCGCAGGTCGGGCAGCCACTTGGTGCCGTGGCCTTCGCTGGTGTCCTTGCTCAGGTACCAGACGGCGAGATTGGCCGCGTGCTTGCCACCGGCGCCTTCCACGAACACCGCGACGTAGGGGCGGTGGTATTCGGCCACCTTCAGCTGCGGAATCTGCACGGACACCTGGACGTCGGCGGCCTGCGCCGGAAGGGCGAGCAGGCTGCCCAGGGCGACGGTCAGCTGGATGCGCATGGCGAACCTCGTGTTGGTTGGATCAATGGATGAAGAGCAATGCCAGCAGCGCCGGAACCAGCAGGCCCAGGCCAACGTAGGGCCAGGTCATGCGGCGCTGGCGCGCGTGCATCTGCAGCAGGATCAGGCCGCTCACGGTGAACACCACGCAGGCCAGGGCGAAGATGTCGATGAACCAGCCCCAGGCCGGACCCGCATTGCGTCCCTTGTGCAGGTCGTTGAGGTAGGAGATCGCGCCGCGATCGGTGCGTTCGTACTCGATGTCGCCGGTCTCGCGGTCGATGCTCAGCCAGGCATCGTGGCCCGGACCGGGCATCGACAGGTAGAGCTCGCCCTCCGACCATTCGGCGTCACGTCGCCCGATCGGGGCATCGAGCCTGTCCGACAGCCAGTCGGCCACCTCGCGCGGCAGCGACGCATTGCCCTCGTCGCGACCGGCCGCAAGGGCCTGCAGCAGCGGCGCGGGCAGCACCGCGGTGCGGTTGTCCACCCGCGGCTCGCCCTCGATCTTCGCCGCGTGATTGAGGGTGATGCCGGTGACCGCGAACAGCAGCATGCCCACCAGGCACACGGCCGAGCTGATCCAGTGCCACTGGTGCAGCGTGCGCAGCCAGAAGCCGCGCCGCTGCTGGCGGCCGAGATCGGGTGTCGAAGCGGGTCGTGGCGCCATGCTGCGGGCTTCGGTGTCGTGACGGATATCGCGGGCGCGCGGCGTGGCCGGTTGCCGCGGATCAGAAGCTGAGGTTGACGCTCAGCCAGAGGCTGCGGGCCTTGTCCTTGTTGTTGTAGTGGTCGAAGTACAGCACCTCGTTGGTGTTGTCCTCGTAGGTGCCGTCGGCGTTGAGGTCTTCGAACTGCGTGTCGTAGGTGGTGAAGTCGCGGTCGAGCAGGTTGTTGATGCGCGCGTTGAGCGTCACCGAATCGTTGACCACGTAGGAAGCACCCAGGTGCAGCACGGTGAAGTCGCGGTAGTAGCGCGACTGGTCGGTCACCGGGTGCTGGTCGGCATAGCGCTTGGAGTGCGCCTGCGCGGTCAGGAACAGGTTGAGGCGCTCGCCGGCGCGCCAGTCGAGCGTGGCATTGGCCATGTGGCGGGCGGTGTCGGTGAGCGGAAGCCCGGCTTCGGCGCCGCTCTTCTGCTCGCTGTCGGTGAAGGTGTAGTTGGCGCGCAGGCCGACGCTGTCGGCCAGCTGCCAGCGCGTGGCGATCTCCGCGCCCCGGATCACCGCTTCGTCGATGTTGACCGTGCGGGTGCTGTTGGCATATCCGAGTTCGGCGTACTCGCCGCTGCCGCTGCAGGCCTGCGCCGTGCCCGTCCCGCAGGGCTGCGAGGTGATCTTGTCGTCGAAGGTGTTGTGGAACACCGTGGCGTTGAAGTCGTGGCCGTCCGGGTGCTGCCAGTAGACCGCCAGCTCCATGCTGGTGCTGGTCTCGGGCTGCAGGTCGGGATTGCCGAACATCGGCGAGGTGCCCTGGGCGCCGAAGCCGACCACGCCGTCGTAGAGCTGGGTTGTCTTGGGCGTCTTGAAGCCGGTGCTCACGCCGCCCTTGACGGTCCAGCGCTCGCTGAGGTCGTAGACGCCGTACAGGCGCGGGCTGACGTGGTTGCCGAACACCTTGTGGTCGTCGTAGCGCAGGCCGGCGGTGATCGACAGCGGCTCGACCACGGTCCAGGTGTCCTCAGCGAAGACCGAGTACATGTCGTGGTCCTGCACGCCGCCGGGGTTGCCGGCCTCCATGCCGAACACGCCGTCGGTGAGTTCGCCGCGGATCAGCTGCGCGCCCACCACCATCATGTGCTGCCCGGCGGCCTCGAACGGAATGTCGAGCTTCGCGTCCAGGGTGTACTGCGCGCTTTCCAGCGTGCGTGCCGGCCGCGGCAGATAGCCCAGCAGCTGCTGGTACTGCGCATCGTCCAGGTGCTCGCGCAGCAGCGCGAGCTTGGCCGCTTCGGACTGGTTGTTCCAGGCGTTGGAATTGGCGAACCCCATCGCAGGACGGGGCGCGCAGTATCCGCTGCCGCCAACCGAGCCGCCCAGGCTGGTGCAGGCGCTATTCCAGATCTGCTGCAGCTGCTGCCGCTCGCCGACGGTGAAGGGCAGGGTGCGTCCTTCGTTGCGGGTGTCCACGCGCGCCAGGGACACGAAGCTGCCGACGCGCTCCCAGCCGCCTTCATGGGTGATCGACCAGGTGTCGCGGGTGAACTGCTGGCTGGGCGCGTAGCCGGCGCGCGGCTCGACCCGGCCGTTGTTGCCCACGCGCAGCACCGCGCCGTAGTTGTCGACGGTGCCGACCGGATATTCCTCGACGCCCTGGTCGTTGATCTTGATCGAGTTGTCGTATTCCTGGCGCGAGGCGTCGTAGTCGAAGGTGATCGTCTGGCGGTCGTCCGGCGTCCAGGTCAGGGTGAGGCCGGCCGCCTTGTTGGTGTTGTCCACGGTCTTGCCGCCGCCGCCGAAACCGAGCGCGCGCGAGTGGACCTCGCCGGCCGGGTCGATCGCGTCCTCGTAGGTGGGGTTGGAGGCGTCGCGTTCGTACCAGCTGCCGCGCACGGCCAGGCCGAGCTTGCCCGGGACCAGCGGGCCGGTCAGGAAGAGGTCGGCGGTGGTGTCGTCGCCGTACTCGCTGCGCGACTCGAAGGTGCGGCCGAGGGTCGCCGACCCGGTCCAGGTGTCCAGCACGCGCCGGGTGATGATGTTGATCACGCCACCCATGGCGTCGGCCCCGTAGAGGGTCGACATCGGGCCGCGGATCACCTCGATGCGCTCGATCGCGTCCAGTGGCGGGATGTGGTTGAACTGGTTGCCGCCGAAGTTGTTCGGGTAGATGTCGCCGTGATTGTTCTGGCGGCGGCCGTTGATCAGGATCAGGGTGTAGTCGGCCCCCATGCCGCGCATCGAGATGCTGCCCTGGCCGGTCTTGTCGCGGGTTTCGCCGATGTCCACGCCTTCCAGGTCGCGCACGCTGTCGAGCAGGGTCATGTAGGGGCGCTGGGCCAGATCCTCGCGGGTGATCACGCTGATGCTGGCCGGCGCGTCGGTGATCTTCTGTTCGAAGCCGGCGGCCGTGACCACCACGGCGTCGAAATCGACCGGGTCGGGCGCGGGCGCCGCCACAGCCGGCGCGGCGAGTCCAAGGGCGAGGGCACAGGTCAGGGGGGAACGGCGCAGCAGGTGGCGCAGGGCGGAGGTAGGCATGTGGTCGTCGTTCGAAGGTGGCGTGGGGCGACCTGGGCGGCGAGGCGGGCGCAAGCTGGCGGCCGGGCCGGACGCGGAAAGGGTTGGCGCGTCAGCGGCGCGGAGGCGCGTGCGCGGGAGGCTGACCGGGAAGGTCGCGCTTGGAAGCGGCGGAAAACGGCCTGCGCATGGATGCTCGTCCCGGGGTGGTAGCGCCCCGATGTGAAAATGTTAAACGAGAATCCTTATCAAACGCAATCTCAACAGCGTTCAAGGAGCGGTGCCGGGACGTTTTGTCCGGGTCCGCGGTGCCGTGCTGCCTGGAGGGTGGAGCCGGGCCTCAGTCCCGGTCGTCGCGCACCCATACGCCGCCGTCCTCGGTCTTCACCGGGAACTTGGCCACCGGCTCGTAGGCGGGCGCGCACAGGGCGCGGCCGTCGCGGATGTCGAAGCGGGCGCCGTGGAGGACGCATTCCACGCTGGCGTCGCCGACCTCGAAGTGGCCGGCGGACAGCTCGAAATCCTCGTGCGTGCACTTGTCCTCGAGCGCGTACAGCGTGCCGTCCAGGTTGAACACCACGATGCCGGCGCCGGTGATCTCGTCGAAACCGGTCTTCAGCTCGCCCGGCAACAGCTCGGCGGTCGTGCAGATCCAGGTCCAGGTCGCGCTCATGCGGAGGCGCCGTCCAGGCGCTTCTCCAGCACCTCGAACCGCAGGTCGTCGCGCAGCGGGATGCCGAAGCGCTCGTCGCCGTAGGGGAAGGGCTTGAACACGCCCGTCGGCAAGTAGCCGCGGCGCCGGTACCAGGCGATCAGCTCATGGCGCACGTCGATCACCGTCATGCGCATGGCCGGCAGTCCCCACTCCTGGCGGGCCACGCGTTCGCACTCGGCCAGCAGGCGCGCGCCTAGGCCGCCGCCCTGCAGGGCGGGGTGGACCGCGAACATGCCGAAGTAACCGGCCCCGTCCTCGTCCGCCACGTGGGCGCAGGCGACCAGGCCATCGGTGCCGTCGGCGACCAGTACCCGGCTGCGCGGCCGGGCCAGGTCTGCGGCGAGCACCGCCGGGTCGATGCGCTCGCCCTCGAGCAGGTCGGCCTCGGTGGTCCAGCCGGCGCGGCTGGCGTCGCCCCGGTAGGCCGAGGTGACCAGGGCCACCAGGGCGGGAATGTCGTGCGCGGTCGCGGCGCGGAAGGCGGAGGCGTGCATGGGCGCATTGTAGAAGCGCGCATCGCCGACCGCAGCCACGGTTGTGGGCATGCCGCCGCCCGCCCCGGATATCGACGCCGGCCTTCGCGCCTGCGTCCAGCGTCGGAATTCGATCGACACCCGTTCCGGGTCACGCAGGGCCACGCCCGGCATGGTCGGCCTGGCCTATCCCAGCAGGCGACGCGTCTTCTGCAGTGCGGCGATGAAGGCGTCGATTTCCTCGTGCGTGTTGTAGAACGCCAGCGAGGCGCGACAGGTGGCGGCCACCCCGTAGAACTGCAGCAGCGGATGCGCGCAGTGCTGGCCCGAGCGCACCGCCACGCCTTCCAGGTCGAGCAGGGTGGCCAGGTCGTGGGCATGGGCGCCCTCGACCAGGAACGAGACCACCGCCGCCTTGTCCGGCGCACGTCCCAGGATGCGCACGCCGCCGGCCGCGTCCAGCGCCTCGGTCAGGTGCGACAGCAGCGCCGCCTCGCGCGCCTCGATCGCGTCCAGGCCGATGCCCTGCAGGTAGTCCACCGCCGCGCGCAGGCCGACGAAGCCGGCGATGTTGGGCGTGCCCGCTTCGAACCGGTGCGGCGGATCGTTGAACACCGTGCCCTCGAAGCTGACCTCGCGGATCATCTCGCCGCCGCCGAGGAAAGGCGGCATCGCCTGCAGGTGCTCGCGTCGGCCCCAGAGCACGCCGGTGCCGGTGGGGCCGCACATCTTGTGGCCGGTGAAGGCATAGAAATCGCAGCCGATGGCGGCCACGTCCACGCGGCGATGCGGCACCGCCTGCGAACCATCGATCACGGTGACGATGCCGTGCTTGCGCGCCTCGCGGCAGATCTCGCGCACCGGGTTCACCGTGCCCAGCACGTTGGAGACATGGGCCAGCGCCAGCAGCTTCACGTCCGGCGTCATCGCCTTGCGCAGCGCGTCCAGGTCGAGGCTGCCGTCGGGCAGGATCTCGGCCACGCGCACGGTGGCGCCGGTGCGTTGGGCCACCAGCTGCCAGGGCACGATGTTGGCGTGGTGCTCCATGCGCGAAACCAGGATCACGTCGCCGGCCTTCAGCCGCGGCAGCGCCCAGGAATAGGCCACCAGGTTGATGGCGAACGTGGTGCCGCTGCACAGCACGATCTCGTCGCCGCGCGCGCCGATGAAGCGCGCCAGCGCGGCGCGCGAGGCCTCGTAGGCCTCGGTGGCCTCGGTGCCAAGGGCGTGCACGGCGCGGCTGACGTTGGCGTTGTGATGGCGGTAGAACCCGTCTACGGCCTCGATCACCGCCGTCGGCTTCTGCCCGGTATTGGCGCTGTCCAGGTACAGCAGCGGCTTGCCGTGCACCTTGCGCTGCAGCAGCGGGAACTCGCCGCGGACGCGTGTCCAGTCGGGCGCCGTCGCGGCCGGGTCGGAAGCCTGTGCGCTGGGATTCATCGGCTCAGGCTTCCAGCGTGTCCAGCGCGCGGTCGATGTCGGCCACCAGGGCTTCGCGCACCGCATCGTCCTCGATCGCGGCCAGCGGCTCGCGGCAGAAGGCGACGGTGAGCAACTGCCGCGCCTGGTCCAGCGGCAACCCGCGAGAACGCAGGTAGAACAGCGCGTTCGCGTCGATCTGGCCCACGGTGGCGCCGTGCGCGGCCTGCACCTCGTCGGCGTGAATCACCAGCACGGGCTGGGTGTCGATCTCGGCGTTGGCCGACAACAGCAGGTTCTTGTTCGACAGGCGCGCATCGGTGCCGTCGGCGCCCTCGTGGATGGTGATGCCACCGTGGAACACCGCGCGCCCGCGGCCCGCGCCGATGCCGCGCCACAGCAGTTCGCAGCGCGTGTCGCGCGCGACATGTTCGATTCCCAGCCGCGTGTCGAGGTGGCGGCGGCCGCTGGCCAGCAGCACGCCGTGTGCGGACAGCGAAGCGCGCTCGCCCTCGAGCCGTACGTTGAGTTCATGGCGAGATAGCGCGCCGCCCAGCTCGAGGTCGACGCGGTGGTAGCGCGCGTCGGCCTGCAGCACGGCATCGGTGCGGGCGAACGAGGTGGCGCCGTCGGTCGCGCGCTGCACACGTGCATGTTCGAGCAGCGCTCCTTGTGCGACCGCCACCGCCAGGGTGCTGGTGTCGAGATGGCGATGTTCGCCTTCGGCAAGGTGGTGCTCGATCACACGCAGCGATGCGCCGGCCCCGACCTCGATGCGATGGTGCAGATGCCAGGCCAGCGTGTCGGCGGCGCCAGCGACGCCGACGAACACGAGGTGCACTGGCTCGTGGACGTCCACACCCGCGTCCAGGCGCAGCCGCACCCCGGTCTGTGCCAGTGCCGCATTGAGCCGGGTGAATACCGCATCGCCCGGCGCGACGGGCGCGTCGCCGACGGCGTCGGCAGGCGCGACGGGCTCGCCCGGTTCGCCAGCGGCCAGGCGCATGCCGTCCGGCAGCGCGTCCAGCCGCGACAACGCCGCGTCGAAGCGGCCATTGACGAACACCAGGCGCGGCGCCGGGATCGCGGCCACCAGGGCCGGGTCGATGGTCGACGCGTCCGCGACGGAATTGAAGCTGCGCCGTTCCAGCGCACGCAGGGACGTGTACTTCCAGCGCTCGCTGCGCGCGCCAGGCAGGCCGTCCTGCAGCGCTGCATCGAGCAGGGCGCGGCGCGAGGCGTCGCCGGAGAATCCGGACGCCAGTGATTCGAGCAGCGGGCTGGTCACGCGACGGCCTCCGGCGCCTGCCGGCCGGCGATCCATTCGTAGCCGTGCTCCTCGAGTTGCTGCGCCAGCTCCGGGCCGCCGGTCTCGACGATGCGGCCATCGGCCAGCACGTGCACCACGTCGGGCCTGATGTAGTCGAGCAGGCGCTGGTAGTGAGTGATCACCACGAAGGCGCGGTCGGGCGAACGCAGCGCGTTGACGCCCTCGGCGACGTGGCGCAGCGCATCGATGTCCAGACCCGAATCGGTCTCGTCCAGGATCGCCAGGCGCGGTTCGAGCACCGCGAGCTGGAAGATCTCGTTGCGCTTCTTCTCGCCGCCGGAGAAGCCCTCGTTGACGCCGCGGTGCAGCAGCTTGTCGTCCAGGTGCAGCACCGAGAGCTTCTCGCGCACCAGCTTGAGGAACTGCATCGAGTCGAGTTCCTCATCGCCGCGCGCCTTGCGCTGCGCGTTGAGCGCGCTGCGCAGGAAGTAGGTGTTGTTCACGCCCGGGATCTCGACCGGATACTGGAAGGCGAGGAACACGCCGGCGGCGGCGCGCTCCTCCGGCTCCAGCTCCAGCAGCGGCTTGCCGTCGAACTCGACGCTGCCGTCGGTGACGTCGTAGCCGTCCCGGCCGGCGAGGATGTTGCCCAGGGTGGACTTGCCGGCGCCGTTGGGCCCCATGATGGCGTGCACTTCGCCCGGCTTCACCTCCAGCGAGAGGCCCTTGAGGATGGCGCGGTCGCCGACGGTGGCGTGGAGGTTGTCGATCTTGAGCATGGTGGGATATCAGTCTGCGAAAGAGGGCGCCGGCGCAGGCGCGCCTGGCGGGGATGGAAACAGCCACGCCTGGCGACTGACGCGGATGCCGGCGTCGTAGCCCCCGGCGATGAGCACGCGACCATCGTCGAGCGGGGTGGCGGTGGTGAAGGCAAGGGCGCTGCCGATGTCGCCATCGACAGGGGTAAAACGCTGGCCCGTGGCATCGAGCACTTCCGGGTGGCGGCCGCCACCGGCGACGAGGACGCTGCCGTCGGCGAGGCGCACGACGGCATCAAGGAACTTGTAGCGCCCCTGTTGCAGGGTGGGGCCCGGCAGGATGCCTGCGGCACTCCACCACTCGCTGTCGCGGAAGTGGCCGTCGGCCTCCGGGATGCCGGCGCCGCCAAGCAACAGGACACGCTCGCCGATGGCGATCGCCGCGTGCTTATGGCGTGCCTGCTGTAGCGTACCGGCAGGCGAGAAGCTGCCGCTGCGCGGGTCGAACAGCTCCAAGCTGGCGTCAACTTCATTGCGCGCACGCGATCCGCCCGCCACCAGGACGCGCCCGTCGACCAACAGGGTGGCGGTATGCGACATGCGCGGCGTGCCCATGTTGCCGACCGGATGCGAGTTGCCCGTGGCCGGGTCGTAGCGTTCCGCGCTGGCGAGGCGACGCATGCCTCTGGCGTAGCCGCCCGCGACCAGAATGCTGCCATCGCCGAGCAGGGTCGCGCTGAACCCGTCGCGCGCCTCGCGCAGGCTGCCGTTCGACGTGAAGCGACCGGTGGTGGGATCGAAGCGCTCCACGAGGGCGGTCGGACCGTCCTGGGTGTAACCGCCCAGCAGCAGCACCGAACCGTCCGCAAGCGCGATCGCACGATGTCCGACGCGGGGCTGCACCAGGCCGCCCGTGGCGACAAAGGTCGCCCTGCCCGGGTCGAACAGCAGCGCATCACCGGCAATGCCTTCCTCGCAGCCATCGGCGTGGCAGCCCCCAGCGAGCAGCACACGGCCGTCGGCGAGCCGCGTGGCCGAATGCGCGGCCCGGGGGGTCGGCATGGGCGGAAGTGCCACCAGGTCCGGCACCGCGTCCCCGTCGATTCGCGCAGGTGCTGCCGTCTCCGCCGCCCGGCACGCGGGCAGCAGCGACAGCAGTACGACGACGGCGAGGGTCCGCGCCGGGTTCATCCGACCGAGCCTTCCAGCGACAGGTCCAGCAGCTTCTTGGCCTCGACCGCGAATTCCATCGGCAGCTCGCGGAAGACCTGCTTGCAGAAGCCGTCCACGATCAGGCTCACCGCGTCTTCCTCGGAAATGCCGCGGGCGCGGCAGTAGAACATCTGGTCGTCGCTGATCTTCGAGGTCGTGGCTTCGTGCTCCACGGTCGCGCTCGGGTTCTTCACCTCGATGTAGGGGAATGTATGCGCGCCGCACTTCTTGCCGATCAGCAGGCTGTCGCACTGGGTGTAGTTGCGCGCGCCCTCGGCGCCCGCGGCGATCTTGACCAGGCCGCGGTAGGTGTTCTGGCCGCGGCCGGCGCTGATGCCCTTGCTGACGATCTTGCTCTTGGTGCGCTTGCCGACGTGGATCATCTTGGTGCCGGTGTCGGCCTGCTGGCAGTGGTGGGTGAGCGCCACCGAGTGGAACTCGCCCGAGGAATCGTCGCCCAGCAGCACGCAGGAGGGATACTTCCAGGTGATCGCCGAGCCGGTCTCGACCTGCGCCCACACGACCTTGCTGCGCGCGCCACGGCATTCGGCGCGCTTGGTCACGAAGTTGTAGATGCCGCCGACGCCGTTCTCGTCGCCCGGGTACCAGTTCTGCACGGTCGAGTACTTGATCTCGGCATCGTCCAGCGCCACCAGTTCGACCACCGCCGCGTGCAGCTGGTTCTCGTCGCGCATCGGCGCGGTGCAGCCTTCCAGGTAGGACACCTGGGAGCGCTCCTCGGCGATGATCAGGGTGCGCTCGAACTGGCCGGTATGGCCGGCGTTGATGCGGAAATAGGTGGACAGCTCCATCGGGCAGCGCACGCCGCGTGGGATGAACACGAACGAGCCGTCGGAGAACACCGCCGAGTTGAGCGCGGCGAAGTAGTTGTCGCCCACCGGCACCACGGTGCCGAGGTAGCGCTGCACCAGGTCCGGATGGTCCTGGATGGCCTCGGACATCGAGCAGAAGATGATGTCCTTCTCCGCGAGCTCCTTGCGGAAGGTGGTGCCGACCGAGACCGAGTCGAACACCGCGTCCACCGCCACGCCGGCGAGCTTGGCGCGCTCGTGCAGCGGGACGCCGAGCTTGTCGTAGGTGTCCAGCAGCTCCTTCGGCACCTCGTCGAAGGACTTGTACTTCGGGCCCTTGGGCGCCGAGTAGTAGCTGATCGCCTGGAAGTCGATCGGTGCGATGCGCAGCTTGGCCCAGTGCGGCACCGGCATGGTCAGCCAGTGGCGGTAGGCGGCCAGGCGCCAGGCGGTCATCCAGGCCGGTTCGCCCTTCTTGGCCGACAGGGCGCGGATCACGTCTTCGTCCAGGCCCGGCGGCAGCGAGTCTGACTCGATGTCGGTAACGAAGCCGGCGTCGTAGCGACGGCCCAGCTGCTCATGGATTTCCCGGTTGGCGACGGGCGCTTCGACGGGGGCGTCTTCGAATTGGGTGGCCATATGGCTGCCTGTGGGTTATGCGCTGGCCAGGCGCGCGTCGATGCGCCGGCCGGGGGGGTGGGGGGCGGGGACGGGAGCGTCCTCCAGCATCTGGGCCAGGCTGACGTTGCGCAGCGCGGCATGGACCACGTCGTTGATGCGGCGCCAGTTGCCGCGCACGCCGCAGTGGCCGGAAATGCCGCATTCGCCGTGATCGAGGCTGCATTCGGTCATCGCCAGCGGCCCTTCCATCGCCTCGACGATCTCCACCAGGCTGATCGCCGACGCGGGCCGGGCCAGCCGGTAGCCGCCGCGGGCGCCGCGGAAGCCTTCGACCAGTCCGGCCTGGGCCAGCGGCTTGAGCAGCTTGCTCACGGTCGGCACCTCGAGCCCGGAGCGCTCGGCCAGCTCGGTCGCGCTCAGCACATCGGCCGGCCGCGCGGCGAGCACGGTCAACACGACGCTGGCGTAATCGGTGAGCCGGGTAACGCGGAGCATCGGCAAGGCGGTCCAAAAATGGGGACCAAAATTGTACTCTTTGCCGCGTCCGCGCTCAAACCCGGCCGTCCGTTGCATTCATGGAAGCGGGGTGACGCCTGTCAGCGCCGCCGGCTGACAGCCGCGACTGCCGCGCCGGCGCGGGGCGCGCGAAGCTGGGCCGGTCCGATGGGGACGAGCCGGAGAGGGAAGATGCAGACGATCCAGGGCCTGGGTGCCGCGGCCGGACGCCACGATGGCCTGTTCAAGGCCGCGCTGGTGGCAGGCGCGGTGTTTCTGCTGTGGAAGGCGGCGCGCGGCCTGAAGGGCGCGGCCTGGAGCGCCTTTGGCCTGGCCTGCGCCGCGTACTGGACCGGGCTCTGGCCCTGGTGACGCACGCGGTGCCGGACCGGTCCGGAGCGGGTCAGCCCGTGGGCAGCACCAGCTGGAAGTAGGGCGGCGGCGGGGTCTGTCCCGGCGGCAGGGCCGCGGGAGCCGGCGCCCCCGCGGGGCCCAGCGATCGGATGAAGCGATAGATCGCGCGACGATCCTCTTCGCGCATCGCGCGCAGTTGGTAGTCGGGCATCGGCGGGCGGGTGTGCAGGTTGGCCGTGTAGACCAGCCACTGCGCCTCGTCCAGGGCGTCGATGGTCAGGCGCAGGTTGGTCGGGTAGCTGGTGCCCCAGGGGCCATGGAAGCCGAGCTGGTTGCCGGTCAGCCACTCGTCCTTGGGCACATCGCCTCCGCGTTCGCCGAACCGGGCGGTGTGGCAGTCGTTGCAGCCGCCCATCAGCACCATGTACTCGCCGTGCGCGACTTCGTCGGCGGCGGGGACGACAGCCGGGCCGGCGGCGTCCGGGCGGGGGTCGGCGACGGCACGCTCGCAACCGGAGGCGAGCAGCAGGACGGAGGCGAGCAGCGGCAGCAGCAGGTGTCGGGACATGCGAGGGCTCTTCCGATGTCGGATGCCGCAGAGAACGCGCGAACCACGCCTGTGCGGACGCGATTCCCGGCCCCGCCGACGTCCTGCGAGCGCGGTCGTGGCGGCGGTGCGGGACCGGCATGCCGGTCATGCCACAATGCCGGCTCCCGCAGCCGATCAAACCCCGCGATGCCCAAGCAGAAGACCAAGAAGAAGATCGAAGCCCGCCTGTCGCCGATCCACGGCAACGGCATCTTCGCCACCGAGTTGATCAAGAAGGGCGAGCGGGTGATCCGCTACAAGGGCGCGCTGCGAACCCACCAGGAAGTGGACGAGGATTACGGCGACGAGGACGAGAACGGGCACACCTTCCTGTTCACCCTCAATGACGAGTACGTCATCGACGCCAATGTGAAGGGCAACGTGGCGCGCTGGATCAACCACAGCTGCGACCCCAACTGCGAGTCCGAAGTCGAGGAAGACGCCAAGGACCGCCGCGAGAAGGACAAGGTCTACATCCACGCGCTGCGCGACATCAAGCCCGGCGAGGAGCTGACCTACAACTACGGCATCGTGCTCGACGAACCGCATACCGCCAAGGCCAAGAAGCTCTGGGCCTGCCGGTGCGGGTCCAAGAACTGCACCGGGACCATGCTGCAGCCCAAGCGCAAGCGCTGAGCCGGTCGGCCGGCGATGCGGCCGGCGGCGAAATGGTTGCCATGACCGATGGGACGCGCCGCGCAGCGCGTTTCGGCCCAGGCTGCGCGGCATGGACAATGCCCAGGGACAGGTCAGCATGGCGCGCAACGGCAACCGCCTCCGGTCCTGCCTGCTGCTGGCGCTCGCTGCGGCATCCGCGCCCGCGACGGCGGTCGAGATCGACGGCCGCATCGACCCCGCCGAATGGGCGGGGGCCCGCCATATCACCGACTTCCGCAAGGTCCAGCCGCTGACCGGCGAACCGGGCTCGCTGGCGACCGAGGCCTGGGTGCTGGCCACCCCCGAGGGCCTGGCCGTCGCCTTCCGCAACGTGCAGCCGCCCAGCGTGCCGCGCACGCGCCAGAAGGTGCGGCGTGATTTCCAGGAGCAGGTGGACCGGGTCAACGTCTTCATCGATTTCGATGGCGGTGGCCGCACCGGCTACGCGTTCACGGTCAGCTCCACCGGCGGCATCGCCGACGAGATCATCACCAACGAACAACAGTTCAGTTCGGACTGGGACGGGCTCTGGCGCCAGGCGGTCAGCGAGGACGAGGACGGCTGGAGCGTCGAGCTCCTGGTGCCCTGGCACACCGCGCCGATGCAGGACATCGAGGGCGGTGAGCGTACGCTCGGCGTCTACCTGGCCCGCGTGGTGGGTTCGACCGGCGAGCGCATGGCCTGGCCGGTGGCGAGTTTCGAACGGCCGCGCTTCCTGTCCGAGTTCTCTCCGCTGACCGTGCCGGGCTACGACCAGTCGCTGCTGGCCATCACTCCCTACGTCTCGGGGCTGTACGACAACGTGCGCGGCGGCGGCGAGGGCAACGCCGGCGCCGACCTGTTCTGGAAGCCCAGCGGGCGCTTCCAGCTCTCGGCCACGGTCAATCCCGACTTCGGCCAGGTGGAAAGCGACGACCTGGTGGTGAACTTCAGCGCCACCGAAACCTTCGTCAGCGACAAGCGCCCGTTCTTCACCGAGAACCAGGGCATCTTCGAATACACCACGCCCTCCGACTTCAGCCAGCTGCTTTACACGCGTCGCATCGGCGGGCCGGCCGACGATGGCAGCGGCGCCAGCGACATCGCCGCCGCGCTCAAGCTCAACGGTGGCCTGGGCGGGATGAAGTACGGGCTGTTCTCCGCCGAGGAGGCGGGCGAGGCCGGACGCAGTTTCCATGCGCTGCGCCTGGTGCAGGATTTCGAGGACCAGAACCTCGGCCTGATGCTCACGCGCGTGGACCGGCCGTTCCTGGGCCGCGAGGCCACGGTGCTGGGCGTCGACCACAACTGGCGCCCCACCGCGCGCTGGAACCTGCGCAGCCGCCTGTTCGGCAGCCGCATCGACCAGGACGGCGTGCGCAGCAGCGACCTGGGCGCCACGCTATGGGCCGACTACGAGATGGACCACGGCTGGCGCCAGCAGTGGATCGCGATGCATTTCGGCGACGAGCTGGAGATCAACGACGCCGGCTACCTCGCGCGCAACAGCGTCAACTACCTGCACTGGCAGGTTTCGCGCCGCTTCACCGACCTGCCGGAGGACTCGCGGGCGGCCTCGGTGGACTGGCGCGCACGCATCAGCGGCAACTACAACAACCACGGCGACCGGCTCAACGACCAGTTGCGCATCAGCCGCGAGGCGCAGCTGCGCGACGGCAGCAACGCATTCGCGCAGGTCAACGTCAACAGCGCGGGCATCAGCGATAACTTGCTGCGCGGCAACGGCATCGTGCGCCTGCCGGCGAACTTCAACGCCTATTACGAGTTCGAGCGCCCGCGCAAAGGCCGCTGGGCGCACGACCTGGAGCTGGAGGTATTCGGTGGCGGACTGGCCGGCAACCGCAAGCTCGGTAGCGCGGTGTGGTACGGCGCTACCTACTTCGTCACCGATGCCTTCAGCCTCAATGCCGGGGCGGCCCTGATCCAGCGGCCCGACTGGCTGATCTGGCAGGGCGCCGCCAGCGGCGACCTGGTGGGTGCGTTCGACGGCAAGGAGGCCAAGCTGCTGGCGGGCCTGGACTGGACGATGAGTCCGCGCCAGGAGCTGCGTGTCAAGCTGCAGGCGATCGGCATCGATGCGCGCCTGCGCCAGGCCTGGCGCTTCGATCCCTCCGGACGCGCGCTGGCCGCGGACGATGTGGTCGAGGATTTCAGCGTCCGCAACCTGGCCTTCCAGATCCGCTATCGCTACGAGCTGGCCCCGCTGTCGCATCTGTACGTGGTCTATGGCCGCGGCGGCTTCGACCGGAGCAGCATCGCCGATGGCGTGGACGAAGCCCTGGTCGACAGCTTCGACCTGCGCGACGACGAACAGCTGATGGTGAAGCTGAGCTATCGCTTCGAGCTGTAGGCCGCGGCGAGGCGGGAAAGCGATTTCGTTCCGACACGTCCGCCCGGCGGTGACGGGCAGGCCGCGGCGGGGGCGACGCAGCGACATCGGCGGTGGCGTGGGCCGCGCGACGCCTGGTCTCCGCGCAGGATCCGTCGACGCTGGATGCTGAGTGGGCTGACGGCGCGACGCGCAGCCGCGCGAACGTGGGCGATATGACTGCCGTGGCGTAATCCAGGTTCCCCCCACAAGCGCGGTCCTTCAGGCCGGTCCGCCAGTCGGCGGACTCAGCGTGCGGCGTCGCGCAGGTCGACCGCGTCGATGCGCCAGGCGCGCGCTCCGTCCATCTGCGACCTGCGCAGCGTGTAGCGCCCGGCCTGGTGCTGCACGCTGCCGTCGGTGCGGGTGGTCGTCACCGTGACCGGCACCTCCACGTGAGCCGTGCCGGTTCCGCCGTCCGCCGGACGCGGTGCGCCGAGCGTCAGTTCGATCGAAGCCGCGTCCGCGAATGCCGCGGCGAACTGCTCGGGCGTGCGCCCAGGCGCAGACGCCCCATCGGCCCACGCGGCATGCGCGGCGGCGAAGTCGCGCGTGTTGATCGCCGCGTAGTAGTCGCGCAGCAGGTCGCGCGGGTCTTCCGGTGTCGCCGTGGTCGCAGCCGCGGGATCGGGTGCGGGCGCGGCTGCAGACAGCGGCCCAGGCACGATCGCGGTCGAGGTGGGCGGCGGCGCAGACGGATCCACCGCCACCAGCGGGACCAGCCCGGCCTCGGGGTTCTCCTCCAGCGGCGGCAGCGGGGTTCCCTGCAGGGCGGTCGGATCGTGCGCGGGTGTCGGCGAGGTGCCAGCCAGCGGCACTTCGCCCGGGCCGGGCGCGGCGGGCATGTCGGTGACGGCGCCGCCGGCCGGCTGGGGGCCGGGCAGTGGCGCCTCCGCGGCGGTCGCTCCGTCCCGCGTGGCGGTGTCGGGTTCGCCACAGCCGGCCAACGCCATCAGGCAGGCCAGCGCAGGCACGATCGAGCGGACGGGGTGCGGGCTGGGCGGCATCGCGGGTTCGGGAAGACGGGGGCGGGAAGTGTGCTGCGCCGCCTGCATGCGCCGCGTCAGCGCGGGTCCGACAGGCTGCGGCGGCGCGGCTGCAGCCAGGCCAGCAGCACGCCGAGCAGCAGCATGCTGGCGGTGCCGAACGCGGCCTGGCGCATCGCGAAGCCCGCCGGGATGGGCTGCGCGGCATAGGCCAGCAGGCAGGCCGGCACCGCCGCGACCAGCGCCATCGCCAGGCCGAAACGCAGCCCCTGCCGCAGTGCGGCCCGCTCATGCGCGAAGCCGACGCTGAAGATCCAGGTCATCGCGAAGCCGAGCAGGAAGTGCGCCAGCAGCACCCAGGGCAACTGCCGCGCGCCATCGTGCGCATCCCGGTACTCCTGCGCCAGCGCCGCGTAGTCGGGCGCCAGCAGCACGCCGTGGACCAGGAACGACAGCAGCAGCGCCGCGAACGAGACGACCGTGCCGCAGATCCAGAACCGCTTGTCCATCATCGATGTCCCATGGGCGATGCCGAATCCTACCCGCCGCAGCGCGCCGCGGCGCGGCGCTTCATGCCGCGGCGCTGCGGTACTCCTGTTCGAGCCGCTGCTTCAGCGCCTCGTCCAGCCCGAGCTGGCGTGCGAGTTCGTCCAGATAGGCGCGCTCCATGAAGTTCTGCTCGTCGGCCGCCACCAGGCTGGCCAGATACATCTCCGAGGCGATCTCCGGCGTGGACCCCGCGCGCGCCACCTCGGCCGGATCGAGCGGCTTGTCCAGTTCGACCTTCATCCACTGCTGCACTTCGGCACCCGGCGCCATGCGGGCGAATTCGCCCTCGATCACCTCGCGCTCGCGCGCGTCGATGTGGCCGTCGGCCTTGGCCGCGGCGACCAGGGCGCGCAGGATCGCCTCGGCGTGCAGGTTGGCCTGGGGCGGCGGCAGCCGATCGACCGTCTGCGGCTGCACCGGCGCGCCCTGCTGCGCGCGGTAATCGCCGTAGGCGCGGTAGGCCATCATGCCGAGCGCGGCCAGGCCACCGTAGGTGGCGAGCTTGCGGCTGGTCTTGTTGCGGCCCAGCAGCAGGCCCAGGGCGCCGCCGGTCATCGCGCCCTTGCCGAAATCCGATCCCAGCATGCCGCCGAGGCCGCCGCGGCCGTCCTTGCCCGACAGCGTGGTCGGCGCCGCGGATTTGAGCAGATGGTCGAGGAATCCGTTGAGGCTCATGCGCGTCGTCCAGTGGGGGGATGCGCGCATCCTAACCCCACAAAAGGAAACGGGACGGCAATCGCCGTCCCGTTCCGTGTACCGCTTCGAGGTCGCCGGCGATCAGGCCGCGGCGTCCTTGAGCTTCTTCAGCGGGCGCACCTTGACCTTCACCGAGGCGGGCTTGGCGGCGAACCACTGCTCTTCCTTGGTGAACGGGTTGATGCCCTTGCGCTTCGGCTTGGCCGGCACGTTGACCGCGGTGAACTTGGCCACGCCCGGCAGGGTGAAGCTGCCGGCGCCCTTCTTGTTGAGCGAACCGTGGATCGCGCCTTCGAGCGCGCCCAGCACGGCGCGGATGTCCTTCGCCGCGACGCTGGTGGCGTCGGCGATGTGCGCGACCAGGCCCGACTTGCTCAGGGCTTCCTTGATCGCCTTCGGGGCAGCAGGCTTGGCAGCCTTCTTCGGAGCAGCCGCCTTCTTGGTCGGGGCCTTCTTCTTTGCCATGGGTGTGTGTTCCCTCGTCTGTGTCTGTGGTCTGCGTTCTGAACTGGCCGAACGTGCCGGCAGGCGCAATGTAGGGCATCCGCAACGCGCCGCCAATAGGAAAACACGAAAAAACGCCTTCCCTGCGCTTCCTCGTCAGCCGCGGCGGCGGGGCTGCGGCGACCGCCGCAGCGGCGGCCAGCGCCACCAGCACGCCAGGACGATCCCGGCGAACGCGGTGTAACCCAGCACGAACACCCACCAGGGCGCCTCGAAGTAGATCAGCCGCGAAAGCCAATGCTGGACGAAGGATCCTCCGTAAGTGTCCTGCCCGGCACGGATTCGCAGCGCGTGCTCCCAGTCTGTGAGCGGGCACAGCCGGCCCAGCCAGGCCTGCAGCGCGATCACCAGCATCAGTCCCAGGTGGGTGGCGCGCAGGCCGAAGCGGCGCACCACGCGCCAGCCGCGCGGGCCGCCGACCAGGATCGCCAGCGTGCCCAGCACCACGAACGCCACCACGCCCAGGTGCAGGGCGAGCACCGCGTCGGCGAGCAGGCCTGCGGTGGACGGCGTCATGGCCACGCGCTCAGTCCTCCTCGTGGCGCGGCGAATACGCCGCGACCAGCGCCTGCTGCACCTGCGGCGGCACCGCCTCGTAGTGGCTGAAGTCCAGGGTGTAGCGCCCGCGCCCGGCGGTGATCGACTTCAGCTCGGCGGCGTAGCCCTCCAGTTCCGAGAGCGGCACCTGTGCGGTGACCGCGATCTCGCCATTGCCGGTCGCGTCGGTGCCGTTGATGCGCGCGCGCTTGCCGGCAAGGCTGCCGCTGATGTCGCCCATCGCGCTTTCCGGCGCGTGCACCGCCAGGTCGACGATCGGCTCGAGCACCTGCGCGCGGGCCTTGCTCACCGCATCCAGGAAGGCCTTCTTGCCGGCTGCGACGAACGCCACTTCCTTGCTGTCGACCGGATGATGCTTGCCGTCGTGCACGATCACGCGCAGGTCCTGCATGGGATGGCCCGAAATCGCACCCGAGCGCAGGACCAGGCGCACGCCCTTCTCCACCGCCGGCAGGAACTGTCCGGGGATCACCCCGCCCTTGACCTCGTCGACGAACTCGAAGCCCGCCCCGCGCGGCAGCGGCTCCACCCGCAGTGACACCTCGCCGAACTGGCCCGCGCCGCCGGTCTGCTTCTTGTGCCGATGGTGGCCCTCGGCGCCGATCGAGATGGTCTCCCGATAGGCGATGCGGGGCGGATGGGTCTCCACGTCCACGCCGAAGCGATCGCGCAGGCGTTCCAGGTTGACCCTCAGGTGTAGGTCCGAGAGGCCGCGGATCACCGTCTCGTTGGTTTCCTCTTCGTGCTCGACCTGGAAGCAAGGATCCTCCTCGGCGAGCCGGCCCAGCGCCGTGGCCAGCTTCTGCTCCTGCCCGCGGCTGCCGGCGCGGATCGCGAGCCCGAACATCGGCTTGGGGAACGCCACCGGCGCCAGGTGGATGTGGTCCTCGTCATGGCTGTCGTGCAGGACCGCATCCAGATGCAGGTCCTCGACCTTGGCGATCGCGGCGATGTCGCCCGGCACGGCCTGGTCGATCTCGACATGCTCGCGCCCGCGCAGGCGATACAGGTGGCCGACCTTGAGCGGTTTGCGCCCGTCGTCGACGAACAGCTGGCTGTCCCGGCGCACCGTGCCCTGGTACACCCGGAACACGCCGAGCTTGCCGACGAAGGGGTCGTGGACGATGCGGAACACGTCGGCGATCACGTGCGCGTCGTGGTCGGGTGCGGTGGCGATCGGGCGCGCATCGGCGCCGCTGCCCTTGAGGAAGGGCGGCGGATTCGCTTCGCCCGGATGCGGGAACAGGCCCGCGGCCACGTCCAGCAGCGCCTGCACGCCGAGGCCGCTGCGCGCCGAGGCGAAGCACACCGGCACCAGGTGCCCCTCGCGCATGCACTGTTCGAAGGCATCGTGCAGCTCGCTCCCCGACAGTCCCGCCTCGCCCAGTTCCAGGTAGTGGTCCATCACCGTCTCGTTGATCTCCACCACTTGGTCGAGGATGCGGCGATGCCAGTCGGCCACCGGGCCGAGGTCGCTCTCGCCCTGGTCGCCGCCGAAGCAGTCCACCACCCGCGTGCCGCCGTCGGCCGGCAGGTTGAGCGGCAATACCTCGGGGCCGAACGCCTGGCGCAGCAGCTCGAGCACGCGGCCGGGATCGGCTCCCTCCGCATCGAGGCGGTTGACGACGATGGCCCGGCACAGGCCGCGCTCTTTCGCCCGGGCCATCAGCCGCCGGGTGCCGTATTCCACGCCGCCGGTGGCGTCGACCACCACCAGCGCGGTCTCCACCACCGCGAGCGCGGCCAGCGCCGGCCCGCGGAAATCGGGATAGCCCGGCAGGTCGATCAGGTTGAGGCGGATGGACTGCCCGTCGCGCACGGTGGCGTCGACGCTGGCGATGGCGGCATCGATCGAGTGGCCGCGCTGCTTTTCGATGGGGTCGAAATCGGAGACGGTGCTGCCGCGTTCGACCGTGCCTGCCGTCTGGATCGCGCCGCCGGCATGCAGCAGGGCTTCGAACAGGGTGGTCTTGCCGGCGCCGGGGTGGCCCGCCAGGGCCACGTTGCGGATCTGCTGTGTCGAGTGGGGCATGGTGCCGTGTCCTCCTTGTCGTGACTCGCGCGCCGGTGGCCGGCGCCGGATGCGCGGAAACCTGTCCGCGGGAGGCCGGCGCGCATGGCCGGGCCCTGCGGTGGTCCGCATGGCGCCGTCATGGCTGTCCGCGGGAGGAACGCTGCCGTTCGAGCGTTCGCTCGAGGGGCGGTCATGGCGGGCGGACACCTTAGCGCGTCGCGGCGCACGGGGCGCGTTGCGACGCAGCACGTCGTCCGCGGTGGCCTTGCCGCGCGACGGGTGCTCCGGTCGGGTGGGGACGATCGTCCGCCCGGGTCGAATGGCCGATGGGTGCTCCGGTGCAAGGAGGCCGACGGCGACGCGCGTGCCGGGCGCAGGCATCCACGCGCCGGCGACCTTACGCGGCGGTAACGCGGCGCTGCGTACGCTGCCCGTTTTTCCGACGGAGGAGCAGCACGATGGGTATCTCCCGCAAGGCCAGCGCGCACTGGGAAGGCGATCTCAAGAGCGGGCGTGGCAGCCTGAGCACGCCCGTCAGCGGCCTGCTCGACGGCACCCGCTACGGATTCAACAGCCGCTTCGGCGACGAGAAAGGCACCAACCCCGAAGAGCTGATCGCCGCCGCGCACGCGGGCTGCTTCACCATGGCGCTGTCGGCCAAGCTCAGCGAGGCCGGGCATCCGCCGCAGTCGCTGGACGGCAGCGCCGAGGTCGACCTGTCGATGGAAGGCGGCCCGTCGCTGAGCGCGATCCGGTTGAAGATGAAGGCGAAGGTGCCCGGGCTGGACGCGGCGAAATTCCGCGAGATCGCGGAGGACGCCAAGCAGAACTGTCCGGTATCGCGCGCCCTGAGCGCGGTCCCGATCACGCTGGAGGCGGAATTGCTTGGGTGATGCC
Source organism: Luteimonas campi (assembly GCF_051162505.1). Lineage (NCBI taxonomy): Bacteria > Pseudomonadati > Pseudomonadota > Gammaproteobacteria > Lysobacterales > Lysobacteraceae > Luteimonas > Luteimonas campi. The sequence goes on from NZ_JBNWEM010000003.1 coordinate 309,897, forward strand.
ATCCGTTCGGTGTTGATGGTCCACGGCGGCGGCGGAGGGGGCTGGGAATGGGTCGTGTGGCGGCGCGTGTTCGAGGCCGCGCGGCTGCAGGTGCACGCGCCCGACCTGCAGCCGTCACCGCGCGGCCTCGCACAGACCGGATTCGACGACTACCTGGCCCAGGTCCGCGCGGCGCTGGATGCGCTGCCGCGCCCGCGCGCGGCGATCGGTGCCAGCCTCGGCGGCCTGCTGGCGGCGGCCTGTGCCGATGCGGCCGATGCCGTGGTGCTGGTCAACCCGCTGCCGCCGGCGCCTTGGCATGCGCAGTTGCCGGGGCGCGAATGGCCCGATGTGGTTCCCTGGCAGCGCGACGCTCGACTGACCGGCACCCGCCGCGCGCTGCCCGATGCCGATGAGGCCACGGCGCTGTTCGCGTTCCGGCACTGGCGCGACGAGAGCGGGCAGGCGATGCGCGAGGCGCATGCCGGGATCCAGCTTCCGCGTCCGGCTTGCCGGGTCCTGTGCATTGCCTCGATGGTCGACGACGACGTGCCGCCCGCGCTGACCGCCGCGCTGGCGCGTGACTGGGACGCGTCGCTGCTGCGCGCGCAGGCGGTCAGCCATGTGGGTCCGCTGCTCGGGCGTGGCGCAGCCGACTGCGCGACCCAGGCGCTGCACTGGCTGTCGGCCGGGTGAATGCGACCGCGCGGCCTTCGCCGGCGCTCAAGGATTCAGGCCCGCGTTAGCGCCTCGCGCCTAGCGTGTACCGGCGCCACCCGTTCCGGCGCGGGGAACTGCATATGAAGCCCATCGGGATCGCGCTCGCTTCCGCGCTGCTGCTGTCGGCCGGCGCCGCCTCGGCGCAGACTCACGACGACCGCTACGGCCCGGCGCCTTATGGCGACTACAGCCATCGTACGGCGCCCGACCGCTATCCCTACGGGCGCGACCGCGCTGGCGATCCGGCCCTGCCGGAGCATTACTCGCAGGGCGAGTACGACTGGGCGCGCGTGGTGCGGGTGGATCCGGTGTTCGACGGACGCGCCCGGCCGGTGCAGGACCCGCGTCGCTGCCAGACCCGCCGCGACGGCTATGTCTCCAGCGACCCCTATCGCGACGGCTACGGCAACGACCGGGGTTACGACGGCTACGCCGACCCCTACCGCCAGTCGCGGCGCGACGAGAACGGGCGCACGCTGGCGACCGTGGTGGGCGGCATCGCCGGCGCGGTGCTCGGCAGCCAGGTCGGCGGCGGCAGCGGCCGCTATATCGGCACGGCGGTCGGGTCGATGGTGGGCGGCGTGGCCGGCCGCGGCATCTACGAGGCCAATCGTCGCGAGCGCGATGCCTACGTCACGGTCTGCGAGCCGGACCCGTACCGCGGCGAGGCCTACGACAGCGGTGGCGATGCCTACGGGCGCGCGGTCGACCGTTACGACGTCACCTACGAGTACGCGGGCCGGCACTACACGACGCGCACGGGCTACCACCCTGGCGACCGCATCCGCGTGCGGGTGGACGTGCGCGCCGAGTAGGCCTGGGCGCGCCGGCCGCGCGGTGCGGGTAGGATCGCCGCACTGCCCGACGTGGAACGCTGCCCATGCACCGCAAGATCCTGCTCTCGCTGCTTTGCGCCGCCGCCGCCGTCCTGCCGGCCGCGGTCCACGCGGAAACCCTGCTGCGCGCGGCCAGGATCCACACTTCGGATCCCGAGCGGCCCGTCGCCGAGGCGATGGTGTGGGACGAGGCCGGGCGCATCCTCGCGCTCGGCGACGCGGCCGCGCTGGAAGCCGGGTTCCCGGGCGCGCGTCAGCTCGATCTGGGGTCGGCCACGGTCATTCCGGGACTCATCGACGCTCACGGGCATATCGTCGGGCTGGGCCTGGCGCTGGCCCGTGCCGACCTGGTCGGCACCCGCAGCAAGCAGGAGGTCGTGGAGCGCCTGCAGGCGTTCGAGCGCGACCTGCCGCCGGGCGAATGGCTGATCGGCCGCGGCTGGGACCAGAACGACTGGCCTGAGCAGGCTTTCCCCACCGCCGCCGACCTCGATGCCGCCTTCCCGGAGCGACCGATGTGGCTGGGCCGGGTCGATGGCCACGCGGGCTGGGTGAACTCCGCCGTGCTGCGCGCGATCGCAGCCGATCCGGCCGCCGCCACGCTGCTGGCCCAGGGCCAGCCCGAGGGTGGCCTGATCGTGCGCGGCGCGGATGGCGCGCCGACCGGCGTGTTCATCGACGATGCCGAGCGCATGGTCGCCGCGGTATCGCCGCCGATGGACCAGGGCGATGCCGACCGCGCGCTCGGTCTCGCCCTTGCCGAAGCGGTGCGCCACGGCCTCACCGGCGTGCACGACATGGGCACGTCGCTGGCCGACTTCGAACAGCTGCGGCGCTTCGCCGACCAGGGGCGCCTGCCGTTGCGCGTGAGCGCCTACGCCGACGGCGACGGCCGCGCGCTGGAGTGGCTGTGCGCGAACGGCGCCTATGCGCACCCCGGCAAGCGGCTGCAGCTGCGCGGGGTGAAGTTCCTGATCGACGGTGCCCTGGGCAGCCGCGGCGCGGCGCTGGCCGAGGACTACAGCGACGACCCCGGCAACCGCGGTCTGGTGCTGATCGAACCCGCGCGATTCGCGCGGTTGCTGGAGCGCGCGCAGGGCTGCGGACTGCAGGTGGCCACGCACGCGATCGGGGATCGCGGTAACCGCATGGTGCTCGACGCCTATGCGCGCGTGCTGGGGCCGCGCACGGCCGACGACCACCGCTGGCGCATCGAGCATGCGCAGATCATGGCGCTGGAGGACATTCCGCGCTTCGCAAGCCTTGGCGTGGTCGCCTCGATGCAGCCGACCCATGCGACCTCGGACATGCCGTGGGCCGAGGCGCGCGTCGGCGCTGGGCGGATCGCCGGTGCCTATGCCTGGCGGCGGTTCGCCGATGCGGGCGTACGGCTAGCGCTGGGGTCCGACTTCCCGGTGGAGTCGCCCGACCCACGCCTTGGCCTGTACGCCGCCGCGACCCGCCAGGACCGCCATGGCCAGCCGCCGGGCGGTTGGCTGCCGGACCAGCGGCTGACGGTGGCCGAGGCCTTGCGTGGCTTCACCGCGGATGCGGCCTGGGCCAATCGCGACGAGGCACTGGTCGGCCAGCTCAAGCCCGGGCTGCAGGCGGACTTCGTCGTGCTGGCGCAGGATCCTGTCGCGGCGCCGACGACGGCGCTGCACGCCCTCGACGTGCGTTCGACCTGGGTCGACGGGGCCCCGGTCTACGAGGTGGAATGAGGCGCGGCCGGGAAGGCCGGGCGAGCGGTCGACTCCGCGTGCCGCGACACCATCACCTTCCGGCGCCTCAGGAGGACGGCCAGTCGATGCGTCCGTCGATCACCGTCTGTACCTGGCCGCCCGACCACACGTCGCCGGCCGGGTCCACCTGCAGTTCGATGATGGCGTCGAACCCGACCTCGCGGCCCTGGCTGATCCGGTAGCGGCCGTCGCGACCAGGCAAGGCGTCGCGCGCAGCCAGCCAGGCGGCGAGGGTGGCATTGGCCGCGCCCGAGGCCGCGTCCTCGAAGCAGGCGGTCTGCCCGACCCAGGCGCGGACGGCGAGCGCGTAGCCCTGGCCGGGATCTTCGGCGCGCGCGAACGCACACAGCCCCATGCTGTCGGTGGCGTGCGCCAGGCGCTCGATCGCCGGCCAGTCGGGCGTCGCGGCGCGCAACTGCGCCTCGCTCGCGATCTCGGCCAGCCACCAGCGCCGGCCGCCGTCGACCAGCGCCTGGGGCAGGGCGCCGGTCGCCAGTCCGGCTAGCGCCTCGCCCAGCTGCGGGTGCGTGGCGTCGGCGACCTCGATGATGCGCGCGCGCGGCGTGCGCACCGCGATCGTGCGCGCCGCGCCGCTGTCGTCCACGCGCAGCGGAAGCTCGCCCGCGATTCCGGCCTGTACCAGCAAGCCGTCGCGTGGCGTGGCCAGTCCTGCCTGCAGCACCGCATGCGCGGTGCCGACGCTGGGGTGACCGGCGAAGGGCACCTCGCGGCGTGGACTGAAGATGCGGATGCCGTAGCTCGCGCCCGGGTGGGGCGCGGGGAACACGAAGGTGGTCTCCGGCAGGCGCGTCCAGCGTGCGATCGCCTGCATCGTCGCATCGTCGAGCCCGCCGGCATCGAGCACCACGCCGAGCGGATTGCCGGCTCCGGGCCGGTCGGCGAAGACATCGAGCTGCAGGTAACGGCGTTGGGGCATGGTGGGGCTGGCCTGTGGTACGGGTAGAATCCGCGCTTCCATCCGCGCGCGCGGACGGGCCGCCCGTTATACCGGAATCCATTCGCTCCCATGCCATCTTCTTCGACCGGCACGCCCTGGGTCGTGCTCAAGTTCGGCGGCACTTCGGTGTCGCAACGCCACCGCTGGGACACGATCGGCCAGATGGCGCACAAACGCGCCGGCGAATGCGGTGGCCGCGTGCTCGTCGTGGTGTCTGCGCTTTCGGGTGTAACCAACGAGCTGACCGCGATCGCCGGCGGCGCCGAGGATGCGGCGACGCGGGTCGAGGCGCTGGTCGATCGCCACCGCGCCTTCGTGCGCGAACTCGAGCTCGATCCCGATGTCGTGCTGGCCGAGCGCCTGCAGGCCCTGCGCGCACTGATGGTCGATCCGCGCGCGGCCGGGCGTCCGCTCGACTGGCAGGCCGAGGTGTTGGCGCAGGGCGAACTGCTGTCGTCCACGCTGGGGGCTGCCTACCTTTGCGCGCAGGGCCTGGACTTCGGCTGGACCGATGCGCGCGACTGGCTGGATGCCGTCGAGCTGCCCAACCAGAGCGACTGGGGCAAGCGCCTGTCCGTGTCCTGCCGGCGCGAGGCCGACGAGGCCTGGCGCGCGCGTTTCGGCGCGCAGCCTGCGCGGCTGCTGATCACCCAGGGCTTCATCGCGCGCCACGGCGACGGCGGCACCGCCGTGCTCGGGCGCGGCGGTTCGGACACCTCCGCGGCGCTGTTCGGCGGCCTGCTGCGCGCGCGCGGGGTCGAGATCTGGACCGACGTGCCGGGCATGTTCACCGCGAATCCGCGCGAGGTGCCCGATGCGCGGCTGCTGACCCGCCTGGACTACGCCGAAGCGCAGGAAATCGCCACCACCGGCGCCAAGGTGCTGCATCCGCGTTCGCTCGGCCCCTGCCGGGTGAGCGGCGTGCCGATGTCGATCCTCGACACCGAACGGCCGCACCTTCCGGGCACGCGCATCGACGGCACCGCCGCGCCGGTGCCCGGGGTCAAGGCGATCAGCCGCCGCAACGGCATCGTGCTGGTATCGATGGAGACGGTGGGGATGTGGCAGTCGGTGGGCTTCCTGGCCGACATCTTCGAGCGCTTCCGTCGCCACGGCCTGTCGGTGGACCTGATCGGCTCGGCCGAAACCAACGTCACCGTCTCGCTGGATCCGAGCGAGAACCTGGTCAGCACCGACGTGCTGGCGCGCCTGTCCGAGGACCTGGCGCAGATCTGCCGGGTCAAGGTGATCGCGCCCTGCGCGGCGATCACCCTGGTGGGGCTGGGCATGCGCTCGCTGCTGCACAAACTCTCGGACGTGTGGGCCACGTTCGGTCGCGAGCGCGTGCACATGATTTCGCAGTCGTCCAACGACCTCAACCTGACCTTCGTGATCGACGAGGCCGACGCCGACGGACTGCTGCCGGTGCTGCACGCCGAGCTGATCGATTCGGGCGCGATGCCGGTCTACGAGACCGCGGTGTTCGGGCCGCGCTGGAAGGACATCCTCGGCACCACGCGGCCGCGGCCGGTGCCGTGGTGGCGCGGCGCGCGCGCGCAGCTGGCGACGCTGGCCGAGGCGGGCACGCCGCGCTATGTCTATCACCTGCCGACGGTGCGCGAGCGTGCGCGCCAGCTGCTGGCGGTGGACGCGGTGGACCGTCGCTACTACGCGATCAAGGCCAATTCCCATCCCGCGATCCTGCGTGCGCTCGCCGGCGAGGGCTTCGGCCTGGAGTGCGTGTCGATGGGCGAGGTCGCGCACGTGCTTGCGAACGTGCCGGGGTTCGATCCGGGCCGCGTGCTGTTCACGCCCAGCTTCGCGCCGGTCGAGGAGTACGCCCAGGCCTTCGCGCGCGGCGTCAATGTCACCGTCGACAACTGCGAGCTGCTGCAGCGCTGGCCGGAGGTGTTCCGCGGCCGCGCGCTGTGGCTGCGCATCGACCTTGGGCACGGCGACGGCCACCACGAGAAGGTCACCACCGGCGGCAAGGCGTCCAAGTTCGGCCTGGCGGCCGGCCGGGTCGAGGAGTTCATCGAGCTCGCGCGGCGCCTGGACGTGCGCATCACCGGCCTGCACGCGCACCTGGGCAGCGGCGTGGAAACGCGCGAGCACTGGCGGCAGATGGTGGACGAGATGGCCGGCTTCGCCCGCCGCATCGGCACCGTGGAGGTGCTGGACATCGGCGGCGGGCTGCCGATCCCCTATGCGGCCGACGACGAACCCTTCGACCTGGACGGCTGGGGCGCGGGGCTGGCCGAGGTCAAGGCCGTGCATCCGGGCTTCCAGCTGGCGATCGAGCCGGGCCGCTTCCTGGTGGCCGAGGCCGGCGCGCTGCTGGCGCGCTGCAGCCAGGTGGTGGAGAAGGATGGCGTGCACCGCGTCGGCATGGATGCGGGCATGAATGCGCTGATCCGCCCCGCGCTGTACGACGCCTGGCACGACATCGTGAACCTGTCGCGGCTGGACGAAGGGGAGATCGCCGACTTCGACGTGGTCGGGCCGATCTGCGAATCCAGCGACATCTTCGGCCATCGCGTGAAGCTGCCGGCCGACACCACGCCGGGCGACCTGATGCTGGTCTCCGACGCCGGCGCCTACGGTTACACCATGGCCAATACCTACAACCTGCGCGCCCTGCCGGCGGAGGACATCATCGAATGAGCCAGTGGGTGTTCGACCGCGACGCGATCCGCGCCTTCCATTTCGTGCGCTGCGGATTCGATGCCGGCAGCGGCGTCGCGCAGCTGGTCTATGCCTTCGACGACGGCCCCGAGCTGGTGGAGACGGTGACCCTGCCCGGCGCGCCGTTCGCGCTCGATGCGGCGCGCGAGGCGGCCGCACGACGGATGCTGCAGTTGCTGCACCTGGTCGCCGGCGTGAGCTACTACAAGGCCGCGGTGCCGGGCGAGATCCGGATCGAGGGCCAGGCCATCGATGCCGCGACCGCGGCCCTGCTCGAAGACCTCTACCTGCACGGCCTGGGCGAATTCGCCTACCGCAACGGCCTCGACCTGCACGGAAGGATCCGCTTCCCGGCGGACGCGCCACCTGCCAGCGCCGCGCCCGCGCTCGGGCTGCGCCCGCATGCGCTGGTCGCCATTGGCGGCGGCAAGGATTCGCTGGTCAGCATCGAGGCACTGCGCGCGCTGGACGTCGCCCAGACCGTCACCTGGATCGGCGGATCGCAGCTGATCCGCGCCTGCGCCGAGCGCACCGGCCTGCCGACGCTCAACATCGGCCGCCAGCTGGCGCCGGAGCTGTTCGACTACAACCGCGCCGGCGCCTGGAACGGACACATCCCGGTGACCGCAGTGAACTCGGCGATCATGGCTTTCGCCGCCGTGGTCATGGGCGTGGACCAGGTGGTGTTCTCCAACGAGCGCTCGGCCAGCTACGGCAGCCTGATCGAGGGCACCGGCGAGGTGAACCACCAGTGGTCCAAGGGCTGGGCCTTCGAGCGCGCCTTCGCCGCGCACCTGCGCAGCCACGTGGCGATGGACCTGCACTATTACTCGCTGCTGCGGCCGCTCAGCGAGCTGGCGGTGGCGCGGCAGTTCGCCAGGATCGACCAGTACGACGCGCATTTCTCCAGCTGCAACCGCAACTTCCACCTGCTCGGCGAGCGCCCGGTGAACCGCTGGTGCGGGGTCTGCCCGAAGTGCCACTTCGTGTTCCTGGCGCTGGCGCCGTTCATGCCCAAGCCGCGCCTGGTCGGCATCTTCGGTCGCAACCTGCTGGACGATCCTGCGCAGGTGCCGGGTTTCGATGCACTGCTGGAGTACCGCGACCACAAGCCGTTCGAATGCGTGGGCGAGGGACGGGAGTCGCGTGCGGCCATGTCGGCGCTGGCGGCGCGGCCCGAGTGGCGCGAGGATGCGGTGGTGTCGCGCTTCGCTCGCGAGATCGCGCCGCAGCTGGGCGAGGACGACGCCAGCGCGGCCGGGCTGCTGGTGGCCGATGAGGAGCACGGCATTCCCGCGCCGCTGTGGGAGCGCCTGCGTGCGCGATTCGCCGACTGACATCGCCTCGCTGCGCGGCCGCAGGGTCGCGCTGTGGGGCTGGGGTCGCGAAGGCCGGGCCGCCTGGCAGGCGCTGCGCGCGCGCGGCGCGGACCTCACGGGGCAGGACGATGCCGCGTTTCCGCCGCAATTGACCCTGTTCTGCAGCGAGGCCGAGGCGGTCGAGGCGCAGGCGCTCGGCGACGCCGCCCTGGCCGTGGCGACGGACGCCACCGCCGAGCGGCTGTCCGCCTTCGACGTGGTCATCAAGTCGCCCGGCATCAGCCCCTACCGCCCCGAGGCGCTGGCCGCCGCGCAGCGCGGCACGCGCTTCATCGGCGGCACCACGCTGTGGTTCGCCGAGCGCGGCGACGCTCGCACGCTCTGCGTCACCGGCACCAAGGGCAAGAGCACCACCTCGGCACTGCTGGCGCACCTGCTGCGCGCGGGCGGGCACCGCACCGCGCTGACCGGCAACATCGGCCAGCCGCTGCTCGACCTGGTCGACGGGCGGGCGGACTACTGGGTGGTCGAACTGTCGAGCTACCAGACGCGCGATGTCGCGCGCAGCGGCACGCAGCCGGACCTGGCCCTGGTGACCAACATCTTCCCCGAGCACCTGGACTGGCACGGCGGCGAGGCGCGCTACGTCGAGGACAAGCTGTCGCTGCTCACGGAAGGCCATCCACGCATCGCCGTGCTCAACGCCAGCGATCCGCGGCTGGCGGCACTGCGGCTGCCGGACACCGACGTGCGCTGGTTCGGGCAGCCCGACGGCTGGCACCTGCGTGGCGACATGCTGTGGCGCGGCGACGAGGCCGTGTTCGACACGCGCGCGCTGCCGCTGCCGGGCCGCCACAATCGCGGCAACCTGTGCGGGGTGCTGACGGCGATCGAGGCGCTGGGCCTGGACGCGGTCGCGCTGGCGCCGCAGGCGGCCGGCTTCCAGCCCCTGCCGCACCGGCTGCAGCCGCTGGGGACGCGCAACGGCATCGATTACGTCAACGACTCGATCAGCACCACGCCGCACGCCAGCCTGGCCGCGCTGGAGGTGTATCGCGACCGGCGCGTGGCGCTGCTGGTCGGGGGCCATGACCGCGGGCTGGACTGGAGCGGGTTTGCCGACGCGATGCGGACACGTGCGCCGGCTGCGGTGGTGACCATGGGCCAGAACGGTCCGCGCATCCACGCGCTGCTGTCCGCCGTGGCGCCGGCGGCCGGCTTCGCGCTGCGTGAAGCCCGCGGGCTGGCCGAGGCCATGGCCCAAGCGCAGGACGCGCTGGGCGGCGAGGGCGTGATCCTGCTGTCGCCGGGCGCGCCCAGCTTCGGCGCCTATCGCGACTACGCCGAGCGTGGTCGTCATTTCGCCGCGCTCGCGGAGTTCGATCCGGGCGCGATCGCCGCCATTCCGGGAATCGGGATCGGCTGAGGGGCGGGGGCTCGTCCCGGTAGTCTCCGCGCGCCGTTCACGGACTCGCGGGAGGGAAAGAGCGGGACAGGACGCGGTCCGGAGCGGTGCAGGATTTCGATGCGGTCCCCAGGGACGCCATCGCGTTCCGGAGAACGCGAACGGGTGCGCGGCTCGTCGGCTCGGACTCGGCGCCCGACCGCATGGCGCCTGACCGCCACGACGCTCATGGCATCCCCCAGTTCGCGGCAGCGCGAACGCGGCCACGGTGGCGCGCACGCTTGCCGCGTTCGCCGGTGGCCGCGGCAGGCAAGCCGGAGCGCGGATCCGGGCGTGGTCATCCTGTCCGGCATGCCGGCTCCGCTGCGGGGCGCATGGCCGATCGCCGCACCGGCCGGCTCGACGCCGCCCGCGCCCCGTCTGCGCTAGGCTGCGTCCTTCCCGCACGGAGCCCGCCCATGTCCCGTTCCGCCGTCCTGTCCGGCCTGCTGGCCGCCGCGCTGTACGCCAGCCCCGCCGCCGCAATGAAAGCCGATCCGCTGGAATGGAGCGTCGGCCAGGACCGTTTCAGCGGCTGGCTGGTCTACGACGATGACGATGGCGACCGCCGGCCTGGCCTGGTGATGGTGCCCAACTGGATGGGCGTGACCGAGGACGCGCTGGAGCGCGCCAAGGCCATCGCCGGGGACGATTACGTGGTGCTGGTGGCCGATGTCTACGGCAAGGGCCGCCAGCCCAAGGACAGCGGCGAGGCAGGCAAGCTTGCCGGTTCGCTGCGCGGCGACGACCGCGGGCCGCTGCGCGCGCGCATGCAGGCCGCAGTGGACACGCTCAGGGCGCAGGCGTCCGGCGCCCCGCTGGACGCCACCAGGATCGGCGCGTTCGGCTTCTGCTTCGGAGGTTCCGCCGCGCTCGAGCTGGCGCGCGCCGGTGCCGACGTGGCTGGCGTGGTGAGCCTGCATGGCGGCCTGGCGCCCGGCGCGCAGTCGCCTACCGCGCAGCGCATCGCCGCCCCCGTGCTTGTACTGAACGGCGCCGACGACAAGGCCGTCAGCGATGCCGACATCCTGGCTTTCGAGCAGGAGATGGACACGGCCGGCGCGGACTGGCAGTTCGTCGACTTCAGCGGTGCGGCGCACTGCTTCGCCGAGCCGTCGGCCGGCAGCGACCCGGCCAACAACTGCCGCTACGACGCGCGTGCGGCGCGGCGTGCGTACCGGATCATGGACGGCTTCTTCGAGGAGGTTTTCGGCGACTGAGCGGCGCTGCCGGCCAGGAGGCCGGCGCTTTCAGTAACCGCGATCCACGGCATACCGCGCCAGGCCTCGCAGGGCCGCCACTGCCGGGTTTTCCGGCAGCGGCGATAGCGCGGCCTCTGCGGCGAGCGCGTGGTCCCTTGCGCGCGCGCGGCTGTAGTCGAGGCTGCCAGCCTGGGCGATGGCGTCCAGCACTTCCGGCATCGCATCGACTTCGCCATGTTCGACGATCGCCCGCAGGCGCGTCCGCAGCGCGGCATCGGCATGGGACATGGCGTGGATCAGCGGCAGCGTGGCCTTGCCTTCGGCCAGGTCGTCGCCCAGGTTCTTGCCCAGCGCCTGCGCATCGCCGCTGTAGTCGAGTACGTCGTCGGCGATCTGGAAGGCGTAACCGAGCTGCATGCCGTAGTCGTACAGCGCCTGCTGGGTGGCTTCGTCCGCGCCCGAGGCCATGGCGCCCAGGCGCGTGCCGGCAGCGAACAGCACCGCGGTCTTGCGCTCGATCACGCCGAGGTAGGCGGCCTCGTCGGTGTCGGGGTTGCGCACGTGCATCAGCTGCAGCACCTCGCCCTCGGCGATGCGGTTGGTGGTGTCGGCCAGCAGCCGCATCACCGCCATGTCGTCGAGCTCGACCATCAGCTGGAAGCTGCGCGAGTACAGGAAATCGCCTACCAGCACGCTCGGCGCGTTGCCCCACAGGGCATTGGCGGTGCTGCGGCCGCGGCGCAGGTCCGATTCGTCCACCACGTCGTCGTGCAGCAGGGTCGAGGTGTGGATGAACTCGACGATCGCGGCCAACTGGTGATGCGCAGGCCCGACCGCTCCGGTCGCACGGCCGGCCAGCGCCACCAGCATCGGCCGCAGGCGCTTGCCGCCCGCCGAGACGATGTGCTCGGCGATCTGGTTGATCAGCACCACGTCGGAGGACAGCCGGTCGCGGATCAGGGCGTCGATGGCGGCCATGTCCGCAGCGGCCAGCGCCTGGATGGCGGGCAGGTCGAGTCCGGGCGCGGCGGGGGCGGGGGAGGCCATGGGGGGTCCGTCGGATGATGAACAGGGGATTATACGAACCCGCGTCAGGGAGCCGACGGGCGCCGGGTGCGGCGAATTCTGACCCGGCAGCGCGGCCCGGGCCGACGCCATGGATCGCCGGGCTATAATCCAATGCCTTTCGCCGGGCACGCCGGCGACACCCTGAGGAACCCCATGGCCCGCGGCATCAACAAGGCGATTCTTGTCGGCAATCTCGGCAACGACCCCGAAACCCGCTACACCCAGGGCGGCATGGCCGTCACCAAGATCAGCCTGGCCACCACCTCGGTACGCAAGGACCGCGACGGCAACAACCAGGAAAAGACCGAGTGGCACCGGGTGACCTTCTTCGGCAAGCTCGGCGAGATCGCGGCCGAATACCTGCGCAAGGGTTCGCAGGTCTACGTCGAGGGCCGCATCACCTACAGCGAGCACACCGGCGACGACGGCCAGAAGCGTTACTACACCGACATCGTGGCGGACGAGATGCAGATGCTCGGCGGCCGCGGCGAGGGCGGTGGTGGTGGCGGCGGAGGCGGCTCCTACGAGCGCGGCCCGCGCCAGCCGCGCCAGGAATACGGCGGTGGCGGCGGCCAGTCCGCACCGCGCCAGCAGCCCGCGCCGTCGCGCCAGCCGCCGCCGGTGGACGACTTCTCCGACGACGATATCCCGTTCTGAGGCCTGGCCTCACTCTCGACAGCCAGCAGGAGGCTCCGTGCCAACTTGGATAGTGACCGGCGGCGCCGGGTTCATTGGTGGCAATTTCGTGCGCGAGGCCGTGGCGCGCGGTGTACGCGTGGTCAATCTCGATGCGCTCACCTATGCGGGCAACCTGGATACCCTGAAGGACTTGGACGGTAACCCCGACCACGTGTTCGTCCATGGCGACATCGGCGACCGCGACCTGGTCGCGCGCTTGCTCGCCGAGCATCGGCCCGACGCTGTGGTGAACTTCGCCGCCGAGAGCCACGTCGACCGTTCGATCGACGGCCCCGCGGCATTCATCCAGACCAATGTGGTCGGAACCCTGGCCCTGCTCGAGGCCGTGCGCGATTACTGGAAGTCGCTTGAGGGCGAGGAGCGGGAAGGTTTCCGGTTCCTGCATGTCTCGACCGACGAGGTCTATGGTTCGCTTGGCGAAACGGGCCTGTTCACCGAAACCACGCCCTATGCGCCCAATTCGCCGTATTCGGCGTCGAAGGCCGCCTCGGATCATCTGGTCCGCGCCTTCCACCATACGTACGGTCTCCCGGTACTCACGACCAACTGTTCGAACAACTACGGCCCCTACCATTTTCCCGAGAAGTTGATCCCGCTCGTCATCGCCAAGGCGCTGGCCGGGGAGGCGCTGCCGGTGTACGGCGATGGCAAGCAGGTACGCGATTGGCTGTTCGTCACGGATCACTGCGATGCAATCCGCACCGTCCTGGAGAAGGGGCGGGTTGGCGAGACGTACAACGTGGGTGGCAACTCGGAGCGGCAGAACATCGAGGTCGTGAAGGCGATCTGCATGCTGATCGATCAGCGGCGTCCGCGGGACGATGGCATGCCGCGTGAATCCCAGATCACCTTCGTGGCCGACCGTCCTGGTCACGACCGCCGCTATGCGATCGATGCGAGCAAGCTGCGTGATGAGCTGGGGTGGGAGCCGCGCTACACCTTCGAACGCGGCCTGGCCGAGACGGTGGACTGGTATCTGGCCAATCAGGCCTGGGTGGAGCGCGTGCTGGACGGCAGCTACCGCCTCGAGCGTATTGGAGCGGCGGCATGACGGCGCGCAAGGGAATTATCCTGGCCGGTGGTTCGGGCACCAGGCTGTACCCGATCACGCAGGCCATCAGCAAGCAGTTGTTGCCCGTCTACGACAAGCCGATGATCTACTACCCGCTCAGCGTGTTGATGCTGAGCGGGATTCGCGAGGTGTTGATCATCAACACCCCGCACGAACAGGCGCTGTTCGAGGCGTTGCTGGGCGACGGTTCGCAATGGGGCATGAAGATCGAGTACGCGGTGCAGCCCAGTCCTGACGGGCTTGCGCAGGCCTATCTGATCGGTCGTGAATTTCTCGACGGAGCCCCGAGCTGCCTGGTGCTCGGCGACAACATCTTCCACGGTCCCGGCTTGACCACGATGCTCAAGCGGGCCGATGCGCGCGAGAGCGGGGCGACCGTGTTCGGCTACTGGGTTTCCGATCCGGAACGCTACGGAGTGGCCGAGTTCGACGATCTGGGCCGGGTGATCGGTCTGGAGGAGAAGCCCGCGCAGCCGCGTTCGAACTATGCGGTGACCGGACTCTATTTCTACGACGGGCGCGCCAGCGATTTCGCCGCCTCGCTCAAGCCGTCGCCACGCGGCGAGCTCGAGATCACCGATCTCAACCGTTGCTATCTCGACCAGGGGGAACTGCACCTGGAGCGCTTGGGACGAGGCTATGCCTGGCTCGATACCGGTACGCACCAGTCCCTCCTGGAGGCGTCGAATTACATCGAGACCATCGAGGCGCGCCAGGGGCTGCGTGTGTGCTGCCCCGAGGAAATCGCCTGGAACAACGGCTGGATCGATGTGGCGCAGCTTGAGCGGCTGGCCGCACCGTTGTCCAAGAATGGGTACGGGCGCTATCTGCTGAGTCTCGGCGAACGCGGCTACGTGCCATGAAACTGATCGAAACCGATCTGCCGGGTTGCGTGGTCGTCGAGCCGCAGGTGTTCGGCGACGAGCGTGGGTTCTTTTTCGAGTCTTTCAATCAGGAAAAGCTCGCCGCGCATGGCCTTGCGCCGCGATTCGTGCAGGGCAATGTCTCTTCCTCGATACGGGGCGTCCTGCGCGGTCTGCATTACCAGTGGCCCAAGCCGCAGGGCAAGTATGTGTCGGTGCTGGAGGGGGAAGTCTGGGATGTGGCGGTCGACATCCGCCGGGGCTCCCCGCATTTCGGCCGTTGGACGGCTGTGCTGCTGAGCGCCGAGAACCGCCGGCATTTCTGGATACCGGAAGGTTTCGCGCATGGGTTCGTCACCCTCAGCGAGCGCGCGGTGTTCACTTATCTGTGCACCGCCACGTACGACCCGGCGGCAGACGCGAACATCTGCTGGAACGACGCCGAACTCAACATCGATTGGCCAGTCGCCGACCCGCTGCTTTCGGCGAAGGATGCAAAAGCACCGTTGCTGGCGGATGTGCCGCAGGACCGGCTGCCTATATACGCGCCATGAAGATTCTGCTGCTGGGTGCGAACGGGCAAGTCGGCTACGAGTTGCGCAGGGCCCTGGGTCCGATAGGGGGGCTTGTCTGCGCCACCCGCGACGGCCGGTTGCAGGACGGCGGCTCCTGCGAGATCGCGAATCTCGATGAGCCCCATTCGCTGCGCGACCTGGTACGCCGGATCGGTCCCGACGTTGTGGTCAACGCGGCAGCGTATACCGCCGTCGATCGTGCTGAGACCGATCGCGATTCCGCATTTCGTTCGAACGCGGAGGCTGTCGGCGTGCTTGCCGATGCCTGCGCAGAACGCGATGCGTTGCTCGTGCATTACTCCACCGACTATGTCTTCGATGGTAGTGGGACGCGCCCCTACCGCGAGGACGATCCGGTCTCCCCGCTGGGCGCGTATGGCGCGAGCAAGCTTGCTGGCGAGCAGGCGGTTCAATCTGGCGGCGCACGACACTTCATCTTCCGAACGGCCTGGGTCTATGCCGATCGCGGCAGCAACTTCATGCTCACCATGCTGCGGCTGGCGCGCGAGCGCGACGAGTTGCGCGTGGTCGCCGACCAGACCGGCACGCCCACCCCCGCCGCGCTGATCGCCGACGTCACGGCTTCGATCCTGGCGCGACCTTTCGAACGCTCGGGGTTGTGGCACCTGACCGCGCAGGGCGAGACCACCTGGCATGGCTTCGCCTCTGCCATCTTCGCGCGCGCGCAGGCGCGTGGATTGATCGCACACGCACCGCGCGTCGTGCCCATCGCGACGGCCGACTACCCGACGCCTGCCCGCCGGCCGGCCTACTCGAGGCTGGACTGCAGCCGGCTCGAGCGCGACTTCGGCATCGTCCTGCCCGAGTGGAGGGCTGCACTGGACGCGGTGTTGTCGTAGGCTGCGGGTAGACGCGGGGGGCGCGTCGGCCCGGAGCGGGCAGGACATCGGGGGACGACATGGGGATGCGGATTGCGGCGATGTTCGTCGCTGGCCTGTGCGCGCTGGTGCCGATGGCGGGATGGACGATCCCGCCCGAGCGGGTCGACCCGTTCATCGAGGAGGGCGGGGTCCGCGACGTGAAGATTTCGCCGACGGGCGACTATCTGGCGATGTCGGTGCGAGTGGACGGCCAGACCGGCCTGGTGGTGATGGAGCGCGGCCAGATGACGACGCGTGCGGCCATGAGGTTCGGCCGCAATACCCACGTGCAGGACTTCTGGTGGGCCAACGACGAGCGCATCATCATGTCGCTGGCCGAGACCTTCGGCACCCGCGACGACCCCGTTCCCACCGGCGAGCTGTATGGAATGAACGCCGACGGGAGCCGCAAGGAACTGCTGGTGGGCTACCGGGCGACCGGCCCGCAGACGGGCTCCCGGCTCGGCGTGGACAAGGAGGGGCGGGTCGCCGCGTTCCTGGTCGATCCGTTGCCGGAGGACGACGAACACGTCCTGCTCGCGATCCGCCCCCTCAGCCGCGATCCATATTCTCGTGTGGAGCGCATGAACGTGTACGACGGACGCCGCATGCGCGTCGCGTCGTCGCCCGTCGCGCAGGCCGACTTCGTCACCGATCGCCAGGGGCGGGTACGCTTCACCGTGGGATCGCTCTCCGACAACTACAGCCAGCTGTTCCATCGCAAGGACGACGCTTCCCCCTGGGAACAGCTCAACCACGAGCGTCACAGCGGTCGGGTCGAATGGCCGCTGGGATTCGCCGACGATGACGCCATCGCCTACCTGCGTGTCTCGCAGCCGGCCGGCCCCGACAGGATCGTCGCGCTCCATACCCGGACCGGCGAGCGGACAGAGGTCGCAGCCGACGAGGTCGTCGATCCGCAGGCCGTGTATCTGGATGGGATACGTCCGATCGGTGCCTGGTATCTCGGCGCCACGCCGCGTCTGGCCTTTTTCGACGAAGGGCACGACGAGGCGCGCCTGCAGCAGATGCTGCAGCGTTCGTTCCCCGGCGCCCGCGCGAGCATGCGCTCATCCTCGCGCGACGGCCGACTTCGCGTGGTGCTGGTGGAAAGCGATGTCGACCCCGGTTCGTTCTACCTCTTCGACACCCAGGCGCGCGACGCGAGCCTGCTCGTGGCCCGGGACGAGCAGATCGACTCGACGCGGATGTCGCCGATGAAGCCTATTGCGCTCCAGGCGCGTGACGGCCTCGACCTGCATGGATTCATCACCCTGCCCGCCGGAGTCGACGGCAGGAACCTGCCGTTGGTGGTGATGCCGCATGGCGGCCCGTTCGGGGTCTTCGATACCTGGGGTTTCAATGCCGATGCGCAGCTGCTGGCCGCGTCGGGATATGCCGTGCTCCAGGTCAACTTCCGCGGATCAGGGAACTACGGCCGCGCGTTCAGGCAGGCGGGCGCCCGCCAGTGGGGCGGTGCGATGCAGGACGACGTGACCGACGCCACCCGCTGGGCGATCGAGCAGGGCTATGCCGATCCGCAGCGCATCTGCATCTACGGCGGCAGCTATGGCGCCTACTCCGCGCTGATGGGCGTCGTGCGCGAGCCGGACCTGTATCGCTGCGCCATCGGCTACGTGGGCGTGTACGACCTGCCGTTGCGGCAGCGCGATCTGGCGGCGCGCGACCGGTCGAGCGCCACCTGGGCAGAGGAATGGGTCGGCTCGGACGAAGCCGCGCTCCGGGCCGTATCGCCCAGCCTGCGCGCGGGCGAGATCCGGGTTCCGGTGTTCCTGGCTGCGGGCGGCGAGGACTTCATCGCCCCGATCGAACACACCAGGCGCATGGAGATCGCGCTGAAGCGGGCGGGCGTCACGGTGGAGACGCTCTACTACCCCAAGGAAGGCCACGGGTTCTACGAAACCGCGCATCGCCGAGAGTTCTACACCCGGATGCTGCAGTTCCTGGGCCGGCATATCGGCCCCGACGGGGACTGAGCGGGCGATCGCAGCGCTCCGTCCCGGCCGGCACCCGTGCGTCGCGCGCGGGGACGGTGGCGCCGGGTCCTGGCAGGGCGCATGTGCCGGATGTCCTTTGCCGCGGCGCGCACGAGCGCCTACCATCCGGGCCAGCCCTCATCCGGAACGACCTGAATGATGCTGCGACATGCCCTGCTGCCCGTCTGCCTGCTCGCAGCGCTGCCCGCGCTGGCCGATGCGCGCGGCCTCGACGTCCGCGACCTGGTCAGGCTCGACCGGGTCTCCTCGCCGCTGCTCTCGCCGGATGGCCGCGCGGTGGTCTTCGCCCAGCGCAGCGTGGATGAGGGGCTGAAGGCGACCACGGCGCTGTACGCGCGGAACCTGCTGACGCGCGACGCGGCGCCGCCGAAGCGGCTCACGCCCGAGGGCTGGAGCGTCAGTTCGCCCAGCTTCTCGAAGGATGGGCAGACCCTGTATTTCCTGAGCGCCAAGGGCGGTACGCAGCAGCTCTACTCGATGTCCTCCGCCGGCGGCGAACCCCGCCAGCTCACCGATTTCGCGCTGGACATCGGCAGCTACCGTCTGTCCCCCGACGGCACGCGCGTGGCCTTCAGCGCCGACACCTTCGCCGACTGCGCCGCCGACCTGGCCTGCACGAAGAAGCAGCTCGACGAACGCGCGGCCGGCAAGGCCAGCGGCCGCGTCTACGACCAGCTCTTCGTGCGCCACTGGGACACCTGGAGCGACGGCCGCCGCAGCCGGCTGTTCCTGGCAGAGCTGCCCGCGGCTGGCGGCAAGCCCGCCGCCGGCGCCCGCCTGCTCAGCGGCGCACTTGACGGCGACATTCCGGCCAAACCATTCGGCGATGCGGGCGACTACACCTGGGCGCCGGATGGCAGCCATGTCGTGGCGAGCGTGCGCATCGCCGGCAAAAGCGAGCCGTGGTCGACCAACTTCGATCTCTACCGGCTGTCGCTCGACGGGACCGCGCCGGTCAACCTGACCGAAGCCAACAAGGCCTGGGACGCCGGCCCGGTGTACAGCGCCGACGGCCGGACGCTGTTCTACCGCGCGATGAAGCGCCCGGGCTTCGAGGCCGACCGCTACGCGCTGATGGCGATGGACGTGGCCAGTGGCGAGCGCCGCAAGATCGCGCCGGACTGGGACCGTTCGCCCAGCAGCCTGAAGCCGTCGGCGGACGGCAAGTCGCTGTACGTGGCCGCGCAGAGCGTGGGCGAGTATCCGCTGTTCCGCGTCGATATCGCGAGCGGCGAGGTGACCGAACTGGTCGCCGACGGCACGGTGTCGTCCTACGACGTCGCCGGCGAGACCATCGCGCTGACCCGCAACACCATCGACAGCGGCGATACGCTGTACGTCGCGCAGGGCGATGGCGCGCCGCTGCGCCAGATCACGCCGACCGCGGCCGAGCGGCTTGTGGACGTCGACTTCGGCGCCTACGAGCAGTTCTCGTTCGAGGGCGCCGGCAACGCCACCGTCCACGGCTACGTGGTCAAGCCCTCGGGCTACGAGGAAGGCCGGAAGTACCCCGTCGCCTTCCTGATCCACGGCGGGCCGCAGGGCAGCTTCGGCAACGGCTGGAGCTATCGCTGGAACCCGCAGACGTACGCGGGCCAGGGCTATGCGGTGGTGATGATCGACTTCCACGGATCCACCGGTTACGGGCAGGCGTTCACCGACGCCATCACCGGCGACTGGGGCGGGAAGCCGCTGGTCGACCTGCAGAAGGGCTGGGCGGCGGCGCTGGCGAAGTACGACTTCCTCGACGGCGACAAGGCCTGTGCGCTGGGCGCGAGCTACGGCGGCTACATGGTCAACTGGATCGCCAGCCAGTGGAACGACGCCTGGAAGTGCCTGGTCAACCACAACGGCGTGTTCGACACACGCTCGATGGGTCTGGTGACCGAGGAACTGTGGTTCACCGAATGGGAGTTCGGCGGCACCGTCGCGGCCAATCCAGAGGCCTACGAGAAGTTCAACCCGGCGCGCCACATCGACAAGTGGAAGGTGCCGATGCTGGTGGTGGCCGGGCAGAACGACTTCCGCGTGCCGATCGACCAGAGCCTGTCGAGCTTCACCGCGCTGCAGCGCGCCGGCATCGAATCGCAGCTGCTGTACTTCCCGGACGAGAACCACTGGGTGCTGAAGCCGCACAACAGCGTCCTCTGGCACGACACCGTCAACGCCTGGCTCGAGAAGCACATCGGCCAGTGAGTCCCGCGGAAAAGCCGGCAGCAGCCGGCTTTCCCTTTCCTGCGGGCACCTTCCCGCGATCCGACCGGAGCCGCGCATGGCGATCGAGAACGCCGCACCATCGACTGCAATCATCACCAACGACATCGTCGCTTTCGGCCTGATCACGGCCACGCTCGGCCTGATCTTCTGGCTGGCGAGCGGGCCCACACCGATGTGGAAGAAGTTCTTCGCCTGGGTGCCGGCGCTGCTGCTGTGCTACTTCGTCCCGGCGCTGTACAACACCGTTGGGCTGATCGACGGCGAGGGCAGCAACCTGTACTACCTGGCCAGCCGCCTGATGCTGCCCGCGGCGCTGGTGCTGCTCACCCTGTCGATCGACATCAAGGGCATCCTGCGGCTCGGGCCCAAGCTGCTGTTCGTGTTCTGCATGGGTACGCTGGGCATCGTGCTGGGGGCGATCGTCACCTTCCAGCTGATGGAGTGGCTGTGGCCGGCCGCGGTGGCGGGCGATACCTGGAAGGGCATGGCCGCGCTGTCGGGCAGCTGGATCGGCGGCGGCGCCAACATGGTGGCGATCCGCGAGATCTACGAAGTGGACGCGACCCTGTTCGGCCAGTTCGCGGTGGTCGACGTCGCCATCGCCAGCCTGCTGATGGCCACCCTGCTGTTCCTGGCCAACCGCTCGCAGCAGATCGATGCGCGCAGCGGCGCAGACACGCGCGCCCTGGACGAAATGCAGCAGCGTATCTCGGCGTACGAGGCGGCGAATGCGCGCATTCCAACGCTCTCGGACCTGATGGTGATCATCGCCTGGGCCTTCGGCATCGTCGGCCTGGCGCACGCCATCGCCGAACCCGCCTCGGCCTGGTTCAAGGCCAACGCGCCGTGGTCGGCGCAGTTCAGCCTGGATGCGCCGTTCGTGTGGATCGTGGTGCTCTCGACCCTAGGCGGGTTGTTGCTGAGCTTCACCCGCGTGCGCCGGCTGGAGAATGCTGGTGCATCGAAGGTCGGGACGGTGTTCCTGTACTTCCTGATCGCCTGCATCGGCATGCAGATGGACTTCCTGAAGCTGGCCAACCGTCCCGAGCTGGTGCTGATCGGCCTGCTGTGGATGTCGATCCACGTGGCCGTGATCTGGTACGCGGCCAAGCTGGTGAAGGCGCCGCTGTTCTACTTCGGCGTGGGCTCGATGGGCAACGTCGGCGCTGCGGCCTCGGCACCGGTCATCGCCGCGGCGTTCCATCCGACGCTGGCGCCGGTGGGCGTGCTGCTGGGCACGGTGGGCTATGCGACCGGCACCGTCATCGCCTACTTCCTTGGACAGGTGCTGCGGATGATGGCGGGGCAGTAGGGCGGCTCACCGCGGAGCCTGCGCCTGCTTTTCCCATGGGGCAGGCTGCTCCAATGCGTCCGGGTGATTTGTCGCGCAAGCTGCGAGGCTATCGGCTTCGGAGGGGCCGCAACGCCGCGGGAGGGGATGGCGCACCACTCGGGCAGACGTCCCTGTCCGCACTCGCGGCCGCGGTACATCCGCGCGCCGCTTGCGCCATCCCCTCCCGCGTCACCGCGGGCTCGCGTCCTGGGGCTCTCGCCTTCGGAGGGAGGGGCGCGCTCGCGTCTGTTGACGAGAGGCGACGCCCCGGATCGCGCAATCTGGCGGCGCGCGTGGCAGGGCGCCTTCTCGCGTTCGCCATGCCCCAGTCGCAAGCCAGGTGCTTGCCCGCACGCCACCCGCAACCGCCGACGCGGAGCAGTGGATGTGGCCTCCACGGTGGATCCGCTTGATCGGCGCCCGCGGGTGTGAAAGGAAACGGGGCCTCGCGGCCCCGTCCCTCGATCCAGCAGAAACAGCTGCCTCAGCAGCAGCGGAAGCCGCCGCGCCCGCCGTAGCGGGCCTCCTGGCGTTCGCGGAAGAAGGTCTTGTAGTCCATCGGCTCGCGGTCGGGATGCTTGTCCAGCATGTGCCGGACGTAGTTGTCGTAGTCCGGCACGCCGCAGCACAGGCGGGCGGTTTGCACCAGTCTTCGCCACACCACCTTGTGGGCGGCGAAGTGGTCCAGCGGGACGAGTGCGCCAGCCATCAGAGGTAGGCCTTCTGCTGCTCTTCGGTCAGCGCCACGTACGGCGTCTCGCGATCGGTGCGGGCCGCGCTGGCCCGGGCCTTGCGGATCGCGCCGATCGAGTAGAACAGCACGCTCAGCACCACCAGCAGGAACAGCGCGGTCAGGCCTGCGTTGACGTAGTTGTTGAACATGATCTGCGACATGCCGCCGACGTCGGTGGACGGTGCGATCAGCTCGCCGCGGCCGATGGCGTCGCGATAGCGGTTCGCCTGGGCGAGGAAGCCTACCGCCGGATTGGCGTCGAAGATCTTGATCCAGCCGGCGTAGGTGGTGCACACCAGCAGCCACACCGTCGGCACGATCGACACCCAGGCATAGCGGTCCTTCTTCATCTTGAACAGCACCACCGTGCACAGCATCAGCGCGATGCCGGCCAGCATCTGGTTGGCGATGCCGAACAGCGGCCACAGCATGTTGATGCCGCCCAGCGGATCGGTGACGCCCACGTACAGGAAGTAGCCCCACATCGCCACGCAGCCGGCGGTGGCGATCAGGTTCGGGCCCCAGGACTCGGTCTTGCGCATCGCCGGCACGAAGTTGCCCAGCAGGTCCTGCAGCATGAAGCGCCCGGCGCGCGTGCCGGCGTCCACCGCGGTGAGGATGAACAGTGCTTCGAACAGGATCGCGAAGTGGTACCAGAAGGCCATCATGCCTTCGCCTGGCAGCACTGCATGGAAGATCTGGGCGATGCCCACGGCCAACGTCGGCGCGCCGCCGGCGCGCGAGAGGATCGAGTTCTCGCCGATGTCGGCCGCGGTGGCGGTCAGGACCTCCGGGGTGACGGTGAAGCCCCAGCTGGAAACCACCTGGGCGGCGTTGGCCACATCGGTGCCGATCACCGCGGCCGGGCTGTTCATCGCGAAGTACACGCCCGGGTCGATGGTCGCCGCGGCCACCATCGCCATGATGGCTACGAAGGATTCCATCAGCATCCCGCCGTAGCCGATGTAGGGCGCGTGGCGTTCGTTGGCCAGCAGCTTGGGCGTAGTGCCCGAACTGATCAGCGCGTGGAAGCCGGACACCGCGCCGCAGGCGATGGTGATGAACAGGAACGGGAACATCGAGCCTTTCCACACCGGCCCGGTGCCGTCGGTGAACTGGGTCAGCGCCGGCATGCGCAGTTCCGGCATCACGATCAGGATGCCGATGGCCAGGCCGACGATGGTGCCGATCTTGAGGAAGGTCGACAGGTAGTCGCGCGGCGCCAGCAGCAGCCAGACCGGCAGCACCGCGGCGACGAAGCCGTAGCCGATCAGCATCCAGGTGATCTGGGTGCCGGTGAAGGTGAAGGCCGGGCCCCAAGTGGGATGCGCGGCGACGTCGCCGCCGAACCAGATCGCAGCCACCAGCAGCAGGATGCCGACCACCGAGATCTCGCCGATCTTCCCGGGCCGGATGTAGCGCATGTAGATGCCCATGAAGATCGCGATGGGGATGGTCGCGATCACCGTGAACATGCCCCAGGGGCTTTCGGCCAGCGCCTTCACCACGATCATCGCCAGCACCGCCAGGATGATGATCATGATCAGGAAGGCGCCGAACAGGGCGATGGTGCCGGGGATCTTTCCCATCTCCTCGCGCACTAGGTCGCCCAGCGAGCGCGCGTCGCGGCGGCTGGAGATCACCAGCACCATGAAATCCTGCACCGCGCCGGCCAGCACCACGCCGGCGATCAGCCACAGCGTGCCTGGCAGATAGCCCATCTGCGCGGCCAGCACCGGGCCGACCAGGGGGCCGGCGCCGGCGATGGCGGCGAAGTGGTGGCCGAACAGCACATGCTTGTTGGTCGGAACGAAATCCAGGCCGTCGTTGCGCAGCACGGCGGGCGTGGCGCGGGTGGGGTCGAGCCCGAGCACCCGGCTGCCGATGAACAGGCCGTAGTAGCGATAGGCGACCAGGTAGATGGAAACCGCCGCGATCACGATCCACAGGGCGTTGATCGATTCTCCGCGGCGCAGGGCCACCGTGCCCAGACAGAACGCGCCCAGCAGGGCCAGCAAGGCCCAGCCGATCTTTCCGAATCCAGACTTCATGGTCCAGCCTCGCGATGGGGGAGTGCCAAGTTGGGCTTTTACGCCGATCCGCGTCAATCGCAAAGCTGCGCCGCAGCGCGGCCGGCGCATTGGACTTTGGTCAAAGCGTGGCCGTTGCCTCGCGGCCGTTCAGAGCCAGCGCACCTTGCGCAGGTAGCGGTACAGCCCCAGCACCACCAGCGCCACCACGCCGATCAGGACCGGGTAGCTCCAGCGGCCGTGCAGCTCGGGCATGGCGTCGAAATTCATGCCGTACCAGCTGGCGATCAGGGTCGGCGCGGCCAGCAGGGCGGCCCAGCCCGCAAGGCGCTTCACCACCTCGCCCTGGGCCTGGGTGACCAGGGCCTGGTTGACGGTCAGCGCCGTGCCCAGCATCTCGCGCAGCACCTCGATGGTCTGGTTGATGCGCAGGCTGTGGTCGAGGACGTCGCGCAGGTACACCCGCACGTCCTCCGGGATCAGCGGGCTGCTGCTGCGCACGAGTTGCGACAGCACATCCTGCATCGGCGCCACGTTGACCTGCATGTAGGTCAGTTCGCGCTTGAGGTCGTAGAGCCGGATCACGGTGGAGCGGTCGAAGGACTCGCTGACGATGTCCTGCTCCAGCGCCGGCAGGGTGGCCTTGAACTCGTCGACGATCGGCAGGTAGTTGTCGACGATGGCGTCGAGCACCGCGTACAGGCCGAACGAGGGACCGAGCCCGAGCAGCTCCGGCTCGCGCTCCAGCCGCGCGCGTGCCGCCGCGTACGACAGCGAGGCGCCGTGGCGCACCGTCACCAGGTAGCGCGGGCCGAAGAAGACATGGGTTTCGCCGTAGACGATCTTCTGCGCGACCACCTGGGCGGTACTGGCCACCACGAACAGGGAATGGCCGTAGGCCTCGATCTTGGGGCGCTGGTGCGCCTTGTGCGCGTCCTCGACGGCGAGATCGTGCAGGTCGAACTCTTCCTGCAGGCGTTCGAGCACCGTGTCGTCGGGCTCGTACAGGCCGATCCAGGCGAAGCTGTCGGTATCGCGCGCCAGCAGCTCGCTGATCTCCGCCAGCGGGACGTCGCGATGCACGCCGTCGCGCGCATACACGATGCAGTTGATGACGCTGGGCGGGTTCGCGGCCGGTGGCTGTTCCATCGCCGCATCCTGCTCCAGCGCCGCACGGGCGGCAACTGCCGACCGCCTAGCCGAGGTCCGGGGCGCTACCGCGCAGCGAAGCGGAGCGCTCGCGGCAACGACATCGTGCGGTCCCCCTCCGCAATCGTCCCGATGGTGCGATGGCGTGCGTATGCAGGCGCGCGGCCGGATCGGAAGGGCAGCACGGCGGCGTCGAGGCGCTCGATGCAGGACGAGGACGATGCGTCGACGATGATCGTCACCGGATCAGGGATGCATGCCACGGGCGACAATGCATCGGCTGCCGCTTCCCGCACCGGCCGCGGACGGCATCCCGCCTGGTGCCTGAGGACGATCCGGCCGCGTTCAGCTGCGCCCGCGCAGCGCCAGCGCCCAGGCCAGTGCGATGTGCACCGGCACCACCAGCGCGATCCAGGGCGCATTGCGCTGAGGGAGCACCGGCAGCAGATGCAGGAACAGGGCCGCGACTGCGCACAGCGCCAGCGCCCAGGCCACGCTGCGGAACATGGCCCCGCCATCGCGTCCGCGCGCGATGCGCCAGCCGCCGCCGAGCAGCAGCAACGCCAGCGGCGGGAACAGCAGCAGGTTGTGGTTGGACCAGGCGAAGCGATGTTCGGTGAAGCCCCACAGGAACGCCATCAGCAGGCCGAGGATGCCCGCCAGCGTCCAGAACGCCAGCGCAGCCGCGGCAAGCATCGCCGGCCGGCGACGGCCCAGCGCCAGGATGCCTGCGCCGAGGGCGAGCCCCGCGAGCAGCCACGGCCACCACGCGCGCGGCGCTTCCGGCGGCTCGGGCGCCAGCCGGTGCGGCAGCAACTGCTCGGTGGACGACACCAGGGCGCGTCCGTCGGCCAGGCGGATCCCGGACAAGGCATCGGCCAGCCGCATCGGGACGAAGGCGTCCTGCCACAGTGAATTGGGGCGGTCGGCTGAGGGGCCGAGACCGAGGTCGAAGCCCAGCCACATCCACGGCGCGGGCGAGGCCAGGCGCACCGCATCGCCGCGGTAGGTGTTGCCGCGCGATCGGCTGGCGAGCTGGCGCTGCAGCGCGCCGTCCAGTGCGCGATCGAGCGCATCGCGCACGCGCGTGGAGCAGTTGTCGGTGAAGTAGTCGTAGCGGTAGACCGCATTCTCGGGCAGTGCGTTGTCCGCCAGCGCGGCGGCCAGGGCGCGCGCCTGCGCCGGATCCAGGTCCAGCCACTGCACCGACACGCCGCGGCCGACCTCGCGGTAGTAGGTCAGGTCCTGCGAGAGCGGCAGGGCCACCAGCCGGTAGCGCATGTCGCCGCGCACGAAGCGGGCAAGGAAATCCGGCTCTTCCAGGTCGAAATAGCCGAAGTTGTAGGACACAGGCTCGGCCCCTCCCGCCTCGTCGACGACGATCGCGTTGTGGCCGAAGCGCTCGAAGAAGATCTCGCCCGGCTGCATCGTCGCCACGCCGATGCGCGGCGCGGCCTGCGCGGGCAGGCACGCCAGCAGGAGCAGCAACAGCGTTGCCGCCGCCGCCCACGTGCGCCAGGACAGGGCCCGCGGCGTGGTCTTCGCGCGGCGCGGAGCGTCGACCCCGGCGCGGCGCGGCGCTTCGGCCACGGCGGCCGGCGTCACCTCACTCCGTCCCGTCGTCGGCATGCACGCTCACGTGCAGGGCATGCAGGCGGCGCGCGTCGGCGCGGGCGATGCGGAAGCCGAAGCGGCCGAGGGTCAGTTCCTCGCCGGCCTCGGGCAGGTGGCCGATCTCGGCTGTCACCAGGCCGCCGATGGTGTCGTACTCGTCGTCGTCGAAATCGGCGCCGAAACGCTCGTTGAAATCGGCGATCGGGGTCAGCGCGTCCACCACGTACTGGCCGTCCGCCTGGGCGGCGATCAGCGCCTCGGGATCCTCGGCATCGTCGTGCTCGTCGTCGATCTCGCCGACGATTTCCTCCAGCACGTCCTCGATCGTCACCAGCCCGGCCACGCCGCCGTACTCGTCGATGACGATGGCCATGTGGTTGCGCGACTGGCGGAACTCTCGCAGCAGCAGGTTGAGCTTCTTGGATTCGGGGATCAGCACCGCGGGGCGGAGTACTTCGTGCACCGTGCTCGGGCCGTTGTCGGCCACCACGCCGCGCAGCAGATCCTTGGCCAGCAGGATGCCCAGGATCTCGTCCTTGTCTTCGCCGTGCACCGGGAAACGCGAATGGCCCGACTCGACCACCTGCTTCATCAGGTCGAGCAGCCGGGCCTCGGCGGGCAGGGCCACCATTTGCGCGCGCGGCACCATCACGTCGCCGACGGTCATGTCGGACACGGCCAGCGCGCCCTCCATCATCCGCAGGGTGTCGGCCTCGATCAGGCCGTCGGAGTGGGTGTCGCGCAGCAACTCGACCAGGTCTTCGCGGGTGCTGGGTTCGCCGGAGATGGCTGAGCTCAGTCGCTCGAGCCAGCTGCGCCGTCTTTCCGGGATGTCGGCGGCGCTACTACTGTCGTCCTCGGACATTGCAGTAAGTGTTTGATTCGAAAATCGCCCGTGGTGGGCGGCGGAGCCAAGTCTACCCGGGTCCGGGCCACGGCCCAAATATTCAGCCCGGCACGCCGCGGTCGCCGCCGGGCGCCAGGAACAGCAGCGCATCGGCCTCGCGCCGGCGGCAGCGCTCCAGGAACTCGTGCGCGGAGGCAGGATCGCGGCAGTAGCGCTCGAAGGCGCGCCGGTCGATCCGGTAGTACTCCTCGTAGTCGGCCAGGCGGTTGGCGACCGGGATCGAGAGGTAATACTCGCCGGTGATCTGCTCGACGCCGAGCGCGTAGCGCAGCGCCGGATTCACGAACAGATCCTTGAATTGCAAGGATTTTCTCCTGATGGCGGCGGCGCGCGGGTCGACGGGGCCGGCGGTTCGGGGCCTTGGTACGGCGGCTGCCGCCCAGCCGCAGGGGCAGCGGGGTGAGCTTACGCCGGCGGGCGGCCCGCGTCGGACGGGGGGTTCTCCCACACGCCATCGCGCGCCCGCCCGACGGACGGCGGAAGACAGGGCGGGGATGCTGGGCTCCCACCCCGCGTCAAGGAGGACGCCCATGTCGCTTTCCCGTCTGGCCACCTGCCTGTTCGGCTGTCTGTTTCCCCTCGCCGCCGCCGCTGCGGACGACCGCGCATACGGCGACGCCACCGAGTACTTCCAGACCGACGAGCAGTACGAGGCATGGTTCACCTCGACCCGCAACCTGCGCCGCGACTTCGACTGGATCTGCGGCGACACCTTCTGCGAAGGCGAGTACACCAACATCCAGCCGCTGCGCTATCGCTGCTCGGTGCATCGCCTCACTGGGCGGATCGGCATGTGCGTGTGGACCTTCGCGGCCAGCCACGAGGAGATCGCGCAGGCGACCGGGCGGATCGGCGTGCAGCGCGCGTTCTGGCAATGCCGGACGCCGCTGGCTGCCGGCACCACGATCGACCAGTTGCTCGCGGCAATGGCGGTCGACGAGCCGCTGTATGCGCCGCTGCCCGGGCTGCAGCGCAGCGTGATGGACGGACTGATCGACTGCCTCTAAGGCTGGTCGTCCGGCAGCGAGTAGGGGTCGTCCAGGCCGAGGCCGGCGAGGATTTCGCGCTCGAGCTGCTCCATCGCGTCGGCCTCGCGGCTGTCCTCGTGGTCCCAGCCCAGCAGGTGCAGCACGCCGTGCACGGTGAGGTGGGCGTAGTGCGCGTTCAGGGCCTTGCCCTGCTCGCGCGCTTCGCGCGCCACGACCGGCGCGCAGATCACCAGGTCGCCCAGCAGCGGCATGCGCACGCCCGGCGGCAGGCCCTCGGGCAGTTCCGCGGGGAAGCTCAGGACGTTGGTCGCGTAGTCCTTGCCGCGATAGTGGCGGTTGAGGGCGCGGCCTTCCTTGGTGCCGACCAGGCGGATCGCCAGGTCGGCCTCGCGGATGCGTCCCGCAAGCGCGGCCGTGGCCCAACGACGGAACGACACCGCCGACGGCAGCCCCTTGCGCGGAAGCGCGTAGCCGACGGCGATGTCGAGACGGATCGGGCCCCTGGTCATGGTGGCCAGTCTAACCGGGCCGCTGCGCGCGGGTAGGGGCCGGCGTGCGACGCCTCAGGTCGAGGACGGCGCGGTCCCGTCCGCATCGCGGCGGTCGTAGGCATCGACGATGCGCGCGACCAGCGGGTGGCGCACCACGTCGCGCGCCTCGAAGAAGGTGAAGCTCACGCCGCCCACGTCGCGCAGCACCTCGATGGCGTCCTTGAGTCCGGACTTCACGTGGCGCGGCAGGTCGATCTGGGTCATGTCGCCGGTGACCACGGCGGTCGAGCCGAAGCCCAGCCGGGTCAGGAACATCTTCATCTGCTCGATGGTCGTGTTCTGCGCTTCGTCCAGGATCACGAAGGCGTCGTTGAGCGTGCGTCCGCGCATGTAGGCCAGCGGCGCGATCTCGATCACGTTGCGCTCGAGCAGCTTGAGCACCTTTTCCACGCCCAGCATCTCGTAGAGCGCGTCGTAGAGCGGGCGCAGGTAGGGGTCCACCTTCTGGCTGAGGTCGCCGGGCAGGAAGCCGAGCTTCTCGCCGGCTTCCACGGCCGGGCGCACCAGCACCAGGCGCTGCACGCGCGACTCGTTGAGCGCCTCGACCGCCATCGCCACGGCCAGGAAGGTCTTGCCGGTGCCGGCCGGGCCGATGCCGAAATTGATGTCGTGCTGCGAGATGGCGTGCAGGTAGCGCGCCTGGTTGGCGCCGCGCCCGCGGATGGTGCCGCGCTTGACCCGGATCGCCACGTCCTGCGGCGAGGTGTCGCCGGCGCGGTCGACGTTGGCCTCGTTAAGGCGCAGGTTGATCGCATTGCTGTCGAAGGTCTCGCTGGCCGCCTCCTCGTACAGGTCGCGCAGCAGGCGTTCAACCTGCGCCACCGCCTTCGCGTCCGGCCCGGAGACGCGGAACACGTTGCCGCGGCTGGCGATCTGGACCCCGAGCCGGAGTTCGATCTGCCGCAGGTGGCCGTCGAAGGGGCCGGCAAGGTTGGCCAGCCGTTCGGTGTCGGCCGGGTCGAGGGTGAAATCGCGCTGGGTCTGGTCTGCCATAGGCGGCGCAGGGTAGCGCACCCGAGCGCGACGCCCCGTCGGTGGCGGTAGTGTTCAGCGGGCGTTCGTCCATTAATTGATCGACCAATTAATATCCCAGGCATGGACGAAGAGGCTGTCGGTACCCGTACTGCCAGGCCCAGCCGGCCGCCCCAGCGCGCGCCCGGCCGGCCGCCCGGCGACGCCGACCGCCGCGCCGCGGCCCTGGACGCCGCCCTGGGCTGCTACGTGCAGCGCGGAATCGCGGCCACCACCCTGCGCGACATCGCGGGCGCCGCCGGAGTGACCCCGGCCCTGCTGCATTACTACTTCGGCGATGCGGCCGGCCTGCGCGAGGCGGTCATCGCCGAGCGCCTGATGCCGGTGTTCGCGCGCGTCCGCGACGCCCTGCTGGGCATGCCGGACGCCCCGATGCGCGAGGTGCTCGCCGTCTTCGTCGACACGCTGTGCGCGATGGTGCGCGAGCACGCCTGGCTGGCCCCGCTGTGGATCCGCGAAGTGGTCAGCGAGGGCGGCAGCCTGCGCGAACTGCTCGTCCACGATCTCGCCCCTCAGATCGCCCGGGTGCTGGCCGACCGCTTCGCCGCCGAGCAGTCCGCCGGCCGCCTCAACCCGGCGCTGGACCCGCGCCTGCTGATGGTCTCGATCGTGGGGCTGACGCTGTTCCCGGCCGCCGGCACTCCGATCTGGCGGCAGATCTTCGACAGCGCGGACCTCGGCATCGACGACATCCGCCAACACGCGCTCGCGCTGCTCCTGCGCGGGCTGGAGCTTCCGCAATGAGCCGGTCCACCTTCCATCGCGTGCGGACCGCCGGTCTGTGCGTCGCCCTCCTGCTGCTGGCGGCCTGTCGCCACGACGCGCCCAGCGCCCTGGGCACGCTCGAGTACGACCGCATCGCCCTGCCGGCGCCGGCAGCCGAGCGCATCGTCGCGATCGACGTGCGCGAGGGCGAGCGCGTCGAGGCCGGCGCCCGCATCCTCAGCCTCGAGCAGGTCCGCGGCGACGCACAGCTGGCGGTCGCCGAAGCCGAGGCCGCGCGCCAGCGCCAGCTCCTGGAGGAGCTGCGCAACGGCGCGCGCCGCGAGGACATCGACCAGCTGCGCGCCAACCTGGCCGCCGCCCAGGCGCAGGCACGCGACGCGCGCGCCTATTCGGCGCGGCTGCAGCCGCTGGGCTCGCGCCAGCTGGTCGCCGCGTCCGAGGTCGACCGCGCCCGCGCGGCCGCAGCCAGCGCCGATGCGCAGGCCGCCGCGGCACGCGCCGCCCTGGCCGAGGCCGAGAGCGGCGTGCGCCCCGAGCAGATCGCCCAGGCCGAATCGGCGCTGGCGGCAGCCGAAGCGCAGCTGCGCGCGCAGTCGGTGACCACCGGCAAGCTGGACGTGGTCGCGCCGCGCGCCGGCCGGGTCGACAGCCTGCCCTACCGGCTCGGCGACGAACCCGCACCCGGCGCGCCGGTGGCGGTGATGCTGGTCGGCGATGCGCCCCATGCCCGTGTCTACGTGCCCGAGCCGCTGCGCGCTGGCGTGCAGGTGGGCGATACGGCGACCGTGCACGTGGGCGCCGATGGGGGCCGCAGCTATTCCGGCCGCGTGCGCATGGTGCGCAGCGAGCCCACCTTCACCCCGTACTACGCGCTCACCGGCAAGGACGCCGCGCGCCTGAGCTATCTGGCCGAGGTGCAGCTGGAGGGCGAGGGTGTGGCCGAGCTGCCGGCCGGCCTGCCGCTGCGGGTGGAATTCGCGCAGTGAACGGCGCGACCGGAAGCCCGTCGACCGATGCCGGCGAGCGTGAGCCCGCCATCCGCGCGCGGGGGATGGTCAAGCGCTTCGGTGCGCTGACCGCGGTCGACCACGTCGACCTCACCGTGCCGCGCGCCCATGTCTACGGCTTCCTCGGCCCGAACGGCTCGGGCAAGTCCACCACGATCCGCATGCTGTGCGGACTGCTGACCCCCAGCGGCGGCGAGATCGAGGTGCTCGGCCTGCGCATTCCCGAGCAGGCCGACGCGCTGCGCCTGCGCATCGGCTACATGACCCAGAAGTTCTCGCTGTTCGAGGACCTCACCGTGCGGGAGAACCTCGAGTTCCTGGCCGCGGTGTATGGCCTGTCGCGCGCCGACACGCGCGCGCGGGTGGACGAACTGCTGGGCCTGTACCACTTCGAGGATCGTCAGAAGCAGCTTGCCGGCACCCTCAGCGGCGGCCAGAAGCAGCGTCTGGCGCTGGCGGGCGCGGTGATCCACAAGCCCGAACTGCTGTTCCTGGACGAGCCGACCAGTGCCGTGGACCCCGAGTCGCGCCGCGACTTCTGGGAAAAGCTTTTCGAACTGGCCGACGCCGGCACCACGCTCCTGGTCTCGACCCACTACATGGACGAGGCCGAGCGCTGCCACCGCATCGCCATCCTCGATCGCGGGGTGCTCGTCGCCGATGGCGCGCCGGGCGAACTGGCGGCACGGCTGGACGATCGCAGCGTCGAAGTGCATGCCGCGCAGCCACGACGCGCCCAGCAGGTGCTCTCGCGCCTCCCCGGCGTGCTCAGCGTCGCCCAGATCGGCAACAGCCTGCGCGTGCTGTCGGCGCCGGGCCGCGACAGCGCGGACGCGGTGTCGCGCGCGCTGCGCGAAGCCTCGCTGCCGGCCGAGGTGCGGCCCTCTGCGGCCAACCTCGAGGACGTGTTCGTGGCCGCCACCCGCGGACGTGACCGGGCGGGCGCGGCATGAAGTCCTGGCGACGGCTCTGGGCGGTGGTGCTCAAGGAACTGCGCCAGATCCGCCGCGACCGCATCAGCATGGTGATGATCGTGGCGATCCCGGTGATCGACCTGCTGCTGTTCGGCTACGCGATCAACTTCAACCCGCGCAACCTCGACGCGATGATCGTCGACCAGGCCAATACCGCGACTTCGCGCGCCGCGGTGATGGACATGCGCGCCACCGGCATCATCGAGATCACCGGCGTGGGCGACAGCCCGGCCCAGGCCATGGACCAGCTGCGGCGTGGCCGGATCAGCGCCGCGATCGTGCTGCCGCCCGACTACGAGCGGCGCCTGGCCGACGGCCGGCCGGCGGTGCAGGTGATGGTCGACGGCACCGATACCGTGGTCCAGGCCGCGGCGGTGCAGCTGGCGCAGCTGCCGCTGGAGGCGGTGAACGGACGCCGCGTGCAGGCGCCGCCCGCGCAGATCGAGGTGGTGAGCTTCTACAACCCCGAGCGCCGCTCGGCGGTGAGCATCGTGCCGGGGCTGATCGGCATCATCCTGACCATGACGATGACCATGTTCACCGCCATGGCCCTGGTGCGCGAGCGCGAGCGCGGCAACATGGAACTGCTGATCGCCACCCCGCTCAGCCGCGCCGGGCTGATGATCGGCAAGGTGCTGCCCTATGCGGTGATCGGGCTGGTGCAGACCACGCTCATCCTTGTGCTGGGCATCTGGATGTTCGACGTGCCGCTGCGCGGCAGCCTGCTGGATGTCTACATCGCCTCGCTGCTGCTGATCCTGGCCAACCTGGCAATGGGCCTGCTGATCTCGACCCGCGCCAGCACGCAGTTCCAGGCGATCCAAATCGCAATGTTCGTGTTCCTGCCGTCGATCCTGATCTCGGGCTTCATGTTCCCCTTCGCCGGCATGCCCGACGTGGTGCAGTGGGGCGCGGAGGCGCTGCCGATGACGCATTTCCTGCGCCTGGTGCGCGGGGTGATGCTGCGCGGTGCCAGCCTGGCGGAGCTGTGGCCCGGCGTGCTGGCGCTGCTGGCCTTCACCGGAGTCACGATGACGCTGGCGATCCTGCGCTTCCGCAAGCGGCTGGACTGAAGTCGTCGTCGCCGCAGGCGTGCATCCGTCACGCTTCGGTATCCGCTGCGGCGCCGACTGGGGTCGGCCCCAGCTGCGGCGGCGTGCGCGGTGGCGCTAGCGTGTTCGCGCAGCCGCGCCGACCGGCGCGGCGTTCGTGTTCACGGAGGCACGCGATGACGACCGCTACCGACCATGGCATTGATGCGAGCACGGGCAGCGGCAGCGTGTCCGCGGCGGCCGCCCAGGCGGCGGTCGACACGGCCGCGTCGCGGCGCGAGCAGGAGATCCGCACCGGGCTGCAGAACAACCCGCAGGCGCTGCAGGCGCTCGACCGGCTGGTCGCCGGCCTCTCCGTGCATGCGCTGGACGATGCGCGCATGGTGCAGGCGCTGGACGACTTCATGGCCGCGCCGAACGCGGCGACCGCGGCGTTCGTGGAAGGGCGCATCGCGCAGGAGCTGGGCGTGGATCCGTCCGCCGCGCACGCGCTGGTCTCGCCCGACGCGGGCACGCTGACGATCGACGGACAGACCTACGCCATCGATCATGGCGCGCTGCTCGATGCCGACGGTCGCAGCGTGGGCAGCATCACCAACGACGGCCTCGTGCGCCTGGATGGCGAGGAGCAGGCGCGCAACGTCTACACCGACCTGGGCGCACGCGTGCAGCTGCGTGAAACCATCGACGGCGAACTGTCCACCCTGCTCGACCTGCATCCGGCCGATCGTCGCGGCCGGCTCGACGAGGCCAACGTCAACCGGGAGTTCGCCGACCGCGTGAAGGACACGCTGGTGCGTGCGCGCCAGGAGGGCATGGCGATGCAGATGGACCTGGTCTACCGCACCTTCGCGCACCAGGACCAGCTGTATGCGCAGGGTCGCACCGAGCCCGGGCAGCGCGTCACCGGTGCGCGCGGCGGCCAGTCCTGGCACAACTACGGCCTCGGCGCGGACGTCGTGTTCAGCACGCCGAACGGGCAGCCTTCGTGGCCCGAGGACGGCAACTGGACCCGTTACGGCCAGATTGCCGAGGACCAGGGGCTGACCTGGGGCGGGCGCTGGCGCAACCCGGACCGGCCGCATGTCGAATACCACCCGGGCTTCGGCGCCAGCGATGCGGGCGGCTTCGTCAGCACGCACAACCGCGAAGGCCTCGAGGCCGTCTGGGACCGCATGGGCATCGGTCAGCAGCCGTGAGGCCTGTCCCGCTCTGGCACACTCCCACCGCATGAAGAAGACCCCATTGCAACGCCGCGGTGCAGGCGTGCCGTGGCTGCGCGCCGCGACCTGCGCCGCCGCGGCCCTGCTCGCGGCCTGCGCTGCGTCCGGCACCAGCGACCAGGCGACGGCGCAGCCCGCTCCGGCCGGCCAGCCGGCCGATACGGCCAAGGCGCAGCTGGTCGATCCACGGCCGTTGCCCGGCGCAGGCGCTGTCGCCTTCCATCCCGCGCAGCCCTGGCTGGCATGGGCTGCGGGCGAAGCGGTACGGATCCTGCCGCTCGACGCAGCCGCCACCGGTGAGCGCCGCCTGGACATCGCCAGCTGGGTGGCCGACCTGGGCTTCAGCCCGGATGGCGCGCTCTGGGTGATCGCGGATGTGCCGCAACTGTGGCGCGACGGCGAGATCGTGTGCCGCGCACAGGGCGTCGAAGCCGACCGCCTGCTGGCGGTCGACGACGCCGGTGCGGTGGTGGCGGCGTATTCGCATTCCGACGGGGTGGGCATGCTGCGCCGCCAGGTCTGGCTGGATGCGCAGTGCGGCGTCGCCGACGAGCGCATCGCGCCGCTGCCGGCCGGGGTGCAGGACGCGGAGGCCGATCCCGGCGCGCCACTGGGGCGCGCCACGCTGCAGCCGCTGCATCCGGATCCCGCGGATCTCGCCGCGGGCCTGGCGAGCGTGCGTCTGCCCGCTGGCGCCGGCGTGAGCGGCGCGCTGCGGGTGTCTTCCGATGGCCGGTGGTGGGTGTTGGAAGGGGCGCAGGGGCGCACCTTGTGGCGCCTCGACCGCCCCTGAGCGGAAGGCTCTCCGGCAAGCGCCAACGCGCGACGGACGCGGCCGTTGCGAGGCCGTCCTCAGCCGCTCTCCCCAAGCGCATGTGCGGCGTGCCGCCGGTGGATGACCGGGCGGGGGCCGCACGTCGCGCCCATCGCGCTAGGCCGAGTCGATCCCCGCCACCCGGCCGCGCAGCGAATTGCTCATCGCCTCGGTGATCACCACGTCCACGAACCGCCCCACCAGGCGCGGTGGGGCCGGGAAGTTCACCGAACGCATGTTCTCGGTCTTGCCGGTGAGCTCGGCCGGATTCTTGCGCGATGGTCCTTCGACCAGGACGCGCTGCACACTGCCCACCATCGCCTGCGAGATCCGCGCCGCATTGGCGTTGATCGTGGCCTGCAGTCGCGACAGGCGCGCATGCTTGACCTCGTCGGAGACATCGTCCGGCAGGTCGGCGGCGGGCGTGCCGGGGCGGCGCGAGTAGATGAAGGAGAACGACTGGTCGAAGCCCACGTCCTCGATCAGCTTCATGGTCTTCTCGAAGTCCTGGTCGGTCTCGCCGGGGAAGCCGACGATGAAGTCCGAGCTGATCGAGATGTCCGGACGCACATCGCGCAGCTTGCGCAGCTTCTGCTTGAACTCGATCGCGGTGTAGCCGCGCTTCATCGCCGCCAGGATGCGATCGCTGCCCGACTGCACCGGCAGGTGCAGGTAGTTGGCCAGCTGCGGCACGTCGCGGTAGGCCTCGACCAGCGAGTCGGAGAACTCCAGCGGATGCGAGGTGGTGAAGCGGATCCGGTCGATGCCGTCGATTTGGGCGATGGTGCGGATCAACAGGCCCAGGTCGGCCAGCTCGTCCGTGCCCTCCATCGCGCCGCGATAGGCGTTGACGTTCTGGCCCAGCAGATTCACCTCGCGTACGCCCTGGCCGGCCAACTGCACGATTTCCACCAGCACGTCCTCGAACGGCCGGCTGATCTCGGTGCCGCGGGTGTAGGGCACCACGCAGAAACTGCAGTACTTCGAGCAGCCTTCCATGATCGAGACGAAAGCCGACGGGCCTTCGGCGCGCGGCTCGGGCAGGCGGTCGAACTTTTCGATCTCGGGGAAGCTGATGTCCACCTGCGGCCGCCGCTGCTCGCGGCGGGCGCGGATCAGCTCCGGCAGGCGGTGCAGAGTCTGCGGGCCGAACACCAGGTCCACGTAGGGCGCGCGCTTGACGATCGCCTCGCCTTCCTGCGAGGCCACGCAGCCGCCCACGCCGATGATCACCTCGCGGCCGCCGGCCTTGAGCGCCTTCCATCGTCCCAGCTGGCTGAACACCTTCTCCTGCGCCTTCTCGCGGATCGAGCAGGTGTTGACCAGGACCACGTCGGCTTCCTCGACGTTGGTCGTGAGTTCCAGGCCGTCGCTGGCGGCCAGCACGTCGGCCATGCGCGCCGAGTCGTACTCGTTCATCTGGCAGCCGTGGGTCTGGATGAAGAGCTTGCCGCGGGCCGCGACGGGGGCGGCTTCGGTCTTGTCGGCGAGGATGGGCAGTTCGATCATGGGCGTTTCCGGGGCGCGGCGGTGAGTCCGGGCCGGATGGGTGGGACGGCCCCAGGCCACCGCGCCAGGCGCGATGTCCGGGCCGGCGTGCGGCAAAGGGGGCGCCAGTGTAAGGGGCTGCCGCGGCGACGCGGGTGGGCGTCCGCTTTCCAAACCGTGCGCCGTTTAACAATCAAGGACTTGGCAGGGGTGGCAGCAAGGGTGGACACTGCGCGCATGAAAGGGGGAAGGGGACTCGTCGCGATCCTCGGGTTGGCGCTGATCGCGCTGGCCGCGCCGTCGTGGGCGGGCACCATCTACCGCTGCGATACCGCGGACGGGACTCGCAGCTACGTCAGCAAGCGGGTCAAGGGCGCGAGCTGCGTGGCGGTGAGCAACTACCGCAGTGCGCCATCGCGCTCCTCCTCGCGACCGGCCGCGGTGCCGGGTGCGGGCAGCGCCTCGCCTGCCAACACCGTTGCCGGGTCGCCGGCCACGGTCCACAACAACCCGCCCGCCACCTTCATGGGCGGGGGCAGCGCGACGCCCGCGCCGCGCCCGGTCGCGGTTTCCGCGCCCGCGGCGCAGTCCAGCCGGAGGCTGCAGCAGGGCCAGGTGTATTCCTACGTCAAGGACGGTGTGCGCCACTACACCAGCCAGCGTCCGCGCGGGGGCGCTGGCGCGACCGCGGTCCGCACGATCAACTACAGCTTCTTCGAGACCTGCTATGCCTGCGCGCCGCTGCCGGGCGTGAATTTCGGCAACGTGCGGCTCAATACGTCCGCCTATGCGGCCGAGATCCGCTCCGCGGCCAACGAGTTCGGCGTGGAGGAGGCGATCGTGCGCGCGATCATGCATGCCGAATCGGCCTTCAATCCCAATGCGCTTTCGCGCGCAGGCGCGCAGGGGCTGATGCAGCTGATGCCCGCCACCGCGCAGCGCTTCGGCGTGACCAATGCCTACGATCCGGCGCAGAACATCCGCGGCGGAGTGGAGTACCTGGCCTGGCTGCTGAAGCGGTTCAACGGCGACCTCACCCTGGCCTCGGCCGGCTACAACGCCGGCGAGGGCGCGGTCGACCGGCACAAGGGCGTGCCGCCCTACAGCGAGACCCAGCGCTACGTGGTCCGCGTGGCCCAGCTCGCCGAACGCTACCGCGGGCATGTCGCGGCCAACTGAGCCGCAAGGGCGGCTGGCGGAGGCGCCCGGCATGAGGCGCGGCTAGCCGGGAGGCGTCCGGGCGTCTGCCCACGCGGTACGGCGCTGCCGGTCGCCTGCTTTTCCCACCGCGTCCCCTCACGGCATCGGCGCGGCTCGCCGCGCGGGTGGCCGGGGCGCGGCTTTGAGCCGTCGCGCCACCGGCGTCCTGCCGGGTCTCGCCACCGCGCCGCGATTTCCTCCGTCGCGCGAAGCGGAGGCACGTCGCCAACCTGGCTGCGGGGCCGGTCCCCGGCTTCCGGCGGCCTGCGGCAAGCACCTGATTGCGCAGGCAAAGCAGGCGTCGCGGAGGTGCAGACGTTGTCGCCGCATTCAGCGTTCCGCTACACTTCGGCGTTCTTTGCGCGCCAGCCTCCGGGGACGGGGCGCGCGCGGCAGCCACTTGAAAACAGCTACCTCAGAAGTTTCGCGGAGAGCCGGATGGCCAACGAAGCGGTATACGACCCCGACGACGGGGCACCCGACCACCTGGGCCGGCGCAGGTTCCTGACCGCCACCACGGCGGCGGTCGGCGCGGTAGGGGCCGGTTTCGCGGCCGTCCCGTTCATCAAGTCCTGGAACCCCAGCGCCCGGGCCCAGCTCGCCGGCGCGCCGGTGACCGTGGACATCAGCGCCCTGCAGGACGGCCAGCGCCTGATCGTGGAATGGCGCGGCCAGCCGATCTGGATCGTCAAGCGCTCCAAGGCGATCCTGGACGCGCTGCCGACGCTGGACGGCCTGCTGCGCGACCCGAAGTCGGAAAACGTCGACCAGCAGCCGGCCTACATCAGCGAGGCCAGCCCCGAACTGCGCTCGCTCAAGCCCGAGGTCTCGGTGCTGGTCGGCCTGTGCACGCACCTGGGCTGCTCGCCGGAAATGGTCGCCGAGATCCGTCCGGCGCCGTTCGATCCGGAGTGGAAGGGCGGTTACTTCTGCCCTTGCCACAAGTCCAAGTTCGACATGGCCGGTCGCGTCTACCAGGGCGTGCCCGCGCCAACCAACCTCGTGGTGCCGCCGCACCATTTCGCCGACGACAACACCATCGTCGTCGGCGTCGACCCGGGAGCGGCATGAGATGAGCAACATGATCCAGCGCGGCGTCAATGGCGTGTGGGACTGGTTCACCCTGCGTGCGCCGGGCTTCTCGCCGTTCTACCGCAAGCACATGTCGGAGTACTACGCTCCGAAGAACTTCAACATCTGGTACATCTTCGGCGTGCTGTCGATGGTGGTGCTGGTCAACCAGATCCTGACCGGCATCTTCCTGACGATGCACTTCAAGCCGAGCGCGGAGGAAGCCTTCGCCTCGGTCGAGTACATCATGCGCGACGTGGAATGGGGCTGGCTGATCCGCTACATGCACAGCACCGGCGCCTCGATGTTCTTCATCGTGGTGTACATCCACATGTTCCGCGGCCTGATGTACGGCAGCTACCAGAAGCCGCGCGAGCTGGTGTGGATCCTGGGCATGCTGATCTACCTGGTGCTGATGGCCGAGGCCTTCCTGGGCTACGTGCTGCCCTGGGGCCAGATGTCGTTCTGGGGCGCCAAGGTGATCATCTCGCTGTTCGGCGCGATCCCGGTGATCGGCAACGGCCTGACCGAGTGGATCATGGGCGACTACCTGCCCAGCGACGCCACGCTGAACCGCTTCTTCGCGCTGCACGTGATCGCGCTGCCGCTGGTGCTGCTGCTGCTGGTGGTGCTGCATATCGGCGCGCTGCATGAAGTGGGTTCCAACAACCCCGACGGCGTCGAGATCAAGAAGGGGCCGAAGGGCAACCGCTGGTCGAAGACCGCCCCAGCCGACGGCGTGCCGTTCCACCCGTATTACACGGTGAAGGACAGCTTCTACGTCTGCTTCTTCCTGATCGCATGCGCGTTCGTGATCTTCTTCGCGCCCGCGTTCGGCGGCTGGTTCCTCGAGCACGACAACTTCACCGAGGCCAACCGCCTGGTGACGCCCGAGCACATCAAGCCTGTGTGGTACTACACGCCCTACTACGCGATGCTGCGCGTGGTGCCCGACAAGCTGGGCGGTGTGCTGGTGATGTTCGGCGCGATCGCGATCCTGTTCGCGGTGCCGTGGCTCGACCGCGCCAAGGTCAAGTCCTACCGCTACCGCGGCCTGATGTCGAAGGTGCTGCTGGGCCTGTTCGCGATCAGCTTCATCTGGCTCGGCAAGATCGGCGCCGGCCCCGGTACGGACCCGGTCGAGACCATCGTCGGCCGCTTCCTCACCGCCTTCTACTTCCTGTTCTTCCTGACCATGCCGCTGTGGACGGCGATCGACAAGACCAAGCCGGTGCCGGAACGGGTGACGACGCATGACTAAGACCATCCTTTCCCGCCTTGCGGTCGTCGCCAGCGGCATGCTGCTGTCGTTCGCGGCGCTGGCCGCGGGCGGCGGCCCGGTGCAGCACGCCGGCACCGACCTGTCCGACCGCGCCTCGCTGCAGCGCGGAGCGCAGCTGTTCATGAACTACTGCGCCGGTTGCCACTCGCTCAAGTACCTGCGCTATTCGCGCATGGCCGAGGACCTGGGCCTGAGCGAGGACGAGGTGATGTCCAACCTCAACCTCACCGGCGCCAAGTTCGGCGAGCACATCGTCTCGTCGATGCCGGCCGAGCAGGCGACCCGCTGGTTCGGCCAGGTGCCACCGGACCTGAGCCTGATCACCCGCGTGCGCGGCAGCGACTGGGTGTATACCTACCTCAAGTCGTTCTACCTGGACGAGACCCGTCCGCTCGGCTGGAACAACACCCTGTTCCCCAATGCCTCGATGCCCAACCCCTTCTGGAAGCAGCAGGGCCTGCAGCACGCGGTGTACGCCGAGCAGGCCGAGGGCGCGGCCGAGGCGGAGGTCGAGCACCTGGAGGTCTCCTCGGCCGGCACCCAGAGCGCGGCCGAGTTCGACCAGACCGTGCGCGACGTCACCGCCTTCCTCGAGTACGCCGGCGAGCCCGCCGCGCTCAAGCGGCCGGCGCTCGGCGTCTGGGTGATCCTGTTCCTGTCGTTCCTGACGCTGCTGGCGTGGCTGATGAAGAACGAGTACTGGAGGGACGTGCACTAATCCGGCGGTGCGGTCGGGCGGCGCGGTCCGGCGGATGCGGGACGCGATCGCCCGGCATCGTCCGGGGCGAAGACCGGGTGACCGCCTGCGACGGGCAGGCGGCGCCATGTGGCCGGCGGATTCCGGCCGCGGGAGAAGCCGTTGATGGCAGCGAGTCCACGTATGCGCAATGCAATGACCCTGTTTTCGTCCGTCGACGACGTGCTGTGCCATCGGGTACGGCTGGTACTGGCCGCCAAGGGCGTCAGCTACGACCTGATCCCGGTCGACGCGCAGAACCCGCCCCCCGACCTGATCGACCTCAATCCCTACCACTCGGTCCCGACCCTGGTCGAACGCGACCTGGTGCTCTACGCCGCCAGCGTGGTGAGCGAGTACCTCGACGAGCGTTATCCGCACCCGCCGCTGATGCCGGTCGACCCGCTTTCGCGCGCGCGCCTGCGCCTGGCGATGCTGCGCATCGAGCACGAGTGGGTGCCGCAGGTCCAGGCGATCCAGTTCGGCGGCCGGCCGCAGGCCGATGCAGGCCGCAAGCGCCTGAAGGAATTGCTCACCGCCGCCATCCCCGTGTTCAAGGCCGCCAAGTTCTACCTCAACAACGAGATGAGCCTGGCCGACTGCGCGATGGCGCCGATCATCTGGCGCCTGCCGGCGCTGGACGTGCCGCTGCCCAAGGACGGCAAGGTGATCGAGGAATACGGCAACCGCATCTTCCGCAACCCGGGCTTCGTGCGCAGCCTGACGCCGCAGGAGAAGCACCTGCGGGACCTGCCGGACTGATGGACCCCGGGGTCGCCTGCGGCGTGCAGCACGCCGGCGGCCCCGATCCGGATCACGCCCGATGTCCGATGCCCCCCCCAGCATGACCAGTCATCGCCCGTACCTGTTGCGGGCGTTGTACGAGTGGATCGCCGACAACGGCATGACCCCGCACATCCTGGTCGATGCGCAGCTTCCGGGCGTGCGCGTGCCCCCGCATACCGTCAAGGAAGGCCGGGTCGTGCTCAACATCGCCGACCGGGCCGTGGCCAAGCTCGAACTGGACAACGATGCGGTGCGATTCACCGCGCGCTTCGGCGGCGTCAGCCACCCGGTCGTCGTGCCGGTGTCCGCGGTGCTGGCGATCTACGCGCGCGAGACCGGACAGGGCATGGCCCTTCCGGACGATACCGGCTCGGCCGCGCCGCCGCCGGACGACGAACCCACGCCGCCGGATGATGCCCCGGGCGACGACGCC
Organism: Luteimonas campi; assembly: GCF_051162505.1. Lineage (NCBI taxonomy): Bacteria > Pseudomonadati > Pseudomonadota > Gammaproteobacteria > Lysobacterales > Lysobacteraceae > Luteimonas > Luteimonas campi. Next base: position 353,305 of record NZ_JBNWEM010000003.1, read on the forward strand.
CCCAGGCGCGGCGCGCACCTGCGGGTGATCAAGTAGCGCGAGCGCGAACTGACTGGCCGTGCTGTCGCGGCTATCCGCGGCCGGCTGCGCCCGCGGCCAGGCTGGCGGTCAGTGCAGGGTCACCACCTGGGTCGCCCGCGCCGGCCCGCTGAAGCCGACCAGCTCTTCGCCGTGCAGCACCAGGCGCCCCACGTGCCGCTGCACCCCGTCCTCCGAATACTCGAAGCGGAAGCTGCGCTCCAGCCCCAGCCGCCCATCCGGACGACGTCGCAGGCGCAGGCCGCTGGCGTGCACGCTCTGGTCGAGCCAGATCACCCCGGCGGCCTGGCAGGCGCCGCGGCCGACGATCGCCGCCCGTTCCGCGGCGGCGCGGGCGGAGTTCCACCAGGCGTAGCCGGCGGCGCCGGCGAGCATCAGGGCGATCAGGGCGGGGAAGTCGGGCATAGGGCTGCAATGTGGCGTCGGCGGCGGGCGATTGCAATCGCACTCGTCCGCTCTAGCTGGCGGCGCTGGGGCAGGCAGTGGATCGAACCTCGCCGCGCCGCGTCGGGGCGCGCGATCAGCCTGGCGGTGGGCCGAGCTTGAGCGACAGGTCGATCGCACGCAGATGCTTGGTCAGGCCACCGATCGAGATGCAGTCCACGCCGTCGAGGGCGACCGCGCGCACGCCGTCCAGGTCCACGCCGCCGGAAACCTCGAGCGGAATCCGCCCCTGCCAGGGCGTGCCATGCGCGATCCGCACGGCTTCGCGTCGCGTGGGCGCATCGAAGTCGTCGATCAGGATGCGATCGCAGCCGCTGGCGAGCGCGTCCTGCAGCTGCTCGATCGTCTCCACCTCGACGATCAGCGGCAGCGAAGGCTGCGCGGCACGCGCGGCGGCGATCGCTGCCGCGACCGAGCCGAATGCACGCACATGGTTCTCCTTGAGCATCACCGCGTCGTACAGGCCCATGCGGTGGTTGTCGCCGCCGCCGGTGCGCACCGCGTACTTCTGCGCGGCGCGCAGTCCCGGGAGGGTCTTGCGGGTATCGAGGATGCGCGCGTCGGTGCCGCGGACGGCGGCGACATGGGCGGCGGTGACGGTGGCGGTGCCGCTCAGGGTCTGCAGGAAGTTGAGCGAGGCGCGCTCGGCGCTGACCAGCGCGCGCGCGCGGCCCTGCAGCGTGGCCAGCACGGTGCCGGCCACGACGCGATCGCCTTCGGCGACGCGCCACTCGATGCGGACCTCGGGGTCGAGCGTGCGATGGCAGGCGTCGAACCAGGGCCGCCCGCACACCACCGCATCCTCCTTGCACAGCAGGTAGGCGCGGTCCGCGTCGTCGGGCAGCAGTGCGGCGGTGACGTCGCCGCCGCCGAGGTCTTCGGCCAGGGCGCGGCCGACGTCGCTGGCCACCTGTGCGGGATCGGGCTGCGGGGCGAGCGGGCGCAAGGGGTCTGGCATGGCGGCACCTCGGTCGGGTGGCTGTTGCGGGCGTCGGCTGGCCGTGCCCGAAGGCCGCGGCCGGAGGGCCCGCGCTGCGGTCCGGGTCGCGTCCCTCAGGCGCGTGGCCGGTCGCCCTTGGGGAAGTCCGCGATCTGCGCGGTGGGGATCGCTTCCTCAGCCAGCAGCACCGGGATGCCGTCGTCGATGCGGTAGACCAGCTTGCGGTCGTGCGTCACCAGCGCTTCGCGCAGCGGCGCCGACTGCGCGGACGCATCGGCGCGTTGCAGCGTGCCGGCGGCGACCGCGGCATTGAGGGCGGCCAGGCTGCCTGGGTCGAGGAGGGCCAGCGGTTGCCGGCTCGCGGGGCAGACGAGGAGGTCGAGCAGCTTGCGGTCCATGGCGGGAAGGCGGTCGGATGAACCGCTAGAATACGTCTTTAGGTCCGGGGACACCGAATGTCGGCTTCTTCCGCAACTCCGCTGGTCGGCGTCGTGATGGGATCGCGCTCCGACTGGGAGACGATGCAGCACGCCGTGCAGAAGCTCGAGGCGCTCGGCATCGCCCACGAGGTGCGCGTGGTGTCGGCGCATCGCACGCCCGATGTGCTGTTCGACTACGCGGCGACGGCGCAGGCGCGCGGCTTGCGCGCGATCATCGCCGGCGCAGGTGGCGCGGCGCACCTGCCGGGCATGCTCGCGGCCAAGACCGCGGTGCCGGTGCTCGGCGTGCCGGTGCAGAGCAAGGCGCTCAACGGCATGGATTCGCTGCTGTCGATCGTGCAGATGCCTGCGGGCGTTCCGGTGGCGACGTTCGCGATCGGCCAGGCCGGGGCCGCCAACGCCGCGCTGTTCGCCGCGGCCATGCTCGCGCACGCGCAGCCGGCGATCGGTGCCGCGCTGGACGCGTTCCGCCAGCGCCAGACCGACGAGGTCGCCGGCGCCGACGACCCGCGCCGGTGAGCGTGCGATGACCACGGTCGGCATCCTCGGCGGCGGGCAGCTGGCGCGCATGCTCGCGCTGGCCGGCGCGCCGCTCGGCCTGCGCTTCGTGACGATGGACCCCGTCGCCGACGCCTGTGCCGGGCAGTGCGCGCCGCTGCTGGTGGGCGACTACCGCGACGAAACCGCGCTGTCCGATTTCGCCGCACGCATCGACGTGGCGACATTCGATTTCGAGAACGTGCCGGCTGACAGCGCGGAATGGCTGGCGCAGCGGGTGCCGGTGTATCCAGGACCGCGCGCACTGGCGGCCGCGCAGGATCGCCTGGTGGAGAAGACCCTGTTCCGCGACCTGGGCATCCCGGTGCCCGACTTCGCCGCGGTCGAAAGCCGCGAAGCGCTGGATGCGGCGGTCGCCCGGGTGGGCGTGCCCGGCATCCTCAAGACGCGCCGGCTCGGTTACGACGGCAAGGGGCAGTTCCGGATCCGGTCGCTGGCGGATGTCGAGGCGGCCTGGCAGGCGCTGGGCGCGCAGGCGCAGGCGGTAGGCCTGATCTTCGAGGCCTTCGTGCCGTTCGAGCGCGAACTGAGCGTGGTCGCCGTGCGCGGGCGCGACGGCGAGTTCCGCACCTGGCCGCTGACCGAGAACTGGCACGTAGACGGCGTGCTGTCGGCCAGCCTTGCCCCGGCCGCCTGCGAGCCGGCGCTGGCCGAACGGGCGCATGCTTATGCGCGCGCGCTTGCGGAACGGCTGGAGTACGTGGGCGTGTTCGCGCTGGAACTGTTCTGCCGCGACGGCATGCTGCTGGCCAACGAGATGGCGCCGCGCGTGCACAACTCCGGCCACTGGACGATCGAGGGGGCGGAAACCTCGCAGTTCGAGAACCATCTGCGTGCCGTGCTCGGGCTGCCGCTGGGCGACACCCGCGCGCGCGGGCATGCCTGCATGCTGAACTGGATCGGCGCGATGCCGCGGGCGGAGGCGGTGCTCGGGCAGGCCGGCGGCCACTGGCACGATTACGGCAAGCAGCCGCGCGACGGCCGCAAGGTGGGCCACGCCACGCTGCGTGCGGACGACGTCGGCGGGCTCGTGCCATCCCTGCGCGCGGTGGGTACGGCCCTGGGGCGCGAGACGCAGGTGGCCCCGGTGCTGCAGGCGCTGGCCGCGATCGAGGGCTGAGCGGGGGCGCCCCGGCCGCCGGCACCGGGTGGTGCCTGCGGCCTCAGCGCATCCGGCTCGCCACCGCCTTCCAGTCCAGCAGCGCCCAGAACGCCGCGAGATGGCGTTCGCGCGCGTCCGGTCCATCGTCGGGCAGGGCGTGCGGCCACAGCGGGCAGGCCAGGAGCGGCGCATCGTCGCCGGTCAGCGGCGTGGTCGAGCCCGGCGTGGCCAGGATCGCCAGCCGGCGGTCGCGCCGCTGGACCAGCCACAGCCAGCCCGGGCCCGAGAGCCGCGTCGCGGCCTCGGCGAAGCGCTCGCGCATCCGGCCCGGGTCGCCGAACGCCTGGGCGATCGATTCGGCCAGCGGCCCGCGCGGCTCCTCGCGCGGCCCGCCGTCCGCCGGCCGCAGCGCCGACCAGTAGAACTCCTCCGCCCAGGCCTGGGCCGCGCGCGCGGCGACCGCGCCGCGGGCCGTGCGCGCCAGTTCTTCCAGGGTCGGCGGCGGATCGGCGACCTCGTCGGCCAGCAGGGCATTGAGGGCTTCGACGCCCGCCTGCTGCGCGGCCCGATGCCGCGCCACCAAGTCTGCCGGCAGTTGCGGCGCGAAAGCGCTGGCGTCGCAGTGGAGCGGTTGCGGCTGGATCGGCATCGTGCGGTCGGGTCCGGGCGGCGGCGCGGGGAAGCGCGGCATACAATACGCAAAACCCACTACCGGGGGCAGGCTTCGTGCGTTGCCGCCGTACAGGAGTTGCGCGATGACGCCGCTGGACCGCATCAAGGCCGAGGTCGAAAACCATCCCGTCGTGTTGTTCATGAAGGGCACGCCGCAGTTCCCGATGTGCGGCTTCTCCAGTCGCACGGTCGAGGTGCTGAAGGCCGCCGGGGCGACCGGCATCCATACGGTGAACGTGCTGGCCGACCCCGAAATCCGCGCCAACCTGCCGCGTTTCTCCAACTGGCCGACCTTCCCGCAGTTGTTCATCCATGGCGAGCTGATCGGCGGTTGCGACATCACGCTCGAACTGCACGAGAGCGGGGAGCTGGCGCGGATGATCGCGGAAGTCCAGAAGGCGTGAGCGCAACGTCCCCGGCATTGCAGGGCGACGCGCTGCGGGGGCGGGTGATCCTGGTCACCGGCGCCCACGGCGGGCTGGGCCGCGCCGTTGCACTGGCCTGCGCACAGGCCGGCGCCGTCCCGGTGCTGGCTGGCCGCAAGTCGCGCAAGCTCGAGCAGGTGGCCGACGCCATCGAGAAGGCAGGCGGCCAGGCGCTGCTCTATCCGCTCGACCTGGAGGGCGCCTCGCCCGACGACTATGCCGAACTGGCTGCGAGGCTCGCCGATCGCCCGGGGCGGCTCGACGGCCTGGTCCATTGCGCCGCGGATTTCGCCGGTCTCACGCCGCTCGAGTATACCGATCCGGCCGGGTTCGCCCGCGCCCTGCACGTCGACCTGACCGCGCGCTGGTGGCTGAGCCAGGCCTGCCTGCCGCTGTTGCGCGCCTCCGATGCCGGCACCCTGGTGTTCGTCATCGATCCGGCGCCCTGCGCCGCGCCTGCCTACTGGGGCGGGTACGGCATCGCCCAGCACGGCCAGGAGGCGCTGGTGGCGATGCTCGATGCGGAAACCGCGTCCACGCCGCTGCGGGTCCGTGCGCTGCGGCCGGGGCCGATGCGTACGCCGCTGCGCGCGCGCGCCTACGCCGTCGAGGGCGATCGCCAGGCGCGCGACCCGGCGCGCTACGCCGCCGACTGCATCGCCCTGCTGGCCCCTCCCGCGCCATGACCATCCTGCAGGCGGCGCTGCTGCTGTTCCTGATCCTGGATCCGCTGGGCAACATCCCGGTGTTCCTTAGCATGCTGCGACGGCTGGAGCCGCGTCGCCAGCGCATCGTGCTGGCGCGCGAACTGCTGATCGCGCTGGCGGTGCTGATGCTGTTCCTGTGGGCCGGCAAGTACGCGCTGGAGGTCATGCACCTGCGTCAGGAGTCGGTGGCCATCGCAGGCGGCATCGTCCTGTTCCTGATCGGGCTGCGCATGATCTTCCCGCCGCCGGAAGGCCTGATGGGCGAGATTCCCGGGGGCGAGCCCTTCATCGTGCCGATGGCCATTCCGCTGGTGGCCGGGCCCTCCGGCATGGCCGCGGTGATGCTGATGGGCAGCAAGGAACCCGATCGCCTCGGCGAATGGAGCCTGGCCCTGCTGCTGGCCTGGGCCGCGACCGCCGCCATCCTGTTCTCCGCCACCTCGCTCTACCGCCTGCTGGGTTCGCGCGCCCTGACCGCGATTGAGCGCCTGATGGGCATGCTGCTGGTGGCGATCTCGGTGCAGATGCTGCTCGACGGGGTGGCCAGCTACCTGCGGCTGTCGCTCGTCAGCTGATGTTGCATAGCAACAACAAGCACTTGGAACAGCAATTTGGATTCGGCATGAAATCCAGCGTGGACAAGCACTTCCATACGCTGACAGCTGTCTTTTCGCTGTCATGTGAAACGGTTAATGTGTTAATCTGAAGTTAACCATGCCGCCGACCACGGCCTTGCCATACGCAAGCGTCCGTGGCCGCCGCACAAGGTTGCTCCGCCACCAAGACCACCCCGCATCGAGGCAATCCCATGACCCACCGCAACCGGATCCGACTGTCGAAACTGTCGATCGGTCTGATCGCTGCGCTCGCCGCAGCGCCCGTATTCGCGCAGAGCACCTCCGCCGGCGTCGGCGGCCTGGTGACCGACAACAGCGGCCAGCCCGTCGCGGGCGCGGAAGTCGTCATCACCCACGTCGAGTCGGGCACGGTCAGCCGCGCCACCACCGATGCCAGCGGCCGCTACAACGCCCGCGGCCTGCGCGTGGGCGGTCCGTACGAGATCACGATCACCAAGTCGGGCGAGGGCACGAAGACCGAGGAAAACGTGTACCTGGCGCTGAATCAGGTGAACACGATCAATGCCTCGCTGGCTGCCGACGTGACCACCCTGAGTACGGTGACGGCCGTCGGCATCGCCGGGGCCACGGACATTTTCAGCGCCAACAAGATGGGAACGGGCACCAACATTTCGCAGCAGCAGATCGAAGCGCTGCCGTCGGCGAACCGGAACATCCAGGACTACGTGCGCATGGATCCGCGCATCGCGCAGAGCGACAAGTCGCGCGGCGAGATCAGCGTTGGCGGACAGAATCCGCGCTACAACGCCATCCGCATCGACGGCATCAACACCAGCGATACTTTCGGCCTTGAGTCGAACAACTTCCCGACCATGCGCCAGCCGGTGTCGATGGATGCCATCGAGGCGATCAACGTCGACATCTCCAATTACGACACCACCATCACCGGCGCCACTGGCGCGGTGATCGATGCGGTAACCAAGTCGGGTACCAACGAGTTCCACGGCTCGATCTACGGCGCCTACCGCGATGGCGACTGGTGGGGCGAGCATCCGGTGTCCGGAGCCGATTTCACCGGCTTCAACGACGAGCAGACCTACGGTGCGACCTTCGGCGGCCCGATCATCAAGGACAAGCTGTTCTTCTTCGTGAACTACGAGAAGTTCAGCCGCGACCGCGCCGGCTCCTCGTTCGGCCCGGTCGGTTCGGGCGCCAACACCATCGTCGATATCACCAACGAGCAGATCGCCGAGGCCCAGCAGATCGCCCGTGATGTGTACAACGTCGATATCGGAAGCATGGAATCGCCGCCGAGCATCAAGAACGAAGTCGAGGAATACGCGGCCAAGATCGACTGGAACATCAACGACAACCACCGCCTGTCCGCGCGTTTCTCCAAGCTGGAGCAGGTTGAGCCCAACCTGGCGGGCTCCAGCAACAGCATGAATTACAACAGCCACAACGTCGGTGTCTCCGGTCCCGCCCTGGGACTGAACAGCCGCTGGTACGACGTCACCAAGAACGTCGAGACCTCCGTGGTGCAGCTCTTCAGCGACTGGTCGGACAGCTTCAGCACGGAGTTCAAGGTTGGCCGCCGCACCTATGACTCGCTGAGCACGGTCTACTCGCGCCTGCCCCAGGTGGTCGTGACTTTCGGCGAGAACACCGCGGGCGACAGCGTCGTCGCTCCCCCGTACCTGAACTTCGGTACTGACGAGTTCCGTCACGGCAACCAGATCAACACCACCACCGAGAACGCCTTCGGTGCCGCCACCTGGTACGTCGGCGACCACACGCTCAAGTTCGGCTTCGACTGGGAGCGCAACGACGTCTACAACCTCTACGCGCAGAACATCTGGGGCACCTACGTCTTCGCCGGACTGGATGCTTTCCGGGCTGGCCAGTACTCAGTCTACGACCTCAATGCGCCGGTGCCGGGCAATGACCTGGATTCGGTGGCGATGCGCTACAAGCACGCCAACACCGGCCTGTTCGTGCAGGACAGCTGGGCGTTCAACTACAACCTGACCCTGATGTTCGGCCTGCGCGTGGACATCCCGAGCATGGACGACGTGCCGGTGCACAACCAGCTGGTGCAGGCGTACTACGGTTACGACAACCGCGAGAAGATGGACGACGCGCTGGTCCAGCCGCGTTTCGGATTCAACTACACCTTCGACAGCGATCTGCCGAGCCAGCTGCGCGGCGGTGTGGGCCTGTTCCAGGGCTCGGCGGCGAACGTGTGGGTGGGCAACTCCTACCAGAACACTGGTTTCGGCCTGATCGGCTACAACGACCGCAACACCGCGGACGGCTGGCTGCCGGTGCAGCTGGACGACGTCGACAACATGCCGCGTCCTGACCCGGCAAGCGGCTACGGCATGATGGTCAACCTGATGGACCGCGACTTCGAGCAGCCTTCTGTGTGGAAGGCCAACCTGGCCTTCGACAAGGAACTGCCGTGGCACGGCATCGTGGCGTCGGCGGAGTTGCTGTACACCCGCGTCAATAAGGGCCTGCATTTCGAGCGCCTGGACCTTGGCGCGCCGACCTATGTGGACGGCACGCATGACGGCCGGACCTTCTACTGGGGCAACGTCAACACCCGCACCGCCTCGCGTGCCAACGGTGGTGTCGGCGTAGCGGCGCTGGCTGATACTCTGCCGGGCTACGAGAACGTCACCGGATGGGCCGGCGACGGCGTGCTGCTCCTCACCAACACCGACAACGGCAGGTCCACCCAGTTCACCGCGGGCCTGAACAAGCCGCTGCTCGACACCTGGGGCTGGTCGCTGCACTACACCTACACGAACGCCACCGAAGTCAACCCGCTGACCAGTTCGCGCGCCATCTCCAACTGGTCCAACAAGGCGATCTTCGACCCCAACTCGGACGAGGCTGCCACCTCCAATTACGAGATCCGCGACCGCATCACCGGCACCATGCAGTTCCGCAAGTCGTTCTTCGACGACTACGCGACGATCTTCTCGGTGTTCTACGAAGGCCGTTCGGGTGCGCCGCACAGCTGGCGGTTCGCCAACGACATGAACGGCGACGGTTACACCAACGACCTGCTGTACGTGCCGGCGTCGGTGGGCGAGGTGATCTTCACCGGCGGTGCCGCGATGGAAGCGGCGTTCTTCGACTGGATCACAGAGAACGGCCTGGATCGTTACCGCGGAGCGGTGGCCGAGCGCAACGGGTTCAGCAACCCCTGGGTCAACCAGTTCGACCTGCGCATCAGTCAGGAGCTGCCCGGCTTCTTCAAGGGCCACAAGTCCGAGATCTGGCTGGACGTGATGAACGTCGGCAACCTGATCAACAAGGACTGGGGGCGCATCCAGTACAACTCGCCTTACGGTGACCGCGTTGCGGTCGGCTTCCAGGGCGTGGATGCGGCGACCGGTCGGTACATCTACAACTTCAACAGCGATGCGGTGGGCAGCCGGAATCCGAACGGCGTGACCACGCCGGTCTGGACCGACTGGGAGTCGCGCTGGTCGCTCCAGCTGGGCTTCCGCTACAAGTTCTGACCGCTGGCGGTTCGCAGCACCGAAACGGCCGGGGCAACCCGGCCGTTTCCGTTTGTAGGGGCGGCTGCGTTACAGTCGCCAGCCTGAAGAGAGAGCCCCGAATGGAACAGCTCAAGAACGAAATGGCAGTGACTTCGCTGCCGGTGGTGAGCGCCCGGATCTACCCCAAGGGCGGGCTGGACGTGCTGTCGCGCGACGAGGTGGCGCGCCTGCGGGATGCGTCGGCCGGCGGCATGCACGACCTGCTGCGCCGCTGCGCGCTGGCGGTGTTGACCAGCGGCAGTGCGTCGGACGATCCGCGCGCGGCGCAGGAACTGTATCCCTCGTTCGACATCCAGGTGCTGCAGCACGACCGGGGCCTGCGGATCGACCTACTCAACGCACCGGCGATGGCTTTCGTCGATGGCGAGATCATCCGCGGCGTGGCCGAGCTGCTGTTCGCGGTGGTGCGCGACCTGGCCTACACCGCGATCGAACTCGGTCCCGAGTACGCCGAGGACCTGGAGACCTCGTCCGGGCTGACCAATGCGGTGTTCGGCCTGCTGCGCAATGCGCGCGCGCTGCAGCCGTCCGATCCCAACCTGGTGGTCTGCTGGGGCGGCCATTCGATCGGTCGCGAGGAGTACCAGTACACCAAGAACGTGGGCTACGAGCTGGGCCTGCGCGGGCTCGACATCTGCACCGGGTGCGGGCCGGGCGCGATGAAGGGCCCGATGAAGGGCGCCACCATCGCCCACGCCAAGCAGCGCAAGCGCCGGCCGCGCTACATCGGCATCACCGAGCCAGGAATCATCGCGGCCGAGTCGCCCAACCCGATCGTCAACGAACTGGTGATCATGCCGGACATCGAGAAGCGCCTGGAGGCCTTCGTCCGGCTCGGCCACGGCATCATCGTGTTCCCCGGCGGCGTCGGCACGGCGGAGGAAATCCTCTACCTGCTCGGAATCCTGCTGCGCGAGGAGAACGCCGGCATCCCGTTCCCCTTCATCCTGACCGGCCCCACCGCCTCGGCGCCGTACTTCGAGCAGATCGACCAGTTCATCCGGCTGTCGCTGGGCGAGGCGGCCGCTTCGCGCTACGAGATCATCGTGGCCGACCCCGAGAAGGTGGCCAAGCGCATGTCGGCCGGCATCCGCAAGGTCCGCGAGTACCGCATCGCGCACAAGGACTCGTTCTTCTTCAACTGGGGCATGGAGATCCCGCTCGACGTGCAGCAGCCGTTCGTGCCCACGCACGAGGCGATGGCCGCGCTCGACCTGCGCCACGGCCGCAGGCCCCAGGACCTGGCCGCGGACCTGCGCCGCGCCTTCTCCGGCATCGTCGCCGGCAACGTCAAGGAAGACGGCATGCGCCGGGTCGAGGAGTTCGGGCCGTTCCAGATCCACGGCGACCCCGACATCATGCAGGCGCTGGACGCGCTGCTGCGTGCCTTCGTGCAGCAGCGCCGGATGAAGATTTCCGGCGAGTATCGCCCCTGCTACCGGGTGATCGCCTGACCGGGTGACGCTCGTCCGGGCTTCGGCACCGTTCGTCCTGCCGGGGTTGCCCCCCCGGGCACCGTCTGTACCCTAGCCCGATAGCCCTGGGAACGGGTGGGGGACATGCGGCGCAACAGTCTGTTGGGGTTCAGCCTCGTCGAGCTGCTGGTGGCGATCGCCATCGTGGCCATCCTGGTGGCGGCCGCGTTCCCGAGCTTCGAAGGCTCGATGCGGCGCAACCGACTGGCCACGACCACCAACGAGTTGATCGCCAGTGTGTCGCTGGCGCGCTCCGAAGCCATCCGGAGCACCGACGGGGGCGGCATCTGCGCCAGTGCCGATGGGGTGGCTTGCGGCAGCGACTGGAATGCGGGCTGGCTGGTCTGGGTGGATGGTGGCGATGTTGCCGCCAACCACGGCACGTTTCAGTCGGCGAGCGATACCGTCGTGCGCGTGGTCAATGCCCACCCCCGGCTGGTACTGACCGCGGCCAATGCGGCCGCCGCGCCAGTCGACCGGATCGGATTCGACTACCGCGGGCGTCCGGTGACCGGCACCTCGACCACCTTCGAACTGAAGCCCGACACCTGTCCGGCCGGCCAGGAGCTCGTGCGCGATCTGGCCATCAACGTGTCCGGACAGATCGTGAACCAGAAGAGGGTGTGCCCATGAACAGGCGACCACAGAAGCGCTTCGCGCCGCACCAGCGCGGGTTCTCGATGATCGAGGTGCTGGTCGCGCTGCTAGTGCTGGCATTCGGCCTGCTGGGCCTGGCCCTGATGCAGACGGTCAACCTGCGCTACACGCACAGTGCCCAGCAGCGCACGCTGGCCGTCAACCTCGCCAGCGAACTGCTCGACACGATGCGCGCGAACCGCAGCCAAGTCGCGGCCTACGCGATGGGCGAATCCGACTTCGCCACCGTGGATGCATCCGGCGGCTGCGAGACCTATGCATCGACATCCGCGGCCAGGAACGTGGAGCGCTGGCAGTGCGAAGTGCGGGAGGCGCTCGGCGCCGGTTCCCATGCTGAAGTCGACGTCACCAACGCGCCGGAGGTCACGATTACCGTGGTCTGGGCCGAAAACGAGACGCAGAACCTGAGCGGCGGTGGCCGAATCGAGCTGGAGACGACCCTGTGAGCCATCACTCTACGCGTCGCTCGCAGAAGGGCGTTTCGCTGATCGAACTGATGGTCGCGCTGGCGATCGGTTCGCTGTTGATCCTGGCGCTGGTGGAGGTGTTCGCCGCTTCGAGGACCGCCTACATGCTCTCCGCAGGCCTGGCCCGAACCCAGGAGAACGGCCGGTTCGCGATCGATATCCTGCAGCGCGACCTGCGCATGGCGGGACATGCCGGCTGCGTGAACGACCAGGCCCGGTTCCTCCCGGGCAACGTCACCGCCTCACGCCCGGCGCTGGTCTCCACGTTCCTGACCGACGCGCAGCAATTCGCGGGCAACTATGCCGCCGAACCCGAACTGGCGCTCCGCTTCGACATGCCCATCGTCGGCTACGAGGCGGTCAACACCGCGAACGGCAATACCGTTACGCTGTCTTCCATGCCGGGCTCGGCATCGCTGGCCAGCTGGTCGGGCATGCCGGCAAGTCTGTTCGACGACTTTCCGAGCGGGACGGCGGCCGGAGCGCCCATCGCGGGCAGCGACGTCCTCGTCCTGCGCACCTTCGCCCCGATCGGAGCGCAGGTCACCGCATTCACGCCGGGCGATCCGGCCACTATCCAGTTCGAAGCCGGCCAGTCCGGGCGGCTGACCGAAGGCCTCGCCAACCCCGGTCTGTTCGCGATCGCCGACTGCATGCAGGCCGCGGTCTTCCAGGCGACCAGCACGCCGTTTTCGGCTTCGCCATCGGCTGCGGGCAGCGTCACGGTCGGTCTCGGCGGACTCAACGAGTCGAGCTTCTTCACGACGCCGCCGTTCACCACCGGCCAGGCGATGCTCTACCGCGCCGAAAGCGTCGTGTACTACGTCGGCATCAACGCCAACGACAACCCCGCCCTCTACCGGATGCGCTACACCGCGGCGCCCGGTTCGGCGGCAGTCACGGCCATGGACCCGGAAGAGCTGGTGGAGGGCATCGAGTCGCTCCAGCTGGAATACGGCCAGGACAACAACACCGGAGCCGCAACCACGCCGACGGGCAACATCGGCAGCAGCCTGGTGGCGACGGCTGTCGAGCCTGCAGCGGACCCGGAAACCGCATGGCGGCGCGTCGGCCTCGTCCGGGTCGGTCTGCTGGCCCGCAGCACGGAGCCGGCAGCGGCCGAGCAGCGCGACGGGGATGCGACACGCCTGTCCGCGCTCGGTGTCACGTTCACCCCCCCGGACGACACCCGCTACCGGGCCGTCTACGAAAGCACGATTGCGCTGCGCAATCGTCTGTTCGGCAACTGAGTCGGCACCATGAAAGCGTCCAAGGCTTCCTTCAAGCGCAACCAGTCCGGCGCCGTGCTGTACGTCGCTTTGATCATGCTGGTCCTGCTGGCGTTGATCGGCATCGTGGCCATGCAGGTGGCCGGGCTCCAGGAACGCATGTCCGCCAACTACGAGGCGGGCAACTTGGCGTTCCAGAACGCCGAGTCGATCGCAAGAATCCAGGAGCAGGGCCTGCAGGACGAGGTCGAGGCCGGCCGCAACCCGATCGCCAGCATCGCACCCACCAACTGCACCTACTCCTTCGACGCGCAAGCCTACAGCGGGGCGACTCCCTTTGTCCGCCGGCTGGACTTGTGCTTCTCCTGGGGCGCGCTCGACATGCCTGCGGACGAGTCCGAGCGCACGGACCAGATCTATCAGGTGACCGCCTACGACAGGGACAGGGCGTTGTTCCCAACGTCCGAATCCGTGGTCGACACCGTGTTCATCCCCTGAGCGGGTGCGAGGAACAGACATGAGTCGCAACAAGAACCTCCGCGCCGGCATCATCGGCACCGTGCTCGTCCTTGCGGGCATCGGTGCCGCCGTCGTGCATTCGGATACCGTCTATTTCGCCGGCAACCCGCCCGCGATCGCGCAGGCCCCGTTGTACATCGAGGACGCCGTCCCGCCGCTCAACATGCTGGTGATGGGCAAGGACCACAAGATCTACTACGAGGCGTACAACGACGCGTCCGACCTGGATGGCGACGGCGTCCTGGATGTGGGCTACCGCGGTTGGCAGCTGAAAAATCCGGCCCCTACCGACGGCAGTTCCCGATACAGGATCGACTATTACGGGTATTTCAATTCGTACGCCTGCTACAGCTGGCAGAACAACCGGTTCGTCCCCACGGCCGCGGCCCCGAACAAGACCTGTACGGGCGCCTGGAGCGGCGACTTCCTCAACTACCTGACCATGTCGCGCATGGACGCACTGCGCCGCGTGCTGTACGGCGGCTGGCGGCACGTCGATACCAGCAGTGAGACGGTGCTGCAGGGTGCGTTCTTCCCGCAGGACGCGCACAGCTGGGGCAAGGAGTACAGAAGCGTCGCGCGCGACGGCTACGACATCCGCAACTACGCCCCATTGAGCCTTCCGGCGGAAGATACCTACCACCTGTTCGCGGTCACCACGACCACCGACACCGGATCCGCCTTCCCGGACTACACCGCACCGCGCTTCCGCGTGCTGACCAATTCGCCCTATCGGGTCTGGGAATGGGTGTCCATCGAAGGTCCGGTCGCGAACCGTCGCTGCGTCAATCAGGGCATCTTCTGCGCCGGCGGTGGCGTCACACAACCCTTCCCGGGCCACCCAGGCAATCGCGCCGCGTTCGATACGCTGGAGACGAACTATGCGATCGCCGCGAACCGGTACGGTTCCGACCCCATCAACACCGTCAACTGCAACAGCGCGACGGCTGGCAATGTCTGCAACCCGCATGACGCGAACCAGAACCAGTTCCTGACGATCTTCGAGGGGGAGATCCGCCGCGTCTCCAACAACGCGCAGCGGTATCAGTTCCGCATCAACGGTGACGACGTCATCGACTTCCGGCTGACGCAGGCCAATGGGACGCAGGTCGCCGTGGCCGGCTGCTATACCACTGCCGGTCGCGGATTCGGTGCCTGCAGTGGTAACGAGTTGAGCGCCAACGTTGAGCTTGCGGGCCAGACCACCTACAGGTTCAAGTTCCGCCATGAAGAGGACGGCGGCGGAGAGGGCTATACGCTCGAGTTCCGTACCTGCAGCAACCAGAACAACTGCAATGGCACGTGGACGGTCCTGAGCGGAACCGAGAATTCCGGTTTGCGCATGCAGAACACCACGCGGACCACTTACGACCTGACGCCGACGCTCGGTGGCAGTGCGATGACCGACTACTTCGTCAGGGTCAGCGCGTGTCCGGCGGGAGCGGGGAACGCCGCGCTGCGCGACAGTTCCTGCAAGGCCTATGGCAGCGCGGGCAACCCCACCTACAAGCCCACGGGGATCCTGCACGACTACGGCGAGTCGAGAAAGATGTTCTTCGGCCTGATCACCGGTTCCCAGCGCAACAACCTCGAAGGCGGCGTGCTGCGCAGCAACGTCGAGGATTTCAACCGCGAGATCGATCCGGCCACCGGCGTGTTCCGGACCGACGTGGAAGGCATCGTGCGCAGCATCGATCGTCTCAGGATGATCGGCGGCGGCTACGACGGCAGCGCCACCGACAACCTCAACGCGGACCGCAACTGGAACTGGGCGAATACCGCGCACGGGGTGGGGGGCAACTGCGTGTCGCAAGGCGGCCGGGCAGTCAACAACGGCGAATGCCGCATGTGGGGCAACCCCATCGCGGAAATGCTGTTCGAGGGCCTGCGCTACTTCGCCGGCGCCGGGGCGGCGACCGCCCGCTTCGCCACGTCCGGCGGCAGCACCCAGGGTGAGGCCGAAGACACCCGCCTCGGCCTGCCGACGCCGGCCTGGCGCGACCCGTATGCCGACACGACCGTCGGCGGGGTGACGCACCAGGCGTACCCCTCCTGCGCGCGTCCGCACCAGACCATCATCAGCGACATCAATCCCAGCTACGACGGCGACCTGCCGGGCAGCGCATTCAACAACACCGGCGAGGATGCGGCCCTGCCCGGGCTGGACGTGGCCAGCCAGGGTCAGCAGATCTGGGATGCGGAGTTCGGCGCTGCCCGCAACGTCTTCATCGGCGAGGTGTCAGGGCAGACGACCGACGGCGCGCCAACGGCCAAGTCCGCGGGCAGCTTCGGCAATATCCGCGGTCTGGCGCCCGAGGAACCGACCAAGCAGGGCACCTACTATTCCGCCAGCGTCGCGCGCTACGGTCGCAACACCGACGTGAACGACGCGCAGGGCCCGCAGAACGTCAATACGTATTCCATTGCGCTGGCCTCGCCGCTGCCGCGCATCGAGTTTCCGGTGGGCGGACAGACCGTGACGCTGCTGCCGTTCGCGAAGACCGTCAGCGGCACCTTCGGCGGCAACGCCCTGAAGCCGACCAATACGATCGTCGATTTCTACGTCGAGAGCTTCACCAACTTCCCGGGCCAGCCCGTCGACACCAGCGTCAATGGCGGGCGGCCGCGCGCGATCTTCCGGATCAACTACGAAGACGTCGAACAGGGCAACGACCACGACATGGACGTGATCGGTCGCTATGTGGTGACCGCGAACGCGAACAACACCGTCACGATCGACCTGTCCGCCGACTACGCCGCCGGCAGCGCGAACCAGAACGTGGGCTACGTGATCTCGGGCACGACCCGTGACGGCATCTACCTCGAGGTCCGCGACCGCGACAATACGAACCAGGCCAGCTCGGCCTACATGCTCAACACGCCCGCGGGCGTCTGGGCAGGCGGTTGCGTGGGGGCCATGAGCACGGCGCCCTGCAACCAGGGGCTGCCCTTCACCGCCAGCCGCACGTTCACGCCCGGCACGGTGGCGGGCGGTACCCAGCTCAAGGATCCGCTGTGGTACGCCGCCAAGTACGGGTCGCCCACGCCCAACGCCTGGGATGTGGACGGTGACGGCGATCCGGACAACTACTTCCTGGTGACCAACCCGCTCAACCTCCGCGCACAGCTGTCGCGGGCCTTCGACAACATCGCCAACTACAGCATCGAGTCCGGCAGCCAGGCACTGAGCGGCGCGCGCGTCGGCAGCGCCTCCTTCACGCTGCTGCCGAGCTTCCGTCGCGACCGGAACGGAAAGGACTGGTCGGGCAACCTGTCCGCCACCGCGGTCAATCGCGATGGCACCCTGGCGCCGACCGAGCTGTGGAATGCGCAGGCACGCCTGCCGGCGCATACCGCACGCAACATCCGGACGGTCACCCGGCCGGGCCGCGACAACGTGCGTACCGCGGTGGAGTTCCGCGGCGACAACGGCAACCTCGGCACCGATGACGCGTCGCGGCTTGCGCGGCTCGGGATCACCGGTCCGCTGGCCAGCCTGCCGAACAACTATGGCGCCGTCTACACCGCCGAAGCGATCGTGAACTACCTGCGGGGCGACCAGTCGCGCGAGCAGGGCCGGCCCGGGGTCGGCAACACCCTGCGCACGCGCACCGCCGTGCTGGGCGACATCATCAACTCCGAGCCGGTGATCGCCTCGCCGCGTTCCGACTTCGGTTACGGGAGCTATTCGGACTCGATGTTCTCCGGATACGGCGGCGCGTCCGGCTACCTGGCGCAGAAGGCAGACAGGGACACGGTGGTGTACGTCGGCGCGAACGACGGCATGCTGCATGCGTTCGAAGCCAACACCACGCCGTGTGCCGGCAACCAGGACCTGGCGTGCCCCGCGGGCAATGCAGGCCGGGAGCTGTTCGGCTTCATTCCCCACGAGTCGCTGCGGCGCCTGGGCGAACTCGCGCTGCCTGATGCGCTGTACAACCATCGCTATTACGTGGATGGCCAGATCACCGTCACCGACGCGAAGGACGGCAATACCTGGAAGACGGTACTGGTCGGCGCGATGGGCGGCGGCGGCAGGTCCGTGTTCGCGCTGGACGTCAGCAACCCCGGCAGCTTCGGCAACGCCAGCGTTCTGTGGGAACTGAACGGTACGATCGATGCGGATATCGGCAACGTGTACGGGCGTCCGCTCCTGCTGCCGTTGGAGAACGGCCAGTGGGGTGTGCTGTTCGGCAACGGCTACGGCGGCAATACCAGCGATCCGTCTCTGTACATCCTCAATGCGTTCACCGGCCAGCGGATCGCCAAGCTGACGGCGGGAGACGGGCAGGCCGCCCGATCCGCGTCCTGGGTCGATACGCTGATCTGCACCCTCGACTTCTTCAATATCTGGGGCAGCTGCGCCAACGCCACCGACGCGTACAACGGGTTGGGCCAAGTCACCGCGATCGACCGTGACGGCAACGGCAAGGCCGACACCGTCTACGGCGGCGACCTGCAGGGCAATCTCTGGAAGTTCGACATCAGCAATGCTTCGGTGTCCTCGTGGGCTGTCGCCCTGGGCGGACAGCCGCTGGTGACAGCCATCGCCTCCAACGGGCAGCGACAGCCGGTCACGGGTGGCCTGCGGGTCTCCGCGGGCCCGGGCGACGGTGTGATGGTGTACTTCGGCACCGGCCGGTACTTCGTCGATGGAGACAACGACGTCGCGGTGGCCCCGGACGTACAGTCGCTTTACGCGATCTTCGACAATGGCACCCCGGTCACCATGGCCAACGCCGCTGCCAAGGACACGGTGCTGCAGCGGCAGTGGATCCAGTCCAACACGACTGCGATGATCGACACCGACGGCAACGGCACGCTCGATACCCCGGTCACCACGCGCGACATCAGCCGCAATCGCGTCAGCTATTACGGCGGCAATGCCAAACGCGGCTGGTACCTCGATCTGGTGGTCAACAACCTCGCCGGCAACGCCAGCGGGAGCGGATTGGTCCCGGTGGGAGAACGGTTCATCGCCACCCCGCGTATCCAGAGCGGGCGCGTGTTCTTCACCACGTTCTCGCCAACCGGCGACAGCTGCGACCCGGGCGGGACCAATATCGTCTACGCACTGGACCTGCTTTCGGGCTCCGGCGCACTGAGCAATGTGCGCACGCTCGGGTCGCAGGCGGCGGCCTGCACCGGCGCAAACTGCGGCGCGGTGCAGATCGAAGGCGGCGGCGCGCCCATCACGAGCACCTCGGTGGCGGCCATCAATCCGACGAGCTACATCACCAATCCGGCCTGTACGCCCGGGGTCGACTGCCCCACGTTCGAGGAGTGCCAGGTGGTGATCTATCCTGGCGGCTTCGTCCTGCCGCGGCCGTGCGGGCGACAGTCCTGGAGACAGCTGAAGTGAGCCCGGACACATCCAGCGGAATGACCAGGGGGGCGTCGATGACAGCGCGTACGAACAGGCGGCGGCCGACAGGCCGTCGCGACAGGGGCTTCACCCTGATCGAACTGATGGTGGCCGTAGCGATCGTGGGCATCCTCGCGGCCATCGCCTATCCGTCCTACATGGACGCGGTGCGCAAGGGCAAGCGTGGACAAGCCAAGGGCGCCCTGGTGGAACTGGCGCAGCGTGCCGAGCGCTGGCGGACGGTCCACGGCTCGTTTGACGGCTTCTGGGCGAGCGTTGACACCGCGCACCGCACCTCGCCCAGGCAGGGCGAAGGGACGACCGCCTACAACCTGGCCTACACGCCCAACGAAACGGGTACCGGGTTCACGTTGTCCGCTGTCCCTCAGGGTTCGCAGGTCGCCGATACGCGCTGCATGACCCTGACCCTGGACCACGCCGGCCGCAAGGGCGTGGCCGGAGGCGCTACCGGCACTGTCGCGGACTGCTGGTAGCGCGAAAAAAAAGCCGCGGAGTCATCCGCGGCTTTCTAGTTCGAAGCTGGCGCCCGAAGTTGGACTCGAACCAACGACCCCCTGATTAACAGTCAAGTGCTCTAACCGGCTGAGCTATTCGGGCGGGGACGGGTATTCTAATGGCTGCCCCGGCAAGGTCAAGACAGCGGCTTTCAGGGCCGTGACGGGCAGGCGGTGGGCGTCTCCGGTCGCGCGCTGCGCACGCGTCCGTGGTTGTTGACGACCACCTGTCCAGCCAGCGCGTCCGCCTCGCAAACATGAACGGTCAGGTTGCTGTGGGCACTGCGGCCGTCGGCCTGGTAGCGCAGGAAAGGGCGCGTGGAACGGATCGACAGCCGCTGGTGCGCGGGAGGGTCGCTCGCGCGCAGCACGTCCGATTCGCTGTCTGGCCGCCGATTCCCGTCGGCATCGATGAAGACGAGCCAGCCCTGGCCCCAGTCGGGCTCCGGGCTGCAGCCGGTGGCCCCCGAGCGGGGGCAGACGACCACCTGCTTGCCCTGGACGACGGCGCTGCCCCGGGCCATCGCCATGTCGGCGGTGAGCAGGTGCAGCGTCGTCGTGACGCGCAGGCGCGCCAGCGCGGACGAGAACGAGGGCAGGCCGATGGTGATGACCACGGCGGCGATCGAGAGCGTCACCATGAGTTCGAGCAGGCCGAAGCCGGCATCCTTGCGTCGCATTTCGGCCTTCCTGGCGAGATGACCGGCACAGCCTAGGCGCGGCCCGGAGGCGGCGCCGTCGGGCGGTGGCCCGGACAGGGGTAGGAAAAGCTTGACGCCACCCCCACCTGAGCTGGACCGCCCGAACCGTGGGCCGGATACGATCTCCGGTTTCGGGCGCCTGTCTGCGCCAGCGCCGCCCTAATGGACACCCCATGAACAGAGCCCTGCACCCTGCCGGTTTCCAGCTCGTTGCCCCCTACCAGCCCACCGGCGACCAGCCGCAGGCCATCGAGAAGCTCGTCGAGGGCTTCGAGAACGGGCTGGCGCGGCAGACCCTGCTGGGCGTCACCGGCTCCGGCAAGACCTACACGATCGCCAACGTGATCCAGCAGGTGCAGAAGCCGACCCTGGTGATGGCACCGAACAAGACCCTGGCCGCGCAGCTCTACGGCGAGTTCAAGCAGTTCTTCCCGCACAACGCGGTAGAGTACTTCGTCAGCTATTACGACTACTACCAGCCCGAGGCCTATGTGCCGTCCACCGACACCTTCATCGAGAAGGACAGTTCGGTGAACGAACACATCGAGCAGATGCGGCTGTCCGCGACCAAGGCCCTGCTGGAGCGGCGCGACGCGATCATCGTGTGCACGGTCTCGGCGATCTATGGCCTGGGCGATCCGAACGAATACTTCCGGATGGTGCTGCACATGGTGCGCGGCGAGCGCATCGACCAGCGCGAGCTGATCCGGCGCCTGACCGAGATGCAGTACACGCGCAACGATACCGAACTGCGCCGCGGTACCTACCGTGTGCGCGGCGAGGTGGTGGACGTGCATCCGGCCGAATCCGACGACGAGGCGCTGCGGATCGAGCTGTTCGACGGCGAGATCGAGAAGCTGACCCAGTTCGATCCGTTGACCGGCGAGACCCGACGTTCGCTGGCGCGCTACACCATCTACCCCAAGTCGCACTACGTCACCACGCGCCGCACCACGCTGGAGGCGATCGAGGCGATCAAGCTCGAGCTGCCGCAGCGGCTGGAGCAGTTCTACGCGCAGAACAAGCTGGTGGAGGCGCAGCGGCTGCAGCAGCGCACCCAGTTCGACCTGGAGATGATGGCCGAGGTGGGCTACTGCACCGGCGTGGAAAACTATTCGCGCCATCTCACCGGGCGCATGCCCGGGGAAGCGCCGCCCTGCCTGTTCGACTACCTGCCGCCCGATGCGCTGCTGGTGCTGGACGAATCGCACGTGACTGTGCCGCAGGTCGGGGCGATGTACAAGGGCGACCGCTCGCGCAAGGAGACGCTGGTGGAATTCGGTTTCCGCCTGCCCTCGGCGCTGGACAACCGGCCGCTGAAGTTCGAGGAATGGGAACTGCGCTCGCCGCGCACGATCTTCGTTTCGGCCACGCCCGGCAAGTACGAGATCGAGAAGTCGGAAGGGCAGGTGGTGGAACTGCTGGTGCGCCCGACCGGCCTGATCGATCCCGAAGTCGAGATCCGGCCTGTCGCCACCCAGGTGGACGACGTGCTGGGCGAGATCAACCAGCGCGTGGCGATGGGCGATCGGGTGCTGATCACCACGCTGACCAAACGCATGGCCGAAAACCTCACCGAATACCTCGGCGAACACGACATCCGCGTGCGCTATTTGCATTCGGATGTGGACACGGTCGAGCGCGTGGAGATCATCCGCGACCTGCGCCTGGGCAAGTTCGACGTGCTGGTGGGCATCAACCTGCTGCGCGAGGGCCTGGACATGCCCGAGGTGTCGCTGGTGGCGATCCTCGATGCCGACAAGGAGGGCTTCCTGCGTTCGACCGGCTCGCTGATCCAGACGATCGGTCGCGCTGCCCGCAACCTGCGCGGCAAGGCCATCCTCTACGCGGACCGGGTCACCGACTCGATGCGGCGCGCGATCGAGGAGACCGACCGGCGCCGGCAGAAACAGATCGACTACAACGCCGAGCACGGCATCACCCCGCAGTCGGTGGTGCGCGCGGTCATGGACATCATGGAAGGCGCCCGCGACGAGCCTGCCGCGGCCCGCGCGGCCGCCGGCAAGGCGCGCCGCGTGGCCGACCGCGCCGAGGACTACGCGGCGCTCGACCCCGCCAAGCTGGCGGCGCGGCTCAAGACCCTGGAACAGCAGATGTACCAGCACGCCCGCGACCTGGAGTTCGAGGACGCGGCCCGGGTGCGCGACGAGATCCGGAAGATCCGGGAGGCGACGCTGGCCGGGTGAGGATGTCGTGCCGGGCTGCGCGCCTGGCACGCCCCGGGGGCGCAACCGCGCTCTGGCGCGTCGGCCGCGGCACGGACGTGCGCCGGCCCCCGCCGGCGCCCGGCGGCACCGGGCGGTCCCGACCCGTGCCCCGGTGGATGGCAACTGCCGCCGGCATCGGATAGAATTCGCCTCCCGCCGCGATGGCGGGCCTTCCATCCGCCAGACGGATGGGGGCGCACCGGGCCCGGCCCGGTCGCGTACGGTTCCTCGGGCGGTTAGCTCAGCGGTAGAGCACTACCTTGACATGGTAGGGGTCACAGGTTCGAACCCTGTACCGCCCACCACGCGATGCGTGGATTCTTCTGTTCTTGTGCGGTCGCAGGGTCTCCCCCTGCGCAGGACCGGCTTCGCCCCGGCCGTATCCTTCGTCTCCGCCCGCCCGTTCCGGTGGAGATGTCCTGCGGCTTCGAGCACGGTCCCGCGGATGCGGTGCGCGTGGCGATGCGCATTCGCCAGGAAGCGGCACAGCCCGGGAGGCCACTGGTTCCGGGGCCTGGCCGTGCCTGGAGGCCGGCGCGGCAACGCGGCCGGCATCGACGCCACGCGTGCGGCCGCACAGAGAAAACCCCTGCCGGGGGAGGGCCGGCAGGGGTCGGAACTGCGCAAGGGCGCTGCGCGGATCAGAACCTGTAGTTGAGTCCCAGCAGGTAGGTGCGGCCCCATTCGATGTGCTCGAGCGGGCGGTCGCGGGTGCCGGCGTAGGTGCGGTAAGCCTCGTCCGTGATGTTGCTGGCCTGGAACAGCACGCTCAGCCCGCCCAGCCCGGTGTGATCGCCGAACGCATAGCTCACCTGCACGTCGGTGATGCTTTCGCCCACCACGTAGCGCAGCGTGCGGTCGCCGTCGAAGTTGCCGATCTCGCCAATGAAGTCCGAACGCCTGCGCTGGCTGATGCGTGCCTCGAAGCCGTTGCGCTCGTAGTAGGCGGTGAGGTTGTACACGCGCTCGGACAGGCCGGGCAGCATCACGTTCTGGCTGCCGACGCTGCTCTGCGCATTGGGCGGCGGCGGGATGGTGATGTCGCTGTCGTTGAAGCTCGCGCTGGCCACCACGCCGAAGCCGCTCAGCGCGCTGGAAAACAGGTCCAGCGGCAACGACGCGGTCAGCTCCAGCCCGCGCAGCGAGCCGCCCTCGCCGTTGTAGGGGGCGGTGAAGCGTCCGGTGGACAGCGTCGGCGGCTCGTTCGGCCCCGGCACGTAATCGACCAGCAGGTCGCTGAAGTCGAAGCCATCGCGCGCCTCGGTGTAGATGTAGGTGCGCAGGTCCTTGTAATAGAACGCGGCCGAGACGTAGGCGCGCTGACCGAAGTACTTCTCGTACGACAGGTCGAAGGCGTAGGCGCGCCAGGGATCGAGCTCGGGATTGCCGCCCGAGCCGCCGGGTTCGCCGGTGGCCGTGTTGACGCCGAACTCGAGCGAAGCGCGCAGCTCGTCGACGCGCGGACGCGCGACCTGTTCCGCCAGCGCCATGCGCAGGGTCTGGTCCTCGGTCAGCGAGAACGCGAGGTTCAGGCTGGGCAGCACATCGGTGTATTCCTTGCCGCGGGTGATCGGCTGCACGTTCTGCCCTTCGGGCCGCGTGGTGTCCCAGTAGCGCGACGTCGACGACTGGTCGACCCGCTGGACCTGCACGCCGAAGTTGCCGCGCACCGGCACGCTGCCCCACTGCGTGTCGATGTTGGCGCGCGCGTAGGCGGTGGAGATCTCCTCGTCGACCCGCCAGGCCTTCGGAATCAGATAGGACAGGTCGTCGACCGGAATGAAGCTCATGTAGCGCGCGACCGCCGCCGGGACGTTCCACGAGGGGATCATGCCCACGCCGGCGAAGCCCAGGTCGACCAGGCCGTACTGCAGGTCGGGCCCGATCGCGGTGTCGCCCTGCGCGCCGAGGTTGATGTTGCCCTCGGGCTGCCACTTGCTCTTCTGGCGGTCGGCATAGTTCACGCCCACATCGAAGTCCGCCAGCCAGCTTGCGGCGGCGGGCGCGGGCAGCGAGGCGTCCAGCCGGAAGGCGCGCAGCTCATCCTCGACGCGCGGGGTCTTGCCGTAGCCGGAGCCGTAGATCGTGTTGGTCAGGTACAGCGAGGACGGATCGGAGTAGTCGCGCGCCGGGTCCAGCTGCGAGAAACCGTTGCTGCGGTAATCCAGTGTCACCGAATCGAGCTGGGGAGAGGGCAGGAGCTGCGTGTTGTTCTCCAGGTTGATCTCGTCGCGCTCGGTCTTGGAATAGCTGACGTCGGCCACCAGCTCGACGCTGCCGGCGGTGAATTCGTTGTTCCAGCCGAAGGCGCTGATCTCGTCCTCGCGGTAGTTGTACATGCCGCGGACCAGCGGATAGACGTTGCCCGCCACGCCTCCGGTGAACGTGCCGTCGCCGTTGATCACGGGGCTGGTGACGTCGAGGCGGACATCGCCGTTGGTGCCGTTGTAGTCGCCGATGTGCACCTCGAACTGGTTGGCCGTGCTGACCTGCTGCGCCTTGGAATGGAACAGGTCCAGCGTGCTCGTCCAGGCGTTGGAGGGCCGGAACTGCAGGGTCATCATCAGCCCGTCGCGCTCGGTGTTGCCGGTACGACGCAGCGCCTTGATGCCGTCGGAATAGAACGTGCCCTCCGGCACGCCGGGGCGCCAGCCGTCTCCGACCTGCTGCCACGGCTCGTACAGGCCCACCTGGTTCTCCTGGATCGGCGTATCGGAGTGCGAGAAGCCGATCGCGAAGCCGAAGCGCCGGTCGTCCGAGCGGGTGATGTAGCTCGCATTGATCCGCTCGCCGTACCCCGAGGCATCCGCGGCCGATCCCAGCGAGTTGTGCAGGCCGCGCACGCTGATCACGCCGACGGGTTCGTCGAAGCTGAGCGGGCGCACGGTCTGCATGTTGAGCGTGCCGGTCAGGCCCTGGCCCACGAGCCCGGCATCCGGCGTCTTGTAGACCGTCACGCCATTGATCAGTTCGGACGGGTACTGGTCGAACTCGACGCTGCGGTTGTCGCCGGTGCTGACCATCTCGCGGCCGTTGAGCAGCGTGGTGGAGAAGTCGGGCGACAGCCCGCGCACGCTGATGACCTGGGCGCGGCCGGCGACACGCTGCGCCGACAGGCCGGGCAGGCGCGCAAGCGACTCCGCGATGCTGACGTCGGGAAGCTTGCCGATGTCCTCCGCCGAGATCGCCTCGACGATCGAAGTCGAGTCGCGCTTGACCGAGATGGCGCTCTCGATGCCGCGACGGATGCCGGTGACCACGATGGTATCGAGCTCGGCCGTGTCCGACTGCGGCACCGGCGTGGCGTCCTGCTCCTGTGCGGTCTGCGCCTGCGCGGCGTTGGCGGCCATCGTGATGGCGGCGGCGAGCGCGAGGCTCAGCAGGTTGCGTTCTTGATTCAACATGTCCCCTCCCGAAGGATCAGTTGTCGGTCAGTAAAGGCGTTTGGCGTTGCTTCGCACGCCCGGTGTCGCTGCTTTCTTCACTGGAGCAATCTTAGGCGCGGTGCCGATGGGCGGCGCTGCGCTGCATACGTATTCATTGCGGGCTGCCGAGCGCGTCCGCGTCGTCGCGCAGTGCGCCATACCAGACTCCGTACGCGGGCAGGCTTAGAGCGTGGCTCGCCACCATCTCGGCGCCCTGGAAGCCATGGCCGTCGATCGCGCTCATCCCGGACGCGAATGCAGGCAAGGGCATCGTCCCGGCCGCGGCCGACAGGTTGAACACGACCAGCATCCGATGTCCGGCGATGCTGCGGACGAAGGCCAGGAATGGCTCTTCCGTTTCCACGAAGCGGATGTCGCCATGGCGAAGCGCAACCTGCCCGTTGCGCCATCGCAGGAACCGTCGCGTCGCGTTGAGCGTGGAGTGCGGATCCTGGTCCTGCTGCTGCACGCTCAATTCCAGGTGCGCCTGCGGGATCGGCAGCCAGGGATCGCGACTGGTGAAGCCGCCGAGCGCATCCCCGGTCCACGGCAGCGGCGTGCGGCATCCGTCGCGGCCCTTGAAGTTGGGCCAGAACGCGACCCCGTAAGGATCCTGCAGGGCCTCGAACGGAACGTCCGCCTCGGGCAAGCCCAGCTCCTCGCCCTGGTACAGGCAGACGGATCCGCGCAGGGAGCACACCAGCGCCACCAGCATCCTGGCGAAGTCCGGGCCGGCGTCGGCGCCGCCCCAGCGGGTGACCGCACGCTGCACGTCGTGGTTGGAGACCGCCCAGCATGGCCAGCCCTCGGTCATCGCAGATTCCAGGCGTTCGACCGTGCCGCGGATGTAGCCCGCGCTGAAGTCGTCGGTCAGCAGCTCGAAGCTGTAGCCCATGTGCAGCCGCCGCGGATTGACGTACTCGGCGGTGGTGGCGAGCGAGTCCTCGGACGAGATCTCGCCCAGCGTGGTCGCGCCCGGATAGCGGTCGAGCAGGGCGCGCAGCGATTCGAGGAAGGGCAGGTTTTCCGGCTGCGTGTTGTTGTGCCAGTGGTACTGGTAGGCGTAGGGGTTGTCGGCGCTGAAGCCGCGGCCGGTGCGCAGGTGCGCGGGCTTGGGCGGGTTGTCGCGCAGCTGCCGGTCGTGGAAGCAGAAGTTGATCGCGTCCAGGCGCAGGCCGTCGACGCCGCGGTCGAGCCAGAACTTCACGTTGTCCAGCGTCGCGGCCTGCACGTCCGGGTTGTGGAAGTTCAGGTCCGGCTGGGCGGCGAGGAAGTTGTGCAGGTAGTACTGCTCGCGGCGCGGTTCCCAACGCCAGGCGATCCCGCCGAACAGCGACATCCAGTTGTTCGGCGGGGTGCCGTCCTCGCGCGGATCGGCCCACACGTACCAGTCGGCCTTGGCGTTGTCGCGATCCATGCGGCTTTCGCGGAACCACGCATGCTGGTCGGAGGTGTGGCTGAGCACCTGGTCGATCACCACGCGGATGCCCAAGCCGTGGGCCTTCGCCAGCAGCCGGTCGAAATCCTCGAGCGTGCCGAAGAGCGGATCGACGTCCCGGTAGTCGGCGATGTCGTAGCCGAAGTCGGCCATCGGCGATCTGAAGAACGGGGAGATCCAGATCGCGTCCACGCCCAGCGAGGCGATGTAATCGAGCCCTTCGACGATGCCGGGCAGGTCGCCGACGCCGTCACCACCGGTGTCCTTGAAGCTGCGTGGGTACACCTGGTAGATCACCGCGCCGCGCCACCACTCAGTTGCTGCCACGTGCTTCTCCACGCGCGACTCCGACCTGCTCTGGACGGTCGGCACTATTCCACAACGCCTGCGCCGGAACGCCCGTTGCCGGATGCAAACGCGTATGAATACGTATGCATGCGATATGCGCAGGGGCGGCGCTGTGCAGCCGGTGGCGATCGCGAAAGCGCTTGAATCAAGGGCTTTCCTCAGCTTTCGGTGCGCGCCGGCCAGGTTGCGATCGTGGCCGTCGGGGCAGGGACAGACGCGCGCAAAGCAGTGACAATGCGGACGGCGCACACGGGTGAGGGGCCGCATGGCGAGCAAGCCGCAACTGTCGTTCTGGCAGATTTGGAACATGTGCTTCGGATTCCTGGGAATCCAGTTCGGGTTCGCGCTGCAGAACGCGAACGTCAGCCGCATCTTCCAGACCCTCGGCGCGGACATGGAGCAGGTGCCCGGCTTGTGGATCGCCGCGCCGCTGACCGGCCTGCTGGTGCAGCCGGTGATCGGCTACTTCTCCGACCGGACCTGGACCCGGCTCGGCCGGCGCCGGCCCTACTTCCTGTGGGGCGCGATCTTCTCGACGCTCGCGCTGTTCGTCATGCCCAACTCGCCGCAGCTGTGGATCGCCGCGGGCATGCTGTGGATCCTCGACGCCTCGCTCAACGTGTCGATGGAGCCGTTCCGCGCCTTCGTCGGCGACCAGCTGTCGCCCCGGCAGCGGCCCACCGGCTACGCGATGCAGGGCTTCTTCATCGGCGTCGGTTCGGTGGTGGCGAGCCTGCTGCCGTGGCTGCTGGCGAAGTGGGGCGTGGCCAATACGGCGGCGCCGGGCGAGGTGCCCGACACTGTCCGCTACGCCTTCTACGCAGGCGGCGCGGTCCTGCTGCTGGCGATCCTGTGGACCATCCTGCGGACCCGCGAGTATCCGCCCGAGGTGCTGGCGTCGTTCGATGACGCCGAGCCGGAAGGCGGCCGCCTCGCGGGCGCGGCGCAGCCGCCATCGGCGGCCGGCGGCGTGCCCTGGCTGCTGGCCGGCGCGACCGGCGTGGTCGCGGTCTCGTGGCTCGGCTGGGACCGGCTGCTGTACGTGCTCGCGGCGCTGCCGCTGGCCTACGGCTTGCTGCGGCTGCTGGCGCCCCGGATGCGCACGGAAACGCTGCTGCCCGCACTGGTCGCCGACCTGCATGCCATGCCGGGCACGATGCGACAGCTGGCCCTGGTGCAGTTCTTTTCCTGGTTCGGCCTGTTCTGCATGTGGATCTACACGACCGCCGCGGTCACCCGGCACCACTACGCCACCACCGACACCGCATCCGCGGCCTGGAACGAGGGCGCCAACTGGGTGGGCGTGCTGTTCGCCGCCTACAACGGTTTCGCAGCGCTCGCGGCGATCGCGATCCCGTGGCTGGCGCGGCGCGTCGGCCTGCGCGGCAGCCACCTGCTCAACCTCTGGCTGGGCGGGCTGGGCCTGCTGTCGATCGCGCTGGTGCGCGACCCGCAGTGGCTGCTGCTGTCGATGGTGGGCGTGGGGTTCGCCTGGGCATCGA
Source organism: Luteimonas campi (assembly GCF_051162505.1). NCBI lineage: Bacteria > Pseudomonadati > Pseudomonadota > Gammaproteobacteria > Lysobacterales > Lysobacteraceae > Luteimonas > Luteimonas campi. The sequence continues at coordinate 382,654 of NZ_JBNWEM010000003.1, forward strand.
TCCTGTCGCTACCCTACGCGATGCTGTCCGACAGCCTGCCTGCCGCGAAGATGGGCGTCTACATGGGCATCTTCAATTTCTTCATCGTGATCCCGCAGCTCGTTGCGGTCAGCACGCTCGGGGTCCTGCTGTCCAGGCTGTTCGATGGCGATCCGCTGCGCGTGCTCATGCTCGGCGGCGCCTGCCTGTTCATTGCCGGGCTGTGCACGCTGCGCGTACGCCTGCCCCTGTCCCAGGTCGCGCCGCGCGACACCACCGGAGTCGCCTGACGATGCGCCTGATTCCCCTCCTGCTCGCCGCCGCGTGCCTCGCCGCCTGCGCCGGAACGCGACCCGAACCCGCTGCCGATGCGCGCCCGGCCGCATCGACTGCCGCTGCGCAGGAGTTCCACGGCACCCTCGAGCCGTTCGCCAGTCACGCGGTGTACTTCGTGCTCACCGACCGCTTCGTCAATGGCGATCCGGACAACGACCATCGCGACCAGGGCGGCGCGAACCGCAGCTTCGACATACCCCTGCCGGCCTGTGACGGCGTCGCCGGAAACATCGGCTACCTGGGCGGCGACTTCAAGGGCCTGGCCGACAACCTCGACTACATCCACGGCATGGGCTTCGGCGCGGTGTGGATCACCCCCATCGTCGACAACCCCGACGAGGCCTTCACCGGCGGCACCCAGCCGGGCTGCGACAGCATCCTCAGCGATCGCGGCAAGGCCGGCTACCACGGCTACTGGGGGGTCAACTTCCACCGCGTCGACGAACACCTGCCCAGTCCTGGCATGGGCTTCCCCGAACTGGCGGGCGCGATGCATGCGCGCGGCATGAAGCTGGTTCTGGACATCGTCGGCAACCACGGGTCGCCGGCATGGTCGATGCCGCAGGACCAGCCGATGTTCGGGCGCGTCTACGACCGCGATGGCCGCCTGGTTGCCGATCATGGCAACCTGCCGCCGCAGCAGCTCGATCCGGCCGGCAACCCGCTGCACGCCTTCTACAGCAAGGTCGGGCCGGTCGACGCGAAGGACGGCTCGATCTACGACGGCAACCTGGCCCAGCTGTCGGATTTCGACCCGGCCAATCCGCAGGTTCTGGATCACCTCGCCTCTGCCTACGAGCAGTGGATCGACCAGGGCGCAGACGCGTTCCGCATCGACACCATCGCCTGGATGCCGGGCGGCTTCTGGCAGCAGTTCAGCGAACGCATCCGGCGCAAGCGCCCGGACTTCTTCATGTTCGGCGAGGCCTTCGATTACGAAGCCAAGAACATCGCGGTCCATACGCACAAGGGCCACGGCGAGGTCAGCGTGCTCGACTTCCCGATGAAGCAGGCGATGGACGAGGTGTTCGGCCGCAAGGGCGCGGGCTACGAGCGACTGGCGCCGGCGCTGCACCTGCGCGACGGCCCCTATGCCAATCCCTACGACCTCGCCACCTTCTATGACAACCACGACATGCCGCGCATGGACGCCAGCGACACGGGTTTCATCGACGCGCACAACTGGCTGTTCACTGCGCGCGGCATCCCGGTGCTGTACTACGGTTCGGAAACCGGGTTCATGCGGGGTCGTGCCGAGCACGCCGGCAATCGCAATTACTACGGCCAGGCGCGGATCGATGCCGCCGCGCAGAGTCCGATCTTCGGGCCGCTGCAGCGCATCGCCCGCCTGCGTCGGGAGTCGCCCGCGCTGCAGCGCGGTCTGCAGCTCAACCTGAAGCTGGAAGGGGACCAGGCCGCGTTCTATCGCGTCTACCAGCGCAGCGGCGTTGCGCAGACCGCCCTGGTGCTGCTCAACAAGGGCGATGCGGCGGCGCGCGTTACCGTGGACGGGCCGGTGCAGCGCGGCACCTGGCGCGACGGCGTCGACGGCGCGACGGTCGAACTCGGCGATCGCATCGACCTCGAAGTGCCTGCGCATGGCGTGCGCGTGCTGTTGCGCGACGTGCCGGTGGACGATCCGGCCCTGCTGCAGGCGCTGACGCAGGCGATGACGCCTCCGCTTCCAGGGGCGCCGCGCGCGGCAGGTGAAGGCTGAAGGCCGGCGCGAGCAACGCGGATCCGCGGGCGCGTCCTTGCCCGCATGCAGGCGGTCCGCACCGCCTGCCGGGCGGCGGCCCTAACCGGCCGGCAGTTCGCTGCTGGAACGGCGCACCACCAGCGTCGCCGGCAGGCGCTCGCTTTCGGCGGGCGCGCCTTCGACCAGGGCGACCAGCCTGTCCACGAGGAGCTCGCCGGCCAGGATGGTGTTCTGGTTGATCGTGGTCAGCGCCGGGGTCGCGATGCGCGCGGCGGGAATGTCGTCGAAGCCCACCACGGCCACATCCTCCGGGATGCGTAGCCCGTGGTCGGCCAGCGCATGCATGGCGCCGATGGCGATCAGGTCGCTGGCCGCGAACACCGCGTCGAACGGCAGTCCGCGGGCCAGCAGAGCCTGCGCCGCCGCGTGGCCCGAATCCTCCGAACTCTCCGCGTCCACCTGCAGGGCCCGGTCCAGGCCGGGTCCGGTTTCGCGCAGGGCCGCGTCGCAGCCTTCGTAGCGTTCCAGGAATTCGGGATAGTGGGTGGAGGCATCGCCCAGGAACGCGACCCGCCGGCGCCCGATGGCGGCCAGGTGCGCGCCGGCCTGGCGGCCGCCGCCGATGTTGTCGCAGCCGATCGACAGGCCGGGCTGTCCCGGCAGCACCGCGCCCCAGCGCACGAACGGCGTGCCCTGCGACATCAGCGTGGCCAGCTTGCCCTGGTAGGCGAGGTAGTCGCCGTAGCCCAGCAGGATCAGGCCGTCGGCCTTGTGGCTGTCGCCGTAATCGGCATGCCAGTCGTTGGACAGCTGCTGGAACGAGATCAGCAGGTCCTTGCCGCGACGCGCGCAGGCGCGCGTGATCGAGCCCAGCATCGGCAGGAAGAAGGGGTTGATGTGCGACTCGTCCGAGGTCGGATCCTCGAACAGCAGCAGCGCCAGCGTGCCCGACTGCTGCGCACGCAGGTTGGAGGCGTTCTTGTCGACCTTGTAGTTGAGCTGCTCGGCGATCGCCAGGATCCGCCGCCGGGTCTCCTCGTTGACCATCGGGCTGCCGCGCAGCGCGCGCGAGACGGTGGGCTGGGACACGCCCGCCAGGTGCGCGATGTCGAGCGAGGTGGCTTTTCCCCGGATGTTCATGCGGGCCGCTGCGGAGGGCTGGCGGCATGATGCCACCGACCGCGCAAGTCAGGCGGTGCAGCGCAACAATCGCCGATCCGGGGTAGAATCGCGGGAGATCCGCCACGAGGTGGCCCGCGGAAACGCCGGCCGAGCGTGCGACATGCGCACTACCACCGTCCGACGCTGAGAACGACCGAGGCACTCCGCAGGGCGCCCTCGTGGCGCTTTTTTTTTGGGGCCGCTTGGCGGCCGCACGGTTCGGGATTGGGAATTTGGGATTCGTAAAGAGCCCGGTCGCCGTTCCGAATCCCCAATCCCCACTTCCGAATCCCATCGCTGGCCCATGATCACCATCACCCTCCCAGACGGCAGCCGCCGCGAGTTCGAACACCCCGTCACCGTCATGGACGTGGCCCAGTCGATCGGCCCCGGCCTGGCCAAGGCCACCGTGGCCGGCAAGGTCGATGGTCGCCAGGTGGACGCGAGCGACCTCATCGAGCACGACGCGACGCTGCAGATCCTGACGCCGAAGGATGCCGAAGGCGTCGAGATCATCCGCCATTCGGCCGCGCACCTGGTCGGGCATGCGGTGAAGCAGCTGTACCCGGATGCGAAGATGGTGATCGGGCCGGTGATCGAGGACGGCTTCTACTACGACATCCACTCCGAGCGCCCGTTCACCCCGGACGACATGGCCGCGATCGAGGCGCGCATGCGCGAACTGATCGCGCAGGAGTACGACGTCATCAAGAAGATGACGCCGCGCGCCGAGGTCGTCGAACTGTTCAAGGCACGCGGCGAGGACTACAAGCTGCGCCTGATCGAGGACATGGGCCCCGAGATCACCGCGATGGGCCTGTACCACCACCAGGAATACGTGGACATGTGCCGCGGCCCGCACGTGCCCAATACGCGCTTCCTCAAGGCGTTCAAGCTCACCCGCATCTCCGGCGCGTACTGGCGCGGCGATTCTAAGAACGAGCAGCTGCAGCGCATCTACGGCACCGCCTGGGCCGACGAGAAGCAGCTCAAGGCCTACATCCAGCGCATCGAGGAGGCCGAGAAGCGCGATCATCGCCGCATCGGCAAGGCGCAGGACCTGTTCCACCTGCAGGAGGAGGCGCCCGGCCTGGTGTTCTGGCATCCCAAGGGCTGGGCGGTGTGGCAGGTCGTGGAGCAGTACATGCGCCGCGTCTATCGCGAGACAGGCTATGGCGAAGTGCGCTGCCCGCAGATCCTGGACGTGGAGCTGTGGAAGAAGTCGGGCCACTGGGACAACTACCAGGACAACATGTTCTTCACCGAATCGGAGAAGCGCACCTACGCGCTGAAGCCGATGAACTGCCCGGGCCACGTGCAGGTCTTCAACCAGGGCCTGCACAGCTATCGCGACCTGCCGATCCGCTACGGCGAATTCGGCGCCTGCCATCGCAACGAGCCCTCCGGCGCGCTGCACGGCATCCTGCGCGTGCGCGGCTTCACCCAGGACGACGGCCACGTGTTCTGCACCGCCGCGCAGGTCGAGGACGAGGTGCGCGCGTTCCACGAGCAGGCGCTGCGGGTGTACGCCGACTTCGGCTTCGAGGACATCCAGATCAAGATCGCGCTGCGGCCCGAACCGCGCCTGGGCGACGACGCGACCTGGGACACGGCCGAGGATGCGCTGCGCAACGCCCTGCGCGCCTCGGGCGTGGAGTGGCAGGAGCTTCCTGGCGAGGGCGCGTTCTATGGCCCGAAGATCGAATACCACCTCAAGGACGCCATCGGCCGCACCTGGCAGCTGGGTACCATGCAGGTCGATTTCATGATGCCGGGCCGGCTGGGCGCCGAGTACGTGGATGAACAGAGCCAGCGTCGTACCCCGGTGATGCTGCACCGGGCCATCGTCGGCTCGATGGAGCGCTTCATCGGGATCCTGATCGAGCACCATGCCGGTGCGTTCCCGGCCTGGCTGGCGCCGGTCCAGGCGGTGGTGATGAATATCACCGATGCCCAGGCGGACGCGGCTGCGGACGTTGCCAAGGCCTTGAATTCGAAGGGATTCCGGGTCGAGGCGGACCTGCGCAACGAGAAGGTCGGCTACAAGATCCGCGAGCACACGCTGCAGCGGGTGCCCTACCTGCTGGTGGTCGGCGACCGTGAGAAGGAGGCCGGCGCGGTCGCCGTGCGGACCCGCACGGGCGAGGACCTGGGCAGCATGCCGGTCGAGGCGTTCGCCGCGCGCCTGTCGGAAACCCGGGGCTGACGGTTGTAACGCGGCCCGAATCCGTTAAAAATCCGTACCCAGACCCCGGCCTGCGGCCAGAACCCGCTCGCCACCCCTATCCGGAGACGCAGTATTAGCACCCAGGACAAGCAGAATCGCCGTAACAACGAGATCCGCGTACCGCGCGTACGCGTGATCGGTTCCGACGGAGAGATGGTCGGCGTGTTGTCGCGCGACGAAGCATTGCAGAAGGCCCAGGACGAGGGCCTCGATCTGGTGGAGATCCAGCCCAACGCGGATCCGCCGGTCTGCAAGATCATGGACTTCGGCAAGTTCAAGTTCGATCTGCAGAAGAAGGCCAACGAGGCCAAGAAGAAGTCCAAGCAGGTCGAGATCAAGGAAGTGAAGTTCCGCCCCGTCACCGACGAGGGCGACTACAAGATCAAGCTGCGCAAGATGCGCGAGTTCCTCGAGGACGGCGACAAGATCAAGGTCAACATCCGCTTCCGCGGCCGCGAGATGAGCCACCAGGAGCTCGGACGCGAGATGGCGGCGCGGATCGAGGCCGACCTGGGCGAGGACATCGTCATCGAGTCGCGCCCGCGCCTGGAAGGGCGGCAGATGGTGATGATGATCGCCCCGAAGAAGAAGTGATCCTGCCGCGAGCCGGTGCCGTTTCGGGCATCCGGCCGGAAGCATCCTGAGACGAGCGCGCCGCGAGGCGCGCTCTGTCTTTGGGCCGCCGCCGCTCCAGCCGACCGCCGGCGATCGCGCGGCCGATCCGGGTTCTGGGCAGGGCCGTGGAGCATGCCGCGGGCGCGCTGGGCGGTGGACTGCCGGGGCCCGCTTCCATCCCTGCGGGCGCGCCAGCCCCAGCGTGGGCGTCGACGGCCCTGCAATTGCGCTGCACCGCACCAGCGGGCATAATGGCCGGCCCGGTTCGTCCGGGAGCTTCACGCAATACCTTGGACCCGCCCTGTTTCGCTCCCGAATCAGCGGCTTATCACCGGCCAGGCAGGAAGGAAAGCGCGTTCCAGAGAACGGCTTCGCGGCGCAGCCGCCAAGCCCGACGCCAAGGACGCCGCCCAGGCCAGTACTCGAAACGACCCCAGGACCATCGCAATGTCCAAGATCAAGATCAAGACGCATCGGGGCGCGGCCAAGCGCTTCCGGAAGACCGCTTCCGGCAAGTACAAGGCGGGCCACGCCAACACCAGCCACATCCTCACCAAGAAGGCGACCAAGCGGAAGCGCAACCTGCGGCAGACGAACCATGTTCGTGCCGAGGACGCGGGCCGTCTGGACCGCATGCTTCCGTATCTCTGAGGAGGGCTGAACAATGGCAAGAGTCAAGCGTGGTGTGCAGGCGCGTCGTCGCCACAAGAAGGTCATCGGCCGTGCCAAGGGCTATTACAACGCCCGCCGCAAGGTCTTCCGCGTCGCAAAGCAGGCCGTCATCAAGGCCGGCCAGTACGCGTACATCGGCCGCAAGCAGAAGAAGCGCAATTTCCGCTCGCTGTGGATCACCCGCATCAATGCGGCGGCCCGTCTGAACGGCATGAGCTACAGCCGCTTCATGAACGGCCTGCTGAAGGCGGGCATCACCCTGGATCGCAAGGTGCTGGCGGACATCGCCGTGCACGACGCGGCCGGGTTTACCGCCCTGACCGAAAAGGCGAAGGGCGCGCTCGCGGCGTAATGCAGGTATCCCGCGATGCCCGCCGGCGCATGCGCTGGTGGCATCCGGGAAACAAGCTGGTACACGCATGGGGAAGGGCGCAAGTCCTTCCCCATTCGTTTTTCTGAGCCTTGTTCGGGACTTTTTCTTCTTGTGGGAGCGCCCTTGGGCGCGACGCTTCCCATCAGGCCCATCGCGCCCAAGGGCGCTCCCACAGGTGACTGGACTGCAGATGAGCGACATCGAATCACTGTCGAAGCAGGCGCTGGCCGATATCGACGCCGCGCCCAGCGCCGAGGCGCTCGAATCGCTGCGCGTAGCGTTGCTGGGCAAGAGCGGCAGCATCACCGCGCAGCTCAAGTCGCTGGGGGCGCTGCCCGCGGACCAGCGCAAGGCCGCAGGCGAGGCGATCAACCGGGTGCGCGACTCGGTGGGGCAGGCGCTGTCGGCGCGCAAGGCCGCGCTCGAGGACGCGGAGCTAGATGCGCGCCTGGCCGGCGAAACCATCGACGTGACCCTGCCGGGGCGCGACGGCGGCCGCGGCGGGATCCATCCGATCAGCCGGACCATGCAGCGCATGGCCGACATCTTCGCCCGCCTGGGCTACGACTTGGCCGACGGCCCGGAGATCGAGGACGACTGGCACAACTTCGAGGCGCTGAATTTTCCGCCGCACCATCCGGCGCGCGCCATGCACGACACCTTCTATTTCGGCGACGGCCGCCTGCTGCGCACCCATACCTCGGGCGTGCAGGTGCGCTACATGGGCGAGCACGCCCCGCCGCTGCGCATGATCGCGCTGGGCAAGGTCTACCGTTCCGACTCCGACCAGACCCATTCGCCGATGTTCCACCAGTGCGAGGGCCTGCTGGTGGATGAGCACTCCACCTTCGCCGACCTCAAGGGCACCCTCGCCGAGTTCGTGCGCGCGTTCTTCGAGCGCGATTTCGAGATGCGGTTCCGCCCCAGCTACTTCCCGTTCGTGGAACCGGGGGCCGAGGTCGACATCGCCTGGCAGCGCCCCGACGGCAGCACCCGCTGGCTGGAGGTGCTGGGCTGCGGCATGGTGCATCCGAACGTGCTGCGCGCGGTCGGGATCGACCCCGAGCGCTATACCGGATTCGCCTTCGGCATGGGCGTGGAGCGCCTGGCGATGCTGCGCTATGGCGTCGACGACCTGCGCGCGTTCTTCGACAACGACCTGCGTTTCCTCAAGCAGTTCGCCTGAGGACGGGAATGGGGAATCGGGAATCGAGAATGGGTGAGGCATCGACATTTCCGGTTCCGGTTCCCGTCTCGGCCTAGCAAGTCCTGCTGTTCCGAATCCCGAATCCCGAATCCCGATTCCCCGTTCCCGGCTCCGACCATGAAATTTTCCGAAAACTGGCTCCGCCAGCATGTGCCCACCTCGGCCTCGCGCGAGCGACTGGCCGAGGTGCTGACCGCGATCGGCCTGGAGGTGGAGGATGTCGCCGTGCTGGGCGAAGCGCTGGACGGCGTGGTGGTGGCGCGGATCGTGTCGGCCGAGCGGCATCCCGAAGCCGATCGCCTGCAGGTGTGCCAGGTCGATGCCGGCACCGGCGAGCCGCTGCAGATCGTGTGCGGCGCGCCCAATGCACGCGCCGGACTGATCGCGCCGCTGGCGACCATCGGCACGCGGGTCGGGGACCTCACGATCAAGGCCGCGAAGCTGCGCGGCGTCGAGTCGAACGGCATGCTGTGCTCGGCGAAGGAACTCGGTATCGACGCCGACGCATCCGGCCTGCTGGAGCTGCCGGGCGATGCGCCGGTCGGCGCGCCGCTGGCCGGATACCTCGGCCTGCCCGACGCCAGCATCGAGATCAAGCTCACGCCGAACCGCGCCGACTGCTTCAGCCTGCGCGGCATCGCGTTCGACGTGGCCGCGGCGACCGGCAGCGAAGTCGCCGCGTTCGATGCGCAACCCGTGCCGGCCGCGGCCGAGGCCGCGCTGCCGGTCGAGCTCGACGCCGGTGAGGACGCGCCGCGCTACCTGGGCCGCGTGATCGAAGGCGTCGATGCCGGCGCCCCGACGCCGCTGTGGATGGCCGAGCGCCTGCGCCGCAGCGGCATCCGCCCGGTCAGCCTTCTGGTGGACGTCACCCAGTACGTCATGCTCGAGCTGGGCCAGCCGATGCATGCCTTCGATCGCGACCTGCTGAAGGGCCCGGTCGGCGTGCGCCGCGCGCGCGCAGGCGAATCGCTCAAGCTGCTCGACGGACGCGACATCGCGCTCGACGAGGAGTTCCTGGCGATCACCGATGCCGGTCGCGTGGTCGCGCTGGCCGGCGTGATGGGCGGTCTCGACACCCGGGTCACCGAGTCCACGCGCAACGTGTTCCTCGAAGCGGCGCACTTCGCGCCGGCCGCCATCATCGGACGCAGCCGGCGGCTGGGCATGCATACCGATGCCGCGCACCGCTTCGAGCGCGGCGTGGATCCGCAGCTGCCGCGCGCCGCGATCGAACTGGCGACGCGGCTGGTCCTCGACATCGCCGGTGGACAGCCCGGCCCCGTGGTCGAGGCGGTACTCGAGGCCCATCTGCCACAGCCCCGGCCGATTGTCCTGCGCCGCGCGCGCCTGGCCCGCGTGCTGGGCCTGACCGTGGACGATGCCGAGGTCGCGCGGATCCTGCGCGCGCTGGGCATGGAGGTCTCGGTGACGGACGCGGGCTGGCGCGTGGTGCCGCCCAGCCGCCGCTTCGACATCGCGATCGAGGAGGACCTGATCGAGGAAGTGGCCCGCATCCACGGCTACGACGCGATTCCCGCCACGCTGCCGGGCGGCGCCGCGCGCATTGCCGTGCCCAGCGAAACCCGCGCGGGCGAGGACGAGCTGCGCGCACAGATGGTGGCGCGCGGCTATTTCGAAGCGGTGAACTTCGCCTTCGTCGACCAGGCCCTGCTCCGGGCCTGGCAGGCCGAAGAAGGTGGCGTGCCGCTCGCCAACCCGCTCAGCGCAGAGCTGGGCGTGATGCGCACCCGGCTGCTGCCCGGGCTGGTCGCCGCCGCGTCGCGCAACCTGGCGCGCCAGCAGGCGCGCGTGCGCCTGTTCGAGCTGGGCAAGGTATTCGCCCTGCGCGAGGGCGAAGCACCCGTCGAAACCCCGCGCATTGCCGCCGTGATCCAGGGCGATGCACAGGCGGAGCAGTGGGGCGCCGCGTCGCGCCCGGCCGACTTCCACGATCTCAAGGGCGACCTCGAGAGCCTGGCGGCCTGCACCGGCGCGCGCCTGGAGTACCGCTCCGCCAGCGATGCCTACGGGCATCCGGGGCGCAGCGCGGAAGTCGTGCGCGTGGACGGCGAGCAGCCCGTGCGCCTGGGCTGGATCGGCGAGCTGCATCCGCGGCTGCTGCGCGCGCTGGATGTGGAAGGCACCGTGCTTGCGTTCGAGCTGGACCTGGCGGCGCTGCGTGTCCGCGCCGTGCCGCGTGCGACCGGGCTGTCGCGCTTCCCGTCGGTGCGACGCGACCTGGCCTTCGTCGCGCCGGAGGGCGTGTCCTGGGCAGCGCTGGAAGCCACGATCCGACGCGCGGCCGGTCCGCTGCTGTCCGAACTGCGCCTGTTCGACCGTTATGTCGGAAAGGGGGTCGATCCAGGATTCAGAAGTCTCGCAACTGGCTTGATTCTCCAAGAAAATTCGCGCACTCTCACCGAGAGCGACGTGGATGTCGCGGTGGCTGCGGTCATCGCTGCGCTGCAGCAGGAGCATGGCGCCAGGATCAGAAGCTGAAGTGGCAGTAGGGGGAAGGCGTGGCGTTGACCAAGGCGGAAATGGCCGAGAAGCTGTACGAGGAAGTCGGGCTCAACAAGCGCGAGGCGAAGGAGTTCGTCGACGCGTTCTTCGGCGTCCTGCGTGAAGGACTGGAGCAGGGGCGGCAGGTGAAGCTGTCGGGCTTCGGGAATTTCGACCTGCGCCGCAAGAACGAGCGCCCGGGCCGCAATCCCAAGACCGGCGAGGAAATCCCGATCTCCGCCCGCACCGTGGTGACCTTCCGTCCGGGCCAGAAGCTCAAGGAACGCGTGGAAACCTATACCGGGCCGCGCGATGCTTGATCCCGGCAGCAACCGCGAACTCCCGCCGATCCCGGCCAAGCGCTACTTCACCATCGGCGAAGTCAGCGAGCTGTGCGACGTCAAGCCGCATGTGCTGCGCTACTGGGAAACCGAATTCCCGAGCCTCAAGCCGGTCAAGCGCCGCGGCAACCGTCGCTACTACCAGCGCCACGACGTCCTGATGGTGCGCCAGATCCGCGGCCTGCTGTACGAGCAGGGCTACACCATCGGCGGCGCTCGCCTGCGCCTGGAGGGCGAGGGCGCCAAGCAGGAATCGGCGATGAGCAGCCAGATCGTGCGCCAGGTGCGCATGGAGCTGGAAGAGATCCTGTCGCTGCTGAAGCGATAACGCCGTCCGGGCAGTTTCCCGCGCAGTTCAGGCGCGGGGCAGGCCCGCGAGCGGTCGAGTCGCGTATAATCGCCACCCAATCCGGGGTATAGCGCAGCCTGGTAGCGCACTTGTCTGGGGGACAAGTGGTCGTCGGTTCGAATCCGGCTACCCCGACCAATACACCGTCCGGCGACGTCCGGGCGGACGAGAACCCCCGGTGGCCCCGGGGGTTTTTCTTTGCGCGGCCCCTGCCGGCCGGCACGCGCCCGCAACCGCGTGGGCGCGTTGCTTCGATTGCCTGCCTACGCCGCGCCGCGCAGTGGACGTGGGCGTCCGGCCTGGGATCGTGGATCGCAACGCTGATGCAAGTCAGCCAGGGCCGAGGGCGGATGCTTGCGCGGCACTGCCGCGTCCGCCGCGAAACGTCCCCTGCGCCGCAAGGGCCTCCACCGGAACGACCGTCCACGGTCGCCTGCACGCGATCGACACATCCGAGAGCCCGCGCGGCGAGCGCATGCCGGACGGTTTTCGCCACATGGTCGCGACAGGCGCCCTGCTAGCGTCCTCGGCCCACGCCCCCCCACGGCGTTCGCACGGAGAAAGCGATGTTCACGCACAACAAGAGGCTGCAGTACACCGTCCGCGTATCTGAACCCAATCCCGCACTGGCCAACCTGCTGCTCGAGCAGTTCGGTGGCCCTCAGGGTGAGCTCGCCGCGGCGATGCGCTACTTCACCCAGGCACTGGCCGACGAGGACCCGGGCCGTCGCGACATGCTGCTGGACATCGCCACGGAGGAGCTGAGCCATCTCGAGGTCATCGGCTCCCTCGTCGGCATGCTGAACAAGGGCGCCAAGGGACGGCTGGCGGAAGCCGTGGAGGAAGAAGGGGAACTGTTCCGCTCCCTGCAGGGCAATGGCTGCAGTTCGCACGTCACCCAGGTGCTCTACGGCGGTGGTCCGGCCCTGATCAATTCCGGCGGCCAGCTGTGGAATGCCGGCTATATCGACAGTATCGGCGAGCCTACCGCCGACCTGCGTTCGAACATCGCCGCCGAAGCGCGCGCCAAGATCGTGTACGAGCGCCTGATCAATGTCACCGCCGATCCGGGCGTGAAGGACGCGCTGACCTTCCTGATGACGCGCGAGATGGCGCACCAGAAGTCCTTCGAGAAGGCGCTGTACTCCATCGAGCCGAACTTCCCGCCGGGCAAGCTGCCGGGCATGCCGCAGTTCCAGGAGATGTACGTCAATACCTCGCAGGGCGAGGGCGATATGCGGGGCCCCTGGAACAGCGACGAGAACTTCCGGTTCGTCAGCGATCCCGAAGAGTTCACCGCCGTGGATGGCGGCGATGGCGAGGCGACGGTGCTGCTGCCGGAGGCGGAGGCCAAGACGCTGGACGCGATGGCCACGCGGCTCGCGTCCACCGCCGATTTCAATCCGATCACCGGCATCGAACTGGGCAAGGCCGACGGCACGATGGCCCGCACCGTGCCGGTGAAGGAGGAGGCTGAAGCGCAGGATCCGGGCGCGGAGGAGTGATCCTGCGCGTCCTGGCCTAACGTGGCCCGCACCGGGCGTGCGGGCGTCATCGCAGAGCTGGAGACATCCATGGCGTCCAAGAAGAGCAGCAAGCGTGAGCTGATCGCACCCAACGGCGACAAGCGGCTGGTGCGCCGCGATGAGGACGGGAAGTTCAAGGAGAGCGACGATCTGGGGCGGTCGCTGGCCCAGGACGTGCGCAAGTCGGCGAAAACCTCGGTGAAGTCCGGCCAGGGCGACCGCGGGGACCGCAAGCGCTCCTGACGCGCAGCCCCGGCCGTCTGCGGGTCCATCGTCCATGGCGGATACTTCCGCTATGGACGATTCCGCGCATTCCCGCATCCGGTCGCTGCGACTGGAGCCGCATCCCGAAGGCGGGCATTACCGTCGTATCCACGCGTCTTCCCGCCAGGTCGAGGCCGGCGGGCGGCTGCGTCCGGCCATGACCGCCATCCATTACCTGCTGGACAGCGGCGAACGCAGTGCCTGGCATCGCGTGGATGCCGACGAATGGTGGCATTGGGACGAGGGCGATGCGCTCGAGCTGCTGCAGCATCGGCAGGGCAGCGGCCTGGTGGAGCGCGTCGTGCTGGGAGCGGGGGCGGGCGAAGTCCGGTCCTGCGTCATGCCCGCAGGCGTGTGGCAATCGGCGCGCGCGCTGGACCGGTATGCGCTGGTAACTTGCGTGGTGGCGCCGGGTTTCGACTGGGAAGGCTTCGGCTTGCTCGATCCGGACTCGGCCCTGGCGCGGGAACTGTCGCGCCTGCCCGTGGTCCAGCGATGACGCCGGCGCTCCGGTCCCTCGAAAATCGAACGATGCGAACGAAATGGCTGCCCTGGCTGTGCCTGCTGCTGTCTGCCCCGGCCTGGGCCGACGCTGCCGGTAACGGAGAGCCGACGACCATCGTCCCGCCAGCCGCGGACGCCGTCTCGATCGTCGATCACGAGACCGTGGTGGTGTCCGGGGCGCTGCCGGGGCCGGGCCTGTGGAAGGTGCGCAAGGGCGATCACACCCTGTATGTGCTGGCGACGCTTTCACCGTTGCCGCGGCGCCTGGCATGGGAGTCGGCCGGCGTCGAATCGGTGATCTCGCGCGCGCAGCGGGTGCTGCTGCCGCCCTCGTTCACCCTCGATGCCGACGTGGGCGTGTTCCGCGGCCTGATGCTGGTGCCATCGCTGCTCAAGGCGCGGCGCAATCCGGACGGGCGCAGCCTGCAGGAAGTGGTTCCACCCGCGCTCTACGCGCGCTGGTCGCCGCTGAAACAGCGCTATATCGGCCGCGACGGCGGAGTCGAGCGCTGGCGGCCGATCTTCGCCGCCCAGGAGCTGTACGAGTCGGCGATGCGCCGCTCCGGGCTGTCGCTGGACGATGTGGTGGACAAGGAAGTGCGCCGGATCGCCAAACGCCACGACGTGCCGCTGCGCGGGGTCAACTTCAAACTCCAGGTGGACGATCCCAAGGCCGCGATCCGCGAGTTCCAGTCCACGGCGCTGGCCGACACCGACTGCTTCGCGCGCACGCTGACACGCATCGAAACCGATCTGGAGGCGATGCGTCAGCGCGCCAATGCCTGGGCCACCGGCGATATAGCGGCGCTGCTGTCGCTGCCGGTGGAGAGCCAGTACGGTGCCTGCATCGACGCGGTGACCGGCAGCGCGCTGGCGCAGCGCCTGGGAGCGGTCGAGCTGCGGCCGCGGCTGGAGGCGATGTGGCTGGCCGCCGCCGAGGAAGCGCTCGCCACCGACCGGGTGAGTCTGGCCATGCTGCCGCTGGGGCTGGTGACCACGCCCACGGGATACCTGGCGCGCTTGCGCGAACGGGGCTACGAGATCGAAGCGCCCTGAGTGCGGGTCAGGATCCGATCCGGTCGCGGCCGGCGTGCTTGGCCCGGTAGAGCGCGGCGTCGGCTTCGTCGATCCACTGTTCGACCGTGACGTGGCCCGCGCGCGCGGCCGCCAGGCCGATGCTGGCGGTGACCCGAGTCCCGGGCATCCCGCCGATGGGGGCCTCGCGGATGGCGGCCAGCATCTTCTCCGCCAGCGCCCGCGCCTGGTCGGGCGTGGTATCGCCGAGCAGCACGCCGAACTCGTCGCCGCCGTAACGACCGGCGGCGTCGGACGCACGCAGGGTGGCGGCGATTGCGCCGGCCACCGCGCGCAGGACCTCGTCGCCCACCGAATGACCGTGGCGGTCGTTGGCGACCTTGAAGTAGTCCACGTCCAACAGCAGCAGCGTCATCGGCACGCCCTCGTCGCGGTGCCGGCGCAGGGCCCGCTCGGCCTGCTCCAGCCAGTGCCGGCGCACGTGCAGGCCGGTCAGCGAATCGGTGCGGCTGAGTTCGTCCAGCTGCCGGTTCTTGTGCCGGATCTTCTGACCCATGTGATTGACCGCCAGCGCCACGCCGATGGTGTGGATGGTCATCACCGGCAGCGCGGACAGCACCACGGCCATGCTGGTGTCGGGGCGCAGCGCGAAACCGCTCGCCAGCCCGCCGCACAGCAGCCCGGCCGCGAATGCGGGCAGCGACCACAGCCACAGGCGAGGGATGCCGGTGCTGATCTTGTCCACGGTCACCAGCGTGAACAGCAGCACCGAGGGCAGCAGGTTGAACTGCATCATCGCCACCCAGAATCCGGTCTGGGCCGAATCCAGCAGCAGGTTGCGGCGCTCGGCGCGAGGCGGGGACGCGCTGCGGGTCGACAACAGCAGCGCCAGGTGCGGCCACAGCAGCGCGGTGAAGGCCAGCAGGACCCACTGCGGCCAACTCGCGCCGTTCTCGTACAGCACCGTGCCGATGCACAGGCCGCCCAGGCCCATGCCCAGCAGCCGGAAACGATAGGTGAGCCAGGGTAGGCGATCCGTGCCGGAGGGCGCCCTGCGCGGACCGTCCGCCGCGCGCGCCAAGGCGGATCGCGTCATGGCGGTCCCGGGATCCGGGATCGCGCCGCGCCGCGTCGCTCCAGTCGGGGTCCCCCTCCCCCTCGGACGTCCAAGCAGGTCAGCCCGAGGCGCTGAGCCGGGCGCGCTGGTCGCCCCCGTGCGGCCAGCGCCGCTGGATCGCGGCACGGATACCGGCGGCGTCCAGGCCGGCCTCGGCCAGCAGCGCCTCGCGGCTGGCGTGGTGCTGGAAGGCGTCGGGCAGGCCGAGCTGCAATACCGGCAGCAGCATGCCCTCGGCCTGCAGCAGCTCCAGCACGGCCGATCCGGCACCGCCCATCACCACGTTGTCCTCCAGCGTGACGAAGCCTTCGTGGTCCTGCGCCAGCTCCAGCAGGAGGCCGCGGTCGAGCGGCTTGATGAAGCGCATGTTGACCACGGTCAGGCCGAGTTCCGCGCCCACCTGTTCGGCGGCCGGCACCAGCGCGCCGAAGGCGAGCAGGGCGATGCGCGCGCCGCGGCGGCGCAGGTCCGCCTTGCCGATGGGCAGCGTGTCGAGCGTGTCGCCGGCCGCGACCCCCGGGCCGGTGCCGCGCGGGTAGCGCACCGCCGCCGGACCTTCGTGACGGAAGCCGGTGCTCAACATCTGCCGGCACTCACGTTCGTCCGCCGGGGCCATCACCACCATGTTCGGCACGCAGCGCAGGTAGCTCAGGTCGAGGTTGCCGGCGTGGGTGGCGCCATCGGGCCCGACCACGCCGCCGCGGTCGATCGCGAACAGCACGTCCAGGCCCTGGATCGCCACGTCGTGCACCAGCTGGTCGTAGCCGCGCTGCAGGAACGTCGAATAGATCGCCACCACCGGCTTGGCGCCTTCGCAGGCCATGCCCGCGGCCAGCGTCACCGCGTGCTGCTCGGCGATGGCCACGTCGAAGTAGCGCTCGGGATGTTCCTTCGAGAACCTCACCAGGCCCGAACCCTCGCGCATCGCCGGAGTGATGCCCATCAGGCGTTTATCCGCAGCGGCCATGTCGCACAGCCAGTCGCTGAAGACGTCGGTGTAGGTAGGCCCGGAGGCACCGGCCTTGGGCACCAGGCCCTTGGACGGATCGAACGGCGACACCGCGTGGTAACCGATCTGGTCGCCCTCGGCCAGTTCGTAGCCCTTGCCCTTGGTGGTGATCACGTGCAGCAGCTGCGGGCCCTTGAGGCCCTTGAGCGTGCGCAGCGTGTCCACCAGAGCCTTGACGTCGTGTCCGTCGATCGGGCCGGTGTAGTGGAAGCCCATTTCCTCGAACAGCGTGGACGGCACGAACATGCCCTTCCAGTGCTCCTCCCAGCGGCGTACGAACCTCGCCGGCGGCTTGTTCTTGTCGCCCAGCAGCTTCTTGCCGCCCTCGCGCAGCGCGTTGAGCGTGCGGCTGCCGGTCATGCGGCCGAGCATGCGGGTCAGCCCGCCCACGGCCTCGCTGATCGACATGCGGTTGTCGTTGAGGATCACCAGGATGTCCGGCTCGGGATCCATGCCGCCGGCATGGTTGAGCGCCTCGTAGGCCATCCCGGCGGTCATCGCGCCATCGCCGATCACCGCCACCACCTTCCTGGGCGCGCCATCGCCGGCCGAGGCCGCGCTCGCATTCGCGATCGCCATGCCCAGCGCCGCCGAGATCGAGGTGCTGGAGTGGCCGACGCCGAAGGTGTCGTACTCGCTTTCTTCCCGCTTGGGGAACGGCGCCACCCCGCCTTCCTGCTTGACGGTATGGATGGTGTCGCGGCGGCCGGTCAGGATCTTGTGCGGGTAGCACTGGTGACCCACGTCCCAGACGATGCGGTCGCCGGGCGTGTCGTAGATCCAGTGCAGGGCGGTGGTCAGTTCGACCACGCCCAGGCCGGCGCCGAAATGCCCGCCGGACTTGCCGACGGACTCGATCAGGTAGTTGCGCAGCTCGTCGGCGATGGCGGGCAGTTCCGCCTCGTCGAACGCGCGCAGGTCGGCAGGACTGCCGATGCGCGCAAGGCGCGGATAGCGCTGGGAATCGATCATCCCGGCATTGTAATCCCGCGCCGCGCGCAGGACGTGCAGGCGCCCGGAATCAGCGCCCGCGCAGGCGTCCCAGCAGGCCGCCCGCGCGCGGCTGCGCAGCCGGCTCGGGGGGCGCCTCGACAACGGCCTCGGCCACGCCGGTCGCCAGGTTGGCATTCACGAAATCGACGATTTCCCCCAGCGCGATGCCGCTGGCGGCAGCCACCTCGGCCAGGGTCGACGGCGCCTTCATCATGGCCGTGGCGATGCGGAAGTGGCGCGGAAATTCCCGTTCGGTCTGCGGCCAGCGGTTGAGCCGGTACTTCGCTTCCGGATCATGGCCGGGCAGCAGCTGTCCCTGGCCGCTGGCCAGGGCGCCGAGCCAGAGCAGGCGCGACAGCGGCTGGGCCGGCCCGACGGCCTCGGCCTCGCGTTGGAAGGTCTCCGCATCCACCGGTTCCAGCGCTTCTTCGGCCAGTTCGCCCTCGAAATAGGGCAGTAGCGGCTTCAGCGCGGCCGGACCGTGGTAGCTGCGGGCCTCGGCGTCGATCAGCAGGGTGGGGCCGCTGGGGCGGCGGTAACGGCGCTGGCCGGTCAACGTGCCGGCCGCGAGCCGGCCGAACAGGGTGGTCGGTTCAGGTGCCTGGATCGCCGCCGCCGGCGCGGCCTCGGGCGCGACCTCCGGCGCAGCCGCCTGTGGTGCCGCTGAGGCGGGCTCCGGGACCGCCGCCGGCGCAGGCTGGGGAGCCGCCGCGGTCTCGACCGCCGGGGCCTGCGGAGCCGTCGGTGCGTCGGGCGCGACCGGTGCCCCGTCCTGCGCGGCGATCTCGCGCAGCAGCGCGGTCAGCGAGTCCGCGCTGAACGGTCGGCCCAGGCGGAAGTCGGTCTGCGCGCGCGCAGCCGAAGTCAGCCCCACCACCCGCTTGCCCGAGGCATGCAGGCGCAGCCAGCTCATCGGACCGTACATGCTGTCCATGTCGACCACGATGTGGTCGGCCTGGGTTTCAGGGAGCAGCTGCCAGCTTTCGCCGAGCCGCTGGTTGGCGTCGAGGAAAGCCGCCTTGAGCGCGGTTTCGGTTGCAGGGTCCATCCCGGCCAGGCCGATGGTCAGGGGCATGCGTGGATCCGCTCCGGAGGATCGGGCGAGTGTAGCCGACCGCAGCGCGGCCTCGCCGGGCGCGAACCGGCGGCATGGTCTGGCCGGGCCGGCACGCCGCGGGGTCGCGCCTGCCCGCTGCTACTGGCGCGGGCGCCTGCGCTTGGGCAGGTGCGAGCGCAGGAAGGCCATCTGGTCGGCCAGGATGTTGCGGTTGGACAGGATCAGATGTTCGATCCAGCTCGGCCGGTAAGGGATCGCCAGCAGGGGCATCGAGGCCTGTTGCGGCGTGCGCCCGCCCTTGCGCGAATTGCAGTGGAAGCAGGCGCAGACCACGTTCTCCCAGATGTCGCGGCCGCCGCGCGAGAGCGGCACCACGTGGTCGCGGGTGAGCAGCTGGCGGCTGTAGCCCTTGCCGCAATACATGCACAGGTGCTGGTCGCGGGCGAACAGCGAGGCATTGGTGAGTGCCGGCGTGGGGTCGAGTGCCTGCGGGCGCACCTGGCCGCGCGCGGCGATGATCGGATGCAGGTCCAGGGTGCTGCGCGCACCGGTCTCCCGGCTGGTGCCGCCACGTACGTTCAGGCAGGGGTCGCCGAGGGTCCAGGCGACCGCCTCGCGCGCGTACAGGCAGGCCGCATCCTGCCAGCTGATCCAGTTCAGCGCGCGGCCGTGGGCATCGAGCGAGAGCAGCCGGACCGAATCCAGGCGGTGCGGCAGGGCATGCGCGACAGGAAGTCCGGAAGCGACGACACCGTCCGGAATCCCAGGGATCCCGGTGGGAACCACGCGAAGCTGCGCTCTGTCAGGCTCCATCGGGCACCGAGCATAACGCGATTCGGTGACGATTGCGCGACTGCCCGCGGGGGCTGCGGCCGGTCTTTGCGGACCCTGGCGTCAGTCATGCCGACGCGACAGGGACGCAGCGCTGGTCGTCGCGAGGGGCGTCGTAGGCCGCGGCCACGTCGCGCTCCCCGGCCTTCATTGCGGGCAGGATGTCGCTGGTGATGACCAGCGCCATCAGGCGATGGCCCAGCGACATCGGCAGCGCCGCTGCGCAGGCCATCACGGCCCGGGCGCCGGCGCCCCAGGACTCATTGCAACGCGCCAGCGCCGGCCGACCCCACGCATCAGGCGTCGAATGCAGCCTCGTCCAGCGCCAGCAGCGGCGCCGGGCCGCTTTCGATCGCCGCCTTGTGGGCGAGGGTGCGCGGCAGCAGCCGGGCGAAATAGAAGCGCGCGGTCTCGCGCTTGGCCTCCTTGAAGGCCTGCGGCTGCATGGAGGCCTCGACCGCGGCAACGCTGCGCGCCCACCAGTAGGCCAGCACCACATAGCCCGAGTAGAACAGGTAGTCGTGCGCGGCAGCGCCGATTTCCTCCGGGTCCGCGGCCGCGCGCTGGGCAATCGTCATCGTCAGCGCCTGCCACTCCTTGGCCTTCTGCGCCAGCGGAGCGACGAACTCGGCCACCGCCGCGTTGCCGGCCTGCTGCTCGCAGAACGTCTGCACCAGGCCGAGGAACACCTTCAGCCCCCCGCCCTGCAGCTGCATCGTCTTGCGGCCCATCAGGTCCAGCGCCTGGATGCCGGTGGTGCCCTCGTACAGCGTGGTGATGCGCGCATCGCGCGCCAGTTGCTCCATCCCGTGCTCGGCGATGTAGCCGTGGCCGCCGAAGCACTGCAGTGCGTGGTAGGTGCACTCCACGCCCCATTCGGTCAGGCATCCCTTCACGATCGGGGTGAGGAAGCCGAGCAGGTCGTCGGCCTGCTTGCGTTCTTCCTCGCTGCCGGCGTGCGCGGCGAGGTCCACCTGCAGGCCGGCGTGGTAGCCGAGCGCGCGGCCGCCTTCGACCAGCGCCTTGCAGGTCAGCAGCATGCGGCGCACGTCGGGCTGGACGATGATCGGATCGGCAGGCTTGTCGGGATATTTCGGACCCGAGAGCGCGCGCGACTGCAGGCGCTCGCGTGCATAGCGCAGCCCGTTCTGCAGTGCGCGCTCGGCCAGGCCCAGGCCCTGCAGGCCGACGCCCAGGCGCGCGGTATTCATCATGGTGAACATGGCCATCAGGCCGCGATGCGGCTGGCCGACCAGCCAGCCCTGCGCGCCGTCGAAGTTCATCACGCAGGTGGCAGAGCCATGGATGCCCATCTTGTGCTCGACCGCGCCGCAGCGCACTGCGTTGCGCTCGCCCATCGCGCCATCGCGGCCCACCTTGAACTTCGGCACCACGAACAGCGAAATGCCCTTGCTGCCGGCCGGCGCGTCCGGCAGGCGCGCCAGCACGAGATGGACGATGTTCGGCGTCAGGTCGTGCTCGCCGGCGGTGATGAAGATCTTGGTGCCGCTGATCGCGTACGCACCATCGGCCGCGGGCTCGGCGCGGGTCTTGAGCAGACCCAGGTCGGTGCCGCAGTGCGGTTCGGTCAGGCACATGGTGCCGGTCCACTCGCCGGTGACCAGCTTGCCGAGGAACACCTGCTGCAGCCACGCCTCGCCATGGTGCTGCAGCGCATTGGCCGCGCCATGCGAAAGCAGCGGGAAGTTGCCCCAGGCCAGGTTGGCCGAGTTGATCATTTCCTCCAGCGGCATGCCGACCACGTGCGGCAGGCCCATGCCGCCGAACTCGGCCGGCGCCGACAGCCCGCTCCAGCCGCCCTCGGTGAACTGCCGGTAGGCCTCGGCAAAGCCCGGCGCGGTGGTGACGCTGCCGCTGTCCTTGTCGTACCGCACGCCGTGCGTATCGCCGGCCTTGTTCAGCGGCGCCAGCACGGTGCCACTGAAGCGCGCGGCCTCGTCGAGCATCGGATCGATGAGGTCGCGCCCGGCCTCGTCGAAGCCGGTTTTCGAGAAGGTGGACTCGACGTCCAGCAGGTCGAACAGGGTGAAGCGGATCTCGCGCAGCGGCGCGGAATAACTGCTCATCGTTTCAGCTCGCCAGTCTTGTCGGAAGCGGTCAGCGCAGCACGCCCGGCAGGCCGGGGACCGGGCTCAGGCGGCTGTCGCGCTTGACCTTGTAGTCGCGGACCTTGCCGCGGTCGGTGGGGGCGGCGTCGACCGTGCCCTCGAAGCGGTACTGCACGCCACGGCCGTCGGCCAGCCGGCCCGCCATCAGCAGGCGGGCATCGGCGGAGGGGTCGAACATCACCGTGATCACGTCGGGCGATTCGGGGCCGATGACCAGCGCCGGCCGTGCGGTCAGCGTGCCTGCCGCCTGGTCCTCGACGGTGAGCTCCAGCGACACCGCCTCGAAGCGCATCGGGATGCTGCTGTAGTTCTGCAGCCGCAGTTCGATCGACCAGCGGCCATCGGCCTCGACCGTCAGCTGCTGCAGGCTGGCGGCCGGCTCCGATACCCGCCGCGGCACGCCGCTCGAGCACGCCACCAGGAACACCGCCAGCAACATCGCCGGCACACGCCATCCAAGCTTCATCGCGCCCCCCACCTTCGTCACGGACCTGTTGGAGGATACTACGAGGTACGGAGGCCGCCGGACCGCCCGCCGGCCTGCCGGCCAGCGCCGCCGGGCCGCGCCCCAGGCGCCTTAGCGACCCGATCCGCAGCGAAGCTCCGCCCTCCTGCTTGCCCGGACGGACAAGCGCCCGTATCATGCGCGGCTCGCACGGCCCAGCGCCGGAGCGCGTGGCCGGGTAGCTCAGTTGGTAGAGCAGGGGATTGAAAATCCCCGTGTCGGGGGTTCGATTCCCTCCCCGGCCACCATTTCGAAGCGTGGACAAGACCGCCTCCGGGGCGGTTTTTTGTTGCCCGAGCGCCGGCTTCCGCGCGCTGTAGGACTTTTCCTACATCACGTCGGGGATCCGCCCGACGGCGCGGAGACGAGTCGTGGCGCAAGCTTCCCTCCGCCCCGGCAGCGCGCATCGGAGTATGGCGCTGCAGGGACGCGGGTTGGGCCGGAGATCGCCAAACCAGCCGGGGCACCTTTCTTTCGAAGGTGCCGGACCATGATTCGCGAACTGTTCGAGATCGAAGCCTCCGCCGGAGGCTGGCGGGTGCGCGGCCAGGGTGTGGCCGAAGCCGAGGCGCTGTACCGTCCGACCAAGCTGCAGGCGATCGAGGAGGCGCATACGCTGGCCTCGCGCCGCTATGTGGAAACCGGCCGTCCGACGGCGGTGCTGGTGCCGATGGGCGCCGGACGATCGGTGGTGATTGCGACCTGCGGCTGATCGCGAGTACTGCTGGGCGCCGCCCGGCCCGGCGCGCACGCTCAAAGGAGCGCCGCGATCGCGCCTCGCACGCCGTGCCCGCGGCCCGCGGCTCGCGATCACCATGCTGGCGATGCGGCCCTTCGGGCGCGCGTACCGCAATCAATCTGCCGCTGAAGCGCCCGACGCGAGAATGTGCTCGGCGATCCCGCGGGCCTGCTCGCGCAGTTCCGGGATGGCAATGCTTTCCCACAGGTCGCCGATGCGCAGCGCGCCCAGCACGTAGAGCGCGGGATCGGGCCGGCCGCGGCAGTCGACCATCTGGCCGATGCCGCTGCTCGCCAGCCCCAGCCCTTGCGGACCGGGCAGGGCCAGGCCGCGTTCGCGCAGGGCGGTCAGCAGGGTGCCGGGGCGCAGGTCGATATTGGTTTCCACGCCGGTGGCGTTGACGATCCAGTCGGCATGCAGCGCTTTTTCGGCCTCGGCGTGGCGCGGGCGGAAGCCCACGAGGCTGCCGCCTGCGGGAGCGGCGGAGATCGAGCGCAGCCGGCCGGCCTCGATCCGCAGCTGGCCGCTGCCGCGCAGGCGATCGAGCGTCGCTGCCACGTGCGGCGCGATGCGGTGGCGATGGATGTCCCAGTAGCGCACAGCGTGGCGCAGGAAGCGGCGGCGCTGGCCGTCGTCGAGCGATTGCCACAGTGCCTGGCCGTGATGGCGCAGGCGGTCGAAACTCCACTGCCAGGGTTCGCCGCCGGCGACTGCGTCGGCGACGCGCCGGCGCAGCACGCGCCAGCGGTCGCGAACGCCCAGCGGCAGCAGATCGTCCACGCCCGCGCCATGCTGCGGGCCGGTCCGCGCATGCGGCAAGGGCATCAGGCCGTGACGCGAGAGCACGTGGATCGGGCCGCGATGGTCGGCGGCGGCCAAACTGAGCGCAGCGTCGACCATGCTCAGGCCCGAGCCGAGGATGCAGACGCTGGCATCGGCCTCGATGCCCTGGATGGCGTCATAGTCCCAGGCTTCCGCCAGCCGCATCCCGGGATGCAGCAGATAGTCGGGCAGGGGACGCGGTGCATTGCCCACGGCCAGCACCACGTGGCGGGCGAGAACGCCGGCCCCCGAGGCCAGGTGCAGGCGGAACCCGCCATCGGCGCGCTCGATGTCGACGACGCGCTCGCGCAGATGCACCGGGCTGCGCGGCAGCGATTCGAGCGTATGGCGCAGGTAGCGACCGTAGTCGCGACGGCTGGCGAAACTGTCGCCCAGCCCTTCCGCGTCGCCCGCGCCGTCCTGCGCCAGGAACTGCACGAAATGTCCGGGCTGTTCGGCCAGCGCGCTCATCCGGCCGGCGACGACATTGAGCAGGTGCTCGGCGCGTCCGGTGCCATAGGCGGCACCACGCGCCAGCACTTCGTCGGGTTCGACGATGGCCACGGGGCCCGTGTGGCCTTCGTCTTTCAGCAGCCGGATCGCGACCAGGGTGCCGGCGGCACCGCCACCGACGATGACGGTGCCGAAGCGGAAGTCACCAGGAGAAGACGTCATGCCGACTGTGCGATGGGTGCATGCCCGCCATTGTCGCATCCGGCCCGCGCGACGGCGATGCCGACCCGGTCCTGAACCGCGGGCGGTCGCGCGGCGCATGGGCGGCGCGTGGCAGCGCATCATGAGGTCACCACCACCGAGGCGGCGTTGCCGCGGGAGGCCACGATGGACAACAGGACACACGGAGTCGGGGCCGCGCTGGCGGCAATGCTGGCGCTGTCGGCGTGCGCCTCGGATGGCGGCGCGCGCGCGGCCGAGAAGCTGGCCCTCTACCAGTCGCACGCCGGTGAGCCGGTCTCCAGCTTCCGTTTCTTCGGCAGCATCAACGGCTGGACGCCGCTCGACGACAGCACGCTGGCGGTCTGGACCCGGCCCTCGGAGGCCTGGCTGCTGGCCTTGCAGGGGCCGTGCCACGACCTGGAGTTCGCCCCGGCCATCGGCCTGACCAGCCAGATGAACCAGGTGCATGCGCGCTTCGACAAGGTCATCGCGCACGGCAGCGGTGCGATGCAGCTGCCCTGCCACATCCGCGAGATCCGGCCGCTCGACGTCAGGGCGCTGCGGACTTCGGAAAAGGAGCTGCGCGAGGCGCGCGCGCAGGAGCGCGCAAGCGAAGCCGGCTCCTGAGGCGCGAACGACGCGTCGGCCCGTCGACTTGGACGATCAGGCCTCGGGCACGTAGCCCGCGGGCTTCTCGGCGCCGCCGCCGAACAGGAACTTCTGCATTTCCTCTTCGAGGAAGGCGCGATGCTTCGGATCGAGCGGGGAGAGCCGGTTCTCGTTGATCAGCATGGTCTGGTGCGACAGCCAGGCGGCCCAGGCGGACTTGCCGACGCTGGCGAACACGCGCTTGCCCAGTTCGCCCGGCCAGGGCACGAAGTCCAGGCCTTCGGTGTCGCGTTGTTCGTAGCTGCAGAAGACGGTGCGGGCCATGGCGTGCGCTCGGAAGGATTGCCGGCGTCCATTGTAGGAGCCTCCGCCCGATGCTGCCGGGCCCGCGGCGCGGGCGGCCAGAGCGCGAGGGCGCGCGCCTAGCTGTCAAATGCGGCTTCGAGCAGGCTGCGAACCGGGGCCGGGATGCCGAGCGACGGCAGCTCGTCGCGCGTCAGCCAGCGCAGGTCGGGATCGTCGCGCACGCTTGCGCGCAGCGACACGCCCGACCATCGCAGCGGCTGCAGGCTGAGGCGGAAGTGGGTGAAGGCATGGGCGACCGCGGGCATGGCTTCGCCATCGTCGAAACCGGTCCCGATGTTGCGCTCGAACCAGCCCCGTGCGGCGGCGATCTCGACGTGCTCGGGCAGCGACCACAGCGCGGCCCAGATGCCGGTGGGCGGGCGACGCTGTATCAGCACGCGGCCCTGCGCGTCGCGCAGCAGCAGGGCGATGGCCTGGCGTTGCGGCAGCGGCTTGCCGGGCTTGGGCGTGGGCAGGTCCTCGACGCGGCCACTGCGCTGCGCCACGCAGTCCGCCTGTAGCGGACACAGCATGCACGAGGGCGCGTGGCGGGCGCAGAGCGTCGCACCGAGGTCCATCTGCGCCTGGGTGTAGTCGGCCATGCGCCCCTCGGGCACGCCCGGCAGCTGCGCGTCGGCGATGGCCCACAGCCGCTTCTCGACGGCGGGCAGCCCCGACCATCCTTCCACGCCGTGCACCCGGCACAGCACGCGCTTGACGTTGCCGTCGAGGATCGCGAAGCGCTCGCCCCAGGCCTGCGAAAGGATCGCGGCCGCGGTGCTGCGGCCGATGCCGGGCAGGGCGAGCAGGGCGTCGTGATCGCGCGGCAGTTCGCCGCCGTGATGCTCGACGCAGCGTTGCGCGGCCGCATGCAGGTTGCGCGCGCGGGCGTAGTAGCCCAGGCCCGACCACAGCGCCAGAACCTCGTCGAGCGACGCGGCCGCGAGTGCGCGCACATCCGGCAACGCCGCCACGAACCGCTCGAAGTAGGGCACCACCACGCGCACCTGCGTCTGCTGCAGCATGATCTCCGACAGCCACACGCGGTAGGGCGTGCGTGGATGCTGCCAGGGCAGGTCGTGGCGGCCGGAGACGTCGAACCACTGCAGCAGGCGGCTGGCGTAGCGGTCGCCGACTCCGTCCTCGATGGGCGGCAGGGCGCTCATGGCGTGGGCGAGGCCTCGTCCTCGAACTCGATGCGCACGCCTTCGAGCCGCGCGCCTGAAATCTCCATCGCCTCGGCCTCGAGCTGGCCATCGACGGGCGGCAGCAGGCTCCCCTGTCCCGGGTTCGAGGCCCAGGCCACGAGCCCGGGCACGTCGAGGCGACCGTCGAAGCGCAGATCGTCGCGCGCCACGCCCAGGCCCAGCGGCGCGCGTAGATCCAGCGGGCCGAGGTAGCGGGCGGTCAGCGCAAGCGGCTGCCGCGATGCGCCCAGCGGCGGCGGCAGCACCGGCCACCCGGCCGGCCATTGCGCGATGCGACCGTCGATCTCCAGCAGCAGCCGGCGGCCCAGCGCCAGTCGTCCACAGGCATCGAGTTCGGGCACCATGCCGCCGCCGCGCAAGGCCACGCCCGCGGGAAGCAGGGTCCATGCGCTGCCGTGGCCGCGCAGCGGCCCGTGCAGGCCCAGCGCGAAGGGGATCGATGTGTCTCCCGAGAGATAGCGCCCGGCCGCGCCGAACCTGGCCGGCAGCAGCGCCAGGCCGCCCTCCCAGTGCAGCGCGCCGGAAAGGGTCACGCGCGACGGCAGGCTCCACCCGTCGCGTGCCGGCGACACGCCACCCACGACCGCGAAGCCGCGTCCGCTGTCCGGCCGCTGCAGCGTCGCGGCGAGCGCGAACGGCGCGCGGGTGCCGCTATCCGCATAACGGCCCGAGATCCGCGCACGGACCGGTGCGTCGTGGCGCAGTGTTCCGAGCGACAGCGCCAGCGCGTCCAGGCGCCAGCCGTCGCCCTCGATGCGTCCGTCGCGGACCTGCAGGCCCTCGTCGAGCACGGGCAGGCGGCCGGTGCCGGGCGGGCGCGACGCCAGCCAGTGCTGCAGCGCCGGCAGGTCGAGCTCGGGCGCATCGAGTTCGATGCGGACCAGTTCCAGTGGATCGCCCAGGCCGCGGATGGTCCGCCAAGGCACTGCCACCTCCATCCGTCGCGCACGCAGCAGTGGGCGCGACGCTCCCGGCGCGCGCGCCACCAGGTCGCGCACCACGATCACCGGATGACGCCCAAGGCGCGTGGCCGCGTCGCCTTCGGCGCTGATCTCCAGGCCCATCGTCGCCCCGATGCGCGTCAGCAGCATCGGCACGGCGCGCTCTGGCGGCAGCGCAAGCCAGAGCGCCAGGGCCAGCAGCGCCAGCAGCGCGAGGAGCAGCAGCGGCAGCAGGAGGAGCATCCGCCACCAGCGCCGGCGCGCACGCGGCGGCCCGGCCTGGCGCGGGTCGCCGCTCACCCGAGGCTGTCGGGCAACAGCGCGTCGACGAAGGCCTCGGCGTCGAACACGCGCAGGTCCTCGGGCCGCTCGCCGATGCCGGCAAACCGGATCGGGATGCCGAACTCGCGCGCCAGCGCGAACACCACGCCGCCCTTCGCGGTGCCGTCGAGCTTGGTGACCACCAGGCCGGTGACATTCACCGCAGCGTGGAACTGGCGCAGCTGCGACAGCGCGTTCTGGCCGGTGGTGCCGTCGATCACCATCAGCACCTCGTGCGGCGCGGACGCGTCGATCTTGCCCAGCACGCGGCGGATTTTGCCCAGCTCGGCCATCAGCCCCTGCTGGGTATGCAGGCGGCCGGCGGTGTCTGCGATCAGGACCTCGGTGGCGCGCGACTTCGCCGCCTGCAGCGCGTCGAACGCGACCGACGCAGGATCGGCATCCTGGCCCTGCGCGATCACCGCCACGCCATTGCGCTCGCCCCAGGCCTGCAGCTGCGCGACGGCGGCGGCGCGGAAGGTATCGCCGGCCGCCAGCATCAGGCTGCGGCCTTCGTCGCGGAAGCGGCGCGCCAGCTTGCCGATGGTGGTGGTCTTGCCCACGCCGTTGACGCCGACGGTGAGGATCACGAAGGGCCTGGCCTGCCCGTCGATCTGCAGCGGGCGGGCGATCGGCTGCAGCATCGCCACCAGCTCGCCGCGCAGGGCGGTGAGCAATGCGCGCGCGTCGGCGAACTCGCGCGCCTTCATCCGCTTGCGCAGGCCCTCGACCAGCGTGGTGGTCGCGGCGACGCCGACGTCGGCGGTGAGCAGGGCGGTTTCGATCTCGTCGAGCAGGTCGTCATCGAGCCTGGGATTGCGCGAGAACAGGCCGCCTACGCTGCGCGCGAACACGCTGCCGCGCAGCCGCTCGCGCCAGCCGGGCCTGCCGGCGGCGGCTGGCGGCAGGCTGCCGTCTTCGGCCAGGGCCGGTTCGGCCGCACGCGGGGACGGCGGACTCAATGCGGGCGCTGCGGCGGGAGGTTCGGCGGGCAACGGAGCCGCGTCCGCGCGCGCAGCAGCGGCGGGCGCTTCGGCCCGCGGCTCCGGAGCAGGGGCTTCGGCCTGCGGCTGCTGCATCTGTGCGGGAGCCGTCGAGGGAGGCTCGACCGGCAGGGCCTCGGACACCGGCGCCGCAGGCGCCGCAACGGTTTCCTCCGTCTGCGCAGGCGCCGGCTCCTGTGCCGCGTCCGGGAAGGCGGCCGCCAGTTCCTCGATGCTGAAACCGCTCCGGCGCCCGCCAGCACCGCCCTCGCCGCGGTCGTCGGCGGCAGTCCCGGATTCTGGTTTCTTGCGGCCGAACAGTCGGATCATCAGCGGAATGCGGACCGGCAGGGGGCGGTCGAGGGGCCGGACATGCTACCACCGGGGGTGTGGCCGGCCGTGACCGCAGGCCCTTGGCATCCGCGGCCGGATCGGGTTCCATCGGCGGCCTCGACGCCGTCCGTTCCCGGAGCCTGCAATGCCCAATTCCCGTGCCCGCCGCATCGCCATCGCGCTGTCGCTGGCCCTGTCGCTGCCGCTTGGCCAGGGGGTGCTGGCGCAGGAGCCAGCGACGATGCAGGAGGAGGGGACGCAGCCCGTGGCGAGCGCCGCGGACGAAGCGCTGCGCGCGCTGTACACGCAGGAGTGGGCCTGGCGCCAGCAGGAGTTCGCGCGCGAGAAGATCGACGGCCGCTGGCAGGCTGGCGGGCGCATGCCGGCGATCGCGCCCGCCGACTGGGAGCGCCGCGCAGCTTACTGGCAGGAGGTGCTGCAGGCGCTGGATGCGATCGACCCCGCGGCGCTGTCGCCGCAGGAACGCATCAATGCCGCGGTGTTCCGCAGCATGGTCGAGGCCGACTACAACTCGGCCACCTGGCGCACCTGGGAAGCCCCGTTCAACAGCGACTCGTTCTTCTGGGGCTATCTCGTGCCGCGCCAGCCCTACGCGCGCGAGGCCGACTGGCGGCGTCTGTTCGGCCGGCTGCGCGATCTGCCCGGCCATTTCGACCAGCACATCGCCAACATGCGCCAGGGCCTGGCGCGTGGCTGGAGCGTGCCCCGGGTGAGCATCGAGGGGCGCGACGACACCATCGAGCCCTACACCCGCACCGACGCGTCCAACCCCTTTCTGGCGTCGCTCGGGGCGATGCCGGCCTCGATTCCGGAACCGCTGCGCGGCCAGTTGCAGGCCGAGGGACGC
Organism: Luteimonas campi; assembly: GCF_051162505.1. Lineage (NCBI taxonomy): Bacteria > Pseudomonadati > Pseudomonadota > Gammaproteobacteria > Lysobacterales > Lysobacteraceae > Luteimonas > Luteimonas campi. The sequence goes on from NZ_JBNWEM010000003.1 coordinate 412,932, forward strand.
GCGCTGGTGCTGGAACAGGTGGTGCCCGCCTACGCGCGGCTGCTGTCGTTCGTCCGTGAGGAGTACATGCCGCAGGCGCGCACCACGATCGCGGCCAGCGACCTGCCCGATGGCCGCGCGTTCTACCGCACCCAGGTGCGGGAATACGTCACCCGCGACATGGATCCGCGCGAGATCCACGAAACCGGCCTTCGCGAGGTGGCGCGTATCCAGGCGGAGATGCGCGAGGTGATGGGGCGCGCCGGGTTCGAAGGCACGTTCGAGGAGTTCCTGCAGTACCTGCGCACCGACCCGAAGTTCTACGCGCGCAGCCCGCGCGAACTGCTGGCCACCGCGTCCTACATCGCCAAGAAGGTCGACGGACAGCTCAAGTACGCGTTCAACACGCTGCCGCGCTACCGCTTCACCATCCTGCCGGTGCCCGACGACATCGCGCCGATCTACACCTCCGGCCGCGGCGGCCTGGACGCCTGCCTGTTCAACACCTACGACCTGCCGTCGCGGCCGCTCTACAACCTGCCGGCATTGGTGGTGCACGAATGCGCGCCCGGGCACAGCTTCCAGGCCGCGCTCGCGCTGGAGGCGCCGGCGCGGCCCGATTTCCGCCAGCAGACCTACTTCTCCGGCTACGGAGAAGGCTGGGGCCTGTACACCGAGTGGCTGGGGATGCAGATGGGCATCTACGAGACGCCCTACGAGGAGTTCGGCCGGCTGACCTTCGAGATGTGGCGCGCGGCGCGGCTGGTGATCGACACCGGCGTGCACGAGTTCGGATGGAGCCGCGAGCAGGCGATCGACTACCTCGCCAGCCATACCGCGCTGGCCCGCCACGACGTGGTGACCGAGGTCGACCGCTACATCTCCTGGCCCGGGCAGGCGCTGGCCTATTACCTGGGCTATCGCACGATCCTCGACCTGCGCGCGGAAGCCGAGCGTGAGCTCGGTGCGCGCTTCGACCAGCGCAGCTTCCACGACACCGTGCTCAACCTGGGTTCGGTGCCGCTGCCGGTGCTGGAAGACGAGGTGCGCGGCTTCATCGCCGCGCAGAAGGCCGCGCCCGCACCGTGAAGCGCGCTGCCGGCAGCGTGCGCATCATCGGCGGCCACTGGCGGGGCACCCGCCTGCCGGTCGCGGATGCCGATGGCCTGCGTCCGACCTCCGACCGCACGCGCGAAACCCTGTTCAACTGGCTGCAGCCGGTGCTGCCGGGCGCGCGCGTGCTGGACCTGTTCGCGGGCAGCGGTGCGCTGGGACTGGAAGCGCTGTCGCGCGGCGCGCGACAGGCGCTGCTGGTGGAGCGCGACGGGCGCCAGTGCGAATCGCTGCGCGCGGTGGCCGCGCGTCTGCAGGGCGGCGATGCGGCCACGGTCGTGCAGGCCGATGCGCTGGCGTTCCTGCGCGCGCCGCTGCATGGCCGCTTCGATATCGCGTTCGTCGATCCTCCCTTCGCGGCCGGGCTGTGGGAGCCCGCGCTCGCCGCGCTCGATGCCTGGATGGCGGAGCAGGCCTGGCTGTATGTCGAGGCTCCGTTGCAGCGCAGCATCGACCCAGGCGCGGACTGGCGGCTGCACCGCGAGGGCAGCACGCGCGAAACGCGCCACGCGCTGTACCGCCGCGGCTGAACGGCGGCCGGCTGCGCTGCTACACTGCCGGCGATCCCGGACAACGACTGCAAGACCGCCACCGATCATGAGCCCGGCCCGCACACGTACCGCGGTCTATCCCGGAACCTTCGACCCGATCACCAACGGGCATATCGACCTGGTCGATCGTGCCGCGCCGCTGTGCGAGCGGCTGGTGGTGGGAGTCGCCGCCAGTCCGTCCAAGAGGCCCACGCTGTCGCTGGAGCTGCGCGTGCAACTGGCGCGCGAGGCGCTGGCCAGGCATTCCAACGTGGAGGTACGGGGCTTCGATTGCCTGCTCGCGCACTTCGTGCGCGAAGTCGGCGGCGGCATCCTGCTGCGCGGCCTGCGCGCGGTCTCGGATTTCGAGTACGAGTTCCAGATGGCGAGCATGAACCGCCACCTGATCCCCGAAGTCGAAACCCTGTTCCTCACGCCGGCCGAGCAGCACGGCTTCATTTCTTCGTCGCTGGTGCGCGAGATCTCGCGCCTCGGCGGGGACGTCTCGGGTTTCGTGCCCGCGGCCGTGGCCGAGGCGCTGCAGGCCGAATGGCGACGCGACGTCCCCTGATATCGTCATCCCCACACCACACCCGGAGTCTTCGAGATGAAACTGTTGAACCGCCTGGCGCTGGCCGCCTGCCTGGTGCTGCCACTCGCCGCATGCAACAAGGAAGAGGCCGCACCGGTCGAGCAGGCGCCCGTCGTCGCGCCGACCACCGATGACAAGGCTGCATGGCAGGCATACCTGAACGACCAGGTGCCGCGCCACATGGAAGGCATCACCGCGCAGCCCTACGTCTATCGCGTCCCGGCCAGCGACAACCCCGAGGATCCGGAGGAGTACAACCGTCTCCTGGACAAGGCCAAGATGGACGTGGCCCGCGGCATCGTGAAGGGCAACATCCTGGCCTATGCCGGCCTCGATCCGACCAAGACCGCCAATCTCATCGTCTCGGCTTTCGAGACCGTCACCCCCAACACCATGAAGGGCGTGCGCGTGGTCTACATCGGCGATGCCGCCAACAACGACCGCGTGCGCGCGGCCGTCGAACCGGCCGGCGTCGAGTACGTATTCGTCGAAGCCAAGTGACGTGACGGCCACGCCCGCGTACCGCGGGCGTGGCTGCCGGAACGTCGTCCCCGCGCAGGCGGGGAATCAGTGCGGGAGACGCCCACGCCCGCCCCACGCAGGCGTGGATGCCGGAATGTCATCCACGCAGACGGGGATCCCGTTCAGGAGAACGGCTCACGCCCGCTGCAGGCAGGCGTGGATGCCGGAATGTCATCCCGCCGCAGGCGGGGATCCGGTGCGGGGGAACGGCCCATGCCCGTGCGAGCGGGCTGCGCCCGGGCAAGCGCTTGGCCTGCCCGCGCTCGGAGCCGCAGGGCGCCGATCCTCCCGTCCAGACTGGCATGCATTCCACCGGTGGAACGGGTCCCGCCCGCCGCAGCGCTTACAATGCGCGCATGGCCCTGAAGATCAATGAGCTTTGCGTCAACTGCGACGTCTGCGAGCCGGCCTGCCCGAACAGCGCGATCACCCAGGGCGAAACCGTCTACGTGATCGACCCGGCCCTGTGCACCGAATGCGTGGGCCACTTCGACGAGCCGCAGTGCGTGATGGTCTGCCCGGTCGAGTGCATCGACCCGGACCCGGAGCACCCCGAGAGCGAGCAGCAACTGCTGGCCAAGTTGCTGCGCCTGCAGGGCGGCACCCCCGATCCCCATCCGCCGGAGACCCATCCGTGACCAGCGTGTTCCGCACGATCCTGCTGCTGGCCTTCCTCGCCTCGCCGGCCGCGCTGGCGCGCGAATCGCGTCCGGCGCATCCGCCAGGCGCGGCCATCGCCTCGGCGCATGCGCTGGCGACCGATGCAGGCTTCGAAACCCTGCGCGCGGGCGGCAACGCCTTCGACGCGGCGATCGCGGTGTCGGCGGTGCTGTCGGTGGTCGAGCCGATCTCGTCGGGCCTGGGCGGCGGCGGTTTCTTCCTGCTGCACGATGCCGACACCGGGCGCGACGTGTTCGTGGATGCGCGCGAGACCGCGCCGGCGTCCGCCACCCAGGCGCGCTATCTCAAGCCCGATGGTTCCTTCGATCGCGACCGTGCGGTCAATGGTGCCTGGTCGGCCGGAATCCCGGGCCTGCCCGCGGCCTTCGTGCACGTGGCGGAGAAGTACGGCCAGTTGCCGCTGTCGACCTCGCTGGCGCCGGCGATCCGGGTGGCGCGCGAGGGCTTCCCCGTCTACGCGCGGCTCGCGCGCGGTTACCAGCAGCGCCGCGAGGTGATGGAGCGCTATCCCGGCACGCGCGAGGTGTTCCTGGCCGGTGGTGCGGCGCCGGTAGAAGGCGAGCTGTTCCGGCAGCCCGATCTCGCGCGCACGCTCGAACTGCTGGCCGAGCACGGCTTCGACGGCTTCTATCGCGGCGAGGTGGGCGAGAAGCTGGTGGCGGGCGTGAACGCCGAGGGCGGGCACTGGACGGCCGAAGAACTGGCCGCATACACGGTCAAGGAGCGCGAGCCGATCCGCTTCCGCTACCGCGACTGGGACATCGTCACCGCGCCGCCGCCGTCGTCCGGCGGCATCGCGCTGGCGCAGATGCTGCAGATCCTGGAAGGCTGGGAGCTGCAGGAGCTCGACGCCGCCGCGCGCACGCACCTGGTCGTCGAATCGATGCGCCGGGCCTTCCGCGACCGCACCTTCTACCTCGGCGACCCGGATTTCGTGCAGGTGCCGCAGCGCCTGCTGACCAGCGCCGACTACGCCGCCGGCCTGCGCGCGACGATCAATCCCGCGCGCGCCACGCCCAGCGACCTGCTCTCGGGCGAGCAGACCCCACTGGAGGACGAGGAAACCACGCATTTCTCCGTGATCGACGCCGAGGGCAATCGTGTCGCGGTGACCCAGACGGTGAACCTGCTGTTCGGTTCGGGCCTGGTGCCCCCGGGTACCGGGGTGCTGCTCAACAACGAGATGGACGACTTCGCTCTCAAGCCCGGCACGCCCAACGCATTCGGGGTGATGGGATACGACGCCAACGCGCCGGAACCGGGCAAGCGCATGCTCAGTTCGATGACGCCGACCTTCATGCAGTCGGCCGATCGCATCGTCGCGCTCGGCACGCCCGGCGGCAGCCGCATCATCACCATGGTGCTGCTGGGCATCCTGGGCTACGACGCGGGTCTGGACGCGCAGGCCGTGGCCGCGCTGCCGCGCTATCACCACCAGTGGATGCCCGACGTGATCGAGGCCGAGAGCGGGACGTTCAGCCCGCAGGTCGCACAACGGCTGCGCGAACTGGGCCACACGCTGAAGCTGCCGGGCGACGAGGCGGCGGGCGGACGCGGGTCCAGCCATGTGTGGGGCAACCTGCAGACGGTCGAGTGGAAGCTGTCCGACAACTCGCTCCACGGCGGCAGCGACCCGCGCAACCCGGTGGGCAAGGCCGCGGTGCAGGCGATGCCGGCGGCGGTGCGCTGAGCGCGAATGCTGCGTCGGCGGCCGGTCGGACGCAGCGCTGCCCTGCTGCGCGCCCCGGAAGCCGGCGCATGCGCGGGACCCGCGCACGCACGGTGACGGCGGCGCGGGCGCCGGCCATCAGGAGGCGGTCATGAAACTCTGGTCGATCGAAGGCAATTCCCAGCGCCTGGACGGCGGCTCGATGTTCGGCAACGCGCCCCGCGCGATGTGGAGCCGGTGGGCCGAGCCCGACGCGCTCAACCGCATCCGTCTGGCCACGCGCGCGCTGCTGGCGACGCCGCTCAATGGCCGCACGGTGCTGTTCGAGACCGGCATCGGCGCGTTCTTCGCGCCGGAGATGCGCGAGCGCTTCGGCGTGGCCGAAAGCCGCCACGTGCTGCTCGATTCGCTGCGCGAGGCCGGTTTCGAGCACGGCGACATCGACGTGGTGGTGCTCAGCCACCTGCACTTCGACCACGCCGGTGGCCTGCTGGCGCCGTGGGCGGAAGGGCGCGAGCCGGAGCTGCTGTTCCCCAACGCGACCTTCGTGGTCGGCCGCCGGCACTGGATGCGCGCCTGCCGCCCGCATGCGCGCGACCGCGCGAGCTTCGTTCCCGAACTGCCGGCCCTGCTCGAGGCCAGCGGCCGCATCGAATTCGTCGAAGGCGACCGCGCCGCCTGCCTCGGCGATGCGGTGCGTTTCCATTACAGCGACGGACACACCCCGGGCATGATGCTGGCCGAGATCCTGGGTCCCGACCGGCGCGAAGGGCTGCCGCACGGCGGCGTGGTGTTCTGCGCCGACCTGGTGCCGGGACTGCCCTGGGTGCATGTCCCGATCACGATGGGCTACGACCGCTGCCCGGAGCTGCTGATCGACGAGAAGCAGGCGTTCCTCGAGGACAAGCTGGCGCGCGACGTGCACCTGTTCCTCACCCACGATCCGGAGATCGCCCTGGTCCAGCTCGCGCGCGACGAGCGCGGCCGCTTCGTTCCGGTGCACCAGCATGCGCGGCTGGCGGCGCGCGCCCTGTCGCAGGAAACCGCACCATGACGCCGCGCATCAGCCTGTTCATCGCCGCACTGCATGCCCTGCTTTACCTGGGGTTGGCGCTGCGGGTGGTGCTGCGCCGCCGCGCCAGCCGGATCGGCGTGGGCAGCGGCGGCGACGAGGTGCTGTCGCGCCGGGTGCGGGTGCACGCCAACTTCGGCGAGTACGTGCCGCTGGCCCTGCTGTTGCTGGCCCTGCTGGAGCTGTGCGGCAGCAGCCCTGTCCTGGTCTGGAGCTGCGGCCTGCTCCTGCTGGCCGCCCGCCTGCTGCACGCGATAGGCCTGGGCGGCTCGGCGGGCTATTCGTTCGGGCGCTTTGCAGGGACCCTGCTGACCTTCCTGGTGCTGCTGGCGATGGCGCTGGCGGGGCTGTGGCAGATGGTCGCGTTGCAGCTGGTCTGAGCCGCCAGGCTCAGCCTCCGCTGCGCGGGCGCCGCGCGCGCTGCGCCGGCAACTGCGCTTCCACCAGCACCAGGATCGCCTGCTTGAGCGGTTCGCCGCAGGCGCGGAAGCCCTGCAGCAGGCGGCGCTCGACCAGGTCGTCGACGAACTCGGCATCGGCCGCGGGAATCCCGTCGCTGGGCGTCATGGGCGTGCCGCGCCCGGTGGCCAGCCATTCGTAGGACACGCCCGTGGCCAGCGCCAGTTCGGCCAGCCGCTCGCTGGAGGGGTGCACGCCGCCGCGCGCGCTCTCCCAGTTGCCTACCGCGCTGCGGCTGACGCCAAGGCTCTCGGCCAGTTCCGCCTGCGATAGGCCCGCGCGCACCCGCGACGTCCGGATGCGTGTACTCAACTTCATGCCTGTCTCCGATGTTCGCGAGGTCGATATTGCACGCCGGAACGCGGAGGGTGTCAGTGATTCTGTCGAGTCAGTGACATTGACAACGCTTGTCCAGCTTCGTTGGCATTATTCCACAACCAGTTGATGTAACAGGGCTGTATTTTGGACTGTCAGCGATACTGTCGGGTTTTCGGGTACTTGGCCCGTTGCTTGCAAGGGCGGTTTCGCCGACTGTTGCTCCGTGGTCGCGTCGGCTCCAGGGAAGGATGCCATCAGGAGCGGTTCCGCAGGGAAATGCTGGATGCTAAGCGCAGGTTCGGCTGGGTCGGCGTACGCCGGCCCAGCCGGATCGGTCCGCCGCCCACACGCGCTTCCGACTTGCGCGCCTCTGCTTTCCCGGGTCAGCATCGGGACATGCATACGCCATCCGCTTTCTTCTGCGCCCTGGCGCTGGCCCTGGTGCCGGCCACCCAAGCGCCTGCCAGCGAGGCTCGCACCGGCACGGCGACGCTGGTCCCGGCCCAGGTCCGGTTCAACCAGATCGGTTTCCACCCGGGCGCCGCGAAGCTCGCGGTGGTGGAAGGCAGCGCCGACGGGGCCTACCAGGTGATCGACGACGCCGACGGACGCATCGTGCACGCCGGCCAGCTCACGCCACGCGCGGTGTGGACTCCCGCCGGCCGCGAGGCTGCGATCGCCGATCTTGGCTTCCTGCCCGAAGGGCGCTACCGGCTCCGGCTCGACGGCATGACCGCGGCCGACCCCGTGGTCGTCAGCATCCGGCCCTATGCCGGCCTGGCCGATGCCGCGCTCAAGGGCTTCTACTTCAACCGTGCCGGCACCGCGCTTTCGCCGGCCCATGCCGGGCGCCACGCGCGCGCAGGCGGGCATCCGGACACGCGCGTGGAAGTGCACGCCTCGGCCGCCAGCCGCGGACGCGCGGCAGGGACCGTGATCGCCGCGCCGGGCGGCTGGTACGACGCGGGCGACTACAACAAGTACGTGGTCAACTCCGGCATCGCGACCTACACGTTGCTGGCGGCATGGGAGGACTTCCCGGAGTTCTTCCGCGCCCGCGACCTGGACATTCCCGAAAGCGGCGACGCCGTGCCCGACCTGCTCGACGAAGCCTGGTGGAACCTGCGCTGGATGCTGGAGATGCAGGATCCGGGCGATGGCGGCGTCTACCACAAGCTCACCAACCTGCGCTTCGATGGCGTGGTGATGCCCGAGGCCGCGGTGGAAACGCGATACGTGGTGCAGAAGAGCACGTCCGCCGCGCTGGATTTCGCCGCCGTGATGGCGGTGGCGGCACGGGTGTACGCCCCCTTCGAGGCGCAGTTTCCCGGCGTCCCCGCGCGCATGCGCGAGGCAGCGGTGCGCGCCTGGAACTGGGCGCAGACGCATCCCGACGTCGTCTACCGCCAGCCGGAGGATGTGCACACCGGCGCCTATGGCGATGCCTCGCTCCAGGACGAGTTCGCCTGGGCCGCGGCGGAACTGTTCCTGCTGGACGGGGACGAGGCCTACCTGGCTGCGTTCGAACGACATGCCGCCGCGCCGGTGGTGCCCTCGTGGGCGCAGGTGGGCAGCCTGGGATGGAACTCGCTGGCGCGCCACCGCGAACGCCTGCCCGCGGCCATGCGCACGCGCGTGGAGCGAGAGGTGGAAGCGCTTGCGGCGCGCCTGGCGGCGGTGGCGCAGGACTCGGCCTGGCGCGTGGCCATGCAGGACGAGGACTTCGTCTGGGGCAGCAGCGCGCAGGCGCTCAACCAGGCGATGATGCTGATCCAGGGCTACCGCCTGTCGCCGCGACGCGAGTACCTGGATGCCGCGCAATCGCAGCTGGACTATGTGCTGGGCCGCAATCCGCTGGGCGTGTCGTTCGTCACCGGCCATGGCCTGCGCACGCCGCGGCACATCCACCACCGGCCGTCGCAGGCCGATGGGATCGACGAGCCGGTGCCGGGGCTGCTGTCCGGCGGCCCCAACCCGCGCCAGCAGGATGCCGGCGACTGCCCGATGCCGTATCCGTCGAAACTGCCGGCGCTGTCGTGGATCGATCACGACTGCAGCTACGCCAGCAACGAGATCGCCATCAACTGGAACGCGCCGCTGGTGTACGTGGCCGCCGCGATCGAAGCCTTGACGCCGCTGGCGGACGACGCTGCCGCGCGCTGAGGCGCGCCGGCGCGTTCGGCTCCGCATGCTCAGGCTGTCGCTGGCGACGCCAGCCTTCCTGCGCGTGGATCAATCCACGCAGGTGCCGAAGATGCGGTCGCCGGCGTCGCCCAGGCCGGGCAGGATGTAGCCCTTCTCGTTGAGCCGCTCGTCGATGGACGCGGTGTAGACCTCCACGTCCGGATGCGCGGCTGCAAGCGCGGCCAGGCCCTCGGGCGCGGCGACCAGGAAAATGCCCTTGATCCGGCGGGCACCGGCGCGCTTGAGCATGTCGATGGTGGCGACCAGGGTGCCGCCGGTCGCCAGCATCGGGTCGAGGATCAGCGCGTCGCGCTCGTCCAGGCGCCCGGTGAGCCGCTCGAAGTAGGGAACCGGCTGCAGCGTTTCCTCGTCGCGCTGCAGGCCCACCACGCTCACCTTCGCCGCCGGGATCACCGCCAGCACGCCCGGCAGCATGCCCAGGCCGGCGCGCAGGATCGGGACCAGGGTGATCTTGGCCCCGGCGATGCGGCGGACGGTCACCGCGCCGGCCCAGCCGGACATCGTGGCCGCTTCCGTCTCGAGGTCGGCCGTGGCCTCGTACGCGAGCAGGGTGCCCAGTTCGGTCACCAGTTCGCGGAAGGCCTTGGTGCTGAGCGAGGCGTCGCGCAGCAGGCCGATCTTGTGCTGCACCAGGGGGTGCTGGACTTCGATCGTCTTCATCGGGCCAGTGTGACGCAATCGTGTCGGAGCCGGAAGCGCGGGAGCCGGGCCCAGGGGAGGCTGTCATCGCCCTGCAACCCGGGCGCAATAGCGTGCCCATCCGGTATTCACACCCGGATCCGCATATGCCGCGTCGCCATCCGCTCCGCCTCGCCATCTCGCTGGCGCTGGCCGCTTCTTCCCCGGCCGTCGCGCAGCAGCCCGCGCCGCCGATGCCTGGCCCCGATGCGGTCGATCTGGATGCGGTCGTCGTGCGCGCCCAGTACGAATCGCAGCTGCGCGCGGTGGATGCCAAGCGCAGCGCGGACACGATCCAGGACGGCGTGTCGTCCGACTCGATGGGCCAGTACCCGGACCAGAACGTCGGCGAATCGCTGTCGCGCCTGCCCGGCATCAGCGTCACCCGTGACCAGGGCGAGGGCCGCTACGTGGTGATCCGCGGCCTCGATGCCGCGCAGAACGCGGTGTCGGTGGACGGCATCGCCATGGGCACGCCGGAGGACAGCAGCCGCGCCGCGCCGCTGGACGTGATTCCCTCCGAGTCCACCGAGCGCCTCACCGTGGTCAAGGCACCGACCCCCGACATGCCCGGCGACTCGCTGGGCGGCACGATCGTGGTCGAATCGGCATCGGCCTTCGACCGCAGGGGCCGCAGCCTGCGGGCCAAGCTCGAGGCCAGCCACCAGGCGCTCAGCGGCCAGACCAGTCCCAAGGCCGCGTTCAATTTCAGCGAGGTCTATGGAGAGACGTTCGGCGTGGCGCTGGGTCTGAGCTGGCAGGACCGCGACTACGAGTCCGACAACGTCGAGGTGGAGTACGACGACCAGTTCGAGGACGTGGCCGGCGAGCGCCTGATGCCGCTGGAGATGCAGCGCCGCAAGTACGCCATCAACCGCGAGCGCACGGGCGTCAACCTCAATCTGGACTGGCGGCCCGACCGCGACAACCAGTACTTCCTGCGCACGCTGTACACCGACTTCACCGACGCCGAAACCCGCCAGAACCACATCATCCCGCTCGGAGAGGGCGATATCGCGGGCTACGACGGCGCGCGCTGGATGGTGGAAGACATCGCCGCCGACGATTTCGGCCGCCGGCTGCGCTACCGCACCAAGGCCGAGGACACCTTCACCGCCAGCGCGGGCGGCATGAACCGCATCGATGCCACGCAGCTGGACTACCGGATCGGCTGGACCAAGGTGCGCGAGCGCGTCGACGACGAGGTCGAGATGCGCTTCGAGTACCTGGGCGAGGACGACATGGCGGTGCGCGTCGGACCCGGCGGCGTGCCGGCCTTCGATGTGCTCGATCCCGCGGGCGCCGATGCCTGGCTGCGCAATGCGAACTACGGACTCGACCGCCTGGTGGTGGCGCCCAAGCAGGTGGACGACGAATCGCTGAGCGCCCAGTTCGATGTCACCCACACCGGCGACTCGGTGACGTGGAAGGCCGGCATCCTCGGTCGCTGGCGCGACCGCGACGTCAACGTGGACGAGGCCGAATACCGCATCGGCCCCGAGGTCGACCTGGCAGGCTGGACCACGCCTTCGCCGTCCTACCGCCACGGCCATCTTGGCGACGGCATGTCCTCGCGCGCCATGCGCGACTGGCTGGCCGGCAACCGCGCCCTGTTCTCCGAACGCCCGGGCGACGCGGCCGAGAACACCATGGTCTCGCTGGTGGAGGACTACACCGCCAGCGAGGATGTGCTCGCCGGCTACCTGATGGCCACGGTGGACGTGGGCGCGTTGCGCGTGATCGCCGGCGCCCGTGTGGAACGCACCGAATTCGAGGCCGGCGGCTGGATGGTGGACCTGGACGCGGACGGCGTGCTGTCCACCTCGCGCACCAGCGCCGCCAGCAGTTACACCAACGTGCTGCCGGGCCTGCACCTGCGCTACGACACCGATGGCGACTGGGTGCTGCGCGGCGCGGTCACCAAGACCATCGCCCGCCCGACGTTCGGCGACATTTCGCCGCGCGCCAGCATCAACCGCGACGACGGGGAAGTGGAGCTGGGCAACCCGCAGCTCGATCCCTACGAGTCGCTCAACCTCGATCTCTCGTTCGAGCGTTACATCGGCGACGCCGGCCTCTTCTCGGCCGGTCTGTTCCACAAGTCGATCGACGGCTACATCGTCGAGACCTGGACCGGCAGCGATCCCGCTTTCCCCGGCTACGACGTCACCCGTCCGGTGAACGGCGAGGACGCGCAGGTGCTGGGCCTGGAACTGAACTGGCAGCAGAAGCTCGACTTCCTGCCCGGCGCCTGGAGCGGCCTGCTGGTGGGACTGGGCGGCACCTGGCTCGAGACCGAGTTCGTGGCCGGCACCGCAGACCGCGCGGGCGAGACCTTCTCCCTGCCGCTGTCCTCCGAGCGCCTGTACAGCGCACACCTGGGCTGGGAGAACGACCGCCTGAGCACGCGCCTGGCCGCGGTGCATCGCAGCGAGTACCTCGACGGGATCGGCGACGATGCGCGCTACGACCTGTGGGTCGCGCCGCATACGCAACTCGACTTCAGCCTGGACTATCGCATCGGGGCACGCTGGAGCCTGTACTTCGAAGCGTCCAACCTGCTGGACGAACCGCTGGAGCTGTACCAGGGCTCGCGCGGATTCACCCTGCAGAACGAACTCTACGGGCGCAGCTATGCGCTCGGGGCCAAGGTCAACTTCTGAGGATGTCCATGCAACCCGACTCACTCCGGCGCGCGGCGCGCGCCCGTCTTCTCGCCGGTGCATCGCTCGCGTTCGCCCTGGCTGCCTGCGGCGCAGGTCCTGCGCCCGACGCCACGCCGGTTGCGGATGCGGAGGATCGCGCCGACCTGCGTCGCGAGGCCTTGCGTTCCGCACCGGACGCCAGCGCGGTGTCCGTGCCCGAGGCCTTCGCCACGCCGATGACGCCGGAGGACAACATCGATTCGGTGGCCAGCTGGGCCGCGCCCGACGGCCGGGTGCTGGTGCTGGCCACGGCCAAGGCCACGCACCGGCTGGTGGTGTACGACGGCGCGACCGGCGCCTTCGTGCGCCATGTCGGAACACGCGGGCCCGGCCTCGGCCAGTTCGACCGTCCCAACGGCATCGCCGTGGTCGACGACCTGGCCTTCGTGGTCGAACGCGACAACCGCCGCGTGCAGGTGCTGCAACTGCCGGACATGCGCAGCGTGGCGCAGTTCGGCGCGGACGTGCTGCAGCTGCCCTACGGGCTGTGGGTGCATCGCAGCGGCGAGGCCTACGAGGTCTATGTGACCGATGCCTACATGGCCGGTGAAGACGCGCAGGGCGAGGACATCCTGCCACCGCTGGAGCAGCTCGACCGCCGCGTGCAGCGGTTCGCGCTGGCGCGCGACGGCGGGGGATTCGACGTGCGCCATGTCGCCGCCTTCGGCGACACCTCGCCGGCCGGTGCGCTGCGGGTGGTCGAATCGCTGTGGGGCGATCCGGACAACGACCGCCTGCTGGTGGCGGAGGAGGACGAAACCTACGCCAACGAGTTCAAGGTCTACGATCTCCAGGGCCGTTTCAGCGGCCGCACCATCGGCGCCGAGTTCCTGCGCGCGCAGGCGGAAGGGATCATGCTCAAGACCTGCGCCGGCGGCGGTGGCTGGTGGATCACCACCGAGCAGGGCAAGGGCCGCACCCTGTTCCATCTGTTCGATCGCGCCACGCTGGCGCACGTCGGTGCGATAACCGGCCCGTCCGTGGCCAACACCGACGGCATCTGGCTGCACGACGCCCCCTCGCAGCGCTTCCCCGAGGGCGCGCTGTACGCGGTGCATGACGACCAGGGCATGGTGGCCTTCGACTGGCGCGGGATCGCCCAGGCGCTGTCCCTGCCCACCTGCGGATCGCCCTGAATGCGCAGGCGCGTGCACCCGGGACAGGTGCTGGCGGCGCTGCTGCTGTGGCCTGCCCTGGCGGCCGGCATGGCGGGGGAGACGCGCGCACCCGAGCCCAATACGCTGGTGCCGGCCGGTGCGCTCCGCTACGCGCCCTCGGAATTTCCCGACCGCATCGTCGCTTCGCCCGCAGCCGATGCGGCCACCGGCTTCCAGGTGGCATGGCGCACCGGTCCAGGCGTGCGCGCGCCGCTGCTCGAGATCGCGTTGGCCAGCGACTCGCCCGACCAGTGGCGGCAAGGCCGTCCGCCGCGACGCATTGCCGCGGTCACGCGCGCGCTCACGGGCGGCAATGGCATGGCGCATCACCACCAGGCGATCGTCGACGGGCTGCAGCCCGGAACGCTGTATGCGTGGCGCGTGCAGGGGCAGGGCACCTGGAGTCCGTGGCGGCAACTGCGCACGGCGTCGCCGGCGGGCGCGCCGCTGGAGCTGCTGTACTTCGGCGACACCCAGAACAAGAACGCCAGCCTGGTCACGCGGGTGATGCACGAGGCCGTGCGCCACGCGCCGCGCGCCAACCTGGCGCTGTTCGCCGGCGACCTGGTCAGCGAAGCGGTGGACGATATCGAATGGGGCGAGTGGTTCGATGCCACCGCGCCGCTGTCGGCGACGACGCTGTTCGCGCCGGCCGCGGGCAACCACGAGTTCTTCGAGGAGTTCGAGGACACGCCGCGCGAGCGGCGGGTGCTGGGGCAGCCCTGGCAGGCGCATTTCGCTCTGGCGGGCAACGGCGCGTCGGGCGTGGAGCGCACCACGTACTGGTTCGACTATCAGGGCATCCGGATCGTGGTGCTCGACGCAACGGCGGTCCTGGATCTCGAGGGCGGCCCCGCCCAGGCGGCGTGGCTGGACCGCGTGCTGGCGGACAATCCGCTGCGCTGGAGCATCGTTCTGCTGCACCAGCCGGTGCATGCCATGCGCGCGGGACGCGACAGCCGGGCGCTGCAGCAGCACCTGCAGCCGGTGATCGAACGCCATGGCGTGGACCTGGTGCTGCAGGGGCACGACCACACCTACGGGCGCCGCGCCGGCCGGACCGGGTCGGCCACGCCGCAGTACGTGGTGTCCGTCGCCGGGCCGAAGCAGTACCGCGTGTCGGAGGCGGCGCGCGCGAGCATGTCGCCGGTCGGCGAAGACCTGCAGCTGTTCCAGATCCTGCGCCTGGAGGGCGAGCGCCTGTCCTACGAGGCGCGCACCACGACCGGGCAGCTGTACGACGCCTTCACCCTGGTCGATGCCGGCGCGGGCGCCAAGCGCATCGAGGAGCAGGTCGAGGGTCGCATGGCGGAGCGCCGCTGTGCGCGCGAACGCACGCTCGCCGGCCGCGCAGACCGGTGCTGGGAATGAGGTCGGCGCAGCGGTCTCCAGCGGGTCGCTGCGGGCCATGGCCGCTGCTGCTCGCGCTGTGCCTGTCGGCCCCGCTGCAGGCGCGCGACACGGTCGCGCATCCGCTGCAGGCCGCCCAGCCTGCGCAGGCGCCGGAAGAAGTCCTGCTGGCGGTGGAGATTCCCGCGGGCGGTGCCATCAAGTACGAGATCGGCGAGGACGGCCTGGTGTACGTGGACCGGGTCCTGGCCATGCCGGTGGCCTATCCGGCCAACTACGGCTCGCTGCCGCGCACGCTTGCCGGCGACGGCGATCCGCTCGATGCGCTGGTGCTGACGCAGGCGCCGCTGCAGCCAGGCGTGCTGCTGCGGTTCCGGCCGGTGGGCGTGCTGCGCATGCGCGATGGCGGGGCGCAGGACGACAAGATCATCGGCGTGCCGGTGGACGCGGTCGACGCCGCCTTCGCCGACGTCCGCGACATCGACGGCCTGCCGGCGGCGACGCGCGCGCGGATCGAAGCGTTCTTCCGGGTGTACAAGGCGCTGCCGGCGGGGCGCGGCGATGTGGCGCTGGACGGATTCGGCGATGCCCGCGAAGCGAAGGCGCTGGTTGCCGAGGCGATGGTGCGGTTCGCGGGTACGGGGCAATGACAGCGCACGGTCGTGGCGGCTGTGGTTCGCTCGCGCTCCCCCGCAGGCCGCGGCGGGCGAAGCCGGCGCGTAAGCGCCTGCGCGGCGCGGGACCAGGCCGCGTCGCGCAGGCGCGGGGCCTCAGGCGGCTTCGGCCGCCTGGCGCCGCGGCCCTTCGCGCAGAGCCCTGCCGACCATCGACACCAGCAGCTCGAGCTCGTCGGTCGTGGTCTCGAACCGCGGGGTGAAACGCAGCGAGTTGGCGCCGCCGTGGATCACGCCGATGCCGTGTTCGCGCAGCCATTCCTCGGTGGAACCTGCGCCATAGCACTTGAACTGCGGCGCCAGTTCGCAGGAGAACAGCAGGCCGGTGCCCTGCACGCCGGTGATCAGGCCACCCAGTTCGGCCCTGAGCGCCTCGAGGCGGGCGACCGCTTCCTTGCCGCGCTCGCGGATGTTGGCGCGCAGCTCGGGCGTGATCGCCTCGAGCACCGCGCAGGCCACGTCCAGCGCGCGCGGATTGGTGGTCATGGTGTTGCCGTACACGCCGGTGCGGTAGAGCTGTGCGGCCGCCTCGGTCACCGCCAGCACCGAGAGCGGGTACTGCCCGGCGTTGAGTGCCTTGGAGTAGGTCTCCATGTCGGGCGCCGCGATCCCCTCGAAGCCGGGATAGTCGACGATCGACAGCACGCCGTGCGCGCGCAGGCCCGCCTGGATCGAGTCGACCAGCAGCAGGCTGCCGTGCGCGGCGGTGAGTTCGCGCGCGACATCGTAGAACGCACGCGGCAGGGCGCGGCCGGGATCGCCTTCGCCCATCACCGGCTCCAGGAACACCGCCTCGATGAACCAGCCATTGGCTTGCGCATCGGCGAAGGCGCGGCGCAGCGCGTCGGCGTCGTAGGGCTCGATGGCGATCACCGAATCCTCGCCGCGGAAGCTGGCCAGGTGCTGCTGGTAGGTCTTGCGGGTGGAGTCCGAATACAGCGCCGGGCGCTCGGTACGGCCGTGGAAGCTGCCCTTGACCACGACGCGCTTGATCCTGGCGCCGGCGTGGCGGCCGCCCGCATCGGTCATCAGCTTGCTGTTGACGTCGGCGATGCGCGCGGCCAGACCCACCGCTTCGGAACCGGAGTTCAGGCACAGGAAGCGCGCGAACGGACAGCCGCCGGCGCTGTGCCCGATCTCGCGGCGCAGGGCGCGATCCATGCGCAGCTGCGACAGGCTGGGCGTCATCACGTTGGCCAGGACCTGCGGTCGGGCCATCGCCTCCAGCACCGCCTTGGGCGCGTGGCCGAAGCCGAGCATGCCGTAGCCGCCCGAGTCGTGGACCACCGCGCCCTTGAGGGTCACGATCCAGGGCCCGCGCGCGGTCAGTGCGACGTAGGGGTTCACCGCGTCGGTGGGGTAGAAGTTCACGTAGCCCGCCTGCACCGCCTCCATCTGCGCCGCTTCATCGAGTTCGAGCAGCTCGGCGAAGTCGTCGCGCACGCGCGCGTATTCGGCGGCGGCGGCCTCGATGGCTTCGCCCAGCTCCGGATGGCGCGCGGCCAGGCGCTCGATCGTGGCGTCGTCCAGGCCAGTGGTGCGACGCAGGCCGCCGTGGGCGCGCAGGGGGGCGAGGGCACGTGTGATCGACATGGCTACTCCTGTGGGACGGGCAGGCGCCGTCTGGACCGGGCGCCACGCGGGGGTGGGGAAGGCCACCGAAGAGGCGGCCAGATTCCTATTATCTCGATCCCTTCGTCGCAAGACAGGGTGGATCTGCGCGAATTTCCGTATGATTTCGGCGAATCGACGAAGGTTTTTGCGTATTCCATGAAGATCACCCCGGCCGATGCCCAACTGCTGTCCGCCCTGCGCGAGAACGCCCGCGCGTCCACCGCCCAGATCGCGCGGCGGCTGGGGCTGTCGCGCACCACGGTGCAGAGCCGGATCGAGCGGCTCGAGCGCGAAGGCGTGATCCGCGGCTATACCGTGCGGGTCGACGAGGAAGTCGAGCGCGGACATATCCGCGCCCACATCCTGATCACGGTGCTGCCCAAGCAGATGCCCGCGGTGGTCCAGGCCCTGCACGCGATGCCGCAGGTGCGCAGCCTGCATTCGGTGAGCGGCGCCCACGACCTGGTGGCGATGGGCGTGGTGCCCACCGTCGTCGACATGGACGAGCTCACCGACCGCATCGGCGCGCTGGATGGGGTGGAGCGCACGACCTCGGCGGTGATCCTGTCGACGAAATTCGAGCGGTAAAGAGGGCGAACTCGAGGACTGGGCCGGACGCCACACGGGGCGATGCACCGCCGCCTCCGACGCCATGCGCGGCAACGCCGCGCCAGCGCAGCGATATGAGGATGCGCCAGCCGCCAGCCGCCAGCCGCCAGCCGCCTGTCGTGCCATGGAGTGCGCTACTGACCGTCCGCGCGGCGATGCGACCCTGGTGTCCGAAGCCCTGCGCTGCGACAGGTGGGCCTGCGCAGCGAAATCAAGGAGGAGGCATCCGCCTGCAGGCGGATGCCGGGGGACATTCGCGGAGCAGGCCCGCCGGTCGCAGCGCCCCCCAGGCGGCCACGCGGCGTCCGGAGCCCGGCCTTCCTTGCGATGCGAAGGCACGATCCAGCAAAGGAAAACCCGACCGCGCCGGATCGGACCAGACAATCGCGGTGCAGTCCGGGCCCTACAATTCCCCGATGAAGAAATCCGACTTCCACTACGACCTGCCGCCCGAACTGATCGCGCAGGAGCCGCTGCCGGAACGCTCGGCCAGCCGCATGCTGGTGGTGCCGCCGGGCGAAGCGCCGCTGCTGGACGCGACGATCCGCCAGCTGGGCGACTGGCTGCGCCCCGGCGACCTGCTCGTGTTCAACGACACCCGGGTGATCCCGGCGCGGCTGTTCGGGCAGAAGGAGACCGGTGGGCGGGTCGAGATCCTGATCGAGCGCCTGCTGCCGGGCAACCGGGCGCGCGCCCAGCTGGGCGTGAGCAAGCCGCCCCGGCCGGGTGCGCGCATCGCGCTGGATGCTGGCGGCACGGCGGTAGTGCTCGAGCGCGACGGCGGCTTTTACCAGCTGCAGTTCGAGGTGGAGGGCGCGCTGGAATCCTGGCTGCTGGGCGCCGGACGGCTGCCCCTGCCGCCCTACATCCGTCGCGCGCCGGGCCGGGACGATGCCGAGCGCTACCAGACCGTGTTCGCGCGCGAGGTCGGCGCGGTGGCGGCGCCGACCGCTGGGCTGCATTTCGACGATGCGCTGCTGGCCGACCTGCGCGCACGCGGGATCGAAGCGGGCCACGTGACCCTGCACGTCGGCGCCGGCACCTTCCAGCCGGTGCGCGCCGACGACCTGCGCCAGCACGCGATGCACAGCGAATGGATCAACGTCGGGGCCGGCCTGGTGGCGCAGGTGCGGCGCACGCGCGAGGCAGGTGGCAGGGTGGTCGCGGTCGGCACCACCGTGGTGCGCGCGCTGGAGAGCGCCTCGGTCGATGGTGAACTGCATCCGCACTCGGGCGAGACCAACATCTTCATCTTCCCCGGCTACCGGATCCGCAGCGTGGACGCGCTGCTGACCAACTTCCACCTGCCGGAATCGACCCTGCTGATGCTGGTGTCGGCCTTCGCCGGGCGCGAACGGATCCTGGCCACGTATGCGCACGCGGTACGCGAGCGGTACCGGTTCTTCTCCTACGGCGACGCGATGCTGTTGCTGGGGCACCGCTTCGCCGCCTGATGGACGGATTGTCCGTGCCAGGGCCGGGCAGGGTGCCGTGAAGGAAGCGGATGAGTACAATTCTCATTTCCGCGGCGGCCCCTCGGCCCTGCGCCCCCGAACACTGAGGAGTCGATGATGCGTCCTGCCTTTGCCGTCCGCGTACCCGCACTCGCGGCCCTGGTCCTGCTGGCCGCCTGCGGGCAGCGCGAGCCCCAGGCGCCTGCATCGGCACCGGCGGCCGATGCCGCCCAGGCCGCGCCCGGCGAGGTCAACCTCTACACCACCCGCGAGCCGGGCCTGATCCAGCCGCTGCTGGACGCTTTTACCGCATCCTCGGGGGTCAAGGTCAATACCGTGTTCGTGCGCGATGGCCTGCTCGAGCGCGTACGCGCGGAAGGGCAGCGTTCGCCGGCCGACGTGCTGATGACGGTCGACACCGGCAACCTGCTGGACCTGGTGGACAACGGCCAGACCCAGCCGGTGCAGTCGCAGGTTCTTGCCGACGCGGTGCCCGCCCACCTGCGCGGCGCCGAAGGACAGTGGTTCGCGCTGTCGCTGCGCGACCGCATCCTGTACGCCGACAAGGACCTGCAGCTCGACGGCTTCAGCTACGAGCAGCTGGCCGATCCGCAGTGGAAGGGCCGCGTGTGCATCCGTTCCGGCCAGCACCCGTACAACACCAGCCTGATCGCGGCGATGATCGCCCACGCCGGCGCGGAAAAGACCGAGGAATGGCTGCGCGGAGTCAAGGACAACCTGGCGCGCAAGGCCGCCGGCGGCGACCGCGACGTGGCCCGCGACATCCTGGCCGGGATCTGCGACATCGGCATCGCCAACGCCTACTACGTCGGCCGCATGAAGAACGCCGAGCCCGGCAGCGAGCAGCACCAGTGGGGCGAGGCGATCCAGGTGGTCCGCCCGGTGTTCGCCAGTGCTGCCGATGGCGGAACCCATGTCAACATCAGCGGCGCTGCGGTGGCGGCGCACGCACCCAACCGCGACAACGCGGTGAAGCTGCTCGAATACCTGGTCTCGGACGAGGCGCAGAGCCTGTATGCGAAGGCCAACTACGAGTATCCGGTGAAGGCCGGCGTGGAACTCGATCCAGTGGTGGCCAGCTTCGGCGAGATGAAGATCGACGCGCTGCCGTTGACCGAGGTCGCGCGCTACCGCAAGCAGGCCAGCGAGCTGGTGGACCGTGTCGGGTTCGACAATTGATGCCTGATGGTGGCTCGCGGCCAAGCCGGGCGTGCCCTGCGGCCGGTGGCGGCAGTCCGTGCGGTGCCCGGACTGCCCAAGCCCGCGCGGTCTCGTCGATGACGCGCCAGCCCGGCGGCCGCTGCCTCCTCCCGCTATCGACCTGACCGCCACCACCCCGCCGTAGTGCCGCAATGACCGCCCTGGCCGTCGCCGTGCCCTCCCGCGTCCCGCGCGCCCGCCCGCGCGTGGACGGCTGGCTGCTGGCGGCGGTGCTGATCGCTCTCGGGGTCCTGCTGCCGCTGCTGGCGCTGGCCTGGACCGCGGCGCAGGGCAGCGAGGGACTCTGGTCCCATATCGCGGCCAATGTGCTGCCCCGCGCGGCCTGGAACACGCTGCTGCTGCTGCTGGGCGTGGGCACGCTGGTGGTGGCGCTGGGCACCGGTGCGGCCTGGCTGGTGACCGCCTACGAATTTCCCGGCCGCGCGACCATGGCCTGGGCGCTGCTGCTGCCGCTCGCGGTGCCGACCTACATCGTCGCCTACGCCTACCTCGACCTGCTGCACCCGCTAGGGCCGGTGCAGTCGCTGCTGCGCACGCTGCTGGGCGTGGACAGCCCGCGCGACTTCCGCCTGCCCGACATCCGCGGCCTGGCTGGCTGCATCGTGCTGCTGGGCTTCGTGCTTTATCCCTACGTGTACATGACCACCCGCGCGATGTTCATGACCCAGGCGGCCAGCCTGCTGGAAGCGGCGCGCACGCTCGGCGCCGGGCGGGTGGCGCTGTTCGGGCGGGTGGCGCTGCCCCTGGCGCGGCCGGCGATCGCGATCGGCGCGGCGCTGGCCCTGCTGGAGACGCTCAACGACATCGGCGCCTCGGAGTTCCTCGGCGTGCAGACGCTCACCGTCTCGGTCTACACCACCTGGATCACGCGCAGCGACCTGCCGGGCGCGGCCCAGATCGCGCTGGCCATGCTGCTGCTGGTGATGGCGCTGATCGCGCTGGAACGGCATGGACGCAGCCGCCAGCGCTATGCCAGCACGCTACGGCCGAGGCCGATGCAGCGCCAGCGCCTGGATGGGGCCGCGGCCTGGCTGGCGTTGGCCCTGGCGGTGCTGCCGGTCCTGGTCGGCTTCGTCGCGCCCACCGCCTACCTGCTGGCCGAAACCTGGCAGCGGCTGGGGCAGGGCGGCGGCGTCTCGCCGATGCTGTGGTCCAGCGCATGGAACACGCTGCGGGTGGCGGCGCTGGCCACCGCCCTGACCGTGGGCGCCGGCCTGGTGCTGGCCTGGGCGCTGCGCCTGGCGCAGGCGCGCCGCGCGCCGCGCCTGGCCGAGCTTGCGCTGCGTGCGGGCAGCCTGGGATATGCGGTGCCGGGCACGGTGCTGGCGATCGGTCTGCTGGCGCCGCTGGCCTGGTTCGACGCAGGCGGCAACCAGTTGCTGGAATGGGCCGGGATCCCGCCGCGGATGCTGCTGATGGGCTCGGTGTCGGCCCTGGTGCTGGCCTATGCGCTGCGTTTCGCGATCATCGCCGCCGGCGGCACCGAGGCCGGCCTCGCGCGGATTCCGGTATCGCTCGACCAGGCCGCGCGCGGCCTGGGCCATGCGCCTGCGGCGATGCTGTGGCACGTGCACCTGCCGCTGCTGCGTCCGGCGCTCGCGGCGGCGGCGCTGCTGGTGTTCGTCGACGCGATGAAGGAGCTGCCGGCCACCCTCCTGCTGAGGCCGCTGAACTTCGAAACCCTGGCCACCTGGCTCTACGCCGATGCCGCCCGCGGCGCCTACGAGGACGGCGCGGTGGCCGCCCTGCTGATCGTGCTGGCCGGCCTGCTGCCGGTCATCCTGCTGGCGCGCACCGGCCTGGCCTACGCGCGCGAGGGGGCGGTGCGATGAGCGGAGCGGCAGGCGCGGCGCTGCTTGAACTGCGCGATATCCGCGTGGCGTACCCGACGCCGGCCGGCCCCAGGACCGTGGTCGACGGGCTGTCGCTGGACCTGGCGCGGGGCGAGGTCGGGTGCCTGCTCGGCCCCTCGGGCTGCGGCAAGACCACGGTGCTGCGCGCGATCGCAGGATTCGAACCCCTGCAGGCCGGCGAGCTCGCGCTGGACGGAACGGTGCTGTCGGCAGTCGGACTGACCTTGGCGCCGGAACGGCGCGGGGTCGGCATGATGTTCCAGGACTATGCGCTGTTCCCGCACCTAGACGTGGCGCGCAACGTCGGCTTCGGGCTGGTGCGGTGGCCGCACCGCGAACGCGAGGCGCGCGTGGCCGAGATGTTGGCGCTGGTGGGCCTGCCCGATCGTGCAGGCGCCTGGCCGCACGAGCTGTCCGGTGGCCAGCAGCAGCGCGTGGCGCTGGCGCGCGCGCTGGCCCCGTCGCCCGCGCTGCTGCTGCTCGACGAGCCCTTCTCCAACCTGGACATCGATACCCGCGAGCACCTGGCCGCGGAGCTGCGCGCGATCCTGCGCCGTACCGGGACCACCGCGCTGCTGGTCACGCATGACCAGGCCGAGGCCTTCGCGATGGCCGATGCGATCGGCGTGATGGACCGGGGACGCATCCTGCAGTGGGCCGACGCGGCCACGCTGTACGCCCGGCCAGTCGATCCGTTCGTGGCCGGTTTCATCGGGCGCGGCTGCGTGGTTCCGGCGTCCGCGCTGGGCCTGGCGGGCGGCGGCCGGGTGCTGCTGCGTCCGGATCGGCTGCTGCCCGATCCGGACGGCACGATCGAGGCCGAGGTGGTGGCGGTCTCCTTCCGTGGACCGGGCCGGGTGGCGCTGCTGCGCCTGGCGGGCGGGCAGACGGTCGAGGCCGACCTGCCGGAGGGCATCACGCATCCGGCCGGGGCCCGGCTGGCGCTGCGGCTGCTGCAGGACGGGCTGGTGCGATTCGCGTAGCCGCGGCGGTCGCGGTGCTGCGCCTACAATATGCGCCCCCCTGCCGTGCACATCGCCCGTGCCGGGGCGTCGCCCCCCTCATCTTCCAGCGCACGGCCTGCGCCGCCCCCGTGCCGCGACGCCGGTCGCGGCTCGCCGCCGCACGGAGGCGCCGGCGCAAGCCGGCCGCGGGGTGCCGCGCGCCCTGCGTCCATCACCCATTGAACCCTGCCCAGCCCATGTCCCGCCTCCAGTTCGATCTCCTCAGCACCGACGGCGCCGCGCGCCGCGGCCGGCTCACGTTTCCGCGCGGGGTGGTGGAGACGCCGGCCTTCATGCCGGTGGGCACCTATGGGACGGTCAAGGGCATGCTGCCGGAGCAGGTGCGCGAGACCGGCGCGCAGATCATCCTGGGCAACACCTTCCACCTGTTCCTGCGCCCCGGCCTGGAGGTGATCCAGGCGCATGGCGGCCTGCATGGATTCGCGCGCTGGGATGGCCCGATCCTGACCGACTCCGGCGGCTTCCAGGTGTTCTCGCTGGCGCACCGGCGCAAGATCACCGAGGCCGGCGCCACCTTCGCGGCGCCGACCGATGGCTCGAAGGTCTTCCTCGGTCCCGAGGAGTCGATGCACATCCAGAAGGTGCTGGGCAGCGACATCGTCATGATCTTCGACGAGTGCCCGCCGGTGAACGTCGACGGCAAGCCGGTCGACAAGCGCGTGATCGAGCGCTCGATGGAGCTGTCGCTGCGCTGGGCGGAGCGGTCCCGACGTGCCCACGAGGGCAATGACGCGGCCCTGTTCGGGATCGTGCAGGGCGGCGTGCACCACGATCTGCGCACGCGCTCGGCCGAGGGCCTGCAGCGGATCGGTTTCGACGGTTACGCCATCGGCGGCCTGGCGGTGGGCGAGACCGAGGACGAGCGCAACGCCATGCTCGAGCACACCTGTCCGCAGCTGCCGAGCGACCGCCCGCGCTACCTGATGGGCGTGGGGCGGCCGGAGGACCTGGTCGAGGCCGTGGCCCGCGGGGTGGACATGTTCGACTGCGTGATGCCGACCCGCAACGCGCGCAACGGCCACTATTTCACGTCCACCGGCGTGGTGCGGGTGCGCAACGCGAAGTACGAGCGGGACCTGCGGCCGATCGAGGAGGGCTGCGGCTGCCCGGCCTGCGCCGGCGGCTACAGCCGCGCCTACCTGCGGCACCTGGATCGCTGCAACGAGATGCTCGGCCCGATCCTGGGCACCCTGCACAACCTGTGGCACTACCAGAAGCTCATGGCCGACATGCGCGCGGCCATCGCGGCGGGAACCTTCTCCGCCTTCCGCGAGTCCTTCCACGCGCTGCGGCTGCCGCGCTAGCGGCTGCCGGGACCGTCCCGGCCTGCGCCGCGGCGCCCGGCCCCGGGCCGCAGGTCCGCCGGCCGCCGGCCGCCGGCCGCCCGGGTCCCGCGTCGGGGCGCGCCGGGGCCGTGGCATAATTCCCCGCTATTTTTCCGACGGATGTCGCCATGAACCTGCTTGACCTGCTCATCGCCCCGGCCCACGCCCAGGCCGCCGGTGCGCCCGCCGCCCCGAGCCTGATGGGCGCCGTGCTGCCGTTCCTGATCCTGTTCGCGGTCATGTACTTCCTGATGATCCGCCCGCAGATGAAGAAGCAGAAGGAACACCGCGCCATGATCGACAAGCTGGCGGTCGGCGACGAGGTGATCACCAGCGGCGGCATCGCAGGCGTGGTGCGCGCGCTGGGCGAGAGCTTCGTGACCGTGGAGATCGCCGATCGCGTCGAGATCCGCCTGCAGCGCGGCGCCATCGGCAACGTGCTGCCCAAGGGCACGCTCAAGTCGGCCTGAGGCCGAGGACCCATCACCGCGGCAGTCCCGCGGACGGCGCGATGCCGTGACGGTTCCCCGATGCGTCGGGGACCGGCCCCCGGGGGTGCGCCCCCTTTCGCCAGGCGATACCTGCAATGCTTGAATTTCCCCGCTGGAAATACGCCCTCATCCTGATCGTGGTGCTGTTCAGCGCGCTCTATGCGCTGCCGAACCTTTACCAGAAGGATCCCTCGGTGCAGGTCACCAAGAACCGCCCGGCGGCGGTGGTGGACGAGGCCCTGGTACAGCGCGTGGAAGGGCTGCTGACCGAAGCCGGCGTGAGCGCTCGCTCGATCACGCTGGAGGGCGACCAGGTACTGGTGCGCCTGCCCGATGCGTCCACCCAGACCCGCGCCTCCGACGTGCTGCGCCCTGCGCTGGGGCAGGACTACTCGGCCGCGCTGAACCTGGTGCCGACCACGCCGGCCTGGCTCGAAAAGCTGGGCGCACGGCCGATGTCGCTGGGCTTGGACCTGCAGGGCGGCGTGCACTTCATGATGCAGGTCGACCAGAAGGCGGCGCTGGAAAAGCGCCTCGACGGCTACGCCGACGCCATCCGCACGGCGCTGCGCGAGGCCCGGATCGGCTACACCGGCGCCGACCGGCGGCCGGACGGCAGCATCCTGGTCACCCTGGCCAACGCCGCCGATGCCGCGCGCGCGCGCAGCGAGATCGTCACGGCGATGGGCGGCCTCGGCGGCGGCGCGGCGCTGGCCACCAGCGGCCCGACCCTGGACGTCGACGGCAACCGCATCAGCGTGCGCCTGTCGGAGGGCGAGTTGAACCGTATCGCCACCGACGCCATCGAGCAGAACCGCAACGTCATCGCCAACCGCATCAACGCCATCGGCGTGGCCGAGCCCTCGCTGCAGCGCCAGGGCGAGGACCGCCTGGTGATCCAGCTGCCGGGCCTGCAGGACACCGCGGAGGCCAAGCGCCTGATCGGCGCCACCGCCACCCTGGAGTTCCGCGCCGTCACCGGCGACGAGAACCAGGCCGCGGCGGCCCTGGCCGACAACAACGTGCCGGCCGGCTCGCGCATCTACTACGACCAGAACGGGCAGCCGCTGCTGCTGTCGCGGCGCCTGCTGGTGGCCGGCGACGAACTGGTCAACGCGCAGCCGCAGGTCGATCCGCAGACCGGCATGCCTGCGGTCTCGATCACGCTCAATGCGGCGGGCGGCAAGCGGATGCTCGACCACACCCTCGAGAACGTGGGCAATCGCCTCGGTATCGTCTACGTCGAGCGCATCCCGACCGTGACCATGGTCAACGGCGAGGAGGTGCGCTCGTCGCGCACCGAGGAGCGCGTGATCAGCTCCTCGACCATCCGCGGCGTGTTCGGCAAGGACTTCCAGACCACCGGCCTGAGCCGCGAGGAAGCCGCCGCGCTGGCCAAGCAGCTCAAGGCCGGTGCGCTGGCCGCGCCGATGGACTTCGTGGAGGAAGGCGTGATCGGGCCGACGCTCGGCGCCGAGAACGTGGCGCGCGGCACCCAGGCGGTGATGTACGCATTCATGTTCACCCTGGTGTTCTTCGCGCTGTACTACCGCATGTTCGGCCTGATCACCTGCGTGGCGCTGCTGCTCAACCTGCTGATGGTGGTGGCGGTGATGTCGATGTTCGGCGCCACCATGACCCTGCCGGGCTTTGCCGGCCTGGCGCTGTCGATCGGCATGTCGGTGGATGCGAACGTGCTCATCAACGAGCGTATCCGCGAGGAGTTGCGCGCCGGTCTGCCGCCACGCACCGCCATCGCCACCGGCTACGACAAGGCCTCGGGCACCATCTTCGACTCCAACATGACCGCGCTGCTGGCGGGCGTGGCGCTGTACGCCTTCGGCACCGGCCCGCTGCGCGGCTTCGCGGTGACGATGTTGATCGGCATCCTGACCTCGGTGTTCACCGCGGTCACCGTTTCCCGGGGCGTGGCCACGCTGCTCTACGGCGGCCGTCGCAAGCTCAAGTCGATCGCCATCTGATCGCCGGACCCACTGGAAGACACATGGCACTTTTCCCGATTCAGCTCATCCCGGCCAACACCCGCATCGACTTCATGCGCTGGCGCTGGATTACGGTCATCTTCATGCTGGTGATGATGGTCGCCTCGATCGTGCAGATCGCGGTCAACGGCTTCAACTACGCGCTGGACTTCACCGGCGGCACCTCGGTAGAGCTGCTGTTCGAGAAGCCGGCCGACGTGGACGCGGTGCGCGAGCGCCTGGAGGCCGCCGGCTATCCCGGCGCGCAGGTGCAGACCATGGGCACCGGCTCGGACCTGATGATCCGGCTGCAGCCCAAGGACGGTGGCAGCGACGCGGAGGCGATCAACCGGACCGCGGACGACGTGCTTCGCGCCGCCGGCACCGAGGACAACCCGGCCACGATCAAGGGACGTTCGTTCGTCGGTCCGCAGGTAGGCCAGGACCTGGCGAAGAAGGGCATCTACGCGATCGTGTTCGTGGTGCTGGGTTTCCTGATCTACATCGCCTTCCGCTTCGAATGGAAGTTCGCGGTGTCGGCGATCGTCACCACGCTGGGCGACGTGGTGATCGTGGCCGGCTGGTTCTCGCTGGCGGGCCGCGAGTTCGACCTGACCCTGCTGGCGGGCCTGCTGACGGTGATGGGCTTCTCGATCAACGACACCATCGTGGTCTTCGACCGCGTGCGCGAGAACTTCCGGGGCATGCGCGGCGAGTCGCTGGAGATTCTCAACATGTCGATCAACCAGACCCTGTCGCGCACGATCATCACCTCGGTGGTGGCGTTCCTGACCGTGCTGGCGCTGTACATCTACGGCGGCGGTTCGCTGGAGGGCATGTCCGAGGCGATGATGATCGGCATCGTGATCGGCACCGCGTCCTCGATCCTGGTGGCCTGTCCGTTGCTCACCTTCGGCGTGCTGCGAGTGAGCAAGCAGGACCTGCTGCCCAAGGCCCGCGACGAGGAGGCGCTCGCGCGCAGGCCGTGAGGGCCGGTGCGGATGGCGGTCCGTGATGGGTGATCCGGAAGGGCGGGGCACTGCGACCGGACGCCGCAACGCAGAAGGCCGCGCATTGCGCGGCCTTCCTGTTCGTATGAACTGTTCTTGCGGGCGGCGTGGTGGGCGTTCGCGAGTCCGTCGTGGGCCGCTTGGTCGCGTGGCGTTGCGAACTCGGGGAGCCGCTGCAGCCGGCAGGCCTGCTCCGCGAATGTCCCCCGGCATCCGCCTGCGGCGGATGCCTTCTCCTTGATTTCGCTGCGCAGGCCTGCCGGGCGCAGCGTCACATGGCTCCGGAGCCAGTGGTTGCCGCACCGGCGCGGCTGGACGATTTCCAACGCGCCTGTGGTGTTTGCAGGCGGATGCGGATACCCCCGGCTGCGAAATCAAGGGGCGGCGAACACCTAAGACCGTTGCTTGAGGACATTCTTGCTCATTCCTGCTGTCTCGGTTGGCCAGTGGGTTCGTCAATCCGCGGAGCGCTTCGCCACACGGCGTCGCGAACTTGGGAGCCGCTGCGACCGGCAGGCCTGCTCCGCGAATGTCCCCCGCCATCCGCCTGCGGCGGATGCCTCCTCCTTGATTTCGCTGCGCAGGCTTGCCGGCCGCAGCGTCACATGACTCCGGAGGCAGTGGTTGCCGCTCCGGCGCGGCTGGACGATCTACGACGCGCCTGGGGTGTTTGCGGGCGGATGCGAATGCCCCGCCTGTGAAATCAAGAGGAAGACGCTCACTGAGGGCGTCGGCATCGGGCTTCGGATGCGGCAGTCGCCATGCGGACCTGGCGCAGCGATCAGCAAGGAGTCCGAGGACTCCACAGGCGGATGCGGACACCCCCAGCTGCGAAATCAAGGGGGAGGCGACGGCCGAAGGCCGTTGCCGGAGGACATTCGCAGCTGGGGATGTCCGTAGCCGACGCCCGGCAGAGCCAGACGCTTGTGTCTTCTGCCCGGTCTGCAATGCGCGGCGGGAGCACGTCGATCCCACCCATGTCGGACAAGGCGAAAGGCTGTTCCGCTCAGGCCGGGGCGACGGGCGCCGACCTGGACGCAGGTTGCAGGGCGGCCCGATCGCCTGGTCTTCGCCGCAGCAAACCTCAGTCGAACGTCGCCGCGTAGCCGGAGGACACGATGACCTTCTGCAGCGCCTCGGTGACCCGGAGGTTGCCGGCCATCAGCGGCCGGCCCGTGCCCATCGCCACGTGCATCGGCCCGGTCGGCGCACCGCGGAAGTCGGTTACGCGGCCGCCTGCCTCGCGCACCAGCAGCACGCCCGCGGCGATGTCCCAGGGCTGGACCCCGGCTTCGAAATAGGCGTCGCAGCGGCCTGCGGCCACCCACGCCAGGTCGAGGGCGGCCGAGCCGGTGCGGCGCACGTCCTCGGCCTCGCGCAGCAGCACCTTCAGGCAGTCCAGCTGCGCATCGGCGCGCTTGCGTTCGCGCGGCGGGAAGCCGGTGACCAGCATGGCGCCGGACAGCTCCTTGCGCTCGGAGACGCGCACGCGCTTCTCGTTGAGCTGGGCGCCGGCGCCGCGGGACGCGGTGAACAGTTCGTTGCGCAGCGGATCGAACACCACCGCGTGCAGCGGCTCAGGCCCTTCGCACAGCGCGATCGAAACGCACCAGTGCGGGATTCCGTGCAGGTAGTTGCTGGTGCCGTCGAGCGGATCGATGACCCAGGTGTAGCGGCTGGGGCCGCGGTTGCCCTTCTGTGCGCCGCCTTCCTCGCCGAGGATGGCGTAGTCCGGATTGGCCCGGCGCAGTTCCTTGACGATGGCTTCCTCGGCCAGGCCGTCCACCTCGGAGGCGTAGTCCAGCCGGTCCTTTTCCACCACGTTCAGCGCGTCCAGGCGGTGCATGTGGCGCAGCAGCACGTTGCCCCCGGCGCGCGCGGCCTTGACCATGACATTGACGGCGGGGGCAAGCATCGGGGGAACTCCGTGGGACAGGCGGGCAGGGGGAAAGAGCAGGCCGGCGCCAGGGCCGGTCGCGCAGTTTACCATCCGCGCCATGAGCGAACTCCTGCACGCGGCCGACCGGCTCCGCATCGTCCTGGTCGGCACCCAGCATCCCGGCAACATCGGCGCGGCCGCACGCGCGATGAAGACGATGGGGCTGCGCCAGCTGGTGCTGGTCGCCCCGGAGCGTTACCCCCATGCCGACGCCGTGGCGATGGCCGCCGGCGCCGACGACGTGCTCGAGGCCGCGACGCGGGTATCGACCCTGGCCGAAGCCGTGGCCGATTGCCGCCTGGTGCTGGGATGTACCGCGCGCAGCAGGCGCATCGCGCTCGACGAACTGTTGCCCGGCGAGGCGGCCTCGCGCGCGCTGGCGACCGTCGGCAACGGTACCTCGGCCGCCCTGGTGTTCGGACGCGAGCGCACGGGCCTGGACAACGCCGAGCTGCAGCTATGCCATGCGGCGGTGCATATTCCCGCCGATCCGGTGTACAGCTCGCTCAACCTGGCGGCCGCGGTGCAGGTGCTCTGCTACGAGTTGCGCCTGGCCATGCTCGGCCGGCGCGCCGCGGCGCCGGCGCTGCCCGCGGCCGATGGCGACGTGCCGGCGAGCCATGCGGAGCTGGAAGGGTTCTTCGCGCAGCTGGCCGACACGCTCGACGCCATCGACTTCCACAAGGGGCGCGCGCCCGAATCGGCGATGCGCAAGCTGCGCCGCATCTTCCTGCGCAGCCAGCTCGACGATCGGGATGTACGCCTGCTGCGCGGGGTACTGGCAGACGCCCAGCGCATGGCGCGGCTGGCGGGAGAACGCGGCGCCAGTGGCGGCTGAGCCCATGGGCATGTCGCAGACCGTGACCCGTCAGGACACGGAATGGCCCGGCCGGCATGCGCGCGCCTGCCGGCCCGCGCTACCGGCGGGCGTGGTTTTCGGCTAGGCTCGCCGCCGTACGAGCACCCGAGCCGCAGCGGAACCGTCCCTTGTCAGTGTCTCCATCCGGTTCCCTCCATCTCCTGCTGTCGCTGGTGCTCTGGCTCGTCATGCTCCAGCCGGCACTGGCCGACGACGGGGTGCTGGTGCTGGGCCGCATCAGCGACGATCCCAAGGCGCATTACGACCAGCTCAGGCCGCTGCTGGACTACGTGGTCCCGCGCATGGCGGATGTCGGCATCCGCGAAGGCCGCGTCCTCATGGCGCGCGATGCCCAGCAGATGCAGAGCTACATGCGCCGCGGCCGGGTGGACTGGGTCACCGAAACTGCCGGCACCGCCATGGCGCTCGCCGACCGCGCCGGCGCACTCCCGCTGCTGATGACCGAGCGCGACGGCGTGGCCCGTTACCACACCGTCTATTTCGTCCGCAAGGACAGCCCTGTGCGCGAGCTGGCCGACCTGCGCGGACGCAGCATCGCGTTCCAGAACCGGTCCTCGACCAGCGCCTACTACGTGCCCGCCGACGAGTTGCTCGACATCGGCCTGCGCCTCGAAGTGTTGCTCTCGCCGATGGACCGGCCAGGACCGGATTCGGTGGGCTATGTGTTCGGCCGCTCCGAGCTCAACGTCTCTGCCTGGGTGCACAAGCGCCTGGTCGATGCCGGCGCGATGAGCAATCTGGACTGGGTCAATCCCAAGCGGGTGCCCCCCTCCTACCGCCGCGACTTCCGCATCGTGCGCGAGAGCGGGCAGTTCCCGCGCGCGCTGGAGATGGTGCGGGGCGACCTCGATCCGCGCGTGCGCGAGCGGCTGCGCGAGGTCCTGGCCGGCGCCGCCGCCGACCCGGACGCGCGCGAGGCGCTGCTGCGCTTCTTCAAGACCACTCGCTTCGTCCCGATCGACGAGGAGACCACCGCCGCCCTGATGCAGTTGCGCCAGGGCGTGGCGCGCGTTTCCAGGGAGGTCGAATGACGCGCACCCGTTTCGGGCTGCAGGCGCGCTTCGCGCTGCTGGCCGCCGGGGTGCTGCTGGTGACCCTGGCGCTGGTGGCGCTGGTGCTGCAGCGCCAGAACGAGCTGCACAGCGAGGTGCGCACCCTGGGCCTGCAGGCGATCGACGACTTCTCGTCCCGGCGCCTGCTGTCGCAGGGCGAGGCCCAGGTGCTGCAGCTGGCCGATTCGCTGGTCAACCCGCTGTACTACTTCGATCTGGATGCGATCGGGTCGTCGCTGCGGCAGACGCTGCGCCAGCCGGACGTGAGTTACGTCATCGTCTACGACAACGACGGCCAGGTGATCCACGACGGCAGCCCGGACATCTCCACCTACGGCCAGACGATGTCCGATCCGCTGGCCTACGAGGTGCTGTCGATCACCGGCGCCCACGTGCAGGCCACCGGGCAGCTGCTCGACATCGCCGCGCCCATCCGCATCGGCGACCAGCGCCTGGGCGGCGTGCGCGTGGGCTACTCGCTGGAGGCGGTCAAGGCCGACGAACGCCAGATCGGCGGCATCATGTCCGGCCGCCTGCGCGAGGTCAGCCGCGGCCAGCTGCTCTGGGTGGGCCTGCTGCTGACCGGCCTGGTGGCATTGCTGGCGGGTATCGGGCTGGTGGTGCAGCGCAGGCTGGTGTCGCCGATCCGGCAACTGGCCGATGCCGCGCGCGGCATCGAGGCCGGGAACTTCGATACGGCCGTGCCGGCCACCCGCCGCGCCGACGAGATCGGCGACCTGGTACGCGCGTTCTCGCACATGCGCGACAGCATTCTTCGCCACGACCGCGACATCCGCCGCATGGCGTACACCGACGCGTTGACCGGCCTGTCGAACCGGCTGGCGTTCCGCGAGATGCTCGACCAGCGCGTGGCCGAGAGCAATGGCGCCGCGCGGCAGCTGGCGCTGCTGTTCACCGACATCGACGATTTCAAGCGCGTCAACGACACCATCGGCCACGATGCCGGCGACGAGGTGCTGATGCAGTTCGCCGGCCGCATAGGCGAGGTGATCGCGCTGCATGGCGGCGAGGGCGCGGTGCTGGCCCGCTTCGGCGGCGACGAGTTCGTGATCCTGCTGCAGGGCGATGCCGGCAGCGACATCCGCGAGCGCGCCGGGCGTCTGGCGGACGTGCTGGTGGAGGAACTGGGTCGGCCCATCGCGGTGCGCGGGCGGCCGGTGTTCCTGGGCATCTCGATCGGCATTGCACTGTTTCCGGACGATGCCGTCGACGTGCCGGCCCTGCTCAAGAACGGCGACATCGCCATGTACCAGGCCAAGGTGGCGGGCAAGAGCTGCCACCGCTTCTACAGCCGGGTGATGGATCAGGCGGTGGAGCGGCGCGTGCGGATGGAGCAGGACCTGCGGGGGGCCTGGGAGCGCGGCGAGCTGAGCCTGGCCTACCAGCCGCTGTACAGGCTGTCGGACGGCAAGCTGGTCGGTGCCGAGGCGCTGCTGCGCTGGCGGCACCCCGATCATGGCCAGGTGTCGCCGGCGCTGTTCGTCGACGTGGCCGAGCAGAGCGGCCTGATCGAGGCGATCGGCCCGCAGGTGTTGCGCGCGGCCTGCATGGACGCGCGCGGCTGGCAGCGCAACGTGCCCGGCGCGCAGGGCTTGTTCGTTTCGGTCAACGTGTCGCCGCGCCAGCTGCGGGCCGGCGACCTGGCCGCGCTCACCGAGTCGGTGCTACGCGAGAGCGGCCTGGCCCCGCATCACCTGCACATCGAACTGACCGAGACCGCGGTGATCGCCGACGAGGCGCGCGTGAGCAGCGTGCTGGCGCGGCTGCGCAACACCGGGGTCAAGGTGTGGCTGGACGACTTCGGCACGGGTTTCTCCGGCCTCAGTCACCTGCGCCGGGTGCCGGTGGACGGGGTCAAGATCGACCGCAGCTTCATCGCCGACGTGCTGCGCGATCCGGACGACCTCGCGCTCACCACGGCGATCATCGCGATGGCCCATTCGCTGGGGATCCAGGTCGTGGCCGAGGGCGTGGAGAAGGAAGGGCAGTACGCCATCCTGCGCGAGCGCGGCTGCGACATGGCCCAGGGGTTCTGGCTGGGCCATCCGGTGGCCAACGCCGAGTTCGTGCGGCTGCTGGGCTGAGGTTCGCCGGGCCGGCCCTGAGCCCGCATCGGCCGGCAAGACGCGAGGCGCGTCGCGGAGACGGTTGCCCGCGCGTTACGCGAACAGGCCCCCCAGCCACTGCGTCGCCGCCGTCGCCAGTGCGCCGCTGAGGACGCCGAACACCACGATCGCGACGATGCCCGCCACCCAGCACGCCAGCATCAGCCCGCCGTCGCGCTCGAGCAGGGCGAAGGCGTAGACCAGCAGCAGGCTGCCGAACAGGTAATTGGTGAACGGGATCGGCAGCGCCAGCAGGATGCCGAGCAGCACCAACAGCAGGCCGGTGAACATCGCCGCGGCGCGGTGCTCGATGATCGCGGTCAGGCGCGGCTTGACCACGCGCTCCAGGCGCGTCAGCCATGGATCGATCGTGCGCTGGAACGCCTGCAGCGTGGCGCGGCGCGGGCCGCGGCGGGCGACGAAGCGCGGCAGCCACAGGCGGCGCATCCCGACCAGCAGGTGCACGCCCACCAGCACCGTCGCCGGGCCGCTGATCGCGCCACCGACGCCCGGGATGGGGATGAACGCGGGCAGGGTCGACACGAACAGCAGCATGCCGAACACCTGCCGGCTCAATCCGGCCAGCAGGTCCTCCAGCCGCAGGTGATCCTCGCCGTCGCCGCTGGCCAGCGCATCGAACAGCTCCCGCGTGCCGAGGGGGCCGGCCGCCGCGCGGCCGGTGGAAGTGGCGGGGTCCTCAGTGCTCACGATCGCCCGCATCCACACGCTGCAGCAGCAGCTTGTCGATCCGGGGGCCATCCAGGTCGACCACCTCGATGCGCCAGCCGCCCCATTCGAAATGCTCGCCGACGTTGGGAATGCGCCCGAAACGGGCGATCACCATGCCGGCCGCGGTGTGATAGTCGTGCTCGTCCTCGCCCGGCAGCGCGCCGATCCCGATCAGCTCGCGCACCGTTTCCACCGAGGCACCGCCGTCGACCAGCAGCGAACCGTCGTCGCGGGTGGTGACCTGCGACACCGCGTCCGGGCCCTCGCCGGTCTGGGTTCGCCCGATCACCGCTTCCAGCACGTCGTTGACCGTGACCAGGCCGGCCACGTCGCCGTATTCGTCGACCACCAGCGCCAGCGAGTACTGCTCCTCGCGCAGGATCTCCAGCAGCTTCAGCGCAGGGGTCGATTCGGAGACGAACAGCGGCTCGCGCAGATACTTGAACAGATCGAATTCGGGCTCTTCCAGGCGGTCGATCAGCGACTTGATCTCGAGGATGCCGACCACGTCGGCGTCGTTGCCGCGATACACTGGATACCGCGAGAACGGGGTAGCGCGCATC
The DNA here is from genome assembly GCF_051162505.1 of Luteimonas campi. NCBI lineage: Bacteria > Pseudomonadati > Pseudomonadota > Gammaproteobacteria > Lysobacterales > Lysobacteraceae > Luteimonas > Luteimonas campi. The sequence continues at coordinate 448,530 of NZ_JBNWEM010000003.1, forward strand.
AGCGCCAGGTTTTCCTCGAAGCCCTCCGCCACGTCCAGCCAGGCAATGCGCGTGCGCGGCGTCATCAGGCTGGCCGCGGTCCGGTCGCCCAGGCGCAGTACCCGGTTCATCATGTTGCGCTCGTCGGCGTCGATCACGCCCTGCTCGTGGCTCTCGCTCACCAGCAGCCGGATCTCCTCTTCCGTGACCTGGCCGGCCTCGGTGTCGTTCAGCCGCAGCAGGCGCAGGATCGCGGCTACCGAGGCGCCCAGCAGGCGCACTGCCGGGCTGGCAATGCGCGACAGCCAGTGCATCGGCAGGGCGACCGCGGCGGCCAGCCGCTCCGGCGCCAGCAGGGCCAGCCGCTTGGGCACCAGTTCGCCCAGGACGATGCTCAGGTAGGTGATCAGGCCGACCGCGAGCACGGTACCCGTCACCGCCGCGTAGGTGCCGTCGAAGAACGGCATCTTCGCGCCCATGGCCGGGAACGTCCTGAACAGCCAGCCGCCGATGCGGGCGCCGATGGCATCGCCGCCGAACATGCCGGTGAGGATGCCAATCAGGGTGATGCCCACCTGCACGGTGGACAGGAACCGCTCGGGATGCTCGGCCAGTTCCAGCGCCTTGCGCGCGCCGCGGTGGCCGGCGGCCAGCTGCCGGAGGCGCCCCTTGCGGGACGTGACCACCGACATCTCCGACAGCGCGAAGAAGGCGTTGCAGCCGATCAGGACCAGGACGATGGCGAGCTCAAGCATCGGCTGCCTGCCGGGTCGGGTGCGGAAGGGGTGCCGGGACGCGGGCTGCCAGCGGGGCGGTCAAGGCGGAAACCGGGCAGAGGCGGCGGCCCGGGCGGGGCCGGTGGGGCAGTGGAGGAGGTTCGTCGTCCATCGGGGCGGCGGCGCGGCACGGGTGCGCGGCAGCGGATCATAACACCCTGTCCGGGAAGCCATTTCGCGGCCCGGGGTCGGCCGCAATGGCGGCAGGTGTCATCCAGCGGTCATAATTCCGCTCCGAAGGCCGTCCACTCCCCGGCGGCGGGATCTCCCCGATGTTCTCCTTGCAAACCATGTTCGGACAGGGCAACCAGTTCTACTCGCTGCTCGAGGACGCCGCGACGGCGGCCAACGACGCCGCCCGGGCCTTGCACGCCATGCTCAGGGAAGCCGACCGGCAGCCGGCCCTGGACGCCTTCAAGCTGGCCCGCCTGCGCGAGCGCGAGGCATCGGACAAGATCAGCCAAGCCCTGGTGGACAGCTTCATCACCCCGATCGAGCGCGAGGACATCGAAGCGCTGGGCTCGGCCCTGTACAAGATCCCCAAGCAGATCGAGAAGTTCGCCGACCGCTATTCGCTGGCCACCCAACACCTGGAGCACATCGACTTCGCGCCGCGTGCGGCGATGCTCGAGCAGGCCTCGGGCGTGGTCGTGGACATGGTCAAGCAGCTCCGGCACATGAAGCTCGAGCCGATGAAGCAGCTCAACGACCGCCTGCGCTCGCTCGAGAACGAGGCCGACCGGCTGATGCTCGAGCTCTACCGGGACATCTACTCGGGCAAGCTCGATCCGCTGCAGATGTTCCTGCTCAAGGAATTCTTCGAGATCCTGGAAAAGGCCATCGACCGCTGCCGCGAGGCCGGCGTGGTCGCCTACGAAATCGTGCTCAAGAATTCCTGACCGGGCCACGACGATGCTGACCCTGGTCCTGATCGTGGTGCTCACGGCGCTGGTGTTCGAATACATCAACGGCTTCCACGACACCGCCAATTCGATCGCCACCGTGGTGGCCACCAAGGTGCTTTCGCCGATGCAGGCGGTGGGCCTGGCCGCCTCGATGAACCTGATCGGCGCGTTGGCCGGCACCGCGGTGGCCAAGACCATCTCCTCCGGGCTGATCGACGCGGGCGTGATCGAGGTCGGCTCGCAGTTGATCCTGTGCGCGCTGCTGGGCGGCATCACCTGGAACCTGATCACCTGGTGGTTCGGCCTGCCGTCCTCGTCCTCGCACGCCCTGATCGGCGGCCTGATCGGCGCGGCGCTGGCGGCTGCGGCCAACAACATCGACGTGGTGATCTGGTCCGAACCGGCCGACCCGGTCTACCGCAGCGCGGGCGTGCTGTGGAAGGTGATCGTGCCAATGGTGTCATCGCCGGTGCTGGGCTTCGCCGCGGGCTTCCTGATGATGGGCGTGCTGTTCTTCGTCATCTCGATGATGGCGCGCAGCGGCGGCTGGCTGGCGCGCATCGCCCGCCCGCGCTGGGTCAACGGCTTCTTCGGCAAGGCGCAGATCGTCAGCGCGGCCGGCATGGGCTTCGCCCACGGCATGAACGACGCGCAGAAGACGATGGGGATCGTCGCGCTGACCCTGGTCAGCGCCCAGGCCGCGGGCACGCTGGATGTGCTGCCGGGATGGCTGGAATTCCTGCACCCGTCCGACGAGGCGCTGGCCAACGGCGATATCGACACCTGGATCAAGATCACCTGCGCCGTGGTGATGGCGGCCGGCACCGCGGCCGGCGGCTGGCGCATCATCAAGACCCTCGGCCACAAGCTAGTCAAGCTGCACCCGATCCACGGTTTCGCCGCGGAAACCAGCGCGGCCTCGGTGATCCTCGCGGCCTCGTCGCTGGGCATCCCGGTGTCGACCACGCACAACATCTCGTCGGCCATCATGGGCGTGGGCACGGCCAAGCGCCTGAACGCGATCAAGTGGACCGTGGTCCACAAGATGATCTGGGCCTGGATCCTGACCATCCCGATGTCGGGCGGTATCGCCTACCTGCTGTTCCGCCTGATGCAGAACATGGGCTGGGCTTGAGGGGCCGGGATACGGGAGTCGGGATTCGGGATCCGGAAGGGCAGGCGCGCGGGACCGCTCTCCAATCCCTAATCCCCAATCTCGAATCCCCGCCTCACAGCAAATCGCCCTCGGCCGACAGTGCGCGCTCCAAGCGGTCGCCCATCCCGCCGATCTCGAGCAGCACACGGCCGATCTCCGCGGCGGTGAGCCCCTCGTAGGGGCGGTTTTCGCAGAGCTGCAGATAGGGCACGCCATCGAGTTCGCCGATGGCCAGGTAGCCCACCCGTGTGCTCCAGTTGAAGGCCAGCGCGCGGCGTGCGTCGATGCCGGTGATCGGCGCGATCACGGTACTGGTGCGCAGGTAGTTGCGGCCGTCGTCGTCCTGCAGCTCGGACAGGAAGATCGCCTGGTGGCGGCGCCCGCCGTCGAGCGACAGTTCCACGCACAGCACGTACGGCTCCTGCATGGTGACGCGGAAGTCGCCGCCGAGGAGGTGGCCGCGGATCTGTTCGAAGTTCTGCATGGCGCGACGGGGCTCGCACAAGGGGAGCGGATATCCTAGTCGCCGATGGACGTCGTGTCTGCCGATCCGCTCCCCGCATCGCGCATCCTGGCCGCGATCCGTGACGTGCCCCGCGGCGCGGTGGCCGGCTACGGGCAGATCGCGCGCAGGGCGGGCCTGCCCGGACGCGCGCGCATGGTCGCGCGGCTGCTCTCCGGCAACGAGGATGCGGACCTGCCCTGGCACCGCATCCTGCGCAGCGACGGCAGGATCGCCTTCCCGCCCGGTTCGGCGGGTTTCCGGGAGCAGGTGCGGCGGCTGCGCGCGGAAGGGGTGGCGGTGCGCAACGGGCGCGTGCGCATGCCGCAGGGCGAGCCCGGCGATCTCGACGCGGCGCTGTGGGGGCCCGCACCCCGCTGAGCGCATCCGCATTGCCCGGCATTCACGGGAAAGTCCGTCCCGCCGCGTCGACCGGCCCCCCGGGCTTCCACCGTTATCATGGGCGCCAGTGCAGGAGCGCCGATGTTCACCAACCTTCCCCCCGTCACCAAGGCCTTGCTGATCGCCAATTGCGCGGTGTTCGCGCTGCAGTTGCTGCTGGGCCCGGCGCTGGATCCGCTGATGCTGTGGCCGTGGCTGGCGCCGGAGCTGGCCGCGTACGCGCCGCAGTCGTTCATGCCGTGGCAGCTGCTCACGCACGGCTTCATGCACAGCCCGAACAACATCGCCCACCTGCTGTTCAACATGCTGGCGCTGCTGATGTTCGGCGCGCAGCTCGAATACGCCTGGGGCCAGCGCCGGTTCCTGACCTACTTCCTGGTGTGCGTGATCGGTGCCGGCCTGTGCCAGTTGCTGGTGGTGTCCTGGGGCGTGCGCAACGGCGGCGGCTACTTCCCCACGGTGGGCGCATCGGGCGGGGTGTTCGGCCTGCTGCTGGCCTACGGGATGCTGTTCCCGAACCAGCGGGTGATGCTGCTGATCCCGCCGGTACCGATGAAGGCGCGCACGCTGGTGATCGTCTACGGCCTGATCGAACTGGTGCTGGGCGTCACCGGCACGCGTTCGGGCGTGGCCCACTTCGCGCACCTGGGCGGCATGCTGTTCGGCTGGCTGCTGATCCGGCACTGGCGCGGGCAGCCGCCCTTCGGCGGCCGCCGCATCCGGCGCGTGGTCTAGCCGGCGCGTGGTCTAGCCGGCCCACACCGCCGTGCGCTGCGCGACCATGGGGGGCCATGGCCGCGCTCGCGCCGGTCGGCGTTCAGCGCCAGATCGACACCTGCTCCTCGGTCTTGCGCACCATCGCGGTGCCGGCCTTGCAGCCGAACGTCTCGACGAAGGCGGGGTGGTTGACCAGCGGCCCGTTGGCGCGCCACTGGCCCGGCGCGTGCGGCAGGGTCGCGGCGTTGCCGGTGGCGGTTTCCGGCGAAAGCTGCTCGCGCCACAGCGCGGCCCAGGCACGGAAGAACGATTCCTTCGCAGCCTTGTCAGGCGCCGGCTGGGTGGCGGCAAGCGCGTCGAACGCGAGTTCCACAGCGGCCAGGTCGGCCACGTTCTGCTCGCGGGTCAGCGCGGCATCGACCCGCAGTCCCGTGGTCGCCGGGTAGGGATAGGCACCGTACTGCGTGGCCAGCCGGTCGGCGTGGGCGGAGAATGCGGCCTGGTCTTCGGGCGTCCACCAGGCGCGCATGTTGCCCGCGGCGTCCACCAGCTGGCCCTTGAGATCGACCGCGCGGCTGAGTTCGTGGCCGACCAGGGCCCCGAAGCTGCCGTACTGCCCGGCCGTGTCCTGGCTCATGTCCAGGATCGGCGCCTGCAGCGCCGCGGCCGACACGATCAGGCGGTTGTGGGCGAGGTCGTAGGCGAGCGCGGGCTGCTGCGGCAGCACGTCCCAGCGACGCTGCGCGTTGGCGCGGCCGATGCGGCGCATCTCCTCGCGATGATGCCAGGTGGAGGCGATGAGCATGTTGCTGCCGAAGCTGGCGCGGCCCATCGGCTGCACGGTGAAGTCGAGATCGTCGCGCGGCGCGCCGATTTCGATCTCCAGCGCCTGCAGTTTGGCCTCGGCTTCGGTGCGCGCGGCCTCGGACATCCAGCTGTTGCGCTCGACCGCACGCAGCAGGGCGTCGCGCACTCCGCCTGCGACGGTTTCGGCGCGCGAGCGGTTGGCCTCGGGCAGGTAGCGCGCGACGTATTCGCGGGCCAGCATCGGCCCGGCGGCGCGGTTGATCGCGTCCAGCACCTGCGCATCGCGCGCGCGCGGTGCGTTCAGTCCACGCAGCACGCGGCCGTTGAAGGAGAAATCCGCCTCGCGGAAGTCCTTCGACAGGTAGGGCGCCATGGCGTTGCCGATCTGGTAGCGCAGATAGACCTTCCACTGCGCCGGCTTGAGCGTGCGCACCAGCGTGTCGAGCTGGGTGAAGTAGTCCTGGTGCGCCATCGAGACCGTGTCGGTGGTGACGCCCTGGGCTTCGAGGAAGTCGGCCAGCTGGAGGTTGCGGAACTGCTTGGCGAAACCTTCGGTGGGGACCAGCGCGTAGTTCTGGCGCGGGTCGCGCAGCGAGGTGATGGGACGGGACAGTCGCGCGATGCGGGTCTCCAGGTCCAGCACCATCGCCATCTCGTCCTTGAGCTGGGCGGCGGGCGTGCCGGTGAGCGCGAGGATCTTCTCCACGTACTCGGTATAGCGGCCCAGCAGGGCGCGCGTGTCGGCGTCCTCGCGGGTGTAGAAGGCCGGGTCGGGCAGGGCCAGGCCACCCTGCGAGAAATAGCCGATGTGCCGGTCGAGGTTGCCGAGGTCGAGATCGGCGGTGAAATTGAACGCGACCGGGATGCCCACCTGGTGCAGGGCGGCGATCGAGGGGGCAACGTCCTTGCTGCGCTTGATGGCGTTGATGCGCGAGATCAGCGAGGCGATCGGCTGGGCGCCGTCGCGCTCCACCGCGGCCTCGTCGATGCCGCTGGCCCAGAAGTCGCCCAGCAGCTTCTGCACGTCGTTCTGCGGGTTGAGCACGGCCTCGTCCAGCAGGGCGCGCTGCTGCAGCAGCGCCTGCTGCTGCAGGCTGCCGAGCGCCGACACCCGGCCGGTGCCGGCCATCACCGTGTTGGCGGTCAGCCAGTCCTTGTTGACGAAGCTGTAGAAGTCGCTGCAGGCGGTGATCGCGGGTGTGGCCGGCTTGGCGGCGCGGCGCTTGCGCTGGGCATCGGCGTCGGTGGCGGCCAGCATCAGCACCAGGCTGGTGGCAAGGGCGGCGACGAGCGGCTTCTGGATCGGCATGGAGCGGCACCGGGTCACGGGGGAAGGCCGGGGATTCTAGCAAGGGCGCTGTGGCGGCCTTCACCCGGCCTGGATAGCTGTGACCAGGCTTGCGTGGGCTGATCGTGCAGGTGCTGCGGAGGTTCGCGGGCCCTTCGGTTGCGGCTTCGGATGGACGCGCCGCGCTGTCGGGGCAGGGTCGATTTTCCCTCGGTCGGGGCGGCCTGCCCCCGACTCGGGGGCGCGTCATCATGGCGCCCTTTCGCGGCCCCGCCCCGACATCACGGGGCTCCTCGCTACTTGATTGCCTGAGTTCTGCCGCAGGGTCTGTATGGCGCGGCTCGCACATCCGAGGCCAGCGCCAGTGGGTCCTTCCGTCTGCGGCTTCGGATGGACGCCCCGCGCTGTCGGGGCAGGGTCGCTTTTCCCTCGGTCGGGGCGTCCTGCCCCGACTCGGGCGCGCGCCATCCATGGCGCGCTTGTCGCGACCCTGCCCCGACAGCGCGGAGCTCCTCGCTACTTGATTGCCTGAGTTCTGCCTGGGTCTGTGTGCGCGGCCCGCACATGGGCGTCTGCGCCGGTGGGTCCTTTGGTCTGCGGCTTCGGTTGGACGCCCCGCGCCGTCGGGGCAGGGCCGCTTTTCCCCGGTCGGGGCATCCTGCCCCGACTCGGGCGCGCGCCATCCATGGCGCGCTTGTCGCGACCCTGCCCCGACAGCGCGGAGCTTCTCGCTACTTGATTGGCCGAGTTCTGCCTGGGTCTGTGTGCGCGGCTCGCGCATGGGCGTCTGCGCCGGTGGGTCCTTTGGTCTGTGGCTTGGGATGGGCGCCCCGCGCTGTCGGAGCAGGGCCGCTTCTCCCTCGGTCGGGGCATCCTGCCCCGACTCGGGCGCGCGCCATCCACGGGGCGCTTGCCGCGACCCTGCCCCGACGGCGCGGAGCTCCTCGCTATTCAATTGCCCCAGTTCTGCGGGTCTGTATGACGCGGCTCGCATACATAGGCGTCTGCGCCAGCGGGTCCTTGGTCTGCAGCTTCGGATGGACGCCCCGCGCCGTCGGGGCAGGGTCGCTTTCCCCTCGGTCGGGGCATCCTGCCCCGACTCGGGCGCGCGCCATCCGTGACGCGCTTGTCGCGACCCCGCCCCGACAGCGCGGAGCTCCTCGCTACTTGATTGCCTGAGTTCTGCGGGGGTCTGTATGACGCGGCTCGCACATAGGCGTCTGCGCCAGCGGGGATTGCCTGAGTCTTGTCAGGGCAGTGTCGCGCCACTCGCAATTCCCGTTTCAAGGCCGGCGGAGCCGTGGTGCGCCACCTCCCCGGAGGCACTGCGGCCCTTCCGGAGTAGTGCTGCTGTGTGCTTGCACTGAAAAAGAAAAGCCCGGCATTCGCCGGGCTTTTCGCGGACGCTCAACGCGTTGCGGTTACCAGATCACCACCTGGTGGTCGCCGTCGCGCACCATCGGATCGCCGGCCTTGCAGTTGAAGGCCGCGGCGAACGCCGGCAGGTTCGACGGCGCGCCGATGGCGCGGAACTCGGCCAGGGCGTGCTCGTCGGTGACCAGGCGCTTGCTCACCTCTTCCGGGGTGAAGTTGCGGCGCCACACGGTGGCCCAGTTGAGGAAGAAGCGCTGGTCGCGGGTCAGGCCGTCGGTCATCGGGTCGGGCGTGCCTTCTGTGGCCTTCTTCATTGCGTCGTAGGCCATGGCCAGGCCGCCGAGGTCGCCGATGTTCTCGCCCAGCGTATGCGTGCCGTTGAGCGCGCGGCCGTCGGGCAGCTTGTAGCCGTCGAACTGCGCGATCAGCTTGCCGGTGCGCTCCTTGAACGCGGCCGCGTCGGCTTCGGTCCACCAGTTCTCGAACTTGCCGGTGGGGCCGAAGCGGCTGCCCTGGTCGTCGTAGCCGTGGCTCATCTCGTGGCCGATCACCGCGCCGATGCCGCCGTAGTTGATCTCGTCGGTGGCCTCGGGGTCGAAGAACGGCGGCTGCAGGATCGCGGCGGGGAACACGATCTCGTTCTGCAGCGGGTTGTAGTAGGCGTTGACCATCTGCGGCGGCATCGCCCACTCGGTCTTGTCGACCGGCTTGCCGATCTTGCCGATCTGCCACTTGTAGTTGAATTCCTGCGCGGCCAGCACGTTGTCCAGGTAGCTGTCGCGGCCGGTTTCCAGCCCGCTCCAGTCGCGCCACTTGTCGGTGTAGCCGATCTTGGTGGTGAACGCGGCCTGCTTCTCCAGCGCCTTGGCCTTGGTCTCGTCGCTCATCCACTCCAGGTTCTGGATGCGCGCCTTCAGCGCTTCGCCCAGGTTGGCCACCAGCGCTTCCATCTTGGCCTTGGATTCGGCCGGGAAGGCGACATCGACGTACATCTGCCCCATGGCCTCGTCGACCTGGTCGTTGATGGTGTCGAGCACGCGCTTCCAGCGCGGCTTCATTTCCTTCTGGCCGCTGAGCGTCTTGTTGTGGAACTCGTAGTGCTGCTGCGCGAAGGCGTCGGACAGGTAGGGCGACGCGCCGTCGACGACGTGGAAGCGCAGGTAGCTCTTCCACTGCTCGACCGGCACGTCGGCCAGCATCGCGTCGACTTCCTTGAAGTAGTCCGGGACCGAGACCGAGAACAGCTTCGGCTGCTCGATGCCCTGGGCCTCGAAGAACTTCGTCCAGGAGAAATTGGGCGTGAGCTTGTCGGCGTCGGCGACCTGCATCGGGTTGTAGTACAGCGACACGTCGCGCGAGAACTCGGCGCGCGACTTCGACACCTTCGCCAGGCGCGTCTCGAACGCCATCACGTCCTTGGCCTGCTGCTGCGCGTCGGCCGCCGGCACGCCGGAGAGTTCCAGCACCTTGGCGATGTGGGCCACATACGCTTCGCGGATCTGCGCGTGCTTGTCGTCGCTGTAGTAGGTGGTATCGGGCAGGCCCAGTCCGCCCTGGCCGGTGGCCGCGATGTTGATCGAGGAATCCTGGAAGTCGGGCATGGCGCCGACGCCGAGCAGGAAGCCCTGGCCCTTGGCCGCGGTCTGCTGCAGCCAGGCGACGATGCCGGCCGAATCGGACAGCGCGTCGATCGCCGCCAGTTCGTCCTTCAGCGGCTCGATGCCCTGCGCGTTGATCTTAGCTTCGTCCATGCCGGTGGCCCAGAAGTCGCCGACCAGCTTCTCGACGCCGGTGGCGTTCTCCAGGCCCGCCGCGTGCTCGGCCAGCTGCTGCTGGATGGCGGTGGAGCGCTCGTCGAGCATCTCGAACGCGCCCCAGCTGGTGCGGTCGCCGGGCACCGGGTGCGCGGCCAGGAACTTGGCGTTGGCATAGCCGGCGAAGTCGACGCAGGCGTTGCGGGTGTCGTCGAGGTCGGCGAACTGGAAGCGGTTGACGTCGGGCAGCTTGCTTTCATCCAGCGTGAAGGCGGGCGTGGCATCCGCCGCGGGCGCGGTGGCGGTGGCGGCGTCGGGCGCCGCGTCCTTCCCGCCGCAGGCGGACAGGACCAGGGCGACGGCGGTGGACAGCAACAGCAGGCGAGGGGCGGTGGTGCTCAAGGCGGATCTCCGGATCTGTGGACGGCGACGACGGACCCGCCGGCGCCGGTGTGGCGGCACTGTACGCCCCCGCCGATGGGGCTGAGGGTGTCGGAGGTCATGCGGCCGGCCGGACGGATCGCCCCATGGCTGGGCCAAAGCGTGCAGAATCAGCGGTTTGGCGGCGGAGGCGCGGCATGCGGGTGCATTTCCACGGCGCGGCGGGCGAGGTCACCGGATCGATGCATCTGGTCGAGGCGGCCGGGCAGCGCATCCTGCTCGACTGCGGCATGATCCAGGGCGGTCGCGACGCCGAGGCGCGCAATTTCGACCCGTTCCCGTTCGACCCGTCCTCGATCGACGCGCTGGTGCTCAGCCACGCGCATATCGACCACATCGGCCGGGTGCCGCGCCTGGTCTGGCAGGGCTTCCGCGGCCCGGTCTACATCCAGCAGGCCGGCGCCGAGCTGCTGCCGGTGATGCTGCTGGACGCCGCGTCGCTCGCCGAGAACGATGCCGAACGCGAGAACCGCAAGCGCCGCCAGGGCGAGCCGGAGGCGATGCCGCTGTTCACCCGCGAGGATGTGCACGCGGTGCTGGAACGCGTGCGGCCGCTGGGCTATGGCGCGCGCACGCCGATCCTGCCCGGCGTGGAGATCGCCTTCCGCGATGCGGGCCACATCCTCGGCTCCTCGATCGTCGAGATCTGGGCCGACGGCCGCAAGCTGGTGTTCTCCGGCGACCTCGGCCCGCCGGGCACGCCGATCCTGCGCGATCCCGAGCGGGTCGCCGAGGCCGACCTGGTGCTGATGGAATCCACCTACGGCGACCGCAACCACCGCGACCGGCTCGACACCATCCACGAGTTTGGCGACCTGCTCGAGCAGGCCTGGAACGCGCGCGGCAAGGTGCTGATCCCGGCCTTCGCGGTGGGCCGCTCGCAGGAGCTGCTGTACTGGTTCGCGCGGTACTGGGACGAGTGGAAGCTCTCGCGCTGGCGCATCTTCCTCGACAGCCCGATGGCGGCCAAGGTGGTGGCGATCTACGACCGGCACCAGGCGCTGTTCGACGCCGATGCGCGTGCGGTCTGGAAGGGCCGGCCCAACCCGTTCCGGCTGCCCAACCTGCACATCACCGAGTCGACCGAGCAGTCGATGGCGATCAACCGCATCGAGAACGGCGCGATCGTGATCGCCGGCAGCGGCATGGCCAACGGTGGCCGCATCCTGCACCACTTCCGCCACGGCATCGACCGCCGCAGCACGCACGTGGTGTTCGTGGGCTACCAGTCCGAGGGCACGCTGGGACGGCGCCTGGTGGATGGCGCGAAGTGGGTGCGCATCCATGGGCACGACCATCGCGTCAACGCGCGCATCCATACCGTCGGCGGCCTGTCGGCGCATACCGACCAGCGCGGACTGATCGACTGGTACGAAGGATTCGAGGGCAATCCGCCGCTGGTGCTGGTGCACGGCGAGGACCGCGCACGCGAGGCGCTGGCGGGCGAACTGGGCGAGCGCGGCGCGGGCGATGTCCGCCTGGCGCGGCCGGGGATGGTGGTGGAGGTCTGACCGCCCGCAGGTTCAGCGGGCGGCGTCGTCGGTCGCGTCCGTCCCCGTCTCGCTGTCCAGGCGCTGCCCTTCGCGCCGGGGCGGCGTGAACGGCGTGGGCCTGGGCGCGTTGCCGGTGTTGTTGAGCAGCTTCGGGATACCGGCACGGACATCGTTGCTGGCGGTTTCCAGCTCGAAGCGCTCGGCATCCAGCCGCCGCACCTGCTCGGCGATGCGCGTCGCCTCGTCGGCGTCGATGCCCACCGCGCGCAGCGCGGCTTCGCCGAATGCCACCGCCGATTCGAAGGTCTCGCGGATCTGGTAGTCGACGCCGGCATTGACCAGTTTCAGCGAGTGCTCCCGGTCGAACGAGCGCACCAGCAGCCTGGCCTGGGGGAAGTGCTGCCGCGCCAGTTCGACGATCAGGTCCGCCGCGGCGCGGTCGTCGACGCACACCGCGATCGCGCGCGCATGGTCGGCGCCGGAAGCGTGCAGCACGTCGAGCCGCCGGCCGTCGCCGTAATAGACCTTGAAGCCGAACTCGGCCGCGCTGGTGATCATCTCGATATCGGTGTCGATGATGGTCACGTCCACGTCGCGCGCCAGCAGCGACTGGCTCATCACCTGGCCGAAGCGTCCGAAGCCGATGATCAGCACGCTGCCGGTCTGGCCGTCGACTTCCTCCACGCCATCGAGCGAGGGGCGTTCGGCCCGCGGCATCAGCCTGCGCATGCCCAGCACGGCCAGGGGCGTCAGCACCATCGACAGCACGACGATCGCGGTCAGCGTGTCGTTGACCGGCGCGTCGATGATGCGCGCGGTCTCGGCGGCGGCGTACAGCACGAAGGCGAACTCGCCGCCCTGGGCCATCAGCGTGGCGCGGTCCAGCGCATCGCCATGGCTGCTGCGCAGCAGCCGCGCCACCAGATAGATGCACGCGCCCTTGGCCAGCATCATCGCCGGCACGGCGAACAGGATCAGGCGCCAGTTCTCCCGCACCACCGCCAGGTCCAACGACATCCCCACCGCGACGAAGAACAGCCCCAGCAGGATCCCGCGGAACGGTTCGATATCCGCCTCCAGCTGGTGGCGGAAGGTCGATTCGGACAGCAGCACGCCGGCCAGGAATGCGCCCATCGCCATCGACAGCCCGCCCATCTCCATCATCACCGCCGCGCCGAGCACCACCAGCAATGCCGCCGCGGTCATCATCTCGCGCGCCTTGGCCGCGGCCAGGATCCGGAACAGCGGGTTGAGCAGGTACAGGCCGGCCACGATCAGCGCGGCCAGCGAAGCCACCGCGATGCCGACGCTGGCCAGCCGCGACGGGGCATCCGGATCCAGCGGCGCGGGCGACATGAACGCCACCAGCGCCAGCAGCGGCACGATCAGCAGATCCTCGAACAGCAGGATCGAGACCATGCGCTGGCCGCGGGGCAGGGCGATGTCGCCGCGCTCGCCCAGCTGCTGCATCACGATCGCGGTCGAGGTCAGCACGAATCCGGCGGAGGCGATGAACGCCACCGTCGGCCGCCAACCCAGCGCCAGGCCGACGCCAGTGAGCGCCAGCGTGCACAGGGCGATCTGCAGCGCGCCCAGGCCGAAGATCTGGTGGCGCAGGCTCCACAGGTGCGAGGGCCGCATTTCCAGCCCGACCACGAACAGGAACATCACCACGCCCAGCTCGGCGAAATGCAGGATCGCCTGCGGGTGGGCGAACCAGCCGAAGCCGAAGGGGCCGATCACCAGGCCGGCGGCCAGGTAGCCGAGCACCGAACCCAGCCCCAGCCTGCGGAACAGGGGCACGAACACCACCGCCGCGCCGAGCAGGGCGACGGCGCCGAGCAGGGCGTTCCCACCCGCGTCGGCGGCCATGGCCCTAGCGCCTGCGGCTGGAGGTGGTGAGCGCCACCAGCAGGAAACCGCCCGCCAGGCCCGCGTCCTTCATGAACTGCAGCAGGTGGGTGCCGACGGCCGCCCCCCGCATCGACCAGAAGGGATGCGCGAGCGCGGCCTCGGCCACCACCAGCACGGCGGCGAGCATCGCCGTCACCGGCAGGCGCCAGGCGGCGGCGATCAGCACGCCCAGCACCAGGGCCGCGACGCTGAAGGCCAGGGTCGGACCGCCGATGGCCACGCCTTCGTAGGCGCGCCACAGGCGCCAGCCGCCAGTGACGATGAGCGTGCTCGCGAGCAGCAGGCGGGCGAGGCTGATGCCGGGACTCGATGGCGAGTTGCGGAAGGACATGCGTCGCGTCGCGTGGCGGGGACCTGCGAAGGGTGTCACAGGCAGCCGCGCCGGTTCCAGTCCGCGCGTCGCGCGCATGCCTTGTGCCGCCCCGGCGGTGGCGAACGGACCGCCCGCTGACCGCATGCCATGCGCCAGGCACCGGCGGCTGGCGCCGCACCCTGCCGTGACGCTACAATGGCCGCGTTTGCAACACGGCTGCCCGCCGCTCTCGAGCGGCCACGATCCTGGCAGGCCGGCCCGGGCCCCGTCCCGTGGCGTCCTATTCCGCACGTCTTTCGTCGCGCAGACACGGTCCGGAACCTCCGGTCACCGTCAAAACATTGCCCCGAACGCGGATCTGGATGGTTCCGGGCAAGCCAGTCGAAGCTGCTTCGACCGTGCCGCCCCCGGGCGGCCGGTGCGCACGGCCGCGGCTGACACGGAGTGAATCCTTATGTTGTTCGAAGACCTCGGGCTTTCGCCCGCGCTGCTGCGCGCGCTGTCCGACACCGGCTACACCACCCCGACCCCGATCCAGGCCCAGGCGATCCCGCCGGCGCTGGACGGCCAGGACATCCTCGGCGCGGCGCAGACCGGCACCGGCAAGACCGCCGCGTTCGGCCTGCCGCTGCTGCACCGCATGGCGAAGATGACCCCGGCCAAGGGCCCGCGCAAGCCGCGCGCCCTGGTGCTGGTGCCCACCCGCGAGCTGGCCGTGCAGGTGGCCGACAGCCTCAAGGCCTACGGCCGCCACCTGCGCCTCAACGTCACCATGATCTTCGGTGGCGTCGGCATGCAGCCGCAGATCGAGAACCTGCGCCGCGGCGTCGACATCCTCGTCGCCTGCCCGGGCCGCCTGATCGACCATCTCGACGCCGGCCACGCCAAGCTCGACGCGGTCGAGCTGCTGGTGCTCGACGAGGCCGACCGCATGCTCGACATGGGCTTCCTGCCGTCGATCAAGCGCGTGCTCTCGCGCGTGCCCAAGCAGCGCCAGACCATGCTGTTCTCGGCCACCTTCGAGCCGCGTATCCGCGCGCTGGCGATGGAGCTGCTGAACAATCCGACCGAGGTGCAGGTGGCGGCGCAGAACACCATCGCCGAAACCATCACCCACCGCGTCCATCCGGTCGATGGCCCGCGCAAGCGCGACCTGCTGGTCGAGATCCTCGCCCGTCGCCATACCGACCAGGTGCTGATCTTCGGCAAGACCAAGCACGGCTGCAATCGCCTCGCCGAACAGCTGGAAACCGCCGGCCTGAAGTCGGTGGCGATCCACGGCAACAAGAGCCAGGCGCAGCGTCAGAAGGCGCTGGACCAGTTCAAGTCGGGCAAGGCGCGCATCCTCGTGGCGACCGACGTGGCCGCGCGCGGCCTCGACATCCCGAACCTGCCGCTGGTGATCAACCACGACCTGCCGATGGTGGCCGAGGACTACGTGCACCGCATCGGCCGCACCGGCCGCAACGGCGCCTCGGGCGAAGCGCTGTCGCTGGTGGCTCCCGAGGAAGGCGGCCTGCTGCGCCAGATCCAGCGCATGCTCAAGGCCGACATCGTGATGGAAGCGGTGGACGGCTTCGAGCCGAGCCGCCCGATCCGCCTCGATGCGCCGATCCCGAAGAACGGTGGCGGCCAGCAGCGTCGGCAGCCGGCGGGCGGCCGCGCGCCGCAGCGTCCGGGCGAGCAGAAACCCGGCGGCCAGCGCGCCCCGCGCAAGCCCGGCGCCCGTGGTCACGGCAAGCCGGCCGATCGCGGCGCGCATGCGCACGCGCATACCGGCAAGCCCGCTTCGCGCCCGTCGCGCGGTGGCCAGCGCTTCGATTCGCGCGCTTAAGCCGGTCTTCGCAACGCGGTCAGACGACACGGCCGGCCCCTCGCGGGGCCGGCCGTTTTCGTTGGCGCCCGCTCAGCGCGGCAGGCGCAGCCGGGTGCGGTGGAAATCGCTGGGCGCGCCGGCATCGCGGGCGAAGAACAGCTCGCCGCGCTCCCACAGCACGGTGGGATGGAACTCGTCGGCGGTGGTGTTGACGCAGGGGCCGAGGTTCACGGCGTCGCCGAACGCGCCGCCCGTCATCCGGCTCACGTACAGATCGCCCCAGCCGTAACCCTGGTCGTCGAGGCCATCGTCCGGGCGATCCAGGCGCACGAACAGCAGGGTCCGGCCGTCGGGCGAGATCTCCGGGTTGAACTCCCAGCGTCCGGGCGTATTGACCCCGGGGCCGAGCGGTTCCGGCGCGCCGTAGCTGCCGTCCCAGCGCCGCTTGCTGCGCCAGATCTGCACGTCCTCGGTGGGGATGGGCGCCTTGACCCGGGCGAAGTACAGGTTGCCCAGCAGGTCCGCGCTGGGATAGAGCTCGTCGTATCCGTCGGCGTTGACCGTGGGCCCCAGGTGCTGGGGCGTGCCCCAGCCCCAGGGCGTGCGGCGCACCATCCACAGGTCCATGTCGGCCCGCGCCTGTCCGGCGACCGGCCGCATCGACGAGAAGAACATCGTGGTGCCCAGCGGCGTGACGAAGGGATCCATGTCGGCATGCTGGCCCGAGAAGGGCACCACCACCGGCGTCGACCAGCGTCCGCCCGGCAGGCGGCGCGAGGTCCGGATCTCGGCGCGCTCGCGCGTGCCCGGCCACCAGCCCTCGCTGTGCGACCAGTAGGCCCGGGTGCGGGTGGGGTCGAAGCCCAGACGCCACTGCCAGCTGTCCGGCACCGACACCACGCCGGGGGCGAAGACTTCGGTGGCGGGGCAATGCTGCGATGGCGCCGAAGGCGCGCCGCGGGCATGGACGCAGCCGGCGGCGAGGGAGAGCAGCAGGGCGGCGCCCAGCAGGGGGATGCGATGCGACATGGTCAGGCTCCTTGGCCGATGGGACCGGGCCAGTTGGGCGCCTCGCGCGCGGGCCCTGCAATCGGCTTGTGACGAACCGTCCGGATCGCGGGACGAGCGTGACTGTCGCGGTTGCGAAGGCGCGGACGAGGTTCCAGCATGCGTGGCATATGCGCTTTCGACCCTGGCCAAGCCTGCTGGTGGTGTCCGCCTGGTGGACGCTGTACGGCCTCGTCTCGACCAGCCAGTGGCTGAGCATGGAGGCCGCCGACGGCCAGGTAATGCCGCTGGCGAAGGCTGCCCGGCTCGGCTTCGCCTCGGCCTGGCTGTGGATCCCGCTGACCTTGCTGCTGCTGTGGGGCGTGCGGCGCTGGCCGCTCGAACGCGGCCGCCTGGCGCGCCACCTGCCGGTGATGGCCGGCCTGGTGCTGCTGCTGGTGGCGCTGCGCGCGCTGGCGGTGCTGGCCTTCAATCCCTGGGTGGGCTGGTATCGCGAGGCGCCGTCACTGGGCGACGTGCTGTTCACCAGTCTGGCCAACAACATGCTGCTGCTGTGGCTGATGGTCGGTGCCGCGCACGCGCTGCTCTATGCCGCGCGCGCCCGCCAGCGCGAGCGCCGCGCCGAGCAGCTGGAGGCGGCGCTGGTGGAGGCGCGGCTGGAGCTGCTCGCCTCGCAGCTCAATCCGCACTTCATGTTCAACGCGCTGAATTCAATCGCGGAAATGGTGCACCTCGATCCCGACGCCGCCGACCGCATGCTGGTGGGCCTGGGCGAATTGCTGCGCGCCAGCCTGGAGCGGCAGGCCTCGCCGCTGGTGCCGCTGCGCGAGGAGCTGGCCCTGCTGCGCCACTACCTCGACATCGAGGCCCTGCGCCTGGGCGAGCGCCTGAAGGTGGAGTGGCGGGTGGCGGAGGAGACCGGCGAAGCCCCGGTACCGCCGCTGCTGCTGCAGCCGCTGGCGGAGAACGCGATCGTGCACGCGCTGTCGCTGCGGATCTCGCCGGGCACCCTGCGTATCGGCGCACACAGGGAGGGCGACTATCTGTACCTGTCGGTGGCCGACGACGGCAGTCATCGTGCGTCGTCGACGCATCACGGCAAGGGCCTGACCAACCTGCGCGCGCGCCTGCGCCAGCTCTATGGCGAGCGCGCCTGGCTGCGCCTGGACGGCAACGACGCGGGCGGGACCACCGCCAGCGTCCGCCTGCCCAGCCGCGGCGGCGTCATCGCGGGCACGGCGGCATGAGCGGGCTGCTGCGCGCCGCGATCGTGGACGACGAGCCGCTGGCGCGGCAGCGGCTGCTGCGGATGCTCGGCGGGCTCGACCGGATCGCGGTGGTGGGCTGTTACGCCGATGGTCGGCGCGCGCAGCAAGGGCTGGCGGCGACGCCGGCGGATGTGCTGTTCCTCGATATCCGGATGCCGGAGGTGGATGGCTTCGCCCTGCTCGACGCGCTGCCCGAAGCGCGCCGGCCGCTGGTGGTTTTCGTCAGCGCCTATGGCGAGCGCGCGCTCGACGCGTTCGCGGTGGAGGCGGTGGACTACCTGGTCAAGCCGCTGTCGCCGGCCCGGCTGCGCGATGCGGTGGCGCGCGTGCGGGCACGGCGCGAGGCGATGACGCGCGCCGCGCGGGCCGATGCCTCGCCGCTCGCGCCGATGCACTATGCCGAGCGCCTCGCGGTCCCGGATGGCGAACGCCTGCGCGTGGTGCCGGTGGACCAGATCAGCATGCTGGTGGCGCAGGGCAACTATGTCGAACTGGTGCTGCCGGGTCGCAGCCTGCTGCTGCGCGAAACCCTGGCCTCGCTCGTGGACCGGCTGGACCCGGCGCGCTTCGTGCGCATCCATCGCTCGCGTGCGGTGCGCGTCGATCTGATCGACCAGGTCGAGGCTTGCGGCGCGGGGCAGTACTGGCTGCGCCTGCGCGACGGCACCTGCCTGGCCTCGGGCCGCAGCTATCGCCACGCCCTGCGCGCGGCCCTGGGGCTGGATGGCTGATCAGTCGCTGGCGGCCGCCGCGCGCAGTTCGCGTTCGCGCTCGGCGCCGAGATAGGCGCGAACGCCGCGGCGAACCAGGTACAGCAGCGGGATCAGCGCGATGGCCGCGGCCATCTTGTAGAGATAGTTCACGCTGCTGACGGCCAGGAACAGCGACGTCGGCCACTGCTGCGGGCCGAGCACGAAGGCGATCCAGATCACCACGAAACTGTCGATCAGCTGCGAGATGGCAGTCGAACCGGTGGCGCGCATCCAGATGAAGCGCTCGCCGGTGGCGCGGCGGATGCGATGGAACACCTGCACGTCGATCAGCTGGCCGACCAGGAACGCGGTGACCGAGCCGGCGATGGTCCACATCCCCTGGCCGAAGACCGCGGCAAACGCGGCCTGGTAGTCCGACACGCCCTGGCCTTGCGCCGCCTCTACCCACCACGCCGCCGGCGCCAGCGAGATCGCGATGAAGGCGAAGGCGAAGCCGTAGAGGATCAGGCCCACCGCGATCCACGAGATCATGCGCACGCCGCGGCGGCCGAAGAACTCGTTGATCACGTCGGTGAAGATGAAGACCACCGGCCACAGCAGCGTGCCGGCGGTGAAGCTCAGCGAGCCGCTCTGGCCGAACAGGTTCCATTCCAGCGGTGCGATGCCGAGCGTGTCCTCGAGCGCGAAGATCTTGACCCCGATGAACTCGGCGAGCACCGCATTGGCGCAGAAGAACGCGGCGAGCGCGATGAACAGGCGGGTGGCGCGATCGTCGAGCAGGCGCGCGCCCATGCGCTCAGGGGGCGGCCGGCCGCGCCGGCGGATCGAAGGGAATGGTGTCGGGCGCGACCGCGCCGCCGCTGATGATGAAGCTCATCGCCTGGTCGACGGTCCAGTCGGTGGGGGTGATCTTCTCCACCGGCACGATCTCCAGGTAACCGGAGGTCGGATTGGGCGTGGTCGGCACGTACACCGCCGCCAGTTCGCGCCCGGTGCCCTGTTCGCGGATCACGCGGGTGACGAAGCCCACCGATTTCATCTGGCTGTGCGGGAAGTCGATCAGCACCACGCGCTGGGTGCCATCAGGTTTCGTCTGCAGGATGTCGAGCAGCTTGCGCGCGCTGGAATAGATGATGTTGGCCAGCGGGATGCGCTGCACCAGCGCCTCCAGCCAGGACAGCAGGCGCTGGCCGACCACGCGCCGCGCCAGCCAGCCCACCGCGAGGATCAGCAGCAGGGTCGCGGCCATGGCCATGGTGGCGAGCACCGAGCCGGCATTGATCCAGCCCAGCGTGTCCGGGAACCAGGCCGCCACCTGGGCGGCGAGGGGGCCGACCCAGGGCCGGCTGATGTCCGACAGCAGCACGAACACGAACTTGACCACCACCCAGGTCAGCCAGATCGGCAGGAGGGTCAGCAGGCCGGTGAGAAACAGGCGCTGCAGACGCTGCGCGGGAGTGGGGTGGGATGGCATGCGTGGATTCTACCGGGCGCACTCCCGCACGACGCTGCGCCCGGCGCGACACTGTGTACGGTCCGCCCCGCCGCCCCCGCGCGCCGCCAGCCCGAAGCTGCGGCCGATGCGCGACGCCAGCGCGCCGCCCTAGAGCTCGCGCACCAGGCGGAACCCGACGTCGTCGTAGCCGCGGTCCGGGGTCAGCGTGCGCGAGCTGCTGTCGGTGCGCCAGCTGGGACCGGTGGCGGCCCGTCGCGCGCAGGTGTCGCCGCAGTCGGCGCGCCATTCCGATACCGGCCGCTCGCCCTGCGCGGCGGCCAGGCGCGCGCCCTCGGCGGCGGTTGCCAGCCGGTAGCGATGGCCGTCGCGGCGGCCGCGCCACTGCGCGTAGGCCTCAGCATCGCGCCACGAGACGCAGACCACCGGATCGCGATCGCCCTGTTCGAATCCGGGCGTCTGCCAGTTGCGTGGATCCAGTACCCGCAGCAGCGAGATGCGTTCGCGGCACAGCGCAGGTTCGCGGCCGTTGACCTCGGCAAAGCGCGCGTACTCGGCGCGGCTGACGGGCCGGGTGAACGCGGCTACGGGCCGTTCGCCGCCTTCCAGCACCACCATGCCTTCGAGATCGCCGGCGCCGCGTCCGCCGAGGTCGGGCACGGCGCTGGCGCGTGCCTGCAGGCGCTGCACCGTGGCCGCGGGCAGGTCGGCCTGCCGGCCCAGCTCGACCACGCGCAAGGCGCGGGCGCGATCGAGCTTGCGCGCCGCGGCGTCGCTGCGTGCGGCCAGCGCCTTGCCGACGCGCTCCTGCCAGCGGCGCAGCGCATCGGCGGGCAATGCGGCGGTATCGTCCCGCACGCGCGCGGCCGCCTGCAGCAGGAGTTCGGTGTCGCTGTCGCGGTCGCTGGCGATGGCTTCACCGGTCGCGGTGCCGAGCGCGTCCATCAGCGCGGTCGACGCTTCGCCGAGTTGCGGATGGGCGGGGTCGGCCTGCCAGGCGACCAGGAAGTTCGCCGTGGCGCTGTCGGCGGCCGGGATCGCCAGGCGGCCGGCCTGGATCTGCACCTGCATGCGCTCGATCCCGCGGTCGGCCTGCGACAGGGGCGCGGCGCGATGCATCACGGTGGCGTCCGCCGGCGCGGGTGCTGGGACGTCGGTCGCCGCCTGTGGCGCGGGCGCCTGCACCGCACCGGCTGCAATGGCGTCCGCCGGTGCGGCGGGGCCGGCGCGGTGCAGCGCCAATCCCGCGGCCGCGGCGCCCAGCAGGGCCAGGGCCACCCACGCCAGTACCGGCAGGCGCCGCAGCGAGCTACGGCCGCGGGCCACTGCCGCGCCCAGCCAGGCGCCAGGCGCATGCGGCGACAGCGCAACCTGGTCGAGCGCGGCCAGCATCTGTGCCGCATCGTGGAAGCGCCGGCCCGGCGCCTTGGCCAGCGCGCGCTCCATGAAACGCTGCCAGTGGCGCAGCTCCGGCGGCAGTTTCGGCACCGGCTTCTGCGCGTGCTGGATCGCCATCGCCAGCGCGTCGTCGGCCTGGTAGGGCAGGGCGCCGGCCAGCATTTCCCAGGCCAGCACGCCGACGCTGTACAGGTCGGCGCGATGATCGACCTGTTCGCCGCGCGCCTGCTCGGGCGCCATGTAGGCCGTGCTGCCGACCGCCAGGCCGGTCATCGTGACCCGGGTGCCGTGTCCGCGCCGCAGCGCGATGCCGAAGTCGGCCAGCAGCGGGCGGTCGGCCTCGTCGAACAGCACGTTCTCGGCCTTGACGTCGCGATGCACGACGCCACGGGCGTGCGCATAGGCCAGGGCCGACAGCAGCGCGCGCAGGATCTCGCGGACCCGCTGCGGATCGCCGCGAAGGTCGCGCTGGCCCACATGGCCGCGCGGCAGGTAGGGCATCGAATACCAGGGCAGGCCGTCGCCGTTGCGCCCGACCTCGTGGATGCCGACGATGTGCGGATGCTCCAGCCGCGCGATGGTGCGCGCCTCGTTCTCGAAGCGGCGCCGGCTGACCTCATCGGCCAGCGCTTCGGGCCGCATCAGCTTGATCGCGACCTCGCGCCCCAGTGACACCTGGGTGCCGAGATAGACGGTCGACATGCCGCCTTCGCCGATCACGCGTACCAGCCGGTAGCCGTCGATCTCCGGAAGCGGTCCGTGCGTGCTGGCGCTTGCCCCTGTGCTCATGTATGCCCCTGATCCCCGGGGGAGGATATACAACGCGCGCGGCGCAGGCAGTGAATCCGTGCGCAACCCGGCGCTTTCGCCGGCGCGATGCCGCGCGCCGCGTCAGGCCGCGGCGGCGGGCGCGGTCCGGTCGCGCTTGCGACGCACGTAGAGCTGTTTGCGCACGCGCGCGACCACGTCGCCCTGTGCGTCGCGCACGTCGAGGTCGAACCAGGGCAGGTACTTCTGGCCCGATGCGGTTTCGCGGCGCATCGTCTCCAGCGCCGATTCGGGCAGGTGGAACTCGGCGACGACCACGCCACGCCCGGGTTTGACGAACTCGATCTCGGCCGCCTTGTCCCAGACGATGTAGTCGCGCCCCAGCGACTGCAGGGTCATGAACATCCAGAACGGGTCGGTCATCGCGAACAGGCTGCCGCCGAAATGCGTACCGACGTAGTTGCGGTTCCAGGGGCGCATGCGCAGTTCGACCCGCGCATAGCGCCAGTCGCGCGACATGTGGGTGACATGGATGCCGGCCAGCAGGAACGGCGGCCACAGGTTGAACAGCCAACGGACTTTGGCCAGCAGGCGCGTCATGATGCGGTGGATCGGGTGGGGGGCGTCGACTCTACCATACGCGTCAGTATGGCAGCGCGGGCGCCCGGCCGTGCGGCTACACCAGCAGCAGCGAAGCCATGCGGCGCCGGTAGCGACCCACCAGTTCGGCGTCGTCGATGATGCGGAAGGCGTCGATCAGGGCCCGTCGCGGCAGGCCATCGTCGTAGTTCCGGTCGCGCTGCAGCATCTCCAGGAACTGCGCGAGTCCGGCCTCTGGGTCGTCGCCGACGATCCGGTGCACGCCCAGCAGGTGGCGCGCACGCAGGTCGCCGGCGTCGGCGGCGATCGCCGCTTCCAGCGCCGCGGCAGGCGGCGCGTCGGCCAGCAGGGCGGCGAAGCCCAGGCGGGCGCGCGCCTTCACCGCACGGTCGTCGGTGGCGAGATTGGCGGGCAGCGCGTCGAGCAGGCGCTCGGCCTCGCCCGCGGCGCCGGTCTGCAGCAGCACCAGGGCCAGGTCGAGCTTGAGTTCGTCCTTGTCCGGTTCGGCCGCGACCGCTTCGCGCAGGCGCGCGACCTCGGCGTGCGGATCCAGCGGTGCCGCCTCTGCCGGTGCGTCGTCGGACGCCTCGGCCGGCTCGATGCCGTGGTGCTGCAGGAACTGGCGCACCTGGCCCTCGGCCAGCGCGCCCTGGAAGCCGTCGACGATCTGCCCGTCCTTGACCAGGAACACGGTGGGGATCGAACGGATCTGGAAGGCGCCGGCGATCTGCGGCTCCTTCTCGGTGTCGACCTTGGCCAGCAGGAAGGCGCCGTGGAACTCGCCGGCCAGCTTCTCCAGGATCGGGCCGAGCGTCTTGCAGGGCCCGCACCATTCGGCCCAGAAATCGACCAGCACCGGCACCTCCAGCGACCTGCGCAGGACGTCCTCCTCGAAGCCGGCGGTGGTGGCGTCGAAGACGTGGGGCGTGGCATTGTGGACGGACATGGACGGACGGCTCCTGGGCGGCGAATCCCCCACATTGTGGCAGAGCCGCGGAAAACAACCGGGGCACAATGCGTCCACGTCCCCGTACCCGGAGCGATCGTGAGCCTGTCCATCGACCGCGCGCAGGCGCGCCGCATCGCGCTCGCCGCGCAGGGATTCGCCGACCGCCGCCATGCCACGCCGACGCTGCGCACGTTCGCGCGCACGCTCGCGCGCACCGGCGTGCTGCAGATCGATTCGGTCAACGTCCTGCAGCGGGCGCACTACATGCCGCTGTACAGCCGCATGGGGCCCTACGACACCGCGCTGCTGCGCCGCGCCGCTGAGCAGACGCCGCGCAGGATCGTGGAGTACTGGGCGCACGTGGCCGCGTTCATGCCGGTCGAACTGTGGCCTGTCATGCAGCACCGCATGCGCGCATACCGCGAACGCGGCCACGAGTGGAGCGCGATGCGCCACGATCCGAAGCTGGTCGCGTCGCTGCTGGACGAGGTGCGCGAGCGCGGGCCCTCCACCGCGCGCGATCTCGACGACGGGCTGCCGCGCGCGAAGACCCACTGGGGCTGGAACTGGTCATCGACCAAGAAGGCGCTCGAATACCTGTTCGCCACCGGCGAGCTCGCCGTGGCCGGGCGCAACGGCGCCTTCGAACGGCTCTACGACCTGCCCGAACGCGTGCTGCCCGCGGCGGTGCTG
Source organism: Luteimonas campi (assembly GCF_051162505.1). Lineage (NCBI taxonomy): Bacteria > Pseudomonadati > Pseudomonadota > Gammaproteobacteria > Lysobacterales > Lysobacteraceae > Luteimonas > Luteimonas campi. The sequence continues at coordinate 473,017 of NZ_JBNWEM010000003.1, forward strand.
TCGCAACCGGTGCCGACGGACGCGGAAGCCTTCGTCGAGCTGGTGCGGCGCGCGGCGATCTCGCACGGCATCGCCACCGAGGGCTGCCTGCGCGACTACTACCGTATGCACCACAGCCAGAGCCGGCCGGCGCTGGCGGCCCTGGTCGAGGCGGGCGAACTGCTGCCGGTGCGCGTCGAGGGTTGGGACCGCCCCGCCTACCTGCATCGCGATGCGCGGATCCCGCGACGCATCGCCGCGCGGGCGCTGCTCAGCCCCTTCGATCCGGTGGTGTGGGAGCGCGAGCGCACCGAGCGCCTGTTCGACTTCCGTTACCGCATCGAGATCTACGTGCCCGAACAGCTGCGCAGCCACGGCTACTACGTGCTGCCCTTCCTGCTGGGCGACCGGCTGGTGGCGCGTGTCGATCTCAAGGCCGACCGCCGCGCCGGCACGCTGGTGGTGCGCAGCGCGCATGCCGAGCCGCAGGCGCCGGAGGCGGCCGCCGCCGAACTGGCGGCGGAACTGTGGCAGCTGGCGGGATGGCTGGGCCTGTCGCGGCTCCGGGTCGAGCGCAAGGGCGGGCTGGCGCGCGCGCTGCGCGCGGAGGTCGCGGCTGGGGCCTGAGGCCGGGGATCGTCCGACCGCCCGGTCCCCGGTCCGGCGGTCGGCCGCCATGTAAAAAATACTTGACATTCCACCGATACAAGTAAAGTATTCTTTACATAAAGTCCGTTGGAGATGACATCGTGCAGACACGGCCCTGGCAGGTGATGGGACTGGCCACGATCGCGCTGCCGGCGCTGTGGCTGCTGCTGGCCGGCCCGGCGCGTGTGCTGGGCGTGGACAGCGGCCACGCCGGCATGGTGCTGCTGGTCACCGCGGCCTGGACCAGCCTCCTGGCGTTGTCCCGGTTGCCGCGTGGCCAAGCCGAGCGCGCGATCGCGCCGGCGGAATGGAAGGCCTGGATCGGGACCGGCTTCATGCTGGTGGCGATGCTCTTCCTCGCCACGCGCGCCGAGCTGTTCCTCGGCCCGACGGCCGACCGCCATTCCGCGCAGGGCGTGGTCCGCAGCCTGGTGATGCTGCTGATCGCCTGGGCTGTGCTGTCGCAGGTGGTGGCGGCACGCTGGAAGGGCGCTGTCGAAGAGGACGAGCGCGACCGCGAGATCGCCCTGCGCGCTGTCGTCCACGGCAGGAACGCGTTGGTGGTGGCCGCGATCGCCCTGGCGGTCTCGCTGGGCTTTTCGCCGCCGGACCGGCTCGCCTGGGCAAGCCACTTCGGTATCGCCAACCTCTTGCTGTTCGGCCTGATGCTGGGCTGGCTGGTGGAGTATGCGGCGACAGTTGTCATGTACCTGGTCGACCGGAGGCGCTGATGATGTCCGGAGCGGGCGCGGACAGGCGTACGGCCTGGCTGTACTGGTGCGGCCGGCCGTGAGCCGCACGCCCATCGCCAACGAGATCCGGCGCCTGCGCTTCGAGCACGGCGAGATGACCCAGCAGGCGCTGGCCGACGCCTGCCGTGTCACGCGGCAGACCATCCTCGCGCTGGAGGCCGGGCGCTATGCGCCGTCGCTGGAACTAGCGTTCCGCATCGCGCGCGCCTTCGGTGTGGGCGTCGAAGACGTATTCCGCTGGGAGGAGGGCTGATGTCGATCGATCGGGCGCTGGCCGCGGTGGCCGCGCTGCTCGCGCTCTGCGCCGCCATCGGTTTCGGAGCCGCCTTGGCCGGCTATTCGCATTTGGCGTATCCGCTGGCCCTGCCGGGGGCACATGGCGTGCCCCGGGCCTTGGCCTACAACCTGTCGCTGTTCGTGCTGCCCGGCGCGCTGCTCGCGCTGGTGGCCTGGCGTCTGCGCGCGCGCCTGCCGCCCGGGAGCGGCGTCGTGACGCGGCTCGGCAGCACGATGCTGCTGCTGGCGGCGCTGGCCTATGCCGGGCAAGGCCTGTTGCCGCTCGACCTGGATACGCCCGATGCCGGCGCCAGCCGCCTGCACGCGGCCGTCTGGACGCTGTGGTGGATCGCCTTTCTGGCCGGCGCCGCGCTGGTGGCCGCTCGCGTGCGCGCACTGCGGCTGGCGACGATCGCGGCCTGGCTGCTGGTGCTGGGGCTGGGCGTGCTGGCGCCGGTCCTGCTGGGGGCCGGCATCAGCCAGCGGCTGGCGTTCGCCGCCTGGTTCGCCTGGATGCTGTGGGCGGCGGCTCCGCTGCGCCGCTGACGCAGGTGCGGCCGCGACCGCCGGCGGCGCTTATCCGTGGCGCAACTTCAGCGCCAGGATCACCGCCGCCAGCACGAAGGTGACCGCGTTCGCCAGGATCATCGGCCACGACCCCAAGACCAGGCCGTAGCCGAACCAGCACACGATGCCAATGATGAACACCACATACATCCCCAGCGAGATGCCGCTGGTGTCGCGGCTGCGGATGGTCTTCACCGCCTGCGGCACGAACGCCAGCGTAGTGAGCGTGGCGGCGATGTAGCCGATCCATTCCAGGTCCATCAAGCCCCCGGCTGGCGATGGATGCGGCCGTCCTTCATCACGAAGTCCACGCCCAGTACCGTTTCGATGTCGGCCACCGGGTCGCCGGGCAGGGCGATGATGTCGGCGCGCTTGCCGGCCTCGATCACGCCCTGGTCGTCCACGCCCAGCACGGTGGCGGCGTGCAGGGTCGCCGACTGCAGGGCATAGGCGGCCGGAATGCCGGCCTCGACCATGTAGATGAACTCGCGCGCGTTGTCGCCGTGCGGACCCACGCCCTGGTCGGTGCCGAACGCGATCGGCACGCCGGCGCGCCAGGCGCGGGCGGCGGTGTCCTGGATCTTCGCGCCGATGCTGGCGGCCTTGGGCCGCACGATCTCGGGGAAATAGCCGGGTTCCTTCGCCCGGTCGGCGACGAAGCGCCCGGCGTAGATGGTGGGCACGTACCAGGTGCCATGCTGCTTCATCAGCCGCATCACCTCGTCGCTCATGTGGGTGCCGTGCTCGATGCTGGTCACGCCCGCCAGCACCGCGCGCTTCATGCCTTCGTCGCCGTGGGCGTGCGCGGCCACGGTGTAGCCGTAGTCCTTCGCGGTCTCGACCACCGCCTGGATCTCGTCGACGGTGAACTGCGGCGCGTCGCCGGACTTCGCGTAGCTGAGCACGCCGCCGGTCGCGGTGATCTTGATCACGTCGCTGCCGTCCTTGTAGCGCTGGCGCACGGCCTGGCGCGCGTCGTCGACCGAGTTGATCACGCCCTCGGTGGGGCCGGGCGGCCCGAGCAGGTGCGAGAGCATCGAGTTCCAGCCGTTGCTGGGGTCGGCGTGACCGCCGGTGGTGGCGATCGACTTGCCCGCGGCGAAGATCCGCGGACCCTCGACCAGGCCCTGGTTGACCGCATCGCGCAGGTGCGGGCTGACCTCGCCGCCGAGGTCGCGCACGCTGGTGAAGCCGGCGCGCAGGGTCTTGCCGGCGTAGCCGACCGCGCGGAAGGCGTAATCGACCGGGTCCAGGCGGAAGCCTTCGGAATAGCTCTGCGGGCCCGACTGGCTGCCCAGATGCACGTGCAGGTCGGTCCAGCCGGGCAGGCAGGTGCGGCCGGACAGGTCGATCGCCCCGGTGCCCTCGGGCAGCTTCGCCCGGCCGGGCAGCAGCGAACGGATCCGGCCGTCCTCGACCACGATCGTGTGTTCGCCCAGTACCTTGCCGCTGCGCGCATCGAACAGACGCTCGCAATGCAGGGCCACCGGGTCGGCGGCGAATGCCTGCGGCACCAGGCCGGCGGCGAGTGCGAGGCAGGCGAGCAGGCGGGTCGTTCGAGGCATGTCCGGGGTCGTCGGCAAGGGTCGCGCGATTGAACCACAGCGCGGCCGAGGTCGCCGCCGCCGCGCGCCCCGATCACGCCGCCGGACGCCTGCACCGCGTTCCGGACGGCCGGTGAAAGCGCGGCGAATGACGGGACTGCGCCGCTGCGGTAGGCTTCCCGTCCCCGTTTTTCCGTGCAGATGCCGTGTCCGTCGAGCCCGCCAGCCCCGATTCCGCCGCCTACCAGCCTGCCCCGGTCGAGGCCGCCGCGCAGCGATTCTGGGAGGACACGCGCGCTTTCGAGGTGACCGAGCAGGCGGGCAAGCCCAAGTTCTTCTGCCTGTCGATGCTGCCGTACCCGTCGGGCGCGCTGCACATGGGCCACGTGCGCAACTACACGATCGGCGACGTGATCAGCCGCTACCAGCGCATGACCGGCAAGAACGTGCTGCAGCCGATGGGCTGGGACGCGTTCGGCCTGCCCGCCGAGAACGCCGCGATCAAGAACGCCACCGCGCCGGCGAAGTGGACCTACGCCAACATCGACCACATGCGCGCCCAGCTCAAGTCGCTGGGCTATGCCATCGACTGGTCGCGCGAGTTCGCCACCTGCTCGCCGGACTACTACGTGCACGAGCAGCGCATGTTCGTGCGGCTGATGAAGAAGGGCCTGGCCTACCGCCGCAACTCGGTGGTGAACTGGGACCCGGTCGACCAGACCGTGCTGGCCAACGAGCAGGTGATCGACGGCCGCGGCTGGCGCTCCGGCGCGCTGGTGGAGAAGCGTGAGATCCCGCAGTGGTTCCTGCGCATCACCGACTACGCCCAGGAACTGCTGGACGGCCTGGACACGCTCGAGGGCTGGCCGGAGTCGGTCAAGACCATGCAACGCAACTGGATCGGGCGCAGCGAGGGCCTGGAGATCCAGTTCCGCGTCGACGGAGAAGCCGAGCCGCTCACCGTCTACACCACGCGTCCGGACACGCTGATGGGCGTGACCTTCATCTCGATCGCCGGCGAGCATCCGCTGGCGCTCAAGGCCGCGCAGTCCAATCCCGAACTGGCCGCGTTCCTGGCCGAACTGAAGCAGGGCGGCGTGTCCGAAGCCGACCTGGAGGCCCAGGACAAGCGCGGCATGGCCACCGGCCAGTGGGCGATCCACCCGGTCACCGGCGAGGACGTGCCGATCTACGTGGCCAACTTCGTGTTGATGGGCTACGGCACCGGCGCGGTGATGGCGGTGCCGGCGCACGACCAGCGCGACTGGGAGTTCGCCAAGGCCTACGGCCTGCCGGTGCGGCCGGTGATCGTGCCGCCGGGCGTGCGCGATGCGCTGGCCGAGGTCATCGGCGACGTGGCGCATGACGCCGATCCGTTCCAGGCCGCGCTCTCGGGCGGCTCGGTCGATGCCTACGACACCGCCGCGGCGGTGGCGGTGGTGCGCGACTACCTCGACGGCATCGAGCAGCGCGGCGCCTACACCGATCGCGGCTTTCTGATCAATTCCGGGGAGTACAACGGCCTGGACTACGACGGCGCCTTCGCCGCGCTCGCGCAGCGCTTCGAGGCCGAGGGCAGTGGCCGGCGCAAGGTCAACTTCCGCCTGCGCGACTGGGGCGTGAGCCGCCAGCGCTACTGGGGCTGCCCGATCCCGGTGATCTATTGCGACGGCTGCGGCGCGGTGCCGGTGCCCGAGGACCAGTTGCCGGTGCTGCTGCCCGAGGATGTGGCCGACGCCTTCGCCAACCCGGGCGTGGTTCATTCGCCGATCAAGTCCGACCCCGAATGGCGCCGGACCAACTGCCCCGCCTGCGGCAAGCCCGCCGAGCGCGAGACCGACACCTTCGATACCTTCATGGAATCGAGCTGGTACTACGCGCGCTACACCTCGCCCGGCGCGGCCGACATGGTCGACGCGCGCGCGAAGTACTGGGCACCGGTGGACCAGTACATCGGCGGCATCGAGCACGCGATCCTGCACCTGCTGTACTTCCGCTTCTATCACAAGCTGCTGCGCGACGAAGGGCTGATGGACAGCGACGAGCCGGCCACGCGCCTGCTCACCCAGGGCATGGTGATCGCCGACACCTACTACCGCGAGCACGTCAACGGCGCCAAGGAATGGTTCAACCCGGCCGACGTGGACGTCGTGCGCGACGACAAGGGCCGCGTCACCGGCGCCACGCTGAAATCGGATGGCAACCCGGTGCAGATTGGCGGCGTGGAGAAGATGTCGAAGTCGAAGAACAACGGCGTCGATCCGCAGGCCATGATCGACCGCTACGGTGCCGACACCGTGCGCCTGTTCTCGATGTTCGCCTCGCCGCCGGAGCTGTCGCTGGAGTGGAACGAGGCCGGCGTCGAGGGCATGGCCCGCTTCCTGCGGCGGCTGTGGACCCAGGTGCAGCGCCACGCCGAGGGCGGACCCGCCGGCGCATTCGACGCCGCGACCGCCACGCCGGCGCAGAAGACCCTGCGCCGCCAGCTGCACGAGACCATCCAGAAGGTCGGCGACGACTACGGCCGTCGCCACGCCTTCAATACCGCCATCGCCGCGGTGATGGAGCTGCTCAACGCCCTGGCGAAGTTCGAGGACGCCTCCGGCAACGGCCGTGCCCTGCGCCAGGAGTGCCTGGAGGCCATGGTGTTGCTGCTCAACCCGATCACCCCGCATGCCAGCCATGCGCTGTGGCAGGTGCTGGGCCACGCCGAGAGCCTGCTCGAGGACGCGCCGTTCCCGCAGCCCGATCCGGCCGCGCTGCAGCGCGACGCGGTGACGCTGGCCGTGCAGGTCAACGGCAAGCTGCGCGGGACGATCGAGGCGGCGGTGGATGCGTCGCGCGAGGCGATCGAGGCCGCGGCACTGGCCGATCCCAACGTGCAGGCCTTCCTCAAGGGCCTGAACGTGCGCAAGGTGATCGTGGTTCCGGGCAAGATCGTCAACGTGGTGGCGGGCTGAATGCGCGGCGCCGGCCTGCTTGCCCGCGCCGCGGCCCTCGGCCAGACTTCGCCGATGATCCGGACCTGCCTGCTCGCCGCGCTGCTCGCCCTCGGCCTTACGGGCTGCGGTTTCCACCTGCGCGAGGCGCTGCAGTTGCCGGACGACCTGGGGCAGGTGCGGGTGACCGCGACCGACCCCTACAGCGCCCTGGCGCTGTCGCTGGAGCGCTCGCTCGGCCATGCGGGCGTGGATGTGGCCGAAGCCGGCACCCCCGGGCGGCTGGCCGTGCTGGCGATCCGTTCCGAACGCTGGGCGTCGCTGCCGCTGAGCCTGGACGAGTTCGGGCGCGCCCAGGAATTCACCCTGCGCTATGCCGTGGTGTTCGCCATGATCGATGCCAACGGCGATGAGATCGTGCCGCAGCAGGCGGTGGAACTGTCGCGAGACTACATCTCCGTGCCTACCGACCAGACCGGTACGGCCACCGAGGCCGAGCTGCTGGGCCGGGAGCTGCAGCGTGAGATGACCGCAGCCATCCTGCGGCGCATCGACGGGGCGACGCGCGAGCGCCGCCAGGGCGCGCAGTGAGCCGCGCGGCGGCATGGAGCTGAAGCCCGAGCGCCTGACCGCGCAACTGGGCGCCGAACCGCCACGCGCGGCCTATCTGGTGGCCGGGGCCGAGACCCTGCTGGTACTGGAGGCGGCCGACGCGATCCGCGCCCGCGCCCGCGACTGCGGCTATGCCGAGCGCGAGGTGTTCGACGCCGATGGCCGCGACTTCGACTGGAACGCGCTGGACGCGAGTTTCCGGGCGCCCAGCCTGTTCTCCGCGCAGCGCCTGATCGAACTGCGCCTGCCTACCGGCCGTCCCGGCAAGGAGGGGGCCGAGGTCATCGCGGGTTATTGCGCCGAGGCCCAGCGGCTGGCGAAGGGCGGTGCCCACGTTCCCGAGATCGTGCTGCTGGTGACCGCGCGCGAATGGAGCCGCCAGCACGGCGGCAAGTGGAGCGAGGCGATCGCCGGTGTCGGCCACGTGGTCCTGGCCCAGCCGGTGCGACCGCACGAACTCGAGAGCTGGCTGGAGTCGCGCATGCGCCAGCGCGGCGTACGCGCCGAACGCGCGGCGGTGCAGCGCCTGGCCGAACGGGTGCAGGGCAACCTGCTGGCCGCCGCGCAGGAGGTCGACAAGCTCGCCCTGCTGGCCGGCGAGGGCACGCTCGATGCGGCGCGGATGGAGTCGCTGGTGGCGGACGCCGCGCGTTTCGACGTGTTCCGCCTGGTCGATGCGGCGCTGGGCGGCCAGGCCGCCCAGGCCGCGCGCATGCTGGCCGGGTTGCGCGCCGAAGGCGAGGCGGTGCCTGCGCTGATGGGCATGGTGGTGATGGAGCTCAACCGGGTCGCGGCACTGGCGCGGGTGCAGGCGCGAGGTGGCAATCTCGCCGCCGAGTTCAAGGCGCAGCGGGTCTGGGATTCCAAACAGGCCGTGTACAAGCGCGCGCTGTCGCGGCATCCCGCGTCGCGCTGGGAGCGCTTCGTGGTGATGGCCGGCGCGGTCGACCGCATCGCCAAGGGCCGCGTGCGCAGCGGCGAGGAGCCGGCGGACGCCTGGCTCGCGCTGGAACGGCTGCTGGTGGCGGTCGCCGAGCCCAAAGCGGCTGCGCTGGCGGGTTGAGCGGGCGTGGTCGTCCTGGACATGGCCTCTGGCCGGTGCCTGGGACGGGCGGGATGCCCTTGACCCGCTCTTGCCCGCGGCGGGGCTAGGGTGGCCGCGATGGAGCGCCGTCCCCAAGACGTGGAACCCGCGATGCCGGCCGCCAGCAGCCAGACCCGGCGGCCCGACAGCGGGCCTTCCGGACCTGCGCATCCGCCGCTGATGCTGCTCTACGGCGGCACCTTCGATCCGGTCCACCACGGCCATCTGGCGATCGCGCGCGCCGCACGCGATGCGCTGCGCGTCCCCGTGCATTTCATGCCCGCGTCCGATCCGCCCCACCGTGCACCGCCGGGCGCCGATGCGTCCCGGCGTGCGGCGATGCTGGCGCTGGCGATCGCCGACGAACCGGACTTCCACATCGATCTGAGGGAGCTGCGCCGCGATGGCCCCAGCTACAGCGTCGACACCCTGCGCGCCCTGCGCGCCGAGCTCGGTCCAGCGGCGCCGGTGGCATTGCTGATCGGCGCCGACAGCCTGCTGGGGCTGCCGTCCTGGCATGCGTGGCGCGAGCTGTTCGACCTGGCGCATTTCGTGGTGGCCGACCGCCCGGGCAGCGGCCTGGACCTCGCGCTGCCGGCGGCCCTGGCCGAGGCCACCGAAAAGCGGTGGACGCAGGATGCCGGAATGCTGCGCGTCCGCGCGGCCGGGTGCCTGCTGCGCCTGCGCCAGCCGCTGCACGGCGCGTCGGCCACCCAGGTGCGCGCCGGCATCGCCGCGGACGGCGGCTGGCGTGAGCTGGTGCCTGCGGGTGTTGCCGACTACATCGTCCGCCACCGGCTGTATGGCGTGCACGGGGCCGGGACGCCGTCCCCGCTATAATCCTGCCGCAACCTTCAGAGCCTTCGCCCTTGACCAGTTCCGCCCACGTCATCAAGACCCGTCTTCCGAACCCGCCGCCGGCCGCCGAGGTGCTGCTTCGCACCATCCATGCCGCGGTGGACGCGCTCAAGGCCAAGGACGTCACTGAGATCGATGTGCGCGGCAGGACCAGCGTCTGCGATTACATGGTGATCGCCTCGGGGACCTCGACCCGCCATGTCAAGTCGATCGCCGACGAGGTGGTGCGCCAGGCCAAGCAGCTCGACTGCCAGCCGCTGGGCGTGGAAGGCGAGCGCGAGGCCGAGTGGGTGCTGGTCGACCTGGGAGACGTCGTGGTCCACGTGATGTTGCCGCGGGTGCGCGAGTTCTACGCGCTGGAGCGGCTGTGGACCGTGGGCGACCAGCCGCCCGCCGCGGACGAAGGCGAAGCGCAGCAGTAGCCGCGCCGCCGCACACCGCGCCGCCCGCCCCGCGCGGGCCGGGAACCGCGAACGCCCGGCAGGCCCCCGTCCTGCCGGGCGTTTGCATTGGCGCCGTCGCGGCGCCATCCCTGGAGTCTCAGAACTTCACGACCCAGGCCACGCCATAGACGCGCGGGTCGATGTTGGCGGTGCCGACCTTGATGCCGTTCACCTTGACGTCGCTGTCGATGTCGGCCCAGCGGGCGTCGACGCGGATCGCGCTGCGCTCGCCGATCGCGAAGTCCACGCCCAGGTGCGCGGCCAGGCCCCAGGAATTGCCCAGCTTGAGCTCGGTGCCGGCGAGGGCGCCGGTGGTCTCTTCGCTGAAGAAGGTGGTGTAGTTCACGCCCAGGCCCACGAACGGGGTGGCCTTGCTGGCGTTGGCGAAGTGGTACTGCAGCGAAACCACCGGCGGCAGATGCTTGGTGCTGCCGACCTTGCCCACGCCGCGGATCTCGATGTCGTGGTGGAAGGGCAGCGCGGCCAGCACCTCGATGCCGAGGTTGTCGGCGATGAAGTATTCGGCGGTGATGGTCGGACGCACGCTGTTGCCGACCTCGGTGGGCGGCAGCGGCCCCAGGCCCAGGGCGGTGGCGTCGAGGCTGCCGTTGTCCGACTTCGGATCGACGTTGTGGACGCCGACGCCCAGGGTCCAGTCGCCCTTGGACTGGGCGGCGGCGGGCATGGCGATGGCGGCGGCCAGGGCCGCGAGCAGCAGGGTCGAGGTGCGCTTCATGTGTTTGGCTCCATGTGGGGTGGCGCCAGTGTGTCGAGGCCATGCTCGCGGCTCCTTGATCCGGATCATTGCAGCGGCAACCAGTCGCGCGCGTTCGCAGCCGCCGGAATCCTGCGGCCGGCCTGATAGAATCAGGGGCTTCCTCCAACCCTGTCCGGGAGTCCGCGCACCATGGCGATCAAGGTAGGCATCAACGGGTTCGGCCGCATCGGCCGCAACGTGCTGCGTTCGGCGGTCCAGAACTTCGGCGACATCCAGATCGTCGGCATCAACGACCTGCTCGAGCCCGATTACCTGGCCTACATGCTGCGCTACGACTCCGTGCACGGGCGCTTCAAGGGCGAGGTTTCGGTGGATGGCAATACCCTGGTCGTCAACGGCAACCGCATCCGCCTGACCCAGGAGCGCGATCCGGCCAACCTGAAGTGGGACGAGGTGGGCGCCGAGGTGGTGATCGAATCCACCGGCCTGTTCCTCGACAAGGTCACCGCGCAGAAGCACCTCGACGCGGGCGCGAAGAAGGTGGTGCTGTCGGCGCCGTCGAAGGACGACACGCCGATGTTCGTGTTCGGCGTGAACCACGAGAGCTACAAGGGCGAGGCGATCGTCTCCAACGCCTCGTGCACCACCAACTGCCTGGCGCCCATCGCCAAGGTGCTCAACGACAAGTGGGGCATCAAGCGCGGGCTGATGACCACGGTGCACGCGGCCACGGCCACCCAGAAGACCGTCGACGGTCCCTCCAACAAGGACTGGCGCGGTGGCCGCGGCATCCTCGAGAACATCATCCCCTCGTCCACCGGCGCTGCGAAGGCCGTGGGTGTCGTGATCCCGGCGCTCAACAAGAAGCTCACCGGCATGAGCTTCCGCGTGCCGACCTCGGACGTGTCAGTGGTCGACCTGACCGCCGAGCTGGAGAACCCGGCCAGCTACGAGGAGATCAAGGCCGAGATGAAGGCGCAGAGCGAAGGCGCGCTCAAGGGCATCCTCGGCTACACCGAGGACAAGGTGGTGGCCACCGACTTCGTCGGCGAGACCTGCACCTCGGTGTTCGATGCCGACGCAGGCATCGCGCTGGACCCCACGTTCGTCAAGCTGGTGGCCTGGTACGACAACGAGTGGGGTTACTCGAACAAGTGCCTGGAAATGGTGCGCGTGGTCGCCGGCAAGTGAGCCGGCGGTAGCCGCAGGCGATACCCGGAGCCCCGCCCATGCGGGGCTTCTTGTTTTCGCGATCCGGCCCGTTAAGGTGGCCGGCACTGCGCCGAGAGCGGCGCCCGACGGGGTGGCGGAATGGAAGGTCTGCTGGGTCTGCTGGCGCTGGTCGTGCTCGCGGTGCCGGTGCTGCTGGTGGTGGCGCTGGTATCGATCAACGGCCTCAAGCGGCGCGTGGGCGAGCTGGAAGTCGAGATCGATACGCTGAAATCCGCGGCGGCCAAGGATGTTCTCGCGCCACGGGTCGCACGCGCGCAGGCACCGGTCGACCCGCGGGTCGAAAGTCCGCAGGTCGGCCCGGCACCATCGGCCCACGCGCGCCCGGCGGTCGATGGGCAGGTTCGTGACGACCTGGCTGAGGACACGGCCGCAGCGGCCCACGACCCGGGCGTTGCGCGCGGCACGCACGATGCGGATCTCTCGCGCGATCCGGCCCAGGCGGGTCCCGCATCCAACCCGCCGGCGTCGGCGGGTACCGCAGCGGACCTCTCGGGCACCGGTTCCGCGCCAATTCCGCCGCCGCTGCCCGGCCGTCCGCAGCAGGGGCCGGCGTCGCCGTCTCGCCCCGGCCCACCGCGTCCGCCTGCGCACCCCGGCTTTGCCGAGGTCGCGCTGCGCGCGGTCAAACGCTGGTTCACGGTCGGCAACGTCCCGGTCAGGGTCGGCATGCTGGTGCTGCTGGCAGGCGTGGCCGCGCTGCTCAGGTACGCCAGCGAGCAGGGCTGGCTGCAGCTGCCCATCGAGCTGCGCCTGGCCGGCGTGGCGGCGGCGGCGGTGGCGGGCCTGGTGTTCGGCTGGCGACAGCGCATGGGCAAGCCGGCGTTTGCACTGGCGCTGCAGGGCGGCGCGATCGGCGTGCTGCTGCTGGTGGTGTTCGCCGCGTTCAAGCTCTACGGGCTGATCCCCGCGGGCGCCGCGTTCGGGCTGAGCGTGGTGCTGGTGGCCGGACTGGGCGTGCTGGCGGTGTTGCAGGATTCGCGCACGCTGGCCGTGCTCGGCATCCTGGCGGGCTTCCTGGCGCCCATCTGGCTGTCCACGGTCGGCGGCAGCCATGTCGCGCTGTTCTCCTACTACGCGGTGCTCAATGCCGCGATCTTCGCCATCGCCTGGGCGAGGTCGTGGCGGGTGCTCAACCTGCTCGGCTTCGTGTTCACCTGGGGCATCGGCATCGTCTGGGGCGTGCTGGCGTATTCGCCCGCGCACCAGGCCAGCACGCAGCCGTTCCTGGTGCTGTTCTTCGGGTTCTACCTGCTGCTGCCGATCCTGTACGCGCGGCGGCGTCCGCCGCAGCGGCGCGACCTGATCGACGGCTGCCTGCTGTTCGGCACGCCGCTGATCGCGTTCTCGCTGCAGGCCGCGCTGCTGGACGGCGCGCGGCTGCCGCTGGCGTTCTGTGCGCTGGGGCTGGCGGTCGTGTACGCGGCGCTCGCCTGGGCGCTGCGCCGGCGAGAGGGTTACGCGGTACTCGCGCAGGCGCATGCCCTGCTGGCGATCGGTTTCGCGACGCTGTCGGTGCCGCTGGCGCTCTCGGCGCGCGCCACCGCCTGCGTGTTCGCGCTCGAAGGCGCAGCCCTGGCCTGGCTGGGGCTCAAGCAGCAGCGCCTGCTGCCGCAGCTGGCGGGCGTGAGCCTGCAGCTGGCGGCGGCGCTGGCGTATGCGCTGGGCATGTCCACGCTGGCGTCGTCCGACGCGCAGGCGCTGGCCAATCCGGCGTTCATGGGCGCACTGCTGATCGCGCTGGCGGGTTTCGCCAGCGCCTGGGCCTATCGCGACCACGGCCAGTCGCGCATCGCACTGGCGTACTACGCCTGGGGGCTGGTGTGGTGGGCAGGCAACCTGTTCCACGAGATCGAAGCCTTCGTCGATCCGGATGCGCGCATTGCCGCGATGCTGGGCGCGAGCGCCCTGACCGGCTGGCTGGCGGCGGAAGTGCAGCGGCTGCGGCCGGCCCGCGCGCTGTCCGCGACCACGCTGCTGGCGCTGGCGTCGGCGATTCCGTTCGCGCTGCTGCTGAACTTCGCGCACGGGCATCCCTTCGACGACCACGGGGCCTGGGCCTGGCTGCTGTTCGCCCTGCTGGGGCTGCGCAGCCTGCAGTGCCTGCGCGTCGATGACGACCGCACTGGCGACTGGGCCCAGTTCGCCTGGTGGCTGGTGTGGCCGACGGTGCTGGCGCTGTGCCTGGCATCGAGCGCGGACATGCGTGGACTGTCCCAGGGCTGGCCGCTGGCCGCGCTGGCGCTGCCGTGGCTGGCGCTGCTGGCGTTGTCGATGGGGCGCTGGCCGTGGCTGCGGTGGCCGCGCGGCGAGCGCTTCGATGCGCTGCGCGAGCCGCTGCAGCTGGTGGTGTTCGCGCTGTTGGCCGCATGGTGGTGGAGCACCCAGCTGGCCGCGGGTGCGGCTTCGCCGCTGCCGTGGATTCCGCTGCTCAATCCGCTGGAACTGGTGCAGCTGGCGACGCTGCTGGTCATCGCGCGCTGGCTGTGGTCGGACGCCGCACCGCGCGCGCTGGCGCTGACGCGGGTCACGCTGCTGTCGGTTGCCGGCTTCAGTCTGGTTACCGCGGTCACGCTGCGCGCCGTACATCACTGGGGCGGCATCGGCTGGAACGCGGGCCTGGTCGAGAGCAGCCTGGGTCAGACCAGTCTCACCATGGTGTGGAGCCTGCTGGGCGTGGTCGGCTGGGTCGCCGGTTCGCGCCGCGGCCAGCGCATGCTGTGGCTGGCGGGCGCGGTCCTGATGGGCGTGGTGCTGGCGAAGCTCGTGCTGGTGGACCGGCAGCATCTGGGCGACCTGCTCGGCATCGGTTCGTTCATTGCCTATGGCCTGCTCTGCACCCTGGTGGGCTACTTCGCGCCGGCGCCGCCGCGCGACGGGGCGGCAACGCAGGAGCAGGCGGCATGAAGCTCGACACGATGCTGGCGCTGGCGCTGCTCGCCGGTACCGCGTCCGCCGCGCCGGCGGACGACTACGCCATGCAGTGGCCGCTCACCCTGGCCGACCGGGATGCGGGCGCGCATGCAGTGGTGCTGGACGATGCGGTGTATCGCCAGGCGCGCTCGCCGGTGATGCGCGACCTCGACGTGCTCAATGCGCAGGGTGCGGCGGTGCCGGCGCAACTGATGCGGACCGGTGATGGCGGTCGTGCCGAGGCGCCGCGCGTGCCGGTGCGCTGGTTCGTGCTGCCGCGCGCGGACGACGGGCGCGGCGGCTGGTCCATGGCGGTCGAGCGTGCCGCTGATGGCAGCCTGCTGCGCGTGCAGGCGGGCAGCAGCCGCGCGCAAGCGGGCGATGGCCCCGCGGCCTGGCTGGTGGATGCGAGCGGACTCGAGGCGGGCATCGAGGCCCTCCACCTGCAGTGGCAGGAAAGCGACGGCGGCATCGACCGCGCCTACCGCATCGAGGCCAGCGACGACCTGCGCGACTGGCGGCCGCTGCAGTCGCCCGCGCAGCTGATCGACCTCGCGCGCGACGGCGAGCGGCTGCAGCAGCGTCGCGTTCCCGTGGCGGCCAGCGCCCGCTACCTGCGGCTGCTGCCTGGGCAGGGGCAGGGCAGCCCGCAACTGCAGGCGATCCAGGCCGAACTGTCCGCGCCCGACCGGCGTGCGCCGCTGCAGTGGCGCGAGCTTGCCGGCACGCCGGTGGACGAACGCGGCGTGCGGGCGCTGATCTTCAGCCTCGACGGCCGCTATCCGGTCGAGGCCGCCGACCTGCAGTACGACGGCGGCGGTACCGCACAGTGGCGCCTCTACAGCCGCGAGCACGCCGAGGCGCCCTGGGTGCTGCGTGCCGGCCCCTGGGTGGCTTACACGATCGGCAGTGGCGAAGGCGCCAGCCGCTCGGCGCCAGAGCCGCTGACCGGCATCGAGCGCGACCGCGAATGGAAGCTGGTCGGTGCCGAAGGCGCCGGTCCGGCACCGCGGCTGCGGCTGGGCTGGCGGCCCGAACCCCTGGTCTTCATCGCCCAGGGGGCGCCGCCGTATCGCCTGGTCGCGGGCAGTGCGCGCGCGCAGCGCGGGGATGCGCCGGTGGCGCAGTCGCTGGAGGCGATCCGCGGCGTGCAGGGTCCGGACTGGCGGCCCGGCGCCGCGACGCTCGGCGACATGCAGCCGCTTGCCGGTGAAGCCGCCCTGGTCCCGGCAGCCGCGGCGCGGGACTGGCGCGCCTGGCTGCTGTGGGCGCTGCTGATCGGAGGTGCCCTGCTGGTTGCCGGCTTCGCGGCCAGCCTGCTGCGCAAGCCGCACGGCTGATCGCGTGGTGGGTGGCAACTGCAACGTTTGCCTGCCGTGACCACGCCGCCGACAATGCGGAGCGAGCAACATTGGACGGACTCCCCGTCGGCAGCCCGTCGCCGCGAGCGCCCGGCCAGGATGGCCCGGCGGGCCGTTCGCAGCCACGCGAGTCGCGCCAGCGGCAACCCGAACCCTATCGAACCAGGCGAGTACCCATGACCATCCTGCGAATGACCGACCTCGATCTTGCCGGCAAGCGCGTGCTGATCCGGCAGGACCTCAACGTCCCGATCGACAACGGCCAGATCACCTCCGAGCAGCGCATCACCGCCTCGATTCCCACCTTGAAGCTGGCGCTGGAGCAGGGCGCGGCGGTGATGGTGACCTCGCACCTGGGCCGTCCGAAGGAAGGCGAGTGGAGCGAGGAGAACTCGCTGGCGCCGGTAGCCAGGCGCCTGGGCGAGCTGTTGGGCAGGACCGTGCCGCTGGTGCGCGACTGGGTGGATGGCGTCGAGGTCGAGCCCGGCCAGCTGGTGCTGCTGGAGAACTGCCGCATGAACATCGGCGAGGGCAAGGACGACGAGGCGCTGTCGCGCAATTACGCCGCGCTGTGCGACGTGTTCGTGATGGACGCGTTCGGCACCGCGCATCGCGCCCAGGCGTCCACCCATGGCGTGATCCGCTTCGCCGCGCAGGCGGCGGGCGGGCCGCTGCTGATGGCCGAGCTCGATGCCCTGGCCAAGACGCTGGAGCAGCCGGCGCGGCCGCTGCTGGCGATCGTCGCGGGCAGCAAGGTCTCGACCAAGCTCGAACTGCTGTCCAACCTCGTGGGCAAGGTCGACCAGCTGATCGTCGGCGGCGGCATCGCCAACACGTTCATCGCCGCGCAGGGCCTGCCGGTCGGCAAGTCGCTGCACGAGCCGGACCTGCTCGACACTGCGCGCGAGATCCTGGCCAAGGCCAAGGCACGCGGTGCGGACATCCCGGTCCCGACCGATGTGGTGGTCGCCGCGCAGTTCCATCCCGACGCCGAGGCCACGGTCAAAGCGGTGGCGGAGGTGGGGCCGGACGACCTCATCCTGGATATCGGCCCGGACACCGCGGCGCGCTATGCGGGCATGATCGCCAGCGCCGGGACGGTGGTGTGGAACGGCCCGGTGGGCGTGTTCGAGTTCGATGCCTTCGGCAAGGGCACCGAAGCCCTGGCGCGCGCGGTCGCAAGCTCCAGTGCATTCTCGATCGCCGGCGGTGGCGACACACTGGCGGCGGTGGACAAGTACGGCATCGCCGACGAGGTGTCCTACATCTCCACCGGCGGTGGCGCCTTCCTCGAGTTCCTGGAGGGCAAGACCCTGCCAGCGGTCGCGGCGCTGGACTCGCGCGGCTGAACGCGATCCGAAGGATTCGCTAACGATCGCTTCATCTTTTCCTGATGTGGCCGGTCCGAAGCTTCGCACACGGAGCAGGAGGGCACGGGTCGCCATCGCGGCGATCCGCTCATCAGGGAGAGTCGAGATGGATGTGTCGATGCGACGCGTGAAGCACGCACTGCTGGCGGCGTGCGTGGTGGTTTCGCTGGGGGCGACGGCGACCGCCGGAGCCGATGAAGAGGCCAACTGCTGCTACCCCGGTTCGGTCATCTACTACGACGAGGTGGGCGCGGTGGTCGGCGTGCGGATGTATGGCTGCGGGGACCCCGGCTGGGGCGTGGTGACGCGGCGGTCACGCGCGGTCAACGGCTGCGTCATGTAGCGATCGGCGGAATCGGATCCTACGACGGCCCGGGACATCCCGGGCCGTTTCGCGTGGGCTCCCCCGTGTTGCCGGTGCCCGGGCCGGCCGCGGCCGCGTCATCCGCTGCCGGTGTGCGGCCGGCACTGCACATGGCCCCCGGCTGGTGTAAGTTGCCCGTAGGGACATCAGGGGATGATGGGGATGCGAGTGATCGCAATGGCGCTGGCCCTGCTCGCAGGGATCGCGCAGGTGTGTGCGTCCGAACACGTGCGGGGCGAGTACCGGTTCTCGACGGGGGGCGTCCCGGAATTCGTCGAACGCGGGACGCTGCCGGCGCAGTGGCCCGCCGATGCACCTGGCGCCGAAGAAGACCAGTGGCGCTACTGGCTGTACGACGTCCAGGCCGACCGCCGCCGCAGCGGCGACGTACTCTTCGTGGACTACGCCTATGAAGCGCGGGGTGCGTCGATGGTGGGCGACGCGGGGCGGTTCCAGATCAGCTTCAACCCCGGATACCAGCAGCTTATGCTCCACAGCGTCGAACTGCGCCGCGCTGGCGTCTGGCAGGATCGACTCGTGGCCGAGCGCATCTCGCTGGCCCGCCGCGAGGACGGATTCGAGAACGACATGTCCGACGGCACGGTGACGGCACTGATCGTGCTGGACGATGTGCGCGCCGGCGACGTGGTGCGCCTGGCCTACACCATCACCGGAAGCAACCCGGTCCTGGCCGGGCAGGGATCGGACTGGCTGCGATTCGGCTGGAAACACCCGACGTTGCGTTCCCGCCTGCGCGTGCTGATGGATCCTGGCGTGGAGCCGCAGTGGTACATCGAGAACGGTGCTCCCGAACCCTTCGTGCGCCGACATCCGGATTCCGTTGAGGTGGTGCTCGACGCCGAACGCGTGCCTGCGATCGTTGACGAGGGGCAGTATCCGGCCTGGTTCCAGCCGTTCCCGCTGGCGCAGGTCAGCCGGCAGCGAAGCTGGCAGGACGTGGTGGCCTGGGGTCTGCCGCTGTATCCCGTGGTCGAACGGCTTCCGCAGGATCTGGAACGGCAGATCGCGGAGTGGCGCCGGCTGCCCGACCGGCGCGCGCGCATTACCGCCGCGCTGCGGCTGGTGCAGGACGAAGTGCGGTACTTCGGCGTCGAGATGGGCGAAAACACCCATCGCCCGACGCCGCCGGAAGAGACCTGGCGGCGCCGCTATGGCGACTGCAAGGACAAGGTCTACCTGCTCGTCAGCCTGCTCTCGCGCATGGACATCCGCGCGACGCCGGCCCTGGTGAGCACGCGTCGTGGCAAGGCCGCCGCCGCGTTCGTGCCGTCTGCGGCGGTGTTCGACCATGTGATCGCGCGGGTGGAAGACGGCGGGCGCGTGCTTTGGCTCGATCCGACCATGATCCAGCAGGGCGGCCAGGCCGGCGACTACGATCACAGCGACTACGGGGTGGCGCTTGCGCTGGCCAGCGGGACCGCGGCGATGGAGCCGATCGCCGCACCGCAGGGGCGGATCGATCGCAACGGCGTGGCCGCGGTCGAACGCTACCTGCCGCAGGCGGAAGGGACCGGCATGCTGCTCGAGGTGGAAACCACGTACCGCGGGGACAATGCGGACCACCGGCGCCGTGCACTCGCAAGCGAGCGGGGCGAGGACCTGTCGCGACGTTATGCGGATTACTACCGCAACCGGCTGGGCGAGCTGGAGGTGGCCGCACCGCCCAGGTTCGAGGACGATCGCGACGCCAACCGGCTGCGAGTGACCGAGCACTACTTGCTCAAGGCGCCGTTCGACGACGAGCCCGCCTCGGTCAAGGCGCTCGACCTGTATGCCGACACCTTGCACGAGGTGACCCGGCTGCCCTCGTCGATCGCGCGCGTGTCGCCGCTCGACTACGCCAGGCCAGGGCGCTACCGGCACCAGGTCGAGGTCGGGGTCCCGGAACGCTGGACGCCCGCCTTCGGCAAGGAAGGCGAGCGGATTTCCGCGCCTGCCTTCGATTACTCGCGGCAGCTCGGGCTGGACGGTGGCACGGTGCGGCTGGTGCACGAACTCGAGATCGGCAGGCCCACCGTGGAGGGCGGCGATGCATCGCTGCACCTGGCCCGGATCCGCGAGCTGCAGGACGGAATGTCGTCCACGCTGCGTTTCCGGGCGCCGGCCACGCTGGACGCAGCCGAACGCAAACAGCGGCTGCAGCAACTGCTGCGCAACGCGATGAACGGGGGGAGCGGACAATGACGGCAAAGCACCGGATGCGCCAGTTGCTGTTGTGTGCCCTGGCATGCGCGTCGGGCGCGCATGCGGACGAGGCGCCGCTGCAGCCGCACGAGGTCGCCGCAGACCCGCGCGGGGCATGGGACCGCTTCCTGACCGATCCGGCCTACGCCAACCCTTACGACGCCTACGATGCGCTCGCCGAGGTAGGCTACAACCTGCTCGACGTGGATGCGAAGGCCTGTGTGCGGGGCCGCGCCGCGCTGGACGACGCGCTCCTCCGAGCGCCGGTCAGCGTGGCACTGCATCGCGCGCGCATGCTGTGCGCGGAAGCGACCGGCGACGATGCCCTGGCCGAGGCGTCGATGGAAGCGGTGGTGGCGCTCTCGACGCGAGCGATCGCAGGCAGGCGCGAAGGCATGTGGCCAGAGCCCGCGCGTGTGATGGCGCCGGCGGACGTGTATGCGGTGCTCGCGTCCACGGGTCTGGAGTACCGCTACGAGTACTTCATGCTGGCCGAGCCCCGACGCCACTTTCCCTTGGTCGTGGCGGCCTGGGACAGCGAGGCGCAGGTGGAACGACACTTGTGGTTCGACTACGTCGACAGCGCCAACAGCTTGGTGCGCGGCGATCCTTATTCGGGATTCCCGATCCAGCGCAGCCAGGTCGCGCAGAGCTTCCTCGAGGTCCTCGCGGAGGGCGGCGACATCGCGGCGCGCGACATGCAGGCCGTGCGGGCCTTCGGTCGTGCCGGCGCCAAGCCCGAAGCGGTGGATCTGCTACGTCCAGGCGCGGAGGTGGGCGGCGTCCAGTCGGCCGGCGCCTGGCTGGTGACCTGTGCCCTACATCAGGTCCCGGGTTGCGCGGACGGCCTGGTGGATGCGTTGCTGCCGCATGCGGAAAGCGATCATGCGGTCCACATGGCCCTGCTCGCAGTGGCTTATGCCACCGGCACCGGCGTCGACCAGGACGATGGCGCTGCGGGGGCCCTGCTCGATGCCGCCGACCGGCGCTGGCGTGGCGACGGCGCGACGGCCGTTCTGGCGGGGCTGTGGGCCCAGCTCGCTCCCCAGGCGCCGCTGCCCGGATTCCTTGAGCAGCGCGTGCAGGCTGCCATGGCCCGTGGCAATCCGGTGCTGCCCGCCCAGGTCGGCGCGCGTAAGCTGCTGGCCGATGAGAAGGTCACGCTGGAGCCGGCCGAGCTGAAGGCGCTCGCAGACCCCCTCAACAATGGCACCGGCAAGGGCTATGCCTTGCTCAGCCGCTACTACCAAGCGCGGGGAGAGGCCATCGCCGCCAACGGCTGGCTGAAGCACGCCAGCGACGCCGGCGACGCCGACGCGCAGTCCCTGTTGGGCGCGCACCTGCTCGCCGCCACGCCATCAGCCGGGCAGCGGCTCCAGGCGCTGGGCCTGTTCGAGTCCGGCGCGCACGGCGGCAGCGGGTTCGGCGCGCGGATGCGCGCCTTGCACAGCGCCCGCAATGAAGAGTGGACCCAGGCAGAAAGCTGGCTGATCGGCTCAGCGCAGGCCGGCGACGTCGAATCACTGCTGGCGCTGGCCTGGATATACGAAGGCGGACATCCCGGAACGAACGGGACCGTGCAGCAGGCGATCGATATCTACAAGTCGCTGTCCGACGAGGTCGACAGCGCGGAGGCCCGGCGCCGTCTGGCCGAACTCGCCTTCAAGGGACAGGGCATGGAGCGGGACCCGGCCCGCGCCGCGAAACTGCTGCGCGCCGATGCGGAGCGCGGCCATGGCGAGTCGGCGGCGCGGCTTGGGCAGGCCTACATGCTCGGCGAGCTCGGCACCGCGGATCGCGACGAAGGCCAGCGCTGGTACGAGCGGGCGATCGGAGGCGGGTACACCGGGGCGCATGTCGACCTCGGTGCCTGGTTCTTCTACCGCGGCGACAATTCGATAGATACTCGCCGCCGCGGCATCGAGATCTGGCGTGCGGGCATGGAAGCCGGGAACGCCATCGCCCGCAACAACTTCGCCTGGGCATTGTGCACCGCGCCCGAACCAGAACTGTTCGATGCTGCGGCCGGCCACGCAGCATCGCTGCCGCTGCTCGACCACGGCGACCGTTCGTCCTGGACCGATACCGTCGCCGCGTGCCATGCGGCGGTGGGAGAGTACGCGCGCGCGGTCGAACTGCAGGCCGAGGCGATGTCCGCGCTCACCCAAGTCGAGCTCGCGCGCGATGCCGCGCGCGACGATGGGTTTGCGGGCCGGCTGGCGCTGTACCGGGACAGTCGGCGTTACGTCGAGCGGCATCGCACGGAGGCGGACTTCGAATAGAGGAGGTGTGCCTAGGGGAGCCGCCCCGTGCGGGTGACCGCGTCGCGGCCTGACGCGGTCAGCGACGACCGCTGCGCCACTCGTCGGCCAGCAGGCCGAAGATTTCCGAATCGGTGGCGATGCCGTCCACCAGGAAGCGCTGGCGCAACAGTCCCTCGCTGCGGAATCCCAGGGCCAGCAGCAATCGCCGTGAAGCCTCGTTGCGCGGGTCGATGTCGGCCTCGATGCGATGCAGGCCGAGGCTGCGAAATCCCCAGTCCAGCGCGAGCGCGACCGCGTCGGTGGCCAGCCCGCGCCGCCACCACGCCGGATGCAGCGCGTAGCCGACTTCGGCGCGGCGATGCCTGGCGTCGAAGCGGTACAGGGTGCAGCTGCCGATCGCGCGATCGCCGCGCCGCTCGGCGACGAGCCAGTTGAGCGCGTCGCGTCGATCGAAGGCCTCCAGCATCTCCCCGATCTTGCCCTCCGCCTGCATACGCACGCGCATGGGCGCGCTGCTCCAGTAGCGCATCACGTCCGGATGCGAGAACAGGGCGAACACATCGTCGACATCCTGCGCGCCCGGCCCGCGCAGCCGCACGCGTTGTCCTGTCAGGACAGGAAACCCCGGCAGCGCGGCGAGGCGTGTGTGGATGTCGGTGGCCATGTGCGATATCGCCATCGGGCTCGGCTAGGATACGGGACGCTCGCGACGACGCTCGCGAAATCCTTACCTTTGCAACGGATCCTGTCCATGTCCGAACACCGCCGCCGCACCCGCATCCTCGCCACGCTGGGCCCCGCGACCGATCCGCCCGGCGTGCTCGAGGCGATCTTCCGCGCGGGCGTGGACGTGGTGCGGCTGAACTTCTCCCACGGCGATCCCGCCGGGCAGGTGGCCAGGGCCGAGGCGGTGCGCGAAGCGGCGGCGCGTGTCGGCGTGGAAGTCGGCATCCTCGCCGACCTGCCTGGACCGAAGATCCGTGTCGAACGTTTCGCCCAGGGCAAGGTGGCGCTGAAGGCGGGCGACCGCTTCGACCTGCTGGCCAGCGAGGATGCCCCCCCGGGCACGCAGCACGAGGTGGGCGTGAGCTACCTCGGCCTGCCCGGCGACCTCTCGCCCGGCGACGTGCTGATGCTCGACGACGGCATGGTGCAGCTCAAGGTCGAACGCATCGAGGGCCAGCGCATCGTCAATACCGTGCTCAACGACAGCGTGCTGTCCGATCGCAAGGGCCTGAACAAGCTCGGCGGCGGACTGTCGCTGGGCGCGCTCACCGAGCGCGACCGCGAGCTGATCGGCATCGCGGCGCAGATCGGCGTGGATTTCATCGCGGTGTCGTTCTGCCGCAACGCCGCGGACATGGAGGAGGCGCGCGCGATCGCGCGCTCGCACGGCAGCGACGCCGCGCTGGTGTCGAAGGTCGAGCGCGCCGAGGCGATCGAGAACCTGGCCGAGGTGATCGACGCCAGCGACGTGGTGATGGTGGCGCGCGGCGACCTTGGCGTGGAGATCGGCGATGCCGAGCTGCCCGGCCTGCAGAAGAAGATCATCCGCGAGTCGCTGGCGCGCAACAAGGTGGTGATCACCGCCACGCAGATGCTGCAGTCGATGGTGGAATCGCCGATCCCCACGCGCGCGGAAGTGCTGGACGTGGCCAACGCGGTCATCGACGGCACCGATGCGGTGATGCTCTCGGCCGAGACCGCGGCCGGCAACTTCCCGGTGCGTGCGGTCGAGGCGATGGCCCGCATCTGCATGGGCGCCGAACGCCAGTTCGCGCACGACACCAATTTCGAACAGGCCCAGCGCGGACTCCAGCACGCCGACCAGGCGATCGCGATGGCGACGATGTTCATCAGCGAGCACATCGGCGTGGCCGCGATCGTGGCGATGACCGAATCGGGCGGCACCGCCCGCCACCTGTCGCGTTTCCGAGCGGGGCCGCCGATCTATGCGTTCTCGCGCCATGCGGGCGCACGCAGGCGCATGGCGCTGATGCGCGACGTGTACCCGACCGACTACGACAGCCGCGGCCAGACCCCGCGCGAGGCCGCGCGCGGCAGCATCCGCCTGCTGGTGGAGGCGGGCGTGCTGGATCCGGGCGACCGCGTGGTGTTCACCAGCGGCGAGCACATGGAAACCCACGGCGCGACCAACACCATGCGCCTGCTGCAGGTCGGCAAGGACGGCCGTGCGGAGGGCCTCGGCGAGCTGTAAAGCGCGCCATCGCGAACCTGTGGCGCAGGCCGACGCGCCGCCTTGCGCGCAGTCGCAGGGCCCGTCGCAAGCCGGGCGCGGCGCAGGGGATCGAAGGGGGGCGGCGCTATAATCCGCTCCCCTTCCCGCGCGGCCCGTCTTCCCGCATGAGTATCGAAACGCTCGCCGACACCGCCCGGGCGATGGTCGCCCCCGGCAAGGGAATCCTGGCGATCGACGAGTCGACCAGCACCATCTCCCGGCGGTTCGAAGCCCTTGGCATCGCCAGCAACGAGGCCAACCGGCGTGCCTATCGCGAACTGCTGCTGACCACGCCGAAGCTGGGGGAACATATCAGCGGCGCGATCCTCTACGACGAGACCATCCGCCAGACCGATCGCCGCGGCGTGCCCTTCGCGCGCCTGATGGCCGACGCCGGCATCCTGCCCGGCATCAAGGTCGACAAGGGCACCCAGCCGCTGGCCGGTTGCCCGGGCGAACTGGTGACCGAAGGCCTGGACGGCCTGCGCTCGCGCCTGGAGGAGTACTACAAGCTCGGCGCGCGCTTCGCCAAATGGCGCGCGGTGATCGGCATCGGCGACGACACCCCATCGGGCACCTGCATCGAGTCCAACAGCCACGCGCTGGCGCGCTTCGCCGCGCTGTGCCAGGAGCAGGGGCTGGTGCCGATGGTCGAACCGGAGGTGCTGATGGACGGCAACCACGACATCGAGGCGAGCTACGAGGTGCACGAGGTCGTGCTGCGCTCGTTGTTCGACGCCCTGTACCAGCACAGCGTCTCGCTCGAGGGCACCATCCTCAAGCCGTCGATGGTGCTGCCCGGCCGCGACAGCGGCGAGACCGCGTCGGTCGACGAGGTGGCCGAGGCGACCCTGCTGTGCCTGAAGTCCACCGTCCCGGCCATCCTGCCGGGCATCGTGTTCCTGTCGGGCGGGCAGAGCGACCAGGCCGCCACCGCCCATCTGGATGCGATGAACCGCATGGGCCCGCATCCATGGACCCTGTCGTTCTCTTATGGCCGGGCGATGCAGTCGGCCGCGCTCAAGATCTGGTCGCAGGACCTGCAGGGCAACGTGGCAAAGGCGCAGGCGGCGGTGTTCCATCGCGCGCGCGACAATGGCCAGGCTGCGTTGGGTCGCTGGGCGGCCGCGGCCTGAGTTCTTCACGCTGGGCGCCGGTAACGCACGGCGGGCGCCGCGGTTGACAAAGATCCGGCAGGAATCGCCCCCTCCAATGGCATGGGCGGCCTTCACCGTGCATCGATAGAATCGGGGAGTTTCCTTCCCCGCAGTTCCCATGCCCGCAGATTCCCGTTTCGCGCCGCTCCCCTTCCTCGTGGCCGGCGCCTTCTGCCTGCTGCTGTCCGCCTGCGGTGGAGAAGCCGCGCCCGGCGGCCCGGCCCAGGCGGCACCGGCGGCGGTGGTCACCACCCAGGTCGCGACGATCCAGCCGTGGAGCGACACGATCTCGGCGCTGGGCACGGTGAAGGCGCGCGAGTCGGTGACGATCACCGCCAAGGTCAGCGAGACCGTCGAGCAGGTGCATTTCGACAGCGGCGATGAAGTGGCGGCGGGCGCCCCGCTGGTGACCCTGTCGGGCGATCAGCAGCAGGCGTCGCTGCAGGCGGCCGAGGCCGAGGCCAAGGAGGCCGAACAGCAGTTCCGGCGCGGCAGCGAGCTGGTCGGCCAGCAGCTCATCGCGCGCTCGCTGCTCGATACCCAGCGCGCCACCCGCGACGCCGCGGTGGCGCGCGTGGCGCAGATGCGCGCCGATATCGGCGACCGCCGCATCCGCGCGCCGTTCGCCGGCATGCTCGGCATCCGCCAGGTCAGCCCGGGTGCGCTGGTCACGCCGGGCACGGTGGTCGCCACGCTGGACGATGTCTCGCGCGTCCATGTCGATTTCCCCGTGCCCGAAGTCCACCTGGCGCACCTGGCCGTGGGCCAGTCCCTGGTCGGCACCAGCGTCGCCTGGCCGGGCGTGAAGTTCGAGGGCGAGGTCGCCAGCGTGGACGCGCGCGTGGACGCGGCGACCCGTGCCGTGATCGTGCGCGGCGACTTCCCCAACGCCGAGCGACGCCTGCGCCCGGGCATGCTGCTGCAGGTGGAGCTGTCGCGTCCGCGGCGCGAGGCACTGGTGCTGCCCGAAATCGCGGTGGTGCAGGTCGGTCGCGACACGTTCGCCTGGCGCGTGAAGGCCGACGGGACCGTCGAGCGCGCGATCGTGCAGGTGGGCGAGCGCCGCGCCGGCCAGGTGGAGATCCTGCGCGGCATCGAGGCAGGCGATCGCATCGTCGTCGACGGGACCGGCAAGCTGCGCCCCGGCATGACGGTCACCGAGCCGGCCAGCGCGGATCCCGCGCCCACGGCGCCGCCGGCGCCCGCCGCTGCGCAGGACGGCTGACCGGCCATGAAGCTTTCCGACATCTCGATCAAGCGGCCGGTGTTCGCGGTCGTCGTCAGCCTGCTGCTGGTGGTGCTGGGCCTGATGTCATTCTCGCGCCTGACCCTGCGCGAACTGCCCAACATCGATCCGCCGATCGTGTCCGTGGAGGTCAACTATCCCGGAGCGTCGGCCGCGGTGGTGGAGACGCGGGTCACCCAGATCCTGGAAGACGCGCTATCGGGCATCGAGGGCATCAATACCATCCAGTCGAGCAGCCGCAACGGCCGCGCCGACGTCACCATCGAGTTCAACCTCACCCGCGACATCGAAGCCGCCGCCAACGACGTGCGCGACCGCATCAGCCGGGTGATGGACCGCATGCCCGACGAGGCCGATCCGCCGGAAGTGTCCAAGGTGGAAGCCGACGCCGAGGTCATCATCTGGCTCAACATGCGCTCTACCGCCATGGACACCATGGAGCTCACCGACTACGCCGACCGCTACGTGGTCGACCGGCTGTCGGCGCTCGACGGCGTGGCGCGGGTGCAGCTGGGCGGGTCGCAGCGCTACGCGATGCGGATCTGGCTGGACCGCGACGCCATGGCCGCGCGCGGGATCACCGCCGCCGACGTCGAGAACGCGCTGCGCAGCGAGAACGTCGAACTGCCGGCTGGCCGGATCGAATCCGAATCGCGCGACTTCACCCTGCGCGTGGAACGCGGCTACCGCCAGCCGGAGCAGTTCGCCCAGCTGCCGCTGCGCAAGGGCGACGACGGCTACGTGGTGCGGCTTGGCGACGTGGCCACGGTGGAACTCGGCGCCGAGGAGCGCCGCGCCTACCTGCGCAGCAACGGGGTGCCCAACGTCGGCCTCGGCATCGTCCGGACCTCGACCGCCAATGCGCTGGACGTGGCGCGCGCGGCGCGCGCCGAGGCCGAGGTGATCCAGCAGACGCTGCCCGAGGGCACCGACATCTTCATCGCCTACGACGGCACCACCTTCATCGATGCCTCGATCAAGCGGGTGTACTGGACCCTGGGCGAGGCGATGGTGCTGGTGTTCCTGGTGATCTGGCTGTTCCTCGGCAGCCTGCGCGCGGCGCTGATTCCGGCGGTGACGGTGCCGGTGTGCCTGATCGCCGCGTTCATCGCGCTGTACGCATTCGGCTTCTCGATCAACCTGCTGACCCTGTTGGCGCTGGTGTTGTGCATCGGCCTGGTGGTGGACGACGCGATCATCGTGCTGGAGAACGCGCAGCGCCGCGTCGACCTGGGCGAGCCGCCGCTGGTAGCGGCGCGCCGCGGCACGGCCCAGGTCGCCTTCGCGGTGATCGCGACCACCGCGGTGCTGGTGGCGGTGTTCCTGCCGGTGGGCTTCATGGACGGCAACACCGGGCGGCTGTTCCGCGAGCTGTCGGTGGCACTGGCCGGCGCAGTGGCGCTCTCGGCCTTCATCGCGCTGACGCTCACGCCGATGATGTGCTCCAAGCTGCTGCGGCCGCACGGCAAGGCCACCGGCTTCAACGCCTGGATGAACCGGCAACTGGCTCGGGTCAGTACCGGCTACGGACGGCGCGTGGGACGGCTGGTGGCGCTGCCCGGCCGGCGCCTGCTGGTATTGGTGCTGGCGGCGATGGCCGCGTGCGCGCTGGTGGCCGCGCTGCTGTTCCTGCGCGTGCCGAGCGAACTGGCGCCGGCCGAGGACCGCGGCCGCTTCTTCGTGATGGTCGACGGGCCCGAGGGCGCGGGTTTCGACTACACCGTTTCCCAGATCCAGCAGGTCGAGAAGATCGTGCTGGGCGAGGTGGGCGAGGGCAAGCCGATCCAGCGCGCCAACTCGCGGGTACCGCGCGGATGGGGCGGCAGCGAGGAGATGCACACCGGCCAGGTGATCGTGTTCCTCGAGGACTGGGACGTGCGCGAGCAGAACACGGACGAGGTGGTGGCCGGCCTGCGGCGCCGGTTCGCCGACCTGCCCGGCGTGCAGGTGCGCGCCAACGTGCCCGGCGGCCTGGTCGGCAGCCGCGGCCAGCGCTACCAGCTGGTGCTGGGCGGCCCCGACTACGCCGAACTGGCGCAATGGCGCGATCGCGTGCTGGAGCGGATGGAAGCCAATCCCGGCATCCAGGATCCGGATTCGGACTACAAGGAAACCCGGCCGCAGATGCGCGTGCAGATCGATCGCGCGCGCGCCGCCGATCTCGGGGTGTCGGTGACCGAGATCGGCCGCACTCTCGAAACGATGATGGGGTCGCGCCGGGTCACCACCTACGTCGACAACGGCGAAGAGTACGAGGTCATGGTGCAGGCCGGCCGCGAAGCGCGGATGACGCCGGCGGACCTGGGCAATACCTATGTGCGCGGCGGCGACGGGGGCCTGGTGCCGATGTCCAACCTGGTCACCCTGGAGGAGATCGCCGAGCCCGGCAGCTTCAACCGCTTCAACCGCCTGCGCGCGATCACCATCAGCGCCGGTCTCGCGCCCGGCTACAGCATGGGCGAAGCCATCGAGTGGACGCAGCGCGTGGTCGAGGAGGAACTGCCCGACTACGCGCAGATCGACTGGAAGGGCGAGACCCGCGAGTACCAGCGTGCCGGCGGCGCGGTGCTGGTGACCTTCGCCATGGCCCTGCTGATCGTGTACCTGGTGCTGGCCGCGCAGTTCGAGAGCTTCATCCATCCGCTGGTGATCATGCTCACCGTGCCGCTGGCGGTGCTCGGTGCGCTGATCGGCCTGTGGGCGACGGGTGGCACGCTCAACCTGTTCAGCCAGATCGGCATCGTGATGCTGGTCGGCCTGGCGGCCAAGAACGGCATCCTGATCGTCGAGTTCGCCAACCAGCTGCGCGACGAGGGCATGGGGGTGCGCGAGGCCATTGCCGAAGCCTCGGCGGTGCGCCTGCGCCCGATCCTGATGACCTCGGCGGCGACGGTGATGGGCGCGGTGCCGCTGGTGGTCGCGGGCGGTCCGGGCTCGGCCAGCCGCGCCACCATCGGCGTGGTGATCATCTTCGGCGTGTCGTTCGCCACCCTGCTGTCGCTGTTTGTGGTGCCGGCGTTCTACGCGTTGCTGGCGCCGTTCACGCGCTCGCCGG
Source organism: Luteimonas campi (assembly GCF_051162505.1). Classification (NCBI taxonomy): domain Bacteria; kingdom Pseudomonadati; phylum Pseudomonadota; class Gammaproteobacteria; order Lysobacterales; family Lysobacteraceae; genus Luteimonas; species Luteimonas campi. The sequence goes on from NZ_JBNWEM010000003.1 coordinate 502,841, forward strand.
ACGCGCTGGCGAAGAAGCTGGAGCGGCTCGAGGCGGAGACGGCGCCGGTCAGCGGCCACGCCTGACGATCGTGGCATCGGGGTGCGATGCCGAGCGCACCCCCGCTGCTGCAGCGGCGCGTCGGTCCGTGCGAGGATCGGCTCCCGCCCCAGGGAGTCCCTGCGATGCCGTGGCAGGACCAGGCCATCGTCGTTGACCCGCGCATCCGCCTGCGGCCCTGGCGCATGGACGATCTGGACGCCCTGGTGCGCCATGCGGACGATCCGCGCATCGCGCCCGGCCTGAGCGACCGTTTTCCCCATCCCTACACGCGTGCGGATGGCGAAGCGTTCCTCTCGGGGGCGGTGATCGACCTCGACGATCCGGTGTTCGCGATCGAGATCGAGGGCGAGGCCTGCGGCGGCATCGGCGCGCGTCCCTTCGCAGGCGAGCGTTCGGTTGGCGCCGAGTTCGGCTACTGGCTGGGATCCATGTACTGGGGGCGGGGCGTGATGACGCGCGTGGTGGCGGTATTCGCGCCCTGGGTGATGGAGGCGCTTGCACTGCAGCGCCTGCAGGCGACCGTGGTCGAGTTCAACCTCGCCTCGGCACGGGTGCTGGCCAAGAACGGCTTTGTCGAGGAGGGCGTGCTGCGCCAGGCGGTGCGCAAGCACGGCCGCATCCACGATCTGAGGATGTTCTCGCGGGTCCGCGGCCAGCCGGCCTGAGGCCTGCCGGGCGGCGCCGACCGTCCGCACCATTGCCATCGGCATGGGAGGCGGCGGCCCGAAATCAGTTATCTTGCCGCCTTGCGCGTCCGCCGTTCCGGCCGGAGCGTCCCAACGACCGGAGGGCAGGATTCCGTGGAAGCGATTCTCGGCTGGGTGAACGGCATCATCTGGAGCAAGGCGCTGATCGCGCTGTGCCTCGGAGCCGGACTGTGGTTTTCGTTCCGCACGCGCTTCATGCAGGTGCGCGGCCTGGTCGAGATGACGCGGCTGACGTTCTCCGGCCAGAAGTCCGACGCCGGCGTGTCCTCGTTCCAGGCGCTGGCGCTGTCGATGTCCGGGCGCATCGGCATCGGCAACATCGCCGGCGTGGCCACCGCGATCGCCTTCGGCGGCCCGGGCGCGATCTTCTGGATGTGGGTGATGGGGTTCCTGGGCGCCTCGACCTCGTTCGTGGAGTGCTGCCTGGCGCAGATCTACAAGGAAAAGGACAACGAGGGTCGTTATCGCGGCGGTCCTGCCTATTACATCGAGAAGGGCCTGGGCCTGAAGTGGTATGCGGTGGTGTTCGCGCTGGCGACCATCGCCGCCGCCGGCGTGCTGATGCCGGGCGTGCAGGCCAACGCCATCGCCGACGGGATCGCCAACGCCTGCCAGGGCGGCGCGATCTGCGGATCGCTGGAAGGCCAGGTGCTGGGCATGGACACGCGCGACGCGTTCAAGCTCGGCATCGGCGTCGTGGTGGCGCTGCTGCTGGCTACGATCATCTTCGGCGGCGTCAAGCGCATCGCCGCCTTCGCCGAGCTGGTGGTGCCGTTCATGGCGGTGGGCTACATCCTCACCGCGCTGGTGGTGATGGCGCTGAACTACGAGTACCTGCCGGAGATGTTCGAGATCATCTTCTCCAGTGCATTCGGCATGCATGCCGGCTTCGGCGCGATGCTCGGTCTGGCGGTGGAGTGGGGCGTGAAGCGCGGCATCTACGCCAACGAGGCCGGCCAGGGCACCGGCCCGCACGCCGCGGCCGCGGCCGAGGTCTCGCACCCGGCCAAGCAGGGCTACGTGCAGGCCTGGGCGATCTACTTCGACACCATGCTGATCTGCACCTCCACCGCGTTCCTGGTGCTGGCCACCGGCATGTACAACGTGGTCGGCCCGGACGGGACGATGCTGCAGGAGGCGCTGCCGGGCGTCGAGGCCGGCGCCGGCTTCGTGCAGAACGGCATCAACACGGTGCTTCCAGGCTGGGGCGCGGGCTTCGTGGCGACGGCGCTGTTCTTCTTCGCCTTCACCACGATCATGGCCTATTACTACATGGCCGAGACCAACCTCACCTACATCAACGGCCACAAGACCCGGCCGCTGGCGACGCTGCTGCTGCGCCTGGCGATCATCGGGATGGTGATCTTCGGCGCGTTCCACAACGCCGGCACGGCATGGGCGCTGGGCGACCTGGGCGTGGGCCTGATGGCCTGGCTCAACATCATCGCCATCCTGCTGCTGCAGAAGCCGGCACTCCTGGCGCTGCGCGACTACGAGCGGCAGAAGAAGCAGGGCCTGGACCCGGTATTCGACCCGGACGCGCTGGGCATCCGCAACGCCGGCTTCTGGAGCAGGCGCGGCTGAGATGGGCAGGCGGCCGCCATCGCCGGGCCCCGGGCGGGATACACCCCGGGGCACGCGTGGACGTGAGGCGGCCGGGCCGGCGCGCGAGTCGCGGCCGCCCGGCGCGCGTGCACCGGCCGCAGCCGATGCGGCGGCGACGCCGGCACGCCATGCGGAGCTGCGCCTGTACGGGATGAATGCGGTGCTGGCCGCATTCGCGCGGCGCCCCGAGGCGCTGCGCAAGCTCTACCTCGCCTCCGATCGCATCGGCCAGCTGCAGCCGCTGCTGAAGTGGTGCGTCGCCCATCGCATCGGCTACCGGGTGGTCGAGGACGTGGAGGAACTGCGCCGCCTGTCGGCCAGTACCCATCACGAGGGCGTGGTGGCCGACGTACAGCGCGAGGCGCCGGACACGCTGGCGGACTGGCTGGCGGCGCTGTCTGACGGACCATGTTGCGCGCTATGGCTCGACGGCGTCGGCAATCCGCACAATCTCGGCGCGATCCTGCGCTCCTCCGCGCACTTCGGGGTCTCGGGGCTGTTGTTGCCTGCGGATGCCTCGCTGTCGCTGTCCGGCGCGGCCGCGCGGGTAGCCGAAGGCGGTGCCGAGCGCGTGCCCCTGGTGCGCCTGGGGCCGGTGGACGACGCGATCGGGCAACTGCATGCCGCGGGCTTCGCGCTGGCGGCGACGGTCGTGCGTGGTGGCGGGAATCTGTTCGAAACCGCGCTGCCGCAGCGCGTGGTGTACGTGATGGGCGCCGAGGGCGCGGGCATGGGCGACGCACTGGCCGAAGCCTGCGACCTGCGCCTGTCGATTCCGGGCACCGGGGCGGTGGAAAGCCTCAATGTCGCGGCCGCGACGGCCGTGTTGCTGGCGCAGTGGGCGAACGCGCACCGCTGACCACCAGGCGACGCAGTCAGAGCATCTCCCCGCCATCGTCGATTCGCGTGCATGGTCGACCCGTGCCGGGACTGTAGTGCCCGCGTTGCGGCTGCGTCGCACCGCAGCCGATGCTACCAGCGCATGAAGCGCAGGGCCGCGCCGCCGCCACCGGCCAGATGCACACGCGACGCATGGTGGACGCCCAAGGCTGGTCGCTGACGCTGCACCGCGGCTGGCACGTCGCGATCGCGCCACAGGGTCGCCTCGAACCGGCCTTCGCCGAGGAACGCCAGATCGCGTTCGATTTCGCGCGCGTCGGTCATCGCGCCACATGCCGGCCGCTCGCGCTGAGCCGTGCGGCCACGATGTGTTCGCCGATGTTGCGGACGGTGCCGCGAGCCGGCCTGCCGCCGCGCGCGACGCGCGGAGTGCCGCAGTGATGGCATGTGGGCGGCATCGCCTGCCGCGTCAGGCGGTCGCGGGCTCGATTCGCCAGTTTCGGCGCCGCGCGCTGGCGCAATCGTCGCGCCGAGGCGTGGGCCTGCGGACCGCATCTGTTCCGTCAACGCGCGCGTGGCCGCGCGCAGGTCGCAGGCAGTCACGCCGGCGTCGCGCCTGCCCCTCATCAGAGGCTGTACTGCGTGGAGGCACCCGCGTGCCGGTGCCGTTCCGGCCAACGCGCGGAGCGCTGGCCGCGCTAGTCGTCCTGCGGCCCCGTCTTCGGCGCGCTGCCGAAGCCCGCCTCCGATTCCGCGACCAGCCAGGCGAATGCGGCATAGGCGGCCGCGTTCTGCGCCAGGGCGGCCGGGTCGATCTTGTCGAGCGTGTCGTCGGCGTTGTGGTGCAGGTCGAAGTAGGTCGAACCGTCCTGGCCCAGCCAGGCCCAGGCGCTACCCGTCTCGGCAAGCGGGGAAATGTCGGGGCCGGGTCCGCCCTTGCCGGGCAGGTGTTCGATTCCCAGCGGCGCCAGCGCACCGCTGATGCGGGCGATGGTGTCACTGTCGCCGCCGCTGGCATCGAAGCCGTAGATGCGGCCGGCACCGAAATCGCTTTCGACCGCGATGATGTGGTTGGCGACCTCGGCTGCGTGCCGGCGGGCGTATTCGCGCCCGCCCAGCAGGCCCTGCTCCTCGTTGGCGAAGGCGACCACGCGGATCGTGCGGCGCGGACGCTGCGGCAGCTGGCCGATCAGGTGCCCCGCGGCCATGGTGATGCCGATCCCCGATGCATCGTCGATCGCGCCGGTGCCCAGGTCCCACGAATCCAGGTGCGCCGCCAGCAGCACCACTTCCTGCGGCGCGTCGCGCCCGACGATCTCGCCGATCACGTTGTGCGAGGTGTATTCCCCGTCCCATCCGCAGTCCAGCGCCAGGCGCACGCGCACCTGGCCACGCTGCAGCAGGCGCGCGAGCTGGTCGGCATCCGGCAGCGACAGCGCGGCGGCAGGTACCGGCGCGAGCCCCTCGTCAAAGCGGGTGATGCCGGTGTTGGCCACGCGCTGCGGGCTGGTGCTGGCCGAACGCATCAGGAAGCCCACCGCGCCCTTGCGGATCGCCTCGGATGGGCCGCGACTGCGCACGGCGCCGCCACGCGAGTAGCCGCTGCCGTCGCGGGCGCGCTCCATCGCGTGGTCGACGAAGGCGATCTTCCCGGCCAGCGCGCCATCCGGTGCCGCCTGCAGCGCTTCGAGGCTGTCGAAGCGCAGGATCTCGGCCTCGACGGTGCCGCCCGGGCTGCCACCCAGCGCAGTGACCACCAGCGGCTGCGCATGCGCGCCCAGCACCTGCGCCGACTCGCCGCGCCGCTCCCACTTCGGGAACGTCACCGGCTCGGTCCAGACACGGTCGTAGCCCAGCTCGCGGAACTTCGCCTGCGCCCAGGCTACCGCCCGCGCGTCGGCCTCGCTGCCGGCCAGGCGCGGGCCGATCTCGGTGGTCAAGGATTCGACCACGCTCCAGGCCGTGTCGTCGGCCAGCGCCTGCGCACGCAGCGTGGCCGCGGTGTCCAGTGCAGGATCGGCGGCTGCCGCCAGTGCGGGAACGAGGCAGGCGGACAGCAGCAGCTTGGCCAGGCGCATCGCGGACTCCGGAAAACGACGAAGCCGCGAGCCTAGCAGGCCCGCGGCTTCGCGTGCATCGCTTGCGCGGCAGGCTACTTGCGCAGCGCGTCGCGGATCTCGCGCAGCAGCACGACTTCTTCCGAAGGTGCGGCGGGTGCAGCCTCGGGCTTGCGGTGGATGCGGTTGATCACCTTGACCAGCAGGAAGATGGCGAAGGCGATGATCACGAACTGCACCAGCGTATTGAGGAAGGCGCCGAAGCCGAGGACGACGGCAGGCACTTCCTCGCCGGCCGCATCGACGCTGGCCGCGCGCAGCGTCCAGCCGATGTCGCTGAAATCCATGCCGCCCAGCAGCAGCCCGATCGGCGGCATGATGATGTTGTCCACCAGCGAGGTGACGATCTTGCCGAACGCGCCGCCGATCACCACGCCCACGGCGAGGTCGATGACGTTGCCGCGCATCGCGAATTCCCGGAACTCACTGATCATGCCCATGGGCGCCTCCTCGAACGGTATGAATAGCGATGCCGCGGGGCGGCGCGGACACTATGCCGACGGCGTGTGGACCTGGCAACGCAGCTCCAGCAGGTCGTCCAGGCGTGCGACGCAACTGTCGCCCGGCTGCAGCGCGGCCACGCCGGCGGGCGTGCCCATGAACACCAGGTCGCCTGCGCGCAGCGCGTAGAGACGCGAGAGTTCGTGCAGGATGTCGGGCACGTCCCAGATCAGCTGGTCGAGCGTGGACGTCTGCCGGCGCGCGCCATTGACCTCGAGCGAGAGCTGGCGCGGTGCGAGTTCCCCTACTTCCCGCGCGGGCAGGAGCTCGCTCACCGGCGCGGACTGGTCGAAGCCCTTGGCGGTGTCCCAGGGCAGGCCCTTGGCCTTGGCGGCGGCCTGCAGGTCGCGGCGCGTGAGGTCCAGGCCGACGCCGTACCCGAACACCAGCGACTGCGCGGCCTCGCGGCTCAGCTCGCCGGCCGGTGCATCATGACCCAGCGCCACGACCAGTTCGACTTCGTGGTGCAGGTCCTGCGTGCCGGGCGGATAAGCCACGCGGCCGTCGGTAACGATGGCGTCGGCGGGCTTGTGGAAGAACACCGGCGTGCCGCGATCGGCCTTCGACGCTGGCGCGGTGGCGCCCATCTCGCGGGCGTGGTCGGCGAAGTTGCGGCCCACGCAGTAGATGCGGCGCACGGGAAAGGTGCCGCCGCCACGCACCGCGATGCGCGGGGTCGCGGGTGCCTCGATCACATCATGCATGGGTCAGCGCAGGGCCGGCTTGGACACCACGCGGTACTCGGCATCGAGCGTGCCTGCTCGCGGCCTGGCGGCGCGCGGGCGCAACGCGCCGCGCACCAGGCCGAACGCCAGCATCCCGACGCCCACCACCAGGCCGACCACCAGCAGCACCGACAGCAGCGCGATGCCCACCAGGCCGAGCGCCACGCGCAGCAGCGGGTTGCGCGGCTTCCGGGGCGTGAACATGTCGCGCATGCCGGAGGCATCGAAGCGGGCGTGGAGCGAGCGAAAGAAGACGGACGACATCGGCAGGGTGCGACAATAGGAAGGCGCCCAGTATCGGGTGCGGCCGCAACCAAGTTGTAACAGGAACGTTAAACGCCCGTGATGAACGCACCCTCCGCGCCGCTCCTCGCTCTCGCCGACATTCCCGATGGCGGTTTTGCCGAAGTGGAGGCGATCGTCGACGGTGCGTCCGAATCGCTCCTGCTGCATCGCGACGGCGGGACGGTCCGGTGCTGGCTCAATATCTGTCCGCACGCCGGGCGCCGCCTCGACTGGGCGCCGGGCCAGTTCCTGAAGTCGAAGGAGGGGCTGCTGGTCTGCGCCGCGCACGGCGCCAGCTTCGAGCTGCGCGGCGGCGAATGCGTAGCCGGTCCGTGCCGCGGCGAGGCGCTGAGGCCGGTCGCGCTGGCCGTGCATGACGGCATGGTCTCGCTTGCCGCGCCGGCGGCCTGACCCGGCTCAGAACAGCAGGTTCACCGCCACCACCACGATCAGGGTGTAGAGCAGCGACAGCGGCACGCCGATCTTCCACAGCTCCCGTGGCCGGTAGCCGCCGGGACCGGTGATCATCGACATCACCGGATTGGACTGGGTAACGAAGTTGTTGGACGCCGACAGCGCCACGATCAGCGCGAACGCAGTCGGGTTTCCGCCGGTGGCCAGCGCGAGGTTGACCGCGATCGGCACCACCACGATGGTCGCGCCCACGTGGCTGATCACCATCGAGAACGCAGCGGTGAGCAGGGCCACGCAGAACTCCAGCAGCCAGACCGGAAGGCCGCCGGGCAGCCGCTCGATGGTGTGGCCGGCGACCCAGGCCGCGGCGCCGCTGCCGTCCATCGCCCAGCCCAGCGGGATCAGGCAGGCCATCAGGAACACGGTCTTCCAGCTGATCGCGCCGTAGGCCTCGTCCATCTTCAGCACGCCGAACACCAGCATGCCGGCAACGCCGGTCATCAGCGCGATCGACGTCGGCACCCGGCCCGAGAGCGCGATCAGCATGGTGACGGCGAAGATCACCATCGCGATGCGGAACTTGTGCGGCCGCTGCTCGCCCTTGGGATAGTCGGTGACGATCACGAAATCGCGCTTGCCCGCGGCCTGCGCCAGGTCCTGCCAGATGCTGTGCAGCACCAGCATGTCGCCGGCGCGCAGTGGCGTGTCGCGCAGGTTCTCGCGGATCACGGTCTTGTCGCGGTTGATCGCCAGCAGGCTGATGCCGTATTGGCGGCGCAACTGCAGGTCGGCCGCGCTCTTGCCGATGAACTTCGAGGTGGGCGGAATGACCGCCTCGGAAATGCCGGCGCGGCTGGGGTTGAACAGGTCGGCGAAATTGCGCAGCCGCGAGTTCATGCGCAGGAACTGGTTCTGGGCGAAATCGGCCACCTGCTGGCGCGGTCCCATCGCGCCGAGCACGCTGCCCACCCAGATCCGCGCGTCCGGCGGTGGCGCCAGCCGCGACTCGTTGCCGGCCTGCAGGGCTAGCAGCAGCGGCGCGTTGTGCAGCGCTTCGGCCTCGCCGAAGGTCATGCCGACCAGCGGGCTGTCGGCGCTGACGATCAGCTCGTGGACTTCGCCCTCGATGCCGTAGGTGCGCGAGAAATAGCTTTCGGTGCGCGCCGGGGTGACGTTGGCATCGCCATCCTCGCGCAGCCGCCGTTTGCCCTGGAACCGGAAGTACAGCAGGCCGGCGCCCAGCAGCGCCAGGCCGATCGGCGCCGGCGCGAACATGTTCAGCGGCTCCAGCGTGGCCGCGCCCGACGGTAGGTTGGCATTGGTGGCCACCAGCAGGTCGTTGAGCAGGATCAGCGGCGAGTTGCCGACCATGGTCAGGGTGCCGCCCAGCACGATCGACACCGCCACCGGCAGCAGCAGCCGCGACAGGCTGATGCCGGTACGCGACGACAGGCGCGACACCACCGGCAGGTACAGCGCCATCACCGAGGGGTTCTGCATCACCGAGGAGTTGAGGCCGGCGATGCCCGACACCAGCAGCAGCAGCCGGTCTTCCATGCCGCGCGCGCGGCGCAGCAGCCACGCCGCCAGCCGGTTGAGCGCGCCGGTGCGGTCCAGGCCCATGCCCAGGATCATCGTGGCGATCACGCTGATCACCGCGTTGGAGGAAAAGCCGTTGAACAGGTCTTCCGGCTGCACCAGGCCGGTCAGGCCCAGCATCACCAGCACCACCAGCGCCACCAGGTCGGCGCGCACGCGCTGGAACACGAACAGCACCATGGTCAGGCCCACCAGCCCGAGCACGATCTTCATGTCCGTCGTGAGCGCGAGCTGGGGTTCCATCAGCGGGGGCGGGAATCGCGAATGGAGAATGGGGAATCGAGAAAGCCGGGCGCCACCATGGCCGGATCAGCACCCCGTCCCGCCGCCTGCATCACCGGAACCAGCGGAATGGTCATGTGTCTCCCATTCCCGATTCTCCATTCCCGATACCCGGCTTGTCGTACAGCAGGTCCCAGACCCCGTGGCCGAGCCGCTGTCCGCGGGTCTCGAAATGGGTCTGCGGACGCCAGTCCGGGCGCGGTACGTGGCCGCGCGGGCCCGCGCGGTTGACCAGTCCCGGGGTGGCGTCGAGCACGTCCCACATCCGCTCGGCATAGTCCTGCCAGTCGGTGGCCAGGTGCAAGCGGCCGGCGGGCGCGAGCTTGCGCACCAGCAGCTGCGCGAAAGCCGGCTGCACGAGGCGGCGCTTGTTGTGGCGCTTCTTGTGCCAAGGGTCGGGAAAGTAGATGCGGGCCTCGTCGAGGCCGCCATCGGCGATCTCGTGGTTCAGCACTTCGACCGCGTCGTGGTGGTAGAGGCGCACGTTGGCGGTGCCGTCGGCCGCGAGAGCGTTGAGCAGGCGGCCCACGCCGGGGGCATGCACCTCGATGCCGATGAAATCGCGGCCTGGGTCGCGCGGCGCGGCATAGCGCAATGCCTCGCCATTGCCGAAGCCGATCTCGAGCACGCGCGGCGCGCTGCGGCCGAAGGCGGCGTCGAAATCCCGCAGCCGGCCCGCATAGTCGAGTCCGTAGCGCGGCCACTGCGCGTCGAATGCGCGCTGCTGGGCCTCGGTGAAGCGGCCCTGGCGCAGCACGAAGCTGCGGACTTCGCGACGGCCTTCGACGACGGTGAAGGGCTTGGGTGGTGCCTTGGCGCCGTCGCTGGAAAACGGATCGGTCATCGTCAGCCGATCAGGCCGTCCACGGGCGACGACGCGCTGGCGTAGCGCTTGCGCGGGATGCGGCCGGCCAGGAAGGCGTCGCGACCGGCCTCGACCGCGAGCTTCATCGCCCGCGCCATGCGCACCGGGTCCTTCGCGCCGGCGATGGCGGTGTTCATCAGCACGCCGTCGCAGCCCAGCTCCATCGCGATCGCGGCATCCGAGGCGGTGCCCACGCCGGCGTCGACGATGATCGGCACCTTCGCGTTCTCGATGATCTCGATCAGGTTGTAGCGGTTCTGGATGCCCAGGCCCGAGCCGATCGGCGCGGCCAGCGGCATCACCGCCACGCAGCCGATCTCCTCCAGGCGCTTGCACAGGATCGGATCGTCGCTGGTGTAGACCATCACCTCGAAGCCGTCGGCGATCAGCTGTTCGGCGGCCTTGAGCGTCTGCACCACGTCCGGGTACAGCGTCTTCTGGTCGCCCAGCACCTCGAGCTTGGTCAGGTTGTGGCCGTCGAGCAGCTCGCGCGCCAGGCGGCAGGTGCGCACCGCGTCATCGGCGGTGTAGCAGCCGGCGGTATTTGGCAGGATGGTGTAGCGGTCGGGCGGCAGGACGTCGAGCAGGTTGGGCTCGTTCGGGTCCTGGCCGATGTTGGTGCGGCGGATGGCGACGGTGACGATCTCGGCGCCGGCGGCCTCGGTGGCGCGGCGGGTCTCGTCGAGGTCGCGGAACTTGCCGGTGCCCGTCAGCAGGCGGGAACCGTAGGACTTGCCGGCGATGACGAGGGCGTCGTCGGAGGTGGAGTGCGTGGTCATTGCCCGATTATCGCGCAAAGGGGCGGGGATGCGGGGCAGATGCAGGCGCGCGGTCGGGTGCTGGTGCCGGGGAGCGCGGATTGGTGAGGGCTTTGGATGGGTTGGGCCGGTACCTCCACGTGTGGGTGTTCGCGAGCGCAGCCGATGCAGATGGGGTCGGTGGCGCTTCGGTCGGATCGCTGATGCCGTCCGTGGCGGGGCGACCCGCTTCGGGTCGGTCCGGCCGGTTCTTGTGCGGGCGTTCGCGAGCCCAGCCGGTGCAGATGGGGTCAGTGTCGCTTCGGTCGGATCGCAGATGCCATCCATGGCGGGGCGACCCCGCTTCGGGCCGGTCCGGCCCGCACATCCATGTGCGGGCGTTCGCGAACGCAGCCGATGCCGATAGGGCATCGGCTGAGCGCGTTCGCTCACCCCCCTCCCAACGCGTGGACGATTTCGACGCGGTCGCCGTCCTGCAGGAGATGGTCGGCGTGCCGGCCGCGCGGGATGATGGTGCCGTTGACTTCGACCGCCACGCGGCGGCCGGCGAGGCCCTGCCGTTCGAGCAGGGCGAGTACGGTGCTGGTGTCGGCGACCGACAGGGCGTCGCCGTTGAGCTGGATGTCCATGCCGCGATTGTGGCCCGCCGCGCCGCGAGGTGCACGTGGTGTGCGGCAGTGCGGCGTGAGCGGTTGCCGCGCTTGCGCGACACTGGCCACCGTGCGGCCCCGTATTGGGGCTGCCTCGAGTCCTTGACCTGGAGCCGCCCGATGCCCCGTCCAACCCGTTCCATTCCCGCGCTCGCCGCGCTGTCCGCCGCCCTGGCCCTGGCCGCTGCGCCGGCCATGGCCGACGCGACCTTCTCGCGCACGGTCTTCTTCGGCGACAGCCTGACCGACGCCGGTTACTTCCGGCCGCTGCTGGTCCAGCAAAACCCGCAGGCCGCCATCCTCGGCCGATTCACCACCAATCCGGGCCTTGTCTGGGCCGAATGGCTGGCTCTCCATTACGGCACCGACGCGACGCCCAACGGCAATGGCCAGTCCGGCGACAACTACGCGGCGGGCGGCGCGATGGTGGCCACCGACCGCCTCGGACCCCCGTTCGGGCTGACCCCCTCGCTGGCCACGCAGGCCAATGCCTACCTCACCGCCAATGGCGGCCGCGCCGATCCCGATGCGCTCTATACCGTGTGGGGCGGTCCCAACGACCTGTTCTCGATCGCCGCCAACCCCTCGCAGGCGCCGCAGATCATCGGTGCCGCGGTCACCGCGCAGGTCGGTATCGTCGGCACCCTGCAGGCGGCCGGTGCGCGCTACGTGCTGGTCCCCAATATCCCGGACATCGGCATCACGCCGACCTTCCTGGCGCAGGGCACGGCGGCCTCCGCCCAGGGCACCGCGATCGCCAGCGCCTACAACGACGCGCTCTACGGCGGGCTGCAGGCCAGCGGACTGCGCGTGATCCCGGTCGACACCTTCACCTTCCTGCGCGAAGTGGTCGCGGCGCCGGCGCAGTACGGCATCACCAACGTGACCGGCACCGCCTGCCAGCCGCAGATCACCGCGCAATCCATCACCTGCAGCCCCGCGACCTACGTCGCGCCAGGTGCGGACCAGAGCTATCTGTTCGCCGATGGGGTGCACCCGGGCTCGGCGGCGCATCGCGCCATCGCCGACCTGACCATCGCGATGATCGAAGGCCCGCGCCAGATCGCGGTGCTGCCCCATTCGGCCGCCATGACCGGCCGCGGCCGCGCAGAGCGCGTCGGCGCGCAGCTCGCCGTCGCGCCGGAACAGGACGGCCGCCGCTGGTGGGCGGACCTGCGCGGCGACTTCCAGCGCTATGGCCATGGCGACAACTACGACGGTGCCGGCCCGGCGTTGACCGCGGGCCTGGGCTGGGCCAGCGGCGGCCTCACCTACGGCGGTTTCGCCGGCTACGGGCGCCAGGCCAACGACTGGGGCCAGCGCCGCGGCGAGTGGGACCAGTCGGAGGCGACGCTCGGCGGCTTCGTGGGCTGGCACGCCGACAGCGGGGCCTGGCTCAACGGCCAGCTCAGCTACACACGCCTGGACTTCGACATCGAGCGCCAGGTGCCGATCGGCCCGGCGCTGCGCGTGCATCGCGCATCCGCCGACGGCAGCAACCTCACCGCGGCCCTGCAGGCGGGCTGGAACCTGGGCGAGGGCGCGCTGCGCCATGGCCCGGTGCTGGGCGTGGTCGCGCAGCGCATCGAGGTGGACGGATTCGCCGAGGGCGATGCGGCCTCGTCCAGCGCGCTGGCCTATCCCGACCAGGAGTTCGACTCGCTGATCGGCAGCATCGGCTGGCAGGCGAGCTACGCGATCCACGCCCACCTGGCGCCGTACGCGCGGCTCACCGTCGATCGCGAGTTCGAGGACGGCGCCACCGAGGCCTTCGCCCGCTCGCAGACCACCGGCCTGGATTACGCCGTGCCCGGCCAAGCCTACGACGACACCTACACCACGCTCACCATCGGCGCGCGCACCTCGCTGTTCGGTCTCGACGCCAACCTTGGCGTGAGCCTGAACGCCGGCGAGAAGGGCGGCAAGCAGACCACCGCCTTCGCGACCGTCGGCGGCGGCTTCTGATGCCGCCCGGGGCGCCGGCGCGAACCGGCGCCCCGCGTTGCCAGCCGCACGCGGCGGGCATAGACTGGTGCCGCATGCGGGTGTAGTTCAATGGTAGAACTGCAGCTTCCCAAGCTGCTAGCGTGGGTTCGATTCCCATCACCCGCTCCAACTCCGGCGGCGGCATCATCGACACGATGGTGCCGCCGTTTTTTGCTTCGCAGGCCACGCATGAAGCTCGCGATCCTTTCCCGCAACGGCAAGCTCTACTCGACGCGCCGGCTGGTGGAGGCTGCACGCGCGGCCGGGCACAGCGTGCGCGTGCTCGATCCGCTGCGCTGCTACATGCGCATCGGCGACGACGGCTTCGCCATGCGCTACAAGGGCCGCGCCATCGACGGCTACGGTGCGGTGATTCCGCGCATCGGCGCCTCGATCACCCGCTACGGCTGCGCGGTGCTGCGCCAGTTCGAGCTGATGGGCAGCCACACGCCCAATCCAGCCGCCGCGATCGCGCGCGCGCGCGACAAGCTCGCCTGCCACCAGCTGCTGGCGGCGCAGGGCATCGGGCTGCCGGCCACGGTGTTCGGCGACAACCCCGACGACACCACCGATCTGCTGGCCCTGCTCGGCCCGCCGCCGCACGTGATCAAGCTCAATGAAGGCACCCAGGGCGCCGGCGTGATGCTGACCGAGAAGCCCTCCGCTTCGCGAGGCGTGATCGAAGCGCTGCGCGGGCTGTATGCGACCTTCCTGGTGCAGGAGTTCGTGGCCGAAGCCGAGGGCGCGGATCTGCGCTGCTTCGTGGTCGGCGATCGTGTGGTCGCGGCGATGCAGCGGCAGGCGGCGCCCGGCGACTTCCGCTCCAACCTGCACCGTGGCGGGACCGCGATCGCGATCGACACCAGCGAGGCGGAACAGGCCGTGGCGGTACGTGCGGCGCAGGCGGTGGGGCTGGGCGTGGCCGGCGTGGACCTGATCCGTTCCCGTCGCGGCCCGCTAGTGCTGGAGGTGAACGCCTCGCCAGGCCTGGAGGGCATCGAGGAGGCCACTGGCGTCGATATCGCCGGCAAGATCATCGATCTGGCCGTCAAAGGACGGGAAGGTGCTGGCTATCCGGCCCCCAGGACGCGCCCGCGGCGGCGTCCGGGCAGGGCGCCGCTCACCCGGATTTAACGAGCGCTTAATCGCCACGGGGCTACCGTGCCGCTACCGGATTCCGCGCTCGCTCGTGTTTCCTTGTCCAAGGGTCGGGCAACGGATTACGGTCATCGGGGCATTACTTTTGGGCCCAGGCGATGGCATCGTCTGGGCTCTTTTGTGGGCGCGCGTCGACGGGGCGCCCACGCGCGCCTGTGACAGAATCCGGGCCCGGCCCGGTGAACCGCTCAAGCCTTGCGCGGTCCAAGCCGGGTCAACCTCATGGAACCCGCTTGCATGCGCATTCTCGTCATCGAAGACAACCAGGACATCGCGGCCAACCTCGGCGACTACCTGGAAGATCGCGGCCACACGGTCGATTTCGCCGCCGACGGCGTGACCGGCCTGCACCTCGCGGTGGTCCACGACTTCGATGCCATCGTGCTCGACCTCAACCTGCCGGGCATGGACGGGCTGGAGGTCTGCCGCAAGCTGCGCAACGACGCCCGCAAGCAGACGCCGGTGCTGATGCTCACTGCCCGCGACAGCCTGGACAACAAGCTGGCCGGCTTCGACTCCGGCGCCGACGACTACCTGGTCAAGCCCTTCGCCCTGCAGGAAGTGGAGGTACGCCTGAACGCGCTCTCGCGCCGCGGCAAGGGCGTGCAGACGCGGGTGCTGGACGTGGGCGACCTGGAATACAACCTCGACACCCTGGAAGTGCGCCGCCAGGGCAAGCTCGTGCAGCTCAATCCGACCGCACTGAAGATCCTGCAGGCGCTGATGGAAGCCTCGCCGGCGGTGGTCACGCGCCAGGATCTCGAGACCCGGGTCTGGGGCGAGGAACTGCCCGATTCGGATTCGCTGCGCGTGCACATCCACGGCCTGCGCGCGGTGATCGACAAGCCCTTCGACGTGCCGCTGATCCAGACCCGCCACGGCATCGGCTACCGCATCGCCGCGCCCGATGGCGCAGCCTGACGAGGCGCCGCCCGACCCGGGCGTCCGCAACCAGCGGGCTCGCCGCTACCGCAGGCGGCTGCGCAGCCGCATCATCCTGTCGTTCCTGCTGCTCAGCTTCACGCTGACGGCGCTGTTCGCGGTGGCCGCGGTCTACGTGGGTGCGCTGGTCGAGGACCAGGCGGTGGGCCGCATGCTCGAGCGCAATGTCGACGAGTACGCCGAGCGCTTCTATCGCGATACCTCCGCCGAGTGGGCGCCGCTCAACGACGTGCGGGCGATCGTCTACGGCCCGGACAAGCACCACAATGCGCCGCCGGACTGGGCCGAGCTCGACACCGGCGTCTACAGCATCACCGGCGAGGAGGGCGGGCGCCCCTTCGTCTACCGGCTGGTGGTGAAGAAGGATCCGGAGTACTGGTTCTTCCTCGCCCAGGACATGACCAATACGGCCGAAACCCGCGCCGAAGTGCAATGGATCATGATCGCCGCGGTCATCGTGTTCACCCTGCTGGCCGGATTCATCGGCTGGTGGTCGGCGTCGCGGGTGATGAGCCCGGTGTCGGAGCTCGCCAGGCGCATCGGCGAGTCGGGCGATGATTCGCGCCCGCAGGCGCTGGCCGACCACTTCCCCGACGACGAGGTCGGCGAACTGGCCAAGGCGCTGGACGACTACGCCGCGCGCCTGACCGAGGTGGTGCAGCGCGACCGCGAGTTCAACGCCGACGTCAGCCACGAGTTGCGCACGCCGCTGGCGGTGATCCGCGGCGCGGTCGAACTGCTGCTGTCGCGGCCGGAGCTCGATGCCAAGACCCGCGACCGGCTGCTGCGCATCCAGCGCGCCGAGCAGCAGTGCACCGACCTGATCAGCGCGTTGCTGCTGCTCTCGCGCAACGAGCGGGGACACGGCGCGACCGACGTGGCCAAGGTCGTCGAACAACTGTTCGACGCGCATCGCGGGCAGTTGGGCAGCAAACCCCTGCAACTGCGGGTCGAGGGCGCCGCCGGGCAGGTCGTGGTCGACGCCCCGGAATCGGCGGTGACCGTGGCCCTGGGCAACCTGGTCGGCAACGCGGTGAAGTACACGCGCGAGGGCGAGGTGGTGGTGCGCCTGTGTCATAACGCGGTGGACGTGGTCGATTCGGGCCCGGGGCTGAGCGCGGAGGACGCGGCGCGGCTGTTCGAGCGCGGCTATCGCGGCACCCACGCGGAGCATTCGCAGGGCGGTGGCATCGGCCTGTCGATCGTGCGGCGCCTGTGCGCGCTGTACGGCTGGAACGTGCGCGTCGTGCCCGGCGAGGTGCAGGGCGTGGTGGCGACGCTGACCTTCTCGCCCGAGCGGGTCGAGACGGGCTAAGCACGGCCGGACGCGCGGCGCGCGTAAGATCGCGGCATCAGGCTGCGGAAGGTGGGCGCGATGCCGGCATCTGGGACAGGCGGGCGCGGCAAGGGCTGGCGCAGGTGGGCGCTCGGCCTGTTGTGTGCGCATGCCACCGCTTGCGCCGCTCCGGCCACCGGCGCGGACGGCGACGAGGCGGCCCGGCGCCTGCACATGGTGGAACGCCAACTGGTCGGCCGCGGCATCGACGATGCGCGCGTGCTCGAGGCCATGCGCAAGGTGCCGCGGCACCGTTTCGTACCCGCAGAATCCGCGGCCGAGGCCTATCGCGACGAGCCCCTGCCGATCGGACACGACCAGACCATTTCCCAGCCCTACATCGTGGCGTTGATGACGCAGCTGGCGCGGCCGCGGCCGGGCGACCGTGTCCTGGAGATCGGGACCGGCTCGGGCTACCAGGCAGCGGTGCTGGCGGAGCTGGCGGGCGAGGTCTACAGCATCGAGATCCTGACGCCGCTGGCCACGCGGGCGGCCCTGCTGCTGCGCAGGCTGGGTTACTCCAATATCGCCGTGCGCAGCGGCGACGGCTATGCGGGATGGCCGGAGCGGGCGCCCTTCGACGCCATCGTGGTGACCGCGGCGCCCGACCACGTGCCCGCGCCGCTGCTGGAACAGCTGGGGCCCGGAGGACGGCTGGTGATCCCGGTCGGCCCGGTGCATGCGGTGCAGGAGCTGCGCGTGATCGAGAAGCGGGCGGACGGCAGCCTGGACGAGCGGGTGGTGACGCCGGTGCGTTTCGTGCCGCTGACCGGGGAGGCGGCGGACCGGGACCCGCGTGGCGAGTAGCGCGAAGCGTCCAGGCCAGGCCGCCGGTCAGCCCGTCGCACCCGCCCCTTTGCGGCGGCGAGCGGGGACGCGGGCGCCCGCACAGATCCACCTTCGGCAGGCGCCTGGCAGGATGCGGGCGGGAACCGTGGCGCGGCTCCCGCCCGATCGCCTTACACCGTCTCCAGCCAGCCGTGCTTGTCGGGCGTGCTGCCGTCGAACAGGCCGAAGAACAGTTCCTGGATCCGGCGCGTGACCGGGCCGGCCTTGCCGGCGCCGACCTGGCGGCCGTCGACCGAACGGATCGGCGTGATCTCGGCCGCGGTGCCGCACATGAACAGCTCGTCGCACAGGTACAGGTATTCGCGCGGCAGGTCGCGCTCGACCACCTCGATGCCCGCGTCGTGCGCCAGAGTGATGATCGAGTTGCGGGTGATGCCGTTGAGCAGGGCGGCGCTGACCGGCGTGGTATGCAGCACGCCGTCGAAGACCAGGAACAGGTTCTCGCCGGCGCCTTCGCTGAGCAGGCCGGTGGAGGCCAGGGCGATGCCTTCGCCGAAGCCCAGGCGCCGCGCCTCGCGCGCGACGAGCGTGCCCGAGAGGTAGTTGCCGCCGGCCTTGGCGCCCGCCGGAATGGTGTTGGGCGCGAAGCGCTGCCAGCTCGACACGCAGGCGTCGATGCCATTCGACAGGGCCTCGTCGCCGAGGTACTTGCCCATCTTCCAGGTCGCCACGGCCACGTCCACCGGCGTCTCGGCCGACAGCCCGAAGCCACCCAGCCCGCGGTACGCCACCGGGCGCAGGTAGTCGGTGGTATTGCCGTTGGCGGCGATCACTTCACGGCAGGCGGCGTTGATCTCGTCCAGCGAGTAGGGGATGTCGATCTCGTGGATCTTCGCCGACAGGTAGAGGCGCCGGTTGTGGTCGGTCAGGCGGAAGATCGCCGGGCCCTTGTCGGTGTCGTAGCAGCGGATGCCTTCGAACACCGACGAGCCGTAGTGCAGCGCGTGCGACATGACGTGGGTGGTGGCCTCGGCCCACGGCTTGATCGCACCGTTCTGCCAGATCCATTGCGGGTACTGCATGCAGCGCCTCGATACGTTTGAAACCGTCATTCTGCCCGATCACGGACCGCAGCCGGACATTGCGGCCACGACGGGCCCGCCATCCCGCCCAGCTAGAGGCTCAGCCACCAGCAATCGAGGTGCCGGCGCAGCGAGAACATCGTCTGCAGCGGCGTGATCCGGTCGGCGACCGTCTGCTCCACCACCAGGCCGGTGGGCGGACGCCGCGCAGCGCGGTGCTGCCCGGCGGCGGCCAGCACCGCGGGCGGCAAGGCGTCGGCCTCGTTGGATGCTTGCGACCCGGCGCCGCGATCAAGCGTGCGCCAGGACAGCGAGCCGCGCTCCGGCGCCACCACGACCGGCGCGGGCGGCGCCGGCTGCACCGGCACGATGCCGACGAGGGGGCGGCTGACGATGCCGTCGAGACGGCCCATGACGGCGTTGGCGCCGCGCGTGGACATGCCCGGCCAGTGGTAGATGCCGGCGAGGCGGTTCACGTCCCGGTTGTCGATGGCGGCGGTGAGTTCGTGCACCAGATCCTGCAGGCTGCGGCTGCAGTCGCGCCGGATCAGGCGCCCGCCCTGCTGCACCATGCTGGGCCGCGGCGCACGCTCGGTGGCACCCAGATCCTTGCACTGGCGGTCGGTGTAGACGTGTCCCCCGCCTTCGGTGACGCAGCGGCGGATCTGCGCCTGCGCCTCCATGGCCGGCACGGGCAGGCACAGCAGCAGGCAACAGGCAAGCAGGAGCGGACGCATCGGCCCAGCCTAGCGCCGCCGCCCGCAGGCGGGAAGGGCGCCGCGTCGCGCATTCAGCGGCCTGTGCGGAAGCGCGCTGCGCCCCTGCCCCCGGGGTGGGTCACGCCATGCGCGCGAGCACCGCCTGGGTCGGACGCGCCAGGTTGAGCGTATAGAAATGCAGGGCCGGCGCGCCTCCGGCGAGCAGCCGTTCGCACAGTCGCGCGACCACATCCGCGCCGAACTCGCGGATGCCCTCGGCGTCGTCGCCGAGAGCCTGCATCTTGCGACCGATCCAGCGCGGAATCTCCGCCCCGCACTGCTCGGAGAAACGGCGCAGCTGGGAGAAATTGGAGATCGGCATGATGCCCGGCACGATCGGCACCTCCACCCCGAGCGCGCGCACGGCATCGACGAAATGGAAGTACGCGTCGGCGTTGTAGAAATACTGGGTGATCGCCGCATCGGCACCCGCGTCGATCTTGGCCTTGAAGTGGCGCAGGTCGGCGAGCGCGTCCTCGGCCTGCGGATGGGTCTCGGGGTAGGCGCCGACCTCGATATGGAAGTGGTCGCCATGCTGCTCGCGGATGAAGCCGATCAGGTCGGCGGCGTAGCGCAGGTCGCCGGGCTGGCCCATGCCGGAGGGCAGGTCGCCCCGCAGCGCGACGATGCGGCGGCAGCCGAGTTCGCGGTAGCGGTGCAGCAGGGTCGCGATCTCGGCGCGGGTGCCACCGACGCAGGACAGGTGCGGGGCGGCGTCGAGTCCGTGCGTCTGCAGCAGGCCCTGCACGGTGTCGGCCGTGTAGCTCAGAGTGGACCCGCCGGCACCGAAGGTGCACGACACGTATTCGGGCGCGTGCGCCTTGAGCTTGCCGACAGTGCGGTCGAGCTGGCTGCGCTGCTCGTCGGTCTTGGGCGGGTAGAACTCGAAGCTGATCGGGGTCATGGCTGGCGCGGCCCGGGAAAGACGGCGGGATTATATCTCTATATCGCGATGGAAGTGTAGAGATTGCCGGCAGGGGTGGCGGCCCAGCCGCGCTCTGTCCCCCGGTGGCGGCCTGTCCGGACCTGGCGTCCGCAGGTCGGGGCTGGATACCGCGGTTTGCCGGGTTGCGACCGGGGCGTGATGCCGCCTATCGCGGGACGCCTGCCAGGGCCCGGGCGCGTGTCCCCGGGCATCGAGCGGCTAAGCTGCGCCCCCGTACCGCTTCCGTGTCCGCATGCGCATCATCCTCACCCCCTTCGCCCGAGCGCGCCTGTTCCCGCGCGAGCCGCGCCCCAACACCATCCGTGACTGCACGCCGGAGCAGTTCGAGCGGCGGCTCAACGACGAGCCACCGCTGCGGGTGCTGGAGGGCTACGCACCGTTCTGCAGACTGCACGTGCATCGCAACTGGACCAGTACGCGCTGCCTCACCGTGCCGGTCACCGACGGCAACCGGCACCTGCTGCGCTCGGGCTATGAAGCGCGTACGAAGGCCGAACTGCCGGTGCTGGTGCGCTGGTTCGAGGGCGTGGAGCCGCCGGTGGCGGACTATCTGGTGGCGATCCTCTACAGCGCGGCGCAGCTGGCCACGGAGGGCGCGCCGATCGAAGGCGACTGGGGCATCGTCGGCTGCCTCTATACGGCCACGCCCGAGGAGATCCCGATGGCGCCGATCACGATGATGCGCAATGCGCTGGGCGTGGAGGAGGGCGGCTCCGGCGTGAGCCTGGACCGCGAGGCCTATCGGCGCAGCGTGGAGTTCTGGGAAGCAAACGCGAACTGGCGCTGATGCGGCTGGCCGCCTGGGCCGAGCCGCCGGGTTTGCAGTCGCACGGTCCGAGCCCACCGGCGCGGGTTCCCCCGGGACGTCCGGATGGGCGTCGCTGTTCCGTCGCGTCAGAACCTAAGCCCCTCGCAAGACAGTCTTCGACGAACTCTGCAGGATCTGGACGGCCGGTCCTGAACGGGGATCACGCAGCGCCCACGAATCCGACGCACCATGTTCACGGCTTGCGCGCGAAGGTCTGCATGTCGCCGGCGTCCCGACCGGCGTTGCTTCCTTCGGAGAACCCCATGTTGGCCACCACCTATCGGCGACCGCGCAGGATGCGCATCGAGCACGTCGCCGAGCCCCAGATCGAGCACCCCAACGACGCCATCGTCCGCGTGACGCGCAGCTGCATCTGCGGTTCGGACATCCATATCTACAACGGCCTGGTGCCCGATACGCGGGTGGGTTCGATCATCGGCCACGAATTCTGCGGCGTGGTGGAGGAAGTCGGCCCTTCGGTGCAGAACCTGAAGGTGGGCGACCGCGTGCTGGTGCCGTTCAACATCTTCTGCGGCAGCTGCTACTTCTGCCAGAAGGAGCTGTACGGCAATTGCCACAACGTCAACTCGCAGGCCAGCGCGATGGGCGGCTTCTACGGCTACACGCACACCGCCGGCGGCTACGACGGCGGCCAGGCGGAGTACGTGCGGGTGCCCTTCGCCGACGTGGGCCCGACGATCATTCCCGACGACATCCACATCGAGGATGCGGTACTGCTGACCGATGCCTTCCCGACCGGCTACCA
Source organism: Luteimonas campi (assembly GCF_051162505.1). NCBI lineage: Bacteria > Pseudomonadati > Pseudomonadota > Gammaproteobacteria > Lysobacterales > Lysobacteraceae > Luteimonas > Luteimonas campi. Next base: position 524,802 of record NZ_JBNWEM010000003.1, read on the forward strand.
GGCCGCGGAGATGGGCAGCATCCGCGAGGGCGACACGGTCATCGTGTTCGGTGCCGGCCCGGTGGGCCTGTTCGCCGCGAAGAGCGCCTGGTTCTTCGGCGCCGGCCGGGTGATCGTGGTCGACTGCGAGGAGTACCGGCTCGAGTTCGCCAGGAAGTTCGCCCATGCCGAGACGGTGAACTTCAAGGAGGTGGACGACATGGCCACCCACCTGAAGAAGATGACCGACTGGCTGGGCGCGGACGTCTGCATCGATGCGGTCGGTTGCGACGCCACCGGCAGCGCCTTCCACAGCTTCACCGGCAAGATTGCGATGATCCAGGCCGGCTCGCCCATCGCCCTGCACTGGGCGATCAACAGCGCGCGCAAGGGCGGGCGCATCTCGATCGTGGGCGTGTACGGGCCCACGTTCAACATGATTCCGATCGGCAACGCGGTCAACAAGGGTCTGACCCTGCGCATGAACCAGGCAAGCGTGAAGCGGCACCTGCCGCGGCTGATCGAGCATATCCGCGCGGGCCACATTTCGCCGCGCGAGATCATCACCCACCGCATTCCGCTCGAGGACGTCGCCGACGCCTACGACATCTTCGTCAACAAGCGCGATAACTGCATCAAGCCCGTGCTCATTCCGCCCTCTGCGCGGGATGCGGCGTGAGCGCGGGCGAAGGACGGGAGACCACCATGGACACCGCAAGCAAGTTTGACCACATTCCCGGCTGGGGCTCGGACCTGCCGCGCGAGAACCGGCCGGCCGTTCCGATGGAGCGCACGCCGCCAAGACTCGACGTGCCCTGGAGCGATCCGCCGCCGCAGCAGCCGATGACGGTCGAAGTGCTGCGTTCGGTCGAGCGGCCGGAGCACTCGCGCACCTTCGGCACCCGGCTGCCTCCCAAGGGCATGAGCGGAGCGCTCCGGCGCGCGGCGTTCCGCCACAGCGAGAACGACCTGCGCCACTGGCTCACCCTGATCGCCGCCGACCGCGTGAACGTGGTCGAGGGCCTTTGCCAGGACCTGAAGCGTTCGCCGGCGAAGGCGATTGCGCTGGGCGCGGGGATCGTGGCGCTGGCGTGGTGGCTCGCTCGGGACTGATCCACGCAACGCCGGCCAAGGCGTCGACGTAGCCGAGGAAATGGCGTAGATAATCCGGCGCGGTGTCGTGCATCAGCGCCAGAGCGCGGTGTACCAGCACGGTCGAATTCATCGGTCCTGCATCCTCGGGCACGTCGGCGAGCGCGTGCCGCAGCTGGCTGTCGATGCGCAGACGCGCCCACGTGTGTCGGAATGCATCGAGCGCGGGCAGCGGCGGAAACGTCCCGGCGTGCGGCCGCGGGTCCGGATCGGGTGGGCTGCTGGCATCGCGGCCGGGGTCGGGCCGTGTCCCGGGGCCGCTCCCCGCGAATGCAGCGCCACCAGCGCCCCGGGCGCGCGGAAACTGCCCGAGCAGCGTGGACAGCGCGATGGCCCCGGCCACGGGCCGCTCCGACGCAGGCGTCGATCGCGCAGCGGCGTCCGCGCGCGCGCGCAGCTCGGCGTCGACCAGGTCCCGCAGCCTTGCGTCCACTGCGCTGCGCGCGGCACCGTCGAGCCGCGCCGCCCGGGCTGCGAGCGCTTCGATCCGATGCTCGCGTAGCCGTTTGCGCGCCCCCGGGGACGAGTCGCGCAGGCCCTGCACCAGCGCGAGGATGTCGTCCCGGTCAGCGCCCACGGCTGGCGTCGCCACCCTGGCGCGGTCGCGGCATCGGTGCGATTTCCACCCGGCGGTTGCGCGCGCGCCCGGCCTCGTCGGCGTTCGAGCCCACCGGCTGCTGCGCGCCGAAGGCGGCCGCGAACACCGAATCCGCCCGCAGGCCTTCCTCGATCAGCACGCGGGTGACGGTCAGCGCGCGCTGCGCCGACAGTTCCCAGTTGTCGACATAGCGGCGGTTGCCGCCCAGTACCGGGCGATCGTCGGTGAAGCCGCTGACCATCAGGATCTCCTCGCGGGCGGCGAGATAGTCCGACAGCGGGCGCGCCAGCTCCCTCAGCAGGGCACGGCCTTCGTCCTGCAGTGCATCGGAGTTGAGCGCGAACAGCACATTGCCGCGGATGCCGATGCGGCCGTCGACCAGGGTGACGCGACCGGCCGCCAGGGGCACGGCCAGCGCCCGCTCCAGCTGCTGGCGTTGCGCGGCTGCGCGCGCCTGTTCGCGCTCGATCTCGTCCAGTTGCGCGGCGGTGTGCAGGTGCATGCCGACCACGCCGAGCAGGATCAGCACGAACACGCCCAGCATCACCGCCATCAGGTCGCCGAAGGCGGCCCAGATGGTAGCGGTGTCGCCGCCGTCGGCCTCGATCCCCGCGCTCACGCTTCGGCTGCCTGGCGCAGGTCGGCCACGCGCTGCAGTTCGGCGATGATCTGCTGCTGCGACAGCACGCTCAGTTCGACCACTTCACGCGCCTGCGCAACGTAGTAGGCCAGCTGTTCGTCGCTGCGCGCCAGCGAGCCGTCCAGCGCGCCGGCCACCTGCTGCAGGCGCTCGAGCAGCGCTTCGTTGGCCTGCCCGAAGCTCTCGACCGCGGCGCCGAACGCATCGCCCAGCCCGGCCACGTCGGCCGCACCCGCGGTGAGCTGGCCGGCCGCGGCATCCAGCCGGCCGGCCTCAAGCTCGATGCGCTCGACCAGGCGGGCACCGGTGCGCTCGAGCAGATCGGCCGAGGTGGTGACCAGCGCATCCACCGCGGCGCGCTGTTCGCCGGAGGCGTGGTTCACCGCATCGAGCAGCGTCTGCAGCGTGGCCAGCAGGCGCGCGCGCTCGTCCAGCATCGCGGTATCGCGGACCATGCTGTCCGACAGCGACTGGCGCAGTTCGCCCACCACTTCGGCCGCCGCGCGCGGCGCCTCGGCGGCGGTCTGCATCAGCCGCGAAACCTCGGCGATGGTGGCGCCTGCATGCGCCTGGGCCTGCGCGGCGATTTCGCCGGCAGTGCGCTCCAGGGTGGCGCAGATCTCCTGCTGGCGGCTGGCGACATGCTCGCCGGCCTGCTCCCAGCGACGCGCGAGTTCGCCGGACGTGGCGTCGAATGCGCCGGCCCAGGCGGCCAGGCGTGCTTCGTCGCCGGAGGCGAGCGCGGCCTGCAGCGCCTGGTGGGACTGCTGCAGTTGATCCAGCAGACCGGTGGCCTGCTGGCCGAAGGCGGCCGAGGCCGTGGCCAGCGCGGCTTCGTTGCGTACGGCAAGGGCGTTGTTCGCCGCGTCCTGGCGGGCCAGCGCCTGCTCCAGGGCCGTGCCCACCTGGCTGCCCGTCGCCTCCAGGCGTGCGGCGATGCCGTCGATCAGGCCGCTGGCCTGGCGCTCCTGCGCCTGCGCCGCCTGGGCGAAAACCTCGCGCAGTTCGCCCGCCAGCCCCGCGTTGGCGCGCTGCTGTTCGGCCAGCGCCAGCGTCCAGCTGTGCGCGGCGCGCTCGCTCGCGGTCTCGAAGCCGATGGTGAGCGCGTCCAACTGTCGCTCCACGGCCTGGTCCACGGTCTCGCGCAGCGCGCTGGTGTCGCGCGCCATGCCGGCCAGGGTGGTCTCGATCACCGGCTGCAGCGCGCCGGTCACCGCGCGGCTGCTTTCGGCCACGCTCTGCGCCAGCGACTGGCCGACCGAGCCGGCGAGCTGGGCATAGGCGTGTTCGACATTGGCGTGGAAGGCATCCTGGCGCGCCTGCAGCTGCGCATCGGCGGCGCTGGCGCGGGCTTCGAGCGCGTGGCTCATCTCCTGCAGGCGGTCCACCAGCGCCGGCATCAGTTCGGCCTGGCGCTGCAGCAGGCCGAAGGCCTGTTCGCGCTGGTGCGCCTGCGAGTACGCGCGCAGCGGGCCGGCAATGGCGGCGTCCAGAGGCGGCAGCAGCTGCAGGCGTTCGCGCCGCGCGAGCGTGGACAGGAGGCTCAGCGCGGCCGAGGCACCGACGCCGGCGATCGAGGTACCGAAGGCCAGCGCCAGCCCGCGCACCGGATTGGACAGGGAGCCACGGATCGCGTCCAGGTCGACGGCGCTGTCGAGCGCCAGCCCGGTGCCGCGCAGGGTGGCCATCATGCCCAGCAGGGTGCCGAGCATACCGAGCAGCACCAGCAGGGCGGCCAGCGAAGGCGCCAGCGCCGGCGCGGGCAGGGCGGCCTGCCCGGCTTCGATGCGCAGGCGCACAGGCGTGCGCAGGGCGGGCTGCAGCCGTTCCAGCCAGGCGCCGAGTCCGCTCCCTGCGCTGTCGGTGGCGTCGAGCGCGCGCGCCAGGCTGGTCGTGGCCTGGCGATAGCGATGCAGCTCCAGTGCGCCGGCCAGGTAGCAGGCGACGATCAGCGCGACCACCACCACGCCCAGCAGGCTGCTGCCGAGGTAGCCGGCGCCGATCCAGCCGATGATGGCCAGGCCGGCAAGGAAGATGCAGGGAAACAGGAGCGGGTAGGGGCGTGCGGTCATGGACTCGGGTCGGGAGTGCGAAGCGCGGCGAGCAGCGCCTCGACGGGTGAGAAACGCAGGTCGGATTCGGCGAGCAGCAGCTCGCGCAGGTCGAGGCGGAAACGGTCGAGCCAGGCGGGCGCGCCCTGGGTAGGGACGGATGCCGGGTCCGCTGCCGATGCCTCGGCGCGCATGCGCTCGAAGTGCGCGGCCAGCAGGTCCGGCACGCTGGACAGCAGCGCATGCTCGCGCGGCGCCAGCACCTGTTCCATCGCGGCGTCGACCTCGGCCAGACGGGCGTGCGCCGGGCGTGCAGCCAGCATGTCGCGCAGTCGCCCGCGCAGCCGCCCGGTCGCCGCGAGCATCGCGCGCTGGTGTGCGAGAACACAGGCCCGGAATGGCGCGAACTCGGCGACATCGGCGCCGGGCACGGCCAGCAGCGGATCGCGCTCGATGGCCTCGCGCAGCTGCGCGCGCAGCTGGCTGCAGGCGGCGTCGTCGCTCGCCTCGAAGCCGGACCCGTCGGTGGCCGGCTGGGCGACGTCGAGCGCCGTGGCCAGGGTCACCGCCCGTGGCCAGTCGATCCACTGGGCGAGGGTGGCGGCCAGCGGCCCATCCGGACGGGCGCCCGCGCCAACGGCGGCCACGCGCGCCAGCAGGCGTACGAAGACAGGGCCGGCGAGCGGAGCGGGGAGGGAAGCGCTGGTCATGCTGTCTGCATCGGTAAAAAAGAACCGGGCGCCACAGGGCGCCCGGCAGTGGTGCCGCGGTGTTCCGCGGACTCAGTAGCGGTAGTGCTCCGGCTTGTACGGCCCTTCGACCGCGACGCCCAGGTAGTCCGCCTGTTCCTGGGTGAGCCTGGTCAGCTTCACGCCGATCTTCTCGAGGTGCAGGCGCGCCACTTCCTCGTCCAGCTGCTTGGGCAGGATGTAGACCTTGGCCTCGTAGCTGTCCTTGTTGGCCCACAGGTCGATCTGCGCCAGCGTCTGGTTGGAGAACGAGTTGGACATCACGAAGCTCGGGTGGCCGGTGGCGCAGCCCAGGTTCACCAGGCGGCCCTCGGCCAGCAGGAAGATCGCGTTGCCGTTGGCGAAGGTGAACTTGTCCACCTGCGGCTTGATGTTGGTGCGCACCGCGCCCGAGACATACAGCGCATCGACCTGGATCTCGTTGTCGAAGTGGCCGATGTTGCAGACGATGGCCTGGTCCTTCATCGCCTGCATGTGCGCCAGGGTGACGATGTCCTTGTTGCCGGTGGTGGTGACGTAGATGTCGGCGCGGCCGAGGGTGTCCTCGATCGTGGTGACCTCGTAGCCTTCCATCGCCGCCTGCAGCGCGCAGATCGGGTCGATCTCGGTGACGATCACGCGTGCGCCGTAGGCGCGCAGCGACGCCGCCGAACCCTTGCCCACGTCGCCGTAACCGCACACCACGGCGACCTTGCCGGCCAGCATCACGTCGAGCGCGCGCTTGAGGCCGTCGGCCAGCGACTCGCGGCAGCCGTAGAGGTTGTCGAACTTGCTCTTGGTGACAGAGTCGTTGACGTTGATCGCCGGCACCAGCAGCTTGCCCTGTTCGGCCAGCTGGTAGAGGCGGTGCACGCCGGTGGTGGTCTCTTCCGAGACGCCCTTCCAGCCCGCGACGACCTTCGTCCAGTAACCGGGACGCTCCACGGCCACGCGCTTGAGCAGGTTCTTGATCACCTGCTCCTCGTGGCTGCCCGAGGGCGAGTTCACCCAGCTCTCGTCGCCCTTCTCCAGCTCATAGCCCTTGTGAATCAGCAGGGTCACGTCGCCGCCGTCGTCCACCACCAGCTCCGGGCCGAGGAAGCCGCCCTTGCCGTCGGGGAAGCTCAGCGCGTCGAGCGTGCAGTCCCAGTATTCCTCCAGCGTCTCGCCTTTCCAGGCGAACACGGGGGTGCCGGTGGCGGCGATGGCCGCGGCGGCGTGGTCCTGGGTCGAGAAGATGTTGCACGAGGCCCAGCGCACGTCGGCGCCGATGTCCTTGAGCGTCTCGATCAGTACCGCGGTCTGGATGGTCATGTGCAGCGAACCGGTCACCCGCACGCCCTTGAGCGGGGCGGTCGCGGCGTGCTTGCGGCGGATCGACATCAGGCCGGGCATCTCGTGCTCGGCGATGTCGAGCTCCTTGCGGCCCCAGTCGGCCAGCGAGATGTCGGCGACCTTGTAGTCGCCTTCCTGGGAGAAGGTCTTCACTTGTGCGTTCATGTGGTGCTCCGTCCTCGGGAGTCCAAGGGACTCATGCTGACGGGCGCCGTTGTCGCAGTCGCTCCCGCCGAGCCTGGCCACGGTGTCCGCGGTCGCAGCGCCCCTCGGTGGGGGGCGGAATTGTATCGCTTCCGGCCCTTGCGAGGCTGAATCGGGCGGGCCGGAAGCAGCGGGTGGGCTGGCGCCATGACCATCGCCACGGGGCCGCCCACCGTGGATCTGGCTATCCTGCCCGGTTCGATGAACAAGGGGAGTGCCCGGCATGAGAACCGGTTTTCTGCGGCGTGTCCGCCCGCTGTTGCTGATCGCGGCGCTGGCCGCGCCACTGCCGCTGCTGGCGCAGGCGCCAGCGGCCTCCGGCTTGGACACGCCGGGTTACCGGCTGCCGGCGGACGAGCTGCGCGCGATCGTCGATGCGCCTTCGGCGCCGCGGCTGTCGCTGTCGCCGCGGGGCGACCTGCTGGCCTACATGCAGGTGCCTGCGTTGCCGGGCATCGAGGTGGTGGCGCAGCCGGAGCTGAAGCTCGCAGGCCTGCGCATCCATCCGCGCGCGCATTCGGCCAGTGCCTTCAGCTTCATCGACGACCTGTGGCTGCAGCAGGTCGGGGACGGAACCGAGCGTCGCATCCAGGGCCTGCCGCAGCCGCTGAAACTGTCCTCGCTGCAGTGGTCGCCGGACCAGCGCCACATCGCCTTCAGCCATGTCGATGCGCGCGCGGGGCGGGTGGAGCTGTGGCTGGTGGACGTGGCGGCCGCCAGCGCGCGCCGCCTGCTGGAGCAGCCGCTCAACGCGGTGCCCGGCAACGGCTTCGACTGGCTGCCCGACAGCAGCGGCCTGCTGGTGTTGCTGCGTCCCGGGGCCAGGGGCAAGCGCCGCAGGATGCCGGCATCCCGGCCGGCCCCAACATCCAGGAAACCGGCGGTGGCGGCCAGGTCCAGAGCCTGCGCACCTACCAGGACCTGCTGCGCAACCCGCACGACGAGGCGCTGTTCGCCTACTACCTGACTAGCCAGCTGGCGCAAGTGTCGCTGGACGGCAACGTGCGCAATATCGGCGGCCCGGAGCTCTACGTCGGCGCCTCGATCTCGCCCGACGGCCGCCACTTGCTGCGCCAGCGCCTCGAGCGTCCGTTTTCCTACCTGGTGCCGTATTCGCGCTTTCCGCGCCGCATCGACGTGACCGACCTCGACGGCCGCACGCTGCACACCGTGGCGGTGCGGCCGCTGGTCGAAGGCCTGCCCACCGGCAACGATGCGGTGCCGACCGGCGTACGCGGCATCGACTGGCGCGCGGATGCGCCCGCCACCCTGGTCTGGGCCGAGGCGCAGGACGGCGGCGATCCCGCGCGCGAGGCCGAGGTGCGCGACCGCGTGTTCGCCCACGCCGCGCCGTTCAGCGGCGAGCCGCAGGTGCTGGCCGACCTGTCGATGCGCTTCGACGGCATCGAATGGGGCGATGGCGACCTGGCCCTGCTCTACGAGAGCTGGTGGAAGACGCGGCGCCTGCGCGAGTGGCGCCTGGCGCCGAACGCTGGTGGCAAGCCTTCGCTGCTGCGCGAAGCCTCGAGCGAAGACCGCTACGGCGATCCGGGTGCGCCGGTGACGCGGGTGGACGAGCGCGGCTTCAGTCGCCTGCTGACCACCGGCAACGGCGAGATGATCTATCGCATCGGCGCCGGCGCCTCGCCCGAGGGCGACCGTCCCTTCCTGGACCGCCAGGACCTGGCCAGTGGCCGCAGCGAACGCCTGTTCCAGTCGCAGGCGCCCTGGTACGAAGCGCCGTTCGCCCTGCTGGACGGGGAAGCCACGCGCATCCTGACCACGCGCGAATCGCCCACCGAGCCTGCGAACGTGCTGCTGCGCCATCCGGGCAGCGACGCCCAGCCGGTGGCGCTGACCGATTTCCCGCATCCGACCCCGGCACTGCGTGGCGTGAGCAAGGAGCAGATCCGCTACGTGCGCGACGATGGCGTCGAACTCACCGCCGATCTCTACCTGCCCGTCGGCTACGACAGCGAGCGCGACGGCGCCCTGCCGATGCTGATGTGGGCATATCCGCGCGAGTTCAAATCCGCCGACGCTGCCAGCCAGGTGCGCGGCTCGCCGTATCGCTTCAACCGAATCAGCTACTGGGGGCCGCTGGCCTTCCTGGCGCAGGGCTATGCGGTGCTCGACGGCCCGACCATGCCGATCGTCGGCGAGGGCGATGCCGAGCCCAACGACAGCTACGTCAGGCAACTGGTGGCGAGCGCGCAGGCGGCGGTGGACGAGGTGGTGCGCCGCGGCGTGGCCGATCGCGATCGCATCGCCATCGGCGGACACTCCTACGGCGCCTTCATGACCGCCAACCTGCTCGCGCATTCGGACCTGTTCCGCGCCGGCATCGCCCGCAGCGGCGCCTACAACCGCTCGCTCACGCCGTTCGGCTTCCAGGCCGAGGAGCGCAACTACTGGCAGGCCACCGAGACCTACCACGCGATGTCGCCGTTCGACCACGCCGACCGCATCAACGAACCGGTGCTGCTGATCCACGGCGAGGAGGACAACAATTCAGGCACCTTCCCGATGCAGAGCGAGCGCATGTTCGCCGCGATCAAGGGCCTTGGAGGCACAGCGCGCCTGGTGATGCTGCCGCGCGAATCGCACGGCTACCGCGCCCGCGAATCGATCCTGCACATGCTGGCCGAGACCAGCGACTGGCTCGATACCCATGTGCGCAACGCCGGGCCGCGCCCCTCGACGCCGTAGCCTCGCGGCCGTGCGGCCCGTGGTACGTGCCACGGGCCGATCGCATGCGGGCCAGGCCGCCTGCGGACATCACCCCCGCGCGGCCACAGGCATCCGGCCATATCCACGCGCAGCGACGAGCTACCAGTTCATCGTTCCCGCCAACCCGCGAATCTAGCGGCGGCGCCGCCTGCCGGCGGCACGCCAGTTCGTCGTTCGCGCGAGCGCGGGAATCGTGCGGCGCTTGCCGCTCGCAGGCGGGGATCGGCGGGCCCTGGCATGCGCAGGGCGCCACCTGCCCGCAGGGACCACGATCGAACATCCGGATAAAAAACGGGCCGCTTTCGCGGCCCGTTTCCATTCCAGCTTGGCGCTGGCGACTAGAGCTTCGCGGCCTTGCGCAGTTCCTCGGCGCGGTCGGTCTTCTCCCAGGAGAAGGCGGTGGCGGTGTGCTTGTTGCCGGCACCGTCGACGTAGCTGATTTCCTTCGGCTTGCGGCCGAAGTGGCCGTAGGCGGCGGTGGCCTGGTAGATCGGATGCTCCAGGTCGAGCATGCGGGTCAGGCCGTAGGGGCGCAGGTCGAAGTGGCGGCGGATCAGCTTCTCGATCACGTCGTCGCCGACCTTGCCGGTGCCGAAGGTGGTGACCGAGATCGAGGTCGGCTCGGCCACGCCGATGGCGTAAGACACCTGCACCTCGCACTTGTCCGCCAGGCCGGCGGCCACGATGTTCTTGGCGACGTAGCGCGCGGCGTAGGCGGCCGAACGGTCGACCTTGGAGGGATCCTTGCCCGAGAACGCGCCGCCGCCGTGGCGGGCCATGCCGCCGTAGGTATCGACGATGATCTTGCGCCCGGTCAGGCCGCAGTCGCCCACCGGCCCGCCGATCACGAACTTGCCGGTCGGGTTGATGTGCACCTTGTTCTTGCCCAGCGCCTCGAGCCACTTCTTCGGCAGCACCGGCTTGAGGATGTGCTCGCGCACGGCCTCGACCAGGTCCTTCTGCTTGATGTCCGGATCGTGCTGGGTCGACAGCACCACCGCGTCCAGGCCGAGCACGCTGTTGCCGTCGTAGCGCAGGGTGACCTGCGACTTGGCGTCCGGACGCAGCCACTTGAGCTTGCCGCTCTTGCGCACCTTGGCCTGCTGTTCGACCAGGCGGTGGCTGTAATAGATCGGCGCGGGCATGAACTCGGGCGCCTCGTTGCAGGCGTAGCCGAACATCAGGCCCTGGTCGCCCGCGCCCTGCTGTTCGGGCTTCTTGCGGTCCACGCCCTGGTTGATGTCCGGCGACTGCTTGCCGAGCATGTTGATGATCGCGCAGGTGTGGCCGTCGAAGCCGACGAACGAATTGTCGTAGCCGATGCCGTTGATGACCTTGCGCGCCAGCGCCTCGATGTCCACCCAGGCGCTGGTGGTGACCTCGCCGGCAACGATCGCCGCGCCGGTCTTCACCAGCGTCTCGCAGGCCACGCGGGCGCGCTTGTCCTGGGCCAGGATGGCGTCCAGCACCGCATCGGACAACTGGTCGGCGATCTTGTCCGGATGGCCTTCCGAGACCGATTCGGAGGTGAACAGGTAGCTGGACATCGGCTATATCCTTCAATTCGGATGAAAAGATGGGTGCGGATGATACACGGGCGGTCCCGGCTGCGCACCCCGCCAGCCGGACCGCAGGTTAACGCGCGCCGGTCGGCGGCGCTGCGCGGCGCCATGCCGGCGGGAAGCCGCCCGCTCGCCGCCTAGAATGCGGCGATGGACTCCCTCTCCCAGCTCCTGCTTGGCGCGGCGGTGGCCGGCGCCGCGGTTCCCGCCGCGCACCGGCGCGCCGCCATGCTCGCCGGCGCGGCCCTCGGCACGCTGCCCGACCTCGACTCCTTCCCGATCGCGCTGTTCACCGACGATCCGGTGGCGCTGATGACCCTGCACCGCGGCGCCAGTCACTCGCTGTTCGTATTGCCGCTGCTGGGCTGGGCGATCTGGGCCTTCTTCCGCAGGCGTGGGGGGCGCGTGGCGCAGGCGCCGCGTGGCTGGTTCTGGGCGATCCAGCTGGCGCTGTTCACGCATCCGCTGCTCGACGCCTTCACGGTCTACGGCACCCAACTGCTGTGGCCGCTGCCGATGCCGCCGGTGATGTGGTCGAGCGTCTTCATCATCGATCCGGGCTATACGCTGTGGCTGCTGGTCGGCGTGGCGGTGGCCGTCTTCGCCGGGCCGAAGCCCGCCGCGCGGCGCGCCCTGCTGGCCGGGCTGGCGCTCAGCTGCGGCTACCTGGGCTGGTCGCTCGTGGCCAAGGGCATGGTCGAGCGCGAGGCGGAGCGCTCGCTGGCGGCTCTGGGGATGGCCGATGCACCGCGCTTCACGGTGCCGATGCCGTTCAATACCCTGCTGTGGCGGGTGGTGGCGATGACGCCCGAGGGCTTCGTGGAAGGCGAGCATTCGCTGGTCGCCGACTCGCATCCCATCGCGTTCCGGCACCATCACTCAGAGGTGGATGCCCTGGCCGCGGCCGGGAATATCCCGGCGGTGGTGCGGCTGCAGTGGTTCAACCGCGGCCTCATGAAGGCGCAGGTGCGCGACGGATACCTGGTGCTCAGCGATCTGCGCATGGGCGCCGAGCCCGACTACAGCTTCAACTTCTCCGTGGCCCGACGCGATGGCGACGGCTGGCGCGCGGTGCCGCCCGAGCAGCTGTCCTGGCCCTGGGAGGCGCACCGCCGCCTGGCGCAGATGTGGGAGCGGATCTGGGTCGAGCCGGACTCGTCTCCGGTCCAGCCCGGCAGCCGCTGAAGGCGCCGGCCGGCGGGGCGCCGGGCGTAGAGCAAGGCGTCCCTGGCTGCGGACGCAGGCAGGCCCATCGGCGCGACCAACCGCCACCGCTTGCCCCCGCCCGACCGGCGGATGCCCTATGCCGGGAACCAGTACCGCGTCAGGTGGAAGAACACCGGCGCGGCAAACACCACCGAATCCATCCGGTCCATCATGCCGCCGTGGCCTTCGATCATGCGGCCCCAGTCCTTGGCGCCGAGGCTGCGCTTGACCGCCGACAGCGCCAGCCCGCCGCAGACGCCGGCCAGCACGATCACCGCCGACATGCCGGCCGACTGCAGCGGCGTGAACGGCGTCATCCACCACAGCGCCGTGCCGATGCCGACCGCGGCCAGCCCGCCGCCGACCAGGCCCTCGACCGTCTTCGACGGGCTCACCTGCGGCGCCAGCTTGCGTCGGCCGAAGAGCTTGCCGAACACGTACTGCATCACGTCGCTGATCTGCACCACCAGCATCAGGTAGAGCAGCAGCAGCTGGCCGGTGCCCGCCGGCGCATCGGGATGCAGGATCATCAGCGCAGGCGCATGGCTGATGCAGTAGATCGCGATCATCACGCCCCACTGGATCTTGGTGCTGCGCGCGAGGAAATCCGTGGTGTCGCCACCGAACACCGCCAGCACCGGCAGCGCGAGGAAGGCGTAGACCGGGATGAAGATCGCGAACAGCCCGTACCACTGATCAAAGATGAGCCAGTACTGCACGGGGATCAGCAGGTAGAACGCGGCCACCAGCGGCAGGTGGTCGCCGGCGCGGGTGGGGGTCAGGGTGATGAACTCGCGCAGCGCGAAGAACGAGATGCCGGCGAAGACCACCAGCGTCGCTACCGGCCCGATGCCGAAGCAGATGGCCAGCACCGCGACCATGCCCCACCAGGCGCGCACGCGCGCATTGAGGTTCTGCACGGTGGCGTTGCCGCCCTCGGGTCCGCGCCGCGACAGCAGCCAGCCCGCCACCGAAGCGACCAGCAGCAGCGCGACGATGCCGCCGAACACCCAGAGCATCTTGGTCTGCGGGCTCATGCCATCGCCTCCACCGCGGTGCGCGCGCGTTCCAGGAAGTCCTCGCGCGGTTCGCCGGCGATCCGCGCCAGCGGCGCGCCGAAATTGACGTTGCAGTACAGCGGCAGGGGCAGCGGCAGCAGCGCGCCCTTGGGCAAGCTGCGGTGCAGGGTATCGAGGTAGACCGGGACCAGCTCGACGTGCGGATAGGCGTCGGCGAGCGCGAACAACCCGGCCTTGAACTTCTGCGGCAGCCGCTCGTTGGTCCGCGTGCCCTCCGGGAACAGGATCAGAGAATCGCCCTGGTCGAGCGCGGCGCGGACCGGCGCCAGCGGATCGGCCTCGCGGTCGGCGCGCTGGCGGTCGATCAGGATCGCGCGCAGCACGCGCCCGGACAGCCAGCCGCGCAGGCCGGGCTTGTCCCAGTAATCGCGGGCCGCCACCGGCCGCACCTCCGCGCGCCGGCGTGGCGTCAGCGCCGACCAGATGGCCACGGTATCCAGGTGGCTGGTGTGGTTGGCGAAGTAGATGCACTGGCCCGGCGGCGGGGGCACGCGCCACTGCGCGCGTGCGCCGACCAGGGTGCGGGTGAAGCCGACCAGGGCCGCGCCCGCCAGGCGCGCGATCAAGGCGCCTGCTCCAGCCGCGCGGCGATGGCGCGCAGGCGCGTGAGGCAGGTGACCAGGGATCCGGCCGCGATCAGCAGCACGGCCAGCCACAGCGCATGGCCGCTGCCGGCCAGCGTCGCTTCGAGCGGCGCGATCAGGCAGGCCACCGTCATCAGTGCCATGCGGTGCTGCTTGGCCATCGGTCCGCGGAAGTCCTGCGGCTGGCCCAGCGCCCCACCGAGCGTGCGGATGTAGGCGGTGGCCGCAGCGAGCAGCGCGGCCAGCCATCCGCCCCAAGGCAGGCCGGCGGCGTAGCCCAGCGCCACCAGCAGCACGCTGTCGGCGATGCGGTCGGGCACTTCGTTGTAGAGCGCGCCGGTGGGCGTGGATTTGCCGCCTTCCACCGCCACCATGCCGTCGAACAGGTTGCACAGCAGGCGCAGCTGGATGCCGAGTGCGCACAGCCATGCGCCCCAGGGCGGCAGCCACAGCAGCGCGGCCGCGCCTGCGGCGGCGAAGGCGATGCTCAGCACCGAGATCGCGTTGGCGCTCAGCGGCGAGTGCACGAGCATCGTCGCGATGCGCTGCACCAGCGCATTGCCGCGCGCCCTGATCGGCCGGCGCGATGCGTCCGGGTCGTGGTCCTGCAATTCCATGTGCCGTTCCCCGTGCTGCCGGCTCCGCCCGGCGCGCGGTGCATCTTGGCGGCGGCCGTCGGCGCTGGCAACCCGCGACTCAGGCCGCGGCCGGCAGCTCCGGCGCCACGCCCGCGGCGAGCGCGTCGAAATAGTCGCGGGTCAGACGCAGCTGCGCGTCGGCCGTTTCCGCGCGATTGACCACGCCGCGGAAGGCGGCGTTCTCGGGGCGATCTTTCGCGTACCAGCCCAGGTGCTTGCGGGCGATGCGCACGCCGGCCTGTTCGCCATAGAAGGCGTGCAGTGCTTCGAGATGGCCCAGCAGGATGTCGCGCACTTCGCCGGGCGAGGGTTCGGGCAGCGACTCGCCGGTCGCCAGGTAATGGGCGACGGCGCCCAGGAGCCAGGGGCGGCCCTGCGCGGCACGGCCGATCATCACCGCGTCGGCGCCTGTGCGTTCGAGCACCTCGCGCGCCTTGCGCGGCGAATCGACGTCGCCGTTGGCGATCACCGGGATGCGCAGCTGCGCCTTGATCGTGGCGATGGTGTCGTATTCGGCCTGGCCGGTGTAGTGCTGGTCGCGGGTACGGCCGTGCACGGCGAGCGCGGCGATGCCGCTGTCCTCGGCGATGCGCGCGATCGCCGCTGCGTTGCGATGGCAGGCATCCCAACCGGTGCGGATCTTCAGCGTCACCGGGACGTCGACGGCGGCGACCACGGCCGAGAGGATGCGGCCCACCAGCGCCTCGTCCTGCATCAGCGCCGAGCCGGCCCAGGCGTTGCAGACCTTCTTGGCCGGGCAGCCCATGTTGATGTCGATGATCTGGGCGCCGTGGCCGGCGTTGTGGCGCGCGGCCTCGGCCATCACCTCCGGCACGGTGCCGGCGATCTGCACGCTGACCGGGTCCGGTTCGCCGTCGTGGTCCATGCGCGTGCGCGACTTGCGGGTGTTCCAGAAACGCGGGTCGCTGGTGGTCATTTCCGACACGGCCAGGCCCGCGCCCAGCCGCTTGCACAGCTGGCGGAACGGCTTGTCGGTGACGCCTGCCATCGGGGCGAGGACCACGCGCGGCTGGATACGGTAGGGCCCGATCTGCATCCGGGCATTGTAGCGGGCGGGCATGCACGGGCCCGGCTGCCGGCCGTGTGGCGTGCGGGTCGACCGCCTGCGGGCAGCGGCCTCCGGTGGCGGGCAGTTTCCGCGCGCGAGCACGCTTCCAGCGGCAGGCGGGACGGGCGGGCGCGGGGATCAGGCTGCCGGCCTCGAGCGCCCCGACACCAGGCGCGCGGGCGACGGCGCGGCCCGGGGCCGGCCGACCCGCTCAGCCCTGCGCGACGGCGGCCAGCTGCGGCATCGACTCGGCCGCGCCTTCGTGCTCGGTCGACAGCGCGGCGTAGCGGCTGGCGAAGCGCACGTGGTCGGCGAAGCTGCGGTCGGCCGCCATCGCCAGCGAACTGGCCAACGCGCCGTTGAAGGCGTCTCCCGCGCCGGTGGTGTCGACCGTGGCGGCCTCGAAGGCCGGTACGCGATAGTGCGCGACCTCGTCGCCGCGGCACTTGTCCTCGCGGTGCGAGACGAATGCGCCCGCCGCGCCCAGCGTCACCACCACCGTGCCCCGCGGCAGCAGCAGGCGGCACAGCCGGTGCAGGAGCGTGTCCTCGAGCGCCGCCAGCGTGGATGGATCGACCTGCTCGCCCGCGTGCCGCGCCAGCAGGGCGGCGAACTCGGTCTCGTTCGGAGTCAGCACGTCGGCCACCGCCAGCAGTTCGCGCGTGCTCGCGGCGTTGGCGGGCGCAGGATTGAGGATGGTGCGCACGCCGGCCGCCCGTGCCAGGCGCATCGCTTCCAGCACGCTGTCCACCGGCGATTCCAGCTGCGCCAGCACGATGCGGGCGGTCGCGATGGCCTCGGCCTGTCTGGCGATGAACTCCGGCGACAGCATGCCGTTCGCGCCCGGCCCGATGACGATGCTGTTGCTGCCGTCGGCGGCCACGTAGATGCCCGCGGTGCCGGTGGGCGCGTCCGGCGATTCGGCGCGCAGGTCGATGCGGTCGCGCGCGGCCAGGCTGCGCGCCAGGTCCGCACCCGGATCCGTGCCCAGCGCGCAGGCGAACACAGTGCGCGCGCCGCTGCGCGCGCAGGCGGTGGCCTGGTTGAAGCCCTTGCCGCCGGGGCCGGTGACGTAGCTGCCGACAAGCGTCTCGCCGGGTCGCGGCAGCGCCTGGCAGTGCCAGACGTGATCGATGTTGAACGAGCCGACTACCACCACCACCTGCGCAGCAGACACGGCGCTTCTCCTTCGGACTCAGGCGCCGAGGTTGGTCAGCACGCCGGCGATCGTCGCCGTCATCAGGGTGGCGATGGTGCCGCCGAGCACGGCGCGCAGGCCGAAGCGCGCCAGGTCCTGGCGCCGGTCGGGCGCGAGCCCGCCGATGCCGCCGATCTGGATCGCGATCGAGCTGAAGTTGGCGAAGCCGCACAGCGCGTAGGTCGCGATCAGGCGGCCCTGGTCGCTCAACACCGCTCCGTCCACGCGCCCGTTGACGATGTCGGCCAGCTGCAGGTAGGCCACGAACTCGTTGATCACCACCTTCTGCCCGATCAGGGAGCCGACGATGCCCGCGTCCTGCCAGGGCACGCCGATCAGCCAGGCGATCGGGGCCAGCACCCAGCCGAAGATCGTCGCCAGGTCGAGCGGGCGGCCGATGGCCGCCTGCAGGCCGGTGACCTCGCCCAGCCAGGTCAGGGGCGCATTGATCATCGCGATCAGGGCGATGAAGGCCAGCAGCATCGCGCCGATGTTCAGCGCCAGGCGCAGGCCGTCGCCGGCGCCGGCCGCGGCGGCGTCGATGATGTTGCTGGAGGTCTTCTCCACTTCCATCTTCACGGTGCCGCGGGTCAGTGGCTCGCCGGTCTCGGGAATCAGGATCTTGGCGATCACCAGGGTGGCTGGGGCTGCCATGATCGAAGCGGCCAGCAGGTGCTTGGCATAGTAGGCCTGCTCGACCGGATCGCCGCCGCCGAGCATGCCCACATACGCGGCCAGCACGCCGCCGGCGATGTGCGCCATGCCGCCGATCATCATCGTGATCAGCTCCGACTCGGTCATGCGCGAGATGTAGGGGCGCACGGTCAGCGGCGCCTCGGTCTGGCCGATGAACACGCTGGCGCAGACGCTGGTGGTCTCGGCCCCCGACACCCGCATCACCTTGGTGATCGCCAGCGCCATGATCCGCACCACGAACTGCATTACGCCCAGGTGGTAGAGCACGCCCATCAGCGCGGCGAAGAAGATGATGGTCGGCAGCACCTGGAAGGCGAAGATGAAGCCGTAGGTCTCCACGTTCATCAGGCTGCCGAAGATGAACTCCGAGCCGGCGTTGACGAAGCCGAGGATCTTCACGAAGCCGTGGCCGAGCCAGTCGAAGACGTCGCGGCCGCCCGGCACCAGCAGCACCAGCGCGGCGAAGGCGATCTGCAGGGCGATGCCCGTGCCCACCAGGGTCCAGTCGACCCGCCGCTTGTTGTTGGAAAACAGCCAGGTGAGTCCGATCAGCACCGCCAGCCCGAACAGGCCGAAACCGACGCGCAGCAGTGCATCCATCCCTTTCCCCGGAGCATTTTCATGCGAAACAGACGCGGCAGCCTAGAGCAGCGGGCTGGCTGCGGCAACTGTGGAGAAGCCGCCGGCGCGGGCCGTCATTTCGCCCGAAGGGCGAATTTCCGCCCGAAGCAGGCGAGTGGAGCTTCGCGTCCGGCCGGGCGACGGCCCGCCGTCGACACGCGTCCGCGCAGCTGACAGCCGCTATGCGT
Source organism: Luteimonas campi (assembly GCF_051162505.1). Lineage (NCBI taxonomy): Bacteria > Pseudomonadati > Pseudomonadota > Gammaproteobacteria > Lysobacterales > Lysobacteraceae > Luteimonas > Luteimonas campi. Next base: position 543,060 of record NZ_JBNWEM010000003.1, read on the forward strand.
CGCGCGCGACCACCCGGTTGCGGCCGGTGCGCTTGGCTTCCTGCAGGCGGCGGTCGGCGCTGCCCAGCAGGGCCGAGGCGCTGGCGCCGTCCTGCGGAAATGCGGCCAGGCCGGCGCTGAAGGCGAGGGTGACCGGTTCGCCGCCGCGTTCGGTGGGGAAGGGCTGGGCCGCCAGGCTGCGCCGATAGCGGTCGATCCGTTCCCAGGCGCTGCCGATCGGGCACAGCAGCACCAGCACGAACTCCTGGCCGCCGATCCGCGCCAGGTGCTCGTCCTCGCCCAGCATGCCGGCCAGGTGATCGGCGATATGGCGGATCGCGCGGTCGCCGCCGATGTGCCCGATCTGCTCATAAACGCGGCGGAAGTGATCGACGTCGACCAGGCAGATGGTCACCGTGCGGCCGTCGCGCCGCGCCGCCTCGAACATCCGCGGCAGCCGCTGCAGCAGCCAGGCGCGGTTGGGTACGCCGGTCAGTCCATCGCGTCCGGACAGCTCGATCAGGCGCTGCATGCGGTAGACGATGGTGCTGGTGAGCAGGGTCATCATCGCCAGCAGCAGCAGCCGCTGACCCTGTGCGGACAGCGAGGGCGTCTCGCCGTTGAGCGCCGGCACCGCGGCCGGCCCGAAGGAGAGCACCGCGAACGCCAGCACGGCGTACTGCACGATCGCCAGGCCGCCGACGAAGGCGGTGAGGCGGCCGTCGCTGCGCAGCGCGGTGAGGGCGATCGCGAACAGATAGAAGCACCACACCACCAGGCTGTCGAGGCCGGCCGCCGGCTCGTCCAGCGAGAGCATCAACAACACTCCGGTGGTGGCGGTGATGTCCCAGGCGCCGGTGGCGTAGGGCAGCCAGTGGTGGCGACGGTGGTCGCGGGCCAGGGCCAGCCACACCTGCGCCATGATGTTGACGAATACCGCTGCGCCGAGTCCGACCAGGGTGCGGGTGGTCTCCGCACCATCCAGCGCCGCCGCCAGGGGCAGCACCAGCACCAGCAGCGAGAGCAGGGCGCGCAGCTTGGCCACCAGCAGTTCGCCGCCGGCGCCGAGTTCGAGCATCACCTCGTCCGGGCGGCCGAAGAGGGTGGCGAGCACGCGCTTGAGTAGGACGGGTTCGTGCATCCGGGCGGCAGGGGCGGGCGGGATCGCCGCGCGAGCATACCGCGCCGACGCCCGCTGCCGCGCAGCCGCCTCGCATAGACTGTCCACCGTGACCGCGAGACCGGAGCAAGCGTGATGCGTTATAGACGACTGGGGGGTTCGGGCCTGCGGCTCTCGGCATTGTCGCTGGGCGCATGGCTGACCGCAGGCACGCGACTGGGGCGTGGCGAGGCGCGCGAGCTGGTCGCGCTGGCCTGGGACAGCGGCGTCAACTTCTTCGACAACGCCGAGAACTATGCGCACGGCGAGGCCGAGCGCGTGATCGGCGATGTGATCGCCGACCTGCGCCTGCCGCGCGACGGTTTCTGCGTATCGAGCAAGGTGCGCTTCGGCTCGGCGGCCGATCCGCGTCCTACCCAGGTGGGGCTGTCGCGCAAGCACGTGCGCGATGCCTGCCACGACGCGCTGCGACGTCTGCGCGTGGATTACCTCGACCTGTTCTTCTGCCACAGGCCGGACCCCGACACGCCGGTCGCCGAAACGGTATGGGCGATGGACGCGCTGATCAGGCAGGGCAAGGTGCTGTACTGGGGCACCTCAGAATGGCCGGCGGCATTGATCCGCGAAGCCATCCAGGTCGCGCGCAGCCACCACCTGCATGCGCCGACGATGGAGCAGCCGCAGTACAACCTGCTGCATCGCGACCGGGTCGAGCTGGAGTACGCGCCGCTGTACGCCGAACACGGGCTGGGCACCACCATCTGGTCGCCGCTGGCCTCGGGCCTGCTGACCGGCAAGTACAACGACGGCGTGCCGGAAGGCAGCCGCTTCGCCCATCTCGGGGAACACAGCCCGGTGCACGACCAGGCGCGCTGGACGTCGCGGCTGGAGCGCGCCCGGCGTTTCACCGCACTGGCCGGCGAGATGGGGGTGGGGCCCTCGCAACTGGCGATCGCCTGGTGCCTCGTCAACCCGCACGTCTCGACCGTGATCCTCGGCGCCAGTTCCACCGCGCAGCTGCGCGAGAACCTCGGCGCCCTGGCGCTGGTGGACCGTTTCGACGAGCCCGTCTGGCGTCGACTGGAGTGCGCCACCCGCTAGCGGGATGGCCCGGCCGACCAGCGGCGGTTGACAGTCCAATGAGAATCATTAGCATCCTCATTCCCGCCCGCCGAGGAGTCCCGCGATGCTGCTGAGCTACGAACCCTCCCTGCCGACCACGGATGCGTCGACCCTCGGGCACGACCAGCCGCGCGCAAACGCGCACGCGCCGACCGTCGAACTCGACAGCCTGCGCCTGCTGCACGGCCAGCGCGAGGTGCGCATCCGCCACGGCAACGAGATCTACCGTCTGCGCCACACCCGCAACGACAAGCTGATCCTCACCAAGTAAGCCGTCGCGGCGCGCCCTGCGCCGCGTCCACGCCCGCACGCCGCGCACCCGTTCCGGGACGCACGCCAGCCAGCCTCGAACCGCTTCATCTTCGAGACTGCCGATGCGCCACACCCCGCTTGCCCTTGCCCTGGCCGCGCTGCTGCCGGGTCCAGCCGCCGCCGACACCGCGACCGCTGCCGCCGCCACCGAACTCGACCGGGTCGTGGTCACCGCCACCCGCACCGGGCGCGACGCCGCGGACGTGCCCAATACCGTCGATGTGCTCACCCGCGAGCGGATGGACCGGCACCTCGTGCGCGACCTGCGCGACCTGTTCCGCTACGAACCCGGGGTCAGCGTGGGCGAGAGCTTCGGCCGCTTCGGGATCGGCGACATCCGCATCCGTGGGCTCGGCGGCAACCGGGTGCGGATCCAGACCGACGGGATCGCGGTCCCGGACGCGTTCGCGATCGGTAGCTTCTCCAATGCCAATCGCAATTTCGTCGACCTCGACACGCTCGAGCGCGTGGAGGTGGTGCGCGGGCCGACGAGTTCGCTCTATGGCTCCGATGCGCTGGGCGGCACCGTGTCGTTCATCACCCGCGACCCGTCCGACTATCTCGCCGGCGGACGTGACGTCTACTTCGGACTCAAGCTCGGCGTGGAGAGCGACTGGAACGGCCTGTTCGCCGGGGCGACCGCCGCTGGCGGCGGCGAGCACTGGTCAGGCATGCTCGCGCTGGGCCACCGCCAGGGCCAGGCCACCGAGAACATGGGCGAGGTCGGCGGTACCGGCAACGCGCGTACGCAACCGAACCCGCAGGAGCGCGACGGCCGCAGCCTGCTGGCCAAGCTGGTGTACGCACCGTCCGGGCGGCAGCGCCTGCGCCTGACCGTCGAAGGCAACGAGGACCTGGCCGATACCGAACTGCTGACCGCGCGCGGCGTGCAGCCGCTGACCGGCGCGAACCACCTGCGTGTCGATGCGCGCGACCGCCAGACCCGTGCGCGCGTGTCCCTGTCGCACGCGATCGACGGTCTCGACGGCTTCGCCGACGCCATCGACTGGCAGCTCTACCGCCAGGACAGCGAGACCACCCAGTTCACGGTCGAGGAACGCGCGCTGCCCGCGCCCACCCTGCACGACGTGCGCGAGCGCAGCTTCGACTTCGAGCAGCGGCTGGTCGGCCTGCAGCTCGATTTCCGCAAGTCCCTCGGAACGCGCACGGTCCACGATCTGGCCTGGGGGCTGGACGTCTCGCGCACGCGAACCAGGCAGAAGCGCGACGGCCTGCGCACGTTCCCGCTGACCGGCGTACAGACGCCGGTGATGCTGCCTGACGTATTCCCGGTGCGCGACTTCCCGATCAGCCGCACCACCAGCGCGGCGCTGTACCTGCAGGACGAGATCGCCCTGGCCGACGGCGCACTGCGGCTGGTGCCGGGCGTCCGCGTGGACTACTACGAGCTCACGCCGCAGCGCGATCCGATCTTCAGCGAAGACAATCCGGGGGTGGCGGTGGTGGGCCTGCGCGAGACCAGCGTGTCGCCGCGACTGGGCGCGGTCTGGCACTTCGGCGGCGCCTGGTCGCTGTTCGGCGGCTACGCGCGCGGATTCCGCTCGCCGCCCTACGCCGACGTCAACATCGGCCTGACCAACGTCATGTTCGGGTACACCGCCATTCCCAATCCGGATCTGCGCCCCGAGACCAGCGATGGCCTGGAGCTCGGGCTGCGCTACCGCGGCCGCGCCGCGCACGCCAGCCTGGCGGGGTACCACAACCGCTACGAGGATTTCATCGAGTCCTTCAGCTTCGTCGGCTTCAACGACGCGGGCTTGATGCTGTACCAGTCGCGGAACGTCGCCAGCGCGCAGATCGAAGGCCTGGAGCTGAAGGCCGGGATCGAACTCGGCGCTCTCGCCACGTCGCTGGACGGCTGGTCGCTGCACGGCGCCGCCGCCTGGTCGCGCGGCGAGGACCGCGACAGCGGCGCGGCGCTGGACACGGTCGACCCGCTGACCGCCACCCTGGGGCTGGGCTACGAGCGCGCCGACTGGGGCGCCACCCTGTCCGGGCGCTTTGCCGGACGCCGCGACCGCCTGCCGCCCGCGCCCGCGGGCAGCCGCTACTTCCAGTCGCCGGGCCACGCCGTACTCGATCTGTACGCGCACTGGCGCTTCGCGCCCGGCGCCCGCGTCCACGTCGGCGTGTTCAACCTGGGCGACCGCAAATACTGGCCCGCCGGCAGCGTGCCGCTGGTGTCCGACGCCAGCGCCAGCGTGGACCGCTACACCGCGCCGGGCCGCAATCTCTCCGCCAGCCTGAATCTGGAGTGGTGATGCGCACCACGCCAGACGCGAACGACCGCCTTCCTTCCGCCAGCCCACCGGAGCCTGCCGCCATGCCGACACGCCTGCTTGCCGCCAGCCTGGGCCTTGCCCTGTGCGTCGCGACCGCCCACGCCCAGGACCACATGGGAGACCCTGCGCGCGACCGCGAGGCCATCCTCGCCATGCAGGGCGAATACCAGGTCGATTTCGCCTTCGACGAGACGGTGCTGCTGGCGCCGGGCTACGAACGCGCGCCGGCACAGCGCAGCGGCGGCGACGAAGTGGTGATCGTGGTCGAGGACGCGCCCGGGCGCATCGTGCTGCAGCACATCCTGGTCGACGCCCGCAGCGGCCATGTCACCAAGCACTGGCGGCAGGACTGGACCTACGAGGCGCCGCAGCGCTGGGAGTTCGCCGCCGACCAGACCTGGCGCATGCGTCCGATTCCCGCCGACCGGACCCGCGGCGCCTGGACCCAGTGCGTGTACGAGGTCAGCGACGCGCCGCGCTACTGCGGCACCGGCCGCTGGAACCACCGCTACGGCGTCTCCACCTGGACCTCCGATCGCAGCTGGCGACCGCTGCCGCGCCGCGAATACACCAGAAGGAAAGACTACAACGCGATGAACGTGGAGAACCGCCACACCATCGTGCCCGGCGGCTGGACCCACGAACAGGACAATACCAAGACCGTGCGCCGCGTCGACGGGAGCACCGAGCGCACCATCGCGCGCGAGTTCGGCTTCAACGACTACCGCAGGGACACGGACGTCGATTTCGCACCTGCGTACGCCTACTGGAACGCGACGCGCGAGTACTGGGCGCGGGTGCGCGCGCGCTGGGACCGGGCGCTGGCGCACCCTTCAGGCCTGCGCATGAAGACGAAGGTGGATGGCATGGCGATGATCGTGCCGCTGTTCACCCAGGCCAGCGCGGTGCAGGCGGGTGGACGTGTGGGAGATGCCGAGATCGACCAGGTGTTCGACGAATGGGTGGTGCCGGCGGACGCGCAGCTCGCGGCCGGAGCAGGCGAGGACGGTGCATGAGCGGGGCCGGCAGTGTCGGTCGCGGCGGAACCGCCGCGCCGGCGTATCGTGCCGGTGCGGCATTGGCCGACTGTCGCCACCAGCGTTGCGCCATGGCGTGGCCGATCCCGACGCCGCGCGCTGGCGCGGCGATCGGAGAGCGGCCGCGTCGGGTCACGCGATGCCGTCCGGACCCGCCTGCCGGTTCATGCGGGCATGATGACGACTGAGCCGATGCCGCCTGGACGTCCCAGCGGGACTGCCGTCCCGCCTCCCGCGGATTTCATCCCGACATCCATCGCCGCCAGTGCGACGCTCGGCGCCCGTGGCGGCGCGGGCGGGGCAGGCGGGGCAGGTGGAACGGAAGGCGCGCGGCTCGGCCGCGGTGGCGCGGGCGGTGCCGGTGGCGCGGGCGGTGCCGGCGGCGGCCACGCCAGCTTCGGGACGACGAGCTGGGAACTGCCGCGCTTGCGATCGCGCAGATACTCCACCTGGACCCGCGCCTGCGCGTCCTTGCCGCGCAACTGCGCCATCACCTCGCGCGGGGTGGTCACCGCCCGGCCATCGACACGCTGGATCACGTCGCCCGCCTGCAGGCCTTCGAGCTCGCCCGTCGAGAGCACCAGCACACCACGGTCGGTACCGAAGTAGCGCCCCAGCTGCGGATCGAGCGCCGCCAGGTTCAGCCCGTTCCAGCGGAATGCGGAGGCCAGCCGCGGGGCCGTGCAGTCCGCATCGTCGCAGTGGGCACCAAGGCGGCCGAGACGGATGATCTCCCGCCGCACCTCGGGTGCGATTCCCGGCACCGATTGCAGGGCCAGCAGGCCGGCGTCGAGTCCTTCGCTGGCCGACGCGATCGCCCGATCGAGCTGGCCATCGTCCAGCCATTCGAGGCGGCCGCCGTCGCCGGTGGTGAAGGCCAGCGCGCGCGTGCGCGCCTGTGGCGTGACCGAGACACTGGCATTGCGGCCGTCGCGCTCGTAGCCCAGGCGCGTGGGCTTGCCGGCCTGCAGGGCGCCCAGCAGCTTGCGCACATTCTCCACGCGCAGTTCACCGCTGCTGCCCAGGATCGGCGTGCCGTCCACCGTCAGCAGCCGGTCGCCGCTGCGCAGTCCGGCCTTTGCAGCCGCACCGTCCGGGGTCACCCCGGTGATGCGCACACCCGCCTGGTCGTCGCCATCCAGCAGGACACCGATCATCGGGCGGGCGCGGGCCCGCGCGATCCGCTCGCGCGCATCCGCGGCGATGTCGCCCCGCTGGCTGGAGAGTTCGGCCACGCGCTGCGCGGCCTTGCGCAACGCTTCCTGGGCCTGCGCGAGTTCCTTGGCCGCGGAGTCGTGCGCGGGATCGCTGGCCCAGGCGGTGCCGGCCAGCAGCGCGGCCAGGGCGGCAGTCAGCAGGACAGGAGGCTTGGTGGTCATGATGGAGTCCCGGAAAAAGTGAGGAGTCAGTCGACGAGGACCAGGGCGCCGTCGTAGCGCGTGCCCTGGGCGGCGAGCCAGCGGCGATTGCTTTCGAAGCCGCTGAGTCCGCGCAGGCCTTCGACCCGCTGCTGCCACAGCGACAGCTGCGCCTCTCGGCTGAGCCCGGGCTGGACCAGCGCCGCATCGATGGCTGCGAGCCGGGTCTCGTACGCGTCGGCGAGCAGGGCGGCGGTCGCGCTGGACACGCGGTCATCGCGGGCGAAGGACAGCAGCGCTTCCAGCTGGGCGGATTCGAGCTGCAACTGTTCGAGCGGATCGGTCGGGGCTGCCGCGATCGTGGCGGGGTCGGGGGCAGCGGGACCTGCCGGTTCGACCTGGTCGCGCCAGGGGAGCGCGATCGCCAGTGCCAGCGCCGCCGCGCCCGACGCCCACATGGGCCAGCGTGCACGGCGTCGCCGAGGCGAGGCGCCGGCGGGCAGTCGCGCGTCGAGCCTCGCCGACAACGCGGACCAGCCGCCCGGCGGCGCGGATTCCTCGGGCAGGGCCGCGAAGGCTTCGCGCCAGTCGCGGGGAACTTGGGAGCGGTGCTCAGGCATGCGTGGTTTCCTGTGCCGGGAACGATTCCGGCTCGAGCAGCGCGCGCAGGCGGCGGGTGCCGCGCGCGAGCTGCGACTTGGAAAAGCTCGTGGTGCGGTCCATGAGTGCGCCGATCTCCTCATGCGTATAGCCCTCGGCGTGGTAGAGCCACAGCACGCTGCGGGTCGGCGCGGGCAGGGACGCCAGCGCGCGCTGCAGGGCGGCGGCATCGGCGGCTGCCGGCGGTGACGGGGTCACCTCGTCCGTCGGTTCGTGCAGGTCCAGGTCCAGCCCGTCGGGATGCAGGCGCACGCGTCGCAGCCGCATCAGCGCCTCGTTGACCGCAATCTGCCGCAGCCAGCCCCAGAACGGACTCTCGCCGCGGAAGCCGTGGACCCTGTCGATCACCTTGAGCATCGTGTCCTGCAGCACCTCGGAGGCCTCCTCGCGATCGCCGCAGATGCGCAGCGCCAGCGTGAACACCGGTCGTTCGAACCAGCGATACAGCTGCTCGATGGCCGCGCGCTCGCCCGCCCGCGCGCGGGCCAGCAGGGTGCCCGGCACATCGATGGCGAAGCTGGAGTGCGCTGGCGTTTCGGGCGGCATGTACGGACAAGGATGCTGCCGGGGCGGAAAGGGTCGCAGCCCCGGCAGCGGCCGGGCGCGTGGCATCGGTCAGGGGCGTCACATCCGGCCCGGCGGCGCCGTCACCGACCTATACTGGAAATCACGCGAACGAGGGGAAGTCCCATGGGTGGAGGCATGTTCCTGACCGCGGTGCTGCTGGTGGCGGGCATCGTGATCCTGTTCAAGACGGTGCGGATGGTGCCCCAGGGCTACGAGTGGACGGTGGAGCGCTTCGGTCGCTACACCCACACCATGACGCCGGGCCTGCACTTCCTGATCCCGGTGGTCTACGGGGTGGGCCGCAAGGTCAACATGATGGAGCAGGTGCTGGACGTGCCCAGCCAGGACGTGATCACCAAGGACAACGCGGTGGTCAAGGTCGACGGCGTGGTGTTCTTCCAGGTGCTGGACGCGGCCAAGGCCGCCTACGAGGTGGCCAACCTCGAGATCGCGATGATCGCGCTGGTGCAGACCAATATCCGCACCGTGATCGGCTCGATGGACCTGGACGAATCGCTGAGCCAGCGCGAGACCATCAACGCGCAGCTGCTCAACGTGGTCGACCACGCCACCAATCCCTGGGGCGTGAAGGTCACCCGCATCGAGATCCGCGACATCCAGCCGCCGCGCGACCTGGTCGACTCCATGGCCCGGCAGATGAAGGCCGAGCGCGAGCGTCGCGCGGTGATCCTCGAGGCGGAGGGTCATCGCCAATCGGCGATCCTGCGCGCCGAGGGCGAGAAGCAGGCGGCGATCCTCGAGGCCGAGGGCGAGAAGGAGGCCGCGTTCCGCGAGGCGGAGGCGCGCGAGCGCCTGGCCGAGGCCGAGGCTAACGCCACGCGCATGGTCTCCGATGCGATCGCGCAGGGCGACGTGCAGGCGATCAACTACTTCGTCGCGCAGAAGTACGTGGAGGCGTTCGGCAAGCTGGCGACCGCGCCCAACCAGAAGTTCGTGCTGATGCCGATGGAGTCCAGCGGCATCATCGGCTCGATCGCGGGCGTCGCCGAACTCGCCAAGGAAGCGCTCGGCAAGCAGCAGGCGGCGCCGCGGAACCCGGCGCCCAACCGCGCCAGCTTCCCCGCGGGAGACTGAACCATGGAGTTGCGCTGGGACGTCGTTGCGTGGGCCGCGGTCGCGCTGCTGCTGTTCGCCGCCGAGGCGCTGGCGCCCGGCGCCTTCATGCTGTGGATGGCCTTCGCCGCGGTCGCGGTGTTCCTGGCGGTGCTGGCGATTCCCGGCATCCCGCTGCTGGCGCAGGTCGCGGCCTTCGTGGTGCTGAGCTTCGTGTCGATCCAGGTCTATCGGAAGTGGTTCCGCGGTCGCGGCCGAGAGAGCGACCATCCCACCCTCAACCGGCGTGCCTCGCACCACATCGGACGCGTGGTGCCGCTCGAGCAGGCCATCGTCGCCGGGCGCGGGCGGGTCAAGATCGGCGATGCGTTCTGGGTGGTCGAAGGCCCGGATCTGGCGGCGGGTACGCCGGTGCGCGTGGTGGGCACCGATGGCGTGGCGCTGCGGGTGGAGCCGGCGTAAACCTGGCGGGCGCCGGATCGGCGCACCGCGTCGGCTCCGCCTTGCTGATAAGCACGCCCGGACCCGGGACGCAGTCGCTGTCTCTGGGCACCGGCGCGCGCTGCCCTGGGCATGGGCGATTGTGTAACAGCCGCCGCGATCGCTAGCGTGCCCGGCCATGGGACACGACCACGACCACGCCAGCGCCGCCAGCATCCGTCACGAGAAGCCCCTGTGGTGGGCGCTCGGACTCATTGTCGCCTTCATGCTGGTGGAACTGGCGGCCGCCTTCGCCACCAACAGCCTGGCCCTGCTGTCGGATGCCGCCCACATGGCGACCGATGCGCTCGCCCTGGCCATCGCCCTGGTCGCGGTGCGGCTCTCGCGCCGCCCGCCCGACGCCAGGCGCAGTTTCGGCTACGTGCGCACCGAGGCGATGGGCGCGATGCTCAACGGCCTGCTGCTGTTCGGGCTGGCCGGCTACATCCTGTGGGAATCGGTGCAACGCTTCCTGCAGCCGCCGCAGGTCGCAACCCTTGGCATGCTCGTCGTGGGCATCGCCGGGCTGGCGGTGAACCTGGTCGCGATGCGCCTGCTGCATGCCGGCAGCGGCGAGAGCCTCAACGTCCGTGGCGCCTACCTGGAAGTGTGGGCCGACATGCTCGGCTCGGTCGGGGTGATCCTGGCCGCGCTGGTGATCCACTTCACCGGCTGGCAGCTGGCCGACCCGACCATCGCGGTGGCGATCGGGCTGTGGGTGCTGCCGCGCGCCTGGACGCTGATGCGCCAGGCCGGCAACGTGCTGATGATGGGCGTCCCCGACGGGATCGATCTCGACGAGGTGCGGGCGGCGCTGACTACGCTGCCCGGTGTGGCGGGCGTGCACGACCTGCACGTGTGGGCGCTCGCCTCCAGCCAGGCGGCGATGACCGCGCACCTGGTGGTGGACGCCTCGGCGGATTCGCGCGAGCTGCGCCACCGGGCGGCGGCGCTGCTGCTGCGGCGCTTCGACATCGGGCATGCCACCCTGCAGATCGAGGGCGCGGGCGACTGCCATGGGCACGGCTGCGACGCGACCGGTTCCGACGGCACCCATGCCGCCCACGGCGGACACGATCACCACGGCCATCCCCACGCCCATCGACACTGAGCGTCCCGACCGCGACGGCCGGGGGCGATGCGTTCTGGGATAATCGGCGCACTCCCGCAACAGGATCGCGCCATGACCCGCAAGACCGTTCTCAATGACAGCCATCGCGCCCTCGGCGCCAGGATGGTCGATTTCGGCGGATGGGACATGCCGATCCACTACGGCTCCCAGATCGACGAGCACCACCAGGTGCGCCGCGACGCAGGCATGTTCGACGTCAGCCACATGACCGTCGTCGACCTCCACGGCGCGCAGGTGCGCCCGTTCCTGCGCAGGCTCGTCGCCAACTCCGTGGACAAGCTCAAGCAGCCGGGCAAGGCCCTGTACGCCTGCATGCTGGACGAGCGGGGCGGCATCATCGACGACTTGATCATCTACTACCTGAGCGAGGACTGGTTCCGCCTGGTGGTCAACGCCTCCACGCGCGAGAAGGACCTGGCCTGGATCGGCGCGCAGGCCGAACCGTTCGGCGTCGAGGTGCGGGAACGCGAAGACCTGGCGATGATCGCCGTGCAGGGTCCGAACGCACGCGAGCGGGTGCTGGGCCTGATCGGTGGCGAGGATGCGGCCGCGGTCGGCGCCCTCGGCAAGTTCGCCGCGCGCGATGTCGCCGGCACGCGCTTCGGCGACCTGTTCGTCGCCCGCACCGGCTACACCGGCGAGGACGGCTTCGAGGTGATCGTGCCCGCGACCGGTACGGTCGCCCTGTGGGAGGCGCTGCTGGCGGCCGGGGTCAAGCCTGCCGGCCTCGGTGCGCGCGACACCCTGCGCCTGGAGGCCGGCCTCAATCTCTACGGCCAGGACATGGACGAATCGGTGTCGCCCTTCGAAGCCGCGCTCGGCTGGACGGTGGCACTGGACGATGGCCGCGACTTCATCGGCCGCCCGCTGCTCGAACAGCACAAGCGCGAAGGCGCCCCGCGCCAGATGATCGGGCTGGTGATGGACGAGAAGGGCGTGCTGCGCCACGGCCAGCGCGTGCTGACCGCGGGCGGCGACGGCGAGATCCTCTCGGGGACCTTCTCGCCCACGCTCGGCAAGGCGATCGCGTTCGCGCGGGTGCCCGCGGGCGATGTGTCCTCCGGCGTGCGGGTCGACATCCGTGGCCGCGAAGTGCCGGTCCGGGTGGTGCGGTTCCCCTTCGTCCGCGACGGCAAGGCCCTCTGACCCGGTCCGGCCGGCGGCGGTTGCGGTGCCGGCGCCGGGCTTGGCTACACTAGCCGCCCCTTCCCCTGAAGCCCGTACGAGAGCGGAGTCCACGATGAGCGAGATCCCTGGCGACCTGAAGTTCCTGAAGTCCCACGAGTGGGCGCGCGTCGAAGGCGACGGCAAGGTCACCGTCGGCATTTCCGACCACGCCCAGGGCCTGCTGGGCGACCTGGTGTACGTCGAACTGCCCGCAGTCGGCGACAGCATCGAGGCCGGTACCGCATGCGCGGTGGTCGAATCGGTCAAGGCGGCGTCGGACGTCTATGCGCCGGTGTCGGGCACGGTGACGGCGGTCAACAGCGCGCTGGCCGACAAGCCCGAGACGATCAACGAGGACGCCTACGGCGAGGGCTGGCTGTACGTGGTCGAGCTCAGCGAACCCGACCAGCTCAACGACCTGCTCGAGCCGGACGACTACGCCGAACTGCTCGAGGAAGACGATCACTGATCGCTCACGCGGCGGGCGCATCGCCCGCCGCCGAAGCGGACGTCGCCGGGTTTACCGCGGCGTTCGCTTCCGGTGAACGCGGCACGCGCGACACATCCGCGAACGCGACAGGTCCGCCCCGGACCGACGCCACGAACCTCGCTTGCTGCTTTCGAAGGCATCACCCACCTCGAAAAAGTTTGCGCACTTTCGGCGCAAACGCCCGTTGTGCGCCGCGCAACGCGACCTTCCGAAACCTTCCGTTCAACTGCCGTCGCGCTCCCGACGGACGCGCGCGGCGACGTGCCGGGCGTGCGTTCCGACGACGCGTGGCGCGTGGCGAATCCAGAGCGGAATTTTCAAAACACACTTGTTTTTCGCGCTTTCGTTTCGCGCGTGTCGTGCGACGGCGAAGATGCGGGAAGGTTTCGCACGGTGGTGGCGATGCTCCGGCTGCGTGCGCCTGGCCGACGTCCGTGCACGCGCCGCGAAGAATTCGCGACGCGGGGTGTTGACAGCCGAAAAAACCGTGATTAGGTTTCGCCCAACAGACGGTTGCCGCAGAAGCGAGTGAGTCAGTACACAGCGAAAACGCGCAGCAAAAAAAACACCTCCGCCCCGAACTTCTACAAGGTGGATGAAGGCACCGTCTCCGCTGCGAAAACCAGACCACCCTTTTCCAGACACCTGCGCCGCACCGGGCCGCAGGTGTTTTCGTGTTACCGGGACTGCGTTCCCCCGAGCGCGTTGTCCCTGCCGTATCCGTTCCGGCGCGCGTCGCGCGCCGGCGGTTGTGCGCGGGTCCGATACCCGCGTGCTGCTTGACCACTGGGCAGTCGTACTGCAAGTCAACTGACGAGGAGAGCCATCCCATGGCCGCGAAGAAAGCTGCAAAGAAGAAGGTCGCCAAGAAGGCGACCAAGGCACCTGCCAAAAAGACCGCCAAGGTCGCGAAGAAGAAGGTAGCCAAGAAGGCGACCAAGAAGGCCGCCAAGAAGACCGTCCGCAAGGCTGCCACCAAGAAGGTAGCCAAGAAGGCCGCCAAGAAGACCGCCAAGAAGGCGGCCAAGAAGACCACCAAGAAGGCCGCCAAGAAGAAGGTAGCCAAGAAGGCGGCGAAGAAGTCGACCCGCAAGGTCGCCAAGAAGGCCACCAAGCGTCCTGCCAAGAAGGCCGCGAAGAAGACCACCAAGAAGACCGCCAAGAAGGCGGCTGCGAAGAAGACCACCAAGAAGGCAGCCAAGAAGCGGACTGCCAAGAAGGGTGCCGCTGTGGCCATGCCGCCGATGCCGACGCCCCTGATCTGATCCCCGATCAGCCGTAACCGAAGCTCCTTCTCCGCGTGCCCAGGCGGAGAGGGAGTTTTTTTTGGGACTGCCGCTTGGCGACGCGCGACCGGCGAGTGAGTGACGGGCCGCGGTCCCCGACGGATCGGCCTGCAGGGCCATGCCCCGCCGGCAGGTGATCGCACAGCGCTCCGCCAGGTGTCTGGCGACCGACTGCTGGATGTCCATTCGCGTCAGCGGGCGATGAGCCGGCGCTCCGGAGGGCGGTGCAAGTTTCGCCGACGATGCATCTTCCGGCTTCGGGCAAGGCGAGGCCGCTGCTGGCCACGCGTCAGGCGCAGTGCTGCCGGGGTGGTAGCGGCACCCCGTCCTCCTCGCGTCTGGCCAAACCGCATCGGCGAAAGGTCGGGCGACTGTGCGGCCACCGTTACCCGCGTCGAAACCACGCGCGGAACACCAGGCCGCGATCGCTCGTCTTGGTCACAGGTTTCAGCGACCACCACTGCGCGGCGGTCGGCGTCGTGGCACGCCTGCAGTGCGGCAGAACGAGACGCGGCGGGCTCAGTCCGGCTGGGCCTGGGCACGGTCCGACTGCGGACCACCATGCGCCGGCGGCTCGGCCCCGTCGGAGGCGTAGAGCGTTTCCATGTCGATGTCGACATCCAGCCACTGCTGCGCAGGCAGGCCGATCGCCCGGTCCAGGATCGTCGGCAGCAGGCCGGAGGGCAGCGAACTGTTGCTGTTCCACAGCACCACCACGCCGAGGTCGCGCTCGGGCAGCATCGCCATCAGGCCGCGATAGCCCTGCACCGCGCCACCGTGGAAGACCAGGCGGTGGCCGGCGTAGTCGTAGACACGCCAGCCCAGACCATAGCCGGCCGAGTTCAGGCGCTCGCGTCGCCAGGAACTGCCGCGGATCTCGCCGGGCGTCCCCACGATCGGCGCCTGCAGCGTGGCCAGCAGGGGCGCAGGCAGCACGTCCGGGCGGTGACCGCCCTGGGCGAGCAGCCACTGCGCCATGTCGGCGGCGCTGGCGTTGACCCCGGCCGCCGGCGCCAGCCGGTAATAGGTGGGCTTGGGCATCAGCGACTTCCAGCCGCCGCCGGCGCGCACGTGCGGCTTGGCCCAGCGCGGGCTGGCGGTGATGCCGTCGAGGCCCAGGCTGGCGTCGTTCATGCCCAGCGGCTTGAAGATGCGACGCGCCACCGACTCGCTGTAGAACTGCCCGCTGGCGGCGAACACCACGTCGCCCACCAGGCTGAAGGCGACGTTCTGGTAGCCGTAGCATTCGCCCGGGCCGCATGCCATGGGCACGGCCGCGAACCGCTGCACCAGGCTGTGGTATTCGGCATTGCTTTCGATGTCGCGGTCGTAGGTGTGATGGCGCAGGCCCACGCGGTGGCTGAGCACGTCCGCCACCGTGAGCCGCTGCGCGGCGGTGGGATCGGCGAACTGCAGGCTGGGCATGAAGTCGGCCACGCGGCTGTCCCAGCGCAGCGCGCCTTCGGCCACCAGCATGCCGGTCACGGTGCCGGCGAACGATTTCGACAGCGAAGCCAGGCGGAACACGGTGTGCGCGTCCACCGGCTCGGCATTGGAGACGTCGGTGATGCCGTAGCCGCGCGCGCTGAGCACCTGGCCGTTGTGCACGATCGCCATCGCCATGCCGGGCACGCGCTGGTTGGCGACCAGGTCCTGGGCCATCGCCTCGAACAGGCGCACGTCGAAGCCTTCGGCCAGCGGCAGGCGCTTGACCTCGGCCGGCAGCGGCGCGGGACGGTCGGCCGGGACCACCGGCGTGATCGGTGCCGGCGTCACATCCGCCGCGACCGGCGCGTCACTGGTCCATGGCAGCGGTGTCTGCGCGGCGACGGTCAGGGCGATCGCCGGCAGCAGGCCGAGCAGCAATGCGCGATGCAGGCGTGTGCTGCGCGGCCGGGGAAGGTTCGCTTTCATCGGGACTGCCCCCTGCGTATGCTCTCGCTGCAGGCGATCATATGCGCCTGTTTCCGCAGTTGCATGAACAAGGGGAGGAATCTTCGTGAGTGGATTGATTCTGCTGGCGATCCTGGTCGGAATCGCGGTGCTGTTCGGCGGCTGGGGCATCGGTATCTACAACGGCCTGGTGACCGCCCGCAACGCGTTCAGGAATGCCTTCGCGCAGATCGACGTGCAGCTGCAGCGCCGCTTCGACCTGATCCCCAACCTCGTCGAGACCGTGAAGGGCTATCTGGCCCACGAGCGGCAGACGCTCGAGGCCGTGATTGCCGCGCGCGGTGCGGCGGTGTCCGGCCTCTCCGCGGCCAAGGCCAGCCCCGGCGATCCGGCGGCGATGGCCGAACTCGGGCAGGCGCAGGGCATGCTCAACAGCGCGCTGGGCCGGCTGCTGGCGGTGGCGGAGGCCTATCCGGACCTCAAGGCCAACCAGAACATGATGCAGCTCACGGAAGAACTGACCAGCACCGAGAACAAGGTCGCCTTCGCCCGGCAGGCCTACAACGACTCGGTGATGGCCTACAACAACAGGCGCGAGGTGTTTCCCTCCAGCCTCGTCGCGGGCATGTTCAACTTCGCGCCGGCCGCCCTGCTCGACATCCCGGCCGACCGCGCGGAGGTGCGCGAAGCGCCGAAGGTGCAGTTCTGAGGAGCCGGGAGCCGGGATTCGGGATTGGGGATTCGGAAGAGCGGCAGGTCGCGCCTGCTGTCCGAGTCCCGGCGCGCGCTCCTGATCTTCCGAGTCCCCAATCCCGAATCCCGAATCCCGGCTCCCGATGAACTTCTTCGAACGCCAGGCGCAGGCGCGCCGCAATACGTCGCGGCTGGTGCTGCTGTTCGCGCTGGCGGTAGTCGGGATCGTGGTGGCGGTGGACGTGGGCGTGCTGCTGGTGTTCGGGGGCGATCCGGTGCTGCTGGCGCTTTCGACCCTGCTGGCACTGGGAGTGATCGGGATCGGCTCTCTGTACCGCGTGGCGTCGCTGCGCGGCGGCGGCGAATCGGTGGCGCTGCAGATGGGCGGCGTGCCCGTGCCCGAGGACACCACCGACCTGCATCTGCGCCGGCTGCGCAACGTGGTCGAGGAGATGTCGATCGCCTCGGGCGTGCCGGTGCCCAAGGTCTACGTGATGGAGCACGAGCCGGGCATCAACGCCTTCGCGGCCGGCTACTCGACCTCCGATGCGGTGATCGCGGTGACCCGCGGCGCGCTCGACCGGCTCAATCGCGATGAGCTCCAGGGCGTGGTGGCCCACGAGTACAGCCATATCCTCAATGGCGACATGCGGCTGAACATCCGCCTGATCGGCGTGCTCTTCGGCATCCTGATGCTGGGCCTGATCGGCCGCAAGATCCTGCAGCACGGTGGCAGCGTGCGCGGGCGCGGGGCGATGCCGGTCCTGGTGGCCGCGCTGATCGCGCTGCTGGTGGGCTATGTGGGGCTGTTCTTCGGGCGCATGATCAAGGCAGCGGTCAGCCGCAGTCGCGAGGTGCTGGCCGATGCGTCCGCGGTGCAGTTCACGCGCCAGGCGAGCGGCCTGGCGGGTGCACTGAAAAAGATCGCCGGCCTGCACGATGGCTCGCGACTGGCCGAGCGCGCCGATGCGGAGGAAGTCAGCCACATGCTGTTCGGCGACGGCACCGGGCTGAGCGGACTGTTCGCCACCCATCCGCCGGTGCTGCAGCGGATCCAGGCGCTGGAGCCGTCGTTCAAGCCCGAAAGCCTGGAGCGGCTGAGGGCGCAGTGGCTGGCGGTTCCGCCAAGCGGGCTGGACGAGGACATGCAGATGGGGCTGGTCGCGGCGGGGCGCGGTGCGTTGCCGCTCGCCTCTGCAAGGCTCGACGTCACCCCGCCGATGGTCGCGTCCCAGGTCGCCGATCCGCGCGAGGACGACTACCGGCGCGCCGACGCGATCGTCGCCTCCATGCCACCGGCGCTGCGTGCGCTGGCCGGCCAGCGCGATGCCGCGGGAGCCCTGCTGCTCGGCCTGCTGCTCGACGACGATGCGGATGTCGCCGACCGCCAGCGCAGCGAGATCGTGGCGAGGCTCGGCGTGCAGGCCGCGGCGGAAGCGCGGCGACTGCGCGAGGAGCATCTGCGCGCGCTGCATCCGGCCTTGCGCATGCCGCTGGCCGCGCTCGCTTTCCCGACGATGCGGCTGCGTCCGCGTCCCGAGCTGGCGACCTACCTCGACACCGTGCATGCCATCGTGCACGCCGACGGCCGCGTGAGCCTGTTCGAGTACTGTCTTGGCCGCCTGCTGGAAGTGCAGCTGCGCGAAGCGCTCGATCCCGCCCGCTACGCGCGCTTCGGCCGACGCAAGCCGGGCAATGTGCGCCAGGAGTTTTCCATCCTGCTGGCGGTCGTGGCGCAGGCCGGGCATCCCGGGGATCCGGACGGTGCGCGTCGCGCCTACCTCGCCGGCATGCAGCGCGTGCTGCCGCGCGACCATCTTCCCTATGCGCCGCCTGCCGAAGGCGTGCTGGCGCTGGATGCGGTGTGGGATGCGCTGGACGCGCTCGACCCGCTGGCCAAGCAGCTGGCGGTGGAGGCGATTACCGACGCGGCCTCCCACGACGGCCGGATCTCGGTCGCCGAGTCGGAGCTGCTGCGCACGATCTGCGGCGTGCTGCACTGCCCGCTGCCGCCGATGCTGGAGCATTGAGTCGCCCGCGCAAGGGGACTCCATCTGCCACCCGCTGTCGTGCCCTATCGATCTGCGCAGCGGATCAGCGCCGATGCGCGCTCGGCGATCATGATCGTGGGTGCATTGGTGTTGCCGCCGGGCAGGGTGGGCATCACCGAGGCGTCGACCACGCGCAGGCCCTCGACGCCGTGGACACGAAGCTCCGGGTCCACCACCGCGATTTCGTCGCTGCCCATCCGGCAGGTGCCGACCGGGTGGTAGACGCTTTCGGCGCGGGCGCGGACGAAACGCGCCAGTCCTTCGTCGTCCAGATCGTCGCGGACAGGCTGGATCGGGCCGCCGCGGTAGGGCGCGAACGCCGGCTGGGCCAGGATCTCGCGCGAGATCCGCGCACATTCGACCATCATCCGCAGGTCGAACCCTTCCGCATCGGATAGATAGTTCGCCTGGATCCGCGGCGCATCGCCGCCGCGGTCGCTGGCCAGCGTGATGCGGCCGCGGCTGCGCGGACGCAGGAAACAGGCGTGCAGGGTATAGCCATCGCCGGGCAGGCGGCGCCGGCCGTGGTCTTCGAGCATCGCCGGCACGAAGTGGAGCTGGATGTCCGCGCGCTCGTCCGGCGCCAGCGGCGAACGCACGAAGCCGCCGGCCTCGGCGATGTTGCTGGAGTCCGCGCCTCGTCTGCCACGCAGGTAATAGTCGAAGGCCAGGCGCAGCTCGCTGGCGCGGTCGTAGGAGACGCGCCGGGTGGCCTGGCGCAGCGTGCAGATGTCGAGGTGGTCCTGCAGGTTGGCGCCGACGCCCGGTGCGTCGTGCTGCACGCGGATGCCGTGCCGCCGCAGGTCCGCGGCCGGGCCAATGCCCGACAGCATCAGCAGCTGCGGCGAGTTGATCGTGCCGCCACACAGGATCACCTCGCGTGCCGCGGGCTGGTGGAATGCGCGGCCTTGCGCGGTGTACACCAGGCCGGTCGCGCGACCGCGCTCGAACGTGATGCGCTGCGCCTGGGCGCCGTTCAGGATGCGAAGATTGCCGCGCCTCCGCGCCGGCCACAGGTAGGCGGTGGCGGCCGAACAACGCGCACCCTCGGACTGGGTGACCTGGTAGAGGCCCACGCCTTCCTGGACGGCGCCGTTGAAGTCGGTGTTGCACGCGAAGCCGGCCTGGACGCCCGCCTCGACGAATGCCTGCGACAGTGGATTGACGTGTCGCAGGTCGCACACCGACAGCGGCCCATCGGCCCCATGCAGGGCATCGCCGCCGCGGGTATTGCCCTCGCTGTGGCGGAACCAGGGGAGCACGTTGTTCCAGTGCCAGCCGCTGGCGCCGAGCGCAGCCCAGTGGTCGTAGTCACTCGGCACGCCGCGGATGTAGCACATGGCGTTGATGGAGCTTGAGCCGCCCAGCACCTTGCCGCGCGGCCACCACAGTGTCCGCCCGTCCAGCGCGGGCTCGGACGCCGTGCTGTAGTTCCAGTTGATGTCCCTGCGGTGGACCAGGCGCGCCAGGCCCGCGGGCATGTGGATGAACGGATGCCAGTCGCGCGGACCGGCCTCGAGCAGCAGCACGCGCACGTCCGGATCTTCCGAGAGCCGGCTGGCGACAACGCAGCCGGCCGATCCTGCGCCGACGACGATGTAGTCGAACGTGGGCGTGGTGGCGGGCCGGCTGCGCATCCGCGGGAAGGTAGGGCGCGGGCCTAGAGCATATGCTCGGCTGCTGGAATGCGCCGCCGCATTCGGCTACCGTTTGCGCGCCCCACGCGTGGAACCCAGATGAGCAGCGCAGCCGAACACCACGTCCCTGCGGGCCGGGCCGCGAGGTTTCGCGCGGCGTTCGCCGAATCCCCGCCGCTGCTGTGGTCGTTCCTGTACTTCTTCTGCCTGCTCAGCGGCTACTACGTGCTGCGCCCGGTGCGCGAGGCGATGGCGGCTTCCAGCGATATCGAAGCGGTGTTCCCGCCTGCGCTGATCGGCTTCTTCGCGGAGCGTGGCGTAGCCCTGGGCGAGTTCACGCTGCAGTTCATCTTCACCGCCGTGTTCGTGATCATGCTGCTGCTGCAGCCGGTCTACGGCTGGCTGGTGAGCCGCTTCGCGCGCCGCGTGTTCCTGCCGGTGATCTACGGCTTCTTCATCGCCACCCTGCTGCTGTTCTACGCGATGTTCGACAGCGGCATGGCGGGGCGCGGGCTGGCCTTCATCCTGTGGCTGACGGTGTTCAACCTGTTCGCGGTCGCGGTGTTCTGGAGCTTCATGGCCGACGTCTACAGCAACGTCGAGGCCAGGCGGTACTACGGCTATATCGGAGCGGCGGGCACGATCGGCGCCTTCGTCGGCCCGATCCTGACCCGGGCGCTGGTCGAGCGCGTGGGCATCCCCAATATGATGCTGGTGTCGGCCGTGCTGCTGAGCCTGTGCGTGGTCTGCATCCTGCGGCTGCGGCGGTATGCGGTGGCGCGCGAGGCCGAGCGCGGCCAGGCCAGCGGCGAGACGCCGATGGGGGGCGAGGTGCTGGCCGGGCTCAAGCTCATCGCCCGCGAGCCGCTGCTGCGCTGGCTGGCGCTGATGGTGGTGCTGGGTGTGGGCATCGGCACCCTGCTGTACAACGAGCAGAACCGGATCGCCCGCACCGCCTTCGCGACCGCCGAAGAACGCGCGGCGTTCTTCTCCACGCTCGATCTCGCCGTGAACTCGCTGACCCTGGTGGTGCAGTTGCTGGTTACCCGCGCGCTGATGTCGCGCTTCGGCATCGCGCCGGCGCTGCTGATCCCGGGCGCGGCGATCATCCTCGGCTTCTCGGTCCTGTCGGCTTCGCCGTTGCCGCTGATGGTGGCGATCGTGCAGGTGGTCACCCGCGCCAGCGAGTTCTCGCTGGCCAAACCGGCCCGTGAGACCATCTACACGCGTGTGGGCCGCGAGTGGCGTTACAAGGCCGGCGCGGCCATCGACACGGTGATCTACCGCGGCGGCGACCTGGCCTTCGTCTGGCTGCACAAGCTGCTGGCGGCGTTCGGTTCGAACGTGGTGTTCAGCGCGGGGCTGGTGATCGCCTCCGGCATGACCTTCAGCGCCTGGCGGCTGCTGCGCGAGGAGGCGAAGCTGCCGCCGGAACGCGCAGCCAGGCCTGCGGCGGGCGAGGCGGCAGCCAGGCCGGACCCGGCCTGAGCCGGAGCGTCAGGCGCGCAGCAGCGGCCAGGCGAACAGCAAGGCGCCGCACGCGAACAGTGCGCTGAGTGCGTGCACCAGCGGATGATGGATCCGCAACCAGACGAACTGCGCTGCGAGCCGGATCAGCCAGAACGCCGACATGCCGGCCATCATCGCGCGCCCCAGGGGCGTATGCACGAGCGCCGCGGGGTAGAGCAGGCACAGCAGTCCGACGCCGGCGAAGACCCAGACCAGCTGGAGGTTGGCGATCTGCACGATCGCGCGGTTCGGGCCGCCCGCATGCAGCAGCGAGCGCGGCCAGTCGAACCAGCGCCAGAAGCCCAGATGGAACAGGGCGAAGCCGAGGCTGTGCACGGCGCAGAGCAGGAGGATCGTGTCGACCGACATCCCAAAGTCCTCCCCGATGTCCGATCCGGCCCCGCCGGCCGCGCGCCTCAGCTGCGGCGCGGCGAAACCCACATGCGAATGGTCGCCCGGAACACCAGTTCGCCAGCGGGGTCGAAGACTTCGACGCGCACCGGCAGCTCATAGCCGTCGGCGGCTTCGCGCGGCGCTTCCAGCGGCGCGGCGACGGCGCGCATCGCGCCCCTGGCCTTCTTCAGGTATTCCACGGCCATGCCGCGCGGGATCCAGCGCATGGTGGCGGGAATGCTGGCGTCGGTGGTCAGGCCGCCGATGAACTCGGCCAGGTTGCACAGGGCGATGGCGTGGACGGTGCCGAGGTGGTTGCTGACGCGACGGCGGTGACGCACCGTGGCCTCGCCGCGCCCGGGTGCCAGCGACACGATGCGCGGCGCGATGCTCGAGAAATAGGGCGCTTTCCAGCACACCAGGCGCGAGAACAGCCAGCGTCCGGCCGGTTTGCCTTCCAGTGAGCGGTACAGCGCGAGGACGTTCGAGGTCATGGCGGATTCCGCGGCGGGCCCGCCCGCAGGGGCGGGC
Organism: Luteimonas campi; assembly: GCF_051162505.1. NCBI lineage: Bacteria > Pseudomonadati > Pseudomonadota > Gammaproteobacteria > Lysobacterales > Lysobacteraceae > Luteimonas > Luteimonas campi. Next base: position 565,854 of record NZ_JBNWEM010000003.1, read on the forward strand.
CGCTGGTTGGCGACGATTCGACGGTCGCCCGCATTGCGCGGGCGACCGGGGGCAGCGCGGTCAGGCCGCTTCGCGCGGCTGGCGCTTGTGCTGCGGCAGGTCGTAGTAGCTGGCGGCTCGCAGTTCGTGGGTATCGAAGTCGTCCACGGTAATGGTGTCGAGGGTGAGTTCGCGCAGTTCCTCCAGCTGCCTGCGCTCGTCGGCGGTGATCCAGCCCTCGCGCACGCCTTCGTCCAGCTGCGAGGCGAAGTCCAGCGCCTCGATGTCGCTGGCCTTGAGCGCCTTGAGGAACTTGCGCTCCACCGGCTCGGCGGCGATCGCCTTGGCCAGGTAGCTGTCGATGCGGCCTCCCATGTTGTTCTCGCACGGGGTCAGGAACACCCCCTGCGCCAGGCGGTCGCGCGCCTCGTTGGGCGTCATCAGCGACGCCGCCACGCGGTGGCTCAGGCGGTCGCCCGGCGGCACGGCGCGGCGGCCGAGCGGGAACACCACCGGCCACAGCAGCCAGCCCAGCGGCTTGATCGGGAAGTTCCGCAGCGCCTGCGACAGCGCCAGCTCGATCTGGTGCGCGCTGTTGTGGAAGGCCCAGGCCAGCAGCTGGCGATCCGATTCAGGCGCGCCCAGGTCGTGATGGCGCTTGAGCACCGCGCTCATCATGTACAAGTGGCTGAGCACGTCGCCCAAGCGCCCGGACAGCGACTCCTTGAACTTGAGCTTGCCGCCCAGCGCGCCCAGCGACACGTCGGTGAGCAGGGCCAGGTTGGCGGCGTAGCGGTCGAGCCTGCGGAAGTAGCGGCGGGTATTGTCGTCGCCGGGCGCCGCACCGATCTTCGAGCCGGTGAGGCCGAACCAGAACGAGCGCACCGCGTTGGAGATCGCGCCGCCGATGTGGGCGTACAGCGCATCGTCCAGCGCCTCCAGGCCGGCCTTGCCGTCGGGGTCCTGCGCCGCCTTCATCTCCTTCATGATGTACGGGTGGCACAGGATCGAGCCCTGCCCGAAGATCAGCAGGCTGCGGGTCATGATGTTGGCGCCTTCGACCGTGATGGCGATCGGCGAGGCCTGCCAGGCGCGGCCGCCGAGGTTGCGCGGCCCGAGGATGATGCCCTTGCCGCCGACGATGTCCATGAAATCGCTGGCGACCTCGCGGCCCATCGAAGTGCAGTGGTACTTGGCGATCGCCGACGGCACCGAGGGCACGTCGCCGCGGTCGACCGCGGCCGCGGTGGCCTGCGAAAGCGCGCTGATCGCGTAGGCCTTGCCGCCGATGCGTGCCAGCGCTTCCTCGACGCCCTCGAAGCGGCCGACCGACAGGCCGAACTGCTTGCGGATGCGCGCATAGGCGCCGCCCACGACGGCCGCGAACTTGGCGCCGCCACTGGCGGTGGAGGGCAGGGTGATCGAGCGGCCCACGGCCAGGCATTCGTTGAGCATGTTCCAGCCCAAGCCGGCCTTCTCGACGCCACCGATCAAGTGCTGCAGCGGCAGGAACACTTCCTTGCCGCGCACCGGCCCGTTCTGGAACGGCGAGTTGAGCGGGAAGTGGCGGCGACCGACCTCGACACCGTCGGTGTCGCGCGGCAGCAGCGCCAGGGTGATGCCGATATCGCGGGTGTCGCCGATCAGCCCGTCCGGGTCGTACATGCGGAAGGCCAGGCCGATGATCGTCGCCACCGGCGCGAGCGTGATGTAGCGCTTGTCGAAGGTGAGCTTGACGCCGAGGACTTCCTCGCCGTTCCACTGGCCCTTGCAGACGATGCCGAAGTCCGGGATCGAGGTGGCGTCGGAGCCGGCGAAGGGGCCGGTCAGGCCGAAGCAGGGCACTTCCTGGCCCACCGCGAGGCGGGGCAGGTAGTAGTCCTTCTGTTCCTGGGTACCGTAGTGCATCAGCAACTCGCCCGGACCGAGCGAGTTGGGCACGCCGACGGTGGAACTGACCACGCTGCTCACCGAGGACAGCTTCTGGATCACCTTGTGGTGCGCCAGCGCACTGAAGCCCAGGCCGCCGTACTCCTTCGGGATGATCATGCCGAAGAACTTGTTGCGCTTGATGAAGTCCCACAGCTCCGGCGGCAGGTCGGCGTGGACGTGGTTGATCTCCCACTCGTTGGTCATCCGGCACAGCTCTTCCACCGGGCCATCGAGGAAAGCCTGCTCCTCGGCGGTCAGCTCGGGCTTGGGGTAGGACAGCAGCGTGTTCCAGTCCGGATCGCCGGAAAACAGTTCGCCCTCGAAGCCGACCGAACCGGTTTCCAGCGCGATGCGTTCGGTCTGCGACAGCGGCGGCAGCGCCTTGCGCAGGAAGCCCAGCGCCGGCGCGGTGATCAGCGGCTTGCGCACGAACGGCAGCAGCAGCGGCACCGCGACCAGGGCAAGCAGCGCACCGGCCACCACCGTGGCGTCGCGGTCGGCGCCGAGGAACCAGCAGCCGACCAGCGCGGCGGCACTCAGGGCTACCCAGATGGGGAGGCGCGCGCGGTGGTAGGCCGCGAATGCGCCAACGAGCAGCAGGGCGATGAAGGGAATGGCGACGCTCATCCGATGTGCCTCCAGAAGTTGCTGGCCTGCGCAGCGCCAATCGCCGTGTCAGGCCTGACCGTACGGGTGAGTATGGCAGTCCCTCCGGACTTGTCAACGGACCGCTGGATGGGTGACGATACGATTCCCGACGGCAGCGTATGGACAACGATCGACATGGCCAGATCCGCCACCAGGCCCGCTGCGGACGCACCGACCGCCACGGGCGCCACTGCCGCCAAGCCGGAGCGTAGCGGGCGCCTCAGCGCCGAGGACTGGGCGCAGGCCGCGCTCGAGCTGATCGCCGAACAGGGTGTCGCCGCGGTCGCGGTCGAACCCCTGGCCCGCAGGCTGGGCGTGACCAAGGGCAGCTTCTACTGGCATTTCCCTTCGCGCGAGGCCCTGCTGCAGGCGGCGCTGGAGCGTTGGGAGACGGTGGAGCAGCAGGCCGTGTTCGGCACCCTCGAGCGTGTGCCAGATCCGCGCGAGCGCCTGCGGTCGCTGTTCCAGATGGTCGCTCACGAATACCAGTCGCACGTGATCTACAGCGCGTTGCTCAAGGCGCTCGACCACCCGGCGGTGCAGCCGGTGATCGACCGCGTGTCCAAGCGCCGCCTCGACTACCTGACCGCCTCGTTCCGCCAGACCGGCCTGGGACGCGAGGAGGCGCTGCATCGCGCACGCCTGACCTACGCCGCCTATGTCGGCTTCCTCCAGCTCAACCTGCAGCTGCACCAGGCGCGCATGCCCCAGGAGGAATTCGAGGCCTACGTGGAGCACCTCACGGCCACGCTCGTTCCGGCCTGATGCACGTGATGGGCTGCGCGGTCGACGACCAGCCCGGAACCCAGGCGGAAGGGGCGCGGCGATGAGTGTTTCGGTCGATCTGGTCAACGCACTCAAGCGTGCGCTGCGCGCGCAGGGCCTGACCTACCGCGAACTCGCGCAGCGGATCGGCCTGAGCGAGGCCGCCGTCAAGCGCATGTTCTCGCGCCGCGCGATGAGCCTGCTGCGACTCGAGCAGATCTGCGAGGTGCTGGGGGTGGGCCTGGCGGGGCTCGGTGCCGAGGCCGGTCGCGGAGCCGAGCCGATGGCGCGCCTGAGCGAAGCGCAGGAGCAGGCGCTGGTCGACGATCCCGCCTTGATGCTCGCGATGTTCTTGAGCATCAACCGCTGGCGGCAGGAGGACGCGATGGCGCACTTCGCCTTCACCCTGCCGCAGTGGACCGGGTTGCTGGTCCGGCTCGACCGGCTCGGCATCATCGAACTGCAGCCCGGCAACCGGGCGCGGCCATTGACCGCGCGCAACTTCCGCTGGCTCACCGACGGGCCGATGGAACGCCACTTCCGCCACACGCTGCTGGGCGACTATTTCGCGGACCCCTTCGATGGCGAGCAGGATCGACTGCTGCTGCTCTCCGGCGCCCTGAGCCCGGAGGGCGTGAAGCAGATGAAGCAGCGGCTCGAGGACGTGGCGCGCGAGTTCGACGGGCTGCTGGCCCGCGATGCCGCGCTGCCCGCCGAGCAGCGCGTCGGCGTGAGCCTGGTGCTGGCGCAGAAGCCATGGCTGCTGCGGCTGTTCGCGCCCTACCGTCGTGCGCGGGACTGATAACGCTGTCATCTCCAACGTGTCGCATTGCAGCAAGCGCCCACGTCGCAGGGGCGCATAGACTGTTGCAATTGATACGTACTTTGCCGGCGCTTGCCGGATTTTGGAGAGGACATCGATGAATGCAGTTCCGCGCCCGCAGGCAGCGCCTGCGCATGGGAGCCGGCTGGCCGCGCTCAACGACTGGGTGGACGAGGTCGTCGCCCTGGCCAGGCCCGACCGCGTGCACTGGTGCGACGGCAGCCAGGACGAGTACCGGGCGCTGGTTGCCGGCATGCTGGCCGACGGCACCCTGGTCGAACTCAACCAGGACACCCACCCGGGCTGCTACCTACATCGCTCCGACCCCCAGGACGTGGCCCGGGTCGAACACCTGACCTTCGTGTGCACGCGCGAGCGCGACGACGCGGGTCCCAACAACCACTGGATGGCGCCCGCCGAGGCGCATGCGAAGATCGACGCGCTGTTCGAGGGCTGCATGGAGGGCCGCACGCTGTATGTCGTGCCCTACTGCATGGGGCCGATCGACTCGCCGCTGGCGCGCTGCGGCGTGGAAATCACCGACTCTCCCTACGTGGTCGCCAACATGCGCCTGATGACGCGCATGGGCGCGGCTGCCCTGGCGCGCATCGAGCGCGAGGGCGAACAGGGCGGCTCCTTCGTGCGCGGCCTGCATTCCATCGGCGAGCTCGATCCCGACCGCCGTTTCATCATGCATTTCCCCGAGGAACTGGGCATCAAGTCCTATGGCTCGGGTTACGGCGGCAATGCGTTGCTCGGCAAGAAATGCCATGCGCTGCGCATCGCCTCCTGGCAGGCGCGCCAGGAAGGCTGGCTGGCCGAGCACATGCTGATCCTCGGTCTGGAAAACCCCCAGGGCGAGACGCACTACATCGCCGCCGCCTTTCCCAGCGCCTGCGGCAAGACCAACCTGGCCATGCTGATTCCGCCGGAGTCGTATCGCACGCAGGGCTGGAAGGTGTGGACGGTGGGCGACGACATCTGCTGGATGCGCCCGGGCGAGGACGGGCGCCTCTGGGCGATCAACCCGGAGGCCGGCTATTTCGGCGTCGCGCCGGGAACATCCGCCAGGACCAACCCCAACGCGCTGGCGATGATCCAGCGCGACACGATCTACACCAATGTCGCGGTCACCGACGACAACCAGCCCTGGTGGGAAGGCCTGGACGATCGCGTCCCGGCCTTGGACTGGCAGGGCCGCCCTTACGATCCGGCCAACGGTCCGGCCGCGCATCCCAACGCGCGCTTCACCGTCTCGGCGCAGCAGTGCCCGAGCTGGTCGCCGCGCGCGGAAGACGCGCAGGGCGTGCCGATCTCGGCGATCGTGTTCGGCGGACGCCGGTCCACCTTCATGCCCCTGGTGTTCGAGGCCCGCGACTGGACACATGGTGTGCGCGTGGGCGCCGCCATGGGCTCGGAAACCACCGCCGCGGCCACCGGCGCCGTGGGCGTGATGCGCCGCGACCCGATGGCGATGAAGCCTTTCTGCGGCTACCACTTCGGCGACTACTTCGCGCACTGGCTGTCGTTCGACCGGCCCGGCGCGAAGCTGCCGAAGATCTTCCACGTCAACTGGTTCCGCAAGGGCGAGGACGGCCGCTTCCTGTGGCCGGGCTTCGGGGAGAACATGCGGGTGCTGGAGTGGATGGTGGGGCGTGTGGCTGGAACCGCCGGCGCGGTCGAGAGTCCGATCGGGCTGCTGCCGGAGGAGGGTGCGGTCGCTTCGCCCCTATGCGACGCGGCCGATCTCGAGGAGGTATTGCAGCTAGACGCGCAGGGCTGGTCGGTGGAGCAGGATGAAATCGCGCGCCACTTGGCGCAGTGCGGAGAGCGGCTGCCGCACGCACTGCGCTGAGAAACCGGTGGGGCGATAAGGGCCGCCGCTTGCGCGCAGGCAGGCGGCGCTGGCTAGAATGCGACGAACCGCCGTCGGGCGGGCACGGGGAGGGCGCGTGGACGGGCAACTGTCGTCGCTGGTCAACGCCGCGGGCGCCGCGGCGGCATCGGGTCGCTGGCAGGACGCCGAGAAGCTCTGGGGGCGGGTGCACGCGCTCGCGCCCGACCATGTGCAGGCGCTCTTCAGCCTGGGCGTGCACGCGTTCCAGCGGGGAGACGCGCGTGGTGCGCTGGAATTCCTGCAGCAGGCGCGCCAGCGTGCGCCCGGCGACCCGATGATCCTGCTGACCATCGGGCGCGTGCACCGCGAGTCCGGACGGCCCGAGCTGGAGTGGGGCGCGATCATCTCCGCGCTCGAGATCGATCCCTATTTCCTGCCGGGACTGCTGGGCAAGGCGGAATTTCTCGAACAGCAAGGCAAGCCCAGAGCGGCGGCCGCCGCGTTCCGCGATGTCCTCAAGGTGGCGCCAGCCGAAGCGGAGTGGCCACCCGCGCTGCGGCGACGGCTCGGCCATGCGCGTGAGGTGGTCGAGCGCGACACCGAGCAGCTCGTCGAGTATGTCGGGCACCAGGTCGCCGCGACACGCGCGACCATCGACCAGGTGCACGCTGCGCGCTGGGACGAGGCGGTGTCGATCCTTGCCGGAAGGACGCGCCCCTACCAGTCGCACTGCAATCAGCTGCAGGTGCCCCGCCTGCCGGCGATCACCTTCTATGACGACGCGTTGTTTCCGTGGATGCGCGAACTCGAATCGCGAACCGACGTGATCAAGGCCGAGTTGCAGGACATGCTGGCGCGCAAGGGCGAGGAGTTCGTACCGTACATCCAGTACCGTCCGGGCGACCCCGTCAACCAGTGGGACAAGCTCAACCACTCGCGCAACTGGAGCGGATTCCATCTCTATGCGCATGGCGAGCCGGTGGCAGAGCACCTGGCGCAGTGCCCGCGGACGGCGGAGGCGCTGGCGCTGGTGGATGCGGTCGAGATTGCGGGGCTGTGCCCGAATGCGATGTTCTCGGCACTGGCGCCTGGCGCCCATATCCCGCCGCACACCGGTGAGACCAATGCGCGACTGGTCGCCCACCTGCCGCTGGTCGTCCCGGAAAAGTGCAGCTACCGCGTCGGCTTCGACTGGCGGCAGTGGCGCGAGGGAAAGTGCTGGGTGTTCGACGACACGCTGGAGCACGAGGCGCGCAACGACAGCGACAAGATGCGCGTGATCCTCATGTTCGATGTGTGGAATCCGCTGCTCAGCCTGGAGGAGCGGGAAATGGCGACCGCATTGGCGGGTGCGATGCGCGATTGGCGCACCGGAAGCGAGTAGTTTGGTCCCGTGAATTATCCTGAGCTGTCCAGCGGAGTTGATGATGCCTAGGCGCTGTCTTTTGACGTTGCTCCTGTGGTTGCCCGCGTTGTCGCTGGCTGCGCAACAACCCACCCATGCCTGCACCAGCGTGGTCGAACCTGCCCAGAGACTGGCCTGCTATGACAAGGCCTTCCCGCCCCCCCCTGAAGTGAGCGAGGCGGCGACGGAGAGGGCACAAGCCAGTTTCGGTCTGGACAAGCCGAGGGAAACCCTGCGCAATCCAGGGCAGACGGTCGAGCAAGCAGACCCGGAACGTATCGAGAGCCGGGTGGTCAAGGTCGACTACGCCCACGGCGGCCAGCGAAGCTTCAGTCTCGAGAATGGGCAGGTCTGGAGGCAGGCCGAGGCCCGCAGCACTGGACACGTTCGTGCCGGCGACGTTGTCCAGGTGCGCAAGGCGATCATGGGTGGATACAGGCTGCTGACGCCGGATGGTGTGGGCCTGCGCGTAAGCCGGGCCCGCTGAGCGTCAGGAATGTCGCCGCTCCCCGCTAATAACCAGCCGTTGGGTACGGCGCAGGCAGGGCGCTTCCGGGAAGCGCGGAGTCTGCTGCAATCCGGACAGCATGCGCTGGCCTTGCCCATTGCCGAAGCATTGACGGAGCAGGCGCCGCACGCGGCGGATGCATGGCACCTGCTGGGGATATGCCTGGCGCACATCGGTCGCCACGCACACGCTGATGCCGCGTTCGAACGCGCGTTGAGACTGTTGCCTGGCGATGCAATGGTGTCGCGCAACTACGGGCTGAGCCTCGCCCGGCACGGCAAGGTGCTGCGTGAACAGGGTCAATGGAACGCCGCCGAAACCACGCTCCGCAAGGCGCTGGCGTTGGTGCCGGAACAGCCGTCTGCATGGGTCGACCTGGGCGTGGTGCTGCGGTTGCTGGGCCGCGTCGATGATGCGCTCGACGCGTACCGCCGGGCGGAGCGGATGCTGCGCCAACGCGGCGAAGTTCCGCCAGAACTGCAGGACGCGATCAACGGCGTGCTGATCGACGCGGGTCGCATGGGCGAGGCGCTGGAGGGCGCACGCAAGCTAGTTGCCATGCACCCGGGCCATGCGCCCGCCCACGAGACGCTGAGCAACCTGCTGTGGGAGAACGGCACGCAACTGGCACCCGATGAGGACCCCTTGGCCACATTTCGCACGGCGGCAAACGCAAAGCCCGGCAATCGTGCCCTGCAGCTGGGCTTGGCGCGGATGCTGTTGGCGACAAGTCGCGCAGAAGAAGCCTTGGAGCTGCTGCAACCGCTGCGCAAGCGAGAACCCGACGACGCGTTGCTGAGCTGGTTCGCGGCCGACGCCTTTGATGCCCTACAGGAGCGAGAACAGGCATCGGTGTTGTACTCCGCAGTGGCGGACGGCGAACTGGGGCGGTTGCCCGAGTTTCTCAATGCAAGAGCGCGCCACGCGTTCCGCGTCGGGGATATCGGTTTGGCCGCAAGCTGCGCGGAGAAGGCAGTCGAGCTCGACCCCTCCGGTCAGGAAGGCTGGAGCCATCTGGCCACGGCATGGCGGCTGGCGGGCGATGAGCGGGAGCATTGGCTCTGCGATTACGACAGGCTGGTGGGCTTCGTCGAAGTGCCGACGCCCCGTGGTTTTGCGAGCCGGTCGGCATTCCTGCAGGCGCTGGCCGAAACTCTGGAGGCCATGCACAACGCCACGCGTGAGCCCATCAACCAGAGCGTGCGAGGCGGTACGCAGACGGCAGGCCAGCTGTTTGGACGCGATCTTGCGATCATCCACGCCACCGAAGCGGCCCTGCGTGCGGCAATCGAGAGTTGGCTCGTCACCCTGCCCGATGATCCACTTCATCCGTTCCTCTCGCGCAGGCGGCGCAGTGTGGATTTCGTGACCTCATGGTCGGTGCGGCTGCGGTCATCGGGGCATCACTCCAACCATATCCACCCCAAGGGGTGGGCAAGCTCCGCCTTCTACGTTTCGCTACCCAGCTGTGTGCGCGACCCCGATGCTGGGGACCGTGCCGGGTGGATCCAGTTCGGACAGCCGCTGGAGAGCCTGAGGCTGTCCCTGCCGCCGCGTCGCCTGGTCCATCCCAGACCAGGGTACGTAGCTCTGTTTCCGTCCTACATGTGGCACGGCACCGTGCCGTTCGACGGTCGTGAATCGCGCCTGACCATTGCCTTCGACATGCAGCCGAAGGCATAGCGTGCGTTTCGTGGCGTGGCGGACAACGGCGGCTTGTCGGGAGCGAGGGCCATGTCCGGCACCGAAATTGGTCCGCCATGGTCGCCACGCGTCGATCACAGCGGTATAAATGGTGCCTAGGAGCGTGCTGGCCACAACTGGCGTCCTCCTCCCTTTGCCGACGGACTCCAGCAACTACCAAGGACACCGCTATGCGCGTCAATCACATTGGCTCCATCCGCTATCCTCGGATTTCCGGGGCAGGGCCGCGATGGCGGCGGCATATCGGCTATGCGCTGGTCGCGGCCGTGACCATGAGCTTGCTGTCCGTCGGGCTGGCGATGGCGCAGGAGGCTGGAGCGGAGGCTGCCCAAGCTCCCGCAGTTCCCGTGCCCGGCAAGAACGGGAAGATCTGCCAACATGAAGACGTCACTGGCAGCCGGATGAAGAAGCGCGTGTGCCACACGCCTGAACAGTGGGAGGCGCGCGAGCGCGCGGCCAGGGACATGGTGCGTGAACTCGACCGCAAGTCGCCTGGGGGTCCCAGGGACGAATAAGCGCAAGGATTTGGAATCTCCCCTTCCAACCTGGAGTTCCCTCTTTCATGCGTGGCCGCTGCTGGGTCGCGCCGCTGCATCCCGTGCCGGCTTGGCGCATACGTCGTACCGGTCTGCTAGCAAGCAGATGTCCGGCCGCGCTGCTCCAGCGGCGCGGCCCTACCGAATGATCCGACCTGGTCGCGTCCGGTTTCCTTGCCGATCATGACCGCCTGCACCCCGGGAATTTGCCCCGGGCAACGCTGCAATCGGCAGGAGAATCTGCCTGTCGCGGCCGAGCAGCAATGCAAAAAGCAAAAAAAGCGGCGGGCCGAAGCCCGCCGCTTGATCTTGCCTTGAAACGATATCCTGCTTCGATCAGAACTTCAGCGAGATGCTGCCGAAGACGTAGCGACCGACCTGATCGTAGCCGCCGAGGGCGTTGGCGTTGGCCGAAAGGCCGCTGTCGCCGGAGAACGGCGGTTCCTTGTCGAGCACGTTGTTCACACCCAGGGTGACCGTCGCCTGGCCGAAACTCACACTGCCGTTGAGGTCCAGGTAGTTGTAAGAAGGCACGCCGTTATCCAGCCAGATGACGCGGTCGTCATCGGTGAGCGCGCTGCCATCCACGTCCCTGTAGTCCATGCCATCGATGAAGCGCCAGCGCAGGCCAATTCCATAACGGTCCCAGCCATACCGCACCGAGGCAATGCTGCGCAGCTCCGGTGTCTGGCACAGCCGGGTCTCGTTGACCAGGCCCGTGCAGTCGTAAGCGGTGCTGGGCTGCCCTGCCAACGTCTGGGTGAAGTCGTCCAGCACGTAGTTGGCCGCAAGACTGGTCGTCAGACGACCCGCTCCCAGAGCGAACGAGTAGTTCGCCGCGAAGTCGAGGCCAGACCTCTTGTAGATGCCGATATTGTCCGGAAGATTGTTGATGTTGCCGGACAAAGGGTCGGACGCCAGGCCGACAAAGAGGTCGTACTGGCCGGCACGGGCGTCGCGGTGGATGCGATCGCAATACAGGCTCTGTTCCATGCAGAGGATCTGAATGGTGTTGTACCCGATGCCACCGATCGCATCTTCGATCTCCACCCGGTACCAGTCGAGCGAGATATTCAGGTCGTCAATCGGTTCCACCGCGAACCCGACGGTGTAGGTGTCTGCTACTTCCGGTGCCAGGTTCGGGTTGCCGCCAGTCGTGTTGTAGTACTGGTTGGCCTCGTTGGCAGGAACGTTGCCATACACGCTGAGCGGGACACCGGTACGTGCACACTGCTCCGCCGTGTAGCTGGGATTCTCACCGGCACAAAGGTCGGTGCCGCCAGTGTTGAGGGCAATCCGTTGCGTGTAGTAGAGGTCGTTCAGGCTCGGAGACCGGACGGCGCGGTTGTATCCGGCGCGTAGCAACAACTTGTTGTCGAAAAACGTGCCGCTGAGGCCGAACTTGTAAGTATCGTAGTTGCCGGTGGTTTCGTCATCCGAATAGCGGTAGCCGAGTGAAGCGTCGAAGCGGTTGAAAGCACCGTCGCCCACGTAGATCGGCAGCGCCGCCTCGAGGAAGAAGTCGTTCACGGTGTTGGATGCATTCACCGGAAGGCTGGCTGCACCGGCGCCCGCGAAATTGCCCGCCGCGGAGTCGGTATCATACTCGGTGTAATAGGAATAGTCGCGGCGCTCCATGCCGACTGCCAAGCCGACCTCTTCACCATCCGCAGTGGGGAAGCCGAAGCCCAGGTAGCCGTTGGCCTCGGCGGAGAACGCGCGATAACTGGTCTTATACACGGCAAAGCTAGTGCCGGCCATGGCCTGCGCCGCTTCCGGCGAAATCTCGCCCGTCCAGATGTCATACGGCTCGCAACCTTGGAACGTGCCGTAGGTTGGGTCCACGCAGCCCAGCGCGGCGGCCGAGATTCGCGAGATCAGGAAGTCGTTCTTACCGATGTCGACCGTCTTGGTCTTGCCGGAAAGCAGCGACAGGTCGTAGGTCCACGACGAATCGAACAGGGACCCCCGCACGCCAGCGGTGATGCGGTGGGTGTTGTCATCGGCACTGCTGATACGCGGGCCGCCCTCGACGTTGCGCTTCCACAACGCGATCTGCGCAACATCGGTGGTGACGCCCGCATCAGCGCACAGGCTGCCGATCCGTTCGTTGCCGCAGTTCACCAGAATCGGCACGCCGAAAGCACCAGATTCGGCGATCTGGACTTCGGAGTTGCGCTCGAGAAACAGCGCTTCGATATAGGGCTCGAAGTACTCGTTGATCTCATAGCTGCCCATGAATCCCGCAGTAATACGCTTATCGGGACGCTGGTAGAAGTTGATCGGCGCGTAATTGTAGAGGTAGACGCCGTTTTCGTACCCACTGCCGTTATAGACGTAATTGGCATTGGTGCCAGTCGGCCACGGGATCACTCCGATCTGATTCTCGCCATCTTCGTCTACAAACGGGCCGTACTCGTTGACCACGAAGCGGGCCGGGTCGGCCGTGCCGGAGCCACCACATACCGGCGCGTCATAAAACACCGAGCAGTGGGAGTAGTCGCGCTGACCGTGATAGAGAGCATCGTTCTCGCGCCAGGTCAGCCAGCCGACCGCGTGGCCCCTGTTCTCGGCAAAGCTGCCGCCCACTACCAGGTCGGCGTTGCGGCTGATGCCGTCGAAGCCGGAATTGCCGCTTGGTGCCTCATAGCCCGCATCTTCGTTGAGGCCCTGCCAATACTCGTTGTCGTTGTCGTGCTGGTAGGCCGAATAGCCGAAGTTCAGGTGGACGCCTTCGAACTTGTCGTCAAGCACGAAGTTGACCACGCCGGCCACAGCGTCTGCGCCGTAGATCGCCGAAGCACCGCCGGAGAGGATGTCGACACGCTTGATGAGTGCCGCCGGGACGATGGACGGATCGGTAACTTCGTTGCGGCTCGCCGGGAGGCGACGGCCATTGACCAAGGTCAGCGTGCGCTGCGGGCCCAAGCCGCGCATCGAGACGGTGGCGTGCCCGTAGGAGCCGTTGTTCTCGAAGTTGTCGAAACTCAGGTCGACCTGCGGGTACTGGTTGACCAGGTCCTCCACCGTAGTGGCGCCGTACTGCGTGAACTCCTCCGCGGTGATTTCCGTGATGGGGCTGGAGGCCGTAAAGGTCTGACTCTTGATGCGAGAGCCGGTGACGGTGATGGTGTCAAGGCTCGTCGGGGTCTGCTGATCGGCTGTGGCGTCTTGGGCGAACGCGGAGCCAGTGCCCACGAGCACAACAGCGCTGGTCGCAAGTGAAAAGGCGATCGCATCGCGGAGCTTGTGTCTCTTCAATCTCATCTCTCTCTCCAGTGGACTTGGGTAACCACAAACCAGGCCGGGGAGTCAACAATGACGCCAAGATCGGCAAGGTTGCGCCCGATACTACGCCCTGTGAATCGAGAATTAAAGAGTCGTTAATTGGTCCTCAGCACCGGAGTCGTTCAGGCTGCGAGGGGTCTTCCGTTGCGACCTCCCTGGCCGAGCCGGACTAATAGGGGTGCCCCGCGTTCCGTGGGGATGCTTGCCAGGACGCAACCTGACGCGGGTCCCCGGATGGCGCGTAACCCCGGAAAGCCGGGTCGAGCGCATAGAAGTGTGTGCCGAGCGGAAACGGCACGGGCTCACGAACCCCAAAAAACTGCGGCCCCTTTCGGGGCCGCAGTAACTTGCTGATTATCCAGCCAAGTCCATCAGAACTTCTGGGTGTACTTCATGTAGACGAAGCGGCCGATGTCGAACGCACCGTTATAGGTGAAGTCGCCATTGGTGGCGACATAGGTCACCGGGCCTTCGTGGTTGAACACGTTGTTGGCGCCCACCGCGATGACTGCATTCCAGGGTGCGTTGTAGCGGATCTGCAGATCGTGGAAGGTGTTCGAACCAATCAGGCGACGGCGGGAGATCTGGGAGGCAGGCGTCACGCCGTCCGCCAGATAGGCACCCGTAGGCGCATAGGTGATCTCATCACACTCGAGATTGGGCTCGGTCGAACCGGGGACGAAGTACGTGCAGTTCTCCTTGGTCCGGGAGTAAAAGCGCGCATTCCAGCTCGCACCCCAGTCGCCCATGCTCCAGTTCAGTCCGGTGTTGGATCGGATCCGGTGGTTGCCGCCAAAGCTGACCGAGGACAGCGGCACGCGAGGATCATTCGTGCTCAGCAGTACATCGCTGACCGTGTAGGTGGTGTTCGAGGTCAGGACGAAGTCACCAAACGAGCCGGTCTCGAACCTGTAGTTCCAATCGAAATCGAAGCCTTCCACCTCACGATAACCGGCATTCCGGAAGCCGAAACGCAGGTTGGTGACGTAGCCTTGTACCGGGTCTCGGGTGAAGAGCAGGTCGGAGCAGCGGCTGGAAATCCCTTGGACGTAGCAGTCGTTGAGCATCAGGGTCGGCGTGTCGCCCACAATGGTGTTCTCTACGCGGATGTTCCACCAGTCAAGCGCAACGTTGAAGCCGGGCAGGAAGTCCGGGCTGTAAACCAGGCCAACGGTCTTGGACTCGGACTCTTCCGCCGTCAGCGTCGGATTGCCGGCGCTGGAGAAGAACGGAACTGGTGTCTGGACCGAAGGACCCACCGAAGGAACGAAGCCCTGCTGCAGCTGCCGGAACGTTGCGGCGATCGCGCCCATGTCCGCGGTGCACGCAGCCAGGACGGTGGGGTTGCTGGCCGCAGCGCCGTACACGGTGTCGCACGGATCGGCGAAAGTCGCGAAGGTCTGGGACCCGCCGCCGTACAGGTCGAGGATCGTCGGCGTGCGGAAGCCCTCCGCCCAGGTGGCACGGACCAGCAGCGATTCGATCGGGCGCCACTTGAGGCCCACCTTGCTGTTGGTGGTGTCGCCGAACAGGTCGTAATCCGAGTAGCGGGTCGCAACGTCCAGCGTCAGCTCATTGGCACCGACGATGTCGCGAAGCAGCGGAACACTCAGCTCAAGATAGACTTCGTCCACATTGTAGCTGCCGCGCGTCGGCTTGCTGGCCAGTCCGGAGGTCTCGGCCATGATTTTCAGCGCATCCGCCTCGAACTCGCCCTTCTCCTTGCGGGTTTCCACGCCGGCTGCGAATGCCAGCTCACCAGCGGGCAGGGTGAACAGACTGCCCGTCACGTTGGCCGACCAGACCGTGGTGCTGGTCTTGCCGGTGTCGTGGTAGATGGGGAACAGACGATCGATCAGCACATCGTTGCCGGTCAACGCGTTCGGCCCGGTCACGCCGGAGTGCAGGAAGGGGTTCCACGGCAGGCAAGCAGACAGGGCAATCGGGTCGGCGGCGGTACCGCACTGCACCACGCCGTCCGCATTGAGGAAGGACGGTCCGACCGCCGCACGCAGCGGCGACAAGGCGATATCGCCCCGGTCGCTGCGGGTCAGGCGGTTCTCGTTGAACATATAGCTCACGTCCCAATCGAAATACCGCTCGCCGACTTCGAAGCTGCCTTCGAATGCGCCGGTGAAGCGATAGTTGTCCGTAGTGGTGGTGGAGCCGCGCGGCACTTCCCAAAGGCGACGCCACCAGTTGCTGATATCGGCGCCGGTCGGATTGAAGTAGCTGTCCGCGTCGACAACAACGCCGAAGGTGGGGCCCTGGAAAGGATAGCCTGCGATCGAGCGTTCCGTGGTCCGGTTGTTGTAGGCCAGGTTCGTGCGGAAGCGTACGTTGTCGCTCAAGTCGTAGGTTCCGTCGAGGAACAGCGACTTGTACTCACGCGGAGTGCGCAGGTACATCTGCTCGTTGCTGTTGCTCTTGTGCAGGGTGCTGCCCGGGGTGCAGCCGCTCGCGTTGCAGCTGCCCACACTCTGATCCTGCGCGATATAGCTAGTGGGCAGAGTCGGGTCGCCGACCCCGTCCCAGACCACGCGCACGCCAGGATTTGGATTAGTAGCGGTGGGAGCGGGGAACGTGATGCCGGGGAAGAGCGCGCGGTTGGAATAGCTGGCAACGAAGCCGCCGTACTCGCCGACGGTCGTCCAGCTGTCGGTTGGGTGGAGGTAGGAGCGCGGATAGGCACTGTACGGGCGGTCCTTGGCCCACACGCCGTCTTCCTCGCCCCATTCGGCCGCGATAGTCAGGCTCGAGCGCTCCCCGGTCACGCCCAGCACCATGTCGCCCCGCAGGGTATCGCCGTCGCCCTCATCGTACTGGCCGAAGTAGACCGAACCCTGCACGCCGTCGAAACCGGTACGGGTAATCAGGTTGACCACGCCCGCGATCGCGTCGGAACCGTAGATCGCCGAGGCACCATCCTTGAGCACTTCGATGCGCTCGATGGCAGCCGCCGGAATCAGCGAAATGTCAGCCAGACCGCTGGTGGTGATGCCAAGGCGCTTGCCGTTGAGCAGGACGAGGCTGCGCTCCGCGCCCAGGTTGCGCAGGCTGACGAAGGTGCCGCCGTTGCCTTCACCGGCGGAAAGCGCGTTCGCGCGGCTGATCGGGGGAGAGCCCAGGACCGGCAGGTTCTGCAGGATGTCGCCCACCGTCTGGAAGCCCATCCGGTCGATGTCCTCGCGGGACACCTGCACCACCGGAGCGGGGGTGGCCAGATCCACCTGGCGGATGCGCGAACCAGTGACCTGGATGCGGTCGAGTTCAGTTGTCTGCTGTCCCTCTTGGGCGAATGCGACACCGGTGCCGGCCACGGCAGTCGCGCTCGCGGCAATGGCGAAACAAATCGCATTGCGGAGCTTGCTGGTCTTCAGGTTCATGCGGTCTCTCTCTCAGTGATCTCTAAGGAACCTCGCGGAGGCGTCAACGTGGACACCAAGTTCGGCAAGGTTGCGCCCGATACTACAAGGCCGAGGAGAGAAATTAAAGTGTCGTTAACATTTCGACTGAATTGCGTGATGACCCGTCGAAATGGCAAGGAAATGCACGCCAGCGATCAGAGATCCTGCTCGTACCGCACGTAGGGCACGGCCCCCTCGTCGTTCGTCTCACCATTTGGTGAGAAGGGGTTGCGGCCGCGCGTCACCACGTTCTCGGCGCCGACCGTCAACTGGCCGCTCCAGGGGGTGCGCCACGTGACGCCAAGCCCCAGTCCTTCGAAGCGGGGCTGGCCGGGGGTTTCGATGACCCGGCCGATGACGTTGGCGCTGAAAGCACCATAGCCACCGCCGACCGACAGGCTCCTGCTGCTCCAGCGGTCGCTGATGTCTGCGGGCGCCTCTGAGAACGGGATCAGGGTGGCCTTGGCCACGGTGCCGGCGATGGTCACGTAGGCCGCATCGCCGATGTTCTTCTGGGCGAAGACGGTCAGGTCGTTGAGGTCGAGCTGCGGGTTGCCGCTCGCATTGCCGCGGGTCATCCAGGCGGGCAGGTTCTGGCTGCCCTGGCCGACGGTGACCCCGAAGCCTCCACCGGGGCGCTGGAACGCCGCAGTGGCGCTGGCGTTGCGGTTACCGCCGTTTTCGTCCAGCGAGGCGAGCTGGCAGTTGTCCACCAGGCTGCTGACCGCGCTGAAAACGCCGCTCCGCTGGTTGCAGAGCAGGGCCAGCGAACTGCCGGCCCGCAGGCCGAAGCTGGCGTCCAGCGAATCGTCGCCGGCGCGCCAGCGCGTGCCTGCGCGATTGCCACCCGTAGGCTCCAGCAGAAGATAGGCCTGGACCTTGCCGCTGCTGTGATCGACCACCGGAAGCACGGCCTGATCCCGCTTGCCCTGCGCATGCGCGCCCGCGGCCAGGCCGAGGCCAAGCAGCAGTGCGGTCAACAGTCGGGCGGGATGGCGTGCCATGGGAGTGCTATCGACCCGCCGCAGTGGCGGGAGTTCCCTCTATAGACGGAAGACGAGCCTAGCGCGTTTATGTTTATTTAACAATCCATCTCTCACAGGATTCCTGTACGCTCACTGAACCCGTTCGGGTGCCTCGGTGTCAACCATTTCATCCGCAAGCAGCGCTTCGACCTCGCCCGGGTCGAATGCGTAGCGCTCCCCGCAGAACTCGCAGCGCACCCTGGCTGCGCCATCAATCACGGCGGCGCGCGCTTCTTCGGCGCCCAGCGAGCGCAGCATGCCGGCGACGCGTTCGCGCGAGCACGAGCAGCCGAAGGCCAGATCCCGCCCGCCCAGGGCCTGCACGCCCTCTTCGTGGAACAGCCGCAACAGCAGGGTCTGCGCATCCGTGGCCAGCAGCTCGTCGGCACCGAGGGTGTCGAACAGGGCACCGGCCCGCGCCCATCCGTCCGTATCGCCCTCGTCCCCGGGCAGCTTCTGCAGCAGCAGCCCGGCCGCGTGGGAGTCGTCGGCCGCCAGCAGCAGGCGGGTGGGCAACTGTTCGGACTGGCGGAAATAGTCCTCGAATGCGCCCGCCAGGGAATCCGCCTCCAGAGGCACCAGCCCCTGGTAGCGCGCCGGCTCGCGGCCGCGGATGCCCGGGTTCTCGATGGTGATGGCCAGGACGGCGCCATCGCCGAGCTCGCGCAGGTCGCGCGAGATCGTGCTGGCATCGTCTTCCGCCAGGCGGGCGATTGCGCGCAGCGTGCCGGCGGCCGTGCACTCGGCGAACAGGGTGCGCAGGCGGTGCCGGCCGCGCAGTTGCACCGAGAGCCGGCCCTCGACCTTGACGTGCCCGGTGAACAGGGCCGAGGCCGCCACCGCCTCGCCCAGCATTTCGGAGACGGCGGCGGGGTAGTCGTCGCTGCTGCGGATCCGCTGCCAGGCGTCCTGCAGGCGCACGTGCACGCCGCGCACGCCGGCGCCGGGCAGAAGGAAGCGGGTCAGCCGGTCGTTGCCGGCGGGGGAGGGGAGATCGGTCATCGTTCGCTTCGGGCCTGCGCTGCGTGGTCGAATAGTGGCGACGCGGATGTCGCGTCCTAGTCGAGATTGGGGCGAACCGAAGATGCCGCAAGCCTTCCCCGGAGACCCGCCGTCCCCTGCCGGTCGCCGTCCTCGCCGCAGATGGCTGCGGCGCCTGTTCTGGCTGCCGGTCTGGCTGCTGGCGTTCAGCGTGCTGCAGGTGGCCTTGCTGCGGTTCGTGGACCCGCCCTTCTCTGCGTTCATGGCCATCCGCCAGGTCGATGCCTGGATGCAGGGCGAGGGCGGTTTCCGCGTCGCCTACGACTGGCGCGACCTGGATGCCATGGCGCCGTCGCTGCCGGTTGCGCTGATCGCGGCCGAGGACCAGAACTTTGCCGTCCATTCCGGGTTCGACCTGGCGGCGATCGAACATGCGCGCAAGCGCAACGAGCGTGGGGGGCGCCTGCGCGGTGGCAGCACGATCAGCCAGCAACTGGCCAAGAACCTGTTCCTGTGGCAGGGGTCGAGCCCGCCCTCGCGCTGGCTGCGCAAGGGCGTCGAGACCTGGTACACCGTGCTCATCGAACTGCTGTGGCCCAAGCGCCGCATCCTGGAGGTCTACGCGAACGTCGCCGAATTCGGCGACGGCGTGTACGGAGCGCAGGCGGCCGCGCGCAGTTTCTTCGGCCGCGACGCCTCGGCGCTCGGGGCCGCGCAGAGCGCGCGCCTCGCTGCGGTGCTGCCCAGTCCCAAGCGCTACAGCGCCGCCAGTCCTGGACCCTATGTCCAGCGGCGCACGCGGGCGATCGAGCGCAACATGCGGCAGATCGGCGGCAACGCCTATCTCGAATCCCTGGACTGAGCGACCGGCGGCCGCTGTCCGCGGCAGGCCCGGCCATGCGTACGCGGCGCGCGGCATCCGCCCGGCGCCTGCCCATCCAGGACTGCGACCCGGACAAGAGGCTGCACGGACAGGCCAGGCCGTCGCCACGGCTCGGCGCCACTGCGGAACCTGACGCCGGCTCGGCTAGGATGCGCGCCATGAACCATGAACTGCTGACCGTCGTGATCGCGGCGAGAGACGAAGCCCAGGCGCTGCCGCTGCTGCATGCGCGGCTGGCGCGCGTGCTCGATGCGCTGGCGGCGGATCGGGTCGAGGGCCGCATCCTGTACGTGGACGACGGCAGCCGCGACGGCACCTGGGACGTGATGCGCGGGCTGGCCAACGGCGATCGCCGCGTGGCGCTGCTGCGACTGTCGCGCAACTTCGGCAAGGAGGCGGCGCTGACCGCGGGCCTGGACCGCGTGGAAGACGGAGCCGCCATCATCCTCGATGCCGACGGCCAGGATCCGCCCGAGCTGTTGCCGCAATTCGTGGCGCTGTGGCGGCAGGGCTACGATGATGTGTACGGCATGCGCGAGCAGCGCGACGGCGAGGGCTGGCTCAAGCGGGCGAGCGCGCACCTGTTCTATCGCGTGATCCAGCGGCTGTCGAATACACCCATTCCCACCGATACAGGCGATTTCCGTCTGCTCTCGCCGCGCGCACTCGCGGCATTGCGGCAGTTGCGCGAGCGCCACCGCTTCATGAAGGGGCTGTTCGGCTGGATCGGCTACAACCGCGTGGCGCTGCCGTACCGGCGCGAGGCGCGCGTGGCCGGGCGCAGCAAGTTCAACCTGTGGAAGCTGTGGAACTTCGCGCTGGAGGGCATCACCAGCTTCTCGACCGCGCCGCTGCGGCTGGCGACCTACCTCGGACTGGGCGTGGCGATGCTGGCTTTCGTCTACGCCATGGTGATCGTGGCCAAGGCGCTGTTCTATGGCGACCCGGTCGCGGGCTGGCCGACGATGATGTCGGTGATCCTGTTCCTGGGCGGGGTGCAACTGGTGGCGCTGGGGCTGATCGGCGAGTACCTCGGCCGCCTCTACGAGGAATCCAAGCAGCGTCCGCTCTACCTGGTCGACGACTGGCGCCCGGCGTCCACCGGAGTATCCTCCGTGGCATCGCAGCCAACGGGAGGGAAGCGCCATGCGTACGGTGCGTCATCTGCTGGAAGCCAAGACGGCTGATCTGTTCGCCGTCGCCCCCGATGCCCCGGTCATCGATGCGATCCGGCTGATGGCGGTGAAGGGCATCGGCGCGGTGCTGGTGATGGATGGTGCGCGTCTGGTGGGCATCCTGTCCGAGCGCGACTACGCGCGAAAGGTGGTGCTGGAAGGGCGCTCGTCGAAGGACACGCCGGTCAGCGCGATCATGACGCGGGAGGTGGTGACCGTCGGCGTCGACCATGGCGTACCCGCGTGCATGCAGATCGTCACCCGCAACCGCATCCGCCACCTGCCCGTGCTGGAAGACGGCGAGGTCGTGGGCATGATCTCGATCGGCGACCTGGTGGCGGCCGTGATCGAGGACCAGCAGCACGAACTGGACCAGCTGCAGCGCTACATCGCCGGCTGAGGCGGCGTCACTTGGCGTAGTCGCCGCCGCAGTCGCTGTCCTCGCCCGGGCCCAGCTCGAGGGTCGCCAGCAGTGCGGCCGGCGGGGCGATGCTGCCCAGCGCCAGCGCGAAGGCGCCGCGCAACCCCAGGCGCGCGAAATCGGGACGGAAGCTGGGATCGGCGAACGTGCCGCCCACGTGCAGCGGCGAGCGCAGGGCGAGGATGCTGCGATCCTTCGGCCGCGGCCGAAGTTCCAGGTCGAGGGTTTCCTCGCCGAGGTCGATCTGGCCCTGGCCGACGATGAGCGTGTCGGTGGTATCGAAGGCGAGTGCCCGCGAATCCATCACCCCCTGTTTCACGCCGAAATCGGCGAAGGCGCAGCGCACGGGCACCTTGCGGTCCTTGCCGATCAGGTACTTCACCGCCTCGTAGATGTCGATGCCCGCCACTTCGACCAGCAGGTTGCTGATCTCGCCGCGACCCATGCCGACCGCGACGTCGCCATCGGCCGTGGCCAGCATCGCGGCCACGGAATTGCCGGTGCCGGCCAGGTTGAAGCTGCCGCCCAGCCGGCCGACCGTGTCTTTGGCCAGTTCCACGTCGGGGAACAGCTGCGACAGCTCCACCCGCCGCACCTCGGCCTTGAGCTGTGTATGGATGGTGTCGCGGCGCGCGTCCATGCGGATGTCGGCGCGGATGTCGCCGCCGGCAACGCCGAAGTTGAGCGGCGCCAGTCGCACCATGCCGGCCTCGAGCAGCAGGTGGGCATCCATGTCGTCCAGCGGCAGCCTGGGCGCGTTGATGCGGCGCGCGCGCAGGCGCACGTCCGCGTCCATGGAACGCAGCTTCTGCAGTTCGTAGGGGCGCGAGGGCAGCACCTTGCCCCGCGCGGCCTGCTCGGCGGCCTGGGCGGCCAGCGCCGGGTCGAGTTTCTCTCCCTCGGGGTCCGGCGCGCCGCCGACGAAGCCGGCCAGGTCGTCGAAGTCCAGCCGGTTGGAAACCAGATCGGCCTTGAAGAACAGGCGCTCGCCCCCGGTGGTGATCGCGGCGGACCCGCCGAGGTCGCTCTGGCCCACCTCGCCGGTGAATGCGTCGTAGTGCCAGGTGTTGCCGTCGCGGGTCAAGCGACCGTCGATCGAATAGGGCGGCGAGTCGGGCAGTGCCAGCCCCAGCAGCGGGTAGAGGTGTGCCAGGTTGCGGCCGGCCAGCGCGAACTCGAGATCGAAGTCGCGCAGGCGGAACGGGTCGATCAAGCTGCCGCGGGCATGGGCATGGGTGGCGCCGGCGCGCGCGCGCAGGTCGAGGCGATAGGGCCGCTCGGTGTCCTGCAGTTCGAGCGGCGATTCGGCGCTGCCCTCCAGGCTGAACTCGTTGCCGCTCCAGCTGCCCTCGCCCTTCAGCGCGATGGACGGCGCCGCACCGGCCTGGGCGGCCTCCTCGCTGGACAGCCGGATGTCGATGGCGGTCTCGCTGCGCGCATCGTCGAAGCGCAGGCGTCCCTGGTCGACCCACAGGCGCCGCAGCTGCAGCGGTTCGCCGCCATCGTCCTGGAAGCCGAAGTCCCAGTTGCCCGGGCTGCCGTCGGGGCCGGTTTCCAGGCGCACATCGGGCCGCACCAGGCGCAGTTCTGGCAGGCGCAGCTTGCCGACGAGCAGCGGCCAGAACTCGAACTGCAGGGCGAGGCGGTCGGCGGTCGCCATCTGGGCCTGGTCGGACCACTCCGCATTGCCCAGGCGTAGTCCATCGGCGGTGACCGTGGTGACGCGGCCCAGATCCACATCGAGGTCGCCGGCGATCTCGAACTCGCGCCCCGTACGCGCCTCGACCACGCGCTCGACCGGTCCCTTGAACCAGTTCCAGTCCCAGAACAGCACCAGCAGCACCACCACGGCCGCGAGCGCCCCGAGGATCGTGAGCGTGCGCCGCGAGGGGCGGCGAAGCCGGCGCGGGGTGGTCGCGGGCGCTGGACTTGGGCTGGTCGACATCGCGCAAGGGTTGCGCGAGCCGCGTCATCCTCGCGCGAAAGCGCTGCGAAGGGTTCAGCTTCGCGAAACCCTCGTGCTCAGGCGCGCGGTACCACCTGGGCCAGCACCGCCACGTAGTGGCAGACGCTGCCGCCGATGCAGAACAGGTGCCAGATGGCGTGCGCGTAGGGAATCGACTCGCGGTGATAAAAGAAGGTGCCCAGCGTGTAGAACGCGCCGCCGGCGATCAGCCAGCCGAACGTCCAGCCATCGAGCGTGGCCATCACCGGCTTGATCGCCACCAGCACCAGCCAGCCCATCGCCAGATAGATCAGGGTGGACAGCCGCTTGAACCGGCCGGTGTAGAACAGTTTGAACACCACGCCCGCGAGCGCCAGGGTCCAGATGGCGGCGAACAGGCTCCATCCCCAAGGGCCGCGCAGGCCGATCAGGGTGAACGGCGTGTAGGTACCGGCGATCAGCAGGTAGATCGCGCAATGATCGAAGACCTTGAGCCGCCCCTTGGCGACCGGATGCTGGATGGCGTGGTAGAGCGTCGACGCCAGGTACAGCAGCAGCAGGGTCACGCCGAACACGATGGCCGCACCCAGCTGCCAGCCATCGCCGTGGATCGCGGCCAGCGTGATCAGCACCGCGCCGCCGGCCAGTGCGGCGGCGGCGCCGAAGCCGTGGGTCAGCGCGCTGGCGATCTCGTCGCGCAGGTGGGACAGGCGCGCCGCGCGCCTGCGGGCGCGCGACTGGCGGAGCTCGCTGTGGGGGGTACTCACCCCCGTACGTTACCGCATCGACGCCGACCGTGGCTGTCGACGCCCTGGAGGCCGGGCAGGCCTGGCCTGAGCCGTCAGCTCACCGATACCGCATGGGCGTGTTCCCGGGTGGCCATGAACCTGACCGCAGGGGCGCGCTCCTCGGCGAGCTGCAGGTTGACCCGGGTCGGCGCGAGGTAGACCAGCTCGCCGGCCGCGTCGATCGACAGGTTCATCGCATGCTTTTCGCGGAATTCCTCGAGCTTCTTCTCGTCATCGCACTTCACCCACCGCGCGGTCGCCACCTGGACCGGCTCGAAGATCGCGTCCACGCCGTACTCGTCCTTGAGCCGGTAGGCGACCACGTCGAACTGCAGCACGCCGACCGCGCCGAGGATCAGGTCGTTGCTCATCAGCGGGCGGAAGAACTGGGTGGCGCCTTCTTCCGACAGCTGCGCCAGGCCCTTCTGCAGCTGCTTGAGCTTGAGCGGATCGCGCAGCCGCGCGCGGCGGAACAGCTCCGGTGCGAAGTTGGGGATGCCGGTGAAGCTCAGTGCCTCGCCTTCGGTGAAGGTATCGCCGATGGAGATGGTGCCGTGGTTGTGGATGCCGATCACGTCGCCCGGCCAGGCCTCGGCGGCGATCTCGCGATCGGAGGCCATGAAGGTCAGCGCGTTGGCCAGCTTCACTTCCTTGCCGCTGCGCACATGGTAGGCCTTCATGCCGGCGCTGAAGCGGCCCGAACACACGCGCATGAACGCCACGCGGTCGCGGTGCTGTGGGTCCATGTTGGCCTGGATCTTGAATACGAAGCCGGTCAGCCTGTCTTCCCGTGGTGCCACGTCGCGCCCCGTGGTCGCGCGCGGACGCGGGGAGGGTGCGTGCTCGACGAAGAAGTCCAGCAGCGGCTGTACCCCGAAGTTGTTGACGCCAGAGCCGAAGAACACCGGGGTCTGCTTGCCGTCCAGATAGGCCTGCTTGTCGAAGGGATGGCTGGCGCCTTGCACCAGTTCCAGTTCGTCGCGCAGGCTGGCCAGCATCTGCGCGCCGATCTTCTCTTCCAGTCCCGGCGCGTCGAGCGAGGGGAAGATGGTCGAATCCTGACGGGTGAAGTTGCGGCCCTGCTCGTACAGGTGCACCTCGCCCGTGAGCAGGTGCACCACGCCCTTGAGGCGCTGGCCCATGCCGATCGGCCAGGTCACCGGCGCGCACTGGATGCCCAGCACGCTTTCCACTTCGTCGAGCAGCTCGATCGGGTCCTTGCCCTCGCGGTCGAGCTTGTTGATGAAGGTCATGATGGGCGTGTCGCGCATGCGGCACACCTCCATGAGCTTGATCGTGCGCTCCTCCACGCCCTTGGCCACGTCGATCACCATCAGCGCCGAGTCCACCGCGGTGAGCACGCGGTAGGTGTCCTCGCCGAAGTCGGCGTGGCCGGGGGTGTCGAGCAGGTTGACGATGCGGCCCTCGTAGGGGAACTGCATCACCGAGCTGGTGACCGAAATGCCGCGTTCCTTCTCCAGCGCCATCCAGTCGGAGGTGGCGTGGCGCGTGGTCTTGCGCGACTTCACCGAGCCGGCCATCTGGATCGCGCCCCCGAACAGCAGCAGCTTCTCGGTGAGCGTGGTCTTGCCCGCGTCGGGGTGGGAGATGATGGCGAAGGTGCGGCGGCGCGCGGCTTCGGTGGAAACGTCAGGCATGGCGATACCCGCCGCACTGGCGTCGGGAGGTCTGGGAAAGATGGAAATTATACGGGGCGCGGCCGGGCAGGGCGCGATGCGCGCGATCGCGCCGGCGACAGCGGGCCGGGGTGCGTGGTCGGGGCCTGCCCGGTGCGGCGAGGCGGGAAGCGCGGGGCTGCGCATTGCCGTCCTCCGAGCGCCCGGGCAGGAGTGGCGCCCCGCGTCAGTCTGCCGGCGGTTCGAGTCCCCGGGCCTCGCCGAAACGCAGGATGCCGTGCGGGCCGAACATGCGGAACGGCACCGCTTCCATCCGCATGCCGCGGTTGGCCTGCACCACGAAGTGCAGGTGCGGGGCCGTACTCAGGCCGGTGTTGCCCGAGCGGCCGATCGACTGGCCACGGCGCACGCGTTCACCGGGCCGGACCAGCACGCCGCCGGTCTGCAGATGCGCGTAGAGGGCCATGGTGCCGTCGTCGTGCAGCACGCGGATGAAGTTGGCGCGGGCCAGCAGGCTGGCCTCGTCCTCGCCATCGGCCTCGCCGTAGTCCGCTTCGGCCTGGATCACCAGGCCGTCGCGCGCGGCCACCACCGGGGTGCCCACCGGCGCGGCGAAGTCGACGGCGTAGCGGTTCTCCGCGTCGCGATGGCTGTGGCTGCCGCCCCAGGCCTGCTGGATGCGCAGCGGGGCGGACGGCAGCGGCCAGGCGTATTCGACGTCGCGCGGCCGTGCGCTGGGAGAGCCGGGCACGGCGGCCACGAGCAGGCGCGGATTGCCCTGGGCGATCCGCGCCAGCAGGGCGCGGGAGTACGGCGGTATCGTGGCCCGCGCGGGCAGGGCCGGTTCGCTGGCGTAGGCCACGCCGTCGGCGTGCAGCATCACCTCGATCGGCCCGGCCAGCAGGTTGTCGACCCAGGCCTGCGCGCCGATGGCGTCCGGCACCACGCGCAGGCGCGCCACCGCCACCGGCTCGGCGCGCATCGCGATGCGCTCCACGCCCTCGGCATGGCGCGCGTCGACGCGATCGGCGTAATGGACCCGGCCGTCGGCGTCGGTCCAGCGGTAGAGCGTCGAGGCCTGCGCGCTGGCCAACGCAAGCGCCGCGATGGCAACGGCCAGCCGCCGCCGGCTCATTGGCGGCAAGCCGGATCCAGGTCGAGCGCGCGGGCGACATCGCCCAGATCGAACGCGGCCACGGCGCGGTCGCTGTGGACGGCGAACAGGACGCCCTCCGGAAAACGCGCGGTCGGCGCGGCATGCAGGCTCACGCCGTCGGTCCAGGCGGTGACCTGGCCGCTGAAGGCGCCGCGTGGCGTCAGGTCCTTGCGGTCGAAGACGCGGAACACCGTGAGCGGCCGGAGCTGGTCGGCGACGACCCAGTAGCCGGTGTCGGCGGTGCAGGCCCACAGCGCGATTCCCTCGGGCTCGGCGAGGAAGGCGCCAGGCCCTACGCCGCCGCCGGTGAAGCGGCCGTCGAGCGCGTACTCGCGCAGCGCCGCCCCATGCCGGGCGTCCTCGTCGGCGACCAGGAGACGGTCGTACCTCGGATCGCCCAGAAGCGATTCGACGATGCGCAGCGCGGTGTCCGGCGCGGTATCGCCGAACGCGCCCAGATGCCGGGGCTGCGGCTGGCCCTCGCCGTCGGTGTCGATGCGGAAGCGGTGCACACGCTGGGCGAGCTGCGCCAGCGGTGGCACGGTCCTGAAATCGGGACCATCCATGAAACTGTCGGTCACGTAGACCTGCAGCTGGCCGGGTTCGGATTCGTAAGCCCACAGACCATACGGGCTGCGCAGCTTGTCTTCGCCGAAGCTGCCCAGCGGACGGAAGCCGGGCAGCGACAGCATCTGCACCCGGCGGTTGTCGCGCTCGGATACCAGCAGCAGATCGCCGTGGACGAACACGCCATTGGGCCGCAGGAACTCGCCATCGGCGGTCCCGCGGTGGCCGACGCTGCGCAGCTGCTCGCCACTGTCGGCGTCGAACACGACCAGTTCGTGGCTGTTCTTGGCGGTGGCGATCAGCCAGACCGCGCGGTCCTCGGTAGGCCAGGTGGCGAGCGAGTCCAGCTCGTCCTCGGGGTTCTCCACGGTGACGTAGCGCTCGGGCACGGTCACGGCGTCGGCCCCCGGCGCGGGCGCGGGTCCGGAGCCGACGGGGGCGTGCGGGGTCGCACAGGCGGCCAGCAGCAGGGCCGCCAGGAGGGGAAGGGCAGAACGCATGGCGCGGATTATCGCCGCAAGCGGCCCGCCTGCGAAGTATCGCTTCATCGGCATGAAGCGATTGACAGGCGCCCGGGGCGCTGGCAATCTGCCCCCATCCATCGAGACCGGCTGAGGGACAGGCCCGAAGACGCCGGGGCAACCTGATGGAGGCGACCGCAAGGTCGGCTCTGTCGCGGTGCCAAGTCCTGCGGGGACCTGAGTGTCTACCGGAAGATGGTTGTGCAGCACCGCTCGTGGTGGATGCGCATCTGGCCGGCCTTGCCGGCAGTCTTCCGATCCCCGCAAGCCTCGTTGGCGTCCTCTCCAACGGATTGCGCCATGGGTCTTGTCCACGCCACCGCCAGCCCCTGTCCGCCGCCTGCCGCGGCGTCGGCGGATGCGCGCGCGCCCGTCGCCGATCCGTCGGGCGCGCGGCGCGGCGTGCTGGAGGTGGCGATTCCGCTGCGCCACGCGGGGCCGCGCCCGGTCCGGATCGCCTGGGAGATCGTCGGCCCCGAAGACGCACCGGTGGTGCTGGTGGCCGGTGGCATCTCCGCCCATCGCCACATCGCGGCCAATGCGCAATTCCCCGAAGCCGGCTGGGCCAACGACCTGGTGGGCCCCGGCCGCACCCTGGACCCCGCGCGCCTGCGCATCCTGGGGTTCGACTACCTCGGCGCCGATGGCCGCATCGATGCGCCGCTCGACACTGCCGACCAGGCCGACGCCGTGGCCGTGCTGCTCGATGCGCTGGGCATCGAGGCCTTGCGCGGTTTCGTGGGCTATTCCTACGGCGCCCTGGTGGGGCTGCAGTTCGCGATCCGCCATCCGGCGCGTGCGGCCACCCTGGTCGCCGTGAGCGGCGCGCATCGCGCGCATCCCTACGCCGCGGCCTGGCGCGCGCTGCAGCGCAAGGCGGTGGCACTCGGCCAGCTGCAGTGCGCCGATGTCCAGGGCCTGTCGCTGGCGCGCCAGTTCGCGATGCTCAGCTACCGGACGCCCGAAGAATTCGAAGAGCGCTTCGACGCTCCGCCGGAAGTCGTCAACGGGCGCGTACGCGTCGCCGCCGAGGACTATCTGGACGCGGCCGGTGCGCGCTTCGTCGCGCGTACGTCGGTCAACGCCTGGCTGCGCCTGTCCGAGTCGATCGACCTGCACCGCATCGACCCGGCGCAGGTCCGGGTGCCAACCCTGGTGGTCGCGGTCGAAGGCGACCGCCTGGTGCCGCTGTCCGATTCGGTGGCCCTGGTCGAATCCCTCGGCACGCCGGGCCAGCTGCGCGTGCTGCGCTCGCCCTACGGCCACGACGCCTTCCTGAAAGAAACCGACCGCATCGACGGCATCCTCGCCGGCGCGCTGCGCAACCCTGGAGAACCCGCATGACCGCCAGTTCCACGTCCGTTGCCAGCCACGGGGCCTGTCGTCCCGCCACCAGTGCGGTGCGCGCGGGCATCGACCGCGATACCGCGTACGGCGCGGTCACGCCGCCGATCGTGCTGTCGAGCAACTTCAGCTTCGACGGCTTCGGCAACAAACGCGAGTACGACTACACCCGCAGCGGCAATCCCACGCGGGACCTGCTGGGCGAGGCGCTGGCCGAACTGGAGGGCGGTGCCGGCGGCGTGGTCACCGCCACCGGCATGGGCGCGATCACCCTGGTGCTCAACGCCCTGCTGTCGCCCGGCGAGAAGCTGGTGGTGCCGCACGATGCCTACGGCGGCAGCTGGCGCCTGTTCAACGCGCTGGCGAAGAAGGGCCATTTCGAGCTGATCACGGCCGACCTCACCGACCCGCGCTCGCTGGCCACGGCGCTGGCGCAGTCGCCGAAGCTGGTGCTGATCGAGACGCCGTCCAACCCCTTGCTGCGCGTCACCGACCTGCGCTTCGTGATCGAGGCCGCGCATCGCGCCGGCGCGTTGGCCGTGGTCGACAACACCTTCCTCTCGCCGGCGCTGCAGACGCCGATCGCGTTCGGTGCCGACGTGGTGCTGCATTCGACCACCAAGTACATCAACGGCCACAGCGACGTGGTCGGCGGCGCGGTCGTGGCGAAGACGCGCGAGCTGCATGAGCAGTTCGCCTGGTGGGCGAATGCGCTGGGCATCACCGGATCGCCGTTCGACAGCTTCATGACGTTGCGCGGCCTGCGCACGCTGGATGCGCGCCTGCGCGTGCACCAGGAGAACGCGCAGGCGATCGCGCTGCAGCTGGAAGCGCACCCGGCGGTGGCCAGAGTGCACTACCCCGGCCTGTCCTCGCATCCGGGGCATGCGCTGGCCTCGCGCCAGCAGAGCGGCTTCGGCGCGATGCTGTCGCTGGAGCTCGAAGGCGGCGTCGAGGCGGTGCGCGCCTTTGTCGACGGCCTGCGCCATTTCACCCTGGCCGAATCGCTGGGCGGCGTGGAAAGCCTGGTGGCGCACCCGGCCTCGATGACCCATGCGGCGATGACCGCCGAGGCGCGCGCGGCGGCCGGGATTCCCGACGGACTGCTGCGGCTGTCGGTCGGCATCGAGGCCGGCGATGACCTGCAGGCCGACCTGGCCGCGGCGCTCGAGCGCGCGCTGGCCGCGGCGTCCGCCGATCGCGCCGCCGGCCTGCAGCGGGTGGACGCATGAGCTCGGTGACGCCGATCCGGCCTTCGGCGCCGACGCGTATCGGTCGTGTCGCGCTGCTGGGCACGGGCGTGGTGGGCAGCGCGGTGGTCGCGCGCTATCGCCAGCTGGTCGAGCGGGGCGTGACGCTTCCCCAATTCGCATGGCTGAGCAACTCGCGCGTGCAGCTGCCCGCCGGCGAGTCGTTGGACGCCGCCATCGCCCAGGCGCGCACCGCGCCGCGCGGCACGGGCGCGGTGCCGCCCTGGGCCGAAGGCGAGTCGCTGTCGCGTGGCGACATCGTGATCGATGCCACTGCCAGCGACACCGTCGCCGGCTGGCACCCCGAGTGGCTGCTGCGCGGGATCCATGTCGTCACCGCCAACAAGCTGGGCAATGGCGGCGACCTGGCGCGCGCGCAGGCGATCGTCGATGCGCAGCGGGAAGGCGCGCGCTACGGCGATTCGGCCACGGTCGGCGCTGGCCTGCCGTTGCTGCGCCTGCTGCGCGAACTGGTCGCCGGCGGCGACCGCATCCACGCCGTGGAGGGCGTGCTGTCGGGGTCGCTGGCCTGGCTGCTGTCGCGCTACGACGACACCCGGCCGTTTTCCGACCTGGTGCGCGAGGCGCGTGACGCCGGCTATGCCGAACCCGATCCGCGCCAGGACCTGTCGGGCGAGGATGTGCGCCGCAAGCTGCTGATCCTCGCGCGTGCCGCCGGCCTGCCGCTGGAAGCGCGCGAGATCCGGGTCTCGTCGCTGGTCCCCGACGCGTTGCGCGATGCGCCGGCCGATGCCGTCGATGCGCAGCTGTCCGCACTCGACGCGCCGCTGCGCGAGCGCTTCCTCAACGCCTACCGCAACGATGCGCGGCTGTGCTTCGTCGGCCGTTTCGACGCCGAGCGCGGCGCGAGCGTGGGCCTGCGCGCACTGCCGCTGTCGCACCCGCTGGCCAGCGGCAACGGCACCGACAACCGCGCCGCGATCTTCAGCGACCGCTACAGTGATCAGCCGCTGGTGATCCAGGGGCCTGGCGCAGGCGCGAAGGTGACGGCAGCGGCGTTGCTGGACGACGTGCTGCGGATCTCGCGCGCCGCAGGCGCCGGCTGACCGGATCGATCCGGCAGCGCGGATCCAGGAGCTGGCGCGGGCGGGCTGGCACCCACCGATGAAGAACGACGGCCGCACAGGGCGGCCGTCGTCGTGTCGCGCATCGCGGCGTGGGCTGGCGTCAGCGCAGGCCGTCGTGGATCGCGTTGACCAGCGTGCCGTTGGCGTCGTCGCCACTGAACTCCCAGAAGAACGCGCCGCCCAGGCCGCGCGCCTTCACGTACTGCATCTTCTCGCCGACCATCTGCGGCGTGTCGTAGCTCCAGAACGTGCTGCCGTCGTACTTCCAGCTGGCGCCTGCGACCGGATCGGTGTGGATCGTGCCGGGCCGGGTCCTGATCACCTTGAAGTCCTCGATGCCGGCTTCATAGGTGCCCTGGGCAGCCGAACCGCTCTGGTACAGGCCGTTGTTGGCGCCCGCCACGCCGGTCCAGCCGCGCCCGTAGAAGCCGATGCCCAGGTGCAGCTTGGCGGCAGGCACGCCGCGGTCGAGGAACGCCTGGATCGCATCATCGCTGTTGTAGAACGCGGTATCGCCCGTCGACGGATCGGCCGGCGAGGCGAACAGCGCGCTGTGATGGTTGGTCCGCGAATCCCACGCGCCGTGGAAGTCGTAGGTCATCACGTTGATGTAGTCCAGGTACTGGTGGTACTGGCCGGGATCGGTGACGCGCACCTTGTCGATGCCGGCGCCAACGGCGACGGTCAACAGCAGGCCCGGCCGCACGAGGTCGAGCTGGCGCCGGAACTCGGCGAGCAGGGCGGTGAAGTTCGCATTGTCCTCGGGTCGCCCGCACGCCAGGCCGCAGGCGACGGGATATTCCCAGTCGATGTCGATGCCGTCGAACACGCCGGCCGCCGCGGCCGGACCGCCGGCACCTTCGACCACCGGCAGGTTGCCGCGGATGTAGGCGTCGATGCAGGAGGCGACGAAGGCCTGGCGGTTCTCAGGCCGGGCCGCGTCGGAGAAACCGCGCGACCAGGTCCATCCGCCCAGCGAGATCAGCACCTTGAGGCCGGGGTTGCGCGCCTTGAGCTGCTTGAGCTGGTTCCAGTTGCCGCGCAGCGGCTGGTCCCAGGTATCCGCCGCGCCGCTGACGCTCTCGCCCGCCTGGAAGGCCTTGGTGTAGTCGGCGAACGCGTCGCCGCCGGCGCCGGTGTTCGGATCGGCAGGTTGCGTGACCCCCACTTCGCAGCGGTTGTTGCGGACGTTGCCGAAGGCGTAGTTGATGTGGGTGAGCCTGGACGCCGAGCCGCTGCTCTGGATGTTCTTCACCAGGTAGCCGCGGCCGTAGATGCCCCATTGCGCGAAATAGCCGATCACGTTGCGGCCGCTACCGGTGCCGTCGTCGGCGGTGGTGCTGACGGCCAGTTCGGCGCCCTGCGCGGACGCGTTGCCGGCCGCGTCGCGGGCACGCACGCGATAGCGGTACTGGGTTCCCGGCACCAGCGCGGTGTCGGTGAAGCCGTTGCTGGTCGGCGAGCCCACCAGGCTGCCGTTGCGATAGACGTCGTAGCCGGCGAGGCCGCTGCCGCCCGGGCTGTCGGTGGAGGCGGTCCACGCGAGCTGGATGCTGCGCGGGGCGCGGGCGACGGCATTCAGGCCGGTCGGCACGCCGGGCGGGGTGACGTCGGCATTGTGGCGTACGGTGATGGTCACGGCGGTGGAGCGGCGCGTGGCGTTGTCGTCGTCGGTGGCCACCGCAGTCAGCGCGTGCGTGCCGACGGGCGGGTTGTTCCAGGTCGCGCCGTAGGGAGC
This sequence comes from Luteimonas campi, assembly GCF_051162505.1. NCBI lineage: Bacteria > Pseudomonadati > Pseudomonadota > Gammaproteobacteria > Lysobacterales > Lysobacteraceae > Luteimonas > Luteimonas campi. The sequence goes on from NZ_JBNWEM010000003.1 coordinate 599,205, forward strand.
GCTGGCGTCGACGCCGAGCGACACCGATCCGGCGAAGAACTCGACGCGCTGCACGCTGCCGTCGGCATCGCTGGCGTTGGCGCTGATGGCGACCGGCGTCCCGGCGTTGAAGTTGGCGCCGTTCGCCGGGGCGGTCAGCGAGACGCTGGGCAACTGGTTCTCGCCGCCGGTGCCGCAGGCGCCGAGATCGGTGTACCAGCCGCAGGAAGGGCAATGCGTCGGCGGCGCGTTCCAGATGGGAATGTTGGCCTGGTACAGGCGGTTCTGGTAGACCAGCCGGTCGCCGGGGTTGTAGACGGTCGATGTGTTCCAGGCGGGCACGGCGGCACAGCTGGCGGTCTGCGCCTGCGCGGACAGCGCGGGCGCACAGGCGGCCGCAAGCAGCAGCGTGGCAAGGGCGGTTCTGCGGTGCATGGTCTGACTCCTTCTTCCGTGACGGTGACAGTGGCGGGCGATGCCCGGAGACCCTCCGGTCTGCATGCGTTGCTGGTGCCAGGTGGACGCGGTCCAGTGGGGCCGGAAGGTGCCGACCGCCAGGGGCGGGCGGCAGCGTTGCGCAAGCGCTGCGTCCGACGGTGTCGATGCTGCCAACGATCCTGTCGGAGCAGGCCTACATGACGAGCGCCGACCATCGTTGTCAAAGCCTTTCTGGCCGATATGCAGGTCGAATCACAATGTCTCATGACAACGATGACAACGGTGGCGCGCGCGGCGCGGGCGTGTCTGTCGCATGGCCTGTGCGGCGCTGACGGATGGACCGGACGCTGTCGCCGGCGTCTTGTCGTGACTTCGCGCACGGATGGGGTGGCCGCGGGCACGGCCTGCCGGTCTCCCGACTCCGGGCCTGACCGTCGCGGGCTTGGCCGGGGCGGGCGGTTCGGGGGATGCGTGAGCTGGCTGCGGACGGCGCGCCGGACAGGGGCGGGCGATCAGGTGGCCGGACGGGGAACGGTCTTGCCGGACGCGGATCCATCGCCCCGGGTACGGCGCGACCTCAACACTCGATGACGTTCACCGCCAGCCCGCCGCGGCTGGTTTCCTTGTACTTGTCCTGCATGTCGCGGCCGGTCTGGCGCATCGTGCGGATCACCTTGTCCAGGCTGACCTTGTGCTGGCCGTCGCCGCGCAGGGCCATGCGGCTGGCGTTGATCGCCTTCACCGAGCCCATCGCATTGCGCTCGATGCAGGGGATCTGCACCAGGCCGCCGATCGGGTCGCAGGTCAGGCCGAGGTTG